>NZ_JADBGI010000002.1 GCF_014892575.1 Nocardiopsis coralli | reverse complement strand
ACCCCCGACGCCCGAACCCCCGACGCCCGAACCCCCGACACCCACCACACGCAGCACACCTCCGCTCCAGGAACCCCGGACTTACGCGGCCATCCCCGAGCGACACCTACGACACTTTCGGCGCCGACCGCACCCGAGAGCACGGTCCGGGTCAGCCCTGCCGGGGGCAGCCCGCCCGGATCAGCGTTCAGCCCTCCGGATTGCCCAACCCGGATCGCCCCGCCCGGGTCAGCCCCGCCGGGGTCAGCCGCCCGCCCACGCCACCACCCCGCTCCCTCCCGCCACTCCTGTCAGTCCCCGACCGTGTGGGCGTGCACGGGCAGGGAACACCCGCCCACGAGCACGGTGAAGGGGCGCCCCTCCTCGACACCCCGCCCGGCCCCGTCCCGGTGGCTGGGGCCGGTCAACCGCCAGAACGCTGAGGCCAGGAGGGCCGGGTCGTGCCGGTGGGGCACGTCGGGGCTGAGGCGCAGGCGTGCGCCCTCGCGGGTGTGCACGAGGCAGTCCCCGCCCTCGGCCTCGACGGCCAACCGTGCCCGCGGATGCTCGGCCACCGTGCGCGCGAGTCGCGGCCACGGGTCGCCCTCGTCGGGTCCGCACACCACGATGTCGGTGGCTTCCCGCCACCGCAGCTGGGGCTCGTCCGTGTGTGCGACCACGTGTGCGCGGGGCACGGTCAGGCCGGTGCCGACGACGAGCTCGGCCGGGTGCCGTGCCACCCGAACGACGTCCTCCTCGACCTCGGCGGTGCACATGAGCGGCGCGGAGTCGGCGGTGTCGGGCCACCCGCGCCGGTAGGGGACCGGCGGTTCGGGCGGGGTGATGCGCACGTCGTGCACCGGTTCGGGCAGGTCGAGCAGCTTGTAGAACAGCGACCGGGTGATGCGCCCGGCCTCCCCGGGGACCGAGGTGAGCAGGTCGGTGGTCTCCGAGAAGCGCCGCGGGTGGTGGTGCTGGGCGTCCGCGGTGATCTGGGGGAGCAGGGGCGACCCGGGGTCGAGCTGGGTGGCGGCGCGGCCGAAGTCGGCGATGGGGGATCCGGTGGCCATCTCGTGGTGGGGGAAGGTCCCGAGCACGGTGTGGGTGCCCAGGGCGGCCCCGTAGAAGGTGACGGATCCGTGGTCGCCGACGACGTGGTCCGCGGCCACGAGCGCGGCCTGCCACCCCTGGCGGTCGGGCAGGACCCGGAGCCCGGCGCGTTCGGCCTCGGCGAGCCAGGCGCGTACCTGCCAGGTTCCGTGGCTGTGCCAGACGTTGGGGTGGAGGGCGAAGGCGATGCGGTACTCGTCGGCGGGCGCTTCGGCGAGGAGGCGGGTGAGCAGCTCGGGTCGGGATCCCAGGAGGGACGTGGGCCCCCAGGTGGAGCTGATCAGGATCAGTGAGCGGTCGCCGGTCTCGAGGTGGTCGCGGTAGCGCTCACGCCAGGGCAGTCCGGCGCGGATGCGGTCGTGTGTGGGGTCGCCGGCGACCACGGCCGAGGACGCTGCGTCGGGGTAGGACGCGGTGAGGCGCTCGAGCTGTTCCTCGTGCGAGAGGACGAGGGTCTGCGGGATGAGGGCGCCGTCGCGGGCGAGGGTGTTGCGGGAGAGGCCGAACACCGGCTCCGCGGCTCGGGTTTCGGGTTTCGGGTTTCGGGTTTCGGGTTTCCGGTTTCCGGTTTCCGGTTTCCGGTTTCCGGTTTCCGGTTTCCGGTTTCCGGTTTCTCCAGTTTATTGTACCCGGCGCCGTGGGAGAAGGCGACGACGGGTGCCTTGATCTTGTGCAGGTCGTCGCCGTAGCTGGCGGTGATGGCGAGGTCGAATTCTTCTTCCAGGGCCTGTTCCCAGGGCGCTACGGCCACGCCGAGGTCGTGCAGGAATTCGGTGACGCCCTCGCGGAAATTGGAGGTCCGGGCCCGGGTGAAGACGATCTGCACGCGCGGGTCCGATTCCAGGAGCGGCAGCAGGTCGAGCAGGCGGGTCAGGGTGGTCACGGTGTGGGCGACCACGAGGACCTTCCGGCTCTCGGGTCGGGTGGACCATCCGGGTGCGGAGCCGATCGGTACCCGCAGGCGTTCGTGGACGGACATGCCTCTCTCCCGCCGCTGTTCGTGTCCGGTTTCGCCCCGGCTTGCGCCGATCGAGCGTACCGGAGCGCCGCCCTGGCACGCGTTCCGGGTCCGGCTCCGGATCCCGCCCGGGCCGCCGTTCCCGGGCCTGTTCCCGAACCCCGGTGTCCCGGACGACGCCCGGGCACCGGGGGCGGGGTTCACACGCCGTGGGTGTCCCGCCGCGCCTGGGCGTACCGCTCGTGCAGCCCGTCGACCTCCTGCGCCTCCGCGGTGAACTCCGGCTCGCCCACGCTCCACTCCGGGGGTTCCTCGGTGCCCGCGAGCGTCCACGCCGCCTGGCGCGCGGCACCGATGGCCACGTACTCCGCAGGCGGGGGCACTTCCACACGGGCGCCGAGCACGGCGGGTGCCACGGCGCGCACGGCCTCCGAACGCGCGGCGCCGCCGACCAGCTGGACCCTCCCGACGGGGATCCCGCTGTCGGTCAGCGCGGACAACCCGTCGGCCAGCCCCAGGAGCATGCCTTCGACGGCGGCGCGGGCGATGTTCTCCGGGCGCATGTTGGCCCGGGTCAGGTGGTGCAGCGACCCGGCCGCCCCGGGCAGGTCGGGGGTGCGCTCGCCGTCGAGGTAGGGGAGCAGGACGATCCCGCCGGCGCCGGGTTCCGCGTCGGTGGCCAGGCGGTCGAGACCGGCCAGGTCGGTGCCGAGCATGGCGGCGGTCGCGTCCAGGACCCGCGCGGCGTTGAGCGTGCAGACCAGGGGCAGGTACCGGCCGGTGGCGTCGGCGAACCCGCAGATCTCGCCCTTCGGGTCGTGCGAGGGCCGGTCGCCGACGGCGAAGACGGTGCCGCTGGTGCCGAGTGAGATCACGGCGTCGCCCGGGCGCAGCCCCAGGCCCAGGGCGCTGCCCATGTTGTCGCCGGTGCCGGGGGCCACGAGCGCACCGCCGGGCGTGCGTCCGACGGCCTCGGTGGGCGAGGCGACCCGGGGCACGTCGAGCCGGCGTCCGAAGGCGCGTTCCAGCAGGTCGGGGCGGTAGGAACCGGTGGCCGGGTCCCAGTAGCCGGTGCCCGAGGCGTCGCCGCGGTCGGTCGTGGGCTCTTCGGAACCGGAGAGCTTCCAGGTCAGCCAGTCGTGCGGGAGCATGACACCCCGTGTGCGCCCGGCCTCCCCGGGCTCGTGCTCGGCCAGCCAGCGGAGTTTGGTGACGGTGAGGCTGGCGGTGGGCACCGTGCCGACCGCCTCGGCCCACGCCTGGGGGCCGCCGAGCTCGGTGGTCAGGTCGGTGGAGGCCCCGGCCGAGCGGGTGTCGTTCCACAGGAGCGCGGGGCGCACGATCTCGCCGGCGTCGTCGACGGTGACCATGCCGTGCTGCTGCCCGGCCACGGCGACGGCCTCGACCCCGTCGAGCAGCCCGTCGGCCGCCTCCGTCAACGCCTCCCACCAGGCGCTGGGGTGGACCTCGGTCCCGTCGGGGTGCGGGGCCCGTGCCTCGCGGACGACGGCGCCGGTCGCCGCGTCGCAGACCACGATCTTGCAGGACTGGGTCGAGCTGTCGATCCCGGCGACCAGGGACATGTGCGGAGCTCCAGGGGACGGGGGTGGTGTCGTTCACAATCTATGCCGTGAGGATCCCCCGCGAAAGCGCGGGTTCCGCCCATCGCACTCCGCCGATCCGGCCCCGGACACAGGCCGTAGGATCGCGGCTGTGCCTGCCGACCACTCCTCGCTCCAGCCGGCGGATCCCCGCCGTGCGGATCTGTTCGCCGCCGCCGTACTCGCGGTGTTGGCCGCGGCCCTGGCCTGGGGGTGGTTCAGGATCGGCCCGGACCAGCCCGTCTACGGCCTGGTGGTCGTGGCGGGGACCTTCGCCGCGGGGCCTGCGCTGGGCAACCCGATCGAACGCCGGGTGCCCGCGAGGTGGTTCCGTGTTCCCGGCGGCGAACGCATGCTCCACCGTGTGCTCGGTGTGGCGGCCTTCGGTCGGCTGCTGGAGCGCTCGGGTTGGAACCGGGCCGTCGCCGATCCGATGCGGGACTTCGACGGGACCCGGGCGGGGCTGTCCTCATTGGACCGGTCGCTGCGCGGCAACGTGAGCGCCCACGGCGCGTGTTTCGTCGTCCACGTCGCGCTCGCCGTCCTGGCCGTGGCGACCGGCCACCTCCCGGGGGCTCTGTGGATCCTCCTGCCCGGGGTCGTGGTCCACCTGTACCCGGTCATGCTGGGGCGCTCGGTCGCGCTGCGCCTGCAACGGCTGCGCGACCGCCTTCCGCCGCGCCGCCCCTAGGAACCGGACCCCCGGCCGGACCCCGTCGCGGGGCCCGGACCGGTGGGCCCGGCCGCGGTCGTCGAAACTGCCCTCAGCCCAGGCAGAAGAGCAGGTCGCCGCCTTCCACCTTCTGCACCGGGTCCACCGCCAAGCGCGTGACCCGGCCCGCGACGGGCGCCGTGATCGAGGCCTCCATCTTCATCGCCTCGATGGTGGCCACCGTCGCCCCGGCCTCGACCTCCTCACCCTCCGACACCGTGAGGCTGACCGCCCCGGCGAAGGGTGCGGCCACGTGCCCCGGGTCCGACTTGTCGGCCTTCTCGGCGGTGCGCACGTTCGAGGCCAGCGCGCGGTCCCTGATCTGGAGGGGGCGCATCTGGTTGTTGAGCATGGCCACCACCGTGCGCACGCCGCGCTCGTCGGCCTCGCTCACCGCTTCCAGCTCGATGAGCAGCCGCACACCCGGGGACAGGTCCACCGCGTGCTCCTCGCCGGCGCCCAGGCCGTAGAAGAAGTCGGCGCTGGAGAGCACACCGGTGTCCCCGTAGACGGCCCGGTGCTCCTCGAACTCGGCGGTCGGGCCGGGGAAGAGCAGCCGGTTGAGCGTGGACCGCCGTTCCTTGGCCAACCCGGTGCGGTCCTCCTCGGACAGCTCCACCGTGGACAGTTCCCCCGGACGCCCCTCGAGCGCCCGGGTGCGGAACGGTTCGGGCCACCCGCCCGGGGGCAGGCCCAGCTCGCCCCGGAGGAAGCCCACCACCGAGTCGGGGATGTCGAAGCTGCCGGGGTCGGCCTCGAACTCCTCGGGGGAGACGCCCGCACCGACCAGGTGCAGCGCCAGGTCACCCACCACCTTGGAGGACGGCGTGACCTTGACGAGGCGGCCGAGCATCCGGTCGGCGGCGGCGTACATGGCCTCCACGTCCTCGAAACGCTCGCCCAGCCCGAGGGCGACGGCCTGCGTGCGGAGGTTGGACAGCTGTCCGCCCGGGATCTCGTGGTGGTACACGCGTCCGGTGGGCGAGGACAGCCCGGCCTCGAAGGGTGCGTAGACACGGCGCACCGACTCCCAGTACGGCTCCAACTCGTTGACCGCGTCCAGGCTCAGCCCGGTGGAGCGCTCGGAGTGGTCGAAGGCGGCCACGATCGCCGACAGCGACGGCTGGGACGTGGTGCCGGCCATCGAGGCCACCGCGCCGTCCACCGCGTCCGCCCCGGCGTTGGCGGCCGCGAGGTAGGTGGCCAGCTGGCCGCCCGTGGTGTCGTGGGTGTGCACGTGGACCGGCAGGTCGAACTCGCGGCGCAGCGCCGAGACCAGCTTCTCGGCGGCGGGTGCGCGCAGCAGCCCGGCCATGTCCTTGATCGCCAGTACGTGGGCGCCCGCGTCCACGATCCGCTCGGCCAGCCTCAGGTAGTAGTCGAGGGTGTAGAGCTTCTCCGACGGGTCGGACAGGTCGGAGGTGTAGCACAGGGCGACCTCCGCCACGGAGGTGCCGGTCTCGCGCACCGCCTCGATCGCCGGGCGCATCTGCTCGACGTCGTTGAGCGCGTCGAAGATCCGGAAGATGTCCACGCCCGTCTCCGCGGCTTCCTGGACGAAGGCGTTGGTCACCTCCTCGGGGTAAGGCGTGTACCCCACGGTGTTGCGCCCGCGCAGCAGCATCTGGAGACAGATGTTGGGCACGGCCTCGCGCAGCGCGGCCAGCCGCTCCCAGGGGTCCTCGGCCAGGAAACGCAGTGCGACGTCGTACGTGGCGCCGCCCCAGGCCTCCAGCGAGAGCATCTCGGGCAGCGTGTGCGCCACCGCCGGTGCCACGGCCAGCAGGTCCTTGGTGCGCACCCGGGTGGCCAGCAGGGACTGGTGGGCGTCACGGAACGTGGTGTCGGTGACGGCCAGGCCGTTGGATCCGCGCAGCCACCGTGCGAACCCGTCCGGTCCGAGCTCCGCCAGGCGCTGGCGCGAGCCCGCGGGCGGTGTCCCCTCGGGCAGCGCCGGCAGCTTCGTCACCGGGTCCACGAGTCGGGGGCGCTCGCCGTGCGGCTTGTTCACCGTCACGTCGGCCAGGTAGGTCAGCAGCCGGGTGCCGCGGTCCGCCGAGGGGCGCGCGGTCAGCAGGTGCGGGCGCTCCTCGATGAAGGACGTCGTGACCCGCCCTGCCTGGAAGTCGGGGTCGTCCAGCACGGCCTGCAGGAAGGGGATGTTCGTGGCGATGCTGCGGATGCGGAACTCCGCCACGGCCCGGCGGGCCCGGTTGATGGCGGTGTCCAGGTTGTGGCCGCGGCAGGTCAGCTTCACCAGCAGGGAGTCGAAGTGCGGGATGATCTCGGTGCCCGCGGCCGAGGTGCCCCCGTCCAACCGGATGCCCGAGCCGCCGGGGGAGCGGTAGGCGCTGATGATCCCGGTGTCGGGGCGGAAGTCGTTGGCGGGGTCCTCCGTCGTGATGCGGCACTGCAGAGCCGCACCGCGGACGTAGACACCTTCCTGGTGGATGCCGAGGTCGTCCAGGGTCTGGCCCGAGGCGATCCGCATCTGGGACTGCACCAGGTCGACGTCGGTGATCTCCTCGGTGACCGTGTGCTCGACCTGGATGCGCGGGTTCATCTCGATGAAGACGTGGCTGCCGTCCTCGCCGACCAGGAACTCGACCGTCCCCGCGTTGAGGTAACCGATCTGCCGGGCGAAGCGCACGGCGTCCGCGCAGATGCGTTCGCGCAGGTCGGGGTCGAGGTTGGGGGCCGGGGCCATCTCGATGACCTTCTGGTGCCGGCGCTGGAGCGAGCAGTCGCGCTCGTAGAGGTGCACGACGTTGCCCTCGGCGTCGGCGAGGATCTGCACCTCGATGTGGCGCGGGGCGGTCACGGCGCGCTCCAGGAACACCGTGGGGTCCCCGAAGGCCGTGGCGGCCTCGCGCATGGCGGCCTCGAGCGCGCCGCGCAGCTCTCCCGGCTCCTGCACACGCCGCATGCCCCGGCCGCCGCCACCGGCCACGGCCTTGACGAACAGCGGGAAACCGATCTCCTCCGCCCCGGCCAGCAGCGTGTCGGCGTCGTCGGACGGGGCGCTGGACTCGAGAACGGGGACGCCGGCCTCGCGGGCCGCGTTCACCGCACGCGACTTGTCACCGGTCAGCTCCAGCACCTCGGCGGGCGGGCCGACGAAGGTGATGCCGGCTTCGGCGCAGGCGCGCGCGAGGTCGGGGTTCTCCGACAGGAAGCCGTAACCCGGGTAGACGGCGTCGGCACCGGACTCGGTCGCGGCGCGGACGATCTCGTCCACGGACAGGTAGGCGCGGACCGGGTGCCCCGGTTCGCCGATCTGGTAGGCCTCGTCGGCCTTGAGGCGGTGCAGGGAGTTGCGGTCCTCGTGCGGGAAGACGGCGACGGTGCGAGCACCCAGCTCGTATCCGGCACGCAGCGACCGGATGGCGATCTCGCTCCGGTTCGCGACGAGTACTTTGCGGAACATGCCGGCTTCCTCCTGGTTGTTCAGGTCTGCTGCTGAGGGGTCGTTCGGCGACTCTGCCGGAGGCTGTAATAACGGCTCAGGGGCACGATAACCGCAGGGGTGCAGGGGCGATCCGACCGGGGTCAGCAGGTCCGGGTTCACGCTCGGGCCCCTGCTCGCAGCGTGGCCACGGTGCTCTCCGAGGCCCTCCGGCGCCCTCCGCTGCCGTGGCGCGTGTCGCGCGGCTACTACCTACTATCCATGTAGGAAATATGGTTTACTGCTGAGCATGGCAGACCGAGCACCGGCCCGGCGGCCGTGGCGGTCCCTGGCCTTCGGCGAGCGCTGTTGCTGACCGGCACACACCGGCACCGGCACCCACTCCACGAAGGCAGACGACCATGACCGTCCACGACACCGCCCACGCACCGACCCCGCTGACCCTGGAGCGCCTGTCCGCGCTCACCGCCCGGGTCGCCGAGGAGGTCCGCCAGGGCCTCCACGAGATCCGTTTCGACGCCGAGGACCGCTGGTCGGTCCGGCTCCACGCCGACGACCACACCGACGTCTGGCTCATCTCCTGGACACCGGACCAGTCCACGCGCCTGCACGACCACGCCGGCTCCCTCGGGGCCCTGACGGTGGTCACCGGCGCCCTGGTCGAGCGCTACTGGGACTCCGGTCTGCGCGAACGCACCCTCGCAGAGGACGAGGGAGGCACGTTCCCGCTCGGCCACGTGCACGACGTCGTCAACACCGGCGCCGAACCCGCGGTGAGTGTGCACGCCTACTCGCCGCCCCTGACCGCCATGCACTACTACGACGTCGGGTCCGACAACACCCTGCGCCGAACCTCGAGCGTGTTGACCACGGACCCCGAACCGGACGTGCCCACGCTGGAGGACGTTCCGGCCCGCGAGGGCGCACGGTGAGCGCCGTCGCCGACCTGCTCGAGCAGCGCCGCGCCCGGCTGGACCGCCTCGGCCCGCATCGGGCGCGCGAGGCCCAGCTGCGCGGCGCCCTGCTCGTGGACACCCGGCCCGCCGTCAACCGCGAGGCCGAGGGCCATATCCCCGGGGCTCTGGTCATCGACCGCAACGTCCTGGAATGGCGCCTGGACCCCACGAGCCCGGACCGCGTCCCCGAGGCACACGCGCACGACCTGCACGTGGTGCTCTTCTGCAACGAGGGTTACGCCTCCAGCCTGGCCGCGGCGCAGTTGCACGAACTCGGCCTGACCCGGGCCACCGACCTGGACGGGGGGTTCCGCGCCTGGAAGGCCGCCGGGCTCCCCGTCACCGAGCCGGTCCCGGCCCCTTGACCCGGTAGCGGGGCAGCGCCGCCCCGCCACCGCACCGTCCCCCGTCCGTCGAGGAGAACGGCACGACGCCATGACCGAGACACCCTCCACCCCCGAAGCACGCCCGAAACGACGCATCAGCGAGGACTGGGCCGCCACCCTCACCGGGCTGTTCCTGCTCGCCCTGTGCCTGATCGGCGTCATCCCCGAAGGGCTGATCCCCTGATGAGCGCCACGTCCCCCGACCCCGAAGCCCGTACCACCGAGACCGCGCAGGCCACCGAGCCCGACGCGGCACCCGGACGCGCGCCCGCGGGCGCCGCCTCCGCCTGGCTCTGGACCGCGATCGGCCTGGCCGTGGTCCTGGGCCTGGCCTCCACCACCCGGTTCCTGGAGTCCTGGGTCCCCAGCACCGCCGAGGGCACCGCGCTGGGCGGGTTCGCCGAAGCGGTCGAGTACCCCGTCTACGCGATCCTGCTGGGACTCACCGGGAACCTCGTGCTGAGCCTGACCGGCCTGCGCGACCGCCTGGCCCCGGCGTTCAAGACCGAGTTCTTCATCAAGACCGGCCTGGTGCTGCTGGGCTCCACGGTCCTGTTCGACGTCATCATCCGGGCCGCCGGTCCGGCCGTGCTCCAGGCGCTGTTCCTGGTCACCGGTGTCTTCCTGTTCGCCTGGTGGATCGGCGGGCTCCTGGGGCTGGACGACCGGCTGCGCGCCCTGCTGGCCTCGGCCGTGTCCATCTGCGGTGTCAGCGCCGCCATCGCCGCCGCCGGTGCGGCCCAGGCCAAGAAGGAACAGCTCGCCTACGTGGCCAGCCTGGTCATCCTGTTCGCCGTGCCCTCGATCTTCCTCCTGCCGTGGCTGGTGGAGCTCATGGGCCTGGACAACGCGCAGGCGGGCGCCTGGATCGGCGGCAACATCGACACCACCGCCGCGGTGGCGGCCTCCGGCGCCATCGTGGGCGAGGAGGCGCTGCAGATCGCCTCCATCGTCAAGGCCACCCAGAACGTGCTCATGGGCGTGGTCGCGGTCGCCCTGACCGCCTACTTCGCCTTTAAGGTCGCCCCCGCCGAGGGGCGGAGCAGCGCCGGGCGCCCCGGCCTGCGCACGCTGTGGGACCGGTTCCCGAAGTTCGTGCTGGGCTTCCTGGTGGCCTCGATCGTGGCGACCCTGTGGGCCAACAGCGGCCCGGCCGACGCCGAAGCGGGCCTGGACACCGCCTCGGCACTGCGCGACTGGTTCCTCATCGCCGCCTTCACCAGCATCGGCCTGGAGTTCAAGCTCGGTTCGCTGCGTGAGGCCGGCTGGCGCCCGATCGGGCTGTTCGCCGCGGCGACCGTGTTCAACCTGCTCCTGGGGCTGGCCCTGGCGGTCGTGCTCTTCCGGGGCTTCGTCTTCTGACCCGGGTGGTGCGCGTGTGGCCCACGCCACTGTGCAGTGACGCAAAAAGGACTATTCCGACCAAAAAGCGTGGATAGTCTCTGATCAGGCACGTCGGCCCGCGTACCCCGGGCCGATGCGCCGTGCGGACGGCGCCACCGCAGCCGCCGCGCACCCCCCGCGATCCTCCACCCTCTCGATCCCGAAGGAGTGCACATGCGCACCACCTCGCTCGCCGCCGGAGCCACGGCCCTGGTCCTGGCGATGACCGCCTGCGGCGCCCCCAGCGAACAGGGCGGAGGGGACGGCGAGGACGCCCCGCTGCGCGTGGGTGTGAACCCCGTGCCGCACGGTGACATCCTCACCTTCATCGACGAGAACCTCGCCGAGGAAGCCGGCCTGGAGCTCGACATCCAGGAGATCGCCGACTACAACACGCCCAATGCGGCGCTGGTCGACGACGACCTGGACGCCAACTACTTCCAGCACCGGGAGTTCCTGGGCGAGTGGCAGGAGAACGGCCCCGACGCCGACCTGACCTACATTACCGACGTCCACATCGAGCGGCTCGGCCTGTACTCGGAGGACACCGAGGACATCGACGGCCTCGATGACGGCGCCGAGATCGCCGTGCCCAACGACCCGGCCAACCTCAACCGCGCCCTGCGCATCCTCGAGGCCGAGGGTCTGATCGAGATCGACCCGGAGGCAGGCGAGGGCGCCACCGAGAACGACATCACCGAGAACCCGCAGGACCTGGTCGTGACCCCGCTCGAGGCCGCCCAGCTCCCGCGTTCGATCTCCGACGTCGACGCCGCGATCGTCAACGGCAACTACGCGATCGAGGCCGACCTGGCCGAGGAGGCCAACGTCCTGGCCTGGGAGCCCGAGGGCGAGGACTACGTGGAGTCCTACGCCAACGGCCTCGTCGCGCTCGACGAGAACGTCGACGACGAGCGTGTGCAGAAGCTGGCCGAGCTGATGCACGACGAGCGCGTGCTCGAGTACATCCAGGACTCCTGGGAGGGCGTGGTCCTGGGCGTGGACTCCGACGGCGAGGTCGTCGAGGACGAGAACGCCGACGACGAGGGCTCCGACGGCGAGGAGTAGCCCCTCGCCGGACCCGTTGCACCGGGCCCGGGGAACGCACCCGCACGGGTGTGGCCCCCGGGCCTTTCTGTTGCCCAAGGGGCGACCGAATATGTGACGTGAGTCATTGCGTTCGGATCTCCCATTAAACCTACTTACTCAGTAGGGTTAACGCTGTCGCCCCCCGGCCCCCGAACCCCCGATCCGCTCCGAAGGACCCCCGATGAGACAGCACAAGATCCTGCCCGTCGCCTCGGCCGCGCTCGCCCTGACGCTGGCGGCCACCGCGTGCGGGGACGAGGGGCCCGGCGGGGGCGGCGCGGACGAACTCCGGCTCGGGTACTTCCCCAACGTCACCCACGCGCCGGCCGTGGTCGGAGTGGAGGACGGCACCCTCGACGAGGCCCTCGGCGACGTCGACCTGAACACCCAGACCTTCAACGCCGGACCGGACGCCATCAACGCCCTCTTCTCGGGTGAGGTCGACGCGACCTTCATCGGCCCCAACCCCGCGGTCAACGGCTGGTCGCAGTCGGGCGGGGCGCTGAACATCATCGCCGGGTCCACGTCCCAGGGCGCGGGCCTGGTCGTGGACGAGGGCATCGAGGAGGTCGAGGACCTGCCCGGATCCACGCTCTCCACGCCCCAGCTCGGCAACACCCAGGACGTGGCGCTGCGCTGGTTCGCCCGCGACCAGGGCTGGGACGTCGACACCGAGGGCGGCGGAGACCTGTCGGTGGTGCCCCAGGAGAACGCCGACATCGTCAACGCCTTCGGTGCGGGCGAGATCGACGGCGCCTGGGTCCCCGAACCCCACCTGAGCCGTCTGCTCGTGGAGCTGGAGGGCGAACTCCTGGTCGACGAGGCGGACCTGTGGCCCGAGACCGACGGTGAGTTCGTCACCACCCACCTGATCGTCGACGCCGAATTCCTCGAGGAGAACCCGGAAGCCGTCGAGGACCTGCTGCGCGGCCACGTCGAGACGGTCGAGGGGGTCAACGACGACCCGGAGGCCGCCCAGGGGTCGACCATCGCCCACCTGGAGTCGCTCTCCGGTGGCGACCTGAGCCCCGAGGTCATCGCCTCGGCCTTCGACAACGTCACCTTCACGGTCGACCCCGTCGCCCCCTCGCTGCAGGGCGGCGCCGATCACGCGGAGGCGGTCGACCTGCTCGACCCGGTCGACCTCGAGGGCATCTACGCCCTGGACCCCCTCAACGCGATCCTCGCCGAGCAGGGTCAGGAGGAGGTCGAGGGCCTCTAGAGGCGGCAAGGGGCCCGCGAACAGCGCAGATGCAATGTGGCGTGGCACACGTTCTGCGGGTTCCCGGTCCCTCCGCACGGATCGTCCCGAAACTGGGCGATCCCCACGTTCCACCCCTCTGGCCTGCACCTTCAGCGCGGAGAAGGTGCGGCCCGGCAGGGCGCCCGCCCGGGGTTCGCGGATCCCTCCCGGGCGGGCCGCCCGGCCGCCCCGGTTCCACAAAACCTACTTCTTAAGTAGAGTTTCGGGTGTTCCACCGAGCAGCCCCGACGAAGGATCACCCCAGCATGCGTGTGCTCCCCACCCGAGCCCCAGGGCCTGTTCGGCAGAGGCCGACCACCTCGCGGAGGAAGGCGCTCGACGTCAAGGCCCTGTCGGCGACCCTGGCCCTGACACTGGTCACGGCCGCGTGCGGGACGGCTGATGCCAGTAACCCGGACGGCTCCACGTTCACCCTCGGCTACTTCCCCAACCTCACCCACGCCCCCGCGTTCGTGGGAGTGGAGGACGGGACCCTGGACGACGCCCTGGGAGAGCACGTCGACCTGGAGACCCAGACCTTCAACGGCGGGCCCGACGCCATCAACGCCCTCTTCTCCGGCGAGATCGACGCGGCCTTCCTCGGCCCCAACCCCGCCGTCAACGGCTGGCACCAGTCCGAGGGCGAGGCGCTGCAGATCATCTCCGGGGCCGCCACCCAGGGCACCGGCCTGGTCGTGCGCGACGACATCGAGACCGTCGACGACCTGCCCGGCAGCACCCTGGCCACACCCCAGCTCGGCGGCACCCAGGACGTCGCACTGCGCTGGTTCGCCGAGGAGCGCGGCTGGGACGTCGACACCGCCGGCGGCGGCGCGATCTCGGTCATGCCCCGCGAGAACCCCGAGACGCTCGACGCCTACCGCAACGGCGACATCGACGGCGCGTGGCTGCCCGAACCCCACCTGAGCATGCTCCTGGAGGAGGACGACTCCCACCTCCTGGTGCACGAACCCGACCTCTGGCCCGAGACCGACGGCCAGTACGTGACCACCAACCTCGTCGTGGGACAGGAGTACCTGAACCAGTACCCCGACACCGTCCAGGACTTCCTGCGCGGCCACGTCGAGACGGTCGACGGGATCAACGACGACCCCGAACGGGCCCGCGAGACGGCCAACGCCCACCTCGACGACATCAGCGGAGGCCGGCTCGAGGACGAGCAGGCCGACGCCGCCATCGAAAACATCACCTTCACGGTCGACCCCGCCGGGCCCTCCCTGGAGACCGGGGCCGAGCGCGCAGCCGAGATCGATCTGCTCGAACCCGTCGACCTGAACGGAATCTACGCCCTCGACCCGCTCAACGACGTCCTCGCCGAAGAGGGCCGCGAGCCGGTCGACGGGTTGGAAGGGTAGGCCAGCATGACCACCGCCACCGAGACGCCCGTGGGCGTCGAAGCCGTACGCGTCGACGACATATCCAAGGTCTTCGGCAGCGGTCGGGGCGCCGTCACCGCCATCGACGGGATGAGCGTGCACGTCGACCGCGGCGACTTCCTCGCCGTCGTGGGTGCCTCCGGGTGCGGCAAGAGCACCCTGCTCTCCCTCGTGGCCGGCCTGGAGGAACCCACCACCGGCACCGTCGACGTGGGGGACCGCAAGGTCGCGATGATGTTCCAGGAGGCCGCGCTCTTCCCCTGGCTCACCGTCGGTTCCAACATCGAGATCCCCATGCGGGTCAACCGGGTGCCCAAGGCCGAGCGCCGCCGCCGCGTCGAGGAGCTCCTGGAGCTGGTGCGCCTGCAGGGCATGGCCAAGAAGCGCCCCCACGAACTCTCCGGCGGAATGCGCCAGCGTGTGGCCCTGGCCCGCGCCCTGGCCCAGGACGCCGACGTCCTGCTCATGGACGAGCCCTTCGGCGCCCTCGACGCCATGACGCGCGACATCCTCCACGACGAGCTCGAGCGCATCTGGCGCGAGCGCAACCTGACCATCATCTTCGTCACCCACAACGTGCGCGAGGCCGTGCGCCTGGGCGACCGGGTCGTGCTCCTGTCCAGCCGCCCCGGCCGGGTCATCGAGGAGTTCACCGTCGAGGGTGAGCGCCCCCGCCGCATCGACTCCGCCGGCATCGCCGAGCAGGCCGCCGGCATCACCGACCGACTGCGCGAGGAGGTCTCCCGCCATGCCTGAGACCACGGAGCGGGAGAACCGCCACGTCCAGGGGCTGGACGCCCTCGAACTCCAGCCCGCGCGCGGTAAGGACGACCGGAACATCGCCCAGGTCGCCGGCCGCATCTGGTCGGCCACCTGGCCCAAGCTCGCCGCGATCGCGATCGTGCTGCTGTCCTGGCAGGCCGTGGTCTGGTCGGGGTGGCGTTCGGAGTTCGTCTTCCCCGGGCCGGACAAGGTGCTGCCGACCCTCTTCAACGAGGTCACCACCCCCGAGTTCTGGACCGCCGTCCAGGTGACCATGCAACGGGCCTTCGCCGGATTCGCGCTCGCCCTGGTCGTCGGTGTGCTCATCGGCCTGGCGGTCTCGCGGTTCAGGCCGCTGCGCAGCGCGATCGGGTCCCTCATCACCGGGCTCCAGACCATGCCCTCCATCGTCTGGTTCCCGTTCGCGATGCTGCTGTACGGCATCACGGAGTCGGCGATCATGTTCGTGATCGTGCTCGGCGCCGCCCCCTCCATCGCCGGCGGGCTGACCTCGGGCATCGACTACGTCAACCCGTCGCTGTTGCGGGCCGGCCAGGTCATGGGCCTGCGGGGGATCCAGCACTACACGCTGCTGATCGTGCCCGCCGCCCTGCCGATGTTCGTCTCCGGCCTCAAGCAGGGGTGGGCCTTCGCCTGGCGCTCCCTCATGGCCGGTGAGCTGCTGGTCATCATCAACCAGCAGAACTCCATCGGATGGGCGCTGAGCCAGGCCCGGCAACTCAACGACGCCGAACGCCTGCTGAGTTACATCATCATCGTGCTGGTCATCGGCATCGTCATCGACGTCTTCTTCAACTGGGCCGACCGCGCCCTGCGCCGCCGCTGGGGCGTCTCGCAGGACTGACGGGGGCTCGGGCGGGGCCGTGCGCGCGAGCGGGCGCACGGCCCCGACGCGGTCAGAACACCAGGTACATCACCACGGCCAACCCCAGGGCGGCCGTCGGCAGCAGGGTACTCACCAGGAAGATCGGCCCGTAGGCGCGCTTGTGCGTCTCACCGCTGATCGCCCGGATCGTGGTCACCACGTACCCGTTGTGCGGCAGCGAGTCGATCCCGCCCGAGGCCAGCGCCGAGACCCGGTGCATCGCGTTCGGGTCCACACCCTGGGCCATGTAGTCGGGTGCCACGATCGGCAGCGCGATCCCCAGGCCGCCCGAGGCCGAACCGGTGATGCCGCAGACCACGGTCACGAAGATCGCCAGCCCCATCAGCGGCGGGCCCGCCACGTTCATCAGCACGTTCAGGAACGAGTCGAACGCGGGTGTCTCCGCGGCCACGCTCCCGAACCCCACGACCGCGCAGGTGTTGGCGATCGCCACCAGCGCGTTCTGGGTGCCGGTGCCCATGGGACGGAAGAAGCCGGTGACGAAACGCAGGTTCAGACCCCAGGCGGACGCGATGCCCAGCACCAGCGCCACGAGCACCGCGGTCTTGGAGTCGATGAACTGCGAGAGCACGTTGAGCACCAGCAGCACCACGCCCAGGGGCAGCAGGGCGAACACCGGCTTGGGCAGGTCCGTGTGGCTCTCCTCGCCCGTGGTCTCGTTGCGCAGCGGGCTCTCCGCCGGGAGCTCGAACGTCTCACCCCGGCGCACCGCCCGCTGCAGCAGTGCCCGCAGCCAGAGCCCGCCCACCGTCATGATGAGCAGACCGATGAACACGCCGATCCACCCGCCGGCGGTCGGGGTGGTGCCGAAGAACTCCGTGGGGATGATGTTCTGGATCTCCGGTGAACCGGGCGAGGTCATCGTGAACGAGACCGACCCGAAGACCAGGGCCGCCGGGATGAACCGGTGCGGGTAGTCCGCGACCCGGAACAGCGACACCGCGATGGGGTAGACGGTGAACCCCACGACGAACAGGCTCACCCCGCCGTAGGTCATCACCGCACACGCCGCCACGACCGCGAACAGCGCCCAGTCCGGCCCGAGCCGGCGGCTGATCCAGTCGGCGATGGAGGCGGCCGACCGGGTGTCCTGGATGACCTTGCCGAAGATCGCACCCAGCAGGAACACCAGGAACCAGTCGGCGAAGTAGCCCGTGAAACCGTCCATGTAGTACTCGGACAGCGCCGTGTTCGGGTTGATCCCGCTGGTCAGGGCCAACACCAGCGAGGACAGCAGCGCGGCGACGATGATGTTGACGCCGCGCAGGGTCAGGTAGACGAGCAGGGTCAGGGCCGAGATCAGCCCGATCATGCTGAGCATGGCCGTGCACTCCTTCCGGGTGGATCAGGCGTACACGGACGCGTAGAGGGACTCGATCTCCTCCACGGAGGGCACCCGCGGGTTGTTGGCGGGCGAACCGGAGGCCAGGGCCTGCTCGGCCATGAGCGGGGTCAGGTCCCGCCACGCGTCGGCGTCGATGCCGTAGGACTTCGGTGTGGGCACGCCGAGGTCCTCGTTCAGCCGACGCAGCTCCTCCACGAGGGCCAGCGAGGCCGCCTCGTCGCCGTCCTGCGGCCCCGCGATCCCCATGACCCGCGCGCACTCGGCGTACCGGCCGGGGGCGGACGGTCGGGAGAACGCGGTCACGGTCGGCATGAGCATGGCGTTGGACAGCCCGTGGGCGACGTGGAAGTGCGCGCCCACCGGCCGGCTCATCCCGTGCACGAGCGCGACGCTGGCGTTGGAGAAGGCCAGCCCCGCCTGGGTGGCGCCGAGCATCATCGCCTCGCGCGCGGCCCGGTCGCCGGGGTCGCGGTACACGGTGCGCAGGTGGGCGAAGAGCGTGCGCATGGCCTCGCGCGCCAGACCGTCGGAGAACGGGTGGGCCTTGGCGCTGACGAACGCCTCGACGGCGTGCACGAGGGCGTCGACCCCGGTGTCGGCGGTCAGCCGGGGCGGCATGGCCAGTGTGAGGTCGGCGTCGACCAGGGCGGCCTGGGGCAACAGGGCCAGACCGGCGCACAGCATCTTCTCGTCGGTGTCGACGTCGGTGATGATGCTGAACCGGGTGGACTCCGAGCCGCTGCCCGCGGTGGTGGGCACGGCCACGACCGGCAGCGCGGGTTCGTCGGTGACGGTGGGCGCATTGTAGTCGCGCATCCGTCCGCCGTGCCCGGCCAGCAGCGCGATGGCCTTGGCGGTGTCGATGGGGCTGCCCCCGCCGATCCCCACCAGGCAGTCGTAGGAGCCCTCGTGCAGGACCCGCACGCCGTGGTCGACGACGGTGGTGGTCGGGTCGGGCACCGTCTCGGTGAACAGGCCGGGCTCGGACCCGGCGTCGGTCAGGGCCTGCAGCAGATCCCGGAGGAAGGCCTGCTCGGCCAGGAAGGGGTCGGTCACCACCAGCGGGCGGGACAGACCCAGGGAGCGCAGGACCTCGGGCAGCTCGGCGGAGGCGCCGGGGCCGATCCGCATGATCCGGGGCAGTGCGATGGCAGGGGCCACGTGGGACAACCTCGATCCGTGGAAGGGGCGGTGGGGGCTGGAGGGAGAAGGGGAGAGGGGCGGCCGGTACGGTTCACCTCAAGGTCGCGGGTGCAGCGGATGTGGCCCGCGTCACGTTCACGCCGGCCGGTTCCATGCTCGGGTGCAGGCCCGCCCCCGCAGAGAGCTCCGGCCCACACACATGTGCCCCGCGATGTGTGGGAACCCGACATGGCCGGTGCGTTCCGTCCCCGGAGGCTCGCTCAGGGCCGCAGGCCGGCCATGTGGACGGCGCCGGTGAGCAGCAGAAGCGTTCCGAGCAGGGGGCGCAGGTACCGCTCGTCCAGGCGTCCGCCGAGGCCTGACCCCACGAGCGCCCCGAGCGCGCCCCCGGCCCCGAGCGCCAGGCCCAGGCCCCACGCGGGTGCTGCGGGCGCCGCCCCGAACCCGATCGCGTCGAAGGCGGCGTAGGCGCTCAGGCCCACCGCCGAGGTCGTCAGTGTCGTGGCCAGCGCGACCACCGCGGCCCGTGCGGTGAGCCATCCACCGGCCCCGACGAGCACCGGCGCGAGCAGGGAGCCGCCCCCGATGCCCACGGCCGCGCCGAGGAGGGCGGCCCCGCCCGCGGCCGGTGCCAACAGTCCCGTGCGCCGTTCCCGGGCACCCTCGCCGGCGGGGGAGCGGCGCCGGACCGGCAGGAGCAGCCTCAGGGCGGTCGCCGTCAGCACCACGGCGAGCAGGGCCCGGAACACCGCCGGGTCCGACAGCCACGTCACCCGGACCGCGGCCCCCGCCAGGGCACAAGGCGCCGCGACCGCGCACGCCGTGAGCGTCTCGGTGCGCTGCCCACGTGCGCCGCGCGCCAGGCGCTGCAGGCCCAGCGGGGTCGAGACGACGTTGTAGAGCAGGTTCGTGGCGCTGACCGCGGGGCCGTGCAGGCCCAGGACCCCGATCTGCACTGGCAGGAGGAGCACGGCCCCCGAGACCCCGACCGGGGTGGTCACGGCGGCCACGGCGAACCCGGCGAGGAGGGCGGCGAGCAGTTCCACCCGCTAAAACCTACCAACAAAGTAGAGTTTCGGTGGCCCGGGGGTCCGCGCACACGGGAGGGGCCGGGCGGAACGTGCCGCCCGGCCCCTCGCACGTCCGGTTCAGGAGTGCACGAGCGGGGTGTCCACCAGGTGCTCGGCCAGGAACCATGCCTGCAGCTCACCGGTGCGGATGACGTCCGAGACCAGGATGTCGTTGGTGCCGTCGTCGCCCAGTTCCTGCGTGCGCGCCGCCGCGTCGTGCGCGTCCTCCAGGATCATCTCGTGGGCCTCCAGCAGCCTGGACAGCATCGCCGGAACCTCCTCCACGCCGTTGGGCGGGCGCGGGACGTTGGTGATCTCCGCGACGTGCCTGGGGTCGCCGACCGCGACGCCGCCGAGCGTCTGCACACGCTCGGCGACCTTGTCGACCAGGTCGGTCTGCTCGTCGGCGTGCTTGTCCATGAGCAGATGCAGCTGGTAGAAGGTCTGGCCGCGCATGAGCCAGTGGTGCTTCTTGTAGAGGCTGTGCAGGATCTGCGTGTCGGCGAGGACCTGGTTCAGCCGCTGGCACGAGTACATGCGCGCGTTGTACGAGAGGCCGACCGGGAGCTGGCGGACGGTGCCGAACTCCTGGATCTCCTGCCCCTTCTGGTGGAGCCAGGGCTGACTGCTGCGGGGCTTGGGCGTCTTCTCGGCGGTAGTCACGGGTGTTGATCCCTCCGAACTCGGTGTGCTGCCCGAAGCGCACACGCATGCGCTCCGCCAGCCAGTCTTGAACACCGACCGTTGTCCGCAGAAAAAACCCACACCATACGCGGGCAAGACTTTGTGCCGTTTCGTCCGTCCTGTTGCCCCCGTGTGGGAGGCCCACACCCGCGGCCGGGGTCTGCCGTCCGTACGACACGCCGCGCAACGCACGGGTCGGGGCACACCGGGGCGAAACCATCTCCCGGGTAAAAAGCCCTTACAGGGACGGCCCAGTCTCCGTCTGGCCGCGGGGAGAACGTGGCAGTATGCGAGGACGGTGGCACGGGGGGTGCCGCCCGCAGACGACGTCACGGGCCGACGGGGGGCCATGGATGATGATCATCGTTCCGGATGCGGCACTGAACAACGGACTGCGCATGCCACAGGTGGGCCTGGGGGTGTGGCAGGTCCCGCAGGACGCCGTCGTCGACACGGTCACCACCGCGCTGGACGCCGGTTACCGCAACATCGACACCGCGGCCGCCTACGGGAACGAGGCGGGGGTGGGAGAGGCGCTGCGCCGCTCGGAGGTCGACCGGGAGGACGTCTTCGTCACCTCCAAGCTCGCCAACCCCGACCAGGGTTACGACTCCGCTCTGCGGGCCTTCGACGCGACCCTGCAGCGCATGGGCCTGGACCACCTCGACCTGTACCTGATCCACTGGCCGCTGCCCCAGCGCGACCTGTACGTGTCATCGTGGCGGGCCCTGGAACGCCTCTACGCGGAGGGCCGCGTGCGCGCCATCGGCGTGTGCAACTTCCAGGTCGCCCACCTGGAGCGCGTGCTCGACGAGGGCGGCATCGTGCCGATGGTCAACCAGATCGAGCTCCACCCGATGCTGACGCAGAACAAACTGCGCGACTTCCACGACCGCCACAACATCGTCACCGAGGCGTGGAGCCCGCTCGGACACGGACACCTGCTCGACGACCCCACGGTCACCGAGGTCGCCGAACGGCTCGACCGCACACCCGCTCAGGTGCTGCTGCGGTGGCACATCCAGCTCGGCAACGTGGCGATCCCCAAATCCGTCACGCCCGAACGCATCAGAGCCAACTTCGACGTCTTCGACTTCGAGCTCTCGGACGAGGACATGGAGGCCGTCAGCGCCCTGGACGAGAGCCACCGGTTCGGCCCCGACCCCGACACCTTCGACGGGGACTGACGCCGTTCTCAGGCGCGCAGTTCGCGGCGCTTGCGGGCCCCGGCCAGCACGGCCTCGGTGCCCTGGCGGCGCATGCGCACGACGTAGGCGACGCCCCCGGCGAAGATCGCGAGGAACAGGCCCAGCACCGCGACGAGGGCGAGGGCGGACAGCAAGAATGTGAACGACATGGGCCCACCTTATCCACCTCACCGGCTCTGTTCCCACCGGGGAGGGGCTCGGGTGGCACACCCATCACGAGGGAGGTCCCTTGGCACGGACACCGCACAAGATCGTCAACCCGCTCAGCCTCGCCCGGCCGGTGGGCTACGCGCACGCGCTCGTGGTCACCCCCGGGCGCACCGTCTTCGTGGGCGGCCAGAGCGCCCGCCGCACGGACGGGACCATCGTCGGTGACACCGTCGTGCACCAGTTCGACCACGCGCTCGGCAACCTCGTCGAGGCGCTGCGCGCGGCCGGAGCCGAACCCGTGCACGTGGTGGACCTGCGCATCCACACCACCTCCGTCCCCAGCTACCGCGCCAACCTGAACAGCCTCGGCGGCGTCTACCGCCGCCACATGGGCCGCCACTACCCGGCGATGAGCGTGATCGGGGTGCACGAACTCCTGGAACGCGGCGCCCTGATCGAACTCACGTGCACCGCCGTGGTGCCCGACGCCCACGACCACGATCCGCTCGCCGAGGAGCGCGCCCTGGAGATCGAGGTCGAGGAAGGGCTGGTCAGCGGTCCTTTCGAGGACGCCACCGAACCCGGGAACGAACGCGCCCGCACCTGAGCGCGGGCGCACACGCACGGGCCGCGGTCAGAGGTATCCCAGGTGGGAGAGCTCGACCGCGGCCTTCTCGTACAGCTCTGCGGATGCGTCCCGGTCCAGCTGCCGGCGCCAGGCCCCCACACCCCAGGAACCGTCCTCCAGCACCAGGTGCGAGGCGGAGACCCGCGCCCCGGTGAAGGCCCGCAGCTTCTTGGCTACGGAGACCTCGCCGCCGTGGATGTCCTCGTACCGCAGCGTCAGGAGCTGGTCCGAGTCGACGTTCCTGCGCACGCGCGCAGACATGCGCACCGCCCCGCGCCAGCGCATCGCACACTGCCCGACCGTGGAGGCCTCCCGGAACTCGGTGAGGTCGTCGTTGTCGGAGAGCCCGTAGAAGTGGTTCGGGAACTCCGAGGCCGGCTTCATCACGCTCGGTTTGTGCCACGCCAGGGAGATGTCGTCCTCGGCCATGCGCGCCACCACGTCGCGCCCGTCCCGGATCACCTGTACGAACAGAGCGTCGGGGAAGGCCTCGTACAGGGCGTCGGCGCAGAACAGCAGTTCCGGGGTGGCGTCGCCGTAACGCGTCACCGAGCGGCTGTGCTCACACGGTTCGGCGGAGACGTTGGCGGGCACCCGCACACCCCGGGACCCCGGGCACTGCGGGCAGGTCAGAGGGGTGAGCTGCCACTCCTCGGCGTAGGCCTCGCGCAGCAGGCTCGCCGTCCCGGCCACCTTCTCCGTGGCCAGCGTCGGATTGCGCGCCACGGAGTACACGGCGTTGAGTACGGCGGTCGACCCGCCGCCGAGATGGAAACCGGTGGCGCGGGCCAGGGCACCGGCGATCACGGGCACACCGGAGTGCGGTGCGCCCAGCACGAAAACCGGGCGCTGCACCTTGGTCCCGTTGACCACGAGGATGTAGGACGGCTGCTTCATGATTGTGTCGATTTTGGCACCCTTTGCCCGTGGTACGTGCATCGGCCACCACTTCTGCGCAGCACAGCACGTGTTACCCGAGCGTACGGGCCATGCGCCGGTTCGACACGGCCACCACACCCACACGGCGGCGGCAGGGCCGCCCCGTGTCGCTGCCACAATGAAGTATGGCCTCCACGACCACCGACGCACCGTTCGCCGACCCCGACGGTTTCGACCAGGCGGCCGAACTCATGTCCTCCGCCTCGCGCATCACCGTCCTCACCGGGGCGGGGGTGTCCACCGACTCCGGGATCCCCGACTTCCGCGGACCCAACGGGCTCTGGACCAACAACCCCAACGCCCAGGCGCTCTCCGACATCGACACCTACATGGGCGACATCAACGTCCGCCGCGAGGTGTGGCTGCAGCGCCGTGCGCACAAGGTCTGGGAGGCCGAACCCAACGACGCGCACCGCGCCCTGGCCGCGCTGGACACCACCGGGCGTCTCGACGCCGTCATCACCCAGAACATCGACGGGCTGCACCAGGCCGCCGGGCTGCCCGACCACAAGGTCATCGAGGTCCACGGCACGATGCTGCGGGTCATGTGCATGAACTGCGGCCTGCGCACCCCCAGTGCCACGGTCATGGCCCGTCTGGACGAGGAGTCGGACCCGCGGTGCGTGAGCTGCGGGGGCATCCAGAAGTCGGACACGATCTCCTTCGGCCAGCGCCTGGACGCCGACACCATCGAGCGCGCCACCCAGGCCGCGCGGGAGAGCGACCTGTTCATCGCCGTGGGAACGTCGCTGACCGTGCACCCCGTCGCCGGGCTGTGCGACGTGGCGATGATGGCCCGCGCCAACCTGGTCGTCATCAACGCCGAACCCACGCCCTACGACGACTACGCGGCCGCGGTGCTGCGGCAGCCGATCGGCGAGGTGTTGCCGGCGCTGGTGCACCGAGTGCCCAAGATCGGCCACGGGATCTTCCACGGCTTCGAGGACCTCTAGGGGCGGTCCGAGGTTCCGGGCAGCCTTGCGTCCCCCGAGGCGCGGGGCCCCTCGCGTCCGGTGTCGGGGGAGGGGCTGCGTGCTCCGCCGTTGACGAGGCGGAGCAGCCACGCCCCATCCGGATGGAGTCCGGCCACCGCCCTCGCTCGTTCCAGGACGGATTCGAGCTCCTGGGGGTCGTGCCCGTCGGGGACCCCGGAGAGCTGCTCGAGGTAGGTCCGCAGGTGTGCCCGGGTGTGGTCGTACCGCTCGTCCCCCATGTGGCTGGCCAGGTCCTCGCTCACCTGACGCAGGGCGAGCAGCTCGGCGCGGCCCAGCGGGCGCGACGGTGCGAGCAGGCGCCGGTAGGCGGTCAGGCGTTCCCGAAGCACGTGGCCGCGGCCCGTGTCGTGGCTGAGCAACAGTTGCAGGAGCTCGTGCGGTTCGCTCCACAGACGGTCGACCTCGGCGTCGGTGTACCAGTTCCCCAGGTCGGGTGAGACGTGCTGCAGGTACGGGAGCATGCTCACGACCAGCCGGGCCGCGCTCCCGTTGACGCGCATCCCCGTGGACCGCAGAAGGTGGGACGTCTGGCCGGCGAAGGGCACGGACAGCCCGTACGGGTCGTTCACCACCGGCAACTGGTCGACGTCGCGGTGGAGGTAGAACCCGATGCACTCACCGACGTTCACCTTCCCACCGCGTTCCAGCTCGATGGTCATCGTGTAGTCCTCGCCCTGACCGATCCCGGCGTGCCGCACCCGGAGCGTCGCCAGGATCGCGGCCCACTCCGACCCCGGCAGACGCCGCCACAGCGCCGCCGTGGCGTGCCAGGCCTGCTCGGGCACCTCGGCGTCGCGGTGGAGGCGGGTCAGGTCCACCGGGCCGCCCTCGACCAACACCATGAGCAGCACGAGGTTGCTCGTGTAGTTGCCCTCCCGCCGAGTGAGCGGCAGCCGCGCCGGCTCGTACTCGGTGTAGGAGCGGTTGGGCGCCGGGAACGGGGCCTCGCGGTACAGGTCGACGAGCAGGTCGCTGTACTCGTCCCGGGCCTCCGGTTCCTCCTCGAAGCGCTCGTCCAACAGCTCGGCCAGGAACTCCACGACCTTCTGCCGCCCGGCGAAACTGGCGAACGAGGCGTAGGCGTAGAGCTCCCCGTCGTCGATGCGCTGCGGCCCGTGCTTGCGACGCCGGCGCCTGCGCGAACCCCCGGCGTGCTCGTCCACCAGGTCGTCCAACGCCTCGGCCACGGTGCGTGCGACCAGGTACTCCCCGAATGTGGCGTGCAGGAACTCGAACACACTCGCGCTGCCGTCCGAACGCCGTGCCCGGGCCTCGTGCACGAAGAAGAACCGGCCGAGCACCTGGTGGGCGGGGGAGATGCGCCCGTGCAGGCCGGTGTCGTGCTCGCTCTCGAACGCCTCCGGCATGAGCACGGCCAGGTCCGAACCCAGGTCCTCCGCCCGCACGCTCTGGCGCCGGCGGCTGAACATGGCCAGGGCGGCCACTTCCAGGTGGCGCAGCTCGTGCGCGACCGCTTCGGCGAAGTCGTCGCCGTTGAGCGAGGCGTGGTGCTTCTCGACCTCGCGCTCGGCGAAGCGGGTCAGGAGCCGGTCGTAGAGCTGACCGTGTGAGAGTGTCTCCGCCGCCTGGCGCAACGCGTTGCCGGACGCGTCGTAGATGAGCAGCATCATCAACAGCAGCGGCTGCTCGGCCAGTTCCCGGTAGCGCAGCAGGATGTCGGTGGTGAGCGGCTCCAGCCCGCGACGGCTGAGCTCGGCGCCGTTGGTGGCGTTCCAGACCTGGAGCATGTGCGCCATCTGGCCCTCGTCGAAGGGGGCCAGGCGCACCACGGTCGTGGCGAGCGGGAATCGGGTCCGGTCGGCGACCACGGTCCGGCTGGTGACCACGACGGCGACCGGTTGGCCCATGGACCGCTGGCGCTGCTGGAACTCCTGCACCTGCTCCAGGTAGTCCGAGCGGTCCACGCCGGTGGCCTGGAGGAGCTCGTCGAAACCGTCCAGGACGATGACCGGCAGCGCGCCGTCGGCGGACTCGGCGAGCTCGCGCCACGACGTGTTGTCGTGCAGGGTGCCCTTGAGCCCGTCCTCGATCTGCACGTGGATCGGCGAGTTGGGCTGTACGTTGCGCAGCTCGATGCGGATCGCGAGGAAATCCGATTCCGGGAGCTGGGCGGCCAGCATCTCGGTGAACTTGGACTTGCCGGCCCCGGGGTGCCCCAGGATCACGGTCGGCCGCGCGGTGGACTTCGGGTGCACCAGGTGGGCGGCGAAGAAGGACTGCAGGTCGCCGGCGGCGGGCTGACCGTCCCACCAGGCCTCGGAGGAGGGTACGGACGCGGGGCCGGCCGTGGTCACCTGGCCGCGCGGAGGGATGTAACCGTCCCGGAGCGAGGGCAGGCGCATCCCTTCGGGCAGGTCACCGGCGCGGATGACGTTCCGGTCGAGCGTCGCACGGTGGACGGCGGCCAGTTCCTGGCGGCGGGTGTCGACCGGACGGCCGGAAGCGATGCCCTCCAACTTGCCGTGCAGTTCCTCGAGGCCGGTCCCGAGCTTCTGCCGGGAGCGTTCGTGCTCGGCCGTATGCACCCACATCGCGAACTCGGGGACCTCGGAGGCCAGATGCAGCAGGTGTTCGCGGTAGCGCTCCTGGGCCGACTCCACGGACGCGAGGGAGGCGTCGTCGGGTTCACCCGACGGTGTGGCCGAGAACGCGATGGCCAGGGAGTCGAACTCGTGGAAGAACATGTCGCCGTTCGCCCGCCCCGACGCGTCCCCGACTGGCTCGCCGGAGAGGCTGCCCAGGTCCGTGGGGGCGGGAAGGCCGACACGGTCCTCGACGAGCTCGTCGAGCGCGTGCTCGGCCGGGAGAAGGGCCTTGCCTTCCTTCCACCCCAGCGGGACCTCCTCGCCCCGCTCCTCCAGTGCTTCGAGGAAGGAGACCACCACGATGATCCGGTGCGCCGCCTCGATCCGCTCGGTCCGGGTCAGCCGGCTCTCACCCCGCAGCTTGGCGCCGATGCCCTCCAGCGCACCCCTGCCCTTCTCCACCAACAGCTCGCGCAGGCCGAAGAGGTTGGGCACCCCCAACGCCCCCAGCCCGCCGTCGGTGAGTTTCTCGGCGAAGTCCAACAGCTCCGAGTCGTTCTTGCCGAGAACCTTCAACGCGTCCGCATAGCTCAGCTTCTTGGCCACGGCGAAGGGCCGCCTTCCTCGGTCGGGGGGTGGAGTACGAGGTCGCGTGCAGGGGAGTCAGGGGTGTGGGGCCGCAGGGGAGTCAGGGGTGTGGGGCCCAGTGTCTCAGGGCAGCTGCCAGTTCACCGGCGGCGCCCCCATCTCCTCCAGCATCTGGTTGGTGCGGCTGAAGGGGCGCGAACCGAAGAAGCCGTTGCGCGCCGACATCGGGCTCGGGTGCGTGGACTCCACACACGGCACCCCCGGCATCAGCGGACGCATGTTGCGGGCGTCGCGGCCCCACAGGATCGCCACCAGGGGCTTGCCGCGCTCGGACAGCGCCCGGATCGCCTGGTCGGTGACGGTCTCCCACCCCTTGTTGCGGTGCGAACCCGGCTTGCCCGGGGCGACCGACAGCGCCCGGTTGAGCAGCAGGATGCCCTGCTCGGTCCACGGTGTGAGGTCGCCGTTGGAGGGCATCGGCAGCCCGAGGTCGTCCTGCATCTCCTTGAAGATGTTGCGCAGGCTCGCCGGCAACCGCACGTCCGGAGCCACCGAGAAGCTCAGCCCCACCGCGTTGCCCGGCGTGGGGTAGGGGTCCTGGCCCACGATGAGCACGCGCACGTCGTCGAAGGGCTGCTGGAACGCGCGCAGCACGTTCTGCCCCGACGGCAGGTACGTGCGGCCCTCGGCGACCTCTTGGCGCAGGAAGTCCCCCATCTGGGCGATCTGGGGCGCTACCGGCTCCAGCGCCTTGGCCCACCCGCTGTCCATGATTTCGTTCAGGTCCCGTGTCGACATGGCCAGAACACTAGCGGCCGAGCCGGGTGGTCACGGCCGTTTCGGGGCATCGAACGCCCCGCACGCGGGGATCGTCACCTTCGCGGAACCCTGCGCTGCGCCTCGTGTTCGCTGCGCACCTCGCGGAGGTAGGCGCGCGCCGCCCGTTCCGGGATCCGGTACACCGAGCCCACCCGCAGCGCGGTGAGCCCGCCCCTGCGGATGAGCCGGTAGACGGTCATCGTGGACACGCCCAGGAGCGCGGCGGTCTCGGCGGCGGTGAGCATCGCCGCGACCTGTGCGGCTTCGAGCGGTTCCCCGTCCGTGTCGCGCGCGGGCTCGCCGCCGTTCGGTCCCCGCCCCGTGTCGTGGTCCCCCATGGCACGAGGTTAGAACGCGCAGACCCGCTGACGGGGGCGAATGCTGCATTCGGCCGATCGAGGACGGTGCCCCGCTTCCGGGTCAGAACCAGCCGAGCACGCGGTAGTCCTGGCTGCCGTCCTCGTCCAGGCGGGTCTCGTCCGCGGAACCGTCAACGGGCAGGAGGAACACTTCGCCGTCCCTGCTCACCGCGATCTGCTCGTGGTCGGGGGAGAGGGCGAAGGCGTCGATCCCGTCGGCTTCGGTGATCTCCGACCACTCGCTCACCTCACCCTCGTCGTCGAAGGTGAGCTCGACGAGGTGGCCGACGTCCGGCTCGGCGGTGTCGGACCCCTCCGTGCGGTCGATGCTCGCGCCGATGTAGGTCCCGTCGGGGGTGGGGGCGAAGTCCTCGTACCCCTCGTTCGGGCCGATCATCTCCCCGTCCGGCCAGATCCGTACGTAGGTGGGCATGGGCTCCTCGCCGGAGTGCACGCCCTCCACCTCGATGATCTCGCCGTCCACACCCTCGTGCTCGTGGTTGTACCTCTCGCCCGCCCGGAAGTCGTGGTTCCAGGCCCAGTCGGCGGCACCGCCCTCGGGCTCCCAACGTGCGCTGCGGACCTCCTCGGGATCTCCACCGTTCGTGAAGTTGGCCCGGTGGAGCGTTTCACCGTCGCCGTCCGCGGTGCCGAAGCCCAGAGACACACCGTCGGATGCGAAACCGACCCAGGTGAGGTCGGTGTCGGCCGGGTGGAGGCCGTCGGACCCCAGGTCGTGCTCCCACACCGGTTCCTGATCGACGAGGTCGTGCACCTCGACCTTTCCACCGTCCTCGGTCACGCGAGCCATGTGGCGGAAGTCGGGAGAGAAGGCGGTGGTGAACGGTTCCCCGGACGCGCCGAAACCGTAGTCCGGCGGGTCGTCGCCGAACCCCGGGTCGAGGCTGTCGATCTCTTCGCCGGTCTCGGGGTCGAGCACGTGGAGCATGCGGCGGTCGTCGCTGTGCACGACCACGCCTGGGGTGTCACCCCACACGTCCGGGTCCTGGCCGTCGCCCGTCCCTGCCTCGCGCTCGTCGTCCTCGCCCGCGTCACCCGTGCAGGAAGCGAGGGCGAGGGAGGCGCACACCGCCAGGGACAGCAGGCCGGCCCTGCGGGGGAGGAAGGGCATTCTTCCTGTTCCTCTCATGAAGAGCAGAGGGGGCCGGATGCCCCTGAGGTCAGTCCACGCGCCAGGCGCCCTCGCGAGTATGGAGGTTGAGGGCGGTCGTGACCAGGGGGACGTGGCTGAAGGCCTGCGGGAAGTTGCCGACCTGGCGACCCGCGCGCGGGTCCCATTCCTCGGCGAGCAGCCCGACGTCGTTGCGCAGCGACAGCAGGCGTTCGAAGAGCTCGTTGGCCTCGTCCTCGCGGCCGATGGACAGCAGTGCGTTGGCCATCCAGAAACTGCAGGCCAGGAACGCACCCTCGTCGCCGGGGAGCTGGTCGGCGGAGGTCTCCAGGTCGGTGCGGTAACGCAGCACGAAACCGTCCACCATGAGGTCCTTGCGGATCGCCTCGATCGTGCCGACCACACGGGGGTCGTCGTAGGGCAGGAACCCGACCTCGGGGATCAGCAGGAGGGCGGCGTCGAGCTCCTTGCTGCCGTAGTACTGGGTGAAGGTGTTGCGCTGCGGGTCGTACCCGTACTCGCAGACCTCGGCGTGGATGGTGTCGCGCAGGGCCCGCCACCTTTCCACGGGGCCCTCCTTGCCGAACTCCTCGATGCTGCGCACCGCGCGGTCGGCCGCCACCCACGCCATGACCTTGGAGTGCACGAAATGCTGGCGCGGCCCGCGCACCTCCCACAGGCCCTCGTCCGGCTCGTCCCAGCACCACTCCAGGTAGTTGACGAGGGAACGCTGCAGACCCCACAGGTGGTCGCCGCCGCGGATCCCGTGGCGCCGCGCCAGGTGGAGCACGTCCATGACCTCGCCGTAGACGTCGAGCTGGTACTGGCCCACGGCGGCGTTGCCGATCCGCACCGGGCGCGAACCCTCGTACCCGGGCAGCCAGTCGGCCTCCCACTCGGTCAGGCGCCGTTCGCCCCGGATCCCGTACATGATCTGCATGATCTGCGGTTCGCCGGCCACCGCCCGCACGAGCCACTCGCGCCAGGCCCAGGCCTCGTCCTTGTACCCGGAGCGGATCAGCGCCTCCAGGGTGATCGTGGCGTCCCGCAGCCAGCAGTAGCGGTAGTCCCAGTTGCGCACCCCGCCGATCTCCTCGGGCAGGGACGTGGTGGGCGAGGCGACGATCCCGCCGGTGGGCCGGTAGGTCAGGGCCTTGAGGGTGATGAGGGAGCGCACGACCGCCTCGCGGTGGGGGCCGTCGTAGGAGCACTGCGTCGCCCAGTCCTGCCAGAACCGCTGGGTGCGCGAGAGGGCCTTCTCCGCGTCCAGGTGGTCGGACTCCTCGGTCTGGGAGGGGTGCCAGGTCATCACGAAGGGGATGCGCTGGCCCGCGGTGACCGTGAAGGTCGCGTCGTGGGTGAAGTTGTGGCCCTGCAGCTCGATGGGGGCGCTCAACCACACGGCGTCCGGTCCGGCGATGGCCACGAGCTCGGACCCCTCGCGGTGCATCCACGGCACGACGTGGCCGTGGTCGAAACGCAGGCGGAGGGAGGTGTGCATCTGCACCGACCCGCGCACACCCTCGACGATGCGCACCACGTGCGGGGCGCCGCCGCGCGGGGGCATGAAGTCGATGACCCGCACCGTTCCGGTGTCGGTGTCCCACTCCGACTCCAGCACCAGCGTCTCGCCCCGGTACCCGCGGCGGGTGGCCTCGCGCGGACCCTCGGCCGGGCGCATGGTCCAGCACCCGTTCTGTTCGTCACCGAGCAGCGCGGTGAAACAGGAGGAGGAATCGAAGTCGGGCAGGCACAGCCAGTCGACCGACCCGTCCCGACCGATCAGCGCCGCGGTCTGCATGTCGCCGATGAGTGCGTAGTCCTCGATCCATCCGGGCACGCCGCTCACCCCCATCACGTCGTCATGGTCACTGCGCCGGGCTCTGCTCCCGGCCCGGGGCCGGGGCGTCGGTGCCGTCGCGGGTCGCATCGCGCACGCCGGTGTGCGCGCCTCTCGGGGCCCGGCCCGGTTCCCGGCGGCGACAGGTGGTCGCCGGCGGGCCGTGGGCCGCCGCCTCGGACATGGCCGCCTCCCCCTGGCCGCCCGTCGTCGTCACACGGGATATGTGCCCAGGTGGGGGCGGCCGAAAAGATCGGCACGGCAGAACCCCGGAAACGGGGCGGCCGGTGTCCGCCGCGCTCCATCTTCCACGCCCCGGAGGGTGCTGGCCACCTCCGATTGCACGTGCACCCGAGAATGCACGAGGTATGTCGGCATATGGGAGGCTTCGTCGCGGCAGAAGTTATCGACCGGTGACCCGAGGGCCCGTCCTCAGGACGGCTGATGGTCCGACGGCTCCGGGGGCCGCTGCGGCGCGTCAGGCATGCGCATCCGCGGCAGGAACACCTGTGCCAGGGGGCCGATCGCGAGCATGAACACCAGCGTCCCCACACCCACCGTGCCGCCGAGGAGGAACCCGCTCAGCGCCACCGTCACCTCGATGAGGGTCCGGGCCAGGCGCACGGACAGGCCCAGCGAGGCCAGGCCGGTCATGAGGCCGTCGCGCGGTCCGGGGCCGAGCCCCACACCGATGTAGCACCCGGTCGCCACAGCGCACACAAGAACGCCCAGGGCCAGCAGGAGCACGCGCAGCGGCAGCAGGCCGGTCTCGGGCAGCAGCCACAGGGACAGGTCGATCGAGAGCCCGATCACGACCACGTTGCTGAGCGTGCCCAGCCCGGCCTTCTGGCGCAGGGGGATCCACAACAGCATGAGCAGGGCACCGACCACGATGCTCCACGTGCCCACCGACCACCCCGTTTGCGCGGACAACCCCTGGTGGAGTACGTCCCACGGCATCGCGCCCAGGTCCGAGCGGATCAGCAGGGCCCCGCTCAGGCCGTAGAGGTACAGGCCTGCGTAGAGCTGAGCGAGGCGGCGCAACCGGGGACGAGGCAGCACGGGGATGATGAGCAGGCGCCCGACCAGGGGCGGGGCTGGTCGGGGACGGGACGGTTCGGACACGGGTGAGACTCTCCTTCGGTCATTGATCGGGTGGTGGGATGAAAGGCCGGGCGTCGGGCCACCTCGATAGAGTGGCGTAACCAGAGGTCGGCTTTGAAGAGCCAATCCACGAAAGTGGACCGTTCATCCGCGGTGAGGAGACCCCCCATGACGAGGCAGCGCACCGACCGACCGGGGACCGGGGGCGGGACCCGCCGCATCAACGGACCGCTCCTGGCCCGGCTCATCGGTGCGGCGCCCGTCGAACGCCCCTACTACCTCGCGATCGCCCGGTCCGTGAGCGGCCTCGTCCTGGACGGCCGTGTGCCCACCCACACCCGCCTGCCGGCCGAACGCGACCTGGCCGCCGCACTCGGGGTCAGCCGCAACACCGTCACCGCCGCCTACGCGTGGCTGCGCGACCACCGATTCCTCGACAGCAGGCAGGGCGCGGGCAGCTGGACCGTGCTGCCCGACACCGGGGCGAAGGGGCCCACCTCGTTCGCGCCCACCACCGAACACATCGACCTGGGCGTGGCCGCGCCGCCGGCCGTCGACGGGCTGCGCGAGGCCTCCTTCCACGCCTCCGAACAGCTCGCCGCGCACACCGGGGGCATCGGTTACTACCCCTACGGTCTGCCGGAACTGCGCCACGCCATCGCCCGGCGCTACGTCGAACGCGGGCTGCCCACCACACCCGAGCAGATCTTCGTCACCAACGGGGCCCAGCAGGCGATCACCATGGCCGTGGAACTGCTCGTGCAACAGGGCGACGACGTGCTGGTGGAGTCGCCCACCTATCCCCACGCCCTGGACGCCCTCAGGCGGGGCGGCGCCAGGATCCGTACCACCGGGGCGACGCCGCAGGGCTGGGACATGGACTACCTGGTGGACGCCTTCCGCCAGTGGAGGCCCGCGACCGCCTACATGGTGCCCGACTTCCAGAACCCGACCGGGGCGCTCATGGACGACGACGAACGCCGTGTGCTGGTCCGGGAGGCCCGCCGCGCCGGCAGCCACCTGATCGTCGACGAGTCGGTCGCGGAACTGGCCATCGACTCCGGGGACCTGCCCACCCCCGTGGCCGCCCACGACACCGACGGGCGGGTGCTGACCGTGGGGTCGGTGGCCAAGCTCCTGTGGGGCGGGCTCCGGGTGGGATGGATCCGGACGACACCGCCGATGGTCGACCGGCTCATGGCGGTGCGCCAGCGCTTCGACCTCGCGGGCTCGGTGCACGACCAGCTCATGGCCACGCACCTGCTCGCCGACGTGCTGCGGATCCGGGCCGAACGCAGCCGCCAGCTCCGCCGCAACCGCGACGCACTGCTCGAGGCCCTGCGCGAGCGCCTGCCGTCGTGGCGGCCCAGCGTCCCGGCGGGCGGGCTCGTGGTGTGGGTGTCGCTGCCCCAACCCGTGGCGACCGCCCTGGCCGAGACCTCCGGGCGGCACGGGGTGCACCCGGCGGCCGGCCCGGTCTTCGGCTCCGACGGGACCTTGGAGCGCTACCTGCGCCTGTCCTACACCCAACCGCCGGAGGTCCTGGCCGACGCGGTGGACCGGTTGGCCGCTGCCTACGACGAGACGCTCGACCACCCGGCCCAGCCGCGGGGCCGCCTCTACGTCTGACACGGGGGGCCGGCGCCGGGACCGACCTGCGGGGGCCGGGCCTACAGAGAGAAACGGTGGGCGAAGCGGGTCACCTCGGCCAGCACCTCGTCGCGGTTGGTCTCGTTGAAGATCTCGTGGCGGGCGCCGGGGAAGATGCGTGCGCTCACGTCCTCGCCGCCCAGCGACGCGATACCGGTGACCGTGTCGGAGACCGGGACCAGGGTGTCCTCGGAGCCGTGCAGCCAGAGCAGCGGCAGCGACCCGATGGAGCCCGCCGCGCGTCCGCGCTCGAGCTCGGTCATCAGACCGTTGACGGTGGGCCGCTTGAACGGGCCGTGCCAGACCAGCTCGTCCTCGACGTAGGCGCGCCCCACCGCGGGGTCGCGGGAGAGCGTGGACGGGTCGATCGGGTCGTCGGGGATCTCCTCGGCCGCGTGCAGCTGTTCCAAGGCGGTCCACCGGCCCAGGACCGGCCCCGAGAGCACGAGCGCCTGGATCGACCCCGGGTGGACCTGGGCGTAGCGCGCGGCGATGAGCCCGCCCATCGAGTGGCCGATGAGCACCAGCGGGAGCGTGCGGTAGGCGGTTCGGGCCTGGGAGACGACGCGGTGCACGTCCTCGACCACACCGCTGTAGTCGTCGATGAGGACACGCTCCCCGGAGGAGTTTCCGTGCCCGCGGTGGTCGGCGCCGTAGACCACGGCCCCCGCGGCGATCAGGTCCTCGGCTACCGCGTGGTACCGGCCCAGGTGCTCGCCGTAGCCGTGCACCAGGACCGCCAGCCAGGTCGGTTCGCTCCCGGCCGGGGCCCAGGCCCGCGCCGCCAGCTTGGCCGTGCCCGCGGGGTCGCCCGCGATGGCCCACTCGCGTGTGGTGATCACCGTGTTGTGCCTCCTCGTCCGTTCCCTCGTCTGGGAGCATGCCTGCCCCAGGGGTCTGCCGAACGAACTCTAGAGGCCGGAACCGGGGGCCCGCGAGGCGTCGGGCGCGTAACGATCGGGGATCTACGGGGCACGGAAGTTCTCAGTGGGCTCTATTGTTCCCCCAATACACGTGAACTGTGCCATAAGGCGCGAAATGCGTTACTCGCTGTGAAATGGGACCATTTGCGTTGAACAGTGGGTAGCGCTCGGTCGGGTACAGAACGAAGGACCCGCCCGAGAGCTCAGAGTGGAGAGGGTGACGCCCGTGCTGGCCGACTCCTATGGCCGAGTGGCGACCGACCTGCGAGTGTCGCTCACCGACCGCTGCAACCTCAGGTGCTCCTACTGCATGCCCCCCGAGGGCCTGGAGTGGTTGCCCAAACCCGAACTGCTCACCGACGACGAACTGCTCCGGCTCATCGACATCGGTGTCACACGTCTGGGCATCACCGAGGTCCGATTCACCGGAGGCGAGCCGCTCCTGCGCCGCGGCCTCCCGAACATCCTCGCCGGGACCACCGCGCTGAGCCCCCGGCCCAAGACCGCCCTGACCACCAACGCCATCGGGCTGGCCCGCACCGCGCCCGCCCTGGCCGAGGCCGGGCTGGACCGCGTCAACGTCTCCCTCGACACCCTCCAGCCCGAGGTCTTCGAGAAGATGGCCCGGCGCCGCCGCCTGCACGACGTGCTCGACGGGCTGTCTGCCGCAGCTGAGGCCGGGCTCACCCCCGTCAAGATCAACGCCGTGCTGATGCGCGACCTCAACGAGCACGAGGCCGCCGACATGCTGCGCTTCAGCATCGACCACGGCTACGAGCTCCGCTTCATCGAGCAGATGCCGCTGGACGCACAGCACGGCTGGCGCCGCGACACCATGATCACCGCCGACGAGATCCTGCAGTCCCTGGAGGCCGAGTTCGACCTCCGCCCGGCCGACTCCGAGACCCGCGGCAGTGCCCCCGCCGAGCTCTTCCACGTCGCCGGCGAGACCTTTCCCAACGGCGAACCCGCCAACGTCGGTGTCATCGGCTCGGTCACCCGACCCTTCTGCGGGGCCTGCGACCGCGTGCGCCTGACCGCCGACGGGCAGGTGCGCAACTGCCTCTTCGCACGCGAGGAGTCGGACCTGCGCACGCCGCTGCGCGACGGCGCCACCGACGAGGAGATCGCCGAACGCTGGAAGGCCGCGGTGGCACCCAAGCTCCCCGGCCACGGCATCAACGACCCCAGCTTCCTGCAGCCCTCCCGACCCATGTCGGCGATCGGCGGCTGACCCGCAACAGGCGGCACAGCAGGAAAACCGTTTGCCGTTCCTCCGCGGTTCTGGCTCGATGTAGGCGGCGCCACGCCCCCGCGCCCGCCACGAACCGACCCAGGAGGAGGTGAACCGGCGATGCCCTACCAGGAGGTGTCCGGAACCCGCGTGCCCATCCGCATGTGGGCCGACCCCGACGGCGTCGACGACCAGGTGATGGGCCAGCTGCGCAACATCAGCGGGGTCCCCTGGGTGCACGGCCTCGCCGTCATGCCCGACGTGCACTTCGGGAAGGGTGCGACGGTGGGGTCGGTGATCGCCATGCGCGATGCCGTCAGCCCCGCCGCGGTCGGCGTCGACATCGGCTGCGGCATGACCGCCGTGCGCACCGGGCTGCGGGCCGAGGACCTGCCCGACGACCTGCGCCGTCTGCGTTCGGCCCTCGAGGCGGTCGTGCCCGTCGGTTTCCACATGCACGACGAGGCCGTCGACCCCCGTTCCCTGCCGCTGTCGGGCAAGGGCGGCTGGGAGCGGTTCTGGGACGGCTTCGACGACCTGGCCCCGAGCGTGCACCACCGCCGGGACCGCGCCCACCGCCAGCTGGGCACCCTCGGAGGGGGCAACCACTTCCTCGAGGTGTGCCTGGACGACGACGGGCAGGTGTGGCTCGTGCTGCACTCCGGCTCGCGCAACATCGGCAACGAGCTCGCCGGCCACCACATCGAGAAGGCCCGCGCCCTGCCGCACAACCAGGACCTGCCCGACCGCGACCTGGCCGTCTTCGTCTCCGACACCCCGGAGATGGAGGACTACCGCCGCGACCTGTTCTGGGCGCAGGAATATGCCGAGCGCAACCGCGACGTCATGATGGCCCTGGCCTGCCGCGCGGTCGCCGAGCAGATCCCGCGCACCACGTTCGAGCAGTGGATCTCCTGCCACCACAACTACGTGGCCGAGGAGACCTACGACGGGGTGGACCTGCTCGTGACCCGCAAGGGCGCCATCCGCGCCGGCAAGGGCGAGTACGGCGTCATCCCCGGCAGCATGGCCACCGGGACCTACATCGTGCGCGGGCTGGGCAACCCGGACGCGTTCAACTCCGCCTCCCACGGGGCGGGGCGCCGGATGAGCCGGAACAAGGCGCGCCGCACGTTCACCCGCCGCGACCTGCTCGAGCAGACGCGGGGCGTGGAGTGCCGCAAGGACACCGGCGTCATCGACGAGATCCCCGGCGCCTACAAGGACCTGGAGTCGGTGATCGAGGCCCAGACCGACCTGGTCGAGGTCGTCGCACACCTGCGCCAGGTCGTCTGCGTCAAGGGATGAGCCGGCACCGGCCCGGGGCTCCGTCCGGGCCGGTGCGCCATCCTGGAACCATGCACGACACCGATGCCGCCCCGCACGGGCCCGCAACGGCCGCCGTCGTCCTCGCGGGCGGGGCCGCACGCCGCATGGGCGGGGCCGACAAACCCGGCCTGGTCGTGGGCGGCCGCACCCTGTTGGAAGGGGTCGTGGCCGCAGTGCGTGACCACAGCCCCGATTCCCACGTGGTCGTGGTCGGACCGGAGCGCTCCAGTCCGGCCGCCGAGTACGTGCGCGAGGACCCGCCCGGGGGCGGACCCGTGCCCGCCCTGCGCGCCGGCCTGGCGCGCGTGCACGCCGCCCGCACGGCGCTGCTCGCCGCCGACCTGCCGCACCTGCGCGCCGCCGACCTGGCCGCCCTCGAGGAGGCCGCCGCCCCCGGCCCGGGCGCGGTGTACAGCGACGCCGAGGGGCACCCGCAGTGGCTCACCGGGCTGTGGCACACCGAGGTGCTGCGCGGTGCGCTCGAGCGTTACGAGGGCGCGTCCCTACGCCGCCTGCTGGGTCCCCTGGGGCCGGTGCTCCTGCGGCCGGCCGACGAGCGCGCCGTCGCCGACTGCGACACCCCCGAGTCCCTCGCCCGGGCCCGTACCGACCTCGACCGGCCGGACCACCCTGACGACGGCTGACGCCTGTGGGACCGAGCGCGTGTGTCCTCCGGCCGGCGGTGACGGGGGCGGGTCGGGGGGCGTTCGTGCACGCCCGGATTCGGGTCGTGCTGGGTGTGTTTGCGTTCGTCACCGGCGAGTGGTGCGGGCGCAGTGTGGGTGCGGCGTCCCGTGGGGACGGCGCCCGGACGCACGTCCGGTGGGCCCGGCACGTGCCCGCGCGTCCGTCCCTCCGAATCGGAGCCGGGCCGGTGGCGCGCGGCCCTCGGGCGCTCCACGGGCGGGTCGTGCGGCCGCATGTGTGGCCGCAAGCGGCCCGAACCCGCTCGGGGCTTGCCGCGGCACCGCGCCGCCGCCATCATGGGCGCATGATCGACATGAAGGGCGTTGAGCGCCCGGGCCGTTGAGCCCCACCCGGCCGACGCATGCGTCGGCCCTCCAGCTGCTGCACGCCCACCGGCACCTCTCCGTCGCCGCGCGCGACCGTGCCCTGGCGCTGTACGCTCACCGGCACGCAGGAACCGAACACCTCACCTCGCTCCTGGACGAGCTCCGGGACCACGGACACGGCCGCACCTGCCTGCACATGGCCGAGGCCGCGACGCACACCCCCACCATCACGCGGCTGCTCCGCGACCCCGACCCCGCCCTGCGCCGGGCCGCCCTCGGAACGCTGAAACACGTGCCCGTGCCCGACGAGGCCCTCGAACCCGTCCTGGAGGACGCACCCACCGACCTGCGCCGCGCCTTCTACCACGCCCTCTTCCTGGGCCGGCGTACCGCGTTGGCCGACCGCCTTCTCCCACGGGTCAGGCAGGGCCACGGCGACCCGGACACGGCCGCGCTCCTGCCCGCCTGCACACCCGCAACGGTCCTCCGGGAGCTCCCTGGTCTCGCGCACGCCGTCGTCTCCTGGCGGCGTCTGGCCCACCGCCACCCCGAGACCCTGATCGACCTCCTGGACCGGGCCCGGGCCGAGGGCGAGGACCCGCGCAGTGACTGGAACGGTGCCCTGCGGGCGCTCGACCCGGTCCGCCCCGAGAGCGTCGCACTCCTGCTCGGGGACGTGCGCTACAACCCACGGACGTACCCGTGCGCCCACCGCACGCGCACCCACAACGGCAACGACGTCTTCTACGACCGCAGCTACCCGCCCCTGCACGACGGCACCCGGTCCCGGGTCCTCCTCAGGCAGCTCCTGTCCGGCGGCTCCGGGATCGCCCTCCAGGTCCTGCGTGCCATGCCCTGGGCAGAGCGCCGCCGTTACCTGTCCGTCGGGGAAGGGGAGAAGGGCCTGTCCCTGCGCCAGGTCGAGCTGCTGGAGGTCCTGCCCGAGGACCTGCGACGCACCGAGGCCGAGCGCCTGCTCGAACGGTGCGCGGAGGCCCGGAGGCAACGGCGCAACCGCGACCCCAACACGGACCTGGACGTGCTCGCCCACCTGCCCCTGGACGAGGTGGCGCCCGCCCTGCGCGAGGCGGCCTCCGACCCCGACCCCTTCCGGCGCGCCCGCGGCCTCGCCTGCCTGGTCCGCGCGATCGGCAGGGCCGGACGTGTCGCCGAGCACGCCGAGTTGATCCGGGAACGCGCCGAACGGGCCGGCGCCGACCGGGGACCGGTACGCCTGGCCCTGACCAAGGCCCTGGCGGCGCTCGACGCCGGGTCCCTGGCCGAACACCTGCTCCCCGCCCTGCGGCCGCTCCTACGGGCCGCGGTGGAGTCCCGGGACGTCTCCGCCGAGACCCTGCGCGCCCTGCGTGAGGTCTCGGCGCGCCTGCTGGGCCACCCCGGCCACGGCCCCGGCACCCCGGCTCGGGCGTTCGCCCTGCAGGTGCACACCCTCCTCATCGGGGTGCACGGGACCCGCGCCCTGGCCCCCGCCGGTCCGTCGCGCCACCGCCGACCCTGGTGGTTCCGCACGGCCAGGGGTACCTGGAGGAACATGTACCTGGGCCAGGAACCGCCGCTCGACCAGGTGCTGTCCCAGGAGGACGCCACCGAACTGCTCGCGCAGTTGGAACCGGTTCTGCGCGCGGCCGCCCAGCGGGGCGAACACGGTCTCGCCGCAGCCCTCGCCGGCTCCCTGGGCCGACGGGGACGGGACCACCCGGAGCTCGAGGAGGCCTTGGCGGCCGCGGTGCGCGAGGACCCCGAGGGCGCCGGGCAGCAGGCCGCGCAGGTCCTCCTCGACCGTCCCGACGCCCCGGACCGCGCCCTGGCCCTGTGGGAACGCAGCCCCGCGGCGATACGCGCCCCACGGGTCCGGTCGGTCCTGAGCCGCCACGCCCCGCCGCACGCGCTCGCCGCCGCCTTCGACGAGGCCGACCGGCGCAGGGAGGCGACCGGCAAGGTGTGGGTACCCCAGTCGGACCCCTCGGTCCTGCGCCGCTGGCCCGCCGCCCTGCGCGCCCGGGCCGCCCGCCACCTGCGTGCCGTCGCCGCTGACACCGGCCGCGCCGCCGGCGAACGCGAACGGGCACTGCTCGCCCTCTCCACCCTGCCCGGCGGGGCGGTCGACGACCTGGCCGCCCACCTGCACGGGGACGAGGGTGTGCTCAGGGAAGGGGCCGCCCTCGCGCTCGGGCGCTGCGACCGGCCCGGCGCGGCCCTGGACGTCCTCACCCAGCACGGCCCCGGGGCCGCCACCCCGTCCGCGTCAGGGGCCCTCTCGAACTGCGCCCGGCGCATCGCCCCCTCGGCGCTGGGCCCGCGGCTCGTGCACCTGCTCCACTCGGCGGAGCGCCTCTCCCACGCTCGCGCCGCCGCCCGCATGCTCGCCCGCCACCGCCCGCCGGGGTGGCTCCCGCCGCTCCTGGACGTCCTGCACGGTCCGCACACGCACCGGGACCTGCGCGCGGCCGCGACCGCGGCGCTGATGGGCGCCCTGGACGTGCCCGGGGCCGCCTCGGCGCTCCGTCGTGTCCTCCGCCCGGACGGTGAACCGCGGGCCAGGGTGGAGGTGCTCTCCCGCCACCCCCGTGCCGTCCCGGCCGCCGTCAGGATCCCCCTCGCCGTCGCGCTCCTGAAACTCGTGGACGACGGGGAGGAGGACGACCTGAAGTGCCGCGCGGGTTCCCTCGCGCGCTGGGTCTGCTGCCTGCCCGACCCCAGCGGGGAGGTCCTGGACCGCCTCCGTGAACCCGTACCCGTGGAGATGCCCCTGGTCAGGATCGTCGACGACCTGGCCCGGTGGGGGATCCTGGACGGGGACCGCACGCTCGACGCAGTCGCCGAACTCGTGGCCGAAGAACCCGTCGACGGCGGCGGGAGCGACCCGCGCTGGTGGGTGGAGGAGGCCGGCGCCGACCGCTTGCAGTGCCTGCGGGAGGCACTGATCCTGCCTGGTGCCCCGGCGGCCCGGGACGAACGGTACGCCGACCGGCTCGACCGGCTCTTCGCTCTGCTCAGCGGGCACCCGTACCAGCTGCCGGCGGCCCTGGTGGCCCACCGGGAAGCCACCCACAGCCGGATGTCGGCGTCCGACGGGGAAGGGGTCCCCGCGCTCCTGGCCGACCGGGTCCACGAGGTCGCCGAGCTGCTCGCCGAGGACCCGCTCGGCAACACCGGGGGGATCGCCGAGGCCGCACGCCATCTGACCTGGACCCCGGCGTCGTCGGTGCCCGCCGGCCTGGAACCGGTCTTCGACCTGTTGACCGAACGCCTGCCCGAACTGTCCGGCCGGGTGCGCACCGTCACCGGGCTCATCGTGCTGACCGCTCTGGAGGGGTATTCCATGGAACGCACGCGCAGGAGGGCCCTGGCGCTCCGTGTGCGCGACGCGGGCGACGACAGCCTCGCCCGCCGGGCGTGGACGGCGCTGGCACGGATGTGAGCGACACGGCGTCGCGTGGCCCCTTCCGCAGGGGCCGCGCGGCGCCCTCCGGCCGGGGTCAGCCCTCGTACTCGTCCCAGGGCACCGTCTCGCGCAGGAACCCGCGCATGTCCAGGAAGTTCGCCAGGTACTCGCGGTGCTCGTCGCAGGCGGTCCACACCTTGCGGCGCTCCGGCGTGTGCAGCTTGGGGTTGTTCCACACGATCGCCCAGGTGGCCCCGTTGCGGCAGTCCCGCCGTGAGCACTGCAGATCCGTGGCGTTCATGGCGGCCCCCTCGTGTCGATGCGTCTCCTCCGACGCCGGGCGCCGGATCCGGGCTGCAGCGTACCGGGCGCACAAAAAAGCGGCGCCGGGTGGTTACGGGGGCAAACCACCCGGCGCCGCATGCGATGTTCCGACGGGGGCTCGAAACATCGCCCCGCGCTTCGACGGGGGACCGAAGCGCTGATCCCAATGTACACCGATGCCCCCCTCTGTACGTCAAGAGTCAGTTACGACGTTGTCTCGGGACAGTCCCGTCCGCGCAAGGCCTTCGGTCCCGTAGAGTGACGGGAATCGCCCTGTGGCGGCACTTGTGGAGGCCTGCGCAGGGGTTCCGTCCTCATACGCGGGTCAAGAACGATCGAATCGGGACCCACGGCCCTGCCACACCCGGGTCAAGGGCCCCCGATGGGTCCCGGGTTCCGCGCGCGGGTGCGAACGCGGGGTCCCGTGTGGCCGACCTGGAGCCGGGGCAAGGAGGGGGACGAGGCCGCCATCGGGGCGGCCGGCGCACCGACCGACACGAGGGGTTGCCATGTCCGACCACACCTATCGAGTCACGGAGATCGTCGGGACCTCGCAGGAGGGCGTGGACCAGGCGATCCGCAACGGGGTCGGCCGGGCCTCCGAGACGCTGCGCGGACTGGACTGGTTCGAGGTCACCGAGGTCCGCGGCCACATCGAGGACGGCGAGGTCGCCCACTACCAGGTGGGCATGAAGCTCGGGTTCCGTCTGGAGGGCTGACCCTCCCGGCCGACGCCCCGACGTACGAGGGGGACGGCCCGCACGGGGTGTGCGGACCGTCCCCCTCGTGTGTTCCTCTGCGGCGGGTCAGGCGTCGTCCGAGCGCTCCCCGCCCGGCTGGACGTCGACGTGGACGTGGTCGAGGTGGCGCAGGATCTCGTTGTCCGGGTCGGCCTCGTAGTGGCGCCAGCCCATCGACGGCGCGTACGTGCTCCAGATCTTGTCGTCGAAGATGATCACGTCGATCTCGTAGTCGGGCGCGTAGGCGATGAGCCAGTGCGCCATCTGCCAGCCCTCGCGCCGGTTGTCCTCGTTGACCGGGCGGAAGAAGGCGTCGATGGCACGCCCGTCGTAGTGCGCGGACCCCTCGCCGTGGCCGGTGTCGTACCCGCCGGGCTCGTACCCGCCCAGGCTCGGCTCGGCGAAGACCTCCTCGATGCCCTCCTTTAGGTTCTGCGCGCGCGGCGTCAGACCCGACGGCTCCAGGTCCTCCTCGACCTCCAGCTCCGGGTTCTTGGTGGAGCGGCAGGTCATCGACGGGCCGGCGTCGTCCTCGGGCCCGTCCTGCAGGACCTGCATGGCACCGTCGGGGATGTCACTGGTGTCGGGCGCCTCGACGGGGGAGTCCTCGCCCTGGTGGTCGGCGACCGCGGCGGTGGCGGCGCGCTGGGCCTGTTCCCTCTCCAACGGGACCTGCTCGTCCCCGACGGTCACCGAACACTCGGGGCCCCATGGGGTGGAGGTGGGGAAGGCGACGTCGATCCGGTCGATCGCCGCTCGGGTACCGATGACCCCGATCACGGACAGCACCCCGAGGAGTGCGACCGAGATGATGAGGCCGTACCAGCGGCGGTGTGGCATGGCGGCTCTGTGCGTCATAACCTCGATTTCCCTGGGTCAGGGCCGGTCCGATCGCGGTCCGACCCGGGCTTCCACACAGTCAACCCGCCGACCTGTGCAGAGATTTCCGGCATGCGCGACATATTCCCGAGATCACACTCCGGTCACGGACTCAGGACCGACCACAGGACAAAAAGGCCGCCCAGAACCAGCGTCAGCGCCCAGACGCGGTCCATCGTCACCCCGCGCCACCGCAGGGCGTGCACCCCGAAGAAGTCGTAGGCGATCAGCGCCGCCACCCCCGCGGCCCCCACCATCGCCAGCGTGTGCACCCCGGTGGCGGCCAGGCCCACGAGCGTGGCGTCCCACAGGCTCCAGGTGGACTCTGCGGCCGCGCCGGTCTCCACCTCGCCCGCTGCCCCGGAGCCGCCGTTCTGAGCCCCGTGTGCGCCGTGTGAGCCGTGGTCGTCGTGTGCGTGCGTGAGCTGTCCGGCCAACACCGGGAACAGCATCAGACCCGCCCCGTGCGCCGACGACATCAGGAACGACCACGTGCCCACCTGCCACAGCGGCAGGCGGATCGCGCTCCAGTGGAAGTGGCGCCGCCGCAGCAGCATCCAGAGCCCGTACAGGGCGATCGCCGCGCCGCACACCACGGGGAAGAGCACCGAGGCCGCCATCGAACCGGTCACCGTCACGGCCACCGCCGCCACCGCCACGGCACCCGCGTGGCCCAGCCCCACCGCCGGCAGCGAACGCAGGACCTGCGCACGTCCGCCCTCCTGCAGGCCGCGGGTGACGGCCAACAGCCAGCCCATCCCGGGGTGCAGGCCGTGGAAGGCGCCGAGCGCGACCAGGGTCCAGAGTTGCGCGGCGGTCACGGCGCCAGAGTCACACGGCCCCTGCGGCAGGACAACGGATCACGGGGGATCGACCGGTTCCGGACAGCGGGAGCCGCCCCGGTTTGTGCGCACCGGGACGGGGGCAGGGGGACGTCCCTCCCGGGGCCGGTGGCGCCGACCCGTGAGACGGCGGCGGGGCCGGCGCACGTGGATGCGCCGGCCCCGCTCGTGTCGGTTCTTTTCCGACCGGCCCTAGCTAGGGGCAGATCGCGTCGAGGTCGGTGGCCTCGGCGCCCACCTGGCGGCCCGGGTCGGCGGGGGAGGGCTCGGCCAGACCGGTGTAGTCCTGCCACTCGGTCGACTCCTCGTCGGTGCCCTCCTCCTCGGGGGCGCCGTCCTCGCCGTCCTCGGGGGCCTCGTCCGCACCCTCGCCGGACGCGTCGCTGTCGGGGTCGGCCGGGACGTCGTCGTCGCCCTCGTCGCCACTCTCCTCCGCGGCGGCGGCGATGGCCTCGGCGACCAGATCCTGCACCTCGTCCCAGTCCGGGTCGGCGGTGCTCACCTGCGGCGGGGAGAGCTGCAGAGCGCTCATCGACCCGGTCTCGGTGACCCGCTCGGCCAGGTCGACGAAGGCCGGCACCTTCGACTGCGGCACGTCCGTGGTCAGGGTGCGCTGGGTGGCCCCGGCCAGGTCCCGGTAGCTGGTCAACAGGGTGGTCGGGTCGATCTGCTCGGCCACGTACTTGACCAGGCAACCCTGGCGCCCCATACGCCCGTAGTCGTCGCTGCCGATGCGCGAACGCCCGTACCAGAGGGCCTCGTAGCCGTCGAGGAGCTGGTCGCCCTCCTCCAGGACATCGCCCTGCATGCCGTAGGGGATGGGCTCCTCGATGTGGACCTCGATGCCGCCCACGGCGTCGATGAGGTCGCGGAAGCCCATCATGTCGACCATGGCGTAGTACTCCACGTCGAGGGCGAGGTTGTGGCCGATCACGTCCTTGAGGGTGTCGGCCGCGGGGTCGCGCACGCCCTCGTTGAAGGCCAGCTCGTCGGGCTCGTCGGCGACCGCCTGGTAGACGTCGTTGAGCAGCAGGTCGAACCCGTAGGGCTCGGGGTAGCGCTCGGCCAGCTCGGAGTCCTCGGGGAACTGCACGTTCTCGAGGTTGCGCGGCAGACCGACGAGCACGGTGTCACCGGTCTCGGTGTCGATGCTGGCCACCATCATGGTGTCGGTGCGCACGCCGTAACGGGTGTCGTCGGAGTCGGCGCCCAGCAGCAGCACGTTCATGCGCTCGGCGCCGTTCCACGGGTCGGCCTCGTCGTGGTCGCCGGCCTGGTCGTCGCCGCCGAACACGTCGCTGACCGTCTGGTAGGTGGTGTAACCCGCGTGCAGCGCGTAGGCCGAGGGCACCGCGATCGTCAGCACCAGCAGCGCCACCACGGCGCCGGCACCCAGGCGCAGCCCGAGGGAACCCCCCGGCGGGCGCGTGATCACCCAGGAGTGCACGACCACCGCGATCCACACCACGGCGACCACGAACACCACCACCATCGCCTGGAGCAGCCACCGGCTCGAGGTCGCCATCCCGGCCACCGCCGCGAGGGTGTCCGAATCGGCCCCCAGCGCGTAGGCGCCCCACCCCAGGAGGGCCAGCCCGCCCAAGTAGGCGAGCAGGATCAGGGCACCCGCCGTGCGACGCCCCACCCTCAGGTGGGCGATCCCCGGGAGCGGCACCGAAGCCGCGGTCCACAGCAGGGCCCGCGATGTGCTGCTCGGGCGCGCGCTCGTGCGCGGGGGTGCCGCCTCCTGCTGTTCGTCGTCCGCTGCCACCGACGCATCCTCTCCAGCCGGAGGGCGGACGTGATTCCCGCCCCTCGTGTACCTGTGTACCCGCCGCGGCCGTCGATCGCCGGGAGGGTTGCCGTGCCCCCGCGCGTCCCGTTCTCCGGAACGTCACGGTCCCCTGGACTCACAGTGTGGCGCCTCCGCGAGGGGCAGCGCACTGCCGCCGGTCTCATACCGGGTGTTCTATACAAGTCTGTTATGTGTCTCCGAGGCCGCAGATGGGGGATTGCATCGCGCTTTCGGACGGCCGAACGGTCCGAATCCGACCATTTCTTTTGCGATCAGTAGTGAACGGGCGCGACAACTGCGATGATCTGGCCGCAGGAGGGGGCGCCGTCCTGTCGGGAGCGGACGGCGTCATGGGAACGAAAGGCAGCACCATCGTGCTCGATGCGGTTGACGCAGCGCTCATGCGCGCGTTGCAGGGGGACGGAAGAGCAACTTTCCAAGCGCTGGCCGACGGGGTCGGGCTCTCACGCACGGCTGTGCGCGCCCGGGTCCGGCAGCTGGTGCAGTCCGGGGCGATCAGGATCGTCGGGGTCCTGCACACCGGGGTCCTGGGGATGGAGGCCCTGGGGCATGTCTCGTTCACGGTCAACGGGCCGGTCGGCCCGCTCATGAACAAGCTCGGCGAACGCGAGGCCGTGACCTTCGCGGCGCTGACGGCGGGGCGCTGCCAGGCGGTGGCGCAGGTGCGTGTGGCCGACGACCGCGCACTCGCCGCCGAACTGGCCGACCTGCGATCCCTGCCAGGGGTGGAGCAGGTGGAGGTCTTCCGCGCGGGGGCGGTCTTCCGGGACTCCCACAGCAGCGTGCGCAGGCTCCAGGACATCGAGCTCGACGCCCTGGACTGGCGCCTGGTGCGCAGGCTGCTGGTCAACGGGCGCGCGTCCTACGCCGACCTGGCCCGCCAGGTGGGGTTGTCGCAGGCCGCGGCGCGCTCGCGGGTGGTGCGGCTGCTGGAATCGGGGGTGGTGCACGTGACCGCTCTGGTGGAGCCCACGGCGCTGGGCGCCAACGAACAGCTGGGGCTCGGCGTGCACTGCCGGGGCGACGCCGAGGCCCTGGGTACGCGCCTGGCCGCCGTCGACGGCGTCTCGTTCCTGGCGAGCGGTTTCGGACGCTACGACCTCGTCGCCACGCTCACCGCGCCGGACCGCTGCCGCCTGGTGGAACTGCTCGAGACGGTTCGCGCCACGGCCGGCGTGGGGCCTGTGGAGACCTGGGACCACCTCTCGGTGCGCAAGGAACGCCGCGGGGGTGAGCACCTCGTGGACTGGCCCGACGCGGCCGGTTCCCCCGAGTAACGGACAAGCCCCTGGGTTTCGGCCCCCTGTAACCAGCGGTAGCATTTTTCTGTGTTTCCGCCTCGTATGGCTTGCGTCACGCTTAAGTTACCCGTGAGTATAGAAGGCGGGCCGGTGCCGACCGGCCACACCGGGCGCGGGTGTTTTGGGAGGCAGACGTGAGGCTTGCGGAGACGTTGACGGCGGTGGGGACCGCGGCGCTGGCGCGCTGCGGCGGTCGGCCCCTCGGGGCGCATCTCTTCTCCGTCTGGCCCGGGGCCGCCTTCGCCGCCTCGGCCTTCCCCGTCCGGTGCACCCCCGGCGACAACCTCGCGCTGCACGTGGCGGTCGAACAGGCCCCGCCCGGTTCCGCGCTGGTCGTGGACGTGTCCGGGGAGGCCGAGTTCGGCTACGTCGACGAGATCCTCGCGGTGGCCGCGCACACCCGCGGCGTCGAGGGCATCGTCCTGGAAGGCTGCGTGCGCGACATCTCCGCCATCGCGCGCTGCGAACTGCCCGTGTTCAGCGCGGGCGTCTCGGTGCGCGAGGCCGGACACCACGCCGGGGGATCGGTCGGGCAGACGGTCACCATGAGCGCCACCGGCCCCGTCCCGCTCCAGGTGCGCCGCGGCGACTGGATCGCGGCCGACGACGACGGGGTCGTGCTCCTGCCCCGCGGCCAGGTCAGCTCCGTCATCGGCCAGGCCATGGCCGGGCTGTCCCGCGAACGCGAGATCATCGACGCCGTGCACGCCGGGCAGTCCACGCTCGACCTGCTGGGGCTCGATCCGTCCCAGGTGAGCGGTTGGGAGGGCGCCAACGGCCTGCGTGGCCGAAGGGCCGGCCGCACGCGCGGGCGGGGAGGTGCACGCGGTGAGGGCCACGCGCCCCTGCGCTCGTGCGCCACGCCCCACACCTCCGTGGGGGAGGGGCGCCAGGACTGAGCGCGCCGACCCGGGTCCGGGAGATCCCCGCCCGGGCCGACGGCCTCACTCCTCGGTCAGGCTCAACAGTTCGTCGATGTAGCAGTTGGCCTCGCGAGCCGCCTCGGCGGGATCGGCGGCCCGGATCGCCTCCACGAGCTTGCTGTGGTCCATGCCCTCGTAGGACGAGGAGGGGCGGTCCCGCCGGTCGGTGCCCTCGTCGTCCTGCTCGTAGGCGGTGTGGGCGATGCTGGCGTAGACGACCTGGGCGATGTCGTCGTACAGGTCGATCAGCAGCCGGTTGTGGGTGGCCAGGACCACCGCCTTGTGCAGTGTGAAGTCCGACTCCACGAACGTGCCCATGTCCCGGTCACGCCAGGCCTCCTCGCGCACCCCCAGGGCGCGGTCGATGTCGGCCATGTCGGCGTCGCTGTGGCGCAGCGCGGCCAGGCGGGCCGCCTCGACCTCCAGCGCCCGGCGTACCTCCAGGTTCTCCCGCAGGCGCGAACGCTCCAGGCGGCGGCGGAGCGCCCCGCCGAGCTCGCTCGAGGCGCGGACGAAGGTGCCCGCCCCCTGGCGGATCTCGAGCAGGCCCGCGTGGGCGAGGGCCCGGACCGCCTCGCGTACGGTGTTACGGCCCACCTCCAGCTGATCGGAGAGCTCCGACTCGGTGGGGATCCGATCGCCCACGCCCCACTCACCCGAGTCGATCTGTGCTCGTAACTGACTGATGACCTGGTCGACGAGACCGGTCCGGCGCGTCGAGGCGAGGGGCACGCGGTTACCTCCTAGGGGCGGGTCGCCGGATGACAGGACCAGCGCACGGGTGCGGAACGGTTAGGCGGGAGCATAGACCAGTTGAGGCAAGGAAATGGCTATGAACGGCAATGCGTTATGCTCATGATGTACATCGGGTCATCCTATGAATATGTGAGTCGACTTTCATGAGCGCCGGAGCGGGGCACCACGAACCCGTGTGCACTGAACCCCCGGCGGCACGACGGACCCCGGCACCGACACGTTGGGCTCTGCTCCTGATCGGTGCCGGCATCGCGCTGGCCGCCCTCAACCTGCGAACCGCCATCACCAGCGTCGGCCCGGTCCTCGACGAGGTCACGGGCGGTCTCGGCATGTCCGGCGCCGGTGCCGGACTGCTCACCACCCTGCCCGTCCTGTGCTTCGCCCTCTTCGGCGGGCTGACCCCCGTGCTCTCGCGCCGGCTCGGCGACCACCACGTGCTCGTCTACGCGCTCCTGGCCCTGACCCTCGGCCTGACCGCCCGCGCCGCGGCGACCGAACCCTGGATGTTCCTGGCGCTGAGCGCCGTCGCACTCTCCGGTGGCGCCATCGGCAATGTCATCCTCCCGGCGCTGGTCAAGCAGCACTTCCCGCACCGGGTCGGGCTCATGACCACCGTCTACACCACCGCCCTGGCCGCGGGCACCGCCATCGCCGCCGCGGCCACCGTGCCGGTCGAACAGAGCACGGGGGAGTGGCGCCTGGCCCTGGGCATGTACGCCTTCTTCGGTGTGGTCGCCGCCCTGCCCTGGCTGGCGGTCCTGCGGCACAGCAGCCGCGGCGGCAACGGCAAGGACACCCTCGGGTTCACCCAGGTCCTGCGCACCGGCATCGGGTGGCAGGCGGTGGTCTTCTTCGGCACCCAGTCCTCGATCGCCTACATCATGTTCGGCTGGTACGCGCAGATGCTGCGCGACCAGGGCATGGACGCCTCCGAGGCCGGGGTGGCGCTGGCCTACCTGACCACCCTGGGCATCCCGCTCTCGCTGGTCCTGCCCGGCCTGCTCACCCGCACCCGCGACCAGCGTGTGTTCGTGGTGCTCTTCGCCGTCGCCTACCTGGCCGGTGTGGCCGGGCTGTGGATCGCCCCGCTGCAGGGCGTGTGGATCTGGACCACGCTCGTCGGCATCGGCATGGGCAGTTTCGTCTTCGCGCTGACGATCTTCGCGCTGCGCACCCGCACCAGCGCCGGCACGGCCGCGCTCTCCGCCGCCGGCCAGAGCCTGGGGTACCTCATGGGCGGCGCCGGCCCGTTCCTGTTCGGGTTCCTGCACGACCTCACCGACTCCTGGAACGCGCCGCTGCTGCTCGTGGCCGGCCTGGTCGTGGTCAACCTCGGCGTCGGGCTCCTGCTCGGCCGCAACCGCTACCTCGAGGACGCGGTGGAGGCCAAGCAGGGCCGCGCCTGACCCCTGTCTCAGGGGAGCAGCGGGACCTCCGCCCCCAGGAGCACCGTGGCCAGGGTCTTGCCGTGGGTGTCCAGGTGCAGCGACGTGGTCACCGTGTCCTCGGGGGCCCGCGCGAACACCAGGACGAGCGTGTGCACAGCGTCCAGCCGGTGCACGGTCAACGGGCCCCGCATCCGGTCCGCCAGTGCTCCACGGACCCGTTCGGTGGTCAGCGCCTCGCACAGCACCGGGTACCAACGCGGCTCGCGTGCGATGACCGAGACCGTGTTGAGGTTGCCCTTGTCCCCGGCCCTGGCGTGGGCGATGTCGCGCAGTCGGACGTTCACTGCGCCCCCTTCCCGACATAGGTGGTCACGGGCTCGACCAGATCGCGGCCGATGGTGGTGGACAGGATGCCGATCACCTCCGTGCTGCGGGTCCGCACGCCGCCCCCGCCCGCGGGGCCGCAGGTGTACAGGGCGGTGACCTCTTCCTCCACCGCCTCGGCGCCGGCCCGGTCCGGTCCGATCCCCGCCACACGCAGCCGGCACTCGCCCGATCCCCCGGAGGTGTCGCCGATCAGGTCGACCCTCGTCCGCACACGGCCACCCAGGCGCTCGACGGCGACCTCGCCGGCCAGCCGGGCACGCTCGGCGGCGCCGGGCCCCGCGTAGGAGATCTCGCCCTCGCCCCGGAACCCGGCCCGGTGGCCCACGCTGGCCTTCAGCCGGTCGGGCCGCGCCCTGCCACGCGCCCCCGCCACACGCACACGGTCGGTCCCGGCCGGGGACATGCGCACGCCCGTCAAGTCCAGTGAAACGTCCGGCGTCAGGTACGCGGCCGGATCGGTGACCTCGTAGGTCAGCTGCTCGGCCACGGTCATGGTGTCCACGCGCCCGCCCGTCCCGGGCAGCTTGGTGATCACCGCGGACCCGTCGGCGCCGACCTCGGCGAGCGGGAAACCCAGGTTCGCCAGGTCCGGCACGTCCTTCACCCCGGGATCGGCGAAGTACCCCCCGCTCACCTGGCCTGCGCACTCCAACAGGTGACCCACCAACGTGCCCGAGGCCGTCAGGTGCTCGTCGCGCGGATCCCAGCCCAGGCGTTCCAGCAGCGGTGCCAGGAACAGGGAAGGGTCCGCCGCGCGGCCCGCGACCACGACGTCCGCGCCGCCCCTCAGGGCCGGCAGCAGGGCATCGGCGCCCAGATAGGCGTTGGCGGAGACGAGTTCGCCGTGTGCCTCCAGGGGCAGGCCGTCCTCCCACGCCGGTGCCGAACGGTCGATCCGGTCCAGGACGTCGTCGCCCGTGACGGCGGCGACCCGGAGGGACACTCCTGCGTCCCGGGCCAGACCCGCGGCCATCCGCGCGGCCCCGAGGGGGTCGGCGGCCCCCGCGTTGGTGACGATCCTGGTGCCGTGGCGTGCCGACGGGCCCAGGAGGGGGAGCAGGCGCCTGCGCAACAGCGGGTCGTACCCGGGGCCGGAACCGTCCCGGGCGCGCAGGGCAGCCGCGGCCACCGTCCTCTCACCCAGGCACTCCAGGACGAGGGTGTCGAGCTCTCCCCTCTCCACCAGGTCGACGGCGGGCTCGAGGCGGTCGCCCGCGAACCCCGCTCCGCAACCGATACGGACACCACTGGGCACGAGTTCTCCTTCGGACGTGCGGTCAGGACTCACCGGGTCAGGAGACCCAGAGCGGGACGACACCCATCGCGGCCGCGGAGCCGAAGACCACCAGGCTCACAAGCCAGGCCCACGGCAGCAGGAACCGGATGTGGTCCCCGATGGACACCCCGGTCAGGCCCACCAGGAGGTAGAAGGCACCGGTCATCGGACTGATCGCGAAGCCCACGGTCTCCTGGCCGGTGATGGAGGCCTGCGCCACGTCGACCGGGGCCACCCCGAAGCTCTCGCCCACCGCCGTCAGGACCGGCATGACGGCGAAGTAGTAGGCGTCGGGGCCGAAGAGCAGACTCATCGGCACGGCGAGGACCCCGATGAGCAGGGTCAGGCCCGGGCCGAGGAAGGAGGGCATGGAGCCGGTCATGGACTCGGCCATCGCCTGGATCATGCCGCTCTCCTCCATGATGCCGAGGAACACCCCGGCTGCCAGCAGGGTGCTGGCCATGAGGATCGCGCCCCGGGCGTGGGCGTCGATCCGGGCAGTCTGCTGTTTCAGGCCCGGGTAGTTCAGGACCAGGGCGACCACCAGGGCCAGCATGAAGACCAGCTCCGGCGGCAGCACACCCGAGATGAGCACGCCGACGGTGGCCACGGTCAGGGCCGCATTGACCCAGTACAGGCGCGGGCGCAGCAGCTCGGCGGCCTCCGGGCCCTGTTCTTGCCCCTGGCCGTCTGCCCCATGCGCAGGGGGCTCTGTGCCGCCGACGGGCGCGGGAACCCTCGGCCCCGCCGGGGTCGCACGCAGCCGGTTGCGTTCGCGCACACCCAGGTAGTAGGCGATGGCCACACACGTGACCATGCCGATCAACTGGGCCGGGATGAGCGGGGCCCACAGGTCGTTGGCGGGGATGCCGGTGGCGGTCGCGGCCCGCGCGGTCGGTCCGCCCCAGGGAACCATGTTCATGATGCCCGCGCCCAGGCCGGTGAGCGCGGCCAGCACGAGCCGGCGCATGCCCAGGGCGTCGTACAGGGGCAGCATCGCCGGGACGGTGATCAGGAACGTGGTGGCCCCGGCCCCGTCGAGATGGGCGGCCATCGCCAGGAGCACCGTCGCCACCGCGATGGTCACGGGGTTGTTGCCGGCGAACCGCAGGACCCGGCGCACGACGGGGTCGAAGAGGCCCGCGTCCCGCATCACCCCGAAGTAGAGGATCGCGAAGACGAACATGGCGGTGGTGGCGGCCACGCCGTCGATGCCCTCGCCCACGAACGCCGAGACCTCGCCCGGACCGAACCCCAGCAGGAAGGCCGCGGTCACCGGGACGCCGATCAGGGCGACCACGGCTCCGACGCGGTTGGACAGCAGGAGCACGAGGACGACGGCGATGGTCGCGAATCCCATGAAGGTCAGCATCCGGGGGCTCCTCGAATCCGGGGGGCGGGGGTGGCTCGGGCCACATGAGCGCCATGTTTCCCCCGGGTTTCCGTGCATGTCCAGCATCGAATCCGCAAGGACCTATGATCCGGATGCATGGACGTGACACTGAGGCAGTTCCAGGTCTTCGCGGCCGTCGCGCGGTGCGGGAGTTTCACCGACGCCGCCGAGCAGTTGCACGTCGCCCAGTCCTCCCTGAGCCGGACCGTGATGGCCATGGAACGTGTGCTCGGGGTGCCGCTGCTCGAGCGCACCACCAGGAAGGTCCGGTGCACCGCGGAGGGGAACGAGGTGCTCGCTGTCGCCGAACGCCTGCTGTCGCAGCACCGGGCCGAGATGAACGGGCTGGAGCGTTACCTGCGCGGCGACCGCGGCGCGGTCACGGTGGCGACCCTGCCCTCCCTGGCCGCCACGTTGCTGCCCCCGGCGATCGTGCGCCTGCGCGAAGAGGCGCCCGGCATCGACGTGCACGTGCTGGACGGGATGTCGGAGGCGGCCCTGGACCGGCTGGAGGATGGCGAGTGCGACCTGGCCCTGGTCGTGGTCGGCCGTTCGCGCCCCGGCGTCCGGGCCTCCCCGCTGGTCAGGGACCGCTTCCAGGCGGTCCTGCCCGTGGGACACCCCCTCGCCGAGCATGCGGCGCCGACGTGGGGCGACCTGGCCGCCGAGCCCTTCGTCGTCACCGGCGGGGACTCGAGCGTGCGCAGCGTCGCCGAGCGCGCGCTCCGCGACGCCGGCGTCCTGTCCCCGCACCTGATCCAGGCGGGGAACATCTCCACCGTCGGGGGACTGGTCTCGGCCGGCCTCGGTGTCTCGGCCCTGCCCACCCTGGCCCTGCCCCTGATGGGCTTCGCCCCGCACACCCGCAGGCCGCTCGGAGGGCCGGTGACCGAACGCGGTCTCAGTGTGGTCGTGCCCGAGCACCGGAACCCCAGCCCTGCGGCGCGGCGCTTCCTCCGGGTCCTGCGGGACATGCGCGAGGAGGGGCACCCGTTGCCCGAGGGTGCGGAGTGGGAGGGGTGAGCCGGGCCGCCCGCGCCCGGGGGGCGCTGTCCCCGGGTCAGCGGCTGGGTCGGACCCCGAAGGCCGCGGGGTCGATCGGCCGGTCGGCACGGGGGAGCTTGCCGACCACCAGGCGGTAGGACTCGGTCACCAGCTCGTGCACGAGGTCGGCGTCGGCCCCCGCTGCGTCGGGGACGTCGGGGTACAGCGTGATCCAGTGACGTTTGTTCATGTGGTAACCCGGGCCGATCCCGGGGTGGCTCTCGCGCAGCGCCTCGGCGTCGATGGGAGCGGCCTTGAGCGTGACCACCGGCCCCGCCTCGAGCTCGGTCATCAGCAGGAAGACCCTGCCGCGGACCTTGAAGACCTCGTGCTCGGGCCCGAACGGGTACACCTGCTCGCTGCCGGGGAGCTCGAGGGCGCGTTGCCGGGCGGTGTCCTGCAAGCGGGTGCCGTCCACGGTGTGCCCTTTCCCTGTGGTCTGCTCCGGCCGCACGCCGGAGGCTTCCGTGCCATGATGCCCGCCTGCCGACCGCAGGTGTCGAACACACAGGAGAGTGGAGGAAGGGGGAGGTGAGAACCCTGCAGGCCCACACCCCCGCACGTGCGGCCGTCCTCGGATGGGCCACCCTGTGGCTGCTCTCCTGCTGCGGGTGGATCCTCCTGATCGGCCTGGGGCGGTACTCGAGCGGGCCGACGCAGTGCGCGTTCGACGGCACCTCGTTCTTCGGCGAGAGCTCGTGGTCGTGGCTGCCTCCGGGGCAGGTCTGCACCTGGGAGGTCACCGCCGGCGGGCAGAGCCACACGGTCACCGATGCGCCTTCGGCGGCGCGCCTGGCCGTCCCTGTGCTCCTGCTGCTGTGGGGCGCGACCGTGGCGACGCTGAGCCTGTGCCGGCTGCGCGGGTGAGTGCGGGGCTGGTTCCGAGCATGTTCTTGGGCCAGAATGCCCGGATGGCCACGCTCGAGACACCCCGCTTGCTCCTGCGCCGTTGGCGCCCGGACGACGTCGGTCCCCTGGCGGCCGTCAACGCAGACCCGGAGGTCATGCGGTGGATCGGTGACGGCAGCGTGCGCGACGAACAGCAGACCCGCCGCGGGGTCGAGGCGATGGAACAGCAGTGGGACACGCAGGGCTTCGGCCTGTTCGCCGTGGAGATCCGCTCCACCGGCCAACTGGCCGGCTTCACCGGCCTTGCGGTTCCCCACTTCATGCCGGAGCTGCTGCCCGCGGTCGAGGTCGGCTGGCGGCTCGGGCGTTCCCACTGGGGGCAGGGCCTGGCCTCGGAGGCCGCCGCGGCCGCGGTGCGGTACGGCTTCGAGGAGTGCGGGCTGGACCGGATCGTCAGCATCGTCCAGCCGGGCAACGGAGCCTCCGAACGCATCATCGCGAAACTGGGGATGTGCCTGTTCCGCGAGACCGTCGACCCCGGCTGCGGCCGTCCGGTGCGGGTGTTCGAGCTCCGCCGGACCGACGTGTGAGGGGCCGGGGAGGACCGGCGACCTCGGTCACCGTCCTCCCCGGCCCTCGAAGGCGTCACCGCACGGGCAGGCCGGTGATCTGGCGGCCGATGATGAGCTTCTGGATCTCGCTCGCGCCCTCGAAGATCGTGAAGATCGTGGCGTCGCGGTGCCAGCGCTCGACCGGGTACTCACGCGTGTAACCGTTCCCGCCGAGGATGCGCACGGCGTTCTGGGTCACGAACGTGGCGGTCTCACTCGCGTAGAGCTTGCTCATGGAGCCCTGCGCGTTGTCGAAGTCCTTGTCGTTGCGGGCCATCCAGGCGGCGCGCCACACGAGCAGGCGGGCGGCGTCGATGCGGGTGGCCATGTCGGCGAGCTGGAAGGCCACACCCTGGTTGTCGCCGATCGGCTTGCCGAACTGCTCGCGCTGGGTGGAGTACTCGAGCGCGTACTCGTAGGCGGCGCGGGCGCAGCCGATGGCCATGGCGCCGACGGTCGGGCGGGAGGCCTCGAAGGTCTTCATCGCGGCCTGGCCCTTGGACCGGCGGCCCTCGCGCGCGCGGGCGAGGCGCTCGTCGAGCTTCTCCTTGCCGCCCAGCAGGCAGGAACCGGGGATCCGCACGTCGTCGAGGATCACCTCGGCGGTGTGGGAGGCGCGGATCCCGTGCTTGGCGAACTTCTGGCCCTGGCTCAGGCCGGGGGTGTTCGGCGGGATCACGAAGGTGGCCTGGCCGCGGGAGCCGAACTCGGGTTCGACGGAGGCGACGACGACGTGGATGTCGGCGATCCCGCCGTTGGTGGCCCACGTCTTGACGCCGTTGAGCACCCACTCGTCCTTGGCCTGGTCGTAGACCGCGCGGGTCTTGATGGCCGAGACGTCGCTCCCGGCGTTGGGCTCGGAGGAGCAGAACGCGGCGAGCTTGACGTCGTCCGCGGTGCCGAACATCTGCGGCGTCCACTCCATGAGCTGTTCCTGGGTGCCGTTGGCGGCCACTGAGACCGCCGCCAGGCCGCTGCCGGTGATGGCCAGGGCGATGCCGGGGTCACCCCAGTACAGCTCCTCGAAGGCGACCGGGATGCCCAGGCCGCTGGGCTCCAGCCACTGGTTGGCGAAGAAGTCCAGGGAGTACAGGCCGATCTTGGCGGCCTCCTGGATCACCGGCCAGGGGGTCTCCTCCCGCTCGTCCCACTCGGCGGCGGCGGGGCGGATGACGTCTTTGGCGAACCCGTGCGCCCAGTCCCGGACGTCCCTGACGTCCTCGTTCAGTTCCAGGCTGAAGCCGGGGGCGTTGCCCTCACTCATGCGCTCTACATCCTTCGTCGGGCCCTCGGGGGAGGGGTGGCCAAGTGCGTGTTACCAACGGTAACAGTTGGCCTTGTGCAGGCACAATCACCCCGTTCACCAGGGGCGTCCGGCGGGCCGGGGTGCGATCCCTCCTGCGCACGGACGCGCAGTGGGGCGGGAGCGGAGCCGAGGGGAGGCCTTGACATGCCGGTGCGCCGCCTCGGATGATGCGCGTCACATTGGCACCCACCCCCATTTCCGGAGGCGTCCATGGCGTCGCGCTACGGCGACTACCAGCTCGAGATCTACCTGAACGGCCTCACCGGGGTCGTTCCCTCCCACCCCATGACCTTCGCCGAGCTGGAACGCCGGGCCGCCGAGACCCTCCCGCCGTGGGTGTGGTCCTACGTCGCGGGAGGCGCCGGCGACGAACACACCCAGGACTCCAACGCCGCCGCCTTCCGGCGCTGGGGCATCTACCCCCGCATGTTCGTCGGGGCCTCCGAACGCGACACCTCCGTCGACCTGTGCGGGATCCACCTGCCCTCACCGCTCATGATGGCCCCGGTCGGCGTGGTCGGCCTGTGCTCCCAGGACCGGCACGGAGACCTGGCCACGGCCGAGGCGGCGGGCCGCACCGGCGTGCCGATGATCGCCTCCACCCTGTCCCAGGACCCCATGGAGGACGTCGCCGCACGCTTCGGTGGCACCCCCGGCTTCTTCCAGCTCTACACACCCACCGACCGCGAGCTGGCGGCGAGCCTGGTGCAGCGGGCCGAGGCAGCGGGGTACGCGGGCATCGTCGTCACCCTGGACACCTGGGTCACCGGGTGGCGCCCGCGCGACCTGGCCACCGCGAACTTCCCCCAGCTGCGCGGCCACTGCCTGGCCAACTACACCTCCGACCCTGTCTTCCTGGAACGCGTGGGCGAGGACGCCGCGCCCGACGCCGTGGTGGCGCACTGGGCCGGGATCTTCGGCAACCCGCTCACCTGGGACGACCTCCCGTGGCTGCGGTCGCTGACCGACCTCCCGCTGATCGTCAAGGGTGTCTGCCACCCGGACGACGCCCGCCGTGCGGCCGACGGCGGCGTGGACGCGATCTACGTGTCCAACCACGGCGGACGCCAGGCCAACGGAGGCATCCCGGCGCTGGAGTGCCTGCCCGACGTGGCCGCCGCCACCGACCTGCCGATCGTCTTCGACTCCGGTGTCCGCTCGGGGTCGGACGCGGTCAAGGCCCTGGCGCTGGGGGCGACCGCCGTCGCCGTGGGCCGCCCCTACGTCTACGGGCTGGCCCTGGGCGGCGCCGACGGGGTCGTGCACGTCCTGCGGTCTATGCTCGCCGAGGCCGACCTGCTCATGGCGGTCGACGGTTATCCCTCGTTGGCCGACCTGGGCCCCAAGGCCCTCAAGGACCTGCGCGCCTGAGACGGGCCCGCCGCCCGTGTGTCCGTCCAGGTCACCGAGGCGGGGCGGCCTAGTGTGGGCCGGATGGAAGGACTGACCCTGGTCTTCTCCCTCGTCGCGGCGACGGCGGGCATCGTGCTCTGGCGGCTGGAGTGGCTCAAGGCGCCCCGGCACGCCTGGCGTGTACGCCGCCACCTGGTGCGGCCCGAACCCGGCAGCGAGGGGTACTGCGACGTCTACGTCCTGCCCGAGGGCCGCTACACCGTCTACAGCGTCGTGTGCACACTCCACGGCGCGTCGGTCCAGAACAAGCAGCCGCGCGCCCGCCGCAACCGGGTCTCACCCGACTCCGCGCCGCTCCACCTCACCGTGCCGCTGGCCGACCCGGACCCCGAGGACCTGTGGGTGGAGATCACCTGGGTGACCTTCCGCCCCTGCCTGCACCACGGCGAACGCATCGACGTGCACACAGGACAGTTCCTGCGCTGGACCTGGCTGTGGCGCTCCCTGCGCGTGCGCGGGCGCCCGGGTGAAGGTGTTGCGGGGCTGCGCCTGTGCCGCACGCGGGGGCGCTGGAAACACAGTTCCGCGCTCCCGCTGGTGATGATCCCCGGCGAAAGCTGACGGCCGGGCACCCGGCCCCGTGACACACGAGAGCCGGGGCGCAGCGCGCCCCGGCCCCTCGACCACTGTCCCCGCGTGGGCGGGCGTACTCACTCCCGGTTGTGGCGCTCCAGGAACGTGTACACGTCGTGTTCGTCCACGCCCGGGAAGGTCCCCGAGGGCAGCGCCGAGAGCACGTGCGAGTGGGCCCGGGCGGACGGCCACACGTTGCCCTCCCAGCGCGCCGCCAGTTCGGCGGGCGGGTGCACGCAGCACTCGCCGCCCGGGCAGTTGGACTGGGTGCGGTTGGTGGTCTCGCGACCCCGGAACCACCGCGACTCCTTGTACGGCACCCCCAGCGTGATCGCGAAGTTGCGCTCGCGGCTGGGGTCGACGTGGGCCACGCACCAGTGGGTGCCGTTGGGCTTGTCCGTGTACTGGTAGTAGATCGAGTACCGGTCGGGGGAGGCGAAGACCTGGCGCCCGGACCACTGCCGGCACATGCGCTGGCCCTCGATCGCGCCGGTCTCGTCGGTGGGGAAGACCAGCCCGTCGTTCTCGTAGGCCTTGTAGATGATGCCGGTCTCGTCGTTGCGGATGAAGTGGCAGACCAGATCCAGGTGGCGGTGGGCCAGGTTGGTGAACCGGTGCGCGGCCATCTCGTAGGAGACCGAGTAGACGTCGCGCAGGTCCTCCACGGACAGGTCCCGGGCCGCCTTGGCCTCCTGCAGGTACTTCACGGCCGTGGACTCGGGGATGAGCACGGCGGCGGCGAAGTAGTTGGCCTCCACCCGCTGGCGCAGGAAGTCGCCGAAGTCGTCGGGCTTGCGGTGTCCCAGGATCACGTGCCCGAGGGTCTGCAACAGGATCGTGCGGGGGCTGTGCATGCCCAGCGTCGTCTCGCGCTTGAGGTAGATGCGCCGGTTGACGTGGTCGGTCAGCGAACGCACCGAGCGCGGCAGGTCCTGCACGTACTTGAGGGTGAAGCCGTGGTGGGTGGCGATCGCCAGGATCTGCCCCTGGGAGAGGGGGCCCGCGGTGTAGTTGACCGCGTTGAGGGTCTCGGCGGCGGCCCGCTCGATGTGCTCGAAGTAGTTGCCGCGCTCGCGCATCTGCCACCGCAGCTCCGCGTTGGCCCGTCGGGCCTCCTCGGGGGAGGCGGTCGGCTTGGCGCTGCGGCGCCTGAGCTCGTCGTACAGGCCCACGATGTGCTCGAGCACGTCGTTGGGGACCCGCTTGCCGACCTTCAGGTGCGGCAGGTCCAGCCCTTGGTAGAGGGGATCGCGCTGGGCCTCCTCGACCGAGATCTCCAGCTGCGCGCGCCGGCTCGGGGGCTGCTTGGACAGGAGTTCCTCGACGGAGACACCGAGCGCAGTGGCGAGCGAGGTGAGCAGGGAGAGCTTCGGTTCACGCTTGCCGTTCTCCAGCAGGGACAGCTGGGAGGGGGCCCGACCCACGCGTTCGCCCAGGTCGGAGAGGGTCATCCCGCGTGCGCGGCGCAGGTGGCGCAGCCGCTGCCCGAAGGTGACGAGATCTAGGTCACCCGTCAAAGACGGTATTTCTTCGTTCCCAAAGTACGTCATGCGTTCATGGTACGGAAAGAATCAAGGATCTTCACCCGATTTTGAGTGGAAAACTCTTGGATCTTCCCCAAGAATCATAGTTACCGGCGGGGAACTTACGGGCCGGGGCTCACCCCTCAGCCCCGGAACAGGACTCTCTCGACCGGTACGAACACCTTGGGGACTACACGTAAGGCGGGAACGAAGATGAGCACCAGCGCTCGCCGTCAGGAAGCCAGCGCCGCGCTCCAGCGCGAGTGGGAGACCAACTCCCGCTGGGCCGGGATCGAGCGGAACTACTCCGCCGACGACGTGATCAAGCTGCGCGGTTCGGTCAACGAGGAGCACACTCTGGCCCGTCGCGGTGCCGAGCGGCTCTGGGACCTCCTGAACAACGAGGACTACGTCCACAGCCTCGGCGCCCTCACGGGCAACCAGGCGGTCCAGCAGGTCCGCGCCGGGCTGAAGGCCATCTACCTCTCGGGGTGGCAGGTCGCGGCCGACGCCAACCTGTCCGGCCACACCTACCCGGACCAGAGCCTCTACCCGGCCAACTCGGTCCCCTCCGTGGTCCGCCGCATCAACAACGCGCTCCTGCGCGCCGACCAGATCACCTGGTCCGAGGGTGACGACAACGCCCCCGAGTGGCTCGCCCCGATCGTCGCCGACGCCGAGGCCGGCTTCGGCGGCACCCTCAACGCCTACGAGCTGATGAAGGGCATGATCGCGTCCGGCGCCGCCGGTGTGCACTGGGAGGACCAGCTGGCCTCCGAGAAGAAGTGCGGCCACCTGGGCGGCAAGGTCCTCATCCCGACCGGCCAGCACGTCAAGACGCTCAGCGCGGCCCGCCTCGCAGCGGACGTCGCCGACGTGCCCTCGCTGGTCATCGCGCGGACCGACGCCCAGGCCGCGACGCTGATCACCAGCGACATCGACGAGCGCGACCAGCCCTACATCAGCGGCGAGCGCACGGCGGAGGGCTTCTACCGCTTCCGCAACGGTGTCGACGCCTGCGTCGCCCGCGGTCTGGCCTACGCGCCGCACTCCGACCTGCTGTGGATGGAGACCGGCACGCCGGACCTCGAGGTCGCCCGCGACTTCGCCGAGCGCATCAAGGCCGAGTACCCCGACCAGATGCTCGCCTACAACTGCTCGCCGTCCTTCAACTGGAAGCGTCACCTGGACGACTCCACCATCGCCAAGTTCCAGCGCGAGCTGGCCGCCATGGGCTACAAGTTCCAGTTCATCACCCTGGCCGGCTTCCACTCCCTGAACTACTCGATGTTCGAGCTCGCCAAGGGTTACGCCGAGACCGGCATGACCGCCTACGTCGACCTCCAGGAGAAGGAGTTCGCGGCCGAGGCCGATGGCTACACCGCCACCCGCCACCAGCGCGAGGTCGGTACCGGCTACTTCGACGAGATCAGCACCACCATCTCGCCCGAGGCCAGCACCACCGCCCTCACCGGTTCCACCGAGGAAGACCAGTTCTCAGCGGCTCACTGACTCTGGCTCTTCCCTTCCCTCGGCGGTCGCTCCCTCCCCGCTTTCGTGGCTGGGGCGGGGCGGGGGCGACCGCCACCCCCTAGCCGTCGACCATGCGCGCTCCGTGTCACACGCGCATGGTCGACGGCTTTTTGTATGCCTTTCGGGGTGGTGTGCGCGAAGCCGGTGGTCCTCGAGCTGCCGCCGGTAAACGCGGGTCCGCTGGCCGGATGCGGCCAGAAGAGGGCGTGCTCACCCCTGGTCACCGGACGACGACGCCCATAGGCTGACCGTAGATGGGTCACAGATCAATAACGCCCGGTTCGAGTCATGTCCGGGCCGAGTACCGCGAGACGGCCCCACGGGTTCACCCCGGGTCGACCCACGGCACACACATCCCCTATCTGATGGAGTCATCGTGAAGCTCGAGGACATCAGCAAGGAGACCCTGACCACCCTCCGCCGTACCCTCGCCGGCAGCGCCATCGCGGCCGTGGCCGTCTTCGGCGTCGCCGCCTGCGAGGACACCGCCACCGACGACCCGGGCGTGGAGGACCCCGGCGTCGAGGCCCCTGAGGACGGCCTGGAAGAGGCCCCCGAGGACGGTCTCGACGACGCGCCCGACGACCCGGAGGGCGAGGACTGACCCGCCCGTTCCGTGTGACCACCGCGGCGGCCGCAGGAGAGGGACCCGTCCCGTCCCTCCCGGCGGCCGCCGTCGCCGTGTGCACGTAGATTCGACGCGTGAGCGACAAGACCGAAGCCGCACCGGGCCACCGCACACCCGTCCCGTCCGCGATCACCCCGCGCCTGATCCGCTGGGAGATCCTCTGCGTCCTGGCGCTGTCCCTGGGCGCGGCGGCCGTCTCGGCGACCATCACGTTCCTGGGCGTGCTCACCGCGCCCGAGTCCCTCTCCGCGCAGAGCACCAGCCTCATCAACAGCCGCGCCGAGGACCGCCCCTGGCTCGACCTTTCCCTGCAGCTGCACGCGGTCGTCTTCGCGCTCGCGCCGGTCGCGCTCGTGGTGTACCTGCTGCACCGGAGCTCCGAGTCGGCCCGCACCATCGGGTTCGACCTGCGCCGGCCCGGCTTCGACATCGGCGGGGGCGCGCTCCTGGCCGCGCTCATCGGCCTGGGCGGGCTCGTGGTCTACGTGGCCTCCTGGCGACTGGGGCTCACGCTCACCGTCACCCCCAGCACCCTGGACGGCAACTGGTGGGACGTGCCGATCCTCGTGCTCCAGGCCGCCAAGAACGGCATCCTCGAAGAGGTCATCGTCGTCGGCTACCTGCTGCACCGCCTCGCCCAGCTGGGATGGAGCCCGTGGAAGGCGGTCCTGGCCAGTTCGGTGCTGCGGGCCTTCTACCACGCCTACCAAGGGGTGGGCATGTTCTTCGGCAACCTGGTCATGGGCCTGGTCTTCGGCTGGTTCTACCTGCGCTACGGGCGGGTCATGCCGCTGGTCGTCGCGCACACCGTCATCGACGTGGTCGCCTTCGTCGGTGCCGTGTACCTGCTCGGCAACATCGACTGGCTCCCGGGCTGAAAAAGCCGGTGGAGTGTCGGTCCCGGGGCGTAGGATGCGTCGGGTCCCGCCCCCTGACCCAGAAGGCTCCGCGCGTGCGACCCCTGTTGTTCCTGGACGTCGACGGCCCCCTGAACCCGTTCCACGCATCCCTTGCGGCCCTGCAGGAGGGCTACACCGCCCACTCCCTGCGTCCGCGGGGGTGGGCCCCGCCCCTGCCGGCCCTGCGCGTGCTGCTCAACCCCGACCACGGCGAGCAGCTGCTGCGCCTTCCGTACGAGCTCGTGTGGGCGACCACCTGGGAACACGAGGCCAACAGCATGATCGGCCCCCGGGTCGGCCTGCCCGAACTGCCCGTGGTCGAACTCCCGGCCCGCGGGAGCGCACCCGACGGGGTGTTCTTCAAGACCCCGGCGCTGGTCGAGTACGCCGCCGGACGCCCGTTCGTGTGGGTCGACGACGAACTCACCGACCGCGACCACGAGTACGCCTGCAACCACCACCGCGCGGCGCTCCTGCTGCACCGCATCTCGCCCGCCCACGGGCTGGTCGAACGCGACCTGGACCTGCTCGCCCGGTGGGAGCCGGCCCGCACCGCGGCGATGGTCCCCGGAAAGGCCCACGAGGGGTGAAACCGGCCGGCGTGACCGGGGCGGGGGAGCGGTACCCCGGCCCAGGCGTTCGGGCGGGGCTGCGCCTATCCTGTGGCGCATGAACCACGTCACACCCGCCGACGGCGACCCCATCGTCACCATCGGCGCCGCGCACAACGGCCCCGATGGGTCGGGCAACGGCGGATACAGCGCTGGTCTGCTCGCCGAACGCCTGACCGCACCCGGAGGCCCGGCCGTCGAGGTCACCCTGCGCACCCCGCCGCCCTTGGAGGACCCGCTCACCCTGACCACCGACGGCGCCGTCCTCACCATGAGCGGGCGCGAGACGGTGGCCGAGGCCCGCGCCGCCGACCTCACCGACGAGGCCGTGCCCGGCGCTCCGGTCGACCCGGCGACCGCGAAGGAGGCAGAGGCCCGCTACCCGGGGCTGAGCGAGCACCCCTTCCCGCGGTGTTACAGCTGCGGACCGGAACGTGCGGAGGGCGACGGGCTGCGCCTGTTCCCCGGTAGCGTGCGCGCGGGCAGCGGACCGGACAACATCGGCAACACCGTCGCCTGCACCTGGGTCCCCGGCCCCGAACTCGACGACGGCACCGGCCACGCCGACCTGCGGCAGACGTGGGCCGCCCTGGACTGCCCCGGCGGCTGGTCCAGCGACATCGTGGGCCGGCCCATCGTGCTCGGGCGCATGACGGCCCAGGTCGCCGAGGCCCCGCGCACCGGCCACACCCACGTGGTCACCGGCCACCTGCACGCGGTGGAAGGACGCAAGGTGCTCACCGGCAGCGCCCTGCACGACTCCGAGGGGCGCCTATTGGCCCGCGCGCGGGCCACCTGGATCACCCTGCGCTCCTGAACACGCAACGCCCCGTCCCCGCACCCGTTACCGTGAAACCTTGTGGCCCTCGAAGAAACACCGCAGAGCGCTCTGACCGAGAACGGTTCCCGCCCGCGCCCGACCCCCCGCACCCGGGGGCGCGGCGTGCGCGGGCGCGACCCCGAACGGCGCCGGACGATCCTGGACGCCGCCGACCGCGTGATCCAACGCGACGGCCCCGACGCCTCGATGGTGGCCATCGCCGCCGAGGCCGGGATCAGCAAACCGATCCTGTACCGGCACTTCGGTGACAAGGGCGGCCTCTACCGTGCGCTCGCACAGCGCCACGTCGACCCGCTCATCGAACGCATCCGGGCCGAGCTGCACCAGCACACCGAGTTCGAGGTGCGGGCGCGCGCGACCGTCGGCGCCTACCTGTCGATGATCTCGCAGAACCTCAACCTGTACCGGTTCCTCATGGACCGGGCCACCTCCGAGGACTCGCGCACCCGCAGCGACCTGGGGCTCATGGTGCGCCGCCTGGGCGACGAGCTGGCCGAACAGCTGGTCACCGAACGCGACTTCACGTCCCGCTCGCGTTCGCAGATCGTCGCGCACGCCGTCGTCGGCATGGTGCAGGCGTCGGGGGAGTGGTGGCTGGAGCACCCCGAGGTCAGCGAGGAGGAGATCATCGACGATCTCACCGACGCGGTCGTGGGGGCTATCCGCCAGAGCGAGAGCTGAGCCGGGGCTTGCGGTCCGGGTGGTGCGGCCGGTGTCGGCTGCCCAGGGTGCTGCGTAGGGGGGCGGACGCTCGGGCGGCGCAGCGCCGGGCAGTTCGGGGCGGGCCGGAGCGGGGCCGGTCGGTGCTGCCGGGGGTGGGGGAGAGGCTGGGCGCCGCCGGCCTTGTGGTGCCGCTACGCCGAGGCGGGTGCGGGGGCTGGGCCCATGGGCTGCACGCTGCGTCCGGTTCCGGCCATGAAGGCACACGAGCCGACAACGGAGGACAAAAGGGGTAGACAGCCACTCTCGGTCGCATGAGGGTACGTATGTGCGATCATGCGGTTTTTGCGGTTCCCGAGCGGATACCTTCCCTACGGGGCGGCCCGGCCGCTCGCCCGCGGAACACCGAGGAGGGGGCACGTGTCGGAGAGCACCTACCACCAGATCCACTTCGCCTGGGCGGAACCCACTCTGCTCGGGCGCGTGGGTCCCGGGCCCGCCGCCTCCTCCCTGACCGAGAGCGGACGGCCCTCCCTTCGGTCCTGGCGCGACCGCCTCGTTCCCGCGCTCACCGTCGACTACCGGTCCGCACTGCCCGGGACCGACCCCTCGGACCTTCCCGAGACCCTGTGGGCGCGCAGTTACGCCGACGGGCAGGCCGCCCTCGTCTACCGGTGGCCCGGTGACGTGCGCGACGCGCACGCCTGGGCCGTGGTCGGGCCCGCCAACGGGCTCACCCTGCCCCGTATCCTCAGTCTGCACGAGAACCCCAACACCCGCCCCGCCGCGCGCAGGCCCCCCGTCCCCGGCTGGGGGAGCATGCCCACGCTCGACATGCCCACCCCCTGGGAGCTCACCGCCGCGCCCGGGGCCGTGCGCACCCGGGACCGCCGCGCCGCGGAGACCACGGTCCAGGGCGAAGCGGTGCTCGTCGGCGCGGTCGCCTCCGCGCTGCACGCCCCCGACCGGCCGATCCGCATCGCCCTGGAACCCGAGCACGCCGACCTGTGGCAGGCCACCCAGATCCGGGTCCTGTGGGGCATGCACCGGATCCTGCACGACGTGCTCACCCCGGCGCGTGCGATCCCCGCGGCCGGGTGGCAGTGGTCCTTCTCCACCTACGACCCCGACCTGGCCACCGAGGGACAGCACCTGGCCTTCGGCCCGCCCCGGCCGGGCACCGACGGGCCGTACCTGCACACGCCCGACCCCGAGTACCGGCGGGTGGCCGAGCGCCTGGTCGAGGTGTTGCGCGACGAGGGCGGGGACGCGCTCGCCGACCACCTGCGCGACCGCGGCGTTCCGGACGCACCCACGTTCGGCGACCGGCGTGCGCTGCTCGCGGAGTGGTTGGACCCGGACGGGGCCGCGGAGGTGCCGAGCAGCGCGGGGGTGACCTCTGCCGTCGCCGCCGCATCCGTGGGGGAGGGGGACACCCACCTCGCGGAAGCCGGGGCCGGCGCGGTCTCCGAGCCCGGCGCACGTTCGACCGGTGCGGACGCCTCTGGTGAGGCCAAGACGCACGGCCGTCCGGGCGATGACGATCGGGTCGTCGCGGGTGGTGTTCGGGGGACGGGTCTTGCTGCCGACCCGAACCCGCGTGTCCGAGCGGGAACCGGGAACGGAGGAGAAGCCGTCGGGGAACCCGGCCAGGATCGCAGCGGTCACGACGGTGACACGTCGCCTGCTGACGGTTCTCCGAGCGCATCCGGCGTGCGGGGCGAACGCTTGCCCGGCACCGACGAGAGCGACGGCGTCGACATCCCTGAAGCTGAGCCGCTGCCCTCCGACGACGCAGCGGACGGCGGGGGGACCGGGGCGGCCTCCACGGCAACGTACGGGCGCGGCGGTTCGGGTTCCGGTAACGCCCTCGACGAGCGCGGGCAGGTCACCGAGGACCTGGTGGGCTCGGGCGTCTCCGGCCCGTCCGAGGGTGAGCCCTCGCGCGGCGTGGGCGCCCAGCGCGAGCGGATCGACGCACCGCGCCCGGAAGGGGCTACCCGTCCCGACGATGCCCGGGACGAGGCAGATCGCCCGGGGGCGGCCCACCACGCCCCTGAAACTGGGCACGGCCGTCCGGGATCCGGGAGCGCCCTCGACGAGCGCGGACAGGGCGAGCACGATCGCTCGGAGCCGGACACCTTCCGGCCGTCCGGTGGCGAGGACCGGTACAGCGGGCCCCCGCCCGAGGGGGAGAGCGTTCCCCGCCCTGGCGCGGCTCCTTCGCCTGCGCACGACGGCTCGGAAGACGTGTCGGCCACGGGTGTCGGACTCGGTCGGGACGGTGCCTCCTCTGCGTTCGCGAACTCGTCGGGCACGCAGAACGAGGCGGCCGACCCGTGGCCGCGCTCAGCGGCGGACGACCCCTCTTCGGCGCTCGTTGGACAGACCGGACACGAGTCCGTGGGTGCCGTCTCGGGCGAGGACCACCGTGAAGAGGCCGTCGGTGACGCCGAGGCCGCAGGCTCGGACCGGCCCCGCCCTCGCGCCTACCCCCGGTCCGTCGCCGGCGCCCACCCCTCCTTCCGCCTGAACCGGCCGTCCGACGAGGACGACGGCGACCCCCTGCCCGAGGTCGAGGACCTCGACGCACCCGAGTCCGCTCGCGACGTGCGCGTGCCCGTTCCGGAGAACGGGGTCGGCGGGCGCGAAAGCCCGGGGGACGCCGAGCCCACCGAGGACGCGCGGTCGGAGGGCAGGGCGCCCCAACACCCGCCAGGCTCTCCCCGGCCGCTCTTCGGCGAACGCAGGCCCGGGTTCGCGCCACCCGCGGAACATCCCGTCTTCGGGGCCCCCGAACCGCACGATCCCCCCTCGAGACCCACCGGTGAACCCCCGCCCCTCCACCTCCCCCGGAGCCACGAGAGCGACCTCCGCCCCCGGACCCCTGATGACCCCGCCCCGGCCCCGACGGGCCCCACGGATCCCCCGGACCCCGTGGAAACCACCGAGAGCTTCGAACCCGCCGCCCCCGAACCCCGCCGATCCGACGCCGGAACGACCCGTGTCCGCAGCGGGTCGCGCCGGCATGCCGAGGAGGCCTTCGGCGGGCCGGCCCGCGAGGAGCCGCCCGAGGACGACGACACCTACGACACCGACGACACGGACCACACCGACGAGGACGGGGCGCCGCACGAGCGTTCCCCCGCGCAGGCTCCGCCCCTCCTGGTCGCGCCCGACGGGGTCCCCGCCCCCGACTACGCCGCCGAGACCGAACCCGAGACCGACCCCGACTTCGACGACAGCGGCGCCAACTGGCCCACCCAGTACGCGGACCTGCCGCTCGCCCGGCTGGAACGCTGGCACGCCAAACGCGGCCCCGAGGGCGCCCACACCGACGTCGTCGACGCCCGGGCCGCGGTCCGGGCCGAACGTTCCGAGCTCCAGCGGGTCCGGGACGAGCGCGACCACTACCACGCCGAGGTCCAGGACCTGCGGCGCGAGGTGGCCCGGCTCGACCGGCCCTTCCTCGACGGCGACGACGGGCCGGTCGGTGCGGACGGTGGCCGACGGTGGCCCGCACGCCTCCTGGTGGTCGTGCTGCTGGTCGCCTTCCTCGCCACGGGGCTGGAGGCCGGGGCCCGCTTCGGGGTCGGAGCCCTCGACGTGCTCTCGGCGCTGCCCTTCGTGCCCTGACCGGACGGGGCCGATCGGCGCCGCGCTGTGTCGAGCGCGACGGACATCGGCGCACCGGAGCGGTCCCGGCCGCTCCTAACCTTGGGGACATGACCGACAGCGCGACCCCGGCCCCGCTCCCGCCCGAACTGGTGACGGCCGTCCTGGACCTCGATCTCCCCCAACGCCACCTGGACGACATGGCGGCCGCCCCCGACTCCGTCGGCGACGTCCTCCTGGAGGCCGCCGGGGAGATGCGCGAGACCGACCCCGACTCCGCCCGGGCCGTGCTCGGGGTCCTGCGCGAGCACGCCCCGCAGGACGACCACCGCCAGTACGCCGCGCACATGCTCTCCCAGATCCTGCGCGCGCAGGGCAGCTCCGAGGAGGCCGACCGGATCATCAGTGACCTCCTGCGCCCCGGTGTGCTCGGCCGCGGCATGGCCGCCGTGCTCGCCGAGGAGTACGCCGAGAGCGACCCCGACACCGCGCTCTACTGCTACAACGTGGCCTGCCGCAGCATCCTCGCGCAGCCCGCGGAGATCGTCGGGCAGCTCGACCCCCTCGGGCTCGTGCTCCTCACCGGGCGCGCCCGCGTGCGCGAACGCCTCGGGCACGCGCCCGACGCCCACGACGAGCAGGCTTCGGCCGCCGACGCGTCCGGTACCGGGGTCGACACGGAGATGGAGATGCTGGACCGGGCCATGCGCGAGGGGTCCGAGGACGAGGGGGACGACGCCCCCGCCGTGTACGTCGCCTACGACCGCGCGTTCCTCGACCAGGCACAGGAACGCGGCCTGATCACCGACCCCGGCGCCCACCACCACGACGTCGAACGTGCCCTGCGCTCCGCCGCGCGTGAGACCCCCGGCACCGCGCTGCACACGGCGACGGCCACCCCGGACCAGGTCCTCGCCTACGCCTTGGCCGCCGACCTCGACCCGGCAGACCCCGGAACCCGCGACCAGTGGGCCCGGACCTTGGACGCAGACGCCCTGTCGTCCTGGCCGCCCGAGCGCAACCAGGCCTGCTGGTGCGGCTCCGGGCGCAAGTACAAGAAGTGCTGCGGAGCGCCGTCCGTGCGCTGACCGCGCGGGGATCTTGCTACCAGAGCCGACTTCGGCGCTGAACCCGGCTCCAGTAGCAAGATCCCGGGGTTCAGGGCGCGCCTCGGGCTGTCCTCTGCGCCTCCGCCTCCGCCCGCAGGTCGAGCAGCAACCGTTCCGCCACCCGTTCCTCGTGCACGGCCACCCCGTGGGAGGCGATGGCACGGTCCAGGCCGGCGTCCCAGGGCGCAGGTGTGAGCCGCCCCGGGGGCGGTGCGGTATGCACCCTTTCAGCCGCTTCGAGATAGTCCTCGGTCCCCATACGCCAGGGCCGCGCCCCGGTCCGGACCATGACGTGTGCCGCGATCCGCAGCCCCTCGCCGTCGAAGTCACCGTGGTAGCGCAGCTCGCTCCCGCATGCTGCCAACCTCTGCAGCAACGCCACCGCAGCGTTCCCGGGCCACCCCGAGACACACACGAGCGGCGGGCAACCTGTGCCCAGCCGCCGCTGGGCCAGAGCCAGGACCGAAGGGTTCTCCACCACGTGCACCACGGGGGAACGGCACACGAGTTCCTCGGCATCGAGTTGGTCCAGGGTGACCGACACGGCCCGTCCGGCCTCTGCCCACGTGCGGAGGGTCGAGGGCAGCGGGCCCGCCCCGCCCGGGCGCAGGCCGAGCACCAGAACGTTCGAGGAGTGCGCATCGCAGTCCACCCCGAACGCGCCCCACAGGTCCCTACGCTCTTGTGCGTTCTCCGGCGCTGGCTCGGCCCGTAGCGCCGACAGAGCTCGCAACACAGCACGTGACAAGGGGCGGTCCTGGTCCAGCCCGTGGGGGTCCCCGGTGGCCTCGGCTGCCAGGTCGGGAAGTGGCCTGCCGTCCGGCAGCGGCAACGAGGCAACCACGTTCAGGGCCGTGTCCAGGCGTTCGCGCAGCCCCCGGCTCCCGCTACTGGGGACGCCCTCGGACCGCACCTGTTCCACCCACCCCAGGAGAGCGGGTTGGGCGGTCACCACCGGGTGGCTGCCCAACCAGGTCCACAGGGCCTCGCGCTCCCCGGCCACCCGAGCCTGTTCCGCGGCCCGGTCCGTGAGAGGCCCGACCACCGTTTCCACCACGGTGCGGGCGTCCGTCCCCGACAGCGCCAACGCCGCGTCCAACCGGTCCAACCGCACGGTCGCCCTGGGGCCGGGGTAGGTCGCCCACCCCAACAGGTCGGCCAACGCCTCCTGCGCCGCATCGTCCAACCTCTGCACGGTCACCGAACGCACGGCCCTGCCGGAGGACAACCGGTCGTGGACCGCACGCCACAACGGCAGCAGGGCGTCGTCCGCCAGGTGCCCGGGCACACCGTCCGCGCTCACCGCTCCTCCCCGTCGGCCTCGAGGGACGTCCCGGTCCACACCCACCGGGCGGTGGTGATCGCATCGTCCTCCTCACCGGGTTCACCGGTCAGGAGCTGATGCACGGCGATCCCGTCGAGCTCGGCGTAGGTCCCCCACTCGTGGTCGCTGGTCAGAACCAGATCCAGCCCCAGGTCGACCAGCAGCCCGAAGATCTGCCCGCGGTTGGTCGTGTCCACACCCACGAAGACCTCGTCCAACAGGATGAACCGGGGAGCGCCGGGCGCGGTGGCATAGTGAGCGGCCACCGCGGCGAACAGGGGAAGGTGGAGCGCGATCGCTTTCTCACCACCGGAGAGGCTGCCGTGCACCCGCTTGGTCAGCGTCTGGCGGCCCGAACCATCGCCCTTGTCCAGCTCCACGACGAAACGGTGCCAGTCGGTGTAGTCCAGCACCTGGGCCAGGTGCTCCTCCCAACCGGAGGTGGAGTCCTGCGCACGCGCATCGTCGATCCGTTCCCGGAAGAAGGTGTGCAGCACCTCCCGCTGCCCGTCGCTCAGCCGGCGGGGGTCCTGGACGAGCAGGTCCCTCGCTGCCTGTGTCCCGTTCGGGGCGTCGTCGGCGACCTTCCACCGGAGCCGCACGGAGATCCCCGAAGCCGTGCGCACCTTCTCCAACCGGTCGTTCATCTCCTCGACGAGCCCGTTCGCCCGCCGCAGCCGGTCGGCCAGGTGGCGCCGGGTGTCCCCGGTCAGGACACGGTCGAAGAGCCCGCGTTCCTCGTCGGTGAGGTCGTTCTCCCGGGTCTGCTGCTCCCGCACGAGCGCTTCGTACAGCCCGCGCGCTCCGACCCGCACCCCGTCCAGGAGCGCGTTGACCTGCTGGACCCCGTCCTCGGTAATCAGCTCCAGATCGGTACGGCGGTTGAGGGTGTCGCGGGCCGAGTACACGGTCTCGGCGACCTTGCCCCGGGCCCTGTCGGCCAGCTCGGGTGTGTGGTCGTCGCGTTGCGAAGTCGCAACCACGGCCCGGGCCGTGTCCAGGGTGCCGCGGACGGTGGCTTCGGCCTCGACCGGGATCTGCATCCCCGAGTCCTCGTACAGGACCGAACCCATCAGAGCGCGGAAGTGCTCGGCCGCCGCGTCGCGTGCACCGACTGCCGCGGTACTGGCCTCCTGCCGGGTGCGGACCGTCGCCGCCAACGCACCGCTCTCGCGCTCCAGCTCGCGCTGCCGGGTGCGGAGCATGTCCAGCTCCGTGCGCAGTGCACGCAGGTGCCGGTCGGCGGCGCTGATCTTTTCCTGCACGCGGCGGTGCTCCACACCCATGGTGGAGTCCAACGCGGACAGCCGGGCGTGCAGGTGATCGGCGTCCGACTCGGCCTCGGCCGCCGCACGGCCCGCACGTGCGGCCTCTTCCTGCGCGTCCTGGGCCAGGGCACGTTCCTGCGCCAGCCGGTCGGCCAGCGCGTACACCTGTACATGGCGGTCGAGCCAGGGGTCCACGGCGCGCTCGAAGTCCGCGACCCCGGAGCGAGCAGTGTCCAGCGCCTCGGTGCCGTACGGCAAACGGTGGCGGGCCGCGAGCGCGTGCAGGTGCTGCTCGGCCTCGGCCACCAGCGGTACGTGAGCTTCCAGGCGCTGCTTTCGGCGTTCGAGCACCGTGTGCCGGTCGGCGAGGCGTTCCTGCGCCGAGTGCAGGGCGAGGGCCGCTTCGCGCGCAGCGGCGTCCGAGGGAGAAGAAGCGGCCTCCTCGGCGAGGGTCCGCCGCCGTCGGGCGACCTCCTCCTGTCGGGTGCGGGCCTCCTCCAGGGCGCGCTCGAGCCCCTCCAAACGGGCAGTGAGGGCGGCCACCGCACGCTCCCTGGCGCGCTCGCGGGCCAGGGCCCCGATGTGGGCCGGCTCCGGCTTCGACCACTGCCCGTGCATCGGCCCTGCCCACCAGCGGCCGTCGGCGCTCACCCCGACCGCCGCGCCGGGGCGTTCCGGGCCGGAGACGGAGTAGGCCACGCCCGCGAGCAGCGCGTGCACGTGCTCGCCGGAGACCGGGGAACGCTGTTCCACACGCAGGACTTCCAGCAGGCTCGGCCCCTCCACCGCGCGTGCGGTGGCCGCGGCGACCGTGTCGCCCGCCAGGCCTCCTTCGGGCACGGTCCCGTCCGGCAGCAACCAGGCGTCCAACAGGCCCGAGGCCTCCAGAGCCGCCTCCACACCGGCCCGGACCCCGTGGGCGACGCCGGGCACGAAGTCCACCAGCTTCCACAGCGGCGCGCCAGGCCGCCCTGCACGGTCCGCGGTACGGGTGGGAGGGGCCGGGGGTGCGGCCTCGGCCCGTGCGGACACCGACTCCAACTCCTCGGCCACCCCGTCGCGGTCGGCCCGCACCTGCGCCTCGTGGCGGTCGGCATCCTGTGCCATGGCCGCCAGGTCCTCTCCGGCCTGCTGCCGTGCTGCAGCGACGACCGCCCCCGGGCCGGTGCCGAGGTCCCGGTCGATGTGGTCCACCAGCGTCTCGGCGTCCCCGACCGGCAGTTCCCTGCACGCTTGCGCCCACTCGGCGACCGCGGAGGCCAGGTGGTCGACCTGGACGTCGAGGGCGGTGGCGGCGGCCTGGGCCTGTTCCTCGGCCTCGGTCAGCTCCTCGCCGGAGACCGCAAGATCGGACTCCAGTTCCTGCCGGCGACGGACTCGGGACCGGTGGTCCTCGGCGGCGCCCCGTACCTCCTCGATCCGGGACCGGCGGTCGTGCGCTGCAGCCCTGAGCAGTCTGCGGACGTGGTCCACGTTTCCGTCCCCGCCCGCATCCAGCTCGGCCCCGGCGTGCTCGAACGCGCCCTCCAGGTCGGCGGTGCGCGCGGAGCGTTCGGCCGCGGCCGCGGCATCCCGGTGCCTGCTGTCGGCCCGGTCGTGCTCCTTGGACAGTCCCTGAGCCCGGTCGGCGTGGTGAGCGGCCGCCCCCTCGCGCCTCTGCGCCTCGGAGACACGGGCTGATGCCGTGGACGAGGCCTCCTCAACACGTTCGCGCAGCAGCTGGATGTCGCTGCCGGCCTTGTAGGCGTCGCTCTCCCTGAGCCCCTGCAGTTCACCGGAGACGGTCGTGATCGACGCGTCCAGCTCACCCTCCCGGTCGGACAGCCGGGACAGCTCCGCCTCGGCGTCGGCGGCGCTGCGGCGCGCCTCCTGCTCCTCCCGCCTGCACCGTTCCATCCCGGAGGTCGCCGAGGTCAGCTCGGCCGCGGCGCCCCTCAGAACACGGGAGGCGTAGACCCGCTGCCGGTCGGCGAGGCTCTTGGCGGCAGCGACCTCCTTCTCCAGGGACTGCAGCTCCACCCGGTGGCGGTCGAGGCGCTCGAACCCACCGGCGATGTCGGCGAGCTCCCCGTGCCCCAGCGGCGGCAGCGCACTGGAGAGCAGCGACGACAACAGGTGCGGGTCCAGGCGCTCGGAGAGCTTGGGTGTGCGCAACTGCAGCAACGCGGTGATCAGCGCGTCGTAGCGGTCCGGGGCCAGCTCCGGGTAGAGCGCCGTACGTACCGCCGACCGGTAGTCGTCCGGGCCGCCGTGGACCGTGCCCAGCCCGTTCCCGTGCACGGCCTCCTTGAGCTGGGCGACGGTCAGCGGCTGGTCCCCGGCGGTGAGCAGCGACAGGTCCTCGCCCACACGCCCGCGCGCGGTGAAGTAGGTCGGGACCACCCTGGTGGCGTCGCGTGTGGCCTGCAACCGGGCGCCCACCGTCAGGAACTCGGGTCCGTCCTCCCCGGGCCGGGAGAACTCCAGCCAGACGTAACCCACCCGGGTCGCCCCCGGGTAGCCGTGGCCGATCATGTTCCAGTGCATGGCCCTTTCGTTGCCGCCGAAGGTCGACAGGCGGTTCGGGCGCAGGCTCGCATCCAGCAGGAACGGAAGGAGCAGCTCCAGCGCCTTCGACTTGCCGGTGCCGTTGGGCCCCCGCAGGAGCAGCCGGCCCCGGTGGAAGGTGAAGACCTCCCGGTAGTAGCGCCACACATTGAGGATGCCTGCGCGGGTCGGCCGCCACCGGCCCGGTGGATCCCCAGGGCCCGCCGCGGTGGCGGGGGAGTGGAGCGATCGCGCACCGTTCATGACTCTCCTTCGAAGGCGGGACGGTCGACGGTATAGCGGTGGGCGGCGGGGAGCGCCCGGTAGGCCGCCGTCGTGCGGTCGTGATCGGCGGCGGCCAGACCGTGCCCCACCAGCACCGCAGCGGCCTCGCGGGCCAAGCGTTCCGCGCCTCCCTCCGAACGGAACGACCGCGCCCACGAGGGCCGCTGCTCCAGCAGGGCCTCGACCTCGGCGACGAGGCGGCCCAGGGGCACCGTGGCCGAGGAACCGGTAGCCGCGGATTCGGTCAACAGGTCCAGCAGCAGCAGCGCGGTCTGCTTCACGTGGCCCTCACCCGGGAAGCGGTCATCGGTGGCCGGTGTGGCCGACGGGTCGGCCAACAGGTACCCCTCGGCGCGTTCCTCGAGCTGGAAGCCGGCCTCCTCGGCGGCTCTGCGGAGCAGGGACCGCCCGGTCAGCGAGGCCGCGTACTCGGCCTCCGCGGCGGTCAGGTCCGCGAAGTACACCACCGGGTCGTCCAGAAGCCTGCGCATCAACGAGTGGCGCGCCCACAGCAGCTCCTGGTTGCGGGAGGGGCCGGTCTCCGCGGTCTCGGACCGGTCGCCGTAGCGCTCCTCCTCCAACACCGCCGGCAGGTCCGGACGGGCGCCCGCCACCCGGGACAGAGGGACCGGCGCGCTCAGCAACCGGGCGATTCGGGCGGTGTCGGCACGGTAGAGCACGAGCGCGTCGTCCCCGGCCACGTACGACTCGGTGTTGCCGTCGAGTGCGGTCAGCGCACCGAGGCGCTCCAACAGCAGCAGCGCGTCCACGAGCGCGGACCGCTCGGCCCGCACCGACGAGTCGAAGTCGGCGATACCCTCCTCCAACGCGCACGTGTGCGCCACACGTCGGGCCAGCAACCCGATCGTCGTCCTGTTCAGCACCGTCAGCTCGGCCGCCGCGAGGAAGAAGAGGGTGTACCGGCGCCGGTCGAAGGGGGCTCCCGCTCCGCGCACCCGCCGGGCCGGGCGCGGAGGACAGGCGTGGGAACCGGGCGCACGGACCTTGGCCAGGCGCGCGTACCCCTGTCGCGGCTCCACCGTGAGCGCCCACCCGCAGAAGTAGTCGAACCAGGCGACGAGCTCCTCGCGGCGGCGGCGCACCGCCACGAACGCGGCCTCGTCCGCCTCCCGGGTCAACAGCGGACGGGTCAGCAGAGCACGGATCCCGTCCTTCATGTCGTCCCGCGTCTCGACCACACGCCGGTTGGCCGACCGCCCGCCCGACGGCCCCCTCACCGGCGCTCTCCGGGAACGCCGATGGAAACCGTGTGATCGGGCCCGGTGAACTCCCCGAGCGGGGTCCGCAGCGTCGCCGAGCCGCTGTCGGGGGAGGGCGGGCCCAACACGATCTCCAACCGCCCGTCGGAGGTCAGCGCACGGCGCAGCCCATCACTCGACGGCGGTTCCGAGAGTGCCCGCCCCAGCAACGACAGCAGGTGTTCGAACAACGTGTGCTCCAGGGTTCCGAAGGAGGACAAGGCCACTGACCCGTCCGTGGAGAGCAGCCGCAGAGCCTGATCGGCCTCGGCCTGCTCCGCCAGGGCCCGCTCCCGCCGACGTTCGACGGTCTCACCCACATCGCGTACGCGGGCCGTACGTGCCACACGCCCCGAACGCCCCGACGAGCGCAGATTCGGTGAGACCGGTACCGGGTCCGCGTCCGTCCACGGGGTTCCGGGTGAGATGAGTTCGGCGTCGTCGTGCGCCAGTACCGCGTGCCGGGCCGGGGAGAGGCCGGTCAGGGAGGACCACACCAGAGGGAGCTCTTCCTCGGACACGGCCCCCGCACACCATCGGGCCGCGGTCCGCAGGTCCTCGGCGGTGCTGGAGGACCGGCGCCGTGACGCGGTGATGCGCTCCAGCGTCTCCAGCAGCGCCCCGATCGCGCGCCGTGCCACCTCGTGGAGCCGGCGCACACCCTCCTGGCCCTCCGCCGTGGGCGCGAACCACAACCGCAGCCCCTCCCACTTGGCCCGGCGGCCCGCGAGCCAGTCGGCCCGGACCCGGTCGGTGGCGCTGGGCGGAAGATTGGCACCGGCCAGGGCCCGCTCCAGCATCGGCTCGACCCCGAGGGCCTCGACCCGGGCCAGGGCGTCGGCGATGGTGTGGGCCCGCACCTCGAGGTTCTCGACGAACTCCTCCAGGTAACCGACGGTCGCACGCTTGACCTCGTGGAAGGTGTCCAGGTCGGCGCCCTCGGAGCGCAGCAGCCTCTGCAGCTCGTTGTTGAAGCGCTTGGTGTTGTCGCGCAGTGAATCCAGGTGGCCCTCGAGCTCCTGCAATGCGGTGAACACCCGGCTGTCCGTCCCGGCGGCGCCGGGCTCGAGCAATGAGTACAAGGTGTGCAAACGGTCGCCGATGGCGTCCAGTACCGCCGTCTGCAGGGCGCCCTTCTCCTTCAACCGGTCCAGGACGAGCTTGATCCCCGCGAACTCGGCCTCGCCCTGAGCGGTGAGTGTGTACTGGACGTTCTTGCGTTCGAACTCGGCGGCCGTGGAGTAGGAGGCGGTGTAGCTCTGGGAGGACTCCAGCAGGTCCAGCGACTCCAGGTGGCGCAGAGCAATGCCCACCGTGTCCTCGTCGACCGGCTCGGCGAACCCGGTTCCGGGAACACGTGCGTGGACCTGCTCGGCCAGGAGCGCGGTCTCCAACCGCTCGTTGGCGTCGTTGAACACGTGCAGGATCGCGAAGTAGAGGTCGCGGCGGTTGCCGGAGGTGAAGTCGAACACGCGCGGCGGCAGACGTTCGAAACCCGGCATGGGCGGCCCCGTTTCATGTGTTCGCGGAACTCCGACTCACCCGATCCACCGTATGTGTGCCGTCGCGGTGGTATCGGCGGATCAGGCAGGAGCCGATCCTGCAGATTCTCCAGAACCCCGAGTGCTGCACCGCCTCTTCCCCGCACATGGAGGGCGTGCGCATCGTGGAAGGCTTCTGGGAGACCGACCGACTGCGCGTGTGGGGGATGGATCCCCGTACGCCGGAGCCCTCGCCCGGTCGTCCCGGCCGCACCCTGATCCGTACACGGTCCCGGGCCTGGGGCCGCCCCGGCCCGGGTCAGCCCTCCCAGGGCCAGGGGGCGTCCGCCCCGCGTTCCAACAGCGGGATCATCCGGAACGCGGCGTCGCTCAGGCCGCCGAAGGTGTGCCGGGTGCCGGTCCCGGACGGCGCGTGTCCGTGCCGGTACCCGGCCAGGTTCCAGGTGTACATCGGGACCGGAGCCGGGACCTGTGCGTCCGGCGTCCCCAGGCGGGAGGGCGCGGCCTGCTCGTCGGTGATCAGAACGACGCGGTCATGTCCCCGGTAGTGGGCGCGCAGAGCCGCCGAGGTGTTGGTGCCTCCCCGCCACGAGAACCGGTCCATCACACGCAGGACCGCGTCGCCCCGCGCGACCTCCACCGGACCCGAATCGGTGCCGAACTCCACCAGGTCCGCGTTCCGGCAGCGCAGCGCGAGGGCGGAACCGAACACCGCCGCCGCGTCCGCCCGGTTCAGGTCGGACCGCGCCGACAGCGCACCGCTCATCGACCCCGACCGGTCGACCAGCACCAACGTGCGCCCCGAGAGTTCCGGGACCTGGGCCAGCGACGCCTGCAGGCCGCGTTCGAGCGCCTGGCCCCACCGCAGCGACGGCGCCGCACGGTGGGCGGACAGGAAACGCATCGGCAGCTGCCGGGAACGCGCGACCTCGGCGGGGTCGGCCAGGCGCGCCGCGACCTGCTCGGCCACGGCGTCCGAGACACCCGAACGGTCGAAGTTGCGCAGGTTCCGCAGCAGCGCCATGTACCCCATCGACGGGATCAGCGCCTCCCACAGCCGCGCCTGGTCCACCCGTCCGCCGGCCAGCGACAGGGCGCCTTCCCATGTGAAGCCGGCCCGGCGCAGCTCGTCGGGGTCCAGGAGCAGCTCGGGGTCCCGATGCACCCGCTCGGGAAAGGCCCCGTGTGCGGCGACGAGCGGCAGCGTCCCGGCGTCCGGGCGCACCCCGCGCTCGTTGCGACGCTCGTGCGCGTGCACAAAGAGCGCGCTCTGCCAGGGCCGGTCGGCCGCGGGCGAGGCGTGCACCAGGTTGAGCACGTCCGAGAACCGCCAGGCACGCGAACCCGTGTCGTACTTGACCAGGGCACGCTCCGTGTACAGGCGCTGGACCGCATCGGCCACCCCGCGCTTGAGGGGCTTGGGCAGCGCGCGCCCGTACCGTCCGGTCCAGTACGCCAGGGCCTCACCCGGTTCGTCGGCGCGGGCCAACACGGCCGACACCATCTGTCGGGAATGTCCGTGCTCACCGGCCTGCACCCGGGCACGCACGCCCTCGAGCGCCGCCACCAGCGACGCCGAACGCATGTGGGCGCCGTGCCGCAGCCACCGCACGAACCCCGTGAACCACACCGGATCGGCGACGGCGACCTCGTGCACCAGCTGCACGAACCGGCTGTCGCGCTCTGCTGCGGACTCGTAGAAGGTCTGCTCGCCGACCATGTTGTGCACTGCCAGCAACCACAGCTCGGACTCGGCCGACCGCCCGTGACCGGGCCCGCCCTCGTGCGTCGCCCCGGTGGGCGCCGCCTCGGAGAGCACCGGGCTGATACCGGCGGGCCGGGCGCCCGGACGGTTGAACTTGGCCATGGGGGGCTCCTTCCGGTCCGGGAGGAGCCGAACACCGGCGGACGGGCCCGAGATCGGAACGGCCCGGGGTACGAAGGCGCTCTACGCGATTGAGCTACACCGGCCTCACGACCGGCGACGGGACTCGAACCCGCAACAACCCCATCCTGAATGGAAGTAACCCCGGGCCTGCGCACCGGGCCCGTCCGTCGGCATCCTGCCTCCCGAGATCGTGGTGCACCGGGAGGGTGCTGAGCCACGACCCTAAGGGCCAGGACCGCCGTGGTTCCAGGGGTTTTTGCGACCCGGTCGGAGACGCCGGCCCTCACACGGGCGCCCGGGCCGAGAGGAGCGGGGAGACCCTGCCTCGGCCGGTCGCACGTTGCCGTCTCCGGTCCGCCCCCTCTGCAGGTAGGGGCGGGTGCGTGAACTTTGCCTTCCTGGAGTAAATCTTGCTGGGAAACTAATTCCTGGATAGAGTCCTCCCGAAAGCGACACGTCGTACCGCCAGGAGGGGAACCATGACCCAGCCCGTCAAGCTCAGCATCATCTACTACTCGTCGACCGGCACCATCGCCGAGATCGCGCACTTCCTTGCAGCCGAGGCAGAGGCGGCCGGGGCAGAGGTCCGGCTGCGCAGAGCCGCCGAACTGGCCCCCGACGCGGCGATCGACTCCAACCCGGCATGGCGCGAGAACGTCGACGCCGACCAGCACACCCCCGAGGCGACACCGGACGATGCCGTGTGGGCCGACGCGGTGCTGTTCGGGACGCCGACCCGCTTCGGCAACGTCGCTTCCCAGCTCAAGCAGTTCCTCGACTCCCTGGGCGGCCAGTGGCAGCAGGGCCTGCTCGCCGACAAGGTCTACAGCGGTTTCGTCTCCAGCTCGACCGAGCACGGCGGCCAGGAGTCCACGCTGCTGGCGCTCTACAACACGATCCACCACTTCGGCGGCATCCTGGTCGCCCCCGGCTACACCGACGGCGCCAAGTTCGTCGACGGCAACCCCTACGGCACCGGCCACGTCGCCGGTCAGGGCGAACTCAAGGTCGGCGACGTCACCAAGGACGCGGCGCGTGTGCAGGTCCGCCGCGCGGTCTCCGTCGCCGCGGCGCTGAAGAACGCCTGATCACCGCATGTGCTGCCGGGTCGGGGCCGCGCCGCCCCGCCCCGGTCCTCGGCGGCCGTCACCCGCTGCGGTCAGCAGGTGCACGGTCGGCAGCTCGCAGGGGCCCGAACCTTCCACCCCCTCAGTTCTCGTGGAACACGGCCAGATCCACCTCCGGCGCCCCCGTGTAGATCACCCCCTCCTCCGGCGAGAGCGGCTCACCCGAGGCCGCGTCCATGCAGTGCGCGTCGAACATCGCGGCCTCGTCGAGGGGGTACAGCGTGCGGTCGGAGGCCACCCAGCCGCGGACCAGCTTCATGGGGATCTCCACCCCGTCGGGGCGGGTGTGTGAGACCTGGTCGGTGAAGCTGCGCAGCACCACCGACGCGAGGTCCCCGCGGGCGAGGGCGGTGCACAACCGTTCCACCACTTCCGGGTGCTCGACCTCGAACCCGTCTGCCCGGCGGTCGATGGCCGTGGACCGCGCCATTCCGGTGTGCAGGGTGAGGATGTGGTTCTGGTGGGGCAGATCGGTGAACAGGGCCGACAGCAGGACGTGGGAGAGGGAAAGCGCCATGTCCCGAGTATCGCCCGCCCGACCCGGCCCGGAGGGGTTGTCCACAGGCCGGATTTCCGGCGCCTCGTCCACCGGTTTCCTGCCCGGGGAGGCTGCGCGATCGGCGGCCGTTCGTCGGTCCCCGGCCGTAGGCTGAACGGGACTGTGTCCCGCTTCCCTCGCAGCCACCACGACCCCCGGAGCGCTCATGGCCGAACCAGCCCCCTCACCCCTCGTCCACCGGGCCGTACTCCCCGTACAGGGGGACGGCGATTTCGACCTCCTGGCCACCGTGCGCCGCCGCGGCGTCGACTGGGTGCGCAGCAAACACCGCCAGGCCGTGATCCCACAGGCCTCGGGGCGGCACCTCCTCGCGGAGCACGTGGTTCTCGACGTGGCCAGCGCTTATGCGCAGGACGGAAGCGAGACGGGGGTGCGCTTCCGACTGCGTGAGGCCAAGGAGGAAGGCCTCTGGCAGACGACCCTGACCGCGGTGAGTACCGGGCCGGGGGAGGGCTGGGCCGGGGTCGACCTGGAATACAGCCCTGAGGAGGGGCAGGCGGTGACCGACCCCAAGCCTCCACGCGTGATCCGTGAACTCACCGGGCACCTGCCCGTGCGTGACGGCTCCGCGCGCGTGCACCAGCGACCGGCCGTCATGACCGGGGTGTACATCCCACAGCTGGTCAGGGTTCTGACCAATGCCCAACGCCGCCTGCCCTGCATCGTCGCCGCCCGCCCCTCCAAACGGCCGGACCCCGAGTGGCGACGGACGGTGGACAACCTGTTCCGACAGGCCGCAGGGTTCGCCACCCTGTACGAACTCGAGGACTCCGCCGCGGCCAACGCCCTCAAGGCCGAACTCGGACACGCTCTCCGCATCGATCCGGGTGGAATCCGCACCTACCTGCCCGGGCTCGACCCCGAGGACCCCGGCGACGCGCACCGGCACCGTGTCCTGTCCGCAGCACGGTTGACGGGTGTCCGGGGCAGGGGAGGGGCCGCGGTTGTGGCCCGCGGGGTGCAGGACCGCGCGCGTCAGGCCGTGCAGCCCTCCGCGCTCCGGCATGCGGCCTTCGCCGATGTCTTGCGCCAGGAACGCGAGTCCCGGGAGCGGGAGCTGGAGAGCGTACGCGCCGCGCCCGACCGCAACTCGGTGGAGGAGCTCCGTGCCGACCTGAAGGAGACCGCGGCGCTTCTGGAACTCGCGGACAAGGAGATCGCCGACCTGCGCAAGAGCAAGGAGCTCGCCGAGCTCCGGGTCGCCTCGCTGACCGAACTGAACGAAAAACTGACGTCCGACCTGGAGGACGCGTTCGCCGACCATTTCGTGGACCAGCACGAGCTCCACCGGGTCCAGAACGAGGTCGGCCGGCTCCGTGCGGCCCTGCGCCGCACCGGTCGCGAGGACGAGATCCGGTCGGCCGAGGCCACCGAGGTGCAGGAGGCCCCGACCTCCTTCGACGAGCTCCTGGGCGCCTGCGCCGGCCGCCCCCGCGTCTGCTTCACCGGGGACGAGTCCCAGGCCCTCGAACTCGACGAGACCGGTGGTTCCAAGGCCGCCGTGTGGGCCGGAAAGGCCTGGCGTGCGCTCGTCTCCCTGGACGGTTACGCCGCCGCCAAGAGCGAGGACTTCGCCGGGGCCTTCCACGAGTACTGCAGCAACCCCCCGGGCGACGGGGAGGCCGTCGCGCTCAAGCAGCTCGCGATGTCGGAGAGCCAGGTGACCCTCGACAAGTACGGCCACGAGCGCATCTTCCCCGTCCCGGAAGACATCGCCCCCGAGGGCGAGGTGCTCATGGAGGCGCACATCAAGCTGGACTCGCGCGGTTCGATATCTCCGCGGGTGTACTTCATGGACTGCACCGCTGAGCACGGGATCGTCGTCGTGGGTTACATCGGCCGCCACCTGACCAACACCAGGACCAACTGAGACCGGACTCGCGCCCGGCCCGCAGCCGCTCGCCCTTGCCGCTCACTGGGTGCAGATCCGCTCTTCTATCCTGGATGAGCCCTCATGCGACACAGAACTGGACAGGGAGCACTCGGATGCCGGACCGGTGGTGGGACAATCCCTCGGAGTTCCCCTGGGAACAGGCCGCTCTCGACCACGTCAAGGAGAGCTTCCTCAGACACGGCACATCGAACCATTACCGTGCTTGGCCGGGCTTCACGTTCACGGCCCACAACCAGCGCATTCGCGAGTGCGACCTGTTCATGGTCACCCCCACCGGGGCCTTTCTCGTCGAGATCAAGAGCCATCCCGGACACGTCGTCAACCGGGGTAACCAATGGACCTTCTCGGGCGGGGACCGTTTTCGGCGCAGGACCATCACCAACCCCCTGCACCTGACCGACCAGAAGGCCAAGGAACTCAAGAGCCGCCTGCAGTGGGCAGTGGGCCAACTCAACCTGCGTGTCACCGTCCCCTTCATCGAAGCCGGCGTCTTCCTCTCGGACCCGGGGCTGCGTGCGGAATTCGACGAGGTTCAGCAGGTCAATGTGTTCGGGCGCGACGGCAAGGAGCAGCAGACCCGGTTGCCCGGCATCTGGGACCGTTTCCTCGGCGCGCCCAAGCGCCGCGTCGATCCTGACTTTCTCCGACATGTGTCCCGACTCATGGAGAAGATCGGCATCGTTCCGATGGACCGGGCGATGCAACTGGGGGAGTACAACCTGGCCAAACGTTCGATGGACAGCGGGCCGACCTGGACCGACTACGAAGCCGAGCATGCACGGCTCGGGTCCGAGACCCGGGTGCGGCTCTACCACTACGGGGAGCACGCCGACGCGGACGAGCGGCGCTCTGTCGAGAAGGCCGCCAAACGCGAGTACATGTCCCTCGGGGGCATCTCCCACGAAGGCATCGTGAAGGCCGAATACTTCGGTGTCCTCGAGGAGTCGGGCAAGGACCTGGGGCCGGCTATCGCCTTCGCCCACCGAAAGTCCTGGCAGCAGTTGGACCATTTCATGGCCGACCGCGGTGCGGAACTCCAGGTCGACACTCGGATGGAGATGGTGCGCCAGCTCGCCGAGGCGGTCAACCACGCCCACCGCAACCGCCTCTACCACCGGGCCCTGGCCGCCCGCAGCGTGTGGGTGGAGATGGACGGCAATTATCCCCGTCTCCACATCGCCGACTGGCAGGTGGCCTCCCGGGAGAGCGTGCGTCTGCGCGGTGGCCGTACCGGGCAGACGAGCGGGGCGACCGCACACCTGGAGGAGGCCTTGGGGAGCCGAGCGCTGGCGGCACACGTCGAGCGGGCGGCCGCGGGTTACCTGGCACCTGAATTTCCCGACTACACCGGGCGTGCTGCCCCCCAGGACCTCTTCGGCCTGGGTGCGCTCACCTATCTGATCTTCACGGGTCGGCCCCCGGCGCGTGATCGCCCGGAGCTGAGCCAGGCCATACAGGAGCACGGATGCCTGACCCCGGCTGCGGTCAGCGATGACATCATCCCCCAGCTGGACACGCTCGTGCGCGAGGCGACCCAGCGCTCCCCGGGCGAACGGATGGCAACCGTACCGGCGTTCCTGCGCGGCCTCGACGTGGTCGAGGAGTACCTCACCCTGCCCGAGGTCATCACCGACCCTCTGAATGCCCGGCGTGGTGACCAGGTGGTCCAGGGGTGGAAGGTCAGTGAGGTACTCGGCAAGGGCGCAACGGCCCGTGCCCTGTTGATGCACCACGAGCGCACCGGACGTGAACTGGTCTACAAGGTCGCGCTCAATCAGGAGTCCGCTGCCCGTGCTCTGCGCGCCGAAGCGGAGACCCTGCGCGCGGTCGGTTCCCATCCCCGGATCGTGCGCCCCGCGTCCGCGGAGGAAGGGGGAACGCCCGGAATCCAGGAGGTGGGGGAGCGCACCGTGCTGCTCCTGGAGCGCGCCGGCCAGAGAACCCTGGCCGACTACCTGGCGCGTCAGGGGTCCCTGACCACCGGTGAGCTGCGTACCTTCGGCCAGCACCTGTTCGAGTCGGTGGAGTTCCTGGAGGACCGGGAGGAGGAAGTCTTCCACCGCGACATCAAACCCGCCAACCTGGGGGTGCACCAGACCCCCAAGAAGGCCCGGGCCCTGGTGCTCTACGACTTCTCCCTCTCCCGGACGCCTGTCGGCAACACCTCGGCCGGCACCCGCGGCTACCTCGACCCGTTCCTGGGGCCGAACCGTCCCTACGATGCGTTCGCCGAACGGTATGCCCTGGCGGTCACGCTGCACGAGATGGCCACGGGTGAACTCCCTGTCTGGGACGAGGACGGGGTCGACCCCGAGTTCCTCGATAGTGAGGTCACGGTCCCGCGCCTGTCGAAGGACGCGTTGAAGGCCTTTCCCGGTCCGGTCGAGGACGCGTTCCGCAGGTTCTTCCACACGTCGTTGCACCGGCGCACCGGGCAACGGTTCGCCTCGCTCTCGGCCATGCGTGAGGCCTGGGAGGGATGTTTCCACACGACGTCCCACCAAGAGGCCAAGGAGGAGGACGAGGAGACACTCAGGCGCAACATGGAGAGCGCCGAAGCGGCCACCCCGCTGCATCTGGCGGGGCTGACGCCGTTGGCGGTGGACACGGCCCGGAGGATCCTGCGCTGTGAGACGGTCGGGGAGCTACTGCGCAGGCCCGTCAGGGACATCACCCACATGCGCGGATCGACGCTGGCCGTGCGCAACGAACTCAACCGTGCCGCCACCTACTGGCGCAAGCGCCTGGACGTGGCCGAGTACGCCGTTCCCACCCCCGCCAGGCTTCCCAGCGGGGCTGACGACGAGACCAAGCGCAGCGCGTCCCTGGACCAGGTGCTGCGCCAGTTCCTCCCGGTCACCACCGATGACAACAGGGAATGGGTCGGCGTCGTACGTGAGTTGATCGGCCTGCCGGAGGGCAAGCAGGGCTACGCGGACTGGTGGCCCACCCGGCGGGAGGTCGCAGAGAGACTGGGCCTCACCACTGCCCTGGTCGACCGGAGCCTGGACAAGGCACACACCCACTGGAGCAAGAACGCCTCCCTCCTGGGTTCGGTGCGTGGGGATGTCGAGGGCATCCTCGAGCGCGGGAACCGGGTGGGCGAGGTCCGTCAGATCGCTTCGGAACTGCTCGCCATGAGGGGTTCCTCCCTGGATGGGTACGAGCGGGCCGTCTTCGCCCTGGCCGTGGTGCGTGTGCTCGTCGAGTACGAGGCGCAGCGGCAGGAGCAACGGTTCGTGGTGCGGCGTTTCGCCCGCGGGGTGATCGCCGCTCAGGTGATCGATGACGACCCGACCGTGCCCGTCGAGAGCGATCTGCTGGATTATGCCGCGCTTCTGGGCCGCCGTGCTGACCAGCTCGTCGACTTCGGTGGCGCCGATTCCTTGCCCGGCCCCGGGACGGTGCGCGATGCCCTGCGCGCGGTGGACACCCCCGAGGGCATGGAACCCTGGAACGACACCGCCTTGGTCCGGACGGCCGTGGCAGCGTCGGAGCGGGCCGAGGCGACACCGCGTCTGGAGCTGTACCCCGACGACCTCGACCTGGATCGGGCGCTGCGCATCACTCAGGCGGTCGGCTATCTGGGTCGGCCCGGGATCAAACCGGAACAGATCCAGGACCGTGTCCGCTCGCGGTTCCCCGCTCTACCCACGCCACAGGAGGGGCAGCTCCGCGAGCTGCTGCGGGCCCGCCATCCGCACAAGCTGCGGGAAGACGTGGTGGGTGAGAGCGTGCGCTGGTTCATCGAACCGGAGTTCACCACCTATGAGCCCTCCACCCACACCGGTCACCGGGAACCGGGCAGGGTGGACGCCGTGTCCCAGGAGACGTGGGAGCGTCTGGGACGTGCGGTGGAACGGGGCGGTTACCGGGCGTTGAAGACCTGGCTCCCCGACACCGAGCGCAGTGCCGAGCAGATCGGGAACATGCCGGGCGTCGTCCCCTTCGATGTCTCGGCCGAGTTCGTCCAGGCCATGGACGAGGTCCGACAGGAGAAGGGCAAGGGGCTGACCTGGCGCCATCTGACCCAGGCCGACAGCAGCCGTCCCAGGCCGCGACCTTTCCAGACCATGCTGGAACTGGCCCTGCAGCGTGTGGGCGAGCGGGTGCGTGAGGCCGGCTCCGCTGCACACCACGGGCACGGTGTGGTGCTCCTGCACCGGGCCACGCCCCTGGCGCGCTACGAGCAGGGACGCGCCCTGCTCGGCCGGCTGGCGGAAGAGGCACGGGAGTCCGGTCGGTCCCCGCACGGACTGTGGCTGCTGTGTCCGATGCGCGGCCCACAGTCCCCGGCTTTGTTGGACGGGGAACCTGCGGGCATCATCGCCGATGCCGAACAGGTGCTCCTGCCGCGCGGGTTCTCCGCGCCGGAGCCACTCCTGATGGGCTGAGGTCTGCGTGGACGCTGGCCCCCGGTCGCAGGGGAACAGCGTCCACGTATGTCGGTGGCCGAACAGTGACCGAGGCAGGTGCACACGGGTTTGTCACGTGTCCCTGTCTCCCGCGCGCACACGGATCTCCCCGCGCAGGCGCACGGCCTGCGGATCGGTGAAGCCCTCCAGGGCCTCCAGGGCGGCCTGCCGACTCTCGCGCGCCGCTTCGTGGTTCCCGGTCGCGGCCGACACCGACGCCAACCGGTCCAGGCAGACCGCGAGCTTCCACCGCAGGCCCTTCTTCCGGTACCCGTGTACGGCCTGCAGGTAGAATTTGGCGGCCTCGCCGGGCAGCCGGAGAGCGTCGTAGGCCACGCCCGCACCCTCGAAGGCCTCGGCCTCGCGCGCATGGTCGCCGATCCGGCGGTGCAGGACGGCAGCCTCGTGGAAGCAGGCCAGGGCCTCCTCCGAGTTCCCGAGATCCACGTGGACCCGGCCGAGCTCCAGGAGCGCGAACCCTTCCCTGACGGAGTTGCCCAGTTCGCGGGCGACATCGAGGGCTCGCTGGGCCCACTCGAGTGCGCGGTCGGTCCGGCCCAGCTCCCGCCATGCCGCGCCCACGCAGACCAGGCAGGCGAACTCGCTCATCCTGTTGCCGGTCTCCCGGTGGATCGCGACGGCCTCTTCGGCCGGCGACACCGCCTCCTGCGGGCGCCCCGAATCGAGCAGCGCGTCGGCCAGGTTGCCGAGCGCGATCCCCTCCCAGCGCCGCTCTCCCAGGAGCCGGACCTCGGCCAAGGACCGTTCGAAATGGTCCCGTGCCTCGTCGAGCCGGTGCTCGCGCAGCAGGGCCAGCCCCAGAGCGTTGAGCGACATGGCCTCGCCGAAACGGTCGCCTGCCTCCTGGCGCAACCGCAGAGCGCGCTGGTGGTGGGCCTTGGCCTCCTCCCACCGGTGGGACTGCACGTAGGCCATCCCCAGGCTCTCCGACAGGTCGGCCTCGGCAGCCTGTTCCTGCTCGCGCCGTGCAGCGCCCAGACCGAGCAGGGTGGCGGTGACCCATTCGCTCATCGGAGCCCGGTACACGAAGTCGTGCCGCAGGACTACGGGCAGGCGCCAGGCGATGTGGTCCATGCCTGCCGACGCGGCGGTTTCGGCCATCGTGACCAGGTTCTTGGACTCCGTCTCGAACCAGCGGACCGCTTCGGAGTGTCCGGCGAACCCGGGAACGCCCTGCCCTGCACCTTCGCCCGATTCCGGGCCGGGCCCACTGTGGCGCAGGGGCGAGTCCAGCGCTCGGGCTGCGGAGTCTGCGGTCCGCAAATACCAGGTGAGCAGGCGCTCGAGCGCTTCGCGGTGCTGTTCCGGGTCCTCCTCGCGACGCGCTTGGTCCAGCGCATAGGAGCGCAGGAGGTCGTGGAAGCGGTACCGGTCGCGCCCGGACTGCTCCACCAGGTGCGCACCCACGAGGGAGTCCAGGATTCTGCGTGCCCGGCGGACCGGGACACCGGCCAGAGCGGCCGCAGCCCCAGCGTCGAAGTCGTGGCCCGGGTGCAGCCCCAACAGGCGGAACAGGCGCGCGGTCTCCTCCGGCAGGGCCCGGTAGGACCAGGCGAAGACGGAATGGACCGCGTCGGCCTCCTCCTCGTCATCGGTGGCCAGTGCGTCCCAGAGCCCGGACTCGTCGCGTAGGTCCTGGATGAGTTCTCCGAGGGGCATGTGGGACCGGCTCGCCGCACGTTCGGCGGCGATGCGCAGGGCCAGGGGGAGCTGCGCGCACAGCCGGGCCAACTCCGAGATCTCCTCGGGGTCGTCCTTGGGCCGGTCGTGCACGGTGACGTGTTCCAGCAGTTCCACGGCCTCGGCGGGGGCCAGGGTACGCACGGTGAGGCGCTGGGCCCCGTCCCTGGCGACCAAGCCGGAGAGGCGGTCCCTGCTCGTGATGAGCACCATGCACCCGGAGGAGCCGGGCAGCAGTGGACGCACCTGTGCGGCGGACGAGGCGTTGTCGAGCAGGACGAGGGCACGCCGGTCCGCCAGCAGGGAGCGGTAGAGGGCAGCACGGCTGTCGAGGTCGGCGGGGACCGTGTCGGCCGCGACCCCCAGCGCGCGCAGGAACCGGTCCAGCACCTGGTCCGGGGGCAGGACCGGACCCGGACCGTACCCGCGCAGGTCCACGTAGAGCTGTCCGTCGGCGAAGTGTTCCCGGACCCGGTGCGCCCAATGCAGGGCCAGCGCGGTCTTGCCCACGCCCGCGGTACCGGTGATGACGTGGATCGGTGCCTCGGGCCCCGCATCCTCCCCCGCACCGCGCAGGCGGGCGCTGAGTACCTCCGTCTCGCCCAGCCGGTTGACGAACCCGTGCACGTCACCGGGGAGTTGCCGGGGCACCGGGGGCCGGCCTGGGTCCGGGCCGTGCCCGTGGAAGTGCACGCCGCCCTGCACGTCACGCGCCTGCACGGCCCGGCCGGACACGTCCGCCATGCCGGTCCGCGGACCGGACGCTGCCCCGTCGGGGTCCTCGTCCGGGTGGGGGTGTCTGTGGTCAGGCACGGTGGGCTTCCGTCCCACCCACCTCGCGCGCGAAGTACCCCTGCAGGGGCTCGGCCTCGGCGTGCAGGGCGGCGATCTCGGCCCGGCACCGTGTGGTGACGGCGGGGTCGGTGAACCGTTCCCCGCCCCGGAGTACGCCCCGGTGGTCGTAGAGGATCTTGTACGTCACCTCGTCGCCCAAGTTCACCAGCTCCGGAACCTGATGGCTGCTCTCGAACCGCGCGAGGGGGTCGGCGGAGACGATCCGTACGTCTTCCCCGCACTGTGCCCGTAGGTGCAGCGAATGCAGTTCCCACAGCAGATAGGTCGTGAAAGGTCGTTCCACGACGCGGACCCGCCTGAGCGTGCAGCCCGACCGGGCGAGTTCGGCGAACGCCTTCTGCAGGGACGGGCGGCTCTTCTCCAGAATGCGGAGCGAGTCCGACCGTCGCCCTTCGCGGAAAGCCATCCAGCTCTCGCTCTCGGGCTGGTGGAAATCCTGCTGCCGTTCGAGTTTCCAGACGTCGGCGTCCCTGAGCGATGACAGTCGGGCGTCGAAATCATCCTGGTAGGGGGACAGTTGCAGACGTTCACCCGAAAGGCGGTCGACGGTGTCAAGCATCAGGGATGTCTGCTTTCGCTGATATCAGAGTATTGCGCGGGATGATGACCAGCCGCTCGTCCTCGGCGATGGCGGCGTCGTGGGGGAGCCGTCGTCTGTAGGTGTCGGTCAGGTCGCGGCCGATCACGGCGATGTCGCCGTTGTCGAGTTCCCACAGGTCGGGGCAGCCGCTGGCCTTGTCGGTGTTGCCGAGCTCCTTCGGCGACCTTCCGAGCCGGCGGGACATGGCGGCGGTGGGGTCTGCCTCCCAAGGACGTGTCATCGTGGGCCCTTCCGCGCACGGCTGGGGGGTTGGGTGCGCACCATAAAAATAGCACGGAATGCACGTGCTTCCTGGTGAGGAATGTGTCGCGCACGATCATGTTTGCCGCGTGGAGTGGTGGGGGTAGCGTCCTTCTCCGTAGGCGTTTCTGGTTATGTCCGGAACCGTGCTGGTCAGGGCTCTTTGTGGTTCCTGGAGTCGCGTTGGTCTTTTGCTGCGTATGTGTCTGGGATTCTACAACGACAGGGCGTGGAGTGTGTGTCCGGGGTGGCACGGTGGGCATTCCGGGAAATGCACCTGAAAATGCACGTGCATGAATTCGGCAGGGTGGAACAGCGGCAGGGTGGAACGGCGCCGGGGGAGATGGGGTCCGTGGGGCGGCCGTGGTCGGAGAAGCCGTTCCGGCACGTCGGCGCCCCGACCCAAGGGGTGTGGATCGGGGCGCCGAGAGGGGGAGTGGTTGGTGGGCTACGGGCGGTGGCCGATGCCGGCCGAGGTGAGGAAGGCGGTCCACTCCGAGGCGGGGAAGGGGAGATGGCCCGCGTCCGGGTTCTTGGAGTCCCGGACAGCGGCACCGCAGGGCAGGTCGGCGACCTCGACGCAGTTGTTGTTCACACCTGTGTAGCTGCTCTTGCGGAAGCTGGCGGGGGTGTGGGCGACCTCGACACAGTTGCCGTTGACGCCGCTGTAACTGCTCTTGCGGAAGTTCGGGGGGATGGCGGCGACCTCGACGCACTCGGCGCGGTCACCACTGTAGCTGGACTTGAAGAAGGACAGTCCGTGGTTAATCGACATGCTGCTCGCTGGACTCCAGGGTCTCTTGTAGGAAGCCGACGCTCTCTGCTGGGCGATGTGCGGCCGCGTTCAGGTTCGAGAAGATCGTTACATAACGCTGCACCGACGCGCTCTCCTGGACAAAGAGGCTATCCGTCGAGGTCTCGGTGTAGACGATGCTCGGATCCAGCTCGTTGGGAAAGTCCAGAAGGAAGAACGATCCCGACAGCGCAGCATGCATGCCGGCACGGAACGGCAGGATCTGGATGTTCACGTTGTGCCGCATCGCCATGTTGATCAGATGCTGAAGCTGCTCTCGCATCACCGATGGATCGCTGACCCGTCGATGCAAGGCTGCTTCGTCAATCACGGCCCACAGGTGGAGCGGATTGTGTCGAGACAGGGTGTACTGGCGTTGGATGCGTGCGTCGACGTTGCGACGTACTTCGTCATCCGTGTAGGCGCCGCCACCTCGAAAAACAGCCTCTGCGTAGGCAGGGGTCTGTAGAAGCCCGGGGATGACCTGACATTGGTACATGCGGATCATAGACGCCTCGACCTCGAAGTCGGGCAGGGCGTTGCCGCCGAACACGTCCTTGTACTTGGACCACCATCCCTTCTCCTTCGACTCCTGAGCCAGCTCCTGAAGTGCTGCACGTTGAGCATCGGAAGACCCGTATAGGTCGGCAAGCGCGTCGATGTCGCGAGGCTTGATTCGACGGGCTTCGGCGGCTTCGATGTTGCTCAACGTGGACTGAGGGACAGAGGCGTCCTTGGCGGCGGTGGAGAGTTTGAGGCCGTGCCCTTCTCGCAGTCGTCGCAGTTCTCGGGCTAGCCTCCGCCGTCGCACGGTGGGGCTGATCGGATGGTTCATGGGGGCAGCCTACTCAAGTCATTCTCGTATATCGAGTTTTAGTCTTGACATCCTGTATATCGCCCGACAAGATGTCAGTGTAGCCAGTGACTGAGAGGTCACACAGCGTCCTCGGTGCAGGCTACGCCGTGCCCCTTCCCGCCTGAGCGGGAACCGTGAAGCTCCACCCCTGCGGGCACGCCGACCCCCCGTTCAACTCCCATGCGCGAAGGAGCTCGTTCGTCATGCCCGCAACTGCACACCCGTCCGGATCCGCATCCGCATCCGGCCGCGCTCCTGGACCTGGAGCCGGAGCCGGAGCCGCACCCGGAACCGTCCCGGAGCTCTTGGCCGACCTGCCCGACGTCACCGTCCCGCTCGGCGAGCTGGTCCGACCCCGCTGCCGCCACTACTTCACCGGGCGTTCCGGCCGAGCCCACTTCCGCACGCGGCGCTACGATTTCGGCGGCTCGCCCCGGTACCTGCCGCTCGTGCGCGCCTTCCTGAACACCTGCGCCGCCGACCGCGACGACGACTACCGCTACCTCTTCACCCTGCTCGGCAGCGAACTCGCCAACAACGCCCTCGACCACTCGCACTCGGGCCGGCCGTTCGGCGTCTACAGCCTCACCTGCGAGCGCATCCGCGACGGTCTCCGTCTGACCTGCCGTGACCAGGGATCCCGCGACGGCACGACGGTCCCGTTCGGGCAGCGCGCGCACCTGCGGGCCGCCGCCGACGGCCTGGACCTGTCCGCGGAGTCGGGGCGCGGTCTGGCGCTGATCGACGCCCTGGCCACGTGCTGGGGCGACAACGGCATCCCCGACCGACGCCAGGTGTGGTTCTTCCTCGCCCACGACCTGACCGGCAGCCTCTGGGGCTCTGCCACCGCCGAACGCACCGGCCCCGACCCCGACCCCGGACCCGAAGCCGACCTCTAGCAACACCTCACGCCCCCGGACGTGAAACGGGCCCAGGAGAGCGCTCCAACGCCTCCCGGGCCCACACGATCCCAGCATCCGAGCACTCTCACATGAACAGAAAGCAGGATCGATGACGCATCCTATCCCGCAGCCCCGACGTTCGGGCGACCCGCGGCACCGCTCGTTCCCGTCGCTGCCGCACCGCCCACCGCTCGCGGGGCCTTCCTGCCCGCCCATCACGCGTCACCAGCCGCGCCGGGCACCCGCGGCTCACCCCGCTCCGCCGTGCGCACACGTGTCCTGCCGGCAGCGCCGGGCCCAGACGCTGCCCCGCCTGGGCGGGCACCGGTCCGAGTATGCCGCCGAGCACGCCCGGGCCGCCGCCGCGCAGGCCCGACACCCGCACCTGATCGTGTGGTTCGGGGAGTCCACGGGCTCGTTCTGGGTCGCCTCCTCCACTGGCCTGGCCGAGGTGCCGACGCCGAGACACTCACCCGCCTCTTGACGCCGGACCTGGCCCACCGCTGAGAGCTTGCTACGGCGGCCACCACAGCAACGGCCTTGATCCGCGTGATGGGGCCGGAGAATCGGCCCCATCAACGGGTTCCGGGTGCGTCCGGGTGTCTCCGACCGGTTGAATGGAGGGGTACCCCGCCCCTCTCGTCGTGGTTGGAGCCCCCGTGGTCGATCAGGAAGCGCTGTTGAAGGACCTGCAGGCGCAGGTTCGCTCGTTGGAGGACGATCTGCGCGAGCGCAGCCAGGATCAGGGCGCGATCAAGTACGTGGACGCCGAAGGAAAAGAGGTGAGCTTCGGGGAACAGCTCGACCACGAGTACGAGGAAGCCCAGGCGGGTGAACGGACCGCGATCACCAAGGGTGAGTGGCTCGAGGGACAGATCACCCAGGCCGCCGTGGCGTGGGTACTCTCCACCGTCTTCGTCCGGTTCTGCGAGGACAACGGCCTCCTGGCGCAGCCCTTCATCGCCGGACCCAAGGACGAGCGGGACCGGTACGGGATCGCCCAGGAACTGAAGGAGGCCTGGGTCCTCCGAGGGAGGCAGGAGGAACCGGAGGCGCCAGAGCGCACCGACCGGGACTGGCTGGAGCACGCCTTCGCGCAGATGGGTGTCTCCTCGGTCATGGCCGGTCTGTTCGACCGGTACCACAACCCCATGTGGACCATCACGCCGTCGCACCAGGCGGCCAAGGGGCTGATCGAGTTCTGGCGGACCGTGGGCGACGACGCCCACCTCGTCCACGACTTCACCGACCCCGAATGGAACACCCGGTTCCTCGGAGACCTGTACCAGGACCTCTCGGAGGCGACCCGGGACAAGTACGCACTGCTGCAGACACCGGAGTTCGTCGAGGAGTTCATCCTCGATTACACGCTGGAGCCCGCGGTCGAAGAGTTCGGCCTCGACGGCAACCGGATCTACCAGGCCCGAACGCAGGGTTTCCGCCTCATCGACCCGACCTGCGGTTCGGGGCACTTCTTGCTGGGGGCGTTCCACCGTCTGCTGGACAAATGGCGTGAAGCCGAACCGGGCGCCTCGGACTGGGACCTGATCAGTCGCGCCCTGCGCAGCGTGCACGGAGTGGACAAGAACCCCTACGCGGTGGCGATCGCCCGTTTCCGCCTTCTCATCGCAGCGATGAAGGAAGGCGGCGTCACTGCGCTGAGCGCGAGCAACCCCGAGTGGCCCATCGTTGTGGCCACGGGCGATTCTCTACTGCACGGCCGAGGTGCCCCGCAGCGGCAGGAGGACCTGTTCGGCACGGCGGGATCCGTGCACCGCTACGCCTCGGAGGACGTCTTCGAGTACGAGGACGAGTTCGATCTTCTGGGCGTCGCCAGCTACCACGCCGTGGTGGGCAACCCGCCCTACATCACCGTGAAGGACAAGCAGGAGAACCTGAACTACCGGAAGCGGTACAGCACCTGCAAGGGGACCTACGCCCTCTCCGTCCCGTTCGCCGAGCGCTTCTTCAACCTGGCCCGGCGGGCAGGAGGCGACAGGGTCGGTGCCGGTTTTGTCGGCCAGATCACCTCGAACTCGTTCATGAAGCGTGAGTTCGGTAAGAAGCTCATCGAGGAGTTCTTCAGGAACGAGGTTCGGCTCACTCATGTGATCGATACATCCAAAGCGCATATTCCCGGGCATGGGACGCCGACCGTGATCCTGTTCGGTCGCAACATGAAACCTTCCCACTCCGGGAAAATTCGAGCCGTCCTCGGGATTCGTGGGGAGCCCGAACAGCCACAGATTCCAGCCGAGGGGGTGGTCTGGAATGCTCTAACTGGGCAACTGAAGGCGCCTGGGGAAACTGAGTCAGAATGGCTGAGTGTGCTCACTTTGGGTTGGGAAATGTTTCGTTCTCATCCATGGTCCTTGGGAGGGGGGAGTGCGCCTGATCTGGCGCAATATATAGAAAATGGCTCGACAGATACCATTGGGCGAGTCTGCTTGAGTATTGGTCGAACCACAGCTACCGGGCAAGATGATGCTTACTTCCTCCCAAGCGAGAAAACTGCTGAACGCCTTGGTGACGCTGGCCGAGTTCGACGCTTGGTGGCTGGCGATATGGTTCGAGATTATAGGATCTCAGGGTCCTTGGTGGTGAGGAATCCGTACAGAGACCTTAAGAATGAGATTCCGTTGGGCGTGCGCGACTCTCTGCTCGGCAGGTCGCTTTGGCCTTTCAGGTCTCCACTTAGGGAGAGGCTTCTTTTTGGGAAAAAAATAAAAGACCAAAAGGTGCCGTGGGGTGTTCATCTGGAGAATTATTCAAGTAAACTCTTTTCGTCGTTGGCGATAGCGTTCGCTTTTGTGTCTACTCATAATCATTTTTCCTTTGATCGCGAGGGTAGGCTTTTTAATAGGTCTGCTCCCATGGTTAAGCTTCCGGAGGGGGCGACAGAAGATCAGCACCTGGAGTTGATGGGTGTGCTGAACTCGTCGGCGGCGTGCTTCTGGCTCAAGCAGGTAAGTCATCCCAAGGGAGGTAGTGGAATCGGGAGAGGGGTCCAGGATGAAGAATGGGAGAGCCGATACGAGTTCACCGGAACCAAACTCCAGGAGTACCCGCTTCCGAAGACTCTTCCTCTGGACCGCTCGAAGGAGCTCGACTCCCTCGCGCAGCGCCTGTCCGCCCTGGAACCGTCAGCCGTCGTGGAGGCCGAAACCCCCACGGCCGACCGGCTCAAGGAAGCCTGTGCGGCGCACGCGGAGACCCGCCAGAGAATGATCGCGCTCCAGGAAGAGCTTGACTGGGACGTCTACCACCGGTACGGGCTCCTCACCGATGACCAGCACGCCGAGCTGGTCATCACCGACACCGCCGAAGTCCCCGCTCTCAACCTGGGCGAGCGGGCCTTCGAGATCGTGCTCGCCCGGAAAATGGCAGCCGGTGAGGCCTCCACCGAGTGGTTCAACCGCCACGGTTCCACACCCATCACCGAGATTTCCGACCACTGGCCGGACGCGTATAAGCAGGCCGTGGCCGCGCGCATCGATCTCATCGAGTCCGACAAGAACATCAACCTCCTCGAACGCCCCGAGTACAAACGCCGTTGGCAGTCCGAACCCTGGGAGAAGAAACAGAAGGCCGCCCTCAAGTCCTGGCTGCTGGACAAGTGCGAAGACCGCCGTCTGTGGTTCACCCCCGACGACCACGGCGCCGAGCGCGCCCAGCCGCTGACCGTGCGCTCCCTCGCGAACCGGGTCCGCGACCTGTTCCCCGATGCCGCCGGGGTCGCCGCGCTCTACGACCCCGGCAAGGAGTTCGGTGAGGTCGTCGCCGAGATCGTCAGGACCGAGCATGTGCCCTACCTTGCCGCCCTGCGTTACAAGGAGTCCGGCATGCGCAAGCGCGCGCAGTGGGAAAAAGTCTGGGATCTCCAGCGCAAGGAGGACTCCCTCAACGCCGGTCTCCTCGAAGGCGAGGCCGAACACCGCCTCGACATCCCTGTCCCACCCAAGTACACGACGCCCGATTTCCGCCGCAACGAGTACTGGTCCAACCGGGGCAAGCTCGACGTGGCCAAGGAGCGCTTCGTCTCCTACCCGGGAGCCGAGACCGAGTCCGACCCCACGCTGCTGCTCGGCTGGGCCGGCTGGGACCACGCCCAACAGGCCGACGCCCTCGGCAGCCTCGCCCACGAACGCCACGACGAACTCGGCTGGGGCAAGGACGCCGACACCCGGGACGCGATGGTGCCTCTGCTCGCGGGCCTGCGCGAACTCCTGCCGTGGGTGCAGCAGTGGCACACCGAACGGGACGATTACGGGGAGACCCCCGCCGACCACGTGCGTGAGGACCTGACCGAGCTGCGCGACGCCACGGGCATCACCGAATCGGAGATGGCCGCCTGGCGCCCTGCGGCCCGCTCACGGGGACGCAAGACGAAGAAACAGCCCCCGACCCTGCCCCTGTGAGGTCGCATCCGCACCCCGGGCCGGGGACACTCGCGTCCTCGGCCCGGGCGGGGCAACCCCCGAGCGGGTTCGGCCGTCACAGGGTGGTCCGCTCCCGCTGCCGCAACCGAGCCCGGCACAGGTCCGGAACCCCTGCCACGGACGGGGTACGGGCCGCCTCCGTCCCGCCCGAGGCTTAAGCTGGAACCGAGCCCTCCGCACACCACGTCCACTGCGCTCCAACCACCGGATGCCCGCCCGGCGCCCCCGCCGCATCCGGTCGGCCCACGCGCACCGACCCCGCCGAACGACGTCAGAAAGGCGCACCCTGGCGATGACGACCTCTCCCTCTGCTCCGGGCAGCACCGACCGGGTCATCCGCGACCTGCTCGAGATCCCCACCGCGGTCCACGACGGTGACCTGGTCGTCAAACTCACCGACAGCGCCGAGAAACGGCAGGCCAAGGCCATCGCCGACTACGTGGTCACACCGCGGCTCGCCGAGAACTTCAACGAAGCCCTCGAGCTCATCCGCTCCGCCGTGGTCGACAACACCTCCCAGGCGGCCTACCTGCACGGTTCGTTCGGCGCCGGTAAGAGCCACTTCCTGTCCGTGCTCTCGGCGGTGTTGGAACACCACCCGGACGCACGCGGCAAGGAAGGGCTCGGCAACGTCATCGCCGCACACGACCCTTGGCTCGCCGACAAGAAGTTCGTCGAGGTCAAGGCGCACATGACGGACAAGACAGTGTCCGTCGAGGCCCACATCCTCGGTGGTTACGTGCGCCAGGTGCGCGCGCAGTTCCCCGATGCCCCCGTCCCTGCGGTCTACCGGGCCGGCGGGCTCCTGGAGGACGCCCGCAACCAGCGTGCCGAAATGGGCGACGACGCCTTCATCGCGAGCCTGCCCGTCCGCGCCGACGACGGTGCAGGAGAGGACGGAGACGACGCGTGGGGAGAGCTGGGCGGCCCCTCGACCTGGACCCCCGACACCCTCGACCGGGCCTTCGCCGCCGACCCCGACAGCGAGGAGCTCGGCGAGAGAAACCTGCGTGAAGAGCTCGTCAGCGCCCTGCTCGACGGGCCCTTCAAACGCTACGCCGACTCCATCGGCCAGTCCGGGAACGCCTACCTCGGCATCGACGAGGGCCTGTCCGTCATCAGCCGGCACGCCCGGGAACACCTCGGGTGCGACGGCATCATCATGCTCCTGGACGAGCTGATCCTGCGCTTCACCGCCTTCATCAACGACGAGGGGCGCATCGCCGGCGAGCTGCAGAAGATCTCCAAGCTCGTGGAATCCTCCTACAGTCGGCCCGTACCCGTCATCAGCTTCCTGCCCCGCCAGCGCGACCTGCGCGACCTGGTCGGGCTCGGCGGAGGCACCGAAGGCATCACCCGCACCATCGACTACTGGGAAGACCGGTTCAAGGACATCTTCCTGGCCGACGCAAACCTCACCGAGGTGGTCAGCCGGCGCCTGGTCAAACCGCGCAGCGCCGAGGCCGCCGCCGAGATCGACCAGGCATTCGAACGCATGCGCGGCAGCCGCGCCGAGGTCAAGGACACCCTCCTCGACAGCCAGGGCGGTGCCGAGACCAGCACCTGGGAGGACTTCCGCAAGCTCTACCCGTTCAGCCCCGCCCTGCTGCACGTCATGGTCGAGATGTCCCACGCCCTTAGCAGGTCGCGCAGCTCCATCAAGCTGCTCCTGCAGCTGCTGGTCGACCACCGCGACACCCTGCCCGTCGGGCAGATGGTTCCGTTGGGCGCGGTCTTCGACGTGCTCATCGGGGGCGAGAACAAGCCTTTCAAGGACCACCTGAGCGGTGAATACACCAAGATCAGCAACTTCTACCGCAACAAGGTCCGTCCCTGGTTGCTCGGCAAGCACGGTTACACCAACGTCGAGCAGACCGCCGACCTCGATGTGCGTTCCCCGTTCCGCCGCGAGGACCTGCTGGTCAAGACCTTGCTGCTGAGCGCGCTCACGCCCAACGTGCCCGCGCTCAGGGACCTGACCGCAGGGCGCGCCATCGCCCTCAACCAGGGACTCGTGCGTTCTCGCCGGCCCGGCCAGGACGTCAAGGCCGTCACCCAGTTCTTCAAGGACCTGCAGGCCGAGTTCGGCGAGGTGCGGGTGGGCGCCCAGAGCGACAACCCAACGATCTCCCTGAACCTGCTGCGTGTGGACACCGGATCCCTCATGCGCAGCGCCTTCTCCGCCGTCAACGACCACGCCCTGCGGGGGTTGGTCAAACGGCTGCTGTGGAAGGAACTGGGCCTGGAGGCGGGGGCCGAGCGCACCACCGTGGTCTGGCGCGGTACCCAGCGGCCGGTCGAACTCGTCTACGGCAACGTGCGCTCCAGCGACGACGTGGGGCGGGAAGATTTCCGGCCCCTGGCGGAGAACGCCGTGCGTATCGTCTTCGACTACCCCTTCGACAGCGGCGACCACAGCCCGGCCGACGACCGCCAGCGCGTGCAGGCGCTGCGCGAGGAATTCACCGAGCCGGTCGCCGCCCTGGCGTGGCTGCCCACCTTCCTGGCGCCCAACCGCCTGGAGGACGCCCGCAAGATCCTGCAGATGGAGTACCTCCTGCAGAACGGCGTCATCGAGGAGAAAGCCCCTGACTGGAACAGCGACGACCGCCGCGAGGCCTGGCTGCAGCTCGACAACCAGCGGCACCAGCTCACCGTGAGGATCAGGGGCCTGCTGCGCGGTGCCTACGGGCTCGTCGAGGCCGACGGCACCGACTACGGGGCGACGGCCGCCACACACATCGAACCGCTGATGCCGAACCTGTCGATCCCCCTGGAGGCGGGTAGCCAGTTCCCCGAAGCCCTGGAACGCGTCAGCTTCAAGCTCCTGGACGCCCTCTACCCCGAGCACCCCGACCTGTCCAGCTCCACCGGCAGGACCGCGGTGCGCCGGGCCGACCTGAGCACGGTGCTCAACGCGGTCGAGGCCGCCAAGGGCAATGCGCTCGAGCGCTACGACGATGTGCCCAAGGCTGACCTCCCGGTGCTGCGCCGTATCGCCGTCCCGCTGCGGATCGCCGCTGTCACCGAGGTCTTCGTGCTCCAGGACGAGTGGCGCAGGGAGATCGACCGCTTCATCGCCCGGCGCAGGGTCACCAGCGCCGACGTCCGGGTCGCCGAGATCAAGGAGTGGATCCGCGCACGGCAGGACGGCCACGGCCTCCCCGAGGACGTCGTCGATCTGTTGGTCCAGGTCTACGCCGTGCAGAGCGACCGGGCCTGGATCCGGGCCGGCAAACGCTTCACCGGGGTCGGGTTCGGCCAGCTCGCCGGCGACATCGTCCTGCGCCGGCAGGAGCTGCCCGCGGAAGAGGACTTCCACCGTGCCAACGACCGTGCTGAGCTCCTCTTCCAGCTGCCAAGCCAACCGTTGCGCAGCGCCCGCGCGGTGCAGAACCTGGCCGGGCAGCTCAAGGAGCAGGCGCACCGCCTGCAGCACGGGAGCGAGCGCCTGGTCGGTGAACTGCTCAAACACGCGGACGTCCTCGGTGTCGACGAGCAAGCGCCACGTGTGGCCACGGCCCGCACCGTCGACGGGCTCCTCGGCCGACTCGCGGGACTGACCGACGACACCGAACTGGTCAACGCCCTCGGGCGAGCCGACCTGCCCGAAGAAGCAGGTGTCTACAGGGCCGCGATGATCGGGGCCACCAACGTGGCCGACAGCCTGGCCGCAGCCCACTGGAAACTGCTCGGCTCCCTCGAAGGCATCGTCGAGGAAGGCGGGGCAAAGGCTGCGCAGGCCCGCGACATCCTGGACCAGCTCCGCGAGGCCGCCCGGCACAACGAGCTCAGCCACAAGCTGGCCAATGCCCTCCGCCAGGCCAACAGCGAGGCCGTGGACCTGCTCGCCCGGAACGTCACTCCGGACGCAACGGCGGAAAGGGCAGCCGCAGGCCACGGCACGGGTACCCGGGAACACGAACCCGTCACAGGAACCGGGGCCGGCCTCCCGGACATGCCGCCCACACGGCGTGAACCCGCACACACCTGGGTCACGGTCCCGCACAGCGCGGACCTGGACGCCGCCGTGGCCGAATTGAGGTCCTCACTCGGCATCTCCCCGGAGGCGCCGATCCAGATCACTATCCGGGAGGCCGAGTGAACGCCGTACTGGGCCGGGTCGGCGAAGAAGCCGTCAGAGGCGCACTGGACAGGGCCCTTGACGCCGAGCAGCGCAGGATCGACAAGGGCCACGCCCGATCGCAGGCCCGCGCCGTGGCCCTGTCCGCCGATCCGCACTGGGAGGGGCCCGACCGACTGACCCTCGACAGTGAGGCGCTCGGGGAACCCGTGACCGTCCGGGTGGCTGGTGCCGACAGCGTCCTGGGCGTCGTGCACGCCCTCGCCGAGTTCGGACAGGAGCAGTCCGCCGACCACCTGGTCGTGCTCACCCCGCTCGACCCCTCCGAGTTCGGAGAGGCCTTGTTGGCACGGTTCCTGGGCGACGAAGTCATGCGCCTCGACGATTGGGAGCTGCTGCGCACCGAACTCAAGGTCACCCGGATCGATCCCCGCCTGAACGCCGGCCGTTGGCGATGGCTCGCCGACACGCTGCGCAGCATCCGGGCCGCCACACCGCTGCGCGTGGGCACAGGCGTGCTCAAACTCGAACAAGCCCTCTCCATCGCCGTGTCCGTACGCTTCGGCGGCCAACCCGAGGAACGCGTCGACAGTGCCGCACTCCTCGAATGGACCCGGCGCCCCGACGCCGTAGCCGCCTTCACCCACCTCCACGAGCGCGAACGCCAGGAACTCTGCTGGGCGCTCGAGGAAGAACTCGGGTCGGTTCCGCGTGTGGTGTTCAAACTCCTCGAGCGCGGACACGCCCTCGATGCGGTTCCCGTCGGGTTGGCCCTGGCCGAACTCTCCGCCGCGGCGCGGAAGGGGCGCGAAGGCGACGACCGATCCGTTGTGCGGTCGGCCCAGCACGCGCTGATCCGTGCCCAAGAACGCTACTTCGGCGCCAACCGGCCCGCCGAACAGGACCTGTCCGAGTTCGGCAGGGCCTGCAGGGCCTCGTTGATCCGCCTGTTGGAGGGGTCGGAGGAGGACCAGGCCGACACCACGATCCGCCGTGCCGAAGAGCTCCTCTTCCAACTCGGCGCCGAACCCGTCGCCGAGGCCAGCAGCCTGCTCGACAGCGGCCTGCGCAGCCGAACGGCCGAACTGGGCAAACAGATCACCCTGGCGCTCGGCGAGCCCGGCCCAGCCGACGCTCCCTCGTTTCCCCTGCCGCAAGATCTGCGGGAAGTGGAAACAGCCTGGCAGCGCATGTGCCGACACCGCCGTTACGGTGGCCGCACGCCCCAGGGGCATCGGTCCGCTGCCCAGAACGCCGTGCGACTGCTGCGCCGCCTGGCCCGCAGCCAGGACGAACGTCCTCTCGGACCCGACACCCGTGCTTCCGTGCGCGGGTGGATCCAGAGCCATGTCGACGAGACCGGTTGGGTGGACCGTGCAGCCTCCGCGATCTGGCACGAGCGGAGTGACGTTCCCGCGTTCGCCCAGGCACTGGCCGAGCTCTACGAACGCGTCCGCGCGTGGCGAGCGCAGTTCGACGCGGCCTTCGCCGGCGCGCTCGAACACTGGGACGGCGCCCACAACGACGACGGCGCCCCGCTCCTCATCGAGAACGTGCTGGAGCAGTTCGCACGACCCCTGGCCCGTGAACAAGCACCCCTGATCATCGTGCTCGACGGGATGAGCGTCGAAGTGGCGCTCCAGATCGCCGAGCACATCAACGCCGAAGGGCGTCTGACCGAGATCGCGCACTTCCCCGACCGCAAGAAGGAGCAAGGGCAGGCCAACGAACCCCGGAGAGCCGGCGTGCTGGCAACGGTGCCCTCAATCACCACCTGCTCTCGAGCCTCCTTGCTCACCGGAACGCTCACCTCGGGTAAGCAGGACCGGGAACGCTCCGGATTCGCCGCGCTGTGGGCCGGCAACGGGTTCGGAGGCAGGAACGCTGTCCTGTACCACCAGCGTGACCTGGACAGCGGGGCCGGCGTCCACCTGCCGACCCACGTACGGGAGAGCATCGACGACACCACAACGGTCGTCGGGGTCGTGCTGAACACGGTCGACGACGCCCTGTCCCGAGGACGGGAAGCCGACGAGGCCGAGTGGAAACCTGCTCAAATCGGGAAGCTCAGCCCCCTGCTCGACGCGGCGGCCCGAACCGGGCGTCCCGTCCTGCTGACCTCCGACCACGGGCACGTCTGGGATCGCGGGTTCTCCACCAAGACCCGGACGGGGGAGGCAGCGCGCTACCGGACCGGCCGTCCCGAAGGCGGAGAAGTCCTGGTCACAGGTGGGCGGGTCCTGCACGGTGACGGCACCCTCGTCGTGCCCTACCGCGAAGACATCCGCTACACCGACCGCAAGGAGGGTTACCACGGGGGATTCTCTGCCGCGGAGATGGTCGTCCCCGTCCTGGCCTTCGCCCCGGTCCTGGATTCCGGTACCGCCACGCACGGCGGGACGGGGATCGTGCCCAAGGGGTGGAAACACCTCACTGCGGCCCAGGTCGAACCAGCGTGGTGGTCCCAAGCGCTCGAGAGCACGGACCCGCCCGAGAAGGACGGTGCGGTCGGCGGGGCTCCGGCCACCGGGGCAACCGCTGACACCACGTCCGAGCGTGTCCCGAAACGTTCGAAGAAGAAGCGGTCCGAGCGCGAACAGACCCTTCCCATGTTCGACGCGGTCCCCGAACCTGCCGAACCTCTGGAAAACGAACGGGTACACACCCTCGGCACAAAGGTGACCGCTTCCGCGGTCTTCGCGTCCAGCCTGAAGCGGGTCGGCCAGAGAGGCCCCCGGGCAGAACAGATCATCGCGATCATCGATGCCCTCGCCGCGGCGGGCGGCACCCGGCCGCGGCTGCCTGTCGCCGCAGTGTCCTGGGCCGGGAACGGTCCTTCGAGCCATCCTCGCGCGGTCCGTTTCCTCAAGATGGTCGGCAAGGCGCTCAACGTGGAGGCCTACCCCGTGCTCACCCTCACCGACGGTGACCGCAGCGTCGAACTGGACATTTCCCTGCTGCAACAGCAGTTCCTCTCTGAAGGGAGCTGAGCGTGACCACCGTCAGCGCCGCACGCCGTGCCGAGATCGTCGGTGCCCTGCGCCATGGAACCGTGCCGCACAGCGGCCTCGATCAGTTCGCCGTGGGACTCGGACGCTACGAGGCCGCTGTGGACAAGGAGTTGGGCCAGGTCACCACCGGAGGTGCCGAGTTCAAGGCCGTACGCGGTGAATACGGTTCCGGCAAGACCTTCTTCGTGCGTTGGTTGGGTGAGCGCGCAAAACGTGCCAACCTCGCTGTCTCGGAGATCCAGATCTCCGAGACCGAGACCCCTCTGCACAGGCTGGAAACGGTCTACCGGCGCCTGACCGAACGACTGTCCACCGCCACACAACCGCCCAGCGCATTGCGCGAGATCGTCGACAACTGGTTCTTCTCCCTGGAGGAAGACGTCCTCGACTCCGGCGACGTGGACGAGAGCGACGAAGAAGCGCTCGACACGGCCGTCACCACCCTCATGGAACGCCGCCTGGGCGAGGTCGCCAGCGCCAATCCCTCATTCGCTGCGGCACTACGGGGCTATCACAGGGCCCAGGCCGAAGAGGAACCCGCCATCGCCGAGGCGCTCATCGCCTGGTTGGGCGGCCAACCCAACGTCGCCGCGGCGGCCAAACGCTATGCTGGCATCAAGGGCGACCTCGACCACTTCGGCGCCCTGGCCGCGCTCAAGGGGCTCCTGGTGTTGCTGCGCGACTGCGACCACCCCGGACTGGTCGTCGTCCTCGACGAACTGGAAACCCTCCAGCGCGCCCGCACCGACACCCGGGAGAAGGGACTCAACGCGCTGCGCCAGCTCCTGGACGAGATCGCCAACCGGCAGTTCCCGGGGCTCTACCTCTTCATCACCGGAACACCGGCCTTCTTCGACGGGCCCCAGGGTGTGCAGCGCTTGGCGCCCCTCGCACAGCGCCTGCACACCGACTTCCTGGCCGACCCGGCCCACGACAACCTCTACGCCACCCAGATCCGCCTCACCGGGTTCGACCTGGACCGGCTCCATGAGCTGGGCGTGGCGGTGCGGGAACTGTACGCCGACGGCGCCGACGCACCGCAAAGGGTGCGCAGCCGGGTCGATGACAGCTACCTGCTGGGCTTCGCCGAGGCGGTGGCCGGGGAGCTGGGGGGCAAGGTCGGCATCGCGCCCCGTCTCTTCCTGCGCAAGCTCGTGGACGTCATGGACCGGATCGACCAGAACCCCGACTTCGACCCGCGGCAGCACTACGACCTGCGTGTGGGCAGGAACGAACTCACCGAGGTCGAACGCGGGGCCCACGTGCAACGGGCCGCCGACGCGGACGAGGTGGAGCTCGACCTGTGAACGCGGAGAGCGGGAGCGGAGAGGAATCTGCCGGTACCAGCAGCCTGGACCTTCTCCATCCCACCCTGGCCCACCACATCGTCCACACCCTGGGCTGGCCCGGTCTGCGCCCGCTCCAGCGGGAGGCACTCCCGCCTCTGGTGGACGGAGAGGACGCGATCCTGCTCGCGCCCACCGCGGGCGGTAAGACCGAGGCTGCCCTGTTCCCACTCCTCACATCGATGGCCGGGCGGACGGGGGAGGGGCCGTCACTGCTCTACGTGTGTCCCATCAAGGCTCTGCTCAACAACCTGCTGCCGCGCGTGCAGGCCTACTCGGGGTGGTTGGGCCGCACTTCGGAGCTCTGGCACGGCGACGTCTCTTCTGCAGCTCGCCGGCGGATCCTGCGCAATCGGCCCGACGTCCTGCTCACCACCCCCGAGTCGCTCGAATCGATGCTGGTGAGCACCAAGGTCGACCATCGGGCCCTGTTCCAGAATCTGCACTCCATCGTGGTGGACGAGGTGCATGCGTTCGCCGGGGACGACCGAGGATGGCACCTGCTCGCAGTTCTGGAGCGACTCGGCAGAGTGGCCGGTCGTCCGATCCAGAGGGTGGGACTGTCAGCGACCGTCGGCAACCCCGACGAGTTGCTCGCTTGGCTCCAAGGGCCCGGGGCCGGTAGCCGCCCCGGGCGCGTCATCGCACCCGGCGTGCACCTGCGCGGGCCGGGCGCGTTGCCGGACGAACCGCCGCCCGGGGACGTCCAACTGGACTACGTGGGCTCCCTGCATAACGCAGCCAAGGTCATCGCTTCCCTGCACCGCGGAGAGAAGCGGCTGGTCTTCTGCGACTCTCGCAAGTACGTGGAGGAGCTCGGCCACTCACTGCGCGAGTTCGGAGTAACCACCTTCCTGTCCCACGCCTCACTGGCCCTGGACGAACGCCGTCGTGCTGAGGCGGCCTTCGCCGAGGCCCGCGACTGCGTCATCGTTGCCACCAGCACCCTGGAGCTGGGTATCGACGTCGGGGACCTCGACCGGGTCGTCCAGATCAACGCGCCCGGTAAGGTCGCTTCCTTCCTGCAACGAATCGGCCGGACAGGACGGCGGCAGGGAACCGTCCGCAACTGCCTGTTCCTGGCCGTGGACCAGTCCGGTTTCCTGGACGCTGCCGGACTCCTGCACCTGTGGGGAAGGCACTGGGTGGAGCCGGTCAGGCCCACCCCCGAACCTCGGCACATCGTCGCCCAACAGCTTCTGGCGCTGTGCCTGCAGGAACCCGAGGTGGCACAGAACCTCTGGCCGGAGTGGTGGGAAGGCCTGGGCCCCTTCCAACAGGGGGCGCCCATCGCCGCACACCTGGTGAAGGAGGGGTTCATCGACCTCGACGGCGGCTTGATGATGATCGGCCCCGAGGCGGAGAAGCGCTTCGGCCACCGCCACTTCACCGAACTGACCAGTGTCTTCACCGCTCCGCCCCAGTTCACCGCCCTGAACGGGCGCACCGAGATCGGCAGCGTGGATCCGGCACTGCTGGCCGGGGACGAGAGGGAAGAGGGCCCGCGGCGTCTTTTGCTCGCTGGACGGACCTGGATGGTCACCTGGGTCGACTGGCGTCGGCAGCGGTGCTTTGTCGAGCCTGTCGACGGCGGCGGGGGCAAGGCCAAATGGGATTCCGGCGGGCACCTCGGATCGTTCTTCCACCTCACCCGGGCGGTCCGTGAGGTGTTGCTGGGCACGGATCCCGCGGTGAGGATGACTCAGCGGGCGACCGACGCTCTGGCCAAGGCACGCGAGGAACACATGGACCTGGTTCACCCCGGCGGATCGGTCATCGTACGTGCCGACAACGGTGACCTGCGTTGGTGGACCTGGGCGGGGGCCAGAGCCAACATCACCCTGGCCACCACCTTGGGGGACGCCGCGGACCCCAAGCAGCAGCCCAACGACGCCTGTCTACGGCTCAATGCCGAGCTGGATCCGCGCACGTGGTCGGCGGCCAAGAGCGCGGCGCAAGAACGTGTGGTCCTCCCAGAGGTCTCGGTGCGCGCTCTGGACGGGCTCAAATTCAACGCGGCTCTGCCCCAGCACCTGGCCGAGCGCACCTTGTCCGCGCGCCTGGCCGACGTGGAGGGGGCTGCTGCTTTGCTGAAGGAGCCGACCCGCTTTCTTCGACTCTGATGTACGAAGCGCGTCGTAGTCCGCACCCGGTGATTCCCCGACCTGTTTCCGGGAATCGGGCGATTCTGTCAGCGGGTGATGACATGATCTGAAGCATGCCGAACATGTCCTCCTCAGCGGCTTCAGGGGTCGATCGTCGTGCCATTGCCAAGGGCGTTCTCAGTAGAATTCGGGCATCTTCCGACAAAGGGTTGATCGACCGCGAGGAATTCGAAAGAGCGTGCGACGAATGGGGGATCGACCCCGAGGCCCGTCGGCGTTTCAGGGGTGCGCTCCCGTCTTTGGGCCTGCGTCTGATCGCTCCCCGGAAGATACCGGGGCCGCGGAAGCCCGAAGGGATGGATTCCGCGCGCCTCCCTGAATCGGGCCGTTCTTCTCAGGAAAAAGACGGTGCCGAATTTCGGTCCGCGGAGGTCGCCGGCGCCCGCCTGGTCCTGGAGGAGGACCGGTGGCGGCGTGACCGGCACACGTACATCCTCACCGCGGAAGAACAGGTGGGGATGGCCGTCCTGATGAGGGGAGGGGCCCCGCTCGACACGGAGCTCGACCAGGCCGAGGTCGTGGCACTGGCGCCCACCGACGAACGCCGTCGGGCCTTCGAAGCCATGGTCGTGCACAACCAGAACCTCGTGTACAGCATCGCCAAGAGGTACACAGGCCGAGGGCTGGACCTGGACGACCTGGCCCAGCACGGCATGCGGGGTCTGATGCGTGCGGTCGTCAAGTTCGACGGCAGCCGCGGATTCAAGTTCTCGACATACGCCACATGGTGGATCCGTCATGCGCTCCGGAGCGCTCTCGCCGACGAGGGTGCGACGATCCGCCTGCCGGCGTACATGCACGACAGGGTGTGCAAGGTGGCCCGGATCGAACGTGAGCTGGCTGCACAGGGCAGGTCCAACGGCCCGGCAGACGTGGCAGCGCACGGCAACATGACCATCCGTGAGGTCGCGCAGGTGCACAACCTCGCTCGGTGCACCGAGTCCCTGGACCGGAACATCTGTGGCGAGACCACCCTGCTCACCGTGGTCGCCGAGGACCCGCGCCATGCCCTGCCGTCCCCGGAGGTCGAGGTGCTGGAGGAGGAACGGCGCCTCGCGGCGCGCGCGTTGCTGACGCGGTTGAGTGACCCCCGCCGGCGTGAGGTCGTCGCACGGCGTATGGGCATGGTCACGGGGGACGTGGAGCCTCTGGGCCGCCTCGGCGAACACCTCGGGGTCACCATCGAGCGCGTCCGACAGATCGAGAAGACGGCCCTGCAGACCTTGCGTGAGATCTACGCACGGTAGGCCCGCGAGGGCGGTGCCCCGCCCCACCGGATGTGGAGCGGGGCACACGGGGAGAGGCTACGGGCGGTGGCCGTCGTCGGGGGAGGCGGGGAAAGCGGCCCGCTCAGACACCCACCCCGCGCACCAGGCCGTAGAGGTCGGTGTCGCCCCGCACGTCGAGGCGCTCCAACAGGTCGAGCACCGTCGCCTCCGGCTGCAGGCCCACGGCGGGCATCAGGGCGGACACCTTCGGCAGGGCATCCCCTTCACCGTCCGCGTCGAGCCCCGCCAGGTACAGGGCCCGCCTCAGTCCGTCGCGGGGAGCCAGGTGGGCCCGACGGACCCGGACCCGCACGGTGCCCTCGGCCAGGGTGACGAAGGCGTGGTCGCCCTCCAGGGCCCCGGTGCCGAGCAGGGCCGTCCGGATCGAGCTCATCGACGGGTACGACTTCCACGTCACGTACGAGCCGCGTTCGCCGACGGTCACCGGGCGGCGCTCTCCCGGACGCAGGCCGCACGCCGCTGCGAAACCCGCGGGCACCGGGAACCCGGAACCGCGCAGGTGCTCCCGGTTGAGGTCCACCCGGAACCACCAGGTGCCCTCTGGGTCGCGGAAACACCGGCGCGCACGCTCGACCGGGCGGCGCGGCCGGTACCGGAGCTCCTCCTCGGGCGAGAAGGCGCCCGCCATCCCGATGCGTCCGTCCTTCGACCGGGTGAACTCGGGGCCGTACCCCGTCGAGCGGATCGAGCTCTCGCTGATGTCGTACTTCTGGGTGACGCGATCGACCAGGACGTTCATGTCCACGGAACCGCCCGCGGCCTCGATCTCCCGGCGCATCGAGTCCGCCAACCCCGGGTACTCCTGCCCGCCCCAGCAGCGAAGCCCGACCACCTTGCGGTCCACGAGCTGGAAGCGCCGGTCGGCCCTGATCCGGCTGCGGACCCCGGCCATGCTGTAGTCGCCGCCGATCCCCTCGGCCAACGTGTCGAAGGACAGAGGGGAACCGACCAGGGTCAGCACGGCGGCCGCCTTGTCGGCGACACTGCGGCGCCACGACACCACGTGGCCGTCCATGACCTTGCTCAGGGGGAGCGCGTCCAACCACGCCGGGACGTGCTCGAGCCGGATGCCCCCTTCCACGAGCGTGCTCTCGACCTCGTCCAGGGGCAGGACCGAGCGTTCACGCAGGCGCATGGCGATCGTCTGCTCCAGGGTCGAGGAACGCAGTGTGGTCACCCATCCGTCCCGCGTCCAGTGGTGGGGCAATAGAGCCAGGACCGCATCACCGGCCGGCACACCCAGGGTCGGGAGCGTGGCGCGGTGCTCCGGGCACAGGTCCCAGAACGCCTTGGCGGGGGCGGCAGAGCCGAGCGCTGCCTCGACCTTGCGCAGGTGCTCGGACGTGGCCCGCCCGAGCGGGCCCTCCGCCCACGCGGCGAGCTCGTCGGCGGTGCGCTTCTGGACCTGGCGCGCCCACGTGCGCGTGACCCCGAGCTCCCCGGCGACCTGGTCGAGGGCGACCGGGGGACGGGTGAAGAGCCGCTGGACGGCGATGCTCCTCTTCCGGTCGGGGGCGTTGAGGCACCAGGCCTCGATCTCCTCCATGAACGCCGGCGTATCGGAAGCCTGCTCCCGGCACGCGCGCTCGACCGGGATCTGTTCCAGCACCCGGCGGAACTGCGCGGCGAGCTCCTCGACCGCGGCTTCCTCGCCCTTGGCCTGCAACAGGCGCCAGACCGGCGAACCGACGAACGCTTCCTCCCCGGTGAGGTAGAGCGCGGGCATCACCTCGCCGGGGCAGTGGCCGCCCCACCGCTGCGCGGTGAGCCGGGCCAGCCCGTCCGCAAGCTTCTCGGCGCCTGTTCTGTCCAGGACCAGGGGGAGGCGCACACGGTTCCACCACCGGTGCTGCGGCAGCGACCCGTCGTGCAAGGCATGGCGCACGAGGTCGTCGCGGGTGTGGGCCAGGGGCGGGACAAGACTGCTGAGGGGGAAATCCGGTGACCTGGTCAAGGCTGCCTTCCGGGGGTGACAAGCTCTGCGGGGGCAACAGCAGAACTCACCGTAGAGCAGCAACGGGGCACGTGGGGTGACAACGCTGGAACTCAGGTTCCGATGGGGTTCTTGTCCCGATCTGCACCCGCGCCATCGCCGTTTCGGGTGCCCGGATCGCGTGATCCGGTCCCGTCCCGGGTATCCGGCTCGTCGTCCCGGAGACCGCGATGGCATCGATCCCGTGATCATCGCGCCCGTCGATCAGGCTGTCTGCGGCCTCGTTACTGCTGACGCCGGCCTGACCGCGCGCCGCCAGCGCCGCCAGGCACGGGCGCCCGCTCGCGCACACGCTGTTCTCCCAGGAGACCCAGGTCCGGTTGGAATTTGCGCACCTGCTCGAATGAGTGCCGGTGCGGCCCATGCGACCGCTCCTGTGCCACCCCTGCTCGTGCACGGAACCGGCCATGTGGACGGTCTCGATCACGACCGCGACGACCGTGCCGCCCGGGTCTCGATCAGGTTCTCGATCGCGCCGGAGGGATCAGCGCCCCGGGAACTGCCCACGTGATGCCCGAAGCAGTTCGGCAAGCCCCGACCGATCCGAGGGCCGGCCCCTGTCGTCCACTACACCGCTCCACTACCTCAGGCCGTGTCGATCTCGTGCAGCCGGTCCAGGGCGGCGGCTACCTCCCCCTCCTCATCCTCCACGAGGTCTTCCGCGTCTTCGGCACAGGCGTGGACGGCTTCGAGGAGATCCTGGGCGTCCTCCTCCCGGCTGCTCTGCTCCAACGCTCGCACCGTGTCGACGGCGGTGTGCACGGCCCGGGCGTAATAGGACGCCTGTTCCTGGGGGACCGGCTCGGAGACCTCGAGCGCGCTCTCGAACAGGCTCGAGAGCACACCCGTGTCCCCGGAAACCACTGCGGCCCGGGCCTCCAGCTCCAGGGCCAGGGCGGGGGAGCGCTCGCTCTCGGCCAGCAGGAGCCCCACGAGGCTCTCGTGGTCCAAGGAACGCAGGTGGGTGGCGACCTCGGGCACCTGAGGGGCCTGTTCACCGTGCTCGCGGTCGAAGAGGTGCACCAGACCCACCGCGACCACGTGCTTGCAGCAGTTGCCCTCCATGGCCCACGGGCACTCACAGCTCCAGAAGAAATGGCCCGTGTCGGTGAGTTGGACCCGGTAGCGGGCCCTTCCACTCACGGTCGCGTGTACCCGGCCCTGACTGAGGCGGCGGCCGGACACACGGTCGAGGTAGTCCAGCGCGCGGTCGAAGGAGGGTTGTCCGGCGGTGTGGAGCAGTTGCTCGCGCGAGAGTTCAGCCATGGCCGAAGTCAACCAGAGGGGTCGGGCACCGTCGGGCGGTGCCCCGCCCGACGGTGCCTCCTGGCACAACCAACCGCCCGGCTCTTGTCCAGGTTCGTGTGTGGCACGCGCGGGACGTTCGCCGGCTCCGCGCGGTGCACGGCCGTGAAAAGCTCGGCGAGAGCCGAACAGAGCAGAGGGGAACCGCCATGGCACACGAGAACCCGCCGTTCAGCCTCATCAGCTCCGGGATCGAACAGCTGCGGCAGAGCAACCCGGGCCAGGAGGGGCGCGTGGCCCCCGAACGCCTCTACTCCGGCCAGGACGTACGCATCATGCACCTGGTCCTGGACGCGGAGATGACCGAGCACCGCGCACCCTCGCCGATCGTGGTGCAGGTGGTGGAAGGGCACGTGCGCTTCGACATCGAGGACCAGGGCCACGAACTGGGGGCCGGTGGTATGGTCCACGTCGCCGCCGGGATCCCGCACGCCGTCACCCCGCTCGGGGGTCCGGCCCGTATCCTGATCCACCTGCTCCACCCGGTACACCGGGGGCCGGGCGAGTACGGTCAGGAAGACCCGGCCGGGGAACCGTACCGAAAGTGAGACCGGTTGTACGCAGGGACCTTCACACTCGTGGCCCACGATCGTGCCACGGGCACGTGCGGCGTCGCCATCAGCAGCCGGATGCCGGCGATCGGCGCCTTCACCGTGTTCGCGCACGCGCGGGCGGGGGCTGTGGCCACCCAGGCGTTGATCAACCCCTTGCTGGGCGTCGACGCCCTGGAGCTGTTGCGGTCCCGTCCCGCCGACGAGGTCCTGGAACAGGTCTTGGCCACCGACCCCGACGCGGATTCGCGCCAGGTCGCGCTGGTCGACACCGAGGGCCGGTCGGCCGCCCACACCGGTGCACAGACGCACCCGTGGAGCGGTCACCGGACAGGTGAGGGATACGCGGTGGCCGGCAACATCCTCACCGGAGCTGACACACTCGACGCGATGGCCGAGCGGTTCGAGGCCACGGCGGCGGAACCCATGGAGGAACGCCTGCTGGCAGCACTGGAGTCCGGGCAGGAGGCCGGGGGAGACCGGCGAGGCCGGCAGAGCGCCGCACTGTACGTGCACACCGGTCACCCCTATCCGTACCTGGACCTCAGGGTGGATGAGCATCCTGACCCCGTGGCCGAACTGCGCCGGGTGCACGGGGTCGCCCAGGTGGAGCTCCTGCCGTTCGTCAAGGCCCTCCCCACACGTGCGCGCCCGGCAGGGGCCTTCGACCGGTTGTTGGATCCCGGCGACTGAAGACGTTCACCTCTGAGCGTGCTCCTGCCCGCGCAGGTGGGCCGGTTCTGAGCGCGGTCCACGGGCTCGTTCCGGGGCGTCTCCTCCACCGGCCCGGCCGGGGCCCGCGACGCCCGGACCCCAGATCGCCCGTCCGTCCCCGAGGCAGCCCGCCGCTGACGGTCTGCCCGGGCGGCCCCGATTCCGTGCCGGCCCCGGCTCTGTGCTTTGCGCGCACGTCGAGGCGGTCCAACAGGGCGAAGACCGTGGCCTGCGGCTGTCGGCCTACTCGCTCATGGACTCGTTCATGTAGTTGATCTCGCTCACGGCCGCCTCGACCGCGCCGTCGGGGTCCTCGATCAGGTTCTCCGTCTCCTCCACGTACGCCATCACCCAGTGGTAGAGGTCCTCGCCGTTGATGGGTTGGCCGTTGAGGTAGAACAACCCGACGGCCTCGGCGGCCGCGTGCAGAGCCCGCAGGTAGGCCGGGCGCTGCTCCTCGGCGGGCAGGACGAAGACGTCGAGGGCCTCGTCGAACAGCAAACACAGGTCGTGGCACCTGCCGTTGCCCACCTCGCGCAGGATCTGGACCGACAGGGGCGGGTCCTCGGGACCCCGCTCTCCGGTCCGCAACCGCCGCATCAGGCCGTCGTGGTCGAAGGGGATCGGGCTCACGTCCAGGGGTGACCGCGGCGGGCGGTACGGCCAAGCGCGGTAGAGCATGCCCGTGGCGTAGGCCATCCCGATGAGGACCGCGTGGTAACAGGGTGTGTCGCCGCGGGGTTCGGAGCAGTCGCAGCTCCAGGTGAAGTCCTCGTCGTCGGAGACCCGGACCCGGTACGTCACCCCCTCGTGGATCACCGTGCCGTGGACCAGCCCGGCCTCCTCGCGGAGTTCGTCGACGAGGCCGAGAGTGTTCATGGCCAGGCCGAAGGTCGAGCGGTCGGCGACGCGGAACAGAATGTCGGTGGTGAGTCGGCTCATACCCCGAGTGAAGCGCAAGATCCGGTCCCGTGCGGGTTGTCCACAGGGTGGATTCGGGGCGGACCCGTGCGTGGGCGACGCCGCGTGAGGGGACTTCCGTTCCGAAAGAGGAGGGCGGCGCCGGCGACTCCTGCCCTGGGCGTCCCCGGCTCAGCCCCGCGGCTCCACGGTGTGCAGCTGCACGTCGATCCGGCCACCGTCGACCTCGGCCGTCATGTACGTGTGGTGCGGCTGCCTGCGGCGGTCCGTGGGCGACCCCGGGTTGAGCAGGCGCAACCCGTTGTCGGCGCGGGTGTCCCAGGGGATGTGCGAGTGGCCGAAGACCAGCACGTCCACGTCGGGGTAGCGCTTCGCGCACCGCTTCTCCCGCCCATGCGCCTGCCCGGTCTCGTGCACGACCGCGAAGCGCACCCCGCCCAGTTCCGCGCGCGCCACCTCGGGCAGGCGTGCGCGCAGCTCCGGCCCGTCGTTGTTGCCGTACACACCGATGAGCTGCTCGGCGCGCGCCTCGAGCGAGGTCAGCGCATCGAGGTCGCACCAGTCGCCGGCGTGGATCACCGCATCGGCCCGGTCGACCTCCTCCCACACCTGCGAGGGCAGGTCGCGGGCGCGCTTGGGCCGGTGGGTGTCGGAGATGATCAGCAGGCGCATGGCCCGCAGGGTATCGGAGGGCACTGCCACGTCACCGCTGCGCGCACCCGGCCATGAGGGCCAGGCCCCGGGGCGGAACCAGGGGCGGCAGGCGGGCTCCGGCCGTGTCGTTGTGCCATGCGTGCGCGCGCACGGCCGCCGCGCACACCGCGTTCCAACGCGCCGCCCGAGCCCTCGGTGACGGTTCCCGGGCGATCTCCTGCCACAGCTCGGACCAGACCGCGAGGTTGTGCCCGTGCACGGCTCCGGTCCCCGCCTGCCCGAGCTCCTCGAAGGGCCGGCCGGGCTCGCCCAGGGAACGCGCCTCGCCCCACCTCAGGCAGGGCTCGCAGGTGCACCGTCCCAGGGCGGGCAGGTGCGCCGTCGCGGTCGGCCCGGCCATGTAGGTGAGCAGCGTACGGTTCAGGATCCCGGGCCAGGTGGGCGCGGGCGGCGGGAAGGGATCACCCGGGTAGGGCGGCGCGCAGCTCGCCGTGGCGGCCTCGTCGAGGGAGGCGAAGGACGCGCCGTGCGCCAGCGCGTCCAGGCCCACCAGGCCTGCCCCGAGCACGGCGGTGTCGTGCACCTCGGACACGACCAGCCGCAGCGCCCGCAACCGCTCCGCCGTGTCCACCTGAACGCGTTCGGGGTCCAGGACCAGCGCCTTGGGGACGCGCACCGGTCCCAGCAGTGCCACCAGGGTCTGGGCCCCGAAGTCACTGAGCCAGGCGGCGTCCACCGGAACGGCGAGCACCGTGCGGTCGGTCCTGACACGATCGACAAGGCGCACCGCCTCCCGCAGTGCTCGGATCCCCGAGGCGTCGCCGGGCAGGAACCCGGTGGGGGTGAGCAGCAGGGCCATCGGGCTCTGCCAGCGGTCCATCTCCGCCAGCGCCCGGCCGGGATCGTGTTCCCCGTTGTAGGCGCTCCACGGCGTGAAGTGGAAGGGCTCCTCCCCGGTGGCCACACGGGTGCGGTGGCGTGCCGGGTCGTGCACCATCGGGTAGGCGTGCCCGGACGCGGTGATGCGCTCGTTGCGCGGGGGAGCCGTGCCCGCGCCCGAGGGCAGGACGATGCCCCCGACCGTCGTGGGCATGCGCAGGTGCAGGCCGGGCGCGGTGTCTCGTACGTGGAGCAGTACGCGGTCGCGGACCGGGGACAGGGGATCGGGCGGACCGGGGGACGCGGTAGGGGAGGACAGCACCGCAGGACCTCGCCGTTCGGGTGACGGGCTCTGTACCGTTCTTCCCCGTTCTCAGGTCACCTGTGGCCTTCTGTCCGCTTGTGGTCACGCTCGGAACGCGGCCGTGTGCCCCGTGTGGTGCACGGTGGCCCGGGTGGCACTCGGGGCCGGGCCGCTGGGGCCCCGGGGGCGGCTGTTCCCAGCGGGGCCCATGGGGCGCACAGCCGGGTCAACCACCGTGACCGGAAGTGGCCACGACAGAGGGTGAACGAGGGGTCCGGAAAACGTTAGCGTTCCGGATGTGGACAAGCTCGACCCTTCCGACAACCAGGCAGCCCTGACCAGGGACTTTCCCACGCTCGTGGACGCGATCCTCCTCCGCGGCCCGCAGGCGGTCGCGGACTCGATCGCGGTCCGGGAACGGGACGGAACCGACCCGCACTCCCCGGTGGGACACCTGCGCTGGTTGCTGCTCAGCCACGCCCACCTGCTCGTGCGTTCCCACGACCGGTCCGAGGTGGCTTGTGTGCTGCACGACCTCTTGGCCCGGCGCCCCTCGGTGTCCGGATGGCTGGCGGGCGCGGAACGGGCCCTGCCACCGGTGCGGCTGACCGTGCGGGGGCCGGCCAGCGCACCCGACGACCTCCGGCTCGTGCGGGTCCTGACGGGCCACCGAGCCCCGGTGCGCTCGATCGAGTGGTCCCCCGACGGCGAGCGCCTGGCGACGGTCGGCTCCCACGACACCTCTGTGCTCATCTGGAACCCGCGCGACTGGACCCAAGAGCGTCGGATCGGCATCGAGGGGGCCGCCCTGGACGTGGCCCTGTGGTCCCCCGACGGCCGGCGCCTCGCGGTGCTGGGCAGGAGCGACCGCTTCCCCGACCTGGGCGAGCACCGCGAGAACGACAGGTCCGGCAGGGAGGGCCGCGTCGAGCACGTGCACACCGTGCTCGTGTACAACACGGTGACCTGGGAGGAGATCGCCGCGACCCACACCGCGCCCCGGTCGGGGTTCAGCGGCAGGCCGGTCATCGCGTGGTCGCCGGATTCCCGCACGCTCGCCGTGGGGGAGGACATCGGTGTGCGGCTGTGGACGGTCGACGAGGAGGAGCGGTCACCGTGGCTCCTGCCCGGCGGCCGGGTGCGGCAGGTCCTCGACCTGGACTGGATCCCCGACGGCGCCCTCACCGCCCTGACCCAGGGACGTGAACAGGTGCCTGGCGGGGCGTCCACGATGCCGGAGAGCCTCCTGGTGACCTGGCCCGACCCGGGCGCGGCCCCGGAGTACTCCGTGTGGGCCCGCGGGGTGCCCTGGGACCCCATCACCGGGGTGCGCCGGCGTCCCGGCAGCGACCGTGTCTGTGTGTACTCCCGCAGCGGGGTGGCCTTGTGCGATACCGCTGCGGAGCGGGTCCTGTGGCAGGAGGAACGCGCCCCCGACGACGCCTGGACCAAAGCGGTGGAGTGGGCCCCCGACGGCCGGGTGCTGGCCGAGCTGCGCTCCCGCCACCAGGGATGGTCCGACCTCGTCCTGTGGGAGACCGGTGAGGGCTCCGAACCGTCGGTCGTCGCCCGGATCGAGTGCGCCCCCGAGGAGACCACGGCGCTGGCCTGGTCACCCGACGGCGATCTGGTGGCCACCGGCGGCGACAGCGGGGTGCGCCTGTGGAGGCCGGAACCGGGCACGAGCCACCGTAGCGGTTTCGACACACGCGTCAGCACACCCGTGTGGAGCCCCGACGGGGACGCCCTGGCGGTCTACTCCCCGTCCGTCGGGGAGTGGTCCGTGGTCGACGCACGGGACCCGAGTGAGCCCGTACTGTCCGGGCCCGAGTGCCCCTTTCCGCGCCTGGACCCCGCCGCGCAGGAGGAACTGATCGAGGCCGCGCGCCACGAAGGGCGCGACTTCGACCTCTACACCAGCATGTACGGCCCCTACGCGCCGGACGCGATCAGTCCCGGGCAGGAGCTGTACGCCCTCGCCGGCCGGGGTTCGCAGATCACCCTCTTCGACCTGGTCGACGGCGGCAGCCGCAGACTCGGCGCGGGGCAGCCCGAGGGCCGGTGGATGCTGTTGCGGTTCACCCCGGAGGCGGAGCGGCTGGTCAGCCTCCACGTGCGCACGCTGACGCGCGAGCGGGACGGCGACTGGGTGGAGGAGCTCGTCCTGACCCTGTGGGACCTGGCCACGGGACGGCAGTCGGCCTGCGAACGCATGCTCCAGACGTGGGCCTCCGACACCCACCGGGTCGATCATCCGCGCGCCCTCGCGGTGAGCGACCGGCACCTGGCCTGGTGCGGGGAGGACGGCACCATCGCCCTGCACGACCTGGAGACCCTGAAGCCCCTGAGCCGGACCCGGACGTCGGGGGCCACCAGGGACGTGGAGTTCTCACCCGACGGGAACACCCTCGCCGTGGTCGGCGAGGGCGGCGTGCGCGTGGTGGACGTGGTCCACGCCGACCGCGGGTGACCGCCGGCCCGGCCGGGTTCGGGCCCGCCCGGCCGGACCCCCGAGGTTCACGGCCCGGCCCGATCCCGCGAAGGGGGCGGGCCGGAACCGCCCGCCACCGCGGGGACCTTTCCCCGGAAACCGGTCGGAGCCGGATGCGTCACCTGCGGAATCCTGTCCCGAACGTCTCCGGGTCGGCGCGCCGGGTAGCCACGCGGCATGACCATCACACCGAGTGACCCGAACGCGGTCACGACACGGATCATCGACCACTACGACGGAGGCAAGCGGGCGTGGGTCAAGGAGGCCGTCCGCTTGTTGCACGCCGATGCCACACGGTCGGCCGACACCCACGTCTTCCAGTTTCCCCTCCCCGCGGACTGGGGCATCGACCTCTACATCAAGGACGAGTCCGTCCACCCCTCGGGCAGTCTCAAGCACCGCATGGCACGAGCGTTGTTCCTGCATGCCCTGTGCACCGGCTGGATAGACGCGAGCACCCACGTGTACGAGGCCTCCAGCGGGTCGACCGCGGTCTCGGAGGCCTACTTCGCGCACCTGCTGGGCTTGCGGTTCACCGCGGTGGTGCCGGCGAGCACCAGCCAGGAGAAGGTGGATCTCATCCAGGCCTACGAGGGAGAGGTCCGCAACCCGGGGGAGGACGGTGACATCGAGAAGGAGGCCGCACGGTTGGCGAAGGCCGACCCCGAGGGCCACTTCATGGACCAGTTCACCTACGCCGAGCGCGCCTACGACTACCGCGACGACCACAACGTGGCAGCCACCGTCTTCCGCCAGATCGCCGAGGAGCGCCACCCCGATCCCCGGTGGTTCGTGGTCGGGGCCGGAACCGGAGGCACGAGCGCGACCATCGGGCGCCACATCCGGTTCAGCCGCCGTGACACCCGGGTGTGTGTCGTGGATCCGCAGAACTCGGCCTTCTTCCCCAACTGGACCGCGAACCAGGGCCGGCCCAAGAGCCGCTGGCCCGACGACCCGGCCACCTGGCAACGGGGCAAGCCGTCCAGGATCGAGGGGATCGGACGCCCGGCGGTCGAGCCCTCCTTCCTGCCCGGGGTCGTGGACCGGATGATCTCGGTGCCCGACGCCGCGTCGGTCGCGGCTATGCGCCTTTTGCTGTCACGCCTGCGCCACCGCGCGGGGCCGTCGACCGGCACCAACCTGTGGGGTGCCCTGCGCATCGTGGCCGAGATGCTGGCCGACGGGGAACGCGGCAGTGTCGTCATGCTCATGTGCGACCAGGGCGAGCGGTACATGCACAACTACTACGACGACGCCTGGGTGCAGGAGCACCTCGGGCAGGACCTCGCCCCCTACACCAAGACACTGGAGAGCTTCCTCCGCAACGGGACCTGGAACGAACCCGCCCCCGTGGCCTCCCAGTACTGAACACGAGCCGGGGCCGCCGCCCCCTGACCCCCTGTGCCAACCCCCGGGGCGGCGCCGGATTCCCCTCCGGCGCCGTCCACCCACGTGCGGGCCGTTGTGGGCACGGCCTCACCGCGGTTCCGCTCGCGGCCCGGCCGATATCCGAATGAGGGCGGGCCGGAAGTGTCCCCCGCCGCGGGGACCTTTCCCCGGAAACCGGGCGCAGACGGACGCCCGATCAGTGAAATCCTGCCCGGAACGTCTCCGGGACGGCGCGCCGGGTATTCACAAAGCATGACCGCCCCCGAACCGGCCCCCTGACCCGCACCGGGGTCGCCCGACTCTCCCCGTGGCGGCCCCGGTGCGACCACGACCTGTCCCTCCCACCCCCGAAGGACGGCGCCGGATCCCCCTCCGGCGCCGTCCGCCCCCACCCGGGTGTCGCGGGCACGAGCGGGCACCGGGACCGCCGTTCCCGCTTCCGACAAATCAGAGGCCGGCTTCGAGGGCGGCGACGCCGGCCTCGAGCACCTCGTCGAACTCCGCGTCGATCTCGTCCTGGGCGTCGGACTCGGCGCGCTCGGTCACGCGGTCCCGGCAATCGCGGTCGCCGATCTCGCACTCGTCCACGATCTCGTGGGGCGAGACGTCGGCCTCGGCACCGGTGTTCATGCCCATGAGAAGGAAGTGCACGTCCTCGACCTGGGCCCACACGACCGTCGTGGCCATGTCGAACCCGTCGGCCCCGACATCCATCGTGAAGCCGTCGCCGCCCTCGGGCAGGGCGGGGGAGTCGGCCTCGGCCATGCTGCCCTCCAGCTCCATGTCGTCGTAGGTGGCCGTCAGGGACGAACACGCGTCGAGCATCGCCCGGAGGTGGGCCTCTTCCTCCGCCCCTGCCTGGAACTCGCCGGAGGTCAGCATGTACACGTACACCCCGTGGGCGTCGTCCCCGGACGGGGTGAGGGTCTGCGCGGCGCCCTCGGCGGCCTCCTCGGGCACGTCGCCCGGGCCGCCGTCCATCGCGTCCTCGCACTCCGAGGGCGAGACCGAGTCCCAGTCACCGCCGGCGGAACCGTCGTCCTCGACGTCCGTGATGTCGACGGTCTCCACGTCGAACCCGTCCGGGTAGTCGGACGAGGAGGGCAACAGGGCCTCGAGCCGGTCGCTCTGTTCCAGTTCGACCTGCGGGGAGCCGCACCCGGCCAGCGGCAGGGCGAGCGCCAGGGGGAGGAGGGCGTGGCGGGCCTTCAGGGGCATGGGGGATCCTCACTGCTTCGTTCTGCGTACGCCCACTCCGACGGCACCCCGTACCGGCCGGTTCGCGGGGGCCCGCGAGACCGCGGTCACACCGGGGGCCGGGCGCCGCAAGGCCGACGGACGCCCCCTTGCTTCAGCCCCGTCCGCGCAGGTGCGCCACCTCGGCGCGCAGCTCCTCCACCAGGTCCCACACACGTTCCAGGACCGGTTCGCCCGGACCCCCGGTCGCAGGGCCCTGCCGCCGCGGCGCGGACCCGCCGGAAGCCTCCGGCCCCGGCCCCGCCGTTTCCCGAGCCGGCGCCAGACTGACCCGGTCCACGCCGTCCTCCGCCTCGATGTCGAAGACCACCCGGTCGGAGCGGTGCCAGCTCTCGAACCACTCCAGCGGTGTGCCGTTCTGGTCGAAGGTGCCGCCCTCGAGCAACAACAGCGGCGACCGGTCGGCGACCCCGAGCCCGCGCGCGATCCGCGGGTCCGCCGGTACCGCACGCACCTGGCGCCGGCCGCTGGTGGGGGAGGCCCCGTACCGTTCGCGCATGACCCGGTGCAGGGACGCGTCGTTCAGCATGCGTGTGGTCAGGTCGTGGAACCGCACACGCGGGAGCCAGGTGCGCACGTGGGAGAGGGGTTCCCCGCCCACCGAACGCAGGCGCTCCAGCCGCAGCAGGTCGTCGGTGCCCAGGTGGCGGGCGGCCGCGGGGGAGGCCGTGCGCACGAGGTCCAGGGACAGCACCTCCGTGGACAGGCTCAGCCCTTCGGAGGAGAACTGGTCGTGCAGGCCGGTGACACGCTGCACGAGCCGGTGGTGCTCGGTGGGGGAGGCTGCGACCGGGGCGCGCCCGCGCGCACGGTGCACGCTGCCGTCGTCGATCAGCGTCCCCAGGGCCTGGCGCACCACACTCCGGGAGACCCCGAAACGCTCGCGCAGGGCCGCCTCGCTGGGCAGGGTCTCACCCGGCGGTATCGACCGGTCCCGGATCTCCGCGCGCAGGACGTCGGCCACCTGGGCGTGCAGGGGGCGGGGATCGGAGCGGTCGACAGGCATGGTTGTCATTTTAGGACCTGTGCGGCCGGGCCCCGGGCGGGCGTTCCAGCGCGTCACCCCGAGAGCCCTGGTCGCCGGCCCACTGCACGTGCAGACAACAGAACCGCCCCGGCTGACAACAGAACCCCCGCCCCGGGACCCGGGACGGGGGTCGTGTGCGTGCGGCCGCGCCCCCGCATCGGGCGCGGGATCCTCCCCACGCCCTACGGCCGCACGTGGGGCGGGCGCCCGAGTCCGCCCGGACGGGCGCCCGCCACCGTTCCTCCCCCCCGGTCAGTGCCCGGGGTTGGTGGCCCGCCACACGTGGCCCCACCCGGGGGCCAGCTCGGCGGCGCGGCGCATCGCCAGTACGAGGCTGGCCTCGCGGGCGATGCCCTGCCCGGCGATGTCGAAGGCGGTCCCGTGGTCGACGGAGACGCGCACGACGGGCAGGCCGGCGGTGATGTTGACGCCGTCGTCGCCGTAGACGGCCTTGAAGGGGGCGTGGCCCTGGTCGTGGTAGCAGACCGCGACCAGCTTCCACTTGCCCTGGACGGCGGCGGGGATGAGCGCGTCGGCGGGCAGCGGTCCGTGGGCGTTGATGCCCTCGGCGCGGGCGCGCTCGACCGCGGGCTCCAGGACGTCGGCGTCCTCGTCCCCGAACAGCCGGTTCTCGCCGGCGTGCGGGTTGAGCCCGGCCACCCCGATGGGCTCGTCGGCGTCGCCCTGGGCCTTGGCGAAGGCGCTCATCAGGCGCAGGACCTCCAGAGTCCGCTCCTGGGTGACGTCCTCGATGGCCCGGCGCAGCGACACGTGCGTGGTCAGGTGGAAGAACGACAGGTCGCCGGCGGACAGCACCAGGCTGTAGTCGCTCACACCGAACTCGTGCGCGAGCAGCTCGGTGTGCCCGGGCCAGGGGTGGCCGCCCAGGTGCATGGCGGCCTTGTTCAGCGGCGGGGTGACGATGCCGTCCACCAGCCCGCGCTTGGCCAGGTCGACCGCCTCGATGACGAACCGTGCGGCCCCGTCGCCGGCGTCCGCGCTGAGTTCGCCCAGCGCCACGTGGCCCAGGGACGGTCCGGTCTGGACGATGTCGATGACCCCGGCCTCGTCGGCGGCCTGCTCGGGGCTCTCCACCGGGTTGACGGCAGAGGGGTCGCCGCCGACCGCGGTCACGGCACGGCGCAGGGCGTCGGTGTCACCGATGACCACCGGACGCGCGTACTCACGCACCTCGGGGTGGTGCAGCAGCGCCTTGGCGGTGATCTCGGGTCCGATGCCGGCCACGTCCCCGAGGGTGACGGCGAGCGTGGGGCGTTGGTCGGGTCGGCTCATGTGCTCTGGCCTTTCGTGTGGCGGACGGCGTCGGCGGCGTCCAGGAGTGCGGTCGGGGAGCCGAAGCCCCCGGCCTTGGTGACGATGGTGAGCCCGTGCAGGGGACCGCCGGAGACGGTGCCGATCGGGATGCCGGGTGCGACCTCGCCGGTGAGCGCGATCGCTCGGGCCTGCACCTGCGTCGTCAGGGAACGGGCCCCGTCGCCGCCGGTGACGACGAACCCGGAGAGCGTGTGCTCCTCGGCGATGCGTGCGGCCAGGGCACCGAAGCGGCGGGCCACGTCGGCCGGGGACAGTGCCCCGTCCCGGTCCTCGGGCGCCACAAGGGCCAGCCGCGGGGCGCCGGCGTCGAAGCGTTCCAGCACACTCCGGCTCCAGGACCGCCAGGCGTCCTCGTCGGCGAGGTCGGCCGCGCCGGGGCGCTCCACCCGGGTGCCGGGCTCGGCGGCCAGGCGTGCGACCTGGTCGCGGGCGGTGCGGTGCAGCGAGGTGACCATGACCAGGGCGGGGCCGTGCGTGTGCCGGGGTGCCCAGGTGCGGGCGAGCTGGGCGGCGAGCCCGGCCGAGCCCACCGGAACCGCGTCGGGGCCCAGCGCAGCCACGGCGGCGGCCACACGTTCCAGGTCGGCCTCGGTCTCGGCGTCCACGACCGCCACGGGCCCGGCCGCGCGCAGGAGTCCGGCGTCCTCTCCGGCGTCGATGCCGGTCAGCCGCACGTGCTCGGCGCCCAGGAGCTCGGCCACGCGGCTCTCGGTGACCGGGGTGACCGGGTCCTGGCCCGCGGCGGTGCGGTGGACCTCGACCCCGTCGACCAGCAGGACCCCGTCGCGCACGGTGCGCCCGTTGGCGGGGTAGGCGGGGCAGACCACCGCCACGGCGCCGGGTCCCCACACCTGCAGGACCCCGTCGATCTCGGCGCGGATGCGCCCGCGCAGGGTCGAGTCGACCTTCTTGTAGAGCAGGTCGACGCCGTTGGCGCGCAGGTCCTGCAGCGCCTGCCCGGCGGCCTGCGCGGCTTCGCCGGAGGGAAGGGCGCGGGAATCGGTGGTCACGGCCACGACCTCGGCGGCGGTGTCGGCCGCCGAGAGTTGGAGCTCGGTGCTCCACCCGGCGCGCACGAACTGGACGGCAGTGTCGCCCGCCCCGGTCAGGTCGTCGGCGACCACGGCGATGTGCGGGCCGGTCATCAGCGGTCCTCCTCGTCGGCGCTGTTCTCTGCGGCGGCCAGGGCCTCTTCCTCGGCCTTCTCGGCCTGGGCCGGCTGGGCCCCGGCCCGGCGCAGCACCCAGGTGGTGACAACCGGGGCCAGGAGCGCGGTGACCAGCACGCTGGCCGCGACCTGGGAGGTGGCGGTACCGACGTAGGCGGCGAAGGACGGGTCGGCGGCGGCCACGATGGCCGGGGTGGCCACGGCGTTGCCGGAAGCGGTGCCGGCGGCGAACCCGAGGCCGGACTCCTTGCCGCGGCGCAGCAGGAACCGGTACCCGAGGTAGACGAACCCGCCGGTCACGACGGTGATGACCGCACCCAGGAGGATGCCGGTGAGGCCGCCCTGCGCGACGTCGGCGAGGTCGATGTCGGTACCCAGGGCGAAGGCGAAGAACGGGATGACGATCGAGGGCACCGGCTTGAGGACCTCGCGCCACTGGTGATCGATGTTGCCGACCAGGACACCCAGCAGGAACGGCACGATCGCGGCGAGCAGCGTCACGAACGGGATCTGGCCCAGCCCGGAGGCGCCGATGAACAGCAGCGCGAAGAAGGGGCCGTCGTTGACCGCGCCGGCGATGTAGGCGCCGCGGTCCTTGGCGCGCCCGTACTGGCCGGTGATGGCCAGCCACAGCCCGCCGTTGGCGTTGGTGGCAGCGGCGATCATCGCCAGGATCGAGATCCCGAAGATGCCCTCCGGGCCTGTGACCATGGCCAGGGCGATGATGAGCAGGCCGGGCACGATGCTCTTGCCGAGCAGGACCACACCGGTGGTGGCCAGGATCGGCCCGCTCGTGCGCAGGCTGACCTGGGTCCCGGTGGCGAAGATCAGCAGCGCGATCAGCGGCATGGCGCTGTCCTTGAACAGCGCGGTGGTGAAGCTGCCGATGTCCAGGGCGGCGGGGGCGAAGGTCCCGATGACCGAGCCCAGGACCAGGGGGATGAGCATCGCCCCGCCGGGGATCTTGTTCATCCAGTGGAAGAGGGGGACCGGTGACCCGTGGTTGTCGCGCATACATGTCCGTTCGCAGGAGCCCCCGAGCGTGGCTGTACCCGGGGGCATGACGCATATTGTCCGTACAGATTGTACGTACAGCAACGTGCTGTGCCAACGGCTCTGCACAAGAATTCACAGGCCGGGGCGGTTCCGGCGGTGCCGCTGCCCCTGTTCTGCGGGTGCTGCAAGGGCACGACCCGCCGCACAGTGCCCTGCACGCCGGATGTTCACGTCTGTGACGGTTTCCGGGGCGGCCCGGGGCCGGACCCGGGGACGGCCAGGGTCCGTGGGCGGCATCACCCGAACCCTGCGTCGAGGATCTTGCTACTGGAGCCGACTTCGGCGCTGATATCGGCTCTGGTGGCAAGATCCCCGCAGATCCGCCCGACCGCCGTCAGACCCCCGCGGTCTCGCGCAACCGCGCCAGAACCGGTGGCAGGTCCCCGGAGTGCGCCACCGTCAGGCGTCTCGTGGCCCGGGTGACCGCCACGTACAGGTCGTTGGCCCCGCGCGGCTGTTCCAGGACCGCCTCCGGGGCGACCACGACGACCGAGTCGAACTCCAAGCCCTTGGCCTCGGTCGCGGTCAGCACCACCACCTCCTGCGACAGCGCGTCGCGCCCCGGTGCCGGCCGCGCCGCCCCGGGCACGGCCGCGGCGACCTCCTCCACCAGTCGGTCCGCAGTCACCAGCGCCACACGGCCCTCGCCGATAGCGCCGCGTTCCTCCTCGACCAGACCCGGAAGGCCCTCCTCCCACGGCCCGTCCACGGCGACCGCACGCGGCGGGTCGCCCTCGGTACGGACCGACTCCGGCGGTTCCTGGCCCGGTTCGGCCACGGCCAGCACGTCCGCCGCGACCGCCATGATCGGTGCCGGGGTGCGGTAGTTGACGCGCAGGTGCTCCACGTGCACCTTGCCCGGGGCGTGGTGCTCCAGGGCCTCGGTCCAGGAACCGGCGCCGCCCGCGCCGCCGGTCTGGGCCAGGTCGCCCACGACCGTCAGCGACCGGGTGGGGACCCGCCGCACGATCGCGCGCCAGCCCATCGCCGACAGTTCCTGGGCCTCGTCGACGACCACGTGCCCGTAGGCCCACTCGCGGTCGGCCGCGGCCCGGTCGGCGGTGGTGCGCTCGGGCCCGCCGTCGTGGTGGAAGGACGCGAAGTCGGCGACCTCGATCCGGTTGTCCTCGTGCATGCCGGTGATCTCCAGGGCGCCCTGGGCGTAACGGACCTCGTCCTCCTGCTCGGCCCTGCGGCGGCGCTCGGCCGCCTGTTCGGCGCTGTTGTCCTCACCCAGCAGCTCTGCGGCCTCGTCGAGCAGCGGCACGTCCTCGACCGTCCAGGGCGCCCCGGCCTCCCGGGCAAGCAGGGCACGCTCGCCGCTGTCCAGACCGGCGCTCTCACCCACCCTCTCCAGGGCCTCGGGGTCGCCGTAGAGCTCCTCCAGCAACTGCTGCGGGCCCAAGTACGGCCACAGGGCCTCCAACGCGGCGTGCACAGGGTCCTCGAACCAGAGGCGCTCGGCGAGGAAGGGCAGGTCCTCCTCGTCCACGGGGCGCTCGAGCAGGTGCGACTCGGCGCGTGCGATCTCCCGGAGCAGTGTGGTGACCACGTACTTGCGGGCGACGTTGTGCGCCAGTCCCAGTCCGCGCGCGGTCTCCAGTACCTGCGCGCACACCTGGCCGGGAACCGTCACCGTGCCCGAGTCGGTCACCACGTGCAGGTCCTCGGTGTCGAAGGCCTGCCGGGGGCCGCGTTGGCGGTCCTCGACCGCGGCGCGCACCAGGTCGGCCATCCGCGCCGACCCCTTGACACGGGCGTGCTCGTGGTCGTCGTGCGCGGTGGCGTGCACCCCGGGCACGAGCTCGCCGAGGGTGCGCATGACCGCCTCGCTCTCGCCCAGCGCGGGCAGCACGTCGCCGATGTAGCGCAGGAACGCCGGGTTGGGGCCGACCACGAGCACCCCGCGCCGTTCCAGCACCCGCCGGTGGGTGTAGAGCAGGTAGGCCGCGCGGTGCAGCGCCGCCACGGTCTTGCCGGTGCCGGGGCCGCCCTGGACCACCATGATCCCGGACAACGGGGCGCGGATGACCCGGTCCTGCTCGGCCTGGATGGTGGCCACGATGTCGCCCATGCGCCCGGTGCGTCCGCGCTGCAGCGAGTCGAGCAGCGCGGCCTCGCCCACCAGCCCGCTGCGTTCGGAGTCCGACAGGCGCTCGGCGTCGAGCACGTCGTCGTCCAGGCCCACCACACGGCGCCGGCGCACACGCAGGCTGCGGCGGCGGGTCACCCCCTGGGTGTCGAACGGGGTCGCCGCGTAGAACGGGCGCGCGGCGGGGGCGCGCCAGTCCACCAGGATCGTCTCGTGTTCGGCATCGCGCAGCCCGATGCGCCCGATGTACCGCGCCTCGGGATCGTCCTCACCGGGGTGGGCGAGGTCGATGCGGCCGAAGCACAGGCCCTCCTCGACCGAGCCGAGCTGGCCGCGGCGCCGGGCGTGCTCGAAGGCGCGGGTCTCGCGCTCCTCGAGGGCGGCGTACCCGGAACGCTCCTGGGCGTGGGCGTCGGAGAGCCGGCCCTCGGTGTTCGCACGCAGCTCGTCCAGGCGCCGGTACATCACGTCGACCCGGGCCTGCTCGGTGGCCAGGGCCGCACGTTCGGCGGAGGTGTCGGCGGCGCTCTCGGAGGCCTGTTGACCGTGGTTCATGAGAGTGATATCCTGACCGTGTAAGATGTGTGAAGACATCGATTTCTGAGCTTTTGAGCTCCGTATCCTAACACGGGGCTCCCTTTTTGTGCGCTCTCGATGCTGCGTTCCGACTCACGCCGCCTTCCCTCCCCAGCACACCCCGCCAGGCGCTACACTCGTGCCCATGCGAACCGTGAACCCCACCCGCGCCCAGTGGTGGCGCCGCCTCTAGGCGGCGCTCGAGGAGTTCGCGTACCCACGTGACAGCGACCGCCCGCACCGGCGGTCGTTCTTCGTCTCCAACGGCCCCGGACCTGCGGTCCCCACCGACCAGCTTCCGCAAAGGACCGGCCGTGCAGCCCACCGACGAGCACACCAGCACCCACCGCACCCAGGGCGGGGTCACCGTCCGCCGCCGCGCCACCCCCTGCGACCCCGAGGTCCTCACCACCCTCGTCCGCGACGTCGAGGACCGCCGCGGGGGCGTCCTCTCCTCCGGCATGGAGTATCCGGGCCGCTACGACCGCTGGCACCTGGGCTACGTCGACCCCTGCGCCGAGGTGTCCACCCGCGGACGCGTCGTCACCGTCGAAGCGCTCAACGACCGCGGCAGGGTCCTGATGCCCGTGCTCGCCCGCGCGCTGGCCGGCGTCGCCCCCCTCGACACCGAGACAGCCGACCGCGCCGTGCTGACCGTGCCCGAACCCGACCCCGAGGCCTTCTTCACCGAGGAGGAGCGCAGCCGCCGGCCCAGCGTCTTCACCGCCGTGCGCGCCCTCGTGGGGGCCATGTCCAGCCCCGACGACCCCAACCTCGGGCTCTACGGCGCCTTCGGCTACGACCTCGCGTTCCAGTTCGAGCCGGTCGAGCGCCACATCGACCGCGACCCCGAGGATCGCGACCTCGTCCTGCACCTGCCCGACGCCGTCGTCGTGCGCGACCGCAAGCGAGAGACCTGCGTGCGCTACACCTACGAGTTCACCGTGCCGGCCGAGGGCGACCGCGCCGAGGCGAGCACGGAGGGGCTACCGCGCGAGACCGCGCCGACCCCGCCCGTGCAGGCCGCCGAGGTCCCCGCCGGCCCCGAACCGGGCTCCTACGCGCAGGTCGTCGCCCGGGCCAAGGAACGCTTCCGTCGCGGGGACCTGTTCGAGGTCGTGCCCGGCCACCGCAACTACGCACGCTGCTCCTCGCCCGCCCGCTTCTACGAGATGCTGCGCGAGCGCAACCCCGCCCCCTACGAGTTCTTCTTCAACCTCGGCGGGGGCGAATATCTCGTCGGCGCCTCCCCGGAGATGTTCGTTCGGGTCAGCGGCCGCCCCGGCGAGGGGCAGCGGGTGGAGACCTGCCCCATCTCCGGCACCATCCGCCGAGGGGAGGACGCCCTGGGCGACGCCGAGAACATCCAGGAGCTGCTCTCCTCGGTCAAGGAGAAGTCGGAGCTGACCATGTGCACCGACGTCGACCGCAACGACAAGTCCCGCGTGTGCGAACCGGGCAGCGTGCGTGTCATCGGGCGCCGCCAGATCGAGATGTACTCGCGCCTGATCCACACCGTCGACCACATCGAGGGCACTCTGCGCCGCGACTTCGACGCCCTGGACGCCTTCCTCACGCACATGTGGGCGGTCACCGTCACCGGCGCACCCAAGACCTGGGCGATGCGCTTCATCGAACAGAACGAGTCCAGCCCCCGCCGCTGGTACGGGGGCGCGGTCGGCGTCATCAACTTCGACGGATCGATGAACACCGGTCTGACCCTGCGCACGGCCCATATCCGCGACGGGGTCGCCGCGGTGCGCACCGGCGCCACCCTCCTCTACGACTCCGACCCCGAGGCGGAGGAGCGCGAGACCTTCCTCAAGGCGCGGGCGCTCATGGAGACCCTCGCCCTCGGTGAGGAGGCCGACCGCGCCGACCAGGAGCCCGCGCCCGAGCCCGCCGCCGAACCCGAACGCGAGGCCGAGGGGGAGGGGCTGCGGGTCCTGCTCGTCGACCACGAGGACTCCTTCGTCAACACCCTCGCCGACTACGTACGCCGCCACGGCGCCGACGTCACGACGGTGCGCTACGGGTTCGCGCCCGAGCTCCTGGACCGTCTGGCCCCCGACCTGGTGGTGCTGTCCCCGGGGCCCGGCCTGCCCGAGGACTTCGGCATGAACGGGCTGCTCGACGCCCTGGCCGCCCGCGGCCTGCCCGTCCTGGGCGTGTGCCTGGGCCTGCAGGGCATGGTCGAGCACGCCGGGGGAGAGCTGCGCACCCTGGACGAACCCGTGCACGGCAAGCCCGGCCGGGTCCGTGTCACCGGCGGGTCGCTGCTCAGCGGGCTCGGCGAGGACGGCCGGTTCCCCGCTGCGCGCTACCACTCGACCTACACCTTCCCGGACCAGGTCAAGGGCTACGAGGTCACGGCCGTGCTCGAGGGGGAACCCGACGAGGGGCCGGTCGTCATGGGCATCGAGGACCCCGTCACCGGCTGGGCCGCGGTGCAGTTCCACCCCGAGTCGATCCTCACAGCGGGGGTGGGCGAGCAGATCGTGGCCCGCGCCCTGCGTGCGGCACGGCGCTGAGGCTCGGCCGTCCGGGTCCTACGCGGGCTCGGACGGCCGCCGCTCGTCGATACCCCGCGCGCGGATTACCGCGTTCGGTCATCGCTGTCCTGGCCGGTTCAGGTCACCCCTGCGGTCGAACCCGGCCCTGCCCCGCCCCATCGGAACCTGGCAACAAGCCCGGAACGGCGGCGCGGGGCGGTTTCACGGTGGACGACCGGGTCCGGGGCCATCCCCGCTCGACGACATGGATGTGGAGCAGGACATGACTCACGGTAACGGCCGCACGAACTCGACCCTGATCGTGATCATGTGCGTAGGGATCGCCGCCCTCGCGCTGGTCCTCGGTATCGGCGCCGGCGTGTTCGTGCTCAGCGAGCGCGTCACCAAGGAGGAAAACGGCACCGCCACCACCGAGCAGGACGGCGGTGGTACGGCTGAGGCCGACGAGGCGGACTCGGGCGGCGACGGGGCCGACTCGGACACCACGGGGGCCGGGGACACCAGCGTGCAACCGGGTGCCCTGGAGTACTCGGTCGCGTCGGTGGAGACCGGAGTCGGGGCCATCGAGGGCGCACGGCAGACCGTCGAGCCCGAGGGCCAGCACATCGTCTTCCAGCTGGACTTGCGCAACAACGGCGACGAGGAGTCCTGGCACACGGGGTCCGAGGTGACCCTCGTCGACTCCGACGGTGTCGAGCACGAGTTCTCCATCCCGGCGGGCCCCGCCGTGTCGGAGACCGGGGTCACCTCCTCCCGCCTGCAGCCCGGGGAGCAGGACACGCGTCCGATCGTCTTCGACATCCCCGAGCACGTGGAACCCGAGTACCTGAGGGTCGGCGACGGCGAGGACGGCGGGCGCATCGACGAGCTGTACTTCTGAGCGGCTCCACACGCGTGATCGGGCAGAGCAGGCCGGGCTCCGGGGTGGAACGACCGCCCCGGAGCCCACAACAGTTGTCACAGGGAAAGATTTAACCCGCTTCGACCTGCGGCGACAGGTTTCTCTGCCCTTGGGGCGGTTTGATCGTTCCGTGACCGGACAGGGGCCGTGTATGGGACTCATACTCACGATCCTCGGAATCATCGTTCTCGTCTCCGGCGTGTTGGGGGTGCTCCGAGGGCAGCTCCTGTGGGGTATCATCCTCATCGTCGTCGGGCTGGCCCTCACGCCCGGCTACTTCTACGGCTTCTGACGCCCCCACCAGGGCTCCGGCCCCGGTCGAGCGGGCCGGGGCCGGGGCCGCGGCCGTGTACCCTCGTACGTGGCTGTTCAGCCCCGCCCCACCCGTGCACCCGTGTCCTGGGAATACACCAGGCCGCGGCTCTCACGTGTGCCCGGAGCGGGGGAGAATCGACGGGAGGCAAACAGTGCAGAGGGTCGAGCCGCAGGTACGACTGGTCGCGCGTCCGCAGGTGGACTACGACGCCATCACCGACTACCTGAAGGAGGTCGGTGGAGAGGCGTGGCTGGAGCGGTTCGACCGCGGTGAGCTCGACACCCACCTCAACGACCCGCAGAACCTCGCCGAGTTCGCGGGCCGCCTGTGCTACCGCTCCTGGGAGCCGGGCCTGAACCCCAACGTCACCCGCGTGCGCACCGACCAGGACGCCTACCTGGGCAACCTCCTGCGCAGCATGCACGGTTCGGTCCTGGAGCACATCAGCTTCAGCTTCGTGCTCCACAACGTCTCCCGGGTGCTCACCCACGAGCTCATCCGCCACCGTCCCGGCGTGGCCGTCTCCCAGGAGTCGCTCCGGTTCGTGCGCCTGACCGACCTGCCGTTCTGGTTCCCGGACTGGGCGGAGGACGACCCCGAGCTCATGGAACGCGCCTCTCAGATGCTCCAGCAGATGGAGGAGTTCCAGTTCTGGATGGCCGAGCACTTCGGCCTGGACGACGAGGGCGTCAAGTTCGCCGAGAAGAAGCACAAGACCTCCTTCATGCGCCGTTTCGCCCCCGAGGGCGTGGCCACCGGCCTGGTGTGGACCGCGAACGTGCGCACCCTGCGCCACGCCATCGAGGCCCGCACCGCTCCCGGCGCGGAGGAGGAGATCCGCCTGCTCTTCGACCGCATCGGCGGCACCCTCAAGGAGGAGGCCCCGGCGCTGTTCGGCGACTACACCGTGGAGGACGGGGCCTGGGTGCCCGAGTGGCGCAAGGTCTGATCCTCCGCCCCTGAATCCCCGCGCCCGCCGCCGGTCCGACCGGCGGCGGGCGCTTCGTGTACGCCCAAGTGCAGGTCAAGGCTCGGTCTGCGTTCCGTCCATACTGTGGGTCCGCCATCGTCGTGCCTGATATGTACGGGTATGAGACCGCAGCAGTGCGGAGCGGGAGGCCCCCGGGGCCGACCGCCCGGCGGGGGCGACCCGCAGGCGTCCCAGTGCCGTGAACCATCCACGAACGGGGAAGACCGTGGCACACGACCTCAGGCCGGAGAACCTCATCGGACACCAGCTCCTGGACGGTGAGGGGCACAGCGTCGGCAAGATCAACCAGGTCTACCTGGACGACCGCACCAACGAACCCAGCTGGGTGTCGGTGCACACCGGGTTGTTCGGGCGCAAGGAGACCCTGGTGCCTCTGCAGGGGGCCCAGCCCCACCAGGAGGACCTCCAGGTCCCCTACGACAAGTCCACCGTCAAGGACGCGCCGCACGTCGACTCGGGGACCCACATCTCACCCGAGACCGAGGCGCAGGTCAGGGACTACTACGCCGAGCACGTCATGGTCCCGAACCAGCGTGCGGGCCGCCACGAGCGCGGCTACTCCGACGTTCCGGTGACCGACCGCGAGACCGACGACAGCATGCATCCGGGAACCGGCTACTCCGAGGCCGACGTCTCCATGCGCCCGGGTGACGAGCACGCGGAGACCACACCGCCGGTGGCCGCGACCGAGCCGCACGCCCGGGCGGCCACCGGCAGCGCGGCGACCGAGACCACGGGGACCGAGGACGTCGTCACCGAGTCCGGCACCCCGGGCGTCGTCTCCGAAGACACCACCGAGGGCCGGGCCGCCTCCGGGAGCGCAGCGCCCGAGGGCACCGCCCCGACGTCCTCCGTCCCGGAGGCCCGGAGCACGCAGCGGCCCGACACCGTGCCGATGCCGGTCACCACCGACAGCACGACCGCTCCCGAGACCGGGGCCGGCGCCGAGACCGACGGTGAGCAGGCCTGGGGCGAGGCCTTCGCCGAGGACGTGACCATGACACGTTCCGAGGAACAGGTCGACATCGGGGTCGAACGGGTCGAGATCGGCCGTGCGCGCCTGCACAGGTACGTCGACGCCGAGGACTACGACGAGACCGTGACGCTGCGCAGGGAGGAGCTCGAGATCGAGCGCCACCCCGTCGACGTCTCCGACGAGGGCGAGGACCTCGACGCTCCCATCGGTGAGGACGAACAGATCTTCACCCTCTACGAGGAGCGGACCGTGGTCTCCAAGAAACAGGTGCCCGTCGAACGTGTCCACGTGCGCAAGCGCATGGTCAGCCACGAGGAACACGTACAGGGCACACGCCGCAGCGAACGCATCGAGCTGGAGGACGAGCAGGGCCACCCGCCCTCGCAGAGGTGAGGGGCGGCCCGGGCCGGTGGGGCGGAGGCGCTCCACCGGCCCGGGTGTGTCCTCGAGACCGGGGACACACCGCGACCGTAGGGTCGCACGGTACGACGAGCACGCAAGGGGGAACGCCATGGCTGACCGGGGGGACGTCAGCGGGGAGATCACCGAGGAGGAGGTCGCCGGCGGCGGTCCGGAGCACACCGAACCCGAGCCCCGCGGCCGTGAATCGGCCCCTGGGCGCGGGCACACCCTCGTCGTCGGCGCGGGCATGGCCGGTCTGGCCGCCGCCGACCGCCTCGCCGAGGCCGGCGAGCGGGTCACCGTGATCGAGGGGCAGGCCCGCACCGGCGGACGCATCCACTCCGTGCACGACTGGGAGGGCACGGTCCTGGACGCCGGGGCCTCCTGGATGCACGGCGACGAGAACAACCCGCTGTCCGCCCTGGTCCGCGACACCGGCGTGCGCACCACCGCCTTCAACCGCACCACCGAGACCGCCTACGACCCCAAGGGCCGGCGCCTGCTCTTCGACCGCCACCGGCGCAACATGGAGGACGTCAACCTCCTGCACGAGCACATGTACTGGACCACGGTCGGCGCCGGCGAACGCGAGTCCATGGAGGAGGGCATCGACCAGGCCCTGCTGGACGCCAACCTCTTCCGCGGGCGCGCCCGCGACGCCAAGGAGATCGCCCACCGCCTGGCCGAGGGCGACCACGGTGCCGAGCCCGAGGAGATCGCCTTCGCCGCCGTGGCCTCGCTGCACGAGTTCAGCGGCGACGACGTGGTCTTCCCGGACGGCATGAGCCAACTGACCGACCACCTCGCGCGCGGCCTGGACGTGCGCTTGGAGCACGTGGTCACCTCGATCGCACACGACGGCGACGGCGTGCGCGTGGCGGTGGACACCCCCGACGGCGACGAGACCCTGACCGCCGACCGGGTCCTGGTCACCCTCCCGCTGGGGGTGCTCAAGGCCGGGCAGGTCGCCTTCGAGCCCGGGCTCCCGGAGGACAAGACCGGCGCCGTCGAGCGGCTCGGCAACGGGCGCCTGGAGAAACTCTTCCTCCGCTTCGACGACGTCTTCTGGGGCGACGCCGAGGTCCTGGTGCACCTGGGGACCGAGGAGGGCACCTGGTTCCACTGGTACGCGGCCCAGCGGGTCCTCGGCGCACCCGTCCTGATCTGCCGCAACGGCGGGCGCGCGGCCCGCTTCCTCGCGCAGATGGAGGAGGGCGAGGTCGTCGAGCACGCCATGGCCTCGATCCGCACCATGTTCCGCAAGGCCCCCGACCCCGTCGACCACCTGCTCACCGACTGGATGGAGGAGCCCTTCGCCCGGGGCAGTTTCTCCTTCAACGCGGTGGGCTCCACCGACGACGACCGCACCGCGCTGGCCGAACCGATCGGCGAGCGGGTCTTCTTCGCGGGTGAGGCGACCGAGGTCGAACACACCGCGACCGTGCACGGGGCCATGCTGTCGGGGCTGCGCGAGGCGGCCCGCATCCTCGGATGAGCGGCGGCGGCACGATGAGGGATCAGAGGCGTTCGCGGCGCTCGAGCTCGGCGACGCCGGCCGTGCACGCGCGCTCGACCTCGCGGTGGTTGCGCAGGCGTTCCAACAGCCCGAACGGCCTGGGGGAGGGGTCGGGGCCGCCCTCGGCACCGGCCACGACCAGGTCCTGCCCGGTCAGCGTGCCCTCGCGGGTCCAGCGCTCCCAACGTTCGAAGTCGGGGCTGGCCTGGTGCCCGAAGACCAGGACCTTCTCACCGCGCCCCTCGAGCGCGGTGCCGCCCGCGTCCGCCAACGGCAGGGACGGGCGGTCGGTGCGCACCGACCAGTCGGGGGAGGAGACCACCCGCACCGCCGGGGCACCGTGTTCCTCGCGCACGAGCAGCGCGTGGTCGGCCGAGGAACGCGGTCTCACTGTGTGGACAGACTCCGCCTCGGAAAGGAACACCAGTGCACGGCCCATCCACCACCAATTCTCGTTCCGGGCCATCAGGCTGCCGGCACGCAGGCGCGTGGGCGGGTGTTTGTGCGCTTCCTGCTCGACGAGTTCTCCGCCGAAAAGCTTTCCGCGCGGGTCCAGGCGCACCTCGACCGGGCCCACGGCCACCTGCCCGGGGCGGTCGGGGTCGGCCACCCCGGGGACCGTCACGCTGAGCGCGGCCCGCCCTGGTAGTGAGTCGATCTCCGGCAACAGTGACAGGGGCAGCGCGGCGCACGGTCGGCCCCCGTCGTCCAACGGGACCACGGGAATGCCGCACGGGCCGCCGGGGGACAGCCAACTGAGTTCGGCGACCGTCGAGCGCCGCCACAGATCGTGAAAGTCCTGCACAGGTCGTACCTTTCGGAGGAGTATCACGCATGTTAACTTCTGTGGCACCTTAAAGGACCGGCCCCCACCTGGGCACCTTTTCCACGTCTCACCATCTGGGACACATAGCAGTAAGGACGTCTCCCCCTATGCCCGCAGCAGCGGTACTCCTCGGTACCCTGGCGCTCTTCGCCCTGGGATACCGCTTTTACTCCGTCTACCTGGCCAAACGGGTCTATGCGCTGGAGCCGAGCTTCGTCACTCCGGCGCACGCCTACAACGACGGTGTCGACTTCGTTCCGACCAACAAGCACATCGTCCTGGCCCACCACTTCATCTCCGTGGCCGGCGCGGCCCCGATCGTCGGGCCCGCCATCGCCGTCTTCTGGGGATGGGGTCCCGCTCTGCTGTGGGTGGTGCTGGGCACCATCTTCGCCGCCGGAGCCCATGACTTCGGCTCCATCGCCGTCTCGGTCCGACACAAGGGCCGCAGCATCGGCACCCTGGCCGGCGACGTCATCAGCCGGCGTGCGCGAGTGCTGTTCCTGCTGATCATCTTCTTCCTGGTCACGATGGTGAACGCGGTCTTCGCCATCGTCGTGGCCGGTCTGCTGGAGCAGCACCCGGCCGCCGTGCTCCCCACCGCCGTGACCCTGCCGCTGGCCATCGCCGTCGGCCAGATCGTCTACCGCAAGCGCACCGCGGCGCTCATCCCCTCCCTGATCGCGCTGGTCACGCTCTACGCCTGCATCCCGCTGGGCCAGCTGATGCCCATCACTCTGGACCCGGTCGCCGAGGCCACCGGTATCAGCAGCACCGTGCTGTGGATCCTCATCCTGTTCCTGTACGCCTACATCGCCTCGCGCCTGCCGGTGTGGATGCTGCTGCAGCCGCGCGACTACATCAACCAGCACCAGCTGGTCGTGGCGCTGGTGGTCATCGCGGCCGGGGTGCTGGTGGGTATGAACACCATCGCCGCACCCGCTTTCCGTGACGTGCCGGCCGACTCGCCCTCGATCTTCCCGCTGCTGTTCGTCACCATCGCCTGCGGTGCGGTCTCGGGCTTCCACAGCCTGGTCGCGTCGGGCACGACCTCCAAGCAGATCGACAAGGAGACCGACTCCCGGTACGTCGGTTACATGGCCGCGCTCGGTGAGGGCTCCCTGGCCCTGGCCTCGATCCTGGCCTGCACCGCCGGTGTCATGCTCTTCAGCGGCAACCAGGGCATCGAGTGGTCCTCGCTCTACGCCACCTGGGGAGACGCGGGCGCCGACCCGCAGGGCATGTTCGTCGACGGTGTGGCCGGGTTCGCAAGCAACCTCGGTATCCCCGAGAGCACCGCGCAGGTCTTCGGCGCGCTCATCATCGTCAGCTTCGCCGTGACGACCCTCGACACGGCGGTCCGTCTCAAGCGCTATATCCTGCAGGAGATGTCGCTGCTGGCGGCGAGCCGTTTCGAGTCCGGCAGCTCCGCCAACCGCGCCTTCCGCGGCTTCTCCCGCAACCTGTCGCTCACCACGCTGGTCGCGGTGGCCCTGCCGTTCGGTCTGGCGATGGTGCCCGGCGACTTCGCCCTGGGCACGCTCTGGGTGCTCTTCGGTACCACCAACCAGCTCACCGCCGGCCTCGCGCTGGCCGTCATCGCGGTGTGGGTGGCCAAGCGGGGGCGCAACCCGATCGTGGTCGTCATCCCGCTGGTCTTCCTGCTGTTCATGACGGTCTGGGCGCTCATCGAGCAGCTCATCGGCTTCCTCGACACCGGCAGCGCCCTGGACATGTTCCTGCTGGCCCCGCTGGACACCATCATCCTGGTGCTCGCGCTCTGGATGATCGTCGAGGCCTTCGTGGCCCTGCGCGACACTTTCCGCGGCACTGCCGACCCGATCGACCCCTCGTCCGAGACCGACCAGGTCGTGGCCGAGGGCGGCACTGTCGTCGGCGGCCGCAAGGACGGGCAGGACCGGGACGAGGCCGCCGTGAAGGACCGCCCGGAGGAGGAGAAGTAGGTGCACCGCACCGACCACGGACGCACGCGGGGGCGGACCCCGTGAGCGCCGGGGACGAGGGCGCCGGGTCCGGCCGCTTCGGCCGGGCCTGGCGCCGCACCGTGAGGGCCTGGCGCCGCGTCGAGGACTTCCACCAGCAGGTCTTCGAGGCGCGCTGGGGCCACGCCCGCGAACGCGAGGCCCGTACCCAGCAGGACACCCTGCGCGCGCTGCTGCTCACCGAGACCCTCGGCGTGGACAACCCCGTCGCCTACGAGACACTGGACCTGATCCCGTACATGGTGGCCGACCTGCACGAATGGCACCAGCGCATGGGGCGGGACGATTTCGGCGGTCCAGGAGGATGCTGTTGAGCGCGCCCATCACTTTCGTCGGCGGCAAGGGCGGCGTGGGCAAGACGACCCTGGCCGCCGCCCGCGGCCTGACCCTGGCCGGGCAGGGGCGGCGCACTCTGGTGGTCTCCACCGACCCGGCACACTCCCTGGGAGACGCCCTCGAACGCGACCTGGGCGACGAACCGGTCGAGGTCGCACCGAACCTGTGGGCGGCCGAACCCGACGCCGACGCCGCCGTGCGCCGCCGTATCGCCCAGGTCGCCGACGACGCCCAGGACGCGGTGCCGCACGAGATCATGCCGGCCGTGCACCGGCACCTGAAGCAGGCCGGATCGAGCCCCGGGATGGCCGAGTCCGCGCTGGCCGACCTGCTCGTGGACCGGATGGAGGAGGTCGGCCGCCGCTGGGACGCCCTGGTCGTGGACAGCGCACCGACCGGCCACCTGCTGCGCCTGCTCAACCTGCCCACCCTGCTCACCCCGTGGGTGCTGGGCCTGACCCGCCAGCGCGAGCGGGCCGCCCGCGCCGAGGCCTTCGCCGACGTGGTCTCCGACCGCGGCCCCGACATGGCCGAGGACCCGCTCCTCAAGCGCCTCAACGAACGCCGTCACCGGTTGGAGCACGCCGCGGTGCTCCTGCGCCGGGACTCGCAGGTGATGCTGGTGACGCTGGCCCGGCGCATGGTGCTGGCCGAGACCGCACGCGCCGTCGAGCAGCTCTCCGAGGCCGGGTTCGTGCTCGCGCCCGTGGTGGTCAACCAGATCCCCGAGCCCGGCGCCGCCGGACCCGACACCGAGGAGGCGCTGCGGGCCACCCGGGAGCGCTTCGCCGGCCTGGGCACGGTCGAACTCGGCCTGCGTACGAACGAGCCCACCGGCCCCGAGGCCCTGCGGGAGATCGGCGAGGCCCTGCCCGGGTGAGGCGGCCCCGGCCCCGGCTCCCGATCGCGGCGCAGCAGGCCGGGCCGATCCTGTGCCACCGGGGTCACACGGGAACCCTCGGGGCCCGGCGCTGCGTTGGTCCCAGTGGAGGACGAACACGCAAACCGGCTATGCGTTGTCATTCCTGTAAAAACGGACTAAACGTACACGCTACGATTGGCGGGCGATCGTCTCCGCACGCAGGGCCGGTGTGCGGACGGGCGCCACACGACGGGACGCAGGTGGCAGCAGTGGTGAGGCCGGTGCCCAGTGTGCCGGAGGGCCGTCCAGTGCCCGCCGGTTATCGTTGGCGCCATGGGGCGATCGGATCACGACGGCAGACACACGGCGGGGGGCGATGTGGGCAGCCCGGTGGTCAGTGACCGCATCTGGACGGTTCCCAACCTCCTGAGCATGCTCCGGTTGTTGGGTGTGCCGCTGTTCCTGTGGCTCGTCCTGGTCCCCAGGGCCGACGTGCTCGCCCTGGTCGTACTGGCCCTGGCCGGGCTCAGCGACTGGCTCGACGGCAAGATCGCCCGCGCCTGGAACCAGGCCTCCAAACTGGGGCAGATCCTCGATCCCCTGGCCGACCGGCTCTACATCTTCGCGGCGCTGCTCGGCCTCGTCGTGAGGGGCATCGTGCCGTGGTGGCTCATGGCCATCCTCGTGCTGCGCGACGTGCTCATCATCGGGGCGCTGCCCCTGCTGCGCCACTTCGGCTACGGCCCGCTGCCGGTCAACTTCGCGGGCAAGGCCGCGACGATGTGCCTCCTCTACGCGTTTCCCCTGCTCTTCCTGGCCGGATACCCCGGTGCCGTCGGGGATGTGGCCAGAATCATGGGTTGGGCCTTCGCCCTGTGGGGAACGGCTCTCTACTGGTGGGCCGGACTGCTCTACGCCGTACAGGGTCTGCGCCTGATCGGCCGGACCCGACGCGACGAACGCGCTGATCGAGCGGGCACTCGCCATGAGGCCCCCGGCGGCGACACCCCGGGCCACGGGGCCGGGTCGACCCGATCCGGAGACGCCGGAGACCGCTGACGTCCGGCGGGACGGCTCACCCCGAGTCCATCCGGATGGAAAGGGAGTGTCGTCTCCGCATGAGCACATGTCCCGCCGCGCGCGACGGTGCGCGTCGCCTGCCGCACGAACACACCAGATCCCCCGCACGCGCGGCCGTACGGAGGTTCCGCTGATGAGCGCCCCGACCGAGTCCGGGGCCGCCTCCGGCACCCCCCAGCCCACGCCCCCCATGAAAGCCGTCGTGATGGCAGGCGGTGAAGGCACCCGCCTGCGCCCGATGACCGCCAACCAGCCCAAGCCGCTGCTGCCGGTCGTCAACAAGCCCATCATGGAGCACGTCCTGCGCCTGCTCCGCCGCCACGGTTTCTCCGAGACCGTCGTGACCGTGCAGTTCCTGGCCACACTGATCCGCAACTACTTCGGTGACGGCGAGGAACTCGGCATGAAGCTGAACTACGTTGCCGAGGAGGTGCCGTTGGGCACCGCCGGCAGCGTGAAGAACGCCGAGGAACACCTGCGCGGCGAACCCTTCATGGTCATCTCCGGCGACGCGCTCACCGACATCGACCTCACCGACATGGTCCGCTTCCACCGTGAGAGCGGCGCCAAGGTCACCATCGCCCTCAAACGGGTGCCCAACCCGCTCGAGTTCGGCATCATCATCGTCGACGAGCAGGGCCGCATCCAGCGTTTCCTGGAGAAACCCACCTGGGGCCAGGTCTTCTCCGACACCGTCAACACCGGCATCTACATCATGGAGCCCGAGGTCCTGGAGAGAGTGGCCGAGGGTGAGGTCGTGGACTGGTCCGGAGACGTCTTTCCCGAGCTCCTGGCCGAGGGCGAACCCCTCTACGGATACGTCGCCGACGGGTACTGGGAGGACGTCGGCACCCACGAGAGCTATCTGAGCGCCCAGGCCGACGTGCTGTCCGGCAAGGTCGACGTCGACATCGACGGTTTCGAGGTCTCGCCCGGGGTCTGGGTCGGGGAGGGCTCGGAGGTCCACCCCACCGCCGTGCTCAAGGGCCCGCTGTTCATCGGCGACTACGCCAAGATCGAGGCCGGCGCCGAACTGCGCGAGTACTCCGTCGTGGGCAGCAACGCGGTCGTGCGTGCGGAGGCCTTCGCCCACCGCACGGTCCTGCACGACAACGTCTTCATCGGGCGCGGCGCCAACCTGCGCGGCACGGTGGTCGGCAAGAACACCGACATCATGTCCGCGGTGCGTATCGAGGAGGGCGCGGTCGTGGGCGAGGACTGCGTCATCGAGTCCGAGGCCTACGTGCACAACGACGTCAAGGTCTACCCCTTCAAGACCATCGAGGCCGGGGCGGTGGTCAGCTCCAACGTCGTCTGGGAGTCCAGGGGGCAGCGCTCGCTGTTCGGCCCGCGGGGCGTCTCGGGGCTGATCAACGTCGAGATCACGCCGGAACTGGCCGTGCGGCTGGCCAACGCCTACGCGACCACGCTCAAGAAGGGCGCGGTCGTGACCACCTCGCGCGACGTCTCCCGCGGGGCGCGCACGCTCAAGCGCGCGATCATCAGCGCACTGACGGCCGCGGCGATCGAGGTGCGCGACCTGGAGGTGGTGCCGCTGCCGGTGGCCCGTTTCATCACCGGCCGCACCGAGGTGGCCGGCGGGATCACCGTACGCACCAGCCCCGGCGACCCGGAGTCGGTCGACATCGTCTTCCTCGACGGGGACGGGGCCGACCTGTCGCCCGGGGCCCAGCGCAAGCTCGACCGGGTCTTCTCCCGCGCCGAGTACCGCAGGGCCTTCCCCGGGGAGATCGGGGAGCTGTCCTTCCCCTCCCGCAACGTGGAGACCTACGCACACGATCTGTTGCGTTCGGTGGACACCTCCGGGGTGGCCGAGGCCGAGCTCAAGGTCGTGGTCGACTGCGCCGGCGGGACCAGCTCGCTCATCCTGCCCTCGCTGCTGGGCCGCATCGGCGTGGACGTGCTCACCGTCAACAACCGCCTGGACGAGGACTCTCCCACCGACACCGTCGCCAAGAAGATGCGCGACCTGGAACGCCTGGGCGAGCTCGTGGCGGGGTCGGGTGCCGACTTCGGTGTGCGCTTCGACCCGGTGGCCGAACGGCTCTTCATCGTCGACGAGAACGGCGGGCTGATCGACAACGACCGCGCTCTGCTGGTCGTGCTGGACCTGGTGGCGGCCGAGCGGGGCCGCGGCACCGTGGCCCTGCCGGTGACCACCACCCGCGTGGCCGAGACCGTGGCGGTCTCGCACGGGCTGCACGTTCGCTGGACCCCCACGGCCACGCACGAGCTCACCAAGACGGTCAGGGACGGCGGCGAGGAGATCGTCTTCGCCGGCGACGGCCGCGGCGGTTTCGTCGTGCCCGAGTTCGGCTCCACCAGTGATGGCATCGCCGCGTTCGTGCGGCTGCTGGGCCTGGTGGCGCGCACCCGGCGTTCGGTCGGCCGGATCGACCACAGCATCCCCCAGGCGCACCTGCTGCGCCGTTCGGTGCCGACCCCGTGGGCGATCAAGGGCAGTGTCATGCGTGCGGTCGTGGAGGCCGCCGGCGACCGGGAACTGGACACCACCGACGGTGTGCGCGTCGTCGAGCCCGACGGGAGCTGGGCGCTCGTGCTCCCGGACACCGCGGAGGCCGTCACCCATCTTTGGGCCGAAGGTCCCGACTCCGACATCGCGCACCGTCTGCTCGACGAATGGGCGGCGGTCGTCGAACGCGCCGAGGGCTGAACACCCGCCGGCGGTGGGGAGGGCACCCGGTGTCCGTCCCCGCCGCCGGCCGGGCCCCGCGCTCCAGTCGAGGGCCGCGCACTCGGGGTCAACCGGTCGGATTCCGGCGCGAAACCGCAGTTCAGTGCCGTGCGGGGAAGATATTCACCAATTCCTCGGTTGAGGGGAGAACCAAACCCGCCTCGGCCGCATCAGCACCAGAACAGGTGTCCGCTCACAGGGGGGCGCGGATCCGGCCCCGGGCCTGGCTCCGACCACCCGCCGAGCGGCGGTCCGACCGTGCCGTGCACCCCGGTGCCACGGCAGGCCGAGGAGGAGCAGAACCCTGCCTGGACAGGGATATGGTTTAAAGTCGAGTGTTCCCTGAGCGCCGAGTCACCACCCGCACCGGGAGTCCCGGCAACGGCGGACACCTCCCGGAGGGTGACAAGGAGTACAACATGGGGGATGAGACCTAGCGACCGACCGTGCGAGGCGGCCCAGCCGCAGTGATGGCCCACCGCCTCGCCTCGTTCCCGGCGGTGTGCGGGCCCCGGCCCGCACCGGCTCGGGGGCGTGCCACCGATCAGCCGAATCAAGCACCGCCCCGTGCGGTAGGAGGCCGAGCCGACCTATGTCGAGCGTTTACTGCACGCAGTGCGGTCACGCCGTTGCGGATGATGCCCGTTTCTGCTCCCACTGTGGAACCCCCATCCGCAGGGCCGAACAGGACAGCCCACGGCCCCAGGGGGGAGGCGACGCCGCCGGAGACGTCACGTCCACCATCTCGATCTCGGGCATACAGGTCCTGGACGAGGAGGAATCGGGGGACGAATCCGGGGGCGAGGACTCGGGCAGCGCCGACGCGCTCCCTCCCGGAACGGCCCTGCTCGTGGTCCGGCGCGGCCCCAACGCCGGGAGCCGGTTCCTGCTGGACAGTGACGTGACCACCGCCGGGCGCCACCCCAACAGCGACATCTTCCTGGACGACGTCACCGTCTCCCGCCGCCACGTGGAGTTCTTCCGCAGGGGCAACGGCTTCGGGGTCCGCGACGTGGGTAGCCTCAACGGCACCTACGTCAACCGCGAGCCGGTCGACGAGGCCGAGCTGGGCGGCGGCGACGAGATCCAGATCGGCAAGTTCCGTATGGTCCTGCTTACCAAGCCGCGCCGCTGAGAACGTCGCAGTCGGCGGCGGTGGGCCGGGAGGTTTGCGGTCCCCCGCCGCCGGAGAGCTTTGTAACGAAGGGTGCCGATTTCGCCTTCGGGTCCTGATCCGACCAAGAGCAGGGAAGAGCGCGCATCCGGCATGACGACTCGTGGGACGGAGACGCTGTGAAACACATGGAGGTCGTCGGCGTCCGGGTTGAGATGCCTTCGAACCAACCGATCGTCCTGCTCAAGGAGGCCGAGGGCGACCGCTACCTGCCGATCTGGATCGGCGGGGTCGAAGCGACCGCCATCGCACTCGCACAACAGGGTGTGGCGCCCGCACGGCCGCTGACGCACGACCTGTTCCGCGACGTGCTCGATGCCCTGGAGGCCGGCCTGGAGGCGGTCCGCATCACCGGCCTGTCGGACGGCATCTTCTACGCCGAGCTCGTCTTCGACAACGGTGTCGAGGTCAGCGCACGCCCGTCGGACTCCATCGCCCTGGCTCTGCGCACGGGCACCCCGATCTACGCCCACGAGGACGTGATCGAGGAGGCCGGCATGCCGATCCCGGACGAGCAGGAGGACCAGGTCGAGGCCTTCCGCGAGTTCCTGGACAACATCTCGCCGGAGGACTTCGGCCGCAGAACCTGAGTCGGCCCTGGCGCCGGGCCCTGCAGGGCCCGGCGTTCGTGTGCCCGCCCGACACTGCTGTGACCTGCGACGATGCAGGGTTCGGCGATGATAGATTGGTCGGTGGACATGACCTTGGGAACCGGAGTGAACGCCCGCGGAGCAAGGGCGGACCGATGAGTCCGGTCCTGCGGTGTGCTCGCGCCGCGACGCGCCGTGGGGTGTCGTTGACGCTGTCTTTGCCTCGTCCTACCGTCGGTGCAGTGGAACCCACGGCGCATCCGTTCCCTCAAGTGGACATCCCCTGTCGAGACCGCCGTGGGACGAGGAGCCGGAGGTCGGCGTGGCGGTAGCGGGCGGTAAGCAGGATCCCCAGGACCGGAGGTCCGCGCTGCGGCTGGCGGGGCAGCGAGGCCTACTGGGCGAAGAGGACGTGGTGGCGCTGCCTATGGACGTCGGTTATCGGGGCCCGGCAGCGTGTACGGCTGCCGGAGTGACCTACCGTCAACTCGACTACTGGGCCAGAACCGGCCTGGTGGAGCCGAGCGTGCGCAACGGTGCCCACAACGCCCCCCTCTACAGCCTCCCCGACATCCTCTTGCTCAAGGTGGCCAAGCGTCTGCTGGACACCGGGATCTCCCTGCAGCAGATCCGTACGGCCGTGGAACACCTGCGCGGCCGCGCCGCCCAGGACCTGGCCCGGATCACCCTCATGAGCGACGGCGTCAGTGTCTACGAATGCACGACGCCCGACGAGGTCGTCGACCTCATGCAGCGCGGCCAGGGCATGTTCGGCCTGGCGCTGGCCAACGTCTGGCGCGAGTTGGAGGAGGCGCTCGGTGTGGTCGCTCCCGAGGAGCGCGCCGATCTGCCCCAGTCCTCCGCCCCGCAGGCCGTGGACGAGTTGGCGCGGCGCCGGCGCGAGCGCCGTACCGGCTGAGAACGGCCGGCCCCACGCATGCGTGGGGACCGTCGTGTGGGGTGCTGCACAAGCGGGCGCTCGGAGCGCGGGTGGGCTGGGTGTTCTGGGGCACCATCAAGTACCGTCGTGGTTGCAATGGGGATGAAGACGACATTTCCCTGTTCGTATGACACGACAACGTCATAGGCCGTCAATACCGCGCGGGAGAGACCTCGGGAACGGGGCGCCGACGGGGCAATACTCCCCAGTAACCTCTCAGGCACCACGGACCGCGCGGAGGAGGCCACTCTGGAGCCGGTGCCCGCGCGCCCGGTGACAGAGGGGGAGACCGTGAGGAACACCGCCGATCCGTTCGGCCCTGTCACCAGGAGGTCTCCGTGCCAGAACAGTCGCCCCACACCCACGGGACACCCGCCCGGGTCTTCGCCGACCGGCACATCGGCCCGTCCCCGGCCGAGACCGAGGAGATGCTCAAGACCGTCGGCCACGGCTCCACCGCCGAGCTCATGGCCGCCGCCGTCCCCGAGTCCATCCTCACCGGCCCCGGCCGCCAAGCCCCGCTGGACCTTCCCGAACCGGCAGGGGAGGCCGAGGCCCTGGCCGAACTGCGGGGTCTGGCCGCGCGCAACCAGGTCACGACCTCGCTGATCGGGCGCGGTTACTACGGGACCCACACCCCGCCGGTCATCCTGCGCAACATCATGGAGAACCCGGCCTGGTACACGGCGTACACGCCTTACCAGCCCGAGATCTCCCAGGGCCGCCTGGAGGCCCTGCTCAACTTCCAGACCGTGGTCTCGGACCTGACGGGGCTCCCGGTCTCGGGCGCCTCCCTGCTCGACGAGTCCACCGCCGCGGCCGAGGCCATGACGCTGGCCCGCCGCGCCACCAAGGCCAAGAGCAACGTCTTCGTCGTCGACTCCGACGTCTTCCCCCAGACCCTGCAGGTGCTGCGCACGCGCGCCGAGCCCCTCGGGATCGAGGTCGTGGTCGCCGACCTGTCGAAGGGGCTGCCCGAGGGCGAGGCCTTCGGCGTGCTCGCGCAGTACCCGACCTCGTCCGGGGAGGTCCGCGACCCCTCCGCCGTCATCGAGAGCGCACACGAGCGCGGCGCCCTGGCCGTCGTGGCTGCCGACATCCTGGCCCTGACCCTGATGCGCAGCCCCGGCGACCTCGGCGCCGACATCGCGGTCGGCTCCACCCAGCGCTTCGGTGTACCGCTCGGCTTCGGCGGCCCGCACGCCGGTTACATGGCCGTGGGCGAGAAGCTGCGCCGCCAGCTCCCGGGCCGCCTCGTCGGCGTCTCGGTCGACAACGCCGGACGCCCCGCCTACCGGCTGGCTCTGCAGACCCGCGAGCAGCACATCCGGCGCGAGAAGGCCACCAGCAACATCTGCACCGCCCAGGTGCTCCTGGCCGTCATGGCCGGCATGTACGCCGTCCACCACGGCCCCGACGGTCTGCGGGCCATCGCCCGGCAGGTGCACACCCGCACCGCCGCGCTGGCCGACGCCCTCACCGAGCGCGGCTTCGAGATCGTGCACCAGGGCTTCTTCGACACCCTGCGTGTGCGGGTCCCCAGCTCCGCCCGGGTCCTGGAGGCGGCACTGGAGCGCGGGTACAACCTCCTGGCCGCGGACGAGCGCACCGTCGGCGTCAGCGTCGACGAGACCACCTCGGAGGCCGACCTCGAGCAGGTGCTCGCCGCCTTCGGCGAAGCCGACCGCTCCGCCGCCAAGCACGGCCCGGTCGTGGACGGCGAGGCCGACCGCATCCCCGACACCCTCGCTCGACGGATGGACTACCTGACCCACCCGGTCTTCAACACCCACCGCAGCGAGACGGCGATCCTGCGGTACATGCGCCGGCTCTCCGACCGCGACCTGGCGCTGGACCGCACCATGATCCCGCTGGGCTCATGCACCATGAAGCTCAACTCCACCACGGAGATGGAGCCGGTCACCTGGCCCGAGTTCGGCACGCTGCACCCCTTCGTCCCGCTCGACCAGGCCGAGGGCAGCGTCGAGATCATCCGCGACCTCGAGGCCTGGCTCGCCGAGGTCACCGGCTACGACGCGGTCTCCCTGCAGCCCAACGCCGGCTCCCAGGGCGAGCTGGCCGGGCTCCTGGCGATCCGGGGCTACCACCGCTCCCGGGGCGAGGCCCACCGCGACGTGTGCCTGATCCCCAGCTCCGCGCACGGCACCAACGCGGCCAGCGCCGTGATGGCCGGCATGCGGGTCTCCGTGGTCGCCTGCGACGAGGGCGGCAACGTCGACCTCGACGACCTGGCGGCCAAGACCGAGAAGCACGCCGACGACCTCGCCGCGATCATGGTCACCTACCCGTCCACGCACGGGGTCTTCGAGGGCACCATCACCGAGGTGTGCCGCATGGTCCACGAGGCCGGCGGTCAGGTCTACATCGACGGCGCCAACTTCAACGCGCTCCTGGGCTGGGCCAAGCCCGGCGAGTTCGGCGCCGACGTCAGCCACCTCAACCTGCACAAGACCTTCTGCATCCCGCACGGTGGCGGCGGCCCCGGCGTCGGTCCGGTCGCGGTCCGGTCCCATCTGGCCGGGTTCCTGCCCAACCACCCGAGCCAGCCCGACGCCGGCCCGCACACCGGGGTCGGCCCGGTCTCGGCGGCCCCCTTCGGTTCGGCCGGGATCCTGCCGATCTCCTGGGCCTACGTGCGGATGATGGGGGAGGAGGGCCTGCGCTCGGCCACCGAGATCGCCGTGCTCTCCGCCAACTACCTCGCCAAGCGCCTGGAGCCCTACTTCCCGGTCCTCTACACCGGGGCCGACGGCCTGGTCGCGCACGAGTGCATCATCGACCTGCGCCCGCTGCAGAAGGAGACCGGCGTCAGCAACGAGGACGTCTCCAAGCGCCTGATGGACTACGGCTTCCACGCGCCGACTATGTCCTTCCCGGTCAACGGCACGCTCATGGTCGAGCCGACCGAGAGCGAGGACCTCGCCGAGCTCGAGCGCTTCGTGCAGGCCATGGTCGAGATCCGCCACGAGATCGACAAGGTCGCCTCGGGTGAGTGGGACCGCGAGGACAATCCCCTGGTCAACGCGCCGCACACCGCGGAGATGGTCACCGCCGAGGCCTGGGAGCACGGTTACAGCCGCTCCGAGGCCGCCTACCCGCTGCCGTCCCTGCGCCAGGACAAGTACTGGCCGCCGGTGGGCCGCATCGACCAGGCCTACGGCGACCGGAACCTCGTCTGCTCCTGCCCGCCGCCGGAGGCCTTCGAGATCTAGAACCGGACCACCACCGAACCACGCGTACCGAGGGGGCCGTCCGCCGGGCGGCCCCCGTCGTGTGCGCTCGGACGCCGGGTCCGCCCGCGTTACAGTGGCCCCACGCCCGCGCGCCCCGACGAGAGCCCCCACCGAAAGCGGTACGCATGACCACCACGCCCGGATCCCCCGCACGTTCCGGAGCCCCCGAACCGCCCGAGGCCACCGACCCCGAGGACCACCCCGACGACGGCGCCGCACCAGGGGCCGAGGACGCCGCGGACCTGTGCGACCAGGCGCAGGACCTCGCCGAGAACGGGCACCTCAAACGCGCCGCCGCGCTCTACGAACGTGCCGTGGCGGCCAACCCCCGCCCCCGTCTGCAAGCACGCGCCCTGCTGGGCCTGGCCGTGGTCCAGGACCAGCGCGGGGACCTCGCCGCCGCCCGCGACGCCGCACGCCGCGCGATGGCCACCGGAGACCAGCGCTTCGGCCCGCGCGCCGCCCACCACCTGGCCCTGTCGCTGGAGCAGGAGGGCGAGCACGCCGATGCCGAACGGGCCTGGCACCGCCTTCTGGAGATCGGCGGCCCCGCCCACGCCGCCGTCGCCCATTACGGTCTCGCCCGCGAGGCCGAGGGCCGGGGCGCGAGCGGGGTGGCCGAGGAACACTGGGAGGCGGCGCTGACCCTGCCCGCGGCCTCCGACCCCATCAGCCGCCTGCACGCCGACACCGTCGTGGAGGCCGCCCGCGACCTGGCCGGGCGTCTGCTCGAACGCGGGCTGCCGGGCGCCGCGGCCGCCGCCGTCGAGCGCGGCCTCTCCCTGTCCGACGACCCCGGCCTGCGCCTGCTGCGCTCGGCCGCCCACCTGGAACACGCCATCGCCGACGCGGGCGCGGTCGTCGACGCCGCCGACACCTCCGACGCGGACGCCGCCCGTCCGGGCCCGCGCACCTCGGCCGCGGCCGTGGAACTCCTGGCCGGGCTCCTGGCGCTGCGCGGGGACCCCGAGTCCTCCGCACGCGCCTGGCGCGTGGGGCTGGACAACCGTGACGGCGAGACCGTCGCCCACGTGCGCCACCGGCTGCGGCGCGGGTTCGCCGCCTCCGACGAGCAGGAGCAGGAGGGAGCGGGGGAGCCCTGGTGGGAGCCCTACCTGGAGGAGGCCGTGGCCACCGCCAGCGCCCCGGCCCTCGCCGGCGAGCTCTTCGCGGTCGTGACCCAGATGCACAACCACCTCGGGGTCCCGGTCGCCGAGGGGGAGGTGCGCCCCGCCGTCCTGCGCGAGGCCATGGAGCAGGCGTTGCGCACACCCGGCGATCTCGTGTGGGGGCAGGACGTGCACGCGGACTTCCGGCGCAGACTCACCGAGGCGATGGGCGGCCAGGACGTGCTGCCCGAGGGCTGGCCCGACCACACCTGACCCAGGGCAGGCACCGGCACACCGGAGGCCGGACACCCCGCTCGGGGATGCCCGGCCTGCGCGGCGGGGTCAGGCCGCGGCGCGGGGGCGGTGCGGGGCGACCACGGCCCCGTCGGGAAGCAGCTCCCCGGTGTCGTCGAACATGACGACCCCGTTGCAGAGCAGGCTCCAACCCTGCTCCGGGTGGCTGGCGACGACCCGCGCGGCCTCGCGGTCGACATCCTCGGAAGAGGGGCAGGCAGGTTCGTGGCTGCACATGGGAACGCCTTTCGGTCATCAGGTGCTCGTCGTCGAGCTGACGCCAAGAGTAGTGGTTCACATCACATGCGTGTGCACGTTTGGGATCGAATGTGGTGGCACCGCTGTTGCCGTTCGCTCTCACCCGGTGAGACGGCGCAGGTCATGCGCGGGTTCTGGCCCGATGCGGACAGAACCGAACCGGCGCCGCACAACCCCTTCCGGAGGCGTGTCGGGGCCTCCGCGGGGCCTCAGTACCCGCCGCGCGTACGCCGGGCAGCCGGACGGCTGCGCATTCCCGCGCCGGCCAGACCGCCGCGCTGGAACGCCCGTACGAGCTCACCACCGAGGTTGACCCCGGCACCCAGCGCCAGCCCGACCGTGACCGCCTCCACGATGCTCAGCAGGCCCGCCACCGTGGTTCCGTGCGTGATCTCGATCAGCCCCCGGTAGAGGATGCTCCCGGGCAGCAGCGGCGCGATCGAGGGGATCAGGTACGGCAGCACCGGGCGCCGGGTGCGCCGTGCCAACCAGTGCCCGACCACACCCACGGCCACCGCCCCGACGACCGTGCCCACCACGGGCGGGGTGTCCAGGAAGGAGCGCAGGCCCGCGTAGATCACCCAGATCATCACGCCCATGACCCCGATCGCGGGCAGCATCCGGGGCGGCACCGCCAGGGAGATCGCGAACGCCATCGCGATGCCGGCCGCGCCCACCAGCACCCACGGCTCCAGGGAGGTCCCGGCCGAGGGCAGGTTCTCCAGGTCCAGGTCCACACCCAGGCGCACCGCCGTGTAGGCGACCACACCCACACCCGAGACGATCGCACCCAGGGTGAAGAAGGTTTCCAACAGGCGGGCGGCCGCGGAGACGTAACTGCCGCTGATGCCGTCCTGCAGGCTCGACACCAACGGGCGGCCGGGCAGCAGCGCCATGATGTTACCGGTGATGATCGCACCGGCCTGGAGCCCAAGATCCAGTTCCGTGCTGGCCCACAGCAGCGCCACACCGATCGTGGAGGCCACCGCCGCGGCCGACGTCATCTGGTAGAACTCCGCCACACCGCGCCGTGCCAGGAACACCGAGGTGCGGTCGCCCAGCACGGTGGCCAGGAACGCCACCGTCGCCACGATCGGGCCGCCGCCCATCATCACACTGGCGCTGGAGGCGATGAGGCCGAAACCGAGCGCGATGCCCCAGTTGGGGTAGGGCATGCGGGCCTTCTGGATCTGCTTGAGCCGCGCGGTGGCGTCCTCGACCTCCAACAGGCCCAGGGCCGACTGCTCCACCAGCGTGTGCAGCTCGTTGACGCGGAAGTAGTCCAGGGTGCGGCGGCGCACCACACGCTCACCGGTGATGGGGGGCTGGTCCCCGCCCGGGTGCGTGGACAGCGAGATGTTGGTGAAGGTGACCGAGACCTCCGACCGGGGCAGCTCGAACGCGACCGTCAGGCTGAGCATCGCCTCGCTGACCGCCTCGGTGCTCTCACCGCTGGCCAGCATCAGCTCGCCCACACGCAGCACGAGGTTGATCACGCGCGCGTCGGGCAGCTGGACCTCCTCGTCCTGGTCCAGGCCCTCCGGCGACAGCTCGCTCTCGTGCGCCGCACGCCAGTCCCGCATCCTGCTGAGCAAGCGGTCCTCGCTCGGCGGGACCGGTCTCCCGCGCCTGTTCGGCATGCCCGTCTTCTCCGTTCCCTCCTCGCCTGTACCCCCGCGGTGGTCAGAGCGATGTTCACAGTCCCTGAGGGGACGCCGCCACGGCTGTCGCGGTTCGCCGCGCGCGGGGTCGGGGGCCCGTGAGGTCGATCACGGGTTCATCCTGCCAAGGCCCGAGGTGCCCCCACAGCGACTCGCCGCGTGTTCAGCGGTTGTTGGCGTGTCCCTCACCGGGGCGTACGAGACCGGTCTCGTAGGCATGGATGACCGCCTGCACGCGGTCGCGCAGACCCAGCTTGGTGAGAATGCTGCCCACATGCGACTTGACCGTCGTGGAGCCCACGAACAGGTGGGCGGCGATCTCGGCGTTGGACCACCCCCGCGCCAACAGCCGCAGCACCTCGCGCTCGCGCACGCTCAACGGGTCCCGCGGTGCGCGCCCGGCGGGCTCGCCGGAGGGCAGCAGCGGGGCGACCTCGTCCAACAGCCGGTGCAGGACCAGGGGCGGTAGCACGGCCCCGCCCGAGGCGACCACCCGCACCGCCGAGACGAGTTCCTCGGGAGGGGTGTCCTTGAACAGGAAACCGCTCGCCCCCGCGTGCAGCGCACCGTGCAGCAGGGGTTCGGAGTCCTGAGGCCCCAGCGCCAGCACCCGGACCCGGTGGCCCAGCGGCCGGGCCCACTCCAACACGGCGCGGATCGCCCTGGTCCCGGCCGGGCCGCCCATGAGGTCCATGAGCACCACGTCCGGAACCAGGGAACGGGCCTCCCGTGAGGCCTCGCGTGCGTCGGACGCCTCACCCACCACCGACAGATCGGGGGCCGACTCCAGGATCATCCGCAGGCCGGCACGGACGAGGGGCTGGTCGTCGACCAACAGAAGAGAGACGCTCACACCGAGATTGTGCCGTATCGTCCGCCCGCCGCGGGACGGAACGGTGCCCGGATCGCCCGTCGGGCGAGGTCAGGCCGTCGGCAGCGGGGGAGGGGTTCCCCCGAACTCCGGGCACAGTGCCTGGTGCTCGCACCACCCGCACAGCTTGCTCGGCTTGGGCGCCCACTCGCCGGTGCGCCCGGCCTCCTCGATGCGCGCCCAGATGTCGGAGATCTCCGACTCGGCGGCGCGCAGTTCCTCCTCGGTTGGGTCGTACCAGCGCACCGCCCCCTTGCCGCCCAGGTAGACCAGCTGCAGCCGGCTGGGGACCACACCCAGGTCGCGCCAGATCATCACGGCGTAGAAGAAGATCTGGAACTTGGCCTTGTCCTCGAACCTCGGGTGCGGGGACTTGCCCGTCTTGTAGTCGACGACCCGGATCTGTCCGCCGGGGGCCACGTCGAGCCGGTCGACGTACCCGCGCAGCCGCAGACCCGTGGGCAGGGACACCTGCAGGCGCATCTCCCGGTCCTGCGGCTCCAGGGCGCCGGGGTTCTCCAACTCGAAGTAGCGCCGCACCAGGGTGCGGGCCGACTCCAGCCACTCCTCGCGCTCCTGCTCGCCCTCGAAGAGCTCCTCGACCGTCGGGTCCTTGGTGCGCAGCCGGTCCCACTGCGGGTCCACCAGCCCCACCGCCGTGCGCGGGGTGCGGGTCTCGGCCGGCAGCTCGTACAGGCGCTCCAGGCACGCGTGCACCAGCGTGCCCCGCAGCGCAGCGGGGCTGGGCGACTCGGGCAGCCGGTCGATGGTGCGGAACCGGAACAGCAGAGGGCACTGCAGGAAGTCGGAGGCGCGCGATGGGGACAGGGCACTCGGCAGGGGCACGGACGTCATACGTTCCAGCCTAGGGCGGCACCCGGAGCGCGACGGACCGGAACGGAAAAGGAGCGGCGGTCCCGCCCCGGATCCGGGGCCGGTCCCTGCGGGGACCGCGTCCGACGCCTCGTACCCTGGAACCGGACAGCGACGGCAGCGGGGGGAATCAAAGTGCGAGCGGCCACCGACCACACGGGGGAGCGGCGATGAGCGCGAGGCCCTCGGCGGCCAAGGGCGGACCCGGGCTGGTCCTCTTCCGCCCCTTCGGCATCCCCGTGCACGTGACCGCCTCCTGGCTCATCGTGGCCGCCCTCATCACCCTGGTCTACGGCCAGCTCGTCGAGGGCCGCCTGTTCCTGGGCGCCGGCTCGTACGTGCTCGCGTTCGTCTTCGCGGTCCTGCTGTACGCCTCGGTCCTGGTTCACGAGCTCGCCCACTCGGTCGTGGCGCGCGGTTACGGGCTCCCCGTACGGCGCATCGTGCTCTACGTCCTCGGCGGCGTCTCCGAGATCGAACGCGAGGCCCCCACCCCCGGGCGCGAGTTCTGGATCGCCTTCGCCGGCCCCGCCCTGTCCCTGCTGCTGGCCGGCGGGTTCTTCGGGCTGTCGCTGTTCGCCGACCCCTTCAGCGTGCCCGGCGAGCTCCTCTTCCAGCTGTGGCTGGCCAACCTGCTCGTGGGGGTGTTCAACCTCCTGCCCGGACTCCCGCTCGACGGCGGACGCCTGCTGCGCGCCGGTGTGTGGAAGCTGACCGGACGCCCCCTCACCGGCAGCGTGGCCGCCGCCTGGGGAGGACGGGTGCTGGCCCTGCTCGTGGTCGCCCTGCCGCTGCTCCTGGCCTGGGCGGCCGGCGGTTCCCCGAGCCCGTGGGCCCTCGTCTGGGGACTGGTGCTCGGCGGCTTCATGTGGATGGGCGCCACCGAGTCGCTGCGCGCCGCCCGCGTGCGCGCCCGCGTCCCGAACCTGCGTGCACGCACCCTGGCCCGCCCCGCCGTCCTGGTGCCGGCCGACACACCCCTGGCCGAGGCCGAACGCCGGGCCGGACAGGAGGGCGCCGAGGCGATCGTGGCCGTGGACGCCGCGGGCACACCCGTCTCGATCGTGCACCCTTCCGCCGCCGAGGCCATCACCCCGGGACGCCGTGCCTGGGTGCCCGTCTCCAGCCTTGCGCGGGCGGTCACCGAGCACTCCGTGGTCCGGGGCGACCTCGAGGGCGAGGAGCTGCTCACCGCCCTGACGTCGCACCCCATGTCCGAGTACCTGGTCGCCGACGCCGAGGGCCGGGTCCTGGGCGTGCTGCGGGCCCGCGACGTCAACGCCGCCATGGCCGGGCGCACCTGAGCCGGGCACCCGGCCCGCTCAGCGGCGGGCCCCCTCCGGCCAGAGCACACTGACCGGCCTGGACAGCGCCCGAGCGTGGGCGACCACGTCCGCGGTCCCGCCCGGCCCGCGGGCGGGTTCGCCGTCCCAGACCGCCACGAGCCGGTCGCAGCGCTCCACCAACAGGCGTCCGGCGTCCATGTGCGCCTCGGACGTGGACGCCCCGTGCCCCAGCTCGTGCACGAGCACGGCCCGCTCGAGCAGCCGGTCGTAGACGGGGTGGTGCTCCTGCGGCAGGGCCTCGCGGTACCCCCGGGACGGCACGACCGCCTCCAACGGGGCGCCCGCGTCGACCACGGCCTCGGCGAAGACGGTGTCGGCCCCGTCGGCCAGACAGGACACCCCCACCATCTCGCAGCCGTGCGGGCGCAGTTCCTCGCGGATCATCGCCGCCACGGTCGCGTCGATCTCGGTGGGAAGGTGCCGGTGTCCGGTGATGCCTATACGGATCACATGACCTCCTCGGGGGCGGGGTCGGGGGCTCCTGCGGGTCCCCTACCCAGTGCCCGGGCCCCTGACGAGAGCGCCGAGGCGCCGGTCGAGGCCGTCCACACAGCGCGCGTCCGGACCCCGATACGCGCGTCGGAACGAACGTACCCGGGACACCAGGCGCCGCGACTCGAAACGCAGCCCCGTCGAGAGGGCGTCGCCGGCCAACCGGAAGGCCTCCTCGACCTCCCCGGAGTCCAGGTGCACCGAGGCCAGCTCCACCTGCAGCAGGGCCGCCTGTTTGGCGCTGGCCGGGCGCTGCGTGTGCGCCTCCTCGAAGGCCTTGCGCGCCTCCTCCGGCCGGTGCAGGCGCACGCCCACCCTGGCCCGGAACCCGGCCACCTTGGTGTGGTCGAAGGCGAACACCCACGGCCAGGGCGGATCGGTGTTGCCGGGGCGGTCGACCTCCTGCTCGGCCCGCCGGATCGCCCGCGCCGCCGCCTCCCCGTCGCCCACGCCCGCGTGCGCGAGCGCGCCCGTGCACGACAGCCACGCCCGGGCGGTGGGATGGGCGGACCGGCCCAGCAGGTGTTCGGCCTCGCGCACCAGCGCCAGCCCCAGTTCGGGTGAGCCGGCCTCGTCGATCTCGAAGGCCGCGAGGGACCCGAGCATGTACACGTCCAGCAGGCGCGTCCGGGACTGCCGGGCGCGGAAGACGGCGTTGCGGTAGTGCGTGCGGGCCTTGTCGATCGAACCCTGGTCGGTGTGCAGCCACGCGGCGAACCCGGAGGCCTCGCTCGCGGCCGCGCACAGGTCCGTGCCGAACGGTGTCCCGCGAGCGTTCATGAGCATCTGCTCGGACAGATGCACGTGCGCCGCAGCGCCGGGCAACAGGTGACGGGCGGAAGAGGTGGCGTCCATCCGCCGCTGCCCGCTCGTGATGGTGCGCAGTGCCGGAGCGGTCGACTCGTCCACCGCGGTCTCTTCCGCGTGCTCGGGCCGGCCGCCCACCGTCAGCAGTGCCCCCGCGGCCACGGCCCGTCCGAAGTCACGGCGTCTCGTGAGGTCCACCCCCTTCGTCCTGCCCGGACCGCGTGGGGCCGGGCCTTCCTCCGAGGGGGCGCCGCCCAGGCGCAGCAGGTGCAGGGGCACGCCCAGGCGACGGGCCACGTCCTGGATCTGGTCGACGGTCAGTGATTGTTGGCCGTTGACCACACGCGAGACCCAGCTCTGGGAGTAACCTGCGGCGCGGGCGAGTTCGCCCTGCGACCATCCGCGCGCCGAACGCACGCCCTCGATGACCGTGGCCATGTCACAGGTGGCCAGGGCGGCCGCCATGGGGGGATGTGACCACAGCTCCGGTGGAAGAACGGTGTCTGGTTGGGGCATGAGCTTAGGTTAGGGACTTCTGGTGTCCCGGGTGGGTGTGTCCAAAAAATAAATCCCGATGCGTGATCCGCATAGAGGGGTGTTCGCGCGCTCACTGTGCGAGAGAGTTGGTGGTGGGGCCGCTGCAGCGCAGCGTCGCCCCGACACGACAGCACCGGTCGGCACGGCCGGACACACCACCTCGGGAGGCATCCGTGAGCGCCCAGACCTCGGACCCGGCCGGGTACGCCCTGAGCGGGCTCGCCGCCGAACTGCGCTCTCGAGGGGTCGACGCCACCGAGGACGGGGACCGCGGACTCGTCCTGGTCCCCGGCGCGCCCGCGGGACACAGCAGCGCGCTGCTGCGTCCCCACCGGGGCGGCCTGTGGTGGTGGATCCGCCGACCCGTACAGGACGGTGTCCCCCCGGCACCGTCAGGGATCCCTCTGGCCCCGGCGCACCGCACCTCCCACGTCGCGGGGAGGATCGCGCGGGCGCCGGAGGGCGTCCCCGGCGGTGCTGTCTGAGCGCGGACCCCTTTCCCGCGCTGGACCGCGGCACGGCCCCGCCGTTCCGGCCCCGTTGGGGACGGCGGGGCCGTGCCACCCCGGTCTCACTGCGCCGCGAGCACGGCGCCCACGATCCCCGCGGTATTGCGCAGTTCCGCCGGCACGGTCGGGGTCCGCAGATCCAGGTGCGGCAGGAACTTGTCCGCCTTGCGGCTGACCCCGCCGCCGACCACGATCAGGTCGGGCCACACCAGGTCCTCCACCACGCGGTAGTAACGCTGCAGGCGCTCGACCGCCCAGGCGTGGTAACTCAGCCCGTCCCGGTTCTTGGCCCCCGACGAGGCCCGGCTCTCCGCGTCGTGGCCGTCGATCTCCAGATGGCCGAACTCGGTGTTGGGCACCAGGCGCCCGTGCACGACCAACGCCGTACCGATCCCCGTGCCCAGGGTCGTCAACAGCACCACACCGGACGTGGTGCGGGCGGCCCCGTAGTGCGCCTCGGCCAGCGCTGCGGCGTCGGCGTCGTTGAGCACGCGCACCGGCCGTCCCAGCACACCGGAGAACAGGGAACCGGCATCGGTCCCGATCCAGGAGCGGTCCACGTTGGCGGCGGTGCGCACCACCCCCTGCTGGACCACACCGGGGAAGGTGATGCCCACCGGGGTGCCCGCGGTCTCGGGGAAACGGCCGGAGATCTCCCCGACCACCTCGGCCACCGCCTCGGGTGTGGAGAGCTCGGGGGTGGCGATCTTGACGCGCTCGGTGAGGAACTCCCCGGTCCCCAGGTCGACCGGTGCCCCCTTGATCCCGCTGCCGCCGATGTCGATGCCCAGCCCGGTCCTGCGCTCTGCCATGGGTCCGTCGTCTCCCGTGTGCCTCGTCCGCGTGCGGTGCCCGTCGCCCCGCCGGCAACGATCCTTCCCCGCTCCGGTCCCCTTCGTACACCCGCCGGGCGTTCCCCGCACGCCGCCGGAGTGGTCGGTGCGGTACCGCCGTGCCGATACTCTGGGCGATCGCCCTTGACCACACGCAACGCGGGAAGACGAGAGCGACGTTGACCGGTATCCATGGCCGCCGCGGCCCTTTCACCGACGGCGACACCGTGCAGTTGACCGACCCGAAGGGCCGGATGCACACCATCACCCTGCGCGAGGGTGGCGCCTTCCACTCGCACAAGGGCCGTATCGCCCATGACGACCTCATCGGCGAGCCCGAGGGCAGCGTCGTGAGCTCCGGTACCGGGACCGCCTACGTCGCGCTGCGCCCCCTGCTCATCGACTACACGCTGTCGATGAAGCGCGGGGCGACGATCGTCTACCCCAAGGACGCGGCACAGATCCTGGTCGAGGCCGACATCCACCCCGGCGCGCGCGTCGTCGAGGCCGGCGCCGGTTCGGGCGCGATGTCCAACTGGCTGCTGCGCGCGGTCGGCGAGCACGGGATGGTCTCCTCCTACGAGCGCCGTGCCGACTTCGCCGAGATCGCCCGCAAGAACGTCGAACGTTTCCACGGCGGCCCCCACCCGGCCTGGAAGCTGACCGTGGGCGACCTGGGGGAGTCCCTGGACGACACCGACGTCGACCGGGTCTTCCTCGACATGCTCGCCCCCTGGGAGAACCTCGACGCCGTCGCCCGCGCCCTGCGCCCCGGCGGCCTGCTGTGCTGCTACGTGGCCACCACGACCCAGCTCTCCCGCATCGTCGAGGAGATGCGCGAGGACGACCGCTTCTACGAGCCGCGTTCGTGGGAGACCATGCTGCGCACCTGGCACGTGGAGGGCCTCGCGGTGCGTCCGGACCACCGGATGATCGGCCACACCGGGTTCCTCGTGGTCGCCCGTCGCCTGGCCGACGGCGCCCAGGCCCCCGACCGGCGCCGCCGTCCCGCCAAGGGCGCCTACGGCAAGGACTACGAGAAGGCGAAGGCGGCCGAGCGCGCCGCCGAGAAGGGTGCCCCCGCCGAGCCGGCGGCCTCCGAGAAGCCCGCCGGCGAAGGCTCCGAGGGCGGCAGCGAGCGCGCCTGAGACACCGTGGCCGTTACCGGCCAGTAGCGGAGAGTGTCCGCATGCTGGTACCACCCTCGAGCCACTGTTTCGCCCATTGGTCTCCCCTGCCCCGGAGGCACCCAGGACCTCACCGAACACGGCCCCGGACACACACCGATCGTGTCCGGGGCCGTTCGTGTGCGCGGGGCCGCTGCAGGTGCTCCGACGTGCGGGATCAGGGCATCCGGGCTTGGCGCGGCGGTGTCCGTGGGCAGGCCCGGAGGTTACGTTCTCATGACGTTGGGTGACCCTCTACCACCCTGACCTGCGCCGACACAAGGCCTGAAAATGAGGGCTACGACACTCGCGAGCGCTGGGAGGTTAGGAAAGGGGCAGGGGTAGGTAGGCTCCCGAGTAGTCGTCCTTCTCATAGGGAGGTGGCGGACGTGGCCGAGCGCGACGACGAGCGCCAGAGCGACCAGGACCGTGAAGTCGCCGAACTCACGGCCCAGGTCTCCTACATGGAAAAGGAACTCAGCGTGCTTCGGCGTAAGCTCGCCGATTCCCCCCGACATGTACGCCTGCTGGAGGAACGCCTGAGGGAGGCGCAGACCAACCTCGCTGCGACCAACAGCCAGAACGAGCGACTCGTCTCCACACTCAAGGAGGCGCGTGAACAGATCGTCGCTCTGAAGGAGGAGGTCGACCGCCTCGCCCAGCCCCCGTCGGGCTTCGGTGTCTACCTCGGATCCCGCGAGGACGACACCGTCGAGATCTTCACCAACGGCCGCAAGATGCGGGTCAACGTCAGCCCCTCGGTCGACGTCGAGACCCTGCAGCCCGGCCAGGAGGTCATGCTCAACGAGGCCTTCAACATCGTGGAGGCCGAGTCCTTCGAGACCGTCGGCGACGTCGTCATGCTCAAGGAGCTCCTGGAGGACGGCGAACGCGCCCTGGTCATCTCCAACCACGACGACGAGCGCATCGTCCGCCTCGCCGAACCCCTGCGCGAGGAACCCCTGCGCGCCGGCGACTCCCTGCTGCTGGAGTCGCGTTCGGGTTACGCGTACGAGCGCATCCCCAAGTCCGAGGTCGAGGAACTCATCCTCGAAGAGGTCCCCGACATCGCCTACACCGACATCGGTGGGCTCGCCGGGCAGATCGAGATGATCCGCGACGCGGTCGAACTGCCCTACCTGCACAAGGACCTCTTCTACGAGCACCAGCTGCGCCCGCCCAAGGGTGTGCTGCTCTACGGTCCTCCCGGCTGCGGTAAGACGCTCATCGCCAAGGCGGTGGCCAACTCCCTGGCCAAGCAGGTCTCCGAGCGCACCGGCCGCGACGTCGGCAAGAGCTTCTTCCTCAACATCAAGGGGCCGGAGCTGCTCAACAAGTACGTCGGCGAGACCGAGCGCCACATCCGCCTGGTCTTCCAGCGGGCCCGGGAGAAGGCGGGCGAGGGCACCCCCGTCATCGTCTTCTTCGACGAGATGGACTCCATCTTCCGCACCCGCGGCTCGGGTGTGTCCTCCGACGTGGAGAACACGATCGTCCCGCAGCTGCTCAGCGAGATCGACGGTGTGGAGGGTCTGGAGAACGTCATCGTCATCGGCGCCTCCAACCGCGAGGACATGATCGACCCCGCGATCCTGCGCCCGGGACGCCTCGACGTCAAGATCAAGATCGAGCGCCCCGACGCCGAGGCCGCGCGCGACATCTTCGCCAAGTACATCACCCCCGAACTGCCGCTGCACGACGAGGACCTGGCCGAGCACGAGGAGTCCCGCCGGGCCACCGTCGACGCGATGATCCAGCGGGCCGTCGAGCGCATGTACACCGAGGACGAGGAGAACCGCTTCCTCGAGGTCACCTACGCCAACGGTGACAAGGAGGTCCTGTACTTCAAGGACTTCAACTCCGGGGCGATGATCGAGAACATCGTCGACCGTGCCAAGAAGATGGCCATCAAGGACTTCATCGACAACCAGTCCAAGGGGCTGCGGGTCTCCCACCTGCTCCAGGCCTGCGTCGACGAGTTCAGCGAGAACGAGGACCTGCCCAACACCACCAACCCGGACGACTGGGCGCGCATCTCCGGAAAGAAGGGCGAGCGGATCGTCTACATCCGTACCCTCGTCACCGGAAAGAAGGGCGCCGATTCCGGTCGGAGTATCGACACCGTCGCCAACACCGGGCAGTACCTGTAATTGCAGGGTGTCCGTCGGGGCCGGTCCGAATCGGGCCGGCCCCTCGGTGTGTGCGGATGCGTGGACGAAACGCCCGAGAAGGCGGCACTTGGGCCACAATTACCGCCGAAGCGTTCAAGACCGGCCCGTGGCGGATAACCTCTCACCATGAGTGTGCGGCGGATCATGGGTATCGAGACCGAGTACGGCATTTCCGTGCCAGGCAATCCCGGGGCGAATGCGATGGTCACCTCGACACAGGTGGTCAACGCTTATCTGGCCGCCTCGGCCGCTCGGGCGCGGCGTGCCCGCTGGGACTTCGAGGAGGAGAACCCGCTGCGCGACGCGCGCGGTTTCGACCTGGCGCGGGAGGTGGCCGACCCCACCCAGCTCACCGACGAGGACCTGGGCCTGGCCAACGTCATCCTCACCAACGGGGCGCGGCTGTACGTCGACCACGCCCACCCCGAGTACTCGGCGCCGGAGGTGACCAACCCCCGCGACGCCGTGCTCTGGGACAAGGCCGGAGAGCGGGTCATGGCCGACGCCGCGGCCCGGGCCGCGGCGACCCCGGGCATCGACCCCATCCAGCTGTACAAGAACAACACCGACAACAAGGGCGCCTCCTACGGCTGCCACGAGAACTACCTGATGGACCGGGCGACCCCCTTCGGCGACATCGTCCGCCACCTGATCCCGTTCTTCGTCTCCCGCCAGGTCGTGTGCGGGGGCGGCAAGGTGGGCCTGGGCGCCGACGGTTCGGGCACCGGCTTCCAGCTCTCCCAGCGCGCGGACTTCTTCGAGGTCGAGGTCGGGCTGGAGACCACCCTGAAGCGTCCCATCATCAACACGCGGGACGAACCCCACGCCGACCCCGACCGCTACCGGCGCCTGCACGTGATCATCGGCGACGCCAACCTGAGCGAGACCTCCACCTACCTCAAGCTCGGCACCACGGCGCTGGTGCTGTCGATGATCGAGGACGGGTTCCTCTCCCACGACCTGACCCTGGACACCTCCGTCCAGGACCTGCGCCAGATCTCGCACGACCCCGGCCTCACCCACCTTGTGCGGCTGCGCGACGGCCGGCGGATGACGGCGCTCGAGATCCAGTGGACCTACCTCGAGCAGGCCCGCAAGTACGTCGAGGACCGCTACGGCGCCGACGTCGACGCCGACACCGCCGACGTGCTCGACCGGTGGGAGCGGGTGCTGGCCACCCTGGGCAGGGACCCCATGGACCTGGCCGATGAGCTCGACTGGGTCGCCAAGCTCAAGGTCCTGGAGGGTTACCGCAGCCGCGACCGGGTGGAGTGGTCCCACCCCCGTCTGCAGCTGGTCGACCTGCAGTACTCCGACGTGCGCGATGACAAGGGCATCTACAACCGGCTCGTGCACCGCGGGCGGATGCGCCGCCTCCTGGAGGAGAGCGAGGTGACCCGGGCCATCACCCAGCCGCCCGAGGACACCCGCGCCTACTTCCGCGGCCGCTGCCTGGCCAAGTACGCCGACTCGGTGACCGCGGCCTCCTGGGACTCGGTCATCTTCGACCTGCCCGGCCACGACTCCCTGCAGCGGGTCCCGACGCTCGATCCCCTGCGCGGTACCCGCGAGCACGTCGGCGGGCTGCTGGACGAGTCCGAGACCGCAGAGGAACTGGTGTCGGTGCTCACCGGCCGCGGCTGAGACCACACGCCGACGCCCCCGTCCGTGCCGAGAGGGCACGGGCGGGGGCGCCTTCATGTGGTCGGCGGGGGGGAGAGCCGACCACCCGGAGGTCAGGTGCTCAGGGTCAGGTTCCAGGAGTTCAGCATCGGGTTGACCTCCTGGTAGTAGGTCGTGCCGCCGGAGGAGCAGTTGCCCGAACCGCCGGAGGTCACACCCTGGGCCTGGTCACCGGAGATGTAGGAACCGCCGGAGTCGCCGGGCTCGGCGCACACGGTCGTGCGCGTCATGTCGGTGACGGTGCCCTCGGGGTAGCTCACCGACTGCCCGCGGGCCTCGATGGTGCCGCAGTGCCAGCCCGTGGTGGAACCCGAACGGCACACCTGCGAACCGATCGGCGCCTGGGTGGAGCCGCCGACGGTCTGGCTGCCGCCGGTGTTGTACCGGCTCACCAGGTTGGTCAGGGTGAAGTTGGACGTGCCCCGCACGAACGCGGCGTCGTTGCCCGGGAAGATCGACTGGTCGAAGGTGCCGCTGCCGTTGCCGACGCTCACCGAGGAACCGGTGGTCCCGCAGTGCCCGGCCGTGACGAACCCGGGGTTGCCCGAGGAGTCCTCGGCCGCGAACCCGATCGAGCACCGGGTGCCGCTGCCGATGGTGTAGGCGATGCCGCCCACGATGTCGGCGTAGGCCTCGGGCGCCTCCGAGGTGGTCTCGACGCGCACGTCGGCGGCGTCGACACCGGCCGAGGAGAGCAGGGCACCGACGTCGGCGTCCGCACCCTCTAGGGTCTCGATCACCACGGTGTCGCTCTCGACCTCGGGGTACCAGCCGACGACGCCCTCCTGGGCGCCGGCGCCGTTCAGGGCCGAGACGAGTTCGTCCAGTCCGTCGAGGCCGTGCTCGACCACGGAGGCCTCGGCCCCCGCTGCTTCGACATCGGCCACGGCGGCCGCGTCGGTGACCAGTACGGTCAGAGTGTGGGTGTCGGTGTCGAAGAGCGAGCCGCCGTAGTGCTCGCCCGCGGCCTCGGTGGCCTCGGCGTCGGTCTCGAAGGCCGCGTCCTGGGCGTCGAGGAGGTCGGAGGCCTCGGCGGTGTTCAGGCCGAGGTCGCGCTCGAGGGCCTCGGCCATGGTGGTGGCCTCGGCCTGCGGGGCGGGGGTCAGCGGTGCGGGTGCTGCGCCGGCGGTCGGAGCGGCGGCCACGGACATGCCGAGGGCCAGGGCTCCGGTGCCGATCGCGGAGATGACGGGGGAGGGTCGCATGTGCCCTGTCTCCAAAGGGGGATGAGCGGGGGATTCGCGGGCCGCACCCCCGACGGGTCCGGCCCCGCGTCCGAGAACGGGCGGTGCCCGGACTCGAAGTTCACCGATACACTCGGTAAACGATTCCCGACTATAGGTCGACACCGTGATCACGGAAAGACCCGTATTCCCCGACATCATTCAGTAACGGGACGCGGGTTCCGGGATGTGAGCCCATTTCCATGGCGCTCGGTAATCGGACGTCCCACCACCTCAGCGTTCTGATGCCGAACGCTCACCCAACGCACCGGAGGCCCGGGCGCAAGGGGTGCAGCGCGGCCGGAAGCGGACACCGTCCTGGGTCACGGCCCGGGCGGGCGCCACACACCGGAAACCCCGGCCTCGCCGCGCTGTACCCGTACACACGAGCGCCCCCGCCCGCAGGTGCGGACGGGGGCGCGGTGCACGTCGGGCGCCGGAGGCGTCCTAGCTGGTCACCAGGTCCAGGCCCCAGGTGTCCAGGACCGGGGCGACCTCCTGGTAGTAGGTCGTGCCGCCGCCGGAGCAGCTGCCGGAACCGCCCGAGGTCATGCCCTGGGCCTGGTCGCCGGCGATGAAGGAGCCGCCGGAGTCACCGGGCTCGGCGCAGGCGTCGGTACGGGTCATGTCCTCGACCGTGCCCTCGGGGTAGCTCACGGACTCGCCGCGGGCCTCGATGGTGCCGCACTCCCAGCCGGTGGTGGAACCGGAACGGCAGATGGCCGAACCGATCGGGGCCTCGTCGGAACCGCCGACGGTCTGGTTGTCACCGTCGTAGGTGTTGACCAGGTTGGTCGCGTCCCAGTTGTCGGTGGCCGCGACGAAGGCCGCGTCGTTGCCCGGGAAGATGGACTCCTCGAACACACCGGAACCGGTGCCGTCCTCGCTCTCGGCGGAGGTGCCGACCGTGCCGCAGTGGCCGGCCGTCACGAAGCCCTCGTTGCCGGAACCGTCGGTGACGGCGAAGCCGATGGAGCAGCGGCCGCCGCCCATGGTGTAGGCGTCGCCGCCGACGATGTCGGCGTAGAGCTCGGGCGTCTCGTTGGTCTGCTCGACCTCGACCGCCGCGGTGTCCACGCCGGCGCTGTCGATCAGGCTCTGGGCCGCGTCGGTGTCGTTGGCCTGCACCACGACCGTGTCGTTCTCGACGTCCGGGTACCAGCTCACGACGCCGTCGGCGCCGCCGGCCGCGTCGAGCTCCTCGACGACACCGGCGAGCGTCTCGTGGCCGTGGTCGACGACAGCGGCCTCGGCACCGGCGGCCTCGACCTGCTCGGCCGCCGCGGCGTCGGTGACGTGGACGGTCAGCTCGAGGGTGTCGGCGTCGAAGACGGACCCGCCGTAGCTGTCACCGGCGGCCTCGGCGGCCTCCGCGTCGATGTCGATGGCCGCGTCCTGAGCCTCCAGGAGCTCCTCGGCCTCGAACGGGGTGAGGCCGAAGTCGCGCTCGAGCGCTTCCTCCATGGTGGCGGCCACGTCGTCCGTGGTCGGCTCGGCCGGGAGGGTGGTCGCACCCGCGCTGGGGGCGACGGCGATCGACATGCCCAGCGCCAGGGCGCCGGTGCCGATCGCGGAGATGATGGGGGAGGGTCGCATGATCCCTACTCTCCTCGGGGGTATGTACGGGGTTCTCGGGGCGGCCGACCGGGGGGACGGCCGGCCCCGAAGGAGCCCCGGGGGTGGGGCTCCTGGGGGTGTTCACCGAGACGACCGGTAAACGAGCCCACACCATAAGTGCGCATCCTGCACAGCGAAAGCCCGCTGACTCGGAGCATCGTTCAAGATCGTGTGGAATGATCGAGACATCCGATGAATGACATTCTGTGGGGACAAGTCGTGACTTTCCTGACCTCGCGCTTTCCGGGGGAACTCGGAACACCTTCAGACGGGGACTGTGTGGGTCAAGGGAAAGCTGTGGCCGGATGCGGCCATGGAATCGGGTGCCATCCGTGACGGCTCCGACACGTACGCGTAACCCCGGAGGTCAGTCAGGGTGACCCGCCAGTAGCCCCGTGGAGCCCCCTCGCTGCCCGTTCCTCCGCGCCCGCCGCGGACCAGGGTCCGGGGAGCGCGGGCCACCGGTCCCGCTGCCTGTTCGCTCTCGAGTAACTAGCGCGTATCGGGCCCCGGGAAGGGGGTTGAGCCGCTCAAGGTTGGGCCAAGATAAGGGCGAGAGCCCCGAACGGGAGGAAGCAAGCCATGGCGACCAAGGACAACGGCGGTCAGAAGCACGGATCCCGTCGCGAGGAAGAGGTCGAGGAGACCGAGGCGACCACCGAGGCCACCGAGCGCGACGAGAGCCTCGACGAGGACGTCGACGACATCCTCGACGAGATCGACGACGTCCTGGAGAACAACGCCGAGGACTTCGTGCGCCAGTTCGTGCAGAAGGGCGGACAGTAGTCCGGGGCGTGCGCGGCGGAGGCGCGGCGGAGCAGGGATCCGCCGGGCATGCCCTAATGTCGTTCCCACCGGACCGCCGGGCCGGTCCGGGCATCACACACAAGGACCAGAGGCGCCCCGCCTGCACCCCCTGCTTCTCGGAGGGCGGGGCGCGAGTGGAGGGAGACGCGTGTTCGAAGGGTTCGAGGGCGGACGGATGCCCGCCGCGTTCATGAGTGCGGGGACATCGTCCTTCACCGAGTTCCTCGGTGCGGTCAGCCCCGAGTCACTGCCCGGGCACGACCTGCCCGACCGGAACGCGGGTGAGCACATGACCCCCGACGCGACGACCATCGTCGCGCTGACCTTCCCCGGGGGAGTGGTCCTGGCCGGCGACCGGCGGGCCACCCAGGGCAACGTCATCGCCAACCGGGACATGGACAAACTGTTCCGCACCGACGAGTTCTCCGCCGTCGCCATCGCTGGGTCGGCCGGGATCGGGATCGAGCTTGCCCGCCTCTACCAGGTTGAACTGGAGCACTACGAGAAGATGGAGGGGCGCGCCCTCTCCCTGGAAGGTAAAGCCAACAAGCTGGCCCAGATGGTGCGCGGCAACCTGGGCATGGCGATGCAGGGCTTCGTCGTCGTCCCCCTGCTGATCGGTTACGACGAGCGCTCCGAGGAGGGGCGCGTCTTCAGTTACGACGCCGTCGGCGGACGCTACGAGGAGCACCGCTACCACTCCATCGGTTCCGGTTCGGTCTACGCCAAGGGTTCGCTCAAGAAGCTCTACCGCGACGACCTGTCCGAGACCGACGCCGTCAAGGCCGCCCTGGAGTCGCTCTACGACGCGGCCGACGACGACTCGGCCACCGGCGGCCCCGACCTGCACCGAAAGATCTTCCCCCTCGTGGACGTCATCACCGACGACGGCCACCGGCGGGTGGCCGTCGACGAGGTCGAGCGTCTGGCCACCGAGGTGGTCGAGGGGCGTGCGGCCCATCCCGACGGGCCCACCGCCCCGCTGAGCTGACCGCCCGGCTCCCACGTCAGAACTCTCCCGACCAGGTAAGGAACGATCCGCGGTGTCGATGCCGTTCTACGTCGCCCCCGAACAACAGATGAAGGACAAGGCGGACTACGCGCGAAAAGGCATCGCGCGGGGCCGCAGCGCCGTCGTCCTGCAGTACGACGGCGGGATCCTCATGGTGGCCGACAACATGTCCCGCACCCTCCACAAGATCAGTGAGCTCTACGACCGCATCGGCTTCGCCGCCGTGGGCCGCTACCCCGAGTTCGAGAACCTGCGTCTGATGGGGGTGCGCTTCGCCGACGTGCGCGGTTACCAGTACGACCGCCGCGACGTCAGCGGACGCCAGCTCGCCAACATCTACGCCCAGACCCTGGGCACGGTCTTCAGCGAGAGCCTCAAGCCGTGGGAGGTGGAGATCCTCGTCGCCGAGGTCGGTGAGAGCGCCGCCGACGACGAGATCTACCGCATCAACTTCGACGGCACCATCGTCGACGAACAGGGGTTCGTGGCCGTGGGCGGCTCCTCCGAGCACGTGTCCAACCAACTCAAGGACCGCTTCGCCGCGGACGCGCCCCTGGCCACGGCGCTCAACACCGCCACGCGCGCCCTGGCGCACGAGAACGGTGACGAGCGCGAGCTGGAGGCCGGCAACCTCGAGGTCGCCGTCCTGGAGCGCGCCCGCGAACACCGCAAGTTCCGCCGTGTCCACGGGCGCCGGCTGCGCACCCTCCTGGAGGAGGGCCGCGCCGGTACCGGGCGGGCCGCGACCGACGAGCCGGAGGCCGACGGCGGGGACGAGGAGTGACCTGAGGACGACGCATGCGGTGCGGTGCCGCCCCGGCACCGCACCGACCGGGTGGGTGCGGACGGCGCGGCCCCGCCGCCGGCACCTTCGGGACGGGAAGTTGGTGAGGCCGCGTGGAACGACGCATCTTCGGGCTGGAGAACGAGTACGGGGTCACGTGCACCTTCAGGGGGCAGCGCCGGCTGTCGCCCGACGAGGTCGCCCGCTACCTCTTCCGCAGGGTCGTCTCGTGGGGGCGCAGCAGCAACGTGTTCCTGCGCAACGGTGCACGCCTGTACCTGGACGTGGGCAGCCACCCCGAGTACGCCACCCCCGAGTGCGACAACCTCGTGGACCTGGTGGCCCACGACAAGGCCGGTGAGCGCATCCTCGAAGGCCTGCAGGTCGACGCCGAGCAGCGCCTGCACGAGGAGGGCATCGCCGGCGACATCTACCTGTTCAAGAACAACACCGACTCGGCCGGAAACTCCTACGGCTGCCACGAGAACTACCTCGTGGGGCGGCACGGGGAGTTCGGGCGCCTGGCCGACGTCCTCATCCCGTTCCTGGTCACCCGGCAGATCATCTGCGGGGCAGGCAAGGTCCTGCAGACCCCCCGGGGTGCGCTCTACTGCGTCAGCCAGCGGGCCGAGCACATCTGGGAAGGGGTCTCCTCCGCCACCACCCGGTCGCGGCCCATCATCAACACCCGCGACGAGCCGCACGCGGACGCCGAACGGTTCCGCCGCCTGCACGTCATCGTGGGCGACTCCAACATGAGTGAGACCACCGCGCTGCTCAAGCTCGGCTCGACCGACCTCGTGCTGCGCATGATCGAGGCCGGTGTGGTCATGCGCGACTACACGCTGGAGAACCCCATCCGGGCCATCCGCGAGGTCAGCCACGACATGACCGGGCGCCGCAAGGTGCGCCTGGCCAACGGGCGCGAGGCCAGCGCCCTGGAGATCCAGCGCGAGTACCTGGAGAAGGTCCAGACCTACGTCGACCGCCACGGCACCGACGCCACCGGCAAGCGCGTGCTCGACCTGTGGCAGCGCACCATCGAGGCGGTCGAGACCCAGAACTTCGAACCCGTCGCCCGGGAGATCGACTGGGTCGCCAAGTACCTGCTCCTGGAGCGCTACCGCGAGAAGCACGACCTGTCGCTGTCCTCGCCGCGTGTGGCCCAGCTCGACCTGACCTACCACGACATCCATCGCGACCGCGGGCTCTTCTACATGCTCCAGGCACGCGGCCAGATGGACCGGGTGGTGGACGACCTGAAGATCTTCGAGGCCAAGTCGGTGCCACCGCAGACCACCCGGGCCAAGCTCCGGGGCGAGTTCATCCGGCGGGCCCAGGAACAACGGCGCGACTTCACCGTCGATTGGGTCCACCTGAAACTCAACGACCAGGCGCAGCGCACCGTGCTGTGCAAGGACCCGTTCAAGGCCGTCGACGAACGGGTCGACAAGCTCATCGCCGGTATGTGACCGCAGGTCACAGCCTTCGGCCCCGGGTGCGTGCGCTCCGCGTCCCGGGGCCGCGGCATGCCCGGGCCGTGCCCGCGCGGCGGGCGGGGTGGCCGCACTCCCCGTATTCGGTAGTGTGACCCTGTCCCAGGCCCGAAATCAGAGGTTGTGACTCATGCACCGACGTGCTGTAGCCCTCGCGGTGCCGGCGACCGCCATCGCCCTGACGGTCTCCAGCTGCGGATCCATCCCCGAGGATTGGCGTACCCCCGCCTTCCTCCAGATGGGGGAGGACGAGACCGACGAGCGGCTGCCCGCCGTGTCCGGAGAGATCGGCGAGAAGCCCGAGGTGACCTTCCCCGACATGGAACCGCCGGACGAGGAGGTCTCCGGTGTCGTCCACGAGGGCGAGGGCGAGGACGGCCTCGTCCGCAACGACGACCTGGTCGTGGCCAACTTCGCCCAGTACGAGTGGTCCGCCGCCGGCGAGGGTGAGGAGCTCGACCCCGACCAGGCCAGTTACGAGACCGGCGCCCCCGACCTCATCCGCATGGAGGAGATGCCGGACGAGCTGGCCTCCCCGATGGTCAACCAGCCCGTCGGAAGCCGCGTCGTCTACGTCATGCCTCCGCTGAGCGAGGAGGAGCGCACCCAGGCCGAGTCCATGGGCCAGGAGGTGCCCGAGGGCGCCACCGTGCTGGTCCTGGACCTGATGGACCGCTTCGGCGCCGGCGCCGTCGTGCCCGGTGAGCAGACCGAGGACGGCGGGGACGACCTGCCCACCGTCGTCCAGGAGGGCCACTCCGAGCCCGAGATCGACGTTCCCGAGACCGACCCGCCCGAGGACCTGACCGTCGAACCCCTCATCGAGGGCGAGGGCGACGAGGTCGAGGAGGGCCAGCAGGTCATCGTCCAGTACACGGGCGTGCCCTGGGAGCCCGACGAGGAGGGCCGCAACGAGGTCTTCGACTCCACCTGGAGCCAGGGCGGCACCCCCTTCGACGTCAACATCGGCGGCGGTGCGGTCATCGAGGGCTGGGACGAGGGCATGGTCGGCGAGAAGGTCGGCAGCCGACTGCTCATGGTTGTCCCGCCGGACCTGGCCTACGGCGACGAGGACACCGGGATGGGCACGCCCACCGGCACGCTCGTCTTCGTCGTCGACATCCTCGACGCCGTCGAGAACCCGCCGCAGCCCGACCCCGAGGACATGCCCGAGCAGCCCGAGGGCATGCCGGAGGGGATGCCCGAGGGCGAGATCGACCCCGAGGACCTCGAGGGCCTCATGCCCGAGGAGGGCGACCCCGGGCAGGAGTGACGCCCTTTCCCGCCTGCGCCGACGCCCCCGCCACGACCGGCGGGGGCGTCCGCGTGTCCGGGCGCCCCCGTATCGGCGCGGTACGTACAGTCGGACCACGCTTCAGGGATGGCGAGGGGGAACCATGCAGCGTCGGTACTGCTACGTGTCCGGACTCCGGCTGGGCGTCCCGGCCCTGGAGGAACTCTGCGCGCAGGGGCGGCCGCCCTCCCTGGTGGTGTCCTACCCGGCCGAACTCGCCCACCGCTGCGGCTACACCGACTACGAGGACCTCGCCCGCTCCCACGGCGTGCCCCACCTGCGCGCAGCCGACGTCGGTTCCGACGAGGCCCGCGACGCCCTGACCGCCCACGGCATCGACCTCATGGTCGTGGCCGGGTGGTCACAGCAGATCCCCGAACCCGTCCTCGAGGCCCTGCCGCTCGGCGCGGTCGGACTGCACCCCGCGCCCCTGCCGGTGGGCCGCGGGCGCGCCCCCATCCCCTGGACGATCCTGCGCGACATGCGCTCCAGCGCCGTCACCCTCTTCCACCTGGACGGCGGCGACCCCGGGAGCGGCGACGTCGTCGACCAGCGCTGGTTCGAGGTCGACCCCGACGTGACCGCGACCGGCCTGTACGAGCGGGTCGGGCACATCCAGGCCGAACTCCTGGTCCACCACCTCGACGACCTGCTCGCGGGGACCGCGCCCCGACGCGCGCAGAGCGGGCACGCCTCGGTCTGGCCGCGCCGCCGTCCCAGCGACGGGCTCCTGGACCTCAGCGCCGCCGGACGCGACGTCGACCGGATGGTGCGCGCCCTCGCCGAGCCCTACCCGGGGGCGTTCGTGATGTTCGGGGACGCCAGGGTGACCCTGTGCGACGGCACGCTCAGCGACGTGCCCGGAGGTGCCCCGGGTGAGATCGTCTCCGCCGGACCCGGCCGCGCCTGGGGTGTCACCTGCGGGGACGGGACCGTGTTCGTGCCCGGGTCGGTGCGGGTGGACGAAGGCGTGCGCGCCGACCCGGCTTCACTGGCGATGTTCCGGCCCGGTGCCTTCTTCGACGAACCGGCCCCGCACATGGTCGACGACCAGGGCCGCGCCGTCGTGCCGGGCCAGGCCTCCGCGGCCGACGCCCTCCTTCGCGCTTAGAGCGTGAATGGGACCACTCGGGGATCTTGCTACCAGAGCCGATATCGGCGCTGAAGTCGGCTCTGGTAGCAAGATCCCCGCAGGAGGGCCTGAGCCCTCACAGCAGCAGGCGCGCGGCGTGGCGACCGGCGGCCGCCGCGCTCAGGAACGCCGCCCGGTCCTGCTCCAGTCCCCGCCCCATCGTGGAGACCTTCACCGGCAGGGCCCGCAGCTCCTCCTCCAACCCGTCCACCGGGATCTGCACCAGCGTGTGCCGGGCCCCCAGGTCGCAGGCCTGATCGCGCACCCGCTCGCCGAACGCGCCGGGCAGATCCGGAACCACGACCTCCGCCGGGGCCAGCGCCACACGCCCGTAGGCGGTCAGGCTGTGGTGGGACACCCCACGGTGGCGCGGACGCGGATCGGCCTCGCTCACCCGTAGCGACGCCACGGCACGGCCGTCCAGGGCCGCGACCGCGTTGACCGCCTCACCGCAGGAGACCCCCGAGAACCCCCAGGGCGTGCCGGTCCCCAGGTTGCCGGGCCCCTGGCACAGCACTGCGAGGTCGGCGCGCAGTACGTGCCGGGCCGCCAGCAGGCCCGAGTGCACAGTGACCGCCTCCAGGTCGCCGCCGAAGGCCTGTCCCGTGGTCACACACCCCGCCAACAGACCGTGCCCCCGCAGAGCCGCCACCAGTTGGGAGAACGCGGCCGGCAGCGCCCCGCCGTCCGACATCACGTACACGATCCGGGTCCGCGGCCGTTCGGCCCGCACACCCGCCACCACCGCCGGCAGGGCCGAGTGCAGGTCGGCCACCACCACCGGCATCCCGTCGATCCCGGAGGCCTCACAGAGCGTCTCGTGGTGGGGCGATCCCTGTTCGTCGGCGCCCTGCACCGTGGCCTGCACGGGTGTGTACCGGGCCTTGACCAGGTGGCCCGGGCCCTCGCGATCGGCCGGGAGGCGGTCGGGCACCGCCACCACCAGTGCGTACCCGCCGGTGCCCAGCCCAAGGTCCAGCGCCCCGGTGTTGAGCAGCACCGTGTCACCCACCTCGGGTGTGCCCACCAGGGTCGTGTAGGCCAGCGCACGGCAGGTGGGGGAGGCGCCGCCCCCGGTGTCGTGGCGTGTGCTGACGGAGACCACACACAGGGCCACACCGGGCCACGAAGGGAGGATCTGACGAACTTCGCCACGGCGCCACCGGATCATGGTCGGCACGGTACCGTCATTGCTGAACCGCACCCGGGCAAGGCGCGCCCGGGCTCCCCGGCGGTTCACGCACAGGTCGGAACACGGGCGGAAAGCGGGTGCGTCGCATGTCGCGCAGGAAGACCGAACGGCAGTTGAACCTCGTCATCTGCCTGTTGTCCACCCGGCGGTACCTGACCGCCCACGAGATCCGCGAGACGGTGCACGGCTACACGGAGGTCGAGACCGAGTCCGCCTTCAAGCGCATGTTCGAGCGCGACAAACACGAGCTGCGCGAGAGCGGCATCCCCATCGAGGTCGGCACCGGCGACGCCTTCAGCGGCGAGGACGGCTACCGGGTACGGCGCGGTGAGTACGAACTGGCCGAGATCGCCCTGCTGCCCGACGAGGCCCTCGTCCTGGGACTGGCCGCCCGCGCCTGGCGCCACGCCTCCCTCGGTTCGGCCGCCTCCGACGCCCTGTTCAAGCTCCGTGCCGCCGGTGTCCCCGTCGACCCCGACGCAGCACCGGGCCTGACCCCCGCCATGCGCACCGACGAGCCCGCCTTCGGGCCGGTCTGGCAGGCCGTGCGCGACCGCCGCCCCATCGCCTTCGACTACCGCAAACCCGGCCGCGCCGACACCGAGGCCCGGGAACTGGAGCCCTGGGGCATCGTCAACCTGCGCGGCCACTGGTACGTGGTCGGCCACGACCGACTGCGCGGGGCACGACGGGTCTTCCGCCTCAGCCGGGTCCGCGGACCGGTCCGTGTGCTCACCACCGGCCCCGCCGTCGAGGTGCCCGAGGGCGTGGACCTGCGCTCGGTGGCCGCCGCACACCGCAGCGAACCCGAACGCACCGCCCGACTGCGCGTGCGCACCGACACCGCACACGGGCTGCGCAGGCAGGCTCAGCGCGTCGTGGCCGGCGAGCGCGGGGACGGCTCCGGCTGGGACACCCTCACGCTCGCCTACACCGACCTCAACGCCCTCGTGGGGAAGGTGGCCTCCCACGGGTCCGACGTCGCCGTGCTCGAGCCCGCCGAGGCCCGCACCGCCGTGGCCCAGCACCTGGCCGCCGTCGCCGAACGCGAACCCGGGCCCGACCCCGCCCCCGACGCACCCGGGCCCGCGGCAGCCGGGTCCTCGTCCGGGCGCGGGCCCCGCTCCTCCGACCAACTGCGCCGCCTGCTCATGCTCGTGCCCTACGCGCTGGGCCGGGACGTGCGCGTTCCGGAGGTCGCCGCCCACTTCGGCCTCACCCAGAAGCAGGTGGTCGACGACCTCCGGCTCCTGTGGATGTGCGGCCTGCCCGGCTACACCCCCGGCGACCTCATCGACGTGGACCTGGACGCCGCCCGCGAGTCCGGCGAGATCATCATCGCCAACGCCGACACCCTCGCCCAACCCCTGCGCCTGACCGCCGACGAGGCCGCCAGCCTGGTCGTGGGCCTGTCCCTGCTGGAGGAGCTCGACGGCAGCGGCGTGCCCGAGAGCGAGGCCCTGCAGCGGGTCGCACGCAAGCTCCGCGAGGCCGCCGGGACCGCCGTGGCCCGACTGGCCGACTCCGTCGACGTGCGTGTGGAGGACGACGCCCGCGCCGAACAGGTGCGCTCGGCCTGCTCCCGGGCCCTGGACAACGGCCAACGCCTGCACCTGCGTTACCTGCACGGGTACTTCGACCGCGTCGACGACCGCGAGGTCGACCCCATGGGCCTGGTCGTCGAGGGCGGCCACACCTTCCTGGAGGGGTACTGCCGGCTGCGCCAGGACGTGCGCTTCTTCCGCCTCGACCGGGTGCTCGACCTGCAGGTCCTGCCCTTCGCCGCCGAGATCCCCGAGGGGGTGACCCGGCGCGACCTGTCCCGGGGCGTGCTCCAGCGCTCCGAGGCCGACGCCGTCATCACCCTCGACCTGGAACCCGGCGCCGGCTGGGTCACCGAGGAGTACGTGTGCGAGTCGGTCACCGACCTGCCCGGCGGGGGCGTGCGCGCAACCCTGCGCACCCCCGCCCCCGCCTGGATCGCGCGCCTGGCGTTGCTCCTGGGACCGGAGGGGCGCGTGGTGTCCCCGGGGTCCCTGGCACGGGAGGTACGCGACGAGGCCGCCCGCGCGCTCGGGCACTACGGCTCGGTGCAAACCCCGTCGGAACAGGTCGAGACCGCTTCGTCGCCCACGTGAGCCCCAGCTGTTCATCCGGGGGTGGGGCGTACTCGACCCGGGACGGGATATGGTTGGAGGCATGATCGTCCTCGCTGTCCTATTCGGTGCGGTTCTCATCGGATCCGTCACCGTCGCCGCCCTGTCGGTCCGGGCCGGCCGCGCCGCGCGCGAGCTGTCCACCGAGGTGGCGCGGGTGTCGGGGGAGCGCCAGACGATCGGTGCCGAGCCACGTGCGGCCGGGGAACCACGGGACGGTGCACGTACGTGACGGCCCCGAGACCGAACGCGCGTACCATCGACGGCGCTTGGCGGCGCCCCACAGAGAGGTAGAACCATGGGACCGTTCAACGGACCTACCATCGCCATTCTGGTGATCCTGGCCCTTCTGCTGTTCGGAGCCAAGAAGCTCCCCGACCTGGCCCGTTCGCTGGGCCGCAGCGCCCGCATCCTCAAGGCCGAGAGCAAGGGCCTGGTCGACGACGAGAACGAGGGCAAGGACGGGGAGTCCGGCCAGCAGGACCAGCAGGCGCAGGCCCAGGGGCAGCAGCCCGAGCAGCCGCCGCAGCAGAACCAGCAGGCGCAGGCCGACGAGACCGTCCAGCACGACCCGCGCCAGCTGCCGCCCGGCCAGCGCATCGTCAACGAGTCCGGCGAGTCCGCCCACCGCAGCTACGGCAACTAGAAGCACCCGCCGCCGAGAACGGCGGGTCCGCGTCGGGCGCACCCCGCCCCCCAGCCACACGCGGTGACGACGGGCGCGGCGCCTCGGGCGCCGCGCCGGACCGTTGTCGGAAGGGGTCGCGTTCCTCCCGCCCGCGCCCCGAGGAGAAGAGAGTGACGGCACGATGAGGTCCCGCCACCGGGAGAATCCGGAAGCCCGGATGCCCCTCATGGACCACCTGCGCGAACTGCGCGGCCGCCTGACCAAGGCGGCGCTCGCCCTGGCCCTGGGCACCGTGGTCGGCTTCGTGTTCTACGACCAGGTCTGGGACTTCCTGACCGAGCCCTACTGCTCCCTTCCCGACTCCCAGGTCGTGGAGGGCGGGGGCTGCTCCCTCATCGTCACCGGCCCCTTCGACGCCTTCTTCGTCGCCTTCAAGATCTGGCTGTTCGTCGGCGCCCTGGTCACCGCGCCCCTGTGGCTGTACCAGCTGTGGGCGTTCGTCGCCCCCGCCCTGCACGGCCGCGAGAAGAAGTACGCCTTCATCTTCGCCCCGCTGGCCGGGATGCTGTTCGTCGCCGGCGCCGCCCTGGCCTACACGGTCACCGCCCTGGCGCTGCAGATGCTCTTCGGCTTCCTGCCCGAGGACGCCGACCCCTACCTGACCATCGGCGAGTACCTCAGCTACATGCTCATCATGATGGGCATGTTCGGCATCGGTTTCGTCATGCCGCTGCTGGTCATCCTGCTCAACATCGTCGGGATCCTGACCCACGAGGCCATCGCCAAGTGGCGCCGCGTCATCATCTTCTGCGCGTTCCTGATCGCCGCGGTCATCACCCCGGCCGAACCGATCTCCATGCTCGCTCTCGCGATCCCGCTCGTGGTGCTCTTCGAGATCGCCGAGCTGTTCTGCTTCCTCAACGACCGCCGCCGCAAGCGCCGCGACCCCTCCGCCGACCTCGACGACGACGAGATCTCCGAGCTCGACGAGACCCCTTCCGCCATGGACGAGGCGCCCTCACCCCTGGAGGAGCTCGAGCAGGCCGACGGAAGAGAGGACAAACGCCCCTGACCGGGAGGGGTTCGCGCTAGGGTCTGTTCGGTGGATGCCTTCCGTAGGTAATTTGGCATCTGCTGAGCAGACCCTGGGGTCCCGTGTGGGGCCGGGCCGTCCCGGCTTCGTGCAGACCATCCCCCCGGCGGGGCCCGGCGTGCGCGGCGGGCCCCCGGGCCACTGAGCGGAGGAGACCGACCGTGACCGAGCCGACCGAGCAGGAACGCGAGCTGCCCCCCGAGGCCAAGGGCAACACCAAGTGGCACGACACCACCCACGCGGTGTGGATGCGTTCGTCGCTGTCCGAGGAGAGCTCCGAGGCGATCGTGGAGGTCGCCGAGTTCGACGACGGGTTCCGGGCCGTGCGCGACGGCAAGTCCCCCGAGAAGGGCACCCTGTTCTTCACCCCCGCCGAGTGGGAAGCCTTCGTCCTGGGCGCCCGTGACGGCGAGTTCGACATCCCCGAGGAGTACCTGAGCGAGGAGGAGGCCGCGGTCCAGCGCGGCGAGGCCGGGTCCGAGGCCTCGTGGGTGCCCTCCCCGCTCAACACCCCCGAGGCCATGGCCGAGTACCATCGCCGCGAACGCAAGAAGGCGACCACCGCCTCGGACTGAGCGCGGCGCACACCCGGGCGCGAGGGTGTGTCGGCCCGTCCCTCCTCCAGCCGTCCATCCCTGCCCGGGTAGTGAAGGACCCCCGCATGACCCCCCACATCGCCCTCCTGGTCAACCCCGCTTCCGGCCGCCGTCGCGCCGCTGTGGCCGCCGTCCGCCTCAAGGACGCCCTGCGCGCCGCCGGGGCCCGCGTGCACGTCTACACCGGAAGCTCGGCCGCCGACAGCCGCCGCATGGCCCGCCTGGCCGCCGCCGACCGCCCCGACGCGCTCGTGGCCGTGGGCGGGGACGGCCTCGTCCACCAGGCCCTGCAGGGCGTGGCCTCGACCGGTGTCCCCCTCGCCGTCGTGCCCACCGGCACCGGCAACGACATCGCCCGCGTCCTGGGCCGCCCGCCCCGCACCGCCCGAGCCACGGCCGAGGCGATCCTGGCGGGCCGCACCCGCGCCACCGACGCCGTGCGCCTGCGCCTGGCCGACGGCACTCACCGCTACTACCTCAGCGTGCTGGCCTGCGGGTTCGACGCCCGCGTCAACGAACGGGTCAACGGGTTCCGGTTCCGCGTCGGCCGGGCCGGATACGTCGCCGGGCTGCTCGCCGAACTGCGCTCTTTCGTGCCCATCGACTACGAGATCGAGATCGACGGCCGCACCCGCATCGCCGAACCCGGCATGCTCGTGGCCGTCGGCAACACCTCCACCTACGGCGGCGGCATGCAGGTCTGCCCCGACGCCGACCCCGCCGACGGGCTGCTCGACGTCACCTTCATGCGCGAAGGCCCCCTCCACCGGTTCCTGCGCCTGTTCCCCCTGGCCTACACCGGCGCACACACCCACCTGCCCGAGGTCGTCGTCGAACGCGGGCGCACCGTGACCGTGCGGGGCAACGGATCGGGCCCCGCCTACGCCGACGGGGAACGCATGAGCGCCCTGCCCTTGGTGTGCGAGACCGCCCCCAAAGCGGTCGAGATGTTGGACCTGACCTCATAGTCTGAACGTGATGAGTAGTCCAGCAGAGCGGTACGCCGCCTTCCGTCGGCGCCAGGCCGCCACCAGCGCCGCGATCGAGGCCTTCCAGGGCCTGTACGGCTTCGATTTCGACCCCTTCCAGCTCCGGGCGTGCAAGGCCCTGGAGAACGGGCACGGGGTCCTGGTGGCAGCACCCACCGGGTCCGGAAAGACCGTCGTCGGCGAGTTCGCGGTGCACCAGGCCCTGCAGGAGGGCACCAAGTGCTTCTACACCACGCCCATCAAGGCGCTGTCGAACCAGAAGTACAACGACCTCGTCAAGCGCTACGGAAGTGACCAGGTCGGGCTCCTGACCGGGGACAACAGCGTCAACGGCGAGGCCCCGGTGGTCGTGATGACCACCGAGGTGCTGCGCAACATGCTCTACGAGGGCTCCTCCACGCTCTCCGGGCTGGCCTACGTGGTCATGGACGAGGTCCACTACCTCGCCGACCGGTTCCGCGGCGCCGTCTGGGAGGAGGTCATCATCCACCTCCCCGAGTCGGTGCGCATGGTCGCCCTCTCCGCCACGGTCAGCAACGCCGAGGAGTTCGGCGAATGGCTGCAGCAGGTGCGCGGCGACACCACCGTCATCGTCGACGAGAAGCGCCCCGTGCCGCTGTGGCAGCACGTCATGGTCGGCAAGCGTGTGCACGACCTGTTCGTGGAGGCTGAACCGGAGCCGCAGGCCACCGACGGCGACGAGGAGGAGGGCGCCGGCCGCGGGCGCAAGCGCCGCCGCGAACGCCGGCGCCGGGAGGACCGGCCCCGCCAGATCGAGGTCGGCGGCCAGGTCCTGCACATCAACCCGCGGCTCATCCGCATGGCCGAGGAGGACGCGCGCACCACCCAGCTCGCGCACCGCAAGCGCCATCCGCAGAACCGGGCCCGCGGACGCATGCGCCCGCGCACGCGTTACGCACCGCCCTCGCGCCCCACCCTCGTGGAGGAGCTCGACGACGAGGGCCTGCTGCCCGCCATCACCTTCGTCTTCAGCCGCGCCGGCTGCGACGACGCGGTCCGCCAGTGCGTGTCCTCCGGGCTGGTGCTGACCACCCCCGAGGAAGCCGCGCAGATCCGCGAGTACGCCGAGACGCGCTGCGCCGACATCCCGCCGGCCGACCTGGCCGTGCTCGGGTTCGACCAGTGGCTGCGCGCCCTGGAGGCCGGCATCTCCGCCCACCACGCGGGCATGCTGCCGACCTTCAAGGAGATCGTCGAGCACCTGTTCTCCCGCGGGCTGATCCGCATGGTCTTCGCGACCGAGACCCTCGCGCTGGGCATCAACATGCCCGCCCGCACCGTGGTCATCGAGAAGCTCGACAAGTGGAACGGTGAGACCCACGCGCCGCTGACCCCCGGCGAGTACACCCAGCTGACCGGGCGCGCCGGACGCCGCGGCATCGATGTGGAGGGCCACGCCGTCGTGGTGTGGCAGGCCGGGACCGACCCCGAGGCGGTCGCGAGCCTGGCCGGGACCCGCACCTACCCGCTCAACTCCAGCTTCCAGCCCTCCTACAACATGGCGGTCAACCTGGTGGGCCAGGTCGGCCGCAGGCGCAGCCGCACCATGCTGGAGGAGTCCTTCGCCCAGTTCCAGGCCGATCGGGCCGTGGTCGGGCTGACCCGGCAGCTGCGCAAGCAGGAGGAGGCCCTGGAGGGGTACGCCCAGGCCGCCGAGTGCCACCTGGGCGACTTCATGGAGTACGCCGCCCTGCGCCGGGCCATCAAGGACCGCGAGAGCGAGCTCTCCCGCGGCCGCTCGGCCCGCCGGCGGGACGACGCCGTGCGCAGCCTCGAGGTGCTGCGGCGCGGCGACGTCATCCGTGTTCCCGCCGGCCGCTTCGCCGGGCACGCGGTGGTCCTCGACCCGGGGCTGCGCAACGACACCCCGGCTCCGCTCGTGCTGACGATGGACAAGCAGATCAAGCGCCTCAACGCGGGCGACTTCACCCGGCCGGTCGAGGCGATCCAGCGCCTGCGCATCCCCAAGACCTTCTCGCCCAAGTCGTCGCGTTCGCGCCAGGACCTGGCCTCGACGCTGCGCAACAAGCTCCGCGAGAACGGCGACGAGTCCGCGAGCGAGCGCCGCGGGCGCCGGGGCGCCGACGCCGAGGACCCCGAGGTCGCGCGGCTGCGGTCGGAGATGAAGGCGCACCCCTGCCACGGGTGCCACGACCGCGAGGACCACGCCCGCTGGGCCGAGCGCTACTTCCGGCTCGCGAAGGAGACCGAGGGGCTGCAGCGCCGGGTCGAGGGGCGTTCCCACATCATCTCGCGCACCTTCGACCGGGTCTGCGGGGTGCTGGAGGACCTGGAGTACCTGGACGGCGACACCGTCTCCGACGACGGCAAGCGCCTGGCCAAGGTCTACTCCGAGCTCGACCTGCTCGTGGCCGAGTGCCTGCGCCGCGGGATCTGGGAGCACCTGGGCCCGGAGGAGATCGCCGCCTGTGCCGCTGCTCTGGTCTACGAGTCCCGGCGCGACGACGACCCCTACCCGCGTATCCCTCAGGGCGACGTCGAGGAGACGCTCGAGGAGATGGTGCGCCTGTGGGGCGACCTGAACGAGGTGGAGCGCCGCCACAAGGTGACGTTCCTGCGCCAACCCGACCTCGGGTTCGTGTGGACCGCCTACCGGTGGGCGCGCGGCGACCGCCTGGACTCGGTGCTGCGCCAGTCCGACATGACCGCGGGCGACTTCGTGCGCACCACGAAGATGCTCGTGGACATGCTCGGCCAGATCGGCGGCGCCGCGGGCGACCCGGGCGTGCGCCGCAACGCCCGAAAGGCCGCCGACCTCATGCTGCGCGGCGTGGTCGCCTACTCCTCCTTCAACTGAGGCCACACATGACGGCGGCCCGGACCGAAGGGTCCGCGCCCGCCGTAGGCCCCGCCGGGGAGTGAGGCTTCGGGTGGGGCCGGTGGGCCGGCCGGTGGGGCGCAGCGGCCATCATGGTGAGCAGGGTGTGCGGCCGCGGCCGCACACCCCAGGGCACGGGACCCCCGCGGGGGCCTGTAATCCGTACACCACCCGAAAAGAGGCCCGAGCTGTGCTGCGCACTCTCATGAACGGCAAGATCCACCGAGCCACCGTCACCCAGGCCGACCTGCACTACGTCGGATCGGTGACCATCGACGCCGACCTGATGGAGGCCGCCGACATCGTCGACGGCGAACAGGTCCACATCGTCGACATCGACAACGGCGCCCGCCTGGTCACCTACGCCCTCGTGGGGGAGCGGGGCAGCGGCGTCATCGGCATCAACGGCGCCGCCGCACACCTGGTCAGCCCCGGCGACCTGGTCATCATCATCGGTTACGCGCAGGTCGAGGAGGCCGAGCGCGCCGAGCACCGCCAGAACGTCGTGCACGTGGACCGCGGCAACCGCATCGTCAAGATCGGCAACGACCCGGGTGAGCCGGTCCCTGGTGACACCACGCTGGTCGCCGGACGCTGACCCGGAGGACGCCGACACGGGGGACACCGCCCCCGGGCGCAACCCCACAGGCTGGCCGGTTCCGGTCGGATCGGGGCGAACCGCCCGAGGGTAGGTCCCCGGTCGGTATGGACACAGCGGACGAGGGACGGCGGGTCGCCGAGTACGTCGAATGGCAGAAGCAGGGTGCGTGGGTGGTCCTGTGGGGCCCCTACACCCGTTGCTTCTGGGCCTTCGCCTGCTGGCCCGTCGTCCCCCGCGAGGGTGTGGTGATCCGGGCCGAGGACCCCGACACCCTCTACTCCGAGATGCGCTACGTCGAACGCATGCACGGATACCTGTGGTGGCGCTACGGCCGCGGCCGCACCCCCGCCCCGCGCCCCCGTGTGTGAGGGTGTGGAACACTACGGTTCGTCCGTTGATGGGATGCATGTGAGGGGTGGGGCGGTGTCGGCCGAGACGACAGGACCGGTGCGTGACACAGCCGGGGTCCAGCGCCGTACGGTCCTGGTCCTGGGCCTGACGCAGATCGCCGGCGGTATCGGCATGGGCGCGATGCTCGCGGTCGGTGCGCTCCTTGCCCTGGAACTGTCCGGGTCCGACACCTGGTCGGGCATGGCCACCACCATGATCACGCTCGGGGCAGCGGTCTTCGCCCTGCCCCTGGCCTCCCTCGCCGCACGCCGCGGACGCCGCCCCGGCCTGGCCGCCGGATGGGCCCTGGGCGCGCTGGGCGGCACCGCCGTCATGGCGGCGACCGTGCTGGAGAGCTTCGTGCTCTTCCTGGCCGCCATGCTGCTCGTGGGCGCGGGCACCGCCACCAACCTCCAGGCCCGTCACGCCGCCGCCGACCTGGCCACCGAACGCACACGCGCCCGCGACCTGTCGATCGTGGTCTGGGCGACCACCGTCGGCGCCGTGCTCGGCCCCAACCTGGTCGGCCCGACCGCGCCGCTCGCCCGGGCGCTCGGCCTGCCCGACCTCCTGGGTCCGGTCCTGGCGACCACGGCGGGCATGGCGGTCGGCGCGGTCCTGACCACCGTGCTCCTGCGCCCGGACCCGCTGCTCCTGGCCACCCGCCCGCAGACCGGTGGCGTCCCGGCCTCGGCGAAGCTCTCGGTTCCCGGTGCCCTCCGTGTGGTCGCGGCGAGCCCCGGCGCGCTGCTCGCGGTGGTGGGGATCGTCGCCAGCCACACCGTGATGGTCGCCGTCATGACGATGACCCCCGTGCACATGTCCCACCACGGGGCCGCGCTGACCGTCATCGGCCTGACCATCTCCCTGCACATCGCCGGGATGTACGCGCTGTCCCCGGTCGTCGGCTGGCTCACCGACCGCCTGGGCCGGGTCCCGATGCTGCTCACCGGACAGGGGATCCTCGTGGCGGCCGCCGCGGTCTCCGGCACCGCCGGCCACGACGAGGTGTGGGTGACCACGGGGCTGGTGCTGCTCGGGCTCGGGTGGTCCTTCGGGCTGGTCTCGGGCACCGCGCTGCTGGCGGAGTCCCTGTCGGCCGAGGTCCGGCCCCGCGTCCAGGGCATCAGCGACCTGGTGATGAACCTGGGCGGCGCGGCGGCAGGCGGGCTCTCCGGCTTCGTGCTGTCCCAGGCCGGGTTCGGCGGGCTCAACCTCTTCGCCGCCCTGTTCACCCTCCCGGTGTTCGTCCTCGCCGTGCGGACCCTCATCACCGCGGGGCGGGGCGCTGACACGGGCGACACGAACGCGGCCTGACCTTTACCGGAAACGCCCTCTTTCCTGCCCTGTGTCGACCTCACCCACGGTTACCGTGCGGTTGAGGGCGCGCGCCGCCCGCCGGGCTGACCGGCCCGGACGCGATCTGGGGGAGGAACGGTGACCGAGCGGGGACCCGAGGACGGGCGAGGCAGAGAACCGGATCGGGAACAGGACCCGGTCGACCACCATCCGCCTGAGGAATGGCGTCCCGGTGACGCCGGCGATCCCATGTCCGGAGGCGCGCAGCCGCCGGGCGAACCACCCCACCGTTTCCCCCACCACGATCCGCCCGTGGACCGTCACCCGCCCGAGGAGTGGCGGCCCGGTGATCCCGGCGACCCGATGCGGGGCGGACCGCAGCCGCCGGGGGAGCCCCCGCACGAATCCCCGCCGTACCGCGGGGACGCGCCGCAGGGGAGCGGGTACGGCCGCCCGCCGGTGGAGGGCTCCCACCCGGCCTTCGCCCCGCCGCCGGTACCAGGGGGCCCCTACAAGGCTCAGGGGGACCCCTACCTGGGTTCCGGGCACAGTGGAGGCCCTCGCCCGCCCGGGGGCCCGTCCTCTGAGGGCGGCTCCGAGAAGTTCCACGGCGACCCGTACCAGAGCCACGGGGGTCCTGCCGCCCCCGGCGCCCAGGGCCCCTACGGCGGCCCCGGGGGACAGGATCCCTTCGGGTACCCGCCGGGACAGGGGCCCGCTCAGCCGTCCGGGGGGCAACCCGGGTGGTATCCGCCCGGCGGGCACCCCACCGGGGGGCCACCCGAACCGGTCCGCAACTCCGGGGAACTGTCCGAGGGCCCCAGCGGGCTCGATCAGGCCGGTTACGAACACGCAGGGTACGCGCCCGGGTACGGGGAGACGAACGTGCCCGGCATGGGCGCGGGGAGCTACGCGGGCTCCGGCCCCCAGCCGGGGTACGGGAGCGGGGGCATCTACCCGCCCGGCCCTCCCGGCAACTACCCGCCGGGCACCTACGCCGCCGGGGGATACGGCTACCCGCCCGGCGGTTACACACGGCCCGATCCCGCGCCCACGCCCTGGGGCAAGATCCTCGGCATCGGGTGCGGCGTGGCACTGCTGCTCATGCTGGTGGCCGGCGGGTGCATGGCGCTGGCGATGTTCACCGTCTCCGACACCTCCCCGACCGCGGAGGAGCCCACCAGCGAGGACCCCTGGCCGACCGACGAGCCCCCCATCGAGGGCACCGACATCACCGCGGAGGACGCCGACTTCGTGCCCAGCCCGCTCTACAACGGCGGGGAGTACACGAGCGTGGACGTGAGCGTGACCAACAACAGCGAGGAACAGGTCGACGTCAACCCGCTCTACTTCACGGTGGTCGACGACGACGGCCAGAACCACTCGAGCCGCACGGGGGTGGGCATGGACGAGAACGAGATCGGCGCCGAGACGCTGTCCCCGGGCCAGGCCACCAGCGGGGCGGTCACCGTGGAGGGCAGCCTGACGCCGGAGCGGGTGGTCTTCGCGCCGATCGGCCGACAGCCCCTGGAGGTACCGGTCAACTGACCCGGCGCACCACCGGCCGCGCACACGACAGGGCCCCGGAACCGTCGACGGTTCCGGGGCCCGATGCTGTGTGCCGGTCCCTCAGGGTGCCAGCGCCGGGTCGCGCAGCCACTCCGAGAGGTCCTGCTGCCGCTCGGCGTCGCACTTGAGCGGGCACGTCGTGCAGTAGCCGTGCTCGGGGTCGCCCTTGTAGTCGAAGCAGCAGGTGCCTCGCACCGCCCAGGTGCCCCGCGGGTGCTCGGGGGCGAAGGGGAACAGGCGCGGGCGCTTGCGGGTGACGGCCCCGGCAGCGACCACGGCGTCGCCCAGACGGGTGGCGCTCTCCCAGGCGGCCTCGGCGTCGCGGCCAAGGAACCGGGCCGGGTTGAGCATGTAGAAGTGCAGTGTGTCGAGCACCCAGCCCCACAGGGTGCGCTTGCCCGAGCGCGAGTGCCGGTGCACCTCGTCCACGATCGGCGCGAAGGCCGAGAAGACCGCCTCGCCCGCCATCGTGAACTGCTCGTCCTCGTCGCGGGCGACCACGGTGTCGGCGTCGTCGGCGGCGGGGTCGTCGGGCAGGACCGCCCAGCGCGCGCCGACCACGGCGGGCCGGCCGAACTCGGAACGGTCGGTGTGCCAGGGCAGGCGGAGCGTGTGCGCGTCGATGAGCGGGGCGCGTCCGGTGAGGTAGAGCGAGGCAGCGGCGAGGAAGATCGGCTCGCGCAGGGTCACCCGCAGGAAGTTGGTGGCGGCGGGCAGGTTGTGCCCGGGGCCGTGCTCGGTACGGAGCTTGTCGAACAGGACCGGGATCCAGCCCTGCTCGGCCATGGACGCGGCGCTGTGCCACTGCACGTCGGCCGGGGCCGGTGCCTGCGGTCGGCCCGCCTCGACCAGGTCGGGGAGCGGGGCGAACTTCAGCGTGGCGCACGCTTCGTGCAGCGTGGCGATCGGCTGTGGTGTCACCGCGGACCTGCCCTTCGTCGCATGATGCCGTCATGTCCGGGGGTGATGTGGTCGCAGTTACCTCCGGAGCGGCGGGTACATCTGCGCCTCTTAAGTGAGGCTACCCTAACGGGCTCGGCCCGGGCAATGCGTGTCCGCCCCGATCCGTTCGGATCCGTTGTGGATCCGGGCAGGTGAGCGGATACGCACGGCCCGGGCAGCGTGCCGGGGAGCGAAGAGGGAGCCCCGAGCGCGCGCCTGCGGGACGCGATCCCGCCCGGGGCTGCGGTCAGCGTCCGAGGCGGGCGAAGCGGCGCAGAGCCAGAGGTACCACAACCACCATCAGGAGGAGTGGGACGACGGCGGCCACGAGTACGGCGTGTTCGGCCGGCCAGGCGTCCGAGGGCAGCGACGGGTTCCCGAACAGCTCGCGCGCGGCGGTCACCAGCGACGAGACCGGGTTCCACTCGGCCACGGGGGCCAACCAGTCCGGCATGGCCTGGGCCGGGACGAAACTGGTCGAGAGCACGGTCATCGGGAACGCCAGCGGGTAGATGAGCATGCTCGCCGCGTCCGGGTTCGGTACCACGAGTCCCAGCAGCACCCCGGCGCACACCAGTGACAACCGGAACAGAAGCAGGAGCGCGATCGCCGCGAGCGCGCCGGCCGGGTCCGACTCCACGCGCCATCCCAGGAGCAGGCCGACCCCGAGCAGGAGCGCGATCTCCACGACGGCGCGGAGCATGTCGGTCAGTACCCGCGCCCACAGCAGGGCGGCGGGCGACATCGGCAGGGTCCGGAACCGGCTCATGACCGCGAGCGAGGTGTCGCGGGCGACCCCCGTCGCGGTTCCGGCGATCCCATAGAACATGACCATGGCGATCATCGCGGGCACGAGCATGGCCCGGTACTCGGCCTCGTCGCCGGTCGGGGACATCACCCCGCCGAACACGTAACCGAACAGCAGCACCATGAGTACCGGCATGCTCAGCGCGATGGCCGGCTCGAAGGGTTCGCGCGCCATGTGCCGCAGGTTGCGGCGGGTCAGGGTCAGCGTGTCCGACCACGTCTTGGCCGGTCCCTGCCGCGGTGTCCTGCGCCGGGTCGGTGCGGGTGCAGGTGCGGTGGCGGTGCTCATCGTGTGGCCCCCACGGTGGTGCCGTCGGTCTCGGCCGGGGCGGTCGCGTGCCCGGTCAGGGACAGGAAGACCTCGTCCAGGCTCGGGCGGCGCACGTCGAGGTCGGCGATGCGCGGGCCCATGTCCTCCAGGGCCCGGGCGGCGCGGAACAGGGCCTGGACCCGGTCGGTGACCGGCACGCCCACACGCAGGCCGCGGGTGTCGACGGTGGGTGCGGCCCCCAGCGCCCCGCCCAGGAGCTCGGCGGCCCGGCCCAGGTCGGCGGGGTCGTGCACGGCCACGTCCAGGCGCAGACCGCCCACGCGGGCCCGCAGGTCGTCGGGGGTCCCGTCGGCGACGGCGCGCCCGTGGTCGATCACGGTGACCCGGTCGGCGAGGCGGTCGGCCTCCTCCAGGTACTGGGTGGTCAGCAGCACGGTGGTGCCGCCGCGCACCAGTTCGGCCACGGACTCCCACACGCCCATGCGGCTGCGCGGGTCGAGGCCGGTGGTGGGCTCGTCCAGGAACAGCACGTCCGGTTCGCGGAGCAGGCTCACTGCGAGGTCGAGGCGCCGGCGCATGCCCCCGGAGTAGGTGGCCGCGCCCCGGTCGGCGGCGTCGGTGAGGTCGAACTCGGTGAGCAGGTCCTCGGCGCGCCCCCGTGCCGCCGTGGCCGTCATCCCGTGCAGGCGGGCGAACATCTCCAGGTTCTCGCGGCCGGTGAGGAGCTCGTCCACGGTCGCGTACTGGCCGGTCAGGCCGATGCGGGCGCGTACCTCGTCGCCGCGCGCGACCGTGTCCAGGCCGTGGATGCGCGCCCACCCGGTGTCGGGGGCGGTGAGGGTCGTCAGGGTCCGTACGGCGGTGGTCTTGCCTGCGCCGTTGGGTCCCAGGAGCGCCAGGACTGTGCCGGGTTCGGCGTGCAGGTCGAGGCCGTCCAGGGCCCGGACGGCGCCGTAGCGCTTGGTCAGCCCCTCGGCGTGGACGGCCGGGGCCGGTGGTGTCGGCGGGGTGGGCTGCGCCATGATGTGTACTCCATAAACTGTATATGTCGCATACTTATTAGTGTAAGTAGTACACAGAACTAGGATGGTGTCAACGCCGAACCGAACCGGACCCTGGTGGAACATGACGAGCGAGCAACCGGCCCCGGCCTCCACGACCGACGAGATCCGACTCCTGTGGGGCGACCACGCGTCCGGCCGCGGGCGCAGGGGGCCGCGGCCCAAACTCACACGGGGCGAGATCGTGGCCGCCGCGGTCCGCCTCGCCGACACCGAGGGCTTGGCCGCGGTGTCCATGCAGCGTGTGGCCGGGGCCCTGGGGTACACGACCATGTCCCTGTACCGCTACGTCGAGCGCAAGGACGACCTGCTCCTGCTCATGGTCGACGCCGCCATGGACGCCACGCCCCCCGGTCCCCGTGAGGACGGCGACTGGCGGGCCGGGCTGGAGCGGTGGTGCCAGGAGGTGGTCGCGCTCTACCGAGCCCACCCGTGGATGGTGAGTCTGCCCGTGTCCGGCCCGCCCAGTGGCCCCAACGGGATCCGGTGGATGGAGGCCGCGCTGCGCGAGATCTGCGCCTCCGGGCTGGGGCCGCTCGATTCGCTCCAGATGCTGACCGTGCTCTCCACCGTCCTGCGCGAGACCCTGCGCACGCAGATCGAGATGTCGGAGGCGGCAGAACGCCGGGGCACACCCATCGGAGAGAGCGAGAACGCCTGGGCGCAGGGGCTGCTCGGCGTGCTGGACCCGGCCGCGTTCCCGACGGTCACCGGGATCCTGGAGCGGTTCGGGACCGAGGATGAAGAGTTCGATGTGCGTTACGACCCCGACCAGGTCGGAGGCCCCGCCGAAGGGCTCGGGTTCGGGATCGACCGCATCCTCGACGGCATCGAGGCCCACGCCCGGGCGCGCACGCAGGCCTGACGCGCACGCACGAAAGCGCGGTTCTCGGGCGGAGGGCCCGCGCGCGGCGCACGCAGGCCCTCGCACACGGGGCTAGGTCCCGATGAGCACCAGGTGGTGGCGGGCCAGGGCCGAGACGGCCTGGGCGGCGGTCTCGGTGCCCACACCAGCGCGTTCGCCCAGTTCACCCACGGTCAGCGAGCGCTCCTCGGCCAGCACCTCGAGCACCGGCTCCACCACCGCGGGGAACCGGTACCGGCGTCCGGCCACCGTCAGGGCCACCTTCCCGTCGTCCTCGCGGGTGACGGGCGGCGGAAGGATCGGCACGAACTCCGCGCGGGCGTCCTCCGGCGGCAGCCCCTCCTCCACGGGCCACGGCAGGCTGTAGGAGGCCCGGCGCGGGAACCGGCCGTCCCGCTCGGCCAGGAAGGCGTCCAGGTCCCCCTCCTCGGCCAGCTCCAGCAGGCGCGACAGCAGCACGTGCCGGTGCTTGCGGCGCTGCTCGGGCGAGGCGAACCGCGGCAGGTCGCGGCGGAAGGCCTCCTCCTCGTACAGGCGCCGCACCAGCGCCTCCGCCCAGTCCACCCCGGTCGCCCGCGTGAACCCGAAGGTCAGGTGCATACTCATCTCGCCGGTCCCGGTCACCGTGTGCCACCAGCCGCGCGGCACGTGGATCGCCTGCCCCGGACGCAGCACGCCCTCCCACACCATGGAGAGCTCGCCGTCGGCACCCCGCGGCGGCCCGTGCTTGTGATCGGTGTCGTTGCGCATCGGGAACGGGCGCGACCCCGGGCCGTGCACCTGCCAGTGCTTGGTGCCGGCCACTTGCACGATGACCGTGTCGTGGTCGTCCCAGTGGGTGTCGAAACCGCGCGACTCACCCCAGATCAGGTACAGGTTCGCCTGCGCGCGCTCGCGTACCAGCCGCATCAGGTCGTCGGCGGCCGCCCCGATCGGCGGATGCATGCGGTCGATGCTGTCCAGCACCAGGCTCGCGCCCTTGCGCAACTGCCCGTACAGCGACTCCGGACGGATCACCCGCCGGGCGGAACGCGACTCCGAGGCCAGGTCGGTGTAGGCCTCCAGCGGCACCGGAGACCCGTCGCGGTGCAGGCGCAGCCGCGGAGGCTCGGGCGAGCGTGTGGCGAGCAGATGGTTGAGGTCCTCGAAGGTCAACAGCGAGCGCACCGCGTCCGCGCCCAGGTCGGCCAGGAAGAACTCCTCGGACAGGCGTGTGGTCAGGGCCTCGCGGCCCACGGTCTCGCACAGGTCCCGGGTGAAGATCTGCCCCGGATCGGTCACGGTCCCTCCCGACAGGGGTGGTTCGGTCGGCGGCGGGCGCCCGCCCGACCCGCGCGGGGCCGGGCGGGCACACATCAGATGAAGTCGGAGCTGGAGTCGGTGCCGTCGTTGTCGCCACCGGCGGTGACGTCGCGGGAGGTCACCTCTGCCAGGTCCTCGACCTCGACCTCGATGGGGTCCATACGCACCTCTGCCTTTCTGTTCGCCGTTTCTCCTTGCAGCAGGGCAACCGGCACACGCTCAGCGCGGCGGGAGCCCCGTCTCGTGGGCCGCGAACGCGTGGGCGTCCGCGGCGAGGGCGACCGCCCGGCTCACCGAGCGCGGTCCGTGCCCGACGTCGCGCTCGTAGCGCAGCAGGGCCGGCGGGCGGTCGGGGTCGTGGCCGGCGCCCAGCAGGGCCGCGCACATCTTGCGCGGATGGGCGGCGTCGGTCCGGGTGTCGCCGTCGAAACCGGTCAGCAGTACCCGCGGCAGCCCCGGGTCCGGGCGGCGCCGGGCCGGGTCCAGCGCACGGTGGTAGGGGGAGTACGACATCAGCGCCGCGAAGTCCTCGGGGTCGGCGGCGGTGCCGAACTCACGGGTCCACATCCGGCCCAGTCCCAGGCGTTCGAACCGGACCATGTCGGCCAGCGGCGCGGAGGCGATCACCGACCCGCACACGTGCGGCCGCCACAGCGCCGCGGCCAGGACCAACAGGCCCCCGGCCGAACCGCCCGACAGGCACAACTGCTCCCGCGTGCACAGCCCGTCGCCGACCAGCGCGTCGGCCGCGGCGACCAGGTCCTCGACCGCCCGCGGTTTGTGCCGACCCGCTCCGCGCAGGTGCCAGGAACGCCCCGCGTCGCCGCCACCGCGCACGTGCGCCACGGCGTAGCGCCCGCCGGAGAGCAGCCACGCCAGGACCGTCGCGCTGAACCCGAACTGGCGCGGGCGGCCGAACCCGCCGTAGGCGTGCAGGATCGTGGGCCCCGGGGCCTCCGCCGCGTGCGGGGGCTCGAAGACCGTCACGGGGACCTCGGTCCCGTCCTCCGACCGGCACCGCACCACCGAACGCCGGATCCGCGGAGCCGGAACCCCGTCCCCTGTGTGCGGAGGCCAGGGGAGCGGCCGGTCCGCGCCCGGTGCCAGCGACAGCACCCGCTGCTGGGTGGCCACGTCGGCGTACCCCAGGAACACGGTCCCGTTCGGCGCCGTCTCGGGCACGGTGACCATGCCCTCCCCGGGGAGCCGGACCGTGCGCAGGGGCGCCCCCGTGACCGCGTCGTGCACCGCCGCCTCGCTGATGCCCAGGCGGGTGCGCACCACCAGGAGCGCGGCCCCGGCCCCGGCGTCGGCATCGGCGGGGCAGACGGCGAAGGCGTCCAGAGTCGCCTCCGGGTCCTCGGGCACGACCTCGCGCCAGCGTTCCACCCCGGGATCGTCGGGGTCGGCCGCGCACAGTCGGCGCAGGGGAGCACCGAGGGTGGTGCGCAGGTACAGCAGGCCGTCCGTGCCCAGGCGGGCCTCGGTCTCGGCCTCCACCCCGACCTGGACCGGACGCAGATCGGGGCGGTCCGGCGCGGACGTGTGCAGGTCGGCGATCCACAGGTCGGTGCGGTGCCCGGTTCCGTGGCTCTCGGTCACCAGCAGGCGGCGCCCGCCCAGGATCCGCACGCCCGGAACGGTGCCCGGGGCGGTGCACCGGTGCACGAGGGTCTCGGTCCCGCACGCGACCCGGCGCAGCCACACACCGCGCGTTCCGTGCCGGTCGTCGCGGCGCACGTAGTAGAAGGCGCCGTGGGAGAACAGGCCCTCGGGGAGCCACGCCACGTGGGAGTAGCGCACGCCGCGCACCGGGGGGCCGACACGGGTGCCGGTACCGGTGCACAGGACCCGCAGCTCACCGCGTTCCACCCCGCCCGACGAGGTCTGCACGGCCAGGAGCCGACCCGAGGGATCGGGCTCCCAGGAGTCCAGGGTGGTGCGGCCGGAGGGGTCCTGCGCCGCCGGGTCGAAGACCACCTGCTCGTCGCCGCCCTCGCGGTCGAGGGAGACCACCCGGGGGTGTTCGTCGCCGGCCCGGCGCACGGTGGCGAACATGCGCCCGGTGCGGTGGCGCGGGGACGACCAGAGCTCGGCGCGCACCAGCGAACGGATGCGCTCGCCCAGGCGCCCGCGCAGCGGCCACTGCCGAGCCCGCTGCTCGAACTCGCGGCCCCGCTCGGCCAACCAGCGCCGGGTGGCGGAGCTGTCGGCGGTCTCCAACCACCGGTAGGGGTCGGCGACCGGGCGGCCGTGGAGGGTGTCGACGACCGACCCCGGTCCGTCGGGCCCCGGGGCGGGGGAGAGGGCGGTCGAGAGGGCGGCTCCGTGGGCTCCTCGGTCAGTCACCTTCACATGTTTGAGTGGCCAGGGAGCGGGGGTCAATGCACAGGTTCCTCACCCGGGGCAACGCGACTGTCACGTGAGGGGAAGGTTTGGCGCGCGAAGCCCCTGGCAGTACCGAGGGCCTACCCTGGCGGGAGCTGAGAACCCCGCGGCCGACATCCACAGCCGCCGTCCCGGGCCCGGCACACAGAATGCGCCCCTGCAGGCCGGCCCCGCCCGACACGAGGGAGCGGCCCCCGACCGACGGGTCGGGGGCCGCTCCCTCGTGTCGGGCGGGGGGCAGCTCTAGCTGTGGCCGATGGCCAGACCGCTGTCCTGGTCGAAGAAGTGCAGCTGCGACACGTCGACCGACAGGTTGATGGTGCCGCCGGGGGTGACGTTGCTGCGTGGGCTCACCCGTGCGGTGAACTGCGACCCCTCCGAGGCCAGCGGGAGCGCGGCGTCGCCGTTGTCCTCGTCGCCGGCCGCGTCCTTGGCCAGGGCGGCGGCGTCCTCGTGGCGCACCGGGGGAGCGTCCACACCGAAGATCACGTTGATCTCGGTGCCCAGCTCCTCGGTCACCCGGGCGGTCACCTCGATCCGGGGGTCGCTGTCGCCGGAGAACTCGGCGTCGTTGAAGTCCGAGGGGCGGATGCCCAGGATCACCGAACTGCCGATGTAGTCGCGCAGGCCCGGACGGGAGTCGACGAGCTCGGCCGAGACCGGGAGGGTGTGGTCGGCGAACTTCAGGGCCGCACCGTTGCCGTCGCTCTCCAGACGCGCGTCCACGAAGTTCATCGCCGGGGAACCGATGAACCCGGCCACGAACAGGTTCACCGGGGCGTCGAACAGGCGCTTGGGCGTGTCGACCTGCTGCAGGCGACCGTCGCGCAGCACCGCGACCCGGTCGCCGAGCGTCATCGCCTCGACCTGGTCGTGGGTGACGTAGACGGTGGTCACACCCAGGCGCTCGTGCAGCTGGTTGAGGGAGGCGCGCATCTGCACACGCAGCTTCGCGTCCAGGTTCGACAGCGGCTCGTCCATGAGGAACGCGCGGGGCTCGCGCACGATCGCACGGCCCATCGCCACACGCTGGCGCTGACCACCGGAGAGCGCCCCGGGCTTGCGCTTGAGGTAGGGCTCCAGGCCCAGCATCCCGGCGGCCTCCTTGACCCGGCGCGCGATCTCCGACTTGGAGACCTTGCGCAGCTTCAGACCGAAGGCGAGGTTCTGCTCCACGGTCATGTGGGGGTAGAGCGCGTAGTTCTGGAAGACCATCGCGATGTCGCGGTCCTTGGGCGGGCGGTCGTTGACGATCTCGTCGCCGATCGCCAGGGTCCCGCCGGTGATCTCCTCCAGTCCCGCGATCATGCGCAGCGCGGTGGACTTGCCGCAGCCCGAGGGGCCGACGAGCACCATGAACTCGCCGTCCTCGATGTGCAGGTTGAGGTCGTCGACGGCCTTGACGTCGCCCCCGTAGACCTTGTCGACGCCGTCCAGAACGATGTCGGCCATGGATCGTGCTCCGTTTCCGCTGGGGGTGGCGGAGCGCGCCCTCGTGGCTGATCAGGGACCTCCGGCCACCGCTTTTGAAGTTGATCGAAAAAGCGGCTATCGCTGATCACATCAGACACGATCTTGATCAAAATGTCCATGGGGGCGCCGGTTTCGGTCCGCTCCCGGCACACCCCGACCCCAGGTCACCCAACTGGCGTGCGTCCGGCAGGTGCGTTAGCCTGTCCGACGGTTCGCCACGTTCTCCCCATCCTCCACTCGGCTGCGTGGCCACGACACGGCTTCGTAAGTTGAACCACCGGGTCGGGGAGTCTGGGTAACCTGACGACCAGTCCAGCACTGGACGGACCGGTTCTGCGGCCCCCGCTCGTCCGATTGGATGCTGCACCACGTGCCAGGTGCGGTTGGGATCGGGTGAGGGGCGGAGTACCGCGACCGGGCGGGGGGTTGGACCCGGAAAAGGCCCGAACATCCAGTAGACAACGGTTTTCCGAGCTCGCCGCCGACGGGACGGAGCCGGTCCGAAGGGTGGCTCGGGCCTTTTCCGCGTCCCCCCATACCCCCCATATGCTGGTCGGCGCACCCCGTCCGCCAGCCGAAAGCGAGCGCGCCACGTGGCCGCCGAGTACACCGGGTCCGACAGCGTCAGCGAGACCCTCCACCCCCCGGCCGAACGCGCCGAAGAACCCGCGAGACCCTCCCTGGGAACCGTCTTCCTCCCCGGGCACCACTGGGGCCGCTACGACCTCCTCTGGCGCGTGCTCGCCGCCCTCGGTTCCGGCCTCGCCCAGCTCCTCGCCCTGCCGCCCTACGGCCAGTGGTGGCTCGGTCCCCTCAGCGCCGCCCTCCTCTTCTTCGCCGTCGCCGGGTCCCGGCCCCGCCGCGCCGCCTGGCTCGGCGCCCTCGCCGGCGCCACGCTCATGGTCCCGCTGGTCAGCTGGCAGGACATCTTCGGCGTCGACGTGTGGCTGGCCATCGCCGCCGCCGAGACCGTCTACTTCCTGCCCATGGCGATCGGCCTGGCCCTGGTCGGCCGACTGCCCGGATGGCCGGTGTGGACCGCCGCCCTGTGGGTGGCCCAGGAGGCCGTGCGCGCCCGCTGGCCCCTGGGCGGATTCCCTTGGGGCAAGCTCGCCTTCGCCCAGCCCGACACCGCCTTCTCCGGATACGCGGCCCTGGGCTCCTCCGCGCTGGTCTCCTTCGCCGTCGCCCTGACCGGCGCCCTGCTGCTGTGGACCCTCCTGCGCACCGTCGCCGCCCGCGGCCGCACCCGGCTGTTCGCCGGAAGCATCGGCCTGGCCGCCACCGCCGCGATCGTGGCCGGCGGGGTCCTGGCGCCCGCGATCGGCCGCCCCGCCGTGGACGAGCAGGTCACCGTCGGCATGGTGCAGGGCAACGTCCCCAACGTCGGGGAGATGTCGGTCCTGGGCGAGCGCATGCAGGTCCTGGAGAACCACGCCGACGGGGTGCACGAGCTCGCCGACTCCGTCCGCGAGGGCTCGGTCCCCGAACCCGACATGGTGCTGCTGCCCGAGAACGCCAGCGACATCGACCCGTTCCGCGACCCCGCCGCCCGCGAGACCATCGACGCGGCCGCGGACGACATCGGGGTCCCGATGCTGTGGGGCATCAGCAGGTTCAACGACGACGGCACCCGCCACGTGCAGAGTGTGGTCTGGGACCCGGAGGAGGGCCCCGGCGACCACTACGACAAGCGCTACCTCGTGCCCTTCGGCGAGTACATCCCCTACCGCGACTTCTTCACGCAGTTCGTCGAGCGCCTCGAACAGGTCAGCTCCGATGCGATCCCGGGAACCGAACCCGGCGCCCTCGACGTCGCCGGCACCACCCTGGGCGTGGGCATCTGCTTCGACGTGGCCTTCGACCGCCCCGTGCGCGAGGCCGTCGACGCCGGCGGACAGATCATCGTGATCCCCACCAACAACGCCAACTACAACTTCACCGGCCAGTCCGACCAGCAGCTGGCCATCACACAGCTGCGCGCCGTCGAACACGGCCGCCCCGCCGTGGTGACCAGCACCAGCGGCATCAGCGCCGTCGTCGCCCCCGACGGCACCGTCGAATACCGTTCGCCCGAAGCCGAACCCGACGTCCACGTCGCCGAGGTCACCGCCATGGACGGGCCCACCGTCGCCACCCGCCTGGGCGCGGGCCCCGAAGCGGTCCTGGCCGGACTGGGCCTGGCCGCCGTGGCCGGGGCCGTGGTCGCTACCCGGCGCCGTGCGGCCCGCGCCACAGGCACCGCGGCCGTACCGGACGCGTCGAACGGGTAGGACGACCCACGAGGGAACCATGTGCGGCCCGGGAGCGTTCTCCCCGCAGGGAGGTCCTCCCGGCCCCGCCGATGATTGGATGGATTCGCGATGCCGCTGCTGACAGTGCTGGCGCTCATGGCACTGCCCTTCGTCGAGGTGTGGCTGATGATCGTGGTCGGCGGCTCGATCGGAGTGCCGTGGACCCTCGCCGCACTCGTGTCCCTGATGATCCTGGGTGTGGCCGTGCTGCGCCGGGCCGGGACCAAGGCCTTCCGCGACGCCGACGAGGCGATGCGCACCGGCCAACAGCCCCGCGGCGGGCTGCTCGATCCCCTCATGCTCATGGCCGGCGGTGTCCTGCTGGTGATCCCCGGCTTCCTCACGGCCGCCCTCGGGCTGCTGCTCGTGCTGCCCTTCACCCGGCCGCTCCTGCGCTGGGTGTTCGTGGGCTGGGCCGAGCGCCGCATGCGCCGGATGCAGGACCGCATGGAGGAGCGCATGGCCGACCAGGGCATGCGCGTGCCCAGCCAGGGCCCCGCGAGCCCGTTTGGTGCCCGCCCCGGCGCCGACCCCTTCGGCTCGCGTCCCGGCGGCGGGCCCGCCCAGGGGCAGGACCAGAGCGAGGAGCCGCGCAGCCCTCAGGAGGGCCGCGTCATCAAGGGCCAGTTCGAACCGGTCGAGGACGACGACAAGAACTGACCCCCACGAACCCCCGGGGAGGCGCGCCCCCGGGTCCACGACGGGCCCGCCGCGGAGAGGTATCCGCGGCGGGCCCGTTCTCTGTCTCCGGGGGCCGGCCGAACAGCGGCCCCGGGTGCCTCACACGGTCTCGGCCTCCGCCTCGGCCCGTTCCTCCGCACGCCGTTCGGCCTCGCGCCGCGCCTCGGCCCGCGCCGTCATCCGGTCGTCGACCACCCGCACCACCGTGATCGCCGCGATCGCCACACCCGCGACGACCAGGGCGGTCACCACCTTGGCGGGCTCGCTCACGTCCAGCGCGAAGAACCACTGCCCGGCCGGGGTCACCATGGCCAGGGTCAGCAGCCCGGCCATCGATGCCACCAGCACGACCTTCCACCACACGTACGGTTTGGCCACCAGCAGCAGCACCCACAGCGTCGTCGCGCACAGCGTGATGACCACGGCCGTGCGGTCGGCGTCGGTGGGCACGCTCTGCCCGCCGAGCACCAGCAGATAGGTCGTCACCGCCGCCAGGCCGGCGATCGCCCCCGAGGGGATCGCCAACCGCAGCGTGCGTGTGACGAAGCCCGGCCGCGCAAGGTCGGTGTTGGGCGCCAGTGCCAGGAAGAACGACGGGATCCCGAACGTGACCGCGTTGATCAGCGTGGCGTGCCGAGGGAAGAAGGGGTAGGAGACCGCCAGCAGCCCCACCACCGTCGCCAGCACCATCGTGTAGACGGTCTTGGTCAGGAACAGGCTCGCCACCCGCTCGATGTTGCCGATGACCCGGCGCCCCTCGGCCACCACCCGCGGCAGCACCGCGAACCGGTTGTCCAACAGCACCAGCTGCGCGAGCGACCGCGACGCCGGGCTGCCGGAGCCCATCGCCACACCGATGTCGGCCTCCTTCAGCGCCAGCACGTCGTTGACCCCGTCACCGGTCATCGCCACCGTGTGCCCGCGGTCGCGGAGCCCGCGCACCAGCTCGCGCTTGCGCTCGGGCGTGACCCGGCCGAACGCGGAGGCCTCCTCCGCGCGCCGGGCGAGCTTGTCCGGGTCCTCGGGCAGCTCGCGCGCGTCCACCGGGTCCTCTGCCCCCGGAAGGTCGACCTCGCGCCCGACCGCACCGACCGAGGCCGCGTGGTCGCCGGAGATGATCTTGACGTCCACGCCCTGGTCGGAGAAGTAGTCCAGGGTCGGGCCCGCGTCCTGGCGCACCTTCTGGTCCAGCACCACCAGCGCCACCGGCTGCACGGTGCCCGGCGCATCGTCGGAGTCCACCCGGACCGAGGCCCGCGCCAGCAACAGCACACGCAGGCCCTGGGCGCCCAGGCGGGCCGCCTCCTGCGCGGCCGGGGAGTCCGGATCGGCGAGCACGTCGGTGGCGCCCAGGACCCAGTGCCGCTCGCCCTCCGGGGTGGCCACGCTCGCGCCGCTCCACTTGCGCGCGGACGAGAACGGCGCCACCGCGGTGACCGTCCAGTCCGGCACCTGCCGCCCGGAGGCCTCGCAGCCCTGTGCGATCGCGGCCATGCTCGCGTTGTGGTCCGGGTCGGCCGCCGCCAGCGCGGTCAGCACCGACGAGGGGTCGTCGGCAGCGACGCCCCGGTGCCCGCCCAGGTCGCGGATCTCGGCGAGCTTCATGCCCACCTCGGTCAGCGTTCCGGTCTTGTCGGTGCACACCACGTCGACCCGGGCCAGGCCCTCGATCGCCGGCAGCTCCTGCACCAGGCACTTGTGCTGCCCCAGCCGCACCACACCGACCGCGAAGGCGATGCTCGTCAGCAGGATCAGGCCCTCGGGGATCATCGACACCAGCGCGGCCACCATCCCGCGCAGGGCGTCGGCCAGCGGGCCGGTCATCTGCCCGTTGGCCGCGGGGGCGTCCATGGCCACGTGCCCGCCCATGAACAGCTGGCTGTAGATCAGCAGCGCACCGATGGGGAACATCGCGTACGTGATCCAGGCCAGCATCCGGTCGATGCCCGAACGCAGCTCCGACCGCACCAGCGAGAACCGGCTCGCCTCCTCGGACAGGCGGGCGGCGTAGGCGTGCCGTCCCACCTTCGTCGCGCGGAACCGTCCCGTACCGGCCACGACGAAACTGCCCGACATCACCGTCTCGCCGGGCTGCTTGACGACCGGGTCGGCCTCACCGGTCAGCAGCGACTCGTCGACCTCCAGGCCGCCCGACCAGGTCACCACGCCGTCCACGACGATCTGGTCGCCGACGCCCACCTCCAGGACCTCGTCGAGCACGATGTCCTGTGTGGCCACCTCCACCGTTTCCCCGTCGCGCACCACCCGGGGCCGGGCCGCGTTGACGATCGCGAGCTTGTCCAGGGTGCGCTTGGCCCGCAGCTCCTGGACGATGCCGATCAGGGTGTTGATCAGGATGACCAGCGCGAACAGGCCGTCCTGCACGGGCCCGATCACCGCGATGATGGCGAACAGCACCGCGATCATCGCGTTGATGCGGGTGAAGACGTTGCCCCGCACGATCTGGCCCACCGAACGGCTGGCCCGCACCGGCACGTCGTTGGTGCGGCCGGCGGCGACCCGGTCGGCGACCTCGGCGGCGCTCAGCCCGTTCTCGGGGGGAGGCCCCGCCAGGTGCGGGGGAGCGGCCCCTCGGACCGCATCGTCCACGGCACGCAACGACCCGGGCGTCCCCGTCGGCCCGGTGCTCGGGGCACCGTCGTCGCGATCGGCATGTTCGGGCACGCACACTCCCCGGTGAGTACGAGATGAGGATGTCCGAGGGCGGTCCGGGCCGGTGGGACACCGGCCGGTCTCCGCCCCATGACGCCTTGGTCACAAGGTGGAACACAAGGGTAGAGGACCTCACGAGTGCACCGGCGCCCCCGCGCGTTCCCCGGCACACGTTGCGACGTACCTCCCCACAGCACGCACCCCGCCCGTAGAGTGTGCCCATGTGCACCGTCGTCGTCGGTTTCGATCCCCAGGCGCACACACCCCTGGTGGTGGCCGCCCTGCGGGACGAGATCCGCTCGCGCCCCTGGGACCGGCCCGCCCACCACTGGCCCGAGCGGCCCGGGCTCGTCGGCGGACGCGACCGCCTCGCCGGTGGCACCTGGCTCGCCGTGGACCCCGCGCGCTCGCGCACCGCCGCCCTGCTCAACGGGTGGCCCTGGGACGGCAGCATGCCCTGGGAGGGCTCCTATCCCGCCAGCCGCGGCGACCTGCCCCTGATCGCCCTCGCCGGCCAGGGGCGCGACCCCCTCCAAGGGCTGGACCTGACCCGCTACGCCCCCTTCCACCTGCTCGACGCCGACCCCTACCGCGCCACCCTGCACAGCTGGGACGGGCGCTGCCTGGACACCCGCCCCCTGCCCGTGGGCGTGGCCACCGTCGTCAACACCGGCCTCGACCCCGCCGACCCGCGTTCGGTACGCCACACACCCGAGTTCGCGGCCACCCGACCCGACCCCGACGACCTGTCCGGCCTCAGCGACCCGGAGAGCATCTGGGGCGCCTGGCCCGCCCTCATCACCCGGGCCGCACACGAGCCCACCCGTTCGGCCGGAACCGACGACAGCGGCGACCCCTCCGGCCTCATCGCCCACGCCGACCTGGGAGACGGCCAGGTCTGGGCCACCGGGTCGGTCACCCTCGTGGCGGCCGACCGCGACACCGTCCGCTACGCCTTCACCTCGGATCCCGCCGACCCCGCCGCCTGGGAAACGGTCGACGTGCAACGCCCCGCACCCCACCGCTGAAAGCCGACCGAAGGTCCCGTGTAGGCGCGATGGGACAGGGTGAGGTGAACGCGGAGGCCGAGGCGTGCGTCAGACCGCATGACCCCGCTTCGGCGGTGACCGACCCCCGATTCGTGAGGAGACCCCCGTGAGCGCCGAACCCGTCCGTGACCTCCAGGCCGCCGCCGTGGCCACCACCCACCCCGCCGAGCTGACCGGACGGTGGGTCTACCTGCGCGACACCGGGGCCGGTGTGCTCACCGGCGCCGACCGCTCCCGCGACGGCCGCTGGCACTGGAGCCTGCGCACCCCCGAGGGCCGAGCCGAAGGCACCGGTTACCCCCACGCGGCCCCGCTGAGCCGCCACGCCCTGCCGCGCACCCGCCGCGCCCGCCACCAGCTGCGCGCCCTGTGCGCGGACCTCGCCGAGTACGCACCCGAGGCCACCGCGGAGCGGGACCTCGCCGAGCACGACCTCGACCTGCTCGAGCTCGAGCTGACCGCCCAGCCCTGAGCGCCTCCCGCCACCGGGGACGTTCGGCGCCCGGCCCCGGTGGTACGCCTCTCGGCCCCCTGTGAGCGGCCACGTATAAGGACCGCGTAAACCCTCTGTGTGAACACAGCGTCTCCAAGGCGACGGAACGGCCGTCGACGGCGCGGGCACGCGCATCACGTGTCACACCTGCAGGGGGACACCATGGACGGCAGACGCGGTGCACTCGTGGAGATACTCGAGAGCGGGGCCTACTGGCTCTTCTACGTGGTCTCCGTGTGCGGTGCGCTCCTGCACTGGAACTCGGGCAACGGCCTCCTCGCGGCCCTGTGCGCCTTCGCCGCCGTCAGCGGCGCCCTGCTCATCGCCCGCACCCACCCGCGCCCGCTCGCGCACGGCTGAGCCCCGGCGCCACCGAACGCCGAACCCCGTCGCGCAAGCGCTTATTCCCAGGCCCTCTGGGGTGAACATCACCGACCCCGGGCCCCGCACCCAGGGGGTTCGTCCTGGGGTCGTCCGGATAGGCTTTCGGGCATGCGTTCATGGTCTGCGCCTGACATCGTCCCCCTGCCGGGTACCGGCGGTCCCCTCCGACTCCACGACACCGCGAGCGAGCGCGTCGTGACCACGGAGCCCGGACCCACGGCCGGGATGTACGCCTGCGGCATCACCCCCTACGACGCCGCGCATCTGGGCCACGCGTTCACCTACCTGGCCTTCGACCTGGTCAACCGGGTCTGGCGCGACGCCGGACACGAGGTCGACTACGTCCAGAACACCACCGACATCGACGACCCGCTCCTGGAGCGCGCCGCCGCCACCGGGGAGGACTGGCGCGACCTCGCCCACCGGGAGATCGACGTCTTCCGCGCCGACATGGCCGCACTGCGTATCCTGCCGCCCTCCTCCTACGTGGGCGTGGTCGAGTCGGTCGACCTCATCAGCGACCTGGCCGTGCGCCTGCGCGACACCGGGGCCACCTACGAGATCGACGGCGACCTGTACTTCTCGGCGGCCGACGCGCCCCACCTCGGCGAGCTCGGGCACATGGACCGCACCGAGATGCTCGAGCTCTTCGGTGAACGCGGTGGCGACCCCGACCGTCCGGGCAAGAAGGACCCGCTGGACTGGCTGCTCTGGCGCGCCGAGCGCCCCGGCGAACCCGCCTGGGACAGCCCTCTGGGCCGCGGGCGCCCCGGCTGGCACATCGAGTGCAGCGCCATCGCCCTGGACCGGCTCGGCCCCGCCTTCGACCTCAACGGCGGCGGCAGCGACCTCATCTTCCCGCACCACGAGATGGGCGGCGCCGAGACCCGATGTGCCACGGGCGGACCCAACGCCCACACCCACATGCACGTCGGTATGGTCGGCCTCGACGGCGAGAAGATGTCCAAGTCCAAGGGCAACCTGGTCTTCGTCTCCAAGCTCCGCGAACAGGGCGTGGACCCGGCCGTGATCCGCCTGGCCATGCTCGACCACCACTACCGCACCCCCTGGGACTGGACCGGCGCCGAGATCCCGAGCGCCACCGCCCGCGCCGACCGCTGGCGCGCGGCCCTGGCCCTGGACTCCGCGCCCTCCGCCGAGCCGGTCCTGGCCGCCGTGCGCGCCGCCCTGGCCGAGGACCTCGACTCCCCGGCGGCCCTGCGCGCCGTCGATGCCTGGGCCGAGGCCGCGCTGGCCGAGGGCGGCACCGACACCGGCGCCCCCGCCCTGGTGCGCTCCACCATCGACACCCTGCTGGGCGTGGACCTGGGCCGCTGAGCCCTCCCGCGACGAGCACACGCGCGGCCCGCCCCGGAGACCGGCTCCCGGGGCGGGCCGTCGCATGTGGCCACCTGTGGCCACGATTTCACGCGTTGTGCTGAAGCGCGCCCGCGGACGTGGTGGGATGAGGGCATGAGTACCCCCACACAGCACAGCACAGCCGCCGCGCTCGTCTCGGACTTCGTCACCTCGGGGGAGGCGCTCGGCGACCGGGCCGATCTCGCACGCTTCATGCGCGAGCACGGCCTGGTCACCGAAGGGGCCATCCCGATCACCCTCGCCGATCTGGACGAGGCCGTCACACTCCGGGAGGGTCTGCGCGAGGCCCTGCGCGGGCCCGACGGCGACCCCGAGGCCGTCGCCCGCGGGCAGAAGGTCCTGGACGGCCTGCGTGTGACCGTGCGCATCACCCCCGAACCGGAGGCCGCCAGTGTGCTGGCGCCGGCCGTGGTCGACGAGGTCCGGCGCGGCCTGGCCCGCGTGGCCGGGGCCTGGGCCACCGTCCTGGCCACGGGGGAGTGGCGCACGCTGCGTCCCTGACACGAGTCCCCGCACACGCAGGGCCGCCCGCGGCGCTCTTCCGCGGGCGGCACTGTGTTCCTCCGGTCAGTCCGTCGCCTCAGCGCAGGGTCTTGAGGAACCCTTCCCAGCGCCGGGTGATGTCGTCGAGGCCGTAACGCTGCGCGGAGACCAGGGCGTTGTCACCCATCCGCTCGCGTTCGGCCGGGTCCTCCACCAGGCTCAGCATGGCCTTGCCCAGGGCGTCCACGTCCTGCGGGGGCACGAGGAGCCCGTCGTGGCCGTGCTCGATGATCTCCCTGGGCCCGTGCGGGCAGTCGAAGCTGACCACCGGCACACCCACGGAGAAGCCCTCCACGATGGTCATGCCGAAGCCCTCCACCCGGGAGCTGATGGCCAGGACCGAGGCCTGCGACAGGGAGCCGAGCACGTCCTTGGTCTGGCCCATGAGCTCGACGTTGTCCTCCAGGCCCAGCTGCTCGATGGTGCGGCGGATCTTCTTCTCCTGGTCACCCGAACCGTAGATGCGCAGCCGCCACTCGGGGTGCTTCTCCACCACGTGGGTGAAGGCCTTCAGGAGCTTGGGGTATTGCTTGACGGGGGACAGGCGCCCGGCCGCGGCGATCGCCGGCTCGCTCAGCGCCGAACGCGGCCGCTGCTCGGCGTCCAGGGGGTTGGGCATGACCACCAGGCGTTGCTGAGGCACGGCCGTGCGCTCGGCGTAGGCCTTGCGGTCGGTGTCGGTGAGCACGCTCACGCCGTTCAGGCGGGGGTACAGCCGGGAGATCGCCTCGGCCACCTCGGCCGTGTGCTCGTTGAGGTTCAGGTGCTCCTGCCCGATGGTGCGCACACGCTTGGGCGCCCAGGAGGCGATGAGGAGGTTGATGCCGGGGCGGGTGCCCATGACCACGTCGGCGTCGGTGGTGCGCAGGTACCGGTGCAGCGCCGCCACGGCCTCGGGGGTGTAGTTGCGGTTGCGTGCGCGCTCGGACTCGGGAACGATCTGCTCCGCCCGCCGCGACCACCAGAACCGTGCCAGGTCGCCCGGTTTGTGCTCAGGCTCGGGCGCTCCGGGACGGGCATCGCTCAGAGGGATGATCCGTACACCCTCGGGAAGCCGGAAGAACGTGTCCTCCCGCTTGCGCGCCAGACTGACGATCTCCACCTCGTGGTTGCGCGACAGCCCCTCGGCGAGGTTGTAGACGGTGCGAACGGTGCCACCCATGGTGTACCCGTTGGCGATGACGAAGGCGATCTTCACGCCGGCCCCCCGGCCACGCCCCTCGCGGTTGGGCGGGTCTTCCGTCCTGTTTCCCGGGAACGGTCCATGCGGAGCGGGATGCGCGGCCGGCGTGATCCCCGTCCACACGCCTGTGCCGTCGCTGATGGAACCGGTTCCTCGGTCCGCGAGCTGGGCCCGACACTACCCAGTCGAGAGTAAGGCGTGCATAATACTTTCACCCGGGCATATCTTATGCCCGGGGCCGGAACCGGGCTCCGCCCCGGCACCGGGATCAGCTCTCGTCGCGGCGGCGCAGGTAGCGCTCGAACTCGCGCGCGATCGCGTCCCCGGACGCCTCCGGGAGGTCGGCGGTGTCCTTGGCCTCCTCCAGGCCCCGGACGTAGGCCGAGATCTCCTCGTCCTCTGCCGTGAGCTCGTCGACGTTGGTCTCCCAGGACACCGCCTCCTCGGGCAGTTCACCCAGGGGCACCCGGACCCCGGAGAAGTCCTCGACCCACGCCAACAGCGCCAGTGCCGCCTTCGGGCACGGCGGCTGGGCCACGTAGTGCGGCACCGCCGCCCACAGCGACACCGTGTCCAGGCCCGCCTGAGCGAAGGCCTGGTGCACCACGCCCAGGATCCCCGTGGGGCCCGAGTAGGTGGTCGCGTCCAGCCCGTGGCGGGTCCCCAGCTCGACCGGGGCGGCCATGCCCGTGACCGGTACCGGCCGCGTGTGCGGTGCGTCCGCCAACAGCGAACCCAGCATCACCACGCGTGTCACACCGAGCTCGCGGGCGATCGCCAGCAGGTCGGCGGCGTAGGAGCGCCACCGCATGTTCGGCTCGGGTCCGTCGACCAGGACCACGTCCCGCCCCTGGTCCGGTGGGGAGGCCAACCGCACCCGTGTGGTGGGCCACTCGATCTCCTCCACGGCACCGTCCACGACCGACATCCGCGGTCGCGCCACCTGGAAGTCGTAGTAGTCGTCCGGCGTGAGCGCGCACAACTGGCGCGCCCCCCACTGGTTCGACAAGTGGTCCACTGCGAGGCTCGCGGCCTCGCCGGCGTCGTTCCATCCCTCGAACGCCACCACCATGACAGGCTCGACAAGCTCCCGGACGAGCTTGATCATCGTGGCCCCTTCCTGCACGCGGACCCGTCCACCCTATGGGCTGGTGCCCTCAGCGGGAAACCGTTCCACGCACACGGTACGAACGCCGCATCCCACACCGGGTGGGACACGCGTCCCACGTGCTGAAACGCACGATGTTGTACGCTCACCGCTGCGACCGAGAGCGGACACCGCCGTCCCCTCGCACGACCCGTCCACAGCGCCGTCGGTCGACCCAGTGCCGCGGATCACGGGGGCCACCTCGGGTCGCCGCGGTGCCGGAGAGCTAGAGTGGCCGAATATGAGAGATCGCCCCACCTTCCGTGAAGTACTGACCGAACGTGTCGTCGTCGCGGACGGAGCGATGGGCACGATGCTCCAGGCGTACGACCTCCCCCTCGACGAGTTCGAGGGTCACGAGGGCTGCAACGACATCCTCAACATCACCCGTCCCGACATCGTCCGCGAGACCCACGCCGCCTTTCTTGCCGTGGGAACCGACTGCATCGGGACGAACACGTTCTCCGCGAACTACGGAGGACTCGTCGAGTACGGCATCGAGGACCGCAGCCACGAGATCGCCGAGGCCGGAGCACGGCTGGCCCGTGAGGCCGCCGACGCCCACGCCACCCCCGACCACCCCCGCTACGTCCTTGGGTCCATGGGCCCGGGAACCCGGCTTCCCACCCTGGGCCACGCCCCCTACAGTCATCTGCGCAACTACTACGAGCAGTCCGCGCTCGGCCTCATCAGCGGCGGCTCGGACGCGATCCTGATCGAGACCAGCCAGGACCTGCTCCAGGTCAAGGCCGCGGTCGTCGGCGCCAAGCGCGCACGCAAGAGCCTGGGCCAGGACGTGCCGATCATCGCCCAGGTCGCCATCGAGACCAACGGTGCGATGCTCATGGGTTCGGAGATCGGCGCCGCGCTGACCTCCCTCGAGCCGCTGGGCATCGACGTCATCGGCATCAACTGCTCCACCGGGCCCGCGGAGATGAGCGAGCACCTGCGCTACCTCTCGCACCACGCGCGCGTGCCGATCTCCTGCATGCCCAACGCCGGCCTGCCCAAGCTGGGGGCCAACGGCGCCTACTACGACCTCTCCCCGGAGGAACTGGCCGAGGCCCACGACACCTTCACCGGCGAGTACGGGCTGAGCCTGGTCGGCGGCTGCTGCGGCACCACCCCCGAGCACCTGCGCGTGGTCGTCGAGCAGGTCCAGGGCCGCGGCGTCAAGAACCGCAAGCCCCTGGCCGAGCCCTCGCTCTCGTCGCTGTACCAGAGCGTGCCCTTCCGCCAGGACGCCAGCTACCTGGCCGTCGGCGAGCGCACCAACGCCAACGGGTCCAAGAAGTTCCGCGAGGCGATGCTCGCCGAGGACTGGGACACCTGCGTGGACATCGCCCGCGACCAGATCAGCGACGGCGCCCACCTGCTCGACCTCAACGTCGACTACGTCGGCCGCGACGGTGCGGCCGACATGCGTGAGCTCGCCTCCCGCTTCTCCACCAACTCGACCCTGCCGGTCATGCTCGACTCCACCGAGCCGGCGGTCATGGAAGCAGGGCTCGAGGCCCTCGGCGGCCGCGCGATCATCAACTCGGTCAACTACGAGGACGGCGACGGCCCGGACTCGCGTTTCAACCGCATCATGAGCCTGGTCGCCGAGCACGGTTCCGCCGTGGTCGGGCTGTGCATCGACGAGGAGGGCCAGGCCCGCACCGCCGACTGGAAGCTGGACGTGGCCACCCGGCTGATCGAACAGCTCACCGGCGAATGGGGGATGCGCACCGGTGACATCGTCATCGACTGCCTCACCTTCCCCATCACCACCGGGCAGGAGGAGACCCGCAAGGACGGCATCGAGACCCTCGAGGCCATCCGGCGGCTCAAGGAGCGCTACCCCGAGGTGCAGACCACCCTGGGGCTGTCCAACCTGTCCTTCGGCGTCAACCCGGCCGCCCGCATCGTGCTCAACTCGGTCTTCCTGCACGAGGCGGTCCAGGTCGGGCTGGACTCGGCCATCGTGCACGCCTCCAAGATCGTGCCGATGAACCAGATCCCCGACGACCAGCGCGAGACCGCTCTGGACCTCATCTTCGACCGGCGCACCGAGGACTACGACCCCCTGGCCAAGTTCATCGACATGTTCCAGGGTGTGGACGCCGCCGCCATGAAGGAGTCCCGCGCCGAGCGGCTGGCCGCGCTGCCCCTGTGGGAGCGCCTGGAGCAGCGCATCGTCGACGGCGACGCCAACGGCATGGAGGAGGACCTCCACGAGGCCCTGGCCGACAAGCCGGCCCTGGACATCGTCAACGACCACCTGCTCGCGGGCATGAAGGTCGTCGGCGACCTGTTCGGTTCCGGTGAGATGCAGCTGCCGTTCGTGCTCAAGTCGGCCGAGGTCATGAAGGGCGCCGTCGCCGTCCTCGAGCCGCACATGGAGAAGAACGAGGACGACGAGGGCAAGGGGCGCATCCTCCTGGCCACCGTCAAGGGCGACGTCCACGACATCGGCAAGAACCTCGTGGACATCATCCTGTCCAACAACGGCTACGACGTGGTCAACATCGGCATCAAGCAGCCGGTGAACACCATCCTGGAGAGCGCCGAGGCCGAGCGTGCCGACGTCATCGGCATGTCCGGTCTGCTGGTCAAGTCCACGGTCATCATGAAGGAGAACCTCGAGGAGATGAACTCCCGGGGCATCTCCGAGCAGTACCCCGTCCTGTTGGGCGGGGCGGCCCTGACACGCTCCTACGTCGAGCAGGACCTGGCGGAGGTCTTCGACGGGGAGGTGCGCTACGCCAAGGACGCGTTCGAGGGGCTCAGCCTCATGGACTCCATGATGGCGGTCAAGCGCGGTGAGGAAGGGGCCAAGCTCCCCGAGCTGCGCGGACGCAAGACCAAGCGCGGCGCCACCCTGAAGGTCACCGCGCCCGAGGACATGCCCTCGCGCAGTGACGTGGCGACCGACAACGCCGTGCCGGAGCCGCCGTTCTGGGGCTCGCGCATCAGCAAGGGCATCCCGCTGGCCGACTACACCTCGTTCCTCGACGAGCGTGCCGTCTTCATGGGCCAGTGGGGCCTCAAGGGCGCCCGCGGCGGCAACGGACCCTCCTATCAGGAGCTGGTGGAGTCCGAGGGCCGTCCGCGCATGCGGAGCTGGCTGGACCGCATCCGCACCGACGGCCTCCTGGAGGCCGCGGTCGTGCACGGGTACTTCCCCTGCTACAGCGAGAACGACGACCTGGTGGTCCTGGACGAGGACGGGAAGGCCGAGCTCGAGCGCTTCACCTTCCCGCGCCAGCGCCGCGACCGCCACCTCTGCCTGTCGGACTTCTACCGGCCCAAGGAGTCCGGTGAGCTCGACGTGGCCGCCTTCCAGGTCGTGACCGTCGGTTCGGCGATCAGCCGGGCCACCGCCGAGCTCTTCGAGAAGAACGCCTACCGCGACTACCTGGAGCTGCACGGGCTCTCGGTCCAGCTCACCGAGGCGCTGGCCGAGTACTGGCACACCCGGGTGCGCGCAGAGCTGGGCTTCGCGGGCGAGGACCCTGCCGAACTGGCCGCGTTCTTCAAGCTCGGTTACCGGGGCGCGCGTTTCTCCCTGGGTTACGGGGCCTGCCCCAGCCTGGAGGACCGCGCCAAGATCATGCGGCTGCTGGAGCCCGAGCGGGTCGGCGTCACGCTCTCGGAGGAGTTCCAGCTCGTCCCGGAGCAGGCCACCGACGCGATCGTGATCCACCACCCGGAGGCGACCTACTTCAACGTCTGACCGGCCCACGCCTCCACCACGGGGTCCCCGGGCTCGCCCGGGGACCCCGTTCGTGCGTCCGGGCCCCTCCCGGGGACCCCGGGCTGTGGGGCAGGTCGCAGAGCCCGTGTCCGTACCGTGGAAAGACCGTTCCCACACACACGAGGGGAGACCGCGGCGCCCCCTTCCCGACCGGGAGTCCGGGCGGCCGCAGCACTTATGAGCGAACCGAGCACCCTGAGCCCGCACGCCGCCGAGCCCGCGCCCGCACGCCGCCTGCAGGCCGTCCTGCTCGACATGGACGGCACCCTCATCGAGAGCGAAGGGCTCTGGAACGAGGCCGAGGCCGAACTGGTCGCCGAGCTGGGCGGCCGGTGGACCGACGAGGACCACCAGCGCAACGTCGGCAACGCCGCCGTGCCCGTGGGCCGCTACATCATCGAGCTCACCGGGGCCCACCACCTCACCCCGCGAGAGGTGGCCACCAAGCTCTACGACCGTTTCCGCGGCAAGCTCGCCGGCGGGGCCGAGGTGCGCCCGGGCGCGGCCGAGCTCGTGCGCACGCTCGCCGGATCCGAGGTTCCGGTGGTGCTGGTGACCTCCACCGAGCGCGAGCTCATCGAGACGGCCCTGGGCCGCATCGGGCTGGACCTGTTCGACGACTCCGTGGCCGGCGACGAGGTCGGTGCGAACAAGCCGCACCCGGAGCCCTACCTGACCGCTGCCCAGCGCCTGGGCGTGGATCCGGCCCGGTGTGTGGCCGTGGAGGACTCAGCGGTGGGTGTGGCCTCGGCCGCCGACGCCGGGTGTGTGACCGTGGCCGTGCCCAACCACGTGGAGATCCCCCCGCGCGACGGTGTGGTCGTGCGCGAGAGCCTGGTCGGCGTCGACCTGGACTGGTTGGAGTCGCTGGTCTCGGGCGACTGAGGCGTGCTGGGCGTCCGGGAGGGGCTGGGCGGCCGCGCCGGCGGTGGGTAGCGTGAGAGGGACCCCGGGCCCCGGCGCCGGTCCGGGGCGGCGACTCGGGGAAGCCTCAGGGGTCGGCCGGATGTGCGCGCGGGCGCCGGATGGGAGACTGGTGCCATGAACTCGGATATGGCGACACTCGGTCTGGCCCTGGGAGCCGCACTCGCGTTGGTGGGCTTCGTCATCGCGTTCTTCCTCTGGCGCAGGAAGGGGGCGGCCCACGGCCTGCGGGCCCTGTCCTGGGCCCTGGTCCCCCTCGCCGCGGGGCTGTTGGGCCTGATGCACTCGGTGATCGTGTTCGTCAACAGCCTCTTCACCATCGTGGCGACGATGGTCTTCAACCCGATCGTGTGGGCCGGCACCGCCCTGGCCGGGCTGGCCGTGCTCCTGTACTTCGTCTCCGGGTTCATGAAGGCCCGGGGCATGGGTGTGAAGCAGCGCGGGGCCAAGGGTTCCTCCGGCGGGGGCGGCACCCCCGAAGCGGGCGGTGCCGCGGCCCCCACCCAGGTGTCCGGGGGCCAGAGCGCTTCCGGTGCAGGGGCGGGCTCCTCGGGCGGGGGAGACGACATGGACTTCGGCGACATCGAGGCCCTTCTCAAGAAGCGCGGTATCGAATGACCCAGGGCTGACCCGGCCGGCAGCACGGCGGCGGTTTCCGCGAGAGCGGGGCCGCCGCTTCTTGTATATCGGGCCCCGTGCCCCCCATAACGCTTCCCATAAGACCCGGGCCGGGGGCGCACCTGAGTTGAGCTGGGGGAGAGCCGTGAGCCGCCCTGACACGCAGGTCATCCGATGAATGTGAAGTCTGTTCACGTTCAGTGACCTTTCGTGCCTTTTTCGATTGTTCGTCACGATTGAGCTACATAGCCAGAAAGTGGACGATCTGTGCAGCCGGGCGCAGTAAATTTGGCGCTGTGTAACAGCCAGGGCGGCGCGAACGCCCGGCCGTGTTCAGTTCCCCCGTGACCCGGACCCGGCCCCGTCCGCGCACCGCGCGCGGTGGAAACCCCGTCTCCGCGCCCGGCCGACGCCCGCCCCCGCCAGTGCCGAGACCCGGCCGGCCACCGTAAGGCGTCCTCACAGGAACCCCCGAGGAGCCCTGACGCCACACGTGTGCCGCGACGGCCCCGGCCGGAAGCATGAGTGGAGAGTGGTGGCCTGATGAGCGCGCGCTCACGTGCCCCTGAGCCGGCGGAGCAGTCCGACAGCCCCGCCGGTGCCGACCCCGGCGCGAAGGCCTCCCCGCAACGCGGCGGCCCGGACACCTGGTCCCTGAAGCAGATCGCCTGGCAGCGCCTGCGCCGCGACAAGGTCGCGATGGTCTCCGGCGCCGTGGTCGTGCTGCTCATCCTCGCCGCGCTCCTGGCGCCCCTGCTGGTCAAGTGGTTCGGGCACCCGCCCACCCAGTTCCACCAGGACCTCATCGACCCGGTCCGCCGCGTGCCCTACGTCGACCCCGACAACCCCGAGCTCGGCACCGACCCCTGGGGCGCCATGAGCGGGCAGCACCTGCTCGGCGTGGAACCCACCACCGGTCGCGACCTGTTCAGCCGCATCCTCTACGGCGCGCAGATCTCCCTGCTCGTGGCGTTCCTGTCCACCCTGGTGTGCGTGGCCCTGGGCACCGTCATGGGCATCATCGCCGGCTACGTCGGCGGCTGGGTCGACACCGTCATCAGCCGCGCCATGGACATCTTCCTGGCCTTCCCGCTGATGCTGTTCGCGATCGCCCTGGTCGGCGTCATCCCCGACGGCGTCTTCGGCCTGGAGGGCAACGGGCTGCGCATCGGGGTCATCGTCTTCATCATCGGGTTCTTCAACTGGCCCTACATCGCACGCATCGTGCGCGGCCAGACGCTGTCGCTGCGCGAGCGCGAGTTCGTCGAGGCCTCCCGCAGCCTGGGCGCGAGCAACACCCACATCCTCGTGCGCGAGATCCTGCCCAACCTGGTGACGCCGATCATCGTCTACTCGACGCTGCTGATCCCCACCAACATCCTCTTCGAGGCCGCGCTGAGCTTCCTCGGGGTCGGGATCAACCCGCCCACGCCCAGCTGGGGCAAGATGCTCGCCGAAGCGGTGCCGCTCTACCAGCAGGCCCCGTACTTCATCATCATCCCCGGCCTGGCCATCTTCGTCACCGTCCTGGCGTTCAACCTCTTCGGTGACGGCCTCCGCGACGCCTTCGACCCCAAGACCTCGGACTGACGCCGACCCCCTCCGGGCCGAGTCCGGTCCAGGCCATCACATCCCCTGTTCAGAGAGAGGCAGTTCCCCGATGAGGAAACGCACCCTCGGATTCGTCGCGGTCGGCGCGGCGGCATCCCTGTTCCTGAGCGCCTGCGGCGCCGCCACCGAGAGCGGCGACAACGAAGGCGGCTTCGACCTGGGCTCGACGGAGGTCGTCAACCCCTCCGAGGAGCAGGGCGGCACCCTGCGCTACGCCATGGCCGCGGACTTCGACTCCACGGACCCGGGCGACACCTACTACGCCTTCAGCTGGAACTTCTCCCGCTACTTCGCCCGGACGCTGCTCGACTTCAGCCCCGAGCCGGGTGAGGCCGGCAACGAACTGGTGACCGACCTCGCCGTCGACCTGCCCGAGCCCAACGACGACTTCACCGAGTGGACGATCGAGATCCAGGACGGCCTCACCTACGAGGACGGCACCGAGATCGTCGCCGAGCACATCAAGTACGCCATCGCACGCTCCAACTTCGGCGGCGGCACCCTCTCGCACGGCCCGGACTTCTTCGCCCAGTTCCTCGACCAGGACGACATCGACGTCTACGAGAACGGCGCCGACCCGCTCGAGGGCTTCGACTCCATCGAGACGCCGGACGACCACACCCTGCTCTTCCACCTCGAGGACTCCTTCTCGGAGTTCCCCTACATCCTCACGCAGCTGCAGACCGCCCCCGTGCCGCCCGAGGCCGACCGCGGCGAGCTCTACAGCGAGAACGTGCTCTCCTCCGGCCCCTACAAGTTCGACGGCTCCTACGAGCCCGGTGTGGGCCTGAACCTGGAGCGCAACGAGGAGTGGGACCCCGAGACCGACCCGATCCGCCCCGCCCTGCCCGACCGCATCGAGGTCGAGCTCGGCGTCAGCAAGGACGAGGTCGACGAGCGCCTGACCAACGGTGAGCTCGACGTGGACCTGGAGTCCAACGGTGTCGGCACCTCCATGTACGGCCGCCTCGTCGACGACGAGTCCGTCCAGGACAACCTGGACAACCCCATCGCCGGGTCGCTGCGCTACGTCAACATCCACGCCCCGATCATCGACGACCTCGCGTGCCGCCAGGCCATCATGTACGCGGCCGACCGCGAGAGCATGCACCGCGCCTGGGGCGGCGACATGGGCGGCGACATCGCCACCAGCCTGCTCCTGCCCGACCTGGCCGGCGCCGACACCGACCTGGACCTCTACCCGTCCGAGGACGGCACCGGCGACCTCGAGGCCGCCGAGGCCAAGCTCGAGGACTGCGGTGAGGAGGACGGCTTCAGCACCACCATCGCCGTCCGCGACACCAGCGAGCGCGACATCGACACCGCCGAGGCCCTCCAGGAGTCCCTGGCCCGCGTCGGCATCGAGGTCGACATCGAGCAGTACCCGGCCGCCCAGTTCTTCGGCCAGTACGCCGGCTCGCAGGACTTCGTGCGCGACAACGAGATCGGCCTGAGCGTCTCCGGCTGGGGCGCCGACTGGCCCACCGGTTACGGCTTCGCCTCCGCCATCACCCACGGCGAGAACATCCAGGAGACCGGCAACTACAACACCGCCGAGCTCGACGACCCCGAGATCAACGAGCTGTGGGACCAGTCCCTGACCACCGAGGACCCGGACGAGCGCGCCGACCTCTACGGCCAGATCGAGAAGCTGGTCATGGAGAACGCCGCGATCCTGCCCGCCGTCTTCGACCGGTCGCTGTTCTACCGGCCCGACGACCTCACCAACGTCTACTTCCACCCCGCGTTCATGGGCTACGACTTCATGGCCCTGGGCGTGGACCGGGACCAGTAGCCCTACCGCCTGAACTGATACGAGAAGGCAGGTGAAGGCGGCGGGGCCCACGGGCTCGCCCCCGCGGGTACCCCGCCGCCGTCCGCGATGCTGACCTACATCCTCCGGCGCCTCGGAGCGGGGCTGCTGCTGCTCGCCGTCGTCACGATGGTGACCTTCTGGATCTTCTACGTCCTGCCCCGGTGGGCGGGCGTCACCCCGCAGGGCATGGCCGCCATGTACGTGGGCCGTGCCCCGACCCCGGAGGCGCTCGCGGCCACCGTCGACCGGCTCGGTCTGGACCAGCCGGTGGCCGTGCAGTTCGTCGAGTTCGTGCGCGGCCTCCTGTTCGGCCAGGAGTTCACCTTCGGCCGGGAGACGGTCGAGTGCGCGGCGCCCTGCCTGGGTTACTCCTTCATCACCAACTCCCCGGTCCTGCCGCAGATCCTGGACCGGCTGCCCGTCACGATGTCCCTGGCCGCGGGCGCGGCCGTCATCTGGGTCATCGGCGGTGTGACCGTCGGTGTGGTCTCCGCCGTCAAGAAGGGCAGCGTCTTCGACCGCATCGCCATGTCCACCGCGCTGGTGGGCGTGTCCATGCCCATCTACTTCACGGGTCTGCTGGCGTTGGCCTTCCTGGTGCACCAGTGGGGCCTGTTCCCCGTCTCGCGCTACGTGCCCCTCACCGAGGACCCCGTCTCGTGGTTCCAGGTGATGCTGCTGCCCTGGATCACCCTGGCGTTCCTGCACGCGGCCCAGTACGCGCGCCAGACCAGGGCGGGCATGCTCGAGACGCTCAACGAGGACTACATCCGCACCGCGCGCGCCAAGGGGCTGAGTGAACGCAAGGTCATCTTCAAGCACGCGCTGCGCCCCACGCTCACCCCGATCGTGACCATCCTGGGCCTGGACATCGGCCTGGTCATGGGCGGCGCGATCCTCACCGAGAAGGTCTTCTCCCTCAACGGTGTGGGTGCCTACGCCATCGACGCCATCATCAGCAACGACCTGCCCGTGGTCATCGGCGTGACGCTGCTCGGCGCGGTCTTCGTCGTGCTCTGCAACCTGGTCGTCGACCTGCTCTACCCGATCGTCGACCCGCGCGTGCGCATCAACGCCTGACCGCGGGCGCGTGACGCCGCACCGCACCCACCGGCCGGGACCCCTGCCCCGGCCCCCGATCTCCCGCCTCGAACGAAGGAAACCTGACATGGCCTCGACCGGACCGGCAGCGACCGCCCCAGACGCCGTCGTGCGCGTGGACGACCTGCGGGTGAGCTTCCCGATCATGGACGCCGACGACGTCCACGCGGTCAAGGGGCTCTCCTTCGAGCTGCCCGCCGGGGGAGCCCTCGGCATCGTGGGGGAGTCGGGGTCGGGCAAGAGCGTGACCTCGCTGGCGCTGATGGGTCTGCACCGCGGCAGTCGGGCGCGGATCTCCGGTTCCGTCGAGGTCGCGGGCCAGGACGTCAACGCCGCCAGCGACAAGCAGTTGCGGGCGATGCGGGGCAACGACATCGCGATGGTCTTCCAGGACCCGATGCAGTCCCTGCACCCGCAGTACACGATCGGCAACCAGCTCGTCGAGGCCTACCGGGTCCATCACCCCAAGGCGGGCCGGGCCACAGCCCGCGCCCGTGCGATCGAGTCGTTGGAGCGGGTGGGGATCCCGGAGCCGGCCAAGCGCATCAACTCCTACCCGCACGAGTTCTCGGGGGGTATGCGCCAGCGTGTGGTGATCGCGATGGGGCTCATGTGCGATCCGAAGGTGTTGCTCGCCGACGAGCCGACCACGGCTCTGGACGTGACGGTCCAGGCCCAGGTGCTCGACCTGCTCGACGAGCTCCGCCGCGACCTCGGGATGGCGCTCATTCTCGTTTCGCACGACCTGGCGGTGGTGGCCGGTTCGGTGGACGAGGTCGTGGTGATGCGCCACGGCGAGGCGGTCGAGCGCGGCGATGTACGCCGGGTGCTTGCCGAGCCGGAGCACGCCTACACGCGAGCGCTGTTGGACGCGGTTCCGCGCGTGGAGGTCTCGCGAGCACAGCGCCGCGCCCAGGACCGCGCCGACCGGGTCGAGCGCGACAAGGCCGCCGGGCGCATCACCGAACCGGGTGAGTTCGCCGCGTTCACCCCCTCGGGCACGACCGACGGGGACACACCGCTGCTGCGCGTGCGCGACCTGTCGCAGCGGTTCAAGGTGCGCGGTGGTCTGTGGGGGCGTTCCAGTGACTTCTGGGCGGTCAAGGGCGCCGGCTTCGACCTGCACAAGGGCCAGACGCTCGGTGTGGTGGGCGAGTCGGGGTCGGGCAAGAGCACGTTGTCGCGGATGGTGATGCGGCTGTTGGAGCCGACCGAGGGCACGGTGGAGTTCGAGGGCCGCGACATCACCCATCTGTCGGAGCGGGCGCTGCGGCCGTTGCGGCGCGACATCCAGATGGTCTTCCAGAACCCGTACTCCTCGCTCAACCCCCGTGTCACGGTCGGCGACGCGATCGGCACGGCGCTGCGGGTGCAGGGCGAGCGCAACCGCGGTGAGATCCGCAACCAGGTGTGCGAGCTGTTGGAACGGGTCGGGTTGGAGTCCGGGCACTACAACCGGTTCCCGCATGCGTTCTCGGGCGGGCAGCGCCAGCGGATCGCGATCGCGCGGGCGCTGATCCTCAAGCCGAAGCTGATCATCTGCGACGAGCCGGTCTCGGCCCTGGACGTGTCCACCCAGGACCAGGTGCTGCGCCTGCTGTCGGAGCTGCAGGACGATTTCGGGCTGACCTACATCTTCGTGGCCCACGACCTGGCTGTGGTGCGCCAGGTCAGCGACCGGGTCGCGGTCATGCGCAAGGGCGAGATCGTGGAGATGGGCGACAGCGACACCGTCTACGAGAACCCGCAGAGCGACTACACCCGTTCCCTGCTGGCGGCGGCCCCGGTGCTGGACGCCGACGAGTCCCGGCGCCTGCGGGCCGAGCGCGTGCAGGGCCGCGCGCAGGAGCAGGCCACGGTCTGACCCGAATCACACCCCCGAGGGCGGGGCCGCCGATCCGGTGGCCCCGCCCTCTGCTGTTGTCGGCCGTAGCGGGCTTCCGGGGATCCGGCCGACCGGGGGTCGTCACGGTGTGTGGCTCATGGGTCGCCGAACGAACTCGGCGACTGGACTAGGAATGAAAACGGTTATCGTATCCTTGTAAGGGTCGGACACCGAGACCCAGGAGGCACACATGGCACGCAGCGAGACCCGTCCCGTCATCAAGCTCAGGTCCACCGCCGGGACCGGCCACACCTACGTCACCCGCAAGAGCCGCCGGAACACACCCGACCGCCTGCGCCTGAAGAAGTACGACCCCGTCGTGCGCCGCCACGTCGAGTTCCGAGAGGAGCGCTGAACATGCAGCAGGGGATCCACCCCGAGTACCGCCCCGTCGTCTTCCGCGACCGGGCCGGTGATTTTTCCGTCCTGACCCGCTCCACCGTCACCAGCGACCGCACCGTCGAATGGACCGACGGGCAGACCTACCCGGTCATCGACGTCGAGATCTCCAGCGCCAGCCACCCCTTCTACACGGGTGCCGCGCGGGTCGTCGACACCGCCGGACGTGTGGAGCGCTTCAACCGCCGGTACCAGAAGCAGCGGTAACCACCCGCCGGGGCGCGGCACCACCGCGCCCCACCGAACCCCGAACGACCCCCGAACGACCCCTGAGAGGACCGCCGTGGCCGTCCCCAAGCGCAAGATGTCGCGCGCCAACACCCGCACGCGCCGCTCCCAGTGGAAGGCGCAGCGCCCCGAGCTGGTCACCGTCCACCTGCAGGGACGCGAGTACCGCGTTCCGCGCAACCTCGTCCCCGCCTACCGGCGCGGCCTCATCGACCCGCCGGCCTGAACCGGGCGCACGCCACACCCCTGCCCACCGCCGCCGGACGACCTCCGGCGGCGGTGCTGTGGCCGGGCAACGGGCCGTACGAAACACCCCCGCCCCATGTGCCCGAAACCCCACCGGTCGGGCAGGCTGGGACCCGTGACAACCCGAACCCACACCGAACCCGGGGCACCGGACACCCCACCGGTCGCACACGTGCCACGCAGACCCGTCGACCTCCTCGCGGGCGCCTCCGGACTCCTGCTGCTGGCCGCCGTTCTGGCCACCGTGCGCCTGGCCACCGACCCCGGACAGGCCGCCGACCCCGACGGCCTGCGCGCCCTGGTCCCCTCCAGCCTGCTCTTCCTGGTGGCCCTGGGCGCGAACCTGCTCATCATCCTCCTCTTCTGCGTCAGCGCCCTGCGCGCCCTCTTCCTGCGCCGCCTGCGCGACTTCACCCGCGCGGCCACCGCGGGGATCGCCGCCTACGGGCTCGCCTCACTGGTCAACGCCGCCCTGGCCACCCTCGTCGGCCCGGGCGAACCCACCCTCACCGGGGCGCCCGGGGACGTCTTCACCAGCGCCAGCCTCGGTTACGTCGCCGCCGCCATCGCCGTGGCCCGCACCCTGCCGACCGGGCTGCCGCGCGTGCGCGCCTGGCTCTGGGGCGCCGCGGCCACCGCCACCGCCTGCGCCATCCTCGCCGGGGTCACCAGCTTCCTCGCGCTGCTGGTCACCGTCCTGGTCGGCTTCGCCTGCGGGTTCCTGGCGCTGTACGCCGTCGGCACCAGCGGCGCACCCACCGACCTGGTCGCCCGCGCCCACGGCGAGCTCGTGCGCTTCGGGATGCCCGCCGACCTCATCACCCCCGCCGGACACGACCACGACGGCAACCCCCGGTTCCTCGCCGACCTGGCCGACGGCGCCCGCGTGGAACTGTCCGCGCTCAGCTCCGAGAACACCACCGGGTTCTGGCTGCGCCTGCGCGACCTGCTCTTCCTGCGCGGCCCCGTCGCCCCCCGCATGCTCTACGGGGTCCGCCGCCGAGCCGAGCACGCCGCCCTCATGGGCCACACCGTGCGCCGCGCCGGGGTGCGCACCCCCAGGGTCCTGGGCGTGGGCGAGATCGGCCCCGGAACCGTGCTGCTCATCCGGGAGGTCGTGGCCGCCCGCCCGCTCGACGCCCTCCCCGACGCCGAGATCACCGACCACCTCGCCGACCGCTGCTGGAACCTCCTGGAGACCCTGCAGCGCCACCGCATCGCCCACGGCGACCTCAGCGGTTCCACCCTCGGCCTCACCGACGACGGCGACCTCGTCCTGACCGGCGTGGACCGCGGCACCATCGCCGCGCCCCAGCTGCGCCTCTCCCTCGACGCCGCCGCACTGGTCACCCTGCTCGCCCTGCGCATGGGGTCCGACCGCGCCGCCGACGCCGCCGTACGCGCACTCGGGGTCACCGACACCGCCGCCCTGCTGCCCTTCCTCCAACCCGCCGGCATGCCCTACGCCCTGCGGGCCCGACTGCGCTCCGACCGCGGCCTGCTCGCCCGGCTGCGCGACCACATCGTGGCCATGGCCCCCGAGGCGCCCGCCGCACCGGCCCGCCTCGAACGCATGCGCCCGCGCACCGTCGTCAGCGTCGTCGTGGCCACCGCCGTCGGGCTCGTCCTGCTGTACCAGCTCACCGGGGTCGACCTCAGCACCATCGCCGGAGCGGACCTGGGATGGGCCGCGGCCGCGCTGGCCATGGCGACCGTGTGCATGGTCGCCGCCGCCATGGTCCTCATCGGCTTCGTGCCCCTGCGCCTGCCCTGGTGGCGGACCCTGGCCGTGCAGTACGCCGCCTCCTTCGTGCGCATCGCCGCACCTGCCGGGCTGGGGTCCATCGCGATCAACACCCGTTTTGTCATCAAGGCCGGGGCGCCCGCGTCCCTGGCGCTGTCCGCCGTCGGGCTGAGCCAGGTCGTGGGGTTCCTCGTGCACGTGCCCCTGTTGCTGGTGTGCGCCTACCTGACCGGGACGTCCTACTGGACCGGGTTCACACCCTCGCCCACGGTGGTCGTGCTGTGCCTGGCCGCCACCGCCGCCATCGGTGCCGTACTGCTGCGGCCGCGCATGCGCAGGGCCGTCGGCGAACGGGTGCGGCCCTACCTCAGCGGGGTCCTGCCGCGGCTGCTCGACACCCTGCAGAGCCCGAGCGGACTGATCCTCGGACTGGGCGGCACGCTGCTGCTGACCGTCGGGTTCGTGCTCTGCCTGCACTTCTCCGTGCTGGCCTTCGCCCACCCGGGGGAGGAGATCGGCCTGGTCGCCGTCGCCGTGGTCTTCCTCGCCGGCAACGCCATCGGTTCGGCCGCGCCCACACCGGGCGGGCTCGGCGCCGTGGAGGCCGCGCTCATCGGCGGGCTCACCGCCGTGGCCGGGGTGCCGGCCGCGGTCGCCCTGCCCGCGGTGCTGCTGTTCCGCCTGCTCACCTTCTGGCTCCCGGTGCTGCCCGGGTGGGCGGCCTTCTCCCATCTTCAGCGCAAGGAGGCCATCTGAGCCGGGGCGGGCGCGAGCGGTCGGGCGCCGGGTCCCGGAGCGCCGGAAAACCCGTTGCCTCCCGCACGGGCGCTCTGCTGCACTGTGGCGACCCGAGACGAAGGAGAGAGGCCATGATCCCCGGCCACTGGAGGGCCCACCACCGCGACGAGGACGGCGAGGTGCTCGGCTACCTGCGCCCCGAGGGCGAGGGCCACGTGCCCGTCACCCCGTTCGGCCACGCCCTGGAGGGTCCCCAGAGCGAGGACGAGGCCCGGGCCGCGCTCGACAGCCGGGGCCTGACCTACCTCGCCGACCCGTGGCTGCTCACCCTGCCCGGCCGTGAGGAGCCCGTCCAGGTGCGCATCCTCGAGGTCTCGCCCCGCCGCATGCGCGTCGCCAACGCCGACTACGGCTACGACGAGGTCGACATCGGCCACGTCTTCGAGGTCGACGTCCCGGCCGAGGGCATGCGCCCCGCCTGACCGGGAGCGCCCCTCCGGGCCCGCGTCCGTGGGCACCCGCGGCGGTCGGTACGGTGGCCACCACTGCACCGACCGCCGCAGGAGGAGACCGTGCCGACACTGGACCCCATCCCCGTGACCCTCATCGACGGGCGCGAGACCACGTTCGGGGAGTGGGCCGGACAGGTCCGCCTCGTGGTCAACGTCGCCTCGCGGTGCGGGTTCACCCCGCAGTACGAGCAGCTCGAGGAGCTCCAGCGGCGCTACGCCGACCGCGGGTTCACCGTCGTGGGCTTTCCCAGCAACCAGTTCCTGCAGGAGTTCGGCGGTGACGACAAGATCGCCGCGTACTGCTCGGCCACCTGGGGCGTGACCTTCCCGATGGCGAGCAAGGCCAAGGTCAACGGCCGTGGAGCGCACCCCCTGTTCGCCGAGCTCACCCAGGCCCCCGACGCCCAGGGCAAGGCCGGCAAGGTCAAGTGGAACTTCGAGAAGTTCCTCGTGCTGCCCGACGGCGCCGTGCACCGGTTCCGCACCAGCACCCGCCCGGACGACCCCGAGGTGGTCGAACTCATCGAGAAGTCCCTGCCCGAGCAGGCCGGCTGAGGCCGGGGCCCGCCTGGCGGCCGGCCCGGGAACAGGACGGCCGCCGGGGTCGGGTCACAGCAGGTCGGCCGGGGTGTCCAGCACCGTGCTCTCACCCGAGGCCACCAGGTCGAACTGCGGACCGGTGCGCGGGAGCTCGTGCCGGAAGAAGTACCGCGCCGCCGAACGCTTGCCGTCGTAGAACGTGCCCTCCTGCCCGTGCGCGGCCACCGACTGCTCCAACCACATCCACGCCAGCACCACGTGCCCCACCGCTTCCAGGTAGGCGGTGGCGTTGGCCAGCGCGGACTCGGGCGCGCCCTGCGCCCAGGCCGCGGCGGCCGTCTGCGCCACGCGTTCCAGCGCCGCGTCCAGCAGCTCGGCGTGCTCGGCCTCCGCGCCGCCCAGGGCCCGCGCACGCTCGACCGTCCCTCGGGCCTCCTCCACCAGCAGCGACAGGCGCTTGCCTCCGTCCTGCACCGCCTTGCGGCCCAGCAGGTCAAGCGCCTGGATGCCGTGCGTGCCCTCGTGGATCGCGTTGAGCCGGTTGTCGCGGTAGTGCTGCTCCACGTCGTACTCGCGCGTGTACCCGTACCCGCCGTGCACCTGGATCGCCAGGTCGTTGGCGGCCACACACCACTGCGAGGGCCAGCTCTTGACGATCGGCGTCAGCACGTCGAGCAGCAGCTCCGCGCGCTCGCGCACCTGCGCGTCCGCGTGGCTGAGGGTGTCGTCGACCAGCCGGGCGCTGTACAGCACGAGCGCCATCGCCCCCTCGACGTAGCTCTTCTGGGCCAACAGCATGCGGCGCACGTCGGTGTGCTCGATGATGGGCACCTGCGGCCGGGCCGGGTCCTTGGCGGTGACCGGGCGGCCCTGCACCCGCTCGCGCGCGTACTCCAGCGACTTCAGGTACCCGGTGTAGCCCACCGCGGTGGCGCCCGCGCCGACGCCGATCCGGGCCCCGTTCATCATGTGGAACATGTACTTCAGGCCCTGGTGGGCCTCGCCGACCAGGTACCCGACCGCGCCGGGCCGGCCCTGCGGGGTGTGGGCCCCCTCGCCGAAGTTGAGCAGCGCGTTGACGGTGCCTCGGTACCCCATCTTGTGGTTGAGCCCGGCCGGGACCACATCGTTGCGCTCGCCGGGGGAGCCGTCGGGTCCGGGGAGGTACTTGGGCACGATGAACAGCGAGATGCCCTTGACCCCGGGCGGGCCGCCGGGGAGCTTGGCCAGCACCAGGTGGACGATGTTCTCGGTCAGCTCGTGGTCGCCGGCCGAGATCCACATCTTGTTGCCGAAGAGGCGGAACGCACCGTCCTCGGCCGGTTCGGCGCGGGTGGTGATGTCCGCCAGGGAGCTGCCCGCCTGCGGTTCCGACAGGCACATGGTTCCGGTCCACCGGCCCTCGACCATCGGGCGCACGTAGGTGTCGATCTGCTCCTGGGTGCCGTGGGCCAGCAGCAGCCGGGCGTTGCCGGTGGTCAGGAACGGGTACGCGGAGGTGCCCAGGTTCGCGGCCTGGAACCAGGCGCTGCAGGCGCTGGAGACCACGTGCGGGACCTGCGCGCCGCCCACGGACTCGGGCATGCCCAGCGAGCTCAGCCCCGTCTCGGCGTAGACCTTCAGGGCCTCGCCGACCTCGGCGTTGACGTGCACCTGGGCGCCGTCGAAGTGGGGTTCGTCGGCGTCGTTGGTCTTGTTGTGCGGGGCGAAGTGGTCGGTGGCCACACGTTCGGCCAGCTCCAGGGCTCCGTCGAAGGTCTCGCGGGAGTGCTCGGCGTAGCGGGGGCGCTCGGTCAGCTCCTCGGTGCCGAGCCATTCGTAGAGCAGGAAGCTCAGGTCGCGTGCGGACAAAAGGTTGGACGCCACGGGGTTCCTCCAAACCATCGTGAACCGACTGGTCGGTATGCTATCTGACGCCGTGTCCCGGGTCACCCCGGAGGCGCCGCGGAGGATGCAGACGCAGTTGGGGCGGGCGGAACCGCCCCCTTCGGCAGCGGGGGAGCGAGCGTTCCTCGGCTCGGCCCCGGACCGCCCTGTTCCGGGGCGGGTTGGTTATGCTCGGGGGCGCCGCGCCCGCGGCGGGGGAGCACCGGCGACCCGGCCGGGGCGCACCGACCCCAGCCACCGACGACCGAGGCGCACCGCATGACCCACCCCGAGCCCGCCCGCAAGGTCCTGCTCCTGAACGGGCCCAACCTCAACCTCCTGGGCACCCGCGACCCCGCCCAGTACGGCACCACCACCCTCGCCGAGATCGAGGCCCGCGTGGTCGCGCTGGGGGAGGAATTGGGGGTGGAGGTCGTCTGCGCCCAGCGCAACGGCGAGGGCGACCTCGTCGACCTGATCCACGGCGCGCGCGGCTGGGCCGGTGTCGTGATGAACCCCGGCGCCTACGCCCACTACAGCATCGCCCTGCGCGACGCCGTCGACGCCGTCGAGGCCCCCGTCGTCGAGGTCCACATCTCCAACATCTACGCACGCGAGGCCTTCCGCCACACCTCCGTGACCGCGCCCGTGGCCGCCGGCTACATCGCCGGCTGCGGCACGTTCGGCTACGAGCTCGGCCTGCGTGCCGTGCTCCAGCGCGACCAGGAGCGCCGCGCCGGCTGACCCCGGGGCCGGTGCCCGGTGGTGTCGCTCTACGGGGCGACGCTCTCCGGGGCGTGCTGGGCGAAGTACCGGGCGCAGAAGGAGGCGAAGGCGTCGATGTCCGGGTGGCGGCGCTCGGCGTGCCAGGTCAGGGCCACGTCGACCCGCGGGGAGTCCTCGACGGGCAGGTAGGCCACCTCCGGGTGGGAGCGCCCGTACACCGTGGCCGAAGCGGTCACCCCCACGGCCTCACCGAGCGCGATACGGGTCAGCCACTCGTCCGTGTTGGCCACCGCGACCCCGTGCGCCGCATGGCCGCGGCTCTCCCACAGATCCAGCGTCACCGTGGGCGCGGTCCGGCACAGGGCGACCGGGTGCCCGGACAGCTCGGCCAGGTCCACCGACCGTCGCCGTGAGAGCGGGTTCGAGGAGGCGACCGCAGCGACCAGGCACTCCGTGAACAGAGGGTGGGAGACCAAACCGTCGGGTCCCCGGTCCCCGGTCTCCAGGCCCCTGACAACGGCGGCGTCGAGGCGGCCCCGCACGAGGTCGGCGCGGGGATCCTCCGGACGGGCGACCTCGACAGGCGTCGCCGAGTGGTCCCGCCACGCGCGCAGGAGCGGCACGGTGTGCTCACCGAGCCCCGCCCAGGCCAACCCCAGCCGCAGGGGTCGGGCCGGCTCCTCCCGCGCCCGGGCCACGGCGGTGTCCAACCGTCCGAGCACACCGCGTGCGTCCTCCGCGAAGCGCAGGCCCGCCCGGGTGAGGGCGAACTCCCGCGTGGTCCGCTCCACCAGGCGGGCCCCCAGGGCCTCCTCCAACTGCGCGATCGTGCGCGAGAGCGTGGGCTGTGTGGTGCCAAGAACGGCGGCGGCCGTGGTGAACGTGTCGCATTCACCGAGGACCACCAGTGCACGCAGATGACGCAGTTCGACACTCATGCGTCCAGCGTATGGGCGGCCGCAAGAACGTATTTCTCTTTTTCCTCCAGAATGCCTAGAGTCCGAGCCATGAAGATCATGGTGGTAGGAGCATCAGGAAAGGCCGGAAAGGCGACCCGCGAACTCTTGTCCCGGCGCGGGCACACGATCGTGACGGTGGGTCGGAATTCCGGCGACATCCGCTGCGACATCTCCCAACCCGAACAGCTGAGCCAACTCTGGTCGCGCGTCGGCCGGGTCGACGCCGTGGTCAGCGCCGCGGGGGACGTGCCGTACGCGCCGTTGGAAAAGCTCGGCCCGGACGATTACCGGTCGGCCTTCGACCAGAAGGTGCACGGCCAGATCGACCTGGTCCGCACGGGCCTTCCGTATGTCGCCGAGCGCGGGTCCTTCACCCTCATCACCGGGGTCACCGCTCGGGATCCGATCCTTCAGGGAGCCGCGGCGGCCATGGCCAACGGCGCGGTCGAATCCTTCGTCCGCGCCGCCGCGGTGGAGATCGCCCCGCAGCGCATCAACGCGGTGAGCCCCTCGGTCTTCACCGAGAGCCTGCCCGACTACGGGGACTACTTCCCCGGCTTCGCCCCGGTCGATCTGGCCGAGGTCGCCCGCGCTTACCAGAAGTCCGTGGAAGGGGCTCGGACCGGAGAGGTCATCATCCCTGCATGAATCCGTCCCGCCCGGCCGCCCTCGCTGCGTTCGCCGCACTCGGCCTCGCGCGGGGGCGGTTTTCTGCTGTCGGCGGGGTCAGATGCGCGTAACGATCTCCTCGACGACCTGGGGCAGCTGATCCTCGAGGTAGAAATGCCCGCCGGGCATGACCCGCATGTGGAAACCGGCCGCGGTCTCCTTTTCCCACGGGCCGACGGAATCGACCGGAACGCGCGGGTCACGGTCGCCGGCCAGGGCGACGACCGGGCAGTCGAGCTGTTCTCCGGGCGTGTATTCGTATCCCTCGAGCATGAGGAAGTCCGCGCGCAGCGCCGGAAGGGCGAGTTCGAGCAGCGCGGGGTGCTGCAGGACCGGTGAAGTGCCCTCGGACAGCAGGCGCAGATCCTCGGTCAGCGCCGCGTCGTCGGCCCCGCGGGCCGAGGGCGTTCCCGGCGGCGGCCAGGGCAGCGAGGGGGCCTGGGAGGCCGAGGCGAACAGGGCCGCAGGGCGTCGGCCCTCCCTCTCCAGGCGCCGCACGGCCTCGAAGGCCAGAACGGCACCCATGCTGTGCCCGAAGAACGCGAGGGGAATCCCCTCGTCCGCCAGTGGTGAGAGCTCTTCCACCACGGTCTCCACGAGTGCGTCGACCTTTTCGAAGAACGGTTCGCGGTAACGGTCCTGGCGCCCCGGATACTGCACGGCCCGTGTTTCCACGCCCCGTTCCGCCAGCCCTTTCGAAAGGGGGTGGAACGCGCTCGCCGAACCGCCGGCGTGCGGAAAGCACACCAGGCGCGCCCGCGGTTCCTGCGAGGGGTGGAAACACCGTGTCCACTCGGTCATCGACTCCTGCCTCCTGCCGTCCTGTCCATGTGTCCCAGGTCACCGTCGAGCCCGGATTGACACCGGGGCCCGGGTGGGTCTTAAGGTAAGCCTTGCCTAAATAAGGCAAGCTTTGCCTTGCCAAGTCAGTCATGGTGTCACACAGGAGGCGTTGAGCGTGGATGGGACCGGCGGTTCGGTAGGGCTCGTCATCGGAGCGGCGAGCGGTGTCGGACGGGCGGTCGCCACGGACCTGGCCGCACAGGGAACCCGGGTCGCCGTCGCCGACGTCGACCCCGCAGGCCTCGCTGAGACCGTCCGACTGCTGGAGGAATGGGGGCACAAACCCTCCGCCCACACCGTCGACGTCACCGACACAGCCCGCGTCGAGGAGCTCTTCGACGAGGCCGAGGAGGCCTGCGGGCCCCTCACCGCCGTGGTGAACGCGGCGGGCGTGCTCTCCACCGGCCCCGTCACCGAGTGCACCGACCGCGACTGGGACCGGATGCTCGCGGTCAACGCCACGGGTGTCTTCGCCGTCGGCCGGGCCGCCGCGCGCCGGATGGGTCCCCGCGGCGAGGGCGCCCTGGTCACGGTCGCCTCCAACGCCGCGGGCGTCCCCCGGTCCGGGATGGCCGGCTACGCGGCCTCCAAGGCCGCCGCCGTCGCCTTCACCAAATCCCTCGGACTGGAGTTGGCCCCCTCCGGCGTGCGCTGCAACATCGTCTCGCCCGGCTCCACCGACACCCCGATGCTCAGGGCCATGACGCCCGACACCGGTGCACTCGTCCAGGGGGACCCCGACCGGTTCAAGGTCGGCATCCCCCTCGGGCGCCTCGGCCGGGCCGAGGACGTCGCCGAGGCCGTGCGCTTCCTGCTCTCCGACGCCGCCCGCCACATCACGATGCACGAGCTGTACGTGGACGGCGGCGCCACCCTGCGCTGAGCGCCACCCTGCGCTGAGCGCCACCCTGCGCTGAGTCCGCCCCTCCGCCGATCCCGGCAGTCCCCCCACGCGGCCCCGCCTCACCTCGCACCGCACGCGCGTGCCACGAACACAGAAAGGCCCCCACGCATGCCCCAGCGCACCGTCGCCCCCGCTGCCACAGCGGACGACCTCCTCACGGCCTACCGGCCGGGGGACTCGTTCTTCTCCACCTCCACCACGGCCCTCCACGGGACCGGTGCGCTCGCCACCGCCGACCGGCTCGACGACATCCCCGCCGTCCTCGCCGAGGCCGGGGGGAACGCCGTCGCCGTGGGCGCGGTCCCCTTCGACGCCACCCGGCCCGCCCACGTGGTCGTGCCCGAGACCGTCCAGTGGTCGCCGTCCCCGTCCCGGGAGAGCGCCGCCAACACCCGCTGGGACGCCCTGGCCGGCACGTGGAGCCTGACCGCGCACCCCGAACCCGAGGCGCACGTGGCCGCCGTCGAGCGCGCCGTCAAGGCCATGGCCGAGGACCCGGGGCTGCGCAAGGTCGTGCTCGCCCGCTGCCTGCGTGCGCAGAGCACCGAGGACGTCGACGTGGCCACCGTGCTGGCCAACCTCCTGCGCCGCGACCCCACCGCCTTCGTCTTCGCCACCAACCTGCCCGAACGCGGTGACGGGGTGCGCACCCTCCTGGGCGCCAGCCCCGAACTCCTCGTCTCCAAGCGCGGCGGGCGCGTGGAGTCCAACCCGCTCGCCGGATCGGCGCCGCGCAGCGCCGATGCCACCAAGGACCAGCGGCGCGCGGTCGGCCTGCTCACCTCGTCCAAGGACCGCCACGAACACGCCGTCGTGGTCGACGCGGTCGCCGACGCGCTGTCCCCCCACTGCCGCAACCTCACGGTGCCCACCGAACCCGAACTGGTCAGGACCGCCACCATGTGGCACCTGTCCACCCGGATCAGCGGGGAACTCACCGACCCCGACGTGCCCGCGCACCGGCTCGCCGCCGACCTGCACCCCACGCCGGCCGTCTGCGGCAGCCCCACCGGCCGGGCCTTCGACACCATCACCGGCCTGGAGCCCTTCGACCGCGGCTTCTACACCGGTGCGGTCGGCTACACCGACGCCGCCGGCGACGGGGAGTGGGTCGTGACGATCCGCTGCGCCGACGTGGCCGGGCGTTCCCTCGACCTCTACGCGGGCGGAGGCGTGATGCCCGAGTCCGAACCGGAGGCCGAACTGGCCGAGACCTCGGACAAGCTGCGCACCCTGCTGCTGGCCCTCGGAGTGGACGGAACCGCCTGAACATGAGCACCACCGACCCCCGCACCCCCGCGCCCGGAACCGCCAACGGCACCCGCCGCCCCGGACCGGTCGCCGCCGGCGACTGGACCCCCTGGCCCGAGGGCCTCGCCGAGACCTACCGGCGGGCGGGGTACTGGACCGGCGAGACCTTCCCCGCCTTCCTGCGCGACCGCGCCGCCCGGTTCTCCGAGGCGACCGCCGTCGTCGACGGGGACACCCGCTGGACCTACGCCGAACTGGACCGCCGGGCCGACTCCCTGGCCGCCGGCCTGGACCGGCTCGGTGTGGCCGAGGGCGACCGCGTCGTGGTCCACCTGCCCAACACCGCGGCGCTGCTCGAGGTGGTCTTCGCCCTGTTCCGCCGCGGCGCACTGCCGGTGTACTCGCTGCCCGCCCACCGCAGGAGCGAACTGGTCCACCTGGCCTCCACCGCCGAGGCGGTCGCCCTGGTCACCACCGACACCCACGCCGGCTTCGACTGCCGCCCCATGGCCGCCGAGGTGCGCGAGGAGGTCCCGAGCCTGGAACACGTCGTCGTGGCCGGCGACCCGGGCACCCCGGAACGGGGCACCGTCGCCCTCGAGGAACTGCGCGCCGAGCCCGACCCGCTCGCCCTGGCCGACCCCGACCCGGGCGAGGTCGCCTTCTTCCAGCTCTCCGGCGGCACCACCGGGCTGCCCAAGCTCATCCCCAGGACCCACGACGACTACCTCTACTCGGTCCGGGCCAGCGCCGACATCTGCGCGCTCGGCACCGACACCGTCTACCTGGGCGCCCTGCCGATCACGCACAACTTCCCGATGAGCTCGCCCGGGTTCCTCGGGGTCCTGCACGCGGGCGGCACCGTCGTGCTCTCACCCGACCCCAGCCCGGCCACGGCCCTGGCCCTGATCGAGAAGGAACGCGCCACCCTGACCTCGGTCGTGCCACCGGTGGCCATGCTCTGGCTGGACGCCGTCGAGCGCGGATCCCAGGCCGAGCGCGACCTGTCGTCGCTGCGCGTGCTCCAGGTCGGCGGCGCCACCTTCCCCGAGGAGGCCGCCCGCCGGGTCACCCCCGTCCTGGGATGCGCGCTGCAGCAGGTCTTCGGCATGGCCGAGGGCCTGGTCAACTACACCCGCGACGGCGACCCCGACGAGGTGGTCACCGCCACCCAGGGCCGCCCGATCAGCGCCCACGACGAGGTCCTGATCGTGGACGAGCACGACGTCCCCGTTCCCGACGGCGAACCCGGACACCTGCTCACCCGCGGCCCCTACACCATCCGCGGCTACTACCGGGCCCCCGAACACAACGCCGCCGCCTTCACCGCGGACGGTTTCTACCGCACCGGCGACATCGTGTGCCGGTACCCCTCCGGCAACCTCGTCGTCGCGGGCCGGGCGAAGGACCAGATCAACCGCGGCGGCGAGAAGATCGGCGCCGAGGAGGTCGAGAACCACATCCTCGCCCACCCGGCCGTGCACGACACCTCCGTGGTCGCTCTGCCCGACCCCTACCTGGGCGAACGCACCTGCGCCTACATCATCCCGCGCGGAGCCGCGCCCACCCGGAGCGAGATCCTCGCGTTCCTGCGCGAACGCGGGCTCGCCGCCTACAAGATCCCCGACCGCGTCAGCTTCGTCGACTCCTTCCCGGCCACCGCGGTCGGCAAGATCTCCAAGCGCGACCTGCGCGGCACCACCGACCAGTCCGGAGCACAGTGATGGCCCTGCCCACCATCGACCCCTACCCGCTGCCCACCGCCGACGAGCTCCCCGACAACCGCGCCCCCTGGACCGTCGACCCGGCCCGCGCGGTCCTGCTCGTGCACGACATGCAGCGCTACTTCCTGCGCGCCTACCCCGAGGGCGCCCAGCCCGTGGCCGGGGCCACCGCCAACATCGCCGCCCTGCTCACCGCCTGCCGCGCCGCCGGGGTCCCGGTCGTCTACACCGCCAAGCCCGGGGACATGACCTCCGAACAGCGCGGCCTCGAGGTCGACTTCTGGGGCGGGGGCATGCGGGCCGTGGACGAACACACCGAGATCGTGCCCGACCTCGCCCCCGAACAGGACGACCTGCTGCTCACCAAGTGGCGCTACAGCGCGTTCGCCCAGACCGACCTGGCCGAACGCATGGCCGCCCAGGGACGCGACCAGATCGTCGTCACCGGCGTCTACGCCCACATCGGCTGCCAGCTCACCGCCGCGGACGCGTTCATGCGCGACATCCAGGCGTTCATGATCGCCGACGCCCTGGCCGACTTCGGACCCGACCAGCACCGCGCGGCCCTGCGTTACGCGGCCGGACGGTGCGGCGCCGTCTTCACCACCGAACAGGCCCTCGGCGCGCTCCGGGCGGCCCCGGTACCCGCCGGCAACTGACGTGTCCGTCCTCCGGCCCCCGAGGGCCGACCCCCACCCCGAAGGAACCACCGTGTCCAGCAACGACCAAGACCCCACCGTCCACGACCTCGTCGGGGTGGGGTTCGGCCCCTCCAACCTCGGCCTGGCCATCGCCCTGCACGAGCGCCGCGCCCAGGGAACAGCGCCGCAGCTGTCCGCCGTCTTCCTCGAGAAGCAGGACACCTTCGGCTGGCACCAGGGCATGCTCATCGAGGACGCCACCATGCAGGTGTCCTTCCTCAAGGACCTGGTCACCACCCGCAACCCCTCCAGCGACTTCAGTTTCCTGTCGTTCCTGCAGCACGTGGACCGCCTGCACGACTTCATCAACCACAAGACGCTGTTCCCGCTGCGCCAGGAGTTCCACGACTACATGTCCTGGTGCGCCGGCCGCGTGCAGGACCAGGTCCGCTACGGCCAGGAGGTCGTGGAGGTCCTGCCGGTGCACTCGGGTGAGCGCGTCACCCACCTGGACGTGGTCTCCCGCGACGCCGCGGGCGAGCGCACGGTGCTGCGCGCCCGCAACGTCGTCTTCGGCCCGGGCCTGCGCCCCCGCATGCCCGAGGGCGTGGAGCAGTCCGCGCGGATCTGGCACAACGAGTACCTGCTCACGCGCCTGAACGAGCTATCGCCCAAGGACGACCCCCGCTCCTTCGTGGTCGTGGGCGCCGGGCAGAGCGCCGCGGAGGCGGCCGACCACCTCCACCAGCGCTTCCCCCGGGCCCAGGTCCACGCCGTCCTGTCCCGGTACGGCTACAGCCCCTCGGACGACAGCCCCTTCGCCAACCGCATCTTCGACCCCGAGGCCGTGGACGCCTTCCACTCCGCGCCCGAGGACGTCAAGCGCAAGCTCATGGGCTACCACGGCAACACGAACTACTCCGTGGTCGACCCCGACCTCATCGGTGAGCTGTACCGGCGCCACTACATGGAGAAGGTCCATGGGAACCAGCGTCTGCACCTGCACAACACCTCACGGGTGGCCGGCCTGACCGAGAGCCCCGAGGGTGTGGCCGTGGTCGTGGAGGACCTGGTCACCGGTAAGCAGACACCGCTGCCCGCCCACTACGTCGTCTTCGCGACCGGCTACGACCCCGCCGACGCCCGGCCCCTCCTGGGCGGGCTCGCCGAGAGCCTGGCCACCGCACGCGACGGGCGCCCCGCCGTGGACCGCGACTACCGGGTCGTCACCGACGACACCCTCACCTGCGGCCTCTACCTGCAGGGCGGTACCGAACACACCCACGGCGTCTCCGCGTCGCTGCTGTCCAACATCGCCACCCGGGTCGCCGAGATCGTCGACTCCGTCGCGACCCGTACCGCGGACCGCTGAACCGCCCCCGCAGCAGCCGATCGACGAACGAAGAGGAACCAGCGCACACCATGGCCGATCCGGTGACCACACGAACAGCTCTGACCGGCGCGCAGACCGGGGTCTGGTACGCCCAACAGGTCCTGCACGGCACCCCCGCCTACAACGTCGGCCAGTACGTCGACCTGCCCGGTGACATCGACCCCGCGTTGTTCGAGGCCGCATTGCGCCGGGCCGTCCGGGAGACCGAGACGCTGCGGGCCCACATCGTGGCCGAGGACGGGGCGCCCGGGGCAGAGGACGGGGGCACCCCCGTCCAGGAGATCCGGCCGGACCCCTCCTGGGACCTGGAGGTGCTCGACCTGCGCTCGGCCCACGACCCCCGGAAAGCCGCCGAGGAGTGGATGCGCGAGCGCATGTCCACCCCGGTGTGGGGGACGGGCCGCCTGCTCTTCACGTTCGCGCTGCTGCGCGTGGCCGACCACCACTGGATGTGGTTCCAGCGCTACCACCACATCCTCGTCGACGCCTACGCGATCACCATGGTCAACCGGCGCGTGGCCCAGATCTACAGCCACGGGAACGGGGAGAGCACACCGCCGCCCCGCACCCGCACCCTCGCCGAGGTGGTCGCCGAGGAGCAGGACTACGCCGGCTCCGACCGCAAGGCCCGGGACCGCGAGTACTGGACCCGCACGCTGGAGGGCCGCCCGGAACCCGCCGTGCTCGGCACCGTGCCCTCGGCCTCGCCCGACGGCAGCCGCCGGGAACACGGCACCCTCGGCGGGGACGGGTTCGCCGCGCTGGGCCGCGTCGCCGGGGCCGCCGGCGCCAACTGGGCCGAGGCCCTCATCGCCGCCTTCGCCGCCTACGTCCACCGGGCCACCGGCCACCGCGACGTCGTGATCGGTGTGCCCGCCATGGGCCGGCTCGGGTCGGCCGCGCTCAGCGTGCCCACCATGGTCGTCAACATCCTCCCGCTCCGCGTGCGGGTGGACCCCGACAGCACCCCCGCCGACCTCGTGCGCCGGGTGAGCGCGCGGCTCGGCGAACTCCGCACCCACCAGAACCACCGCGCCGAGGACATCCGGCGCGACCTCGGGCTCGTCGGCCGGGAGAGCGGGCTGTACGGGCCGGTGATCAACATCAAGGCCTTCGACGACGACCTGCGCTTCGGCGACGTGCGAGCCGAAGCCCGCACCCTCTCCGAGGGCCCGATCGACGACCTGTCCCTCACCGTGCACCCGGACCGCGCCACCGGCGGGCTCCGGTTCGAGTACAACGCCAACGCCGCGGGCCACACCGCAGAGGACCTGCGTGGGCGCGCCGCCGAGTTCTCCCGCTTCCTCGACGGGTTCAACGGATCCGACCCCGCCGGCACCACACCCGTCGGCCACCTGGACACCGTCTCCGACGAGGAACGCCGGGCCCACCGGGAGATCGACCGGGCCGCCGTGCGCGACCTACCGACGGCCCCCGTGACCGAGCAGATCCGCGCCCGGGCCCGCCAGGCCCCCGAGGCCGTCGCCGTGTGCGCGGAAGGGCAGCAGCTCACCTACGCCGAGCTCGACGAACGCGCTGACCGCCTCGCCGCGCACCTGCGCGCACGCGGGGCCGGCCCGGAACGCACCGTCGCCGTCGCCCTGCCCCGCGGCGCCGACCTCGCAGCGGCCCTGGTCGCCGTGCCCCGGACCGGTGCCGCCTTCCTCCCCCTGGACCCCGACTTCCCGCCGGACCGCATCGCCTACATGCTCGAGGACGCCGGCGCCCTGGCGCTCCTGACCGACCGGGAACTCGGAGCCCGCCTGCCCCAGGGCACACCCCGGCTGCTCGTCGAGGAGTCCGCCGAACCCGCCCCGGAGCAGGAACGCCCGGCCCCCGGGCCCGTGACCGGCGACGCGCTGGCCTACATCCTGTACACCTCCGGCTCCACCGGCCGCCCCAAGGGCGTGGCCGTACCGGAACTGGGCCTGCGCAACTTCCTCGCCGACATGGGCGCACGCGTCCCCCTCGGCCCCGGCGACCGGTGGGCGGCCGTCACCACGATCGGCTTCGACATCTCCCTGCTCGAGGTGTACCTGCCGCTCCTTTCCGGCGCGACCCTCGACCTCGTCGACCGCGACACCACCCGCGACCCCCGGGCCCTGGCCGCCCACCTGGAACACGGCGGCGCCACCGTCATGCAGGCCACCCCCACGCTGTGGCGCTCCCTGGCCGACGAGGCCCCCCACGCCCTGGACGGGCTGCGCGTCCTCGTCGGCGGCGAGGCCCTGCCGCCCGACCTGGCCCAGGACCTCACCGCACGCGCCGCCGAGGTGACCAACCTCTACGGGCCCACCGAGACCACCATCTGGTCCACCGCAACGACCGTGCTCCCGGGCGAGGCCGTGCACATCGGCCGGCCCCTCGCCAACACCGGCCTGCGCGTGCTCGACCCCTCCCTGCGCCCGGTGCCGACCGGGCGCCCCGGCGACCTCTACATCTGCGGCCACGGTCTGGCCCGCGGCTACGCCGGACGCACCGGCCTGACCGCCGACCGCTTCGTCGCCGACCCCTTCGGCCCGCCCGGCAGCCGCATGTACCGCACCGGCGACCTCGTGCGCCGCCGCCCCGACGGAGCCCTGGACTACCTCGGCCGCACCGACCACCAGGTCAAGATCCGCGGGTTCCGTATCGAACTCGGCGAGATCGAGACCGCCCTCGCAGAGCTGCCCGAGGTCGGGCAGGGCGTGGTCGTCGCACGCGAGGACCGCACCGGCGGCCCCGCGCTCGTGGCCTACGCCGTCCCCGCCCCGGGACACACCCTCGACACCGGCGCCGCACGCGCCGCCCTGGCCGACCGGCTGCCCCACTACATGGTCCCGGCCGCCGTCGTGGCGCTGGACTCCTTCCCCCTCACCGAGAACCGCAAGATCGACCGCAAGGCCCTCCCCGAACCCGGCCTCGGCCCGGCGCACACCCACGGGGACGAACCCGCGGACGCCGACGAGGAGGTGCTCTGCGCCCTGATGGCGGACGTGCTCGGGCTCGAACGCGTGGGAACCCGCGACGACTTCTTCTCCCTGGGCGGGCACTCCCTGCTGGCCGCCCGCCTGGCCAACCGGGTACGCGACCGCTTCGGCCGCGACATCGCCCTGCGCGTCGTCTTCGGGGCCGCCACCGCCGCCGGCCTGGCCGAACGCCTGCGCAGCGCGGAACCGGTGGGAGGCGCCCCGGCCGCCCGTCCGCGCCCGGCCCGGCCGCCCCTGTCGCCCGCCCAGCGCAGGCTCTGGTTCCTCGAGAAGCTCAACGGCCCCAGCCCCGTCTACAACGTGCCCGTCGCCCTGCGGCTGCACGGCGACGTCGACGCGGACACGCTCGCCCTCGCCCTGCACGACACCGTGCTGCGGCACGAACCCCTGCGGACCGTGTACACCGACGACGGCGACGGGGCCTTCCAGGACGTCCTCCCGGCCGAGTCCCTGCCCGAGCTGTTGGAGGTGGCCGAGGTACGGGAGAGCGACCTCGTGGCCGCCATGAAGGAGCGCGTCCACCGGGCCTTCGACACCGCCGCCGAGGTGCCCCTGCGCGCCACCCTCTTCCGGACCGGCGACCACGAGAGCGTCCTGCTCCTGGTCGTCCACCACATCGCCACCGACGAGGGCTCCGAACAGCCGCTCCTGCGCGACCTGGACACCGCCTACCGCCACCGCGCCCGGGGCGAGCGCCCCCGGTGGCCCGAACGCGGGACCGACTACATCGACCACGCCCTCGCGCAGTGGGAACGCCTCGGTTCCCCCTCCGACCCCGACAGCGCCGCGGCGCGCCTGGCGGGGGAGTGGCGTACCGCGCTGGCCGGGGCGCCCGACCGGATGCACCTTGCCGCCGACCGGCCGCGCCCGGCACAGCCCGACGGTGCGGGCGCCGTGGCCCCCTTCCGCATCACACCGCGGACCACGGCCCGGATCAGCGAGTTGGCCAGGAAGCACGGGGCCACCGAGTTCATGGTCCTGCACGCCGCCCTCGCCCTCCAGCTGAACCTCCTCGGCGCGGGCGACGACATCACCGTCGGCACACCGGTCGCCGGCCGGGACGAGACCTCCGCACACGACCTCGTGGGCCTGTTCCTCAACCTCGTGCCGCTGCGCATGGACGTCTCCGGTGACGTGACCTTCGAGGACCTGCTGCAGCGTGCGCGCACCGCGGACACGGCCGCCTACGCCCGCGCCGGGCTGTCCTTCGACCAGATCGTCGAGGCCGCGTCCCCCGCCCGCGAACCCGGCCTGCACCCGCTGTTCCAGGTCATGCTCAGCCACCAGCGCGAACCCGGCGGCTCGCAGGACCTCTTCGGCGCGCGTGTGGAACCCCAGCGGGTCGAGACCGACGTGGCCAAGGTGGACCTGGAGTTCACCGTGGTGGAACTGCCGGGCTCGGAGGAGCTCGTCGGTGAACTGCGCTACGCCACCGCCCTGTTGGACGCCGCAACCGCCCACCTGCTCGCCGAACGCTTCGGGCACCTGCTGGAGACGCTGCTCGCCGACCCCGCGCGCCCGCTCGCCGAGATCGACCCCCGCACCGGGGAAGAGACACAGCGGCTCACGCGGGCGAACGCCACCGACACGGCCGTGACCCCCGCGTTGCTGGGCGACCTGCCCGGCGCCGCGGCCGCGTGGGACCGCCGTGTCGCGTTGGTGGACTCCGACTCGGGCGCGGTGCTGGACCACGCCGAGTTCCGCTCCCGGGTGAACCGGCTGGCGCGCGTGCTGGTCGCGCGGGGCGTGGGACCGGGCGAGGTGGTCGCGGTGGCCCTTCCGCGCTCGGCCGACCTGGTCGTCGCGCTGCACGCGGTCGTGGTCGCCGGCGGCGCCTACCTCCCCCTGGACCTGGACCACCCCGAGGACCGGCTGCGATTCGTGCTGGAGGACGCAGCGCCCCGGACCGTCGTGACCACGCCCGAGGCCTCCGGCGCGCTCCCCGGCGGGACCGACGGCCTCCTGGTCCTGGACACACCCGGGACCGCTGCACTGCTCGCCGACACCTCCGGCGCGGAACTGTCCCAGGACGAACGCCTCGCACCGGTCCACCCCGACGACCTGGCCTACGTGATCTACACGTCGGGCTCCACGGGCCGCCCCAAGGGGGTCGGGGTCTCGCACGGGGCGATCGTCAACCGGCTGGACTGGATGCAGCACCGCTTCCCGCTCAGCGGGGACGACCGTGTGCTGCAGAAGACCCCGTCGGCCTTCGACGTGTCGGTTTGGGAGTTCTTCTGGCCCTTCCGTGTCGGCGCCGCCCTCGTGGTGGCCCCGCCCGGTGCCCACCGCGACCCGGCCCGCCTCGCGCGGGTGATCCGCGAGCGGCAGGTGACCACGTGCCACTTCGTGCCCTCGATGCTGCGGGTCTTCCTGGACGAGCCCACGGCCGCCGACTGCACGGGCCTGAGCAGGGTCTTCGCCTCCGGGGAGGGCCTGCCCACGGAGACGGCCGAGCGTTTCGGCCGCACCCTGCCACGTACGGGGCTGTTCAACCTCTACGGCCCGACCGAGGCCGCGGTCGACGTGACCTGGTTCGACGCCTTCGACGACACCGGGCCCGGGACGGTACCGATCGGCCGCCCCGTGTGGAACACGCGTGTGTACGTGCTCGACGGTCTGCTCCGTCCCGTGCCCGACGGGGTGGCCGGCGACCTGTACCTGGCCGGCGCACAGCTGGCCCGGGGTTACCGGGGCCGGTTCGGCTTGACCGCTGAGCGCTTCGTCGCCGATCCCTTCTCGGCCGAGGGCGGGCGCATGTACCGGACCGGGGACCTGGCCCGGTTCCGCGACGGCGTGCTGGAGTTCGCCGGCCGATCTGACTTCCAGGTCAAGGTGCGGGGCCAACGCATCGAGCTCGGCGAGATCGAGGCCGCGCTGGCGGCCGCCCCCGGGGTCACCGGCGCGGTCGCCTCGGTCGCCGAGAACGCCTCGGGCGAACAGGTCCTGGTCGCCCACATCAGCGGCCCGGAACAGGACCCCGACGGCTCCTACCCCCGGGTCCGCGAGGCGGTCTCCGAGGCGCTGCCCGAGTACATGGTGCCCTCCGTCCTGGTGGCGGTGGAGGAGTGGCCGCTGTCCCCGAACGGCAAGCTCGACCGCTCCGCCCTGCCCGCCCCCGGCCTCGGGGACGGCGCAGGACAGGGCCGCCGGGCCGGCACCCCCGTCGAAGAGGCGGTCTGCCGCGTCTACGCCGAGGTGCTGCACCTGCCCGAGGTGGGCGCGGACGACGACTTCTTCCGTATCGGCGGCGACAGCATCTCCTCGATCCAGGTCGTCAACCGCCTCCACCGCGAGGGATGGGCCCTGGAGGTCGCCGACGTGTTCAGCGCACGCACCCCGGCCGCCCTGGCCCGGGCCGCCACACCGGTCGACCCCGGCCGGGAGGCGGCGCAGACCTTCGGCTCGGACCTCTCGCCCTGGGGCGAGCTCCCGCTGACCCCGATCGGCCACTGGCTGCTCGGGCGCGGCCAGCACATCGACACCGTCACCCAGCGCCAGGTCGTGGCCACACCAGCAGGTCTGACCCAGGACGTGCTGACCGCCGCGCTCGCCGACGTGCTCGACCGCCACGACGCCCTGCGCCTGTGCCTGAACCGGTCCGCAGACGGGCCCGTGCTGGAGATCCGGCCCCCGGGATCGGTCCCGGCCGCCGACTGCCTCAGGCGTGTGGCCGCACCCGCGGCTCCGGGCGGTGTCCCGTCCGCCGAGGTGGCCGGCGCGGCCGAGACTGCCGCCCACGAGCTGGACGCGGACGCGGGCGTGCTCCTGCGCGCGGTCTGGTTCGACGCCGGGGAGCGGGGCACCGGGCGTCTCCTGCTGATCATCCACCACCTGGCCGTGGACGGGGTCTCCTGGCGAGTACTCCTGCCCGACCTGGAGGCCGCGGTCCGGGCCCGCTCCGAGGGGCACACCCCGGAGCTCTCTGCCCCCGGAACCCCGCTGCGGGCGTGGGCGTCGGCTCTGGAGGACGCGGCCACCACACCGCGTTGGACCGGCCAGCTGCCCTACTGGCGGGGTGTCCTCGCCGGGGCGGACCACGGCGGCCGGACCGGGACCGAGGCCCTACCCGCCCCCGACCCCGGCCAGGACACCGTGGGTACGTCGCGCACCGTCACCGGCCTGCTCGACGCCGCCACGACCGAGGCCGTGCTCGACCGCGTCACCGACGCCTACAGCGCACGCCCCGACGACGTCCTGCTCAGCGCGCTCGCCCTGGCGGTCCAGGCCTGGCGCGAACGCACCGGGCACCCGGCCGGCCCGCTGCTGGTCGACGTCGAGGGCCACGGCCGCGAGGACCTGGTCGAGGGTGCCGACCTCTCGCGCACCGTCGGCTGGTTCACCAGTCTGTACCCGCTCCGACTCGACCTGGGCGGCCCCGGCACCGGCCGTGTGGACGTGCACGAGGCGTTGGCCGGAGGGCCCGCCGCCGGTCAGGCGCTCAAGCGGGTCAAGGAGATCCTGCGGGCCGTGCCCGACGGGGGTGTGGGCTTCGGCGTGCTCCGGTACCTCAACCGGGACACCGCGCACGAACTCGCCGAAGGGCCCCGCCCGGGCCTGCTCTTCAACTACCTGGGCCGCATGCCCTCCGCCTCGGGCAAGGACTGGGAGCTCACCGAGGAGACCTGGGACGTGCCCCTGGAGTTCGAACCGAAACTGCCCCTGACCCACGGCCTGGCGCTCAACGCGGTGGCCGAGGACGGCCCCGACCGCCGGCGGCTCCGCGCCCGGTGGACCTTCGCCGAACGGCTCTGGGACGAGGAACGCGTACGGGCCCTGCTCGACGGGTGGTTCGAGGCCCTGCGCGCCCTGGTCACCCACACCGGATCCGACGGCGCCGGGGGCCACACACCCTCCGACTTCGCCATGGTCGACCTCCAACAGGGTCAGGTCGACCAACTGGAGGCCCTGCTCCGACGACGCCGCTGACCCCCGCGGCCCCCGCACGACACACACGACCCGAACGGACAGGACAGACATGGCTTCGCCAGAGCGCGCCCTGGAGGACGTCCTCCCCCTCACCCCGTTGCAGGAAGGGCTGCTCTTCCACGCCGGCAGTGACCGGGACGACGTCTACACGGTGCGCACCACCATCGGCCTCACCGGGCCGCTCGACCCCGACCGGCTGCGGGCCGCCTGGGCCACCGTGCTCAGCCGGTACCCCAACCTGCGTGTCGGTTTCTGGTACGAGGACCTGGACCGCCCAGTCCAGTTCGTGGCGCGCGAGGCCACCGTCCCGGTCCGGCCGGTCGACCTGAGCGCGGCCACCCCCGAGGAGACCCGGGACGAGCTCGCGCGCATCGCAGAGGACGAGGACCGGACCCCCTTCGACCTCACCGTCGCCCCGCCGCTGCGCTGCGTCCTGGTGCGGCACAGCGCGACCGAGCACACCCTGGTGCTGACCAACCACCACATCGTGCTCGACGGATGGTCGATGCCGCTCCTGGTCCGCGAACTCATGGAGGCCTACTCCGCCGACGGGGACGGGGACGGCCTGCCGCAGGCACCCGCCTTCCGCGACCACCTCGCCTGGCTCGCCTCGCGCGACACCGACGCCGCCGAGGACGCCTGGGTCCGGGCCCTGGACGGGGCGCCGGAGAACACCGACGTGCTCGGGCGGCCTCAGGAACGCACCGCGGGTCCGGCCGGGGAGGGCGCCCGGAGCCGCCGGGCCGAGCTCACCCTGACCGAGGAGGAGGCCGCGGACCTGGCCTCGGCGCCCGCACACACCGGGGCGACCCTCAACTCGCTCGTCCAGGCCGCCTGGGCGCTCGTGGCCTCCCGGCGCACCGGCAGCGGCGACGTGGTCTTCGGCGCGGCCGTGTCGGGCCGCTCCACCGGGGTCCGGGACGCGCAGTCGATGATCGGGCTGCTCATCAACACGGTGCCGGTCCGTGCCCGGCTCGACCCCGCCGAGAGCGGTGCCGGCCTGGTGCGCCGTCTCCAGGACGAACAGGGCGCCCTCATCGCCCACCACCACCTGGGTCTGGGCCGCATCCAGCGCGCGACGGGCACCGGGTTCGACTCCCTCCTGGTGGTCGAGAACTATCCGCTCGACCCGGAGCTGGGGGAGCGGTCCTTCGCCGGCGTGAACGTGCGCGACGTCGACGTGCACGACGCCACCCACTACCCCCTCACCCTCGTCGCCCTGCCCGGCGGTGAACCGAGGTTCGTGCTCGGCCACCGCACCGACGTGTGCGGCGAGCAGGAGGCGCGGACCCTCCTGGAGGAGTTCCGGAGCGCCCTCCTCGGCCTGGTCCGCTCTCCCGAGCTCCGGCCGGCCGAACTGGCGCCCGCCTCCGAGCGGGAGACCGCCGCGCTCGAGGAGGCCGGCCGCACGTTCGTGGCCATGGCGCCCGGGCTGCTGGGCGACCCGACCGGCGCCGGGGCAGCGGTTTCAGACGGCCCGGCCCTGATCGACCCGGAAGCGGGGACCGAGCTCGACCACGCGCAGTTCCGCGCCCGGGTGAACCGGTTGGCCCGCGAACTGGTCTCGCGCGGGGTAGGGCCCGGCGAGGTGGTCGCGGTCGCCGTGCCGCGCTCGGCCGACCTGGTCGTGGCACTGCACGCGGTCGTGGTCGCCGGCGGCGCCTACCTGCCGCTGGACCTGGAGTACCCGCAGGAGCGGCTCCGGTTCGTGCTGGAGGACGCCGCGCCCCGCCTCGTCCTGACCACCGGCGAGGGTGCGCGGTCCCTCCCCGGCGGGGGCGGAGAACGCCTGTACCTGGACGCCCCGGCCACGGCCGAGCTCCTGGAACGGAGGTCCGGCGCAGAACTGTCCCAGGACGAGCGCCACCGCGTACTGCACGAGGACGACCTCGCCTACGTGATCTACACGTCGGGTTCCACGGGCCGTCCGAAGGGCGTGGGGGTCTCGCACGCGGCGATCGTCAACCGGTTGGAGTGGATGCAGCACCAGTTCCCCCTCGGTGAGGACGACCGCGTGCTGCAGAAGACCCCGTCGGCCTTCGACGTGTCGGTGTGGGAGTTCTTCTGGCCCTTCCGCGCCGGTGCGGCCCTGGTCGTGGCCCCGCCCGGTGCGCACCGCGACCCGGCCCGACTGGCGCGGGTGATGGATGAGCACGCCGTCACCAAGTGCCACTTCGTGCCCTCGATGCTGCGGGTCTTCCTGGAGGAGCCCTCCGCCGCCGACTGCGACGGCCTGCGCGCGGTGTTCGCGTCTGGGGAGGCGCTGCCCTCCGCGGCGGCCGAACGGTTCTTCGAGGCGCTGCCCGGCGCGGACCTGTTCAACCTCTACGGCCCGACCGAGGCGGCGGTCGACGTTACCTGGGCCGACGCGTTCGTGGACGCGGGCCGCGGAACGGTGCCGATCGGCCGCCCGGTGTGGAACACCCGCGCCTACGTGCTGGACCCCTTCCTGCGCCCGGTGCCGGACGGCGTGGCCGGCGACCTGTACCTGTCCGGCACCCAGCTCGCCCGCGGCTACCGGGGCCGCCCCGGCCTGACCGCCGAACGCTTCGTCGCCGACCCGTTCGCCGGCCGGGGCGCCCGCATGTACCGCACGGGGGACGTGGCCCGGCTCCGCGACGGTGTCCTGGAGTTCGTGGGCCGTTCGGACGCGCAGGTCAAGGTGCGGGGCCAGCGCATCGAGCTCGGCGAGGTCGAGGCGGCCCTGGCAGCCGTCCCGGGCGTCACCGGCGCGGTCGCCGCCCTCGCCGGGAACGCCTCCGGCGAGGACGTGCTCGTCGGCTACATCAGCGGTCCCGCCGCCCCCGACACGGCCCGCGAGCACATCGCCCGGTCCCTGCCGGGCGCCATGGTGCCCTCGGCCCTGGTGGCGGTCGGGGAGTGGCCGCTGTCCCCGAACGGCAAGCTCGACCGTTCCGCCCTGCCCGCCCCGGACTTCGGCGCCGGCGCCGGGCGCGGGGGAGGGCCCCGCACCGACCTCGAACACACGGTCTGCGCCGCCTTCGCCACGGTGCTCGGGCTGGAGGAGGCCGGCACCGACGACGACTTCTTCCGCCTCGGCGGCGACAGCATCAGCGCGCTGCGCCTGGTCACCGAGATCGCCGGGCGTGGGCTCGAGGTCAGTGTGCACGACGTCTTCACCCACCCCACCCCCGCGGGTCTGTCCCGGGCCGGCCGGCGGCCCGAGCAGGAACCCGCCGGGGCCGGCGGACCGGAGCCCGAGGCCGAACCCGAACCGCTGATCTCCCTGGGCGCCGACCAGATGGCCCTCCTGGCGGACCTGGGCCGGGACCCCGAGTAGCCCCGTCCGCACCGCCGCCGCACCCACCGCAGACCCAGCCCCACCGAACAAGGAGCCCAGGACCGTGTCCCAGCCCGCCTCAGCGACCCTCGAGGACGTCCTCCCGCTGGCCCCCCTCCAGCAGGGCCTGCTCTTCCACTCCCTCGACGACGACCAGCGCCTGGACGTCTACACCGTCCAGCACGTGTTCGAGTTCGACCGGCCCGTGGACGCCGGCGTGCTCCGGGCCAGTGCCGACGAGATGCTGCGCCGCCACCCCAACCTGCGGGCCGGCTTCGCCCACGAGGGCATGGAGCAGCCCGTCCAGTTCATCCGGCCCGCCATGCCCGCCCACTGGCGCGAGGTGGACCTGAGCGGCCACGAGCCCGCCGAACGCGACCGCGAACTCACCCGCATCCGCCGCGAGGAGCGCGAGCGCCGCTTCGACCTCACCCGGCCCCCGCTGATCCGCAACGTGCTCGTGCACTGCGGGCCCGGCCGGACGGTCCTGGTCGAGACCCACCACCACATCCTCATGGACGGCTGGTCCGGGACGCTCTACATCTTCGAGCTCCTGGAGCTCTACCGCGCGGGCGGCGACGGCAGCAAGCTCCCCCCGGCCCGCCCCTACCGCGACTACCTGGTCTGGCTGTCGCGCCAGGACATGGACCGTGCCGCCGGCGCCTGGCGCGAGGCCCTGCGCGGGCTGGACGCCCCGACCCTGGTTGCCCCGCCCGACCAGGGGCGCCGACCGGTCATGCCCCGCTCGCTCGAGGCGACGCTCGACCCGGAGACCGCCCAGGCACTGACCACCGTCGCCCGGCGCATCGGCGTCACCCCAAACACGCTCCTGTACACCGCCTGGGCCCTGACCCTGCGCGCTCAGACCGGACGCGACGACATCGTCTTCGGCAGCACCGTCTCGGGGCGTCCCCCGGAGATCCCCGACGTCTCCTCGATCATCGGCCTGTTCTTCAACACCATCCCCGTGCGCATCGACCCGCGCCCGGACGAACGCCTGCTCGACCTGTTCGCGCGCGTGCACGAGCAGCAGACCGCCCTGCTGCCGTACCACCACGTGAACCTCGCCGAGATCCAGCGCCAGGCCGGCCTGGGCACCCTCTTCGACACCCTGTACGTCCTGCGCAACACCCCCAAGGACGCCTCCCAGGTCCGTGAGCTGGAAGAAGCGGTGGGGCTGGAGAGCGTGTCGGCCGCGGACGCCACGCACTACCCCCTCACCTTCGTCGTGGAACCGGGCGAGACCACCGCGGTCTCCCTCGCCTACCGCCCCGACCTGTTCGACGACACGACCGTCCAGCGCCTCTTCGACCGCGCCCTCGCGGCGATCGGCGAGCTCACCCGCGACCCCGAACAGCGCGTGGCCGACCTCGACCTGCTGTCGGAGGAGGAGAACCGGGCGGTGCTCGTCGAGCCCAACCGCACCGAGCGGGACCTGCCGGCCGACCCGATCACCCGGATCCTGGAACGGACCGCCCAGCGCGTCCCCGACCGGACGGCCCTGGTCTTCCACGGCCGCCGCGTATCCTTCGCCGAGCTCAACGGCCGCGCCAACCGCATCGCCCGGCTGCTCGTCGAACGGGGCGTGGCACCCGACACCAGCGTCGCCCTCGGGGTCCCGCGTTCGGTCGACGCCGTGGCGGGACTGTTCGCCGTGCTCAAGGCCGGTGCCGGATACGTGCCGCTCGACCTGGACCACCCCGAGTCCAGGCTGGCCGACATGCTCGCCGAGGCCGCGCCGCCGGTCGCCCTGGTCGACGAGGGTTCGGCCCCCAAGGTCCCGTACCCCGAGGGCACGGCCGCCCTCGTGCTGGGCCAGGCCGGCACCGAGGCGGCCCTGGAAGGGCTCTCGACCGAGGACCTCACCGACGCCGAACTCCTCGGCCCGGTCACGCCCGACACCCTGGCCTACACCATCTACACCTCCGGATCCACCGGCCGGCCCAAGGGTGTGGCGGTGCCCCTGCGCGGCCTGACCAACATGCTGGTCAACCACCAGGAACGCATCTTCGACCAGGTCATCGCCGAACAGGGCGGACGGGTCCTGCGCATCGCGCACACCGTCTCCTTCTCCTTCGACATGTCCTGGGAGGAACTGCTCTGGCTCGTCCAGGGACACGAGGTGCACCTGATGGACGAGGAGATGCGCCGCGACTCCGACGCCCTGACCTCCTACTGCGCCGAGCACAGCATCGACGTCGTCAACGTCACCCCCTCCTACTGCGGCCAGCTCATCGAGGACGGCCTGCTGGAACAGGACGGCAGGCACGTTCCTGGCCTGGTCCTGCTCGGGGGAGAGGCGGTCTCCGACGCCGTCTGGCAGCGCCTCCGGGAGGCCCCGGGCGTGCTCGGCTACAACCTCTACGGGCCCACCGAGTACACGATCAACACCCTCGGGGGAGGCACGGAGGACAGCGGAGCGCCCACCGTGGGCGCGCCCATCCACAACACCCGCGTGTACGTGCTCGACCCTGGCCTGGCACCGGTCCCGCCGGGGGTGCCCGGCGAGCTCTACGTCTCCGGCGCCGGGCTCGCACGCGGATACGCCGAGCGCCCCGGTGCGACCGCCGACCGCTTCGTGGCCGACCCCTTCGGCCCGCCCGGCACCCGCATGTACCGCACCGGCGACCTGGTGCGCTGGGGCGAGGACGGACTCGTGGACTTCCTCGGCCGGACCGACGACCAGATCAAGATCCGCGGCCACCGGGTCGAACCCGGCGAGATCGTCGCGGTCCTGGAATCGCACCCCGACCTGTCCCAGGCAGCGGTCCTGGCCAGGGAGGACACCCCCGGTGTGCGCAGGCTCGTGGCCTACCTCGTGCCCAGGACCGGCGGGGCCGAGCGCCTCGACACCGAGGAGGTGCGCAGCGCCCTGGCCGCGCGCCTGCCCGACCACATGGTCCCCAGCGCCCTGGTCCCGGTGGAGCGCCTGCCGCTGACCGTCAACGGCAAGCTCGACCAGGCCGCCCTGCCCGCCCCCGAGTGGCGTGCGGGTGGCGGACGGGCCCCGGCCAACGAGGAGGAGCGCACCCTCTGCGCCCTCTTCGCCGAGGTCCTCGGCCTGGACGAGGTCGGTGTGGAGGACGACTTCTTCGCCCTGGGCGGCCACTCCCTGCTGGCCATGCGCCTGGTCGGAAAAATCCGGGGCGCCTTCGACACCCGGCTCCGGGTCGGCGAGGTCCTCACCGCGGCCACCCCCGAAAGGATCGCCGCGCGCCTCCTGGGCTCGGAGGCCAACACCGACCCGCTGGCCACCGTTCTGCCCCTGCGCGCCGGCGGGGATCTCCCGCCCCTGTTCTGCCTCCACCCCGCCGCCGGGTTCAGCTGGTCCTTCGCAGGCCTCACGCCCTATCTCGACACCGACCGGCCGGTCTACGGCGTGCAGTCGCCCGGCCTGCGCGGTCGGCACGGGGTGGCCACCGACCTCGACGGGATCGCCGAGTACTACCTGGAGCGGATCAGGTCGGTCCAGCCCCGCGGCCCCTACCACCTGGTCGGTTGGTCCTTCGGCGGTCAGGTCGCACACGCCGTCGCCACCCTCCTCCAGCAGCGGGGCGAGGAGGTCGCGCTCCTGGCGGTCATGGACACCTACCCGCTGGACGGCGAGCGGCGCTCCCGGGAACTCTCGGCCGGTCCTGAGGAGCTCGAACAGGAGGCGTTGCGCTTCCTGCTCGCCACCTCCATGCGCGATGTTCCGGACGACTTCGCCCCGCCGTACGCACGGGCCGAGGTCACCGAGTTCATCCGGGAGGGCGAGGGGATCTGGGGCGACCTGGACCCGCAGACCCTCGACGCGGTCGTGGACACCTACCGGGAGAACGCCGAGCTCATGACCCGTGCCACCTACCGCACCTTCGACGGCGACCTGGTGTTCTTCACCGCGGCCGGGACCCCGCGCGAGGACGTGGACCACCGCGCCTGGGAGCCCTACGTGACGGGCCGGGTGAGCGACCACCGCGTCAACGCCTCCCACGACGCCCTCACCGGGCCGGCCGCGCTGACCGAGGTCGGGCCGGTGCTGGCCGAGGCGCTGGAGCAGACCCCCGGGATGCGCGACGAAAAAAAGTAAGGCTAGGCTTGCCTCATCATCCCCCGTTCCCCGACAGGAGATCCCCTATGACCGACACCGTGCTCCTGCGCTCGACGAGCGTCCTGGCCGCCCTCGCGCTCGGGGCCGCCGCCTGCACCGGATCCGGTTCGGACGACGCCGGCGCCGATGCGGCCGGTGAGACCCGGACCTTCGAGGGCGACCACGGCGAGGTCGAGATCCCCGCCGTCCCCCAGCGGGTGGTGGCCCTGTCCTACGCCGCCCAGCCCGCGGTCGAACTCGGCGGCGACGTGGTCGGCGTGCACACCGACGACAACTGGGACGAGAAGATCCACCCCGACGACGTCGACACGATGACCGGTCTGGAGCAGGTCGGGGCCACGGACGAGATCAACTTCGAGGCCGTGGCCAACCTCGAACCCGACCTGATCGTCGTCGCCTGGCCCGCGGACGGGTGGGAGAACGTCCCCCTCGACGACCTCGGGGAGATCGCCCCGACCGCCACCATCGGCCTCGGCGACCCCGACTCCTGGAAGGAGGTCGAGGCGCAGGTGGCCGACGCGGTCGGGGTCTCCGACACCTACGAGGACGTCGAGGCCGAGTACGACACCCGCGTCGCCGAGCTCGGCGAGGAGTACGCCCCCGTCCTGGAGGAGACCGACTTCGCCTTCGTCCGCTCCTCCGAGGGCACACCCGGCGCCGGCGCCGGGCAGGTCCTGCAGGAGTTCGGCCCGGCCTGGAACACCTCCATCGCCACCGAGGTCGGCCTCGACTTCATCGGCGAGCAGAACGAGGCCTCCCACCAGGCGTGGGCGGCCTATCACCCCCTGGAAGAGATCGACCAGCTCTCCGGCGCCGATGTGATCCTCACCGAGGCCCGGCCCGACGGCGAGGTCCCCGGACCCACCGCGGACCTGCTGGACCAGGACGTCTTCGAGTCCCTGCCCGCCGCCCAGGACGACCAGGTGCACCCGCTGTCCTGGAGCGACGCGACCACACACAAGTCCGCGCTCCTGACCCTGGACAGCCTCGACGAGGTCCTGGACCGGATCGACCCCTGACCCCTCCGGCGGCACCGCGCCCGCGGTGCCGCCGGGCCGACCACCCGAACCGGCCCGCACAACGGGCCCGACCCTGAACTGGAATCGCATGCAGCAGGACACCGACCCCGCCCGGCAGGCGCTGACCCCCGAGGCCGTCCGCGCCCACGCCGCCGAGGCTCTGGGGATCCCGCCGGAGGAGATCGAGGAGGGCGTGAGCCTGCTCGACCAGGGCATGGACTCGATCCGCCTCATGAGCCTGGTCGAGAAGTGGCGCGAGTACGGGGTCGAGACCGACTTCGTCGCCCTGGCCGAGGACCCCACCCTCCAGGCCTGGAACAAGCTCCTCACCACCGGCTGAGCACCACCCGACCCGCCACACCACGCACCCGAGGGAGACCCACCATGAGCAACCCCTTCGACGACACCGACGGCGCCTTCCTGGTCCTGGTCAACGGCGAGGACCAGCACTCGCTCTGGCCCGGCTTCGCCCGCGTCCCCGAGGGCTGGACCCCCGTCCACGGCCCCGTGTCCAAGGACGAGGCGCTGGAGTACGTCGACACGCACTGGACCGACCTGCGCCCCCGCAGCCTGCGCGAGGCGAGCGCCTGATCCGCCCGGACCACCGGGAAACGCAGTCACCCACCGGTGGAGGACCCGGTAGCGCCGGGCCTCCACCGACCACCCGTGAAGGACCCCCGTGAGACTCTCCCAGCTGATGGTCGACATCAGCCCCCTCCGGACGAGCCCCGAGTTCAGGATCATCTTCGTCGCCCGGCTCATCTCCATCTTCGGACTGGGTTTCGCGGCCGTCGCCCTGCCCATGCAGGTCTACGGGCTCACTGGGTCCTCACTCCTGGTGGCGACCGTGCACACCACCAACGCCGTCAGCGTCCTGACCGGCACCCTCGTCGGCGGGATGCTCGCCGACCGCGGTGACCGGCGGCGCCTCATCGTCATCGGCCGCGGTGCCGCCGTCCTGGCCTTCGGTGTGCTCGCCGCCAACACCCTCGTGCCCGACGAACCCTGGCTCTGGGTCATCTACGTGACCGCCGCCTTCAACGGGTTCTTCGGCTCCTTCAGCACCGTCGCCCTCCAGGCCGCTGCCCCCGGGTTCGTGCCGCGCGACAAACTCCCCGCCGCCGGGGCCCTGCTCGCCCTCAACGGCCGGCTCGGGTCGGTCCTGGCCCCCGCCCTGGGCGGTGTGGTCATCGCGTCGCTGGGCATGGGCTCCAACTACGTGCTGACCGCGGTGCTCTCCCTGCTCACCACCGTGCTCGTGGCGCGCCTACCGCGTTTGGAGGCCCCCGAGGAGGCACGCTCCCAACCGTTCCTGGCCGCACTGCGCGAGGGCGGACGGTTCGCCCTGACCCACAAGGTCGTCGGGCCCCTCCTGCTCCTGGGCCTGGTGCAGATGCTGTTCGCCGCCCCGCAGGTGCTCATCAACGAGTTCACCGACAAGGTCCTCGGCGGAGGCCCCGCGCTGGTCGGCATCCTCTACACCGCACCGGCCGTCGGCGCCCTCATCGGCTCGCTCACCAGCGGGTGGGCCGGACGCACACAGCGCACCGGCGGCCTCATGCTCCTCGCGGTCGGCCTGTGCGGGCTGGCCGTGCTCGGGTTCGGGGTCAGCACCTGGGCGCCGCTCGCCTTCTTCTTCCTGACCCTGCTCGGCTTCGGACAGGTCGTCGAGGAGATCCTGCGCTACGCCCTCCTGCAGTCCCACACCCCCGACCAACTGCGCGGACGGGTCAACGCCGTGTGGACCGCCCAGTCCACCCTCGGCAACTCCGCCGGCGCCCTCACCCTCGGCGCGCTGGCCCCCTTCATCGGCGCAGCCGGCGCCCTCATGGCCGGGGGAGCGCTCGCCATGGTGGGCGTGGGTGCTCTGGCCGCCGGCTTCGCCGGCCTGCGCACCGCGCGGGTCCTGCGCGACCCCGCCCCCGGCCCGGGGCAGCGGTAGCCCACCTCTTCGGGCATGGGCCGGGAGAGGGATGTGGGGCAAATGTGAAAAAAGTTGGCTCAACCGCGTCATGGATCGACCGCACCGGCGTCACCCGTACACCGAGCGGATGCAGTCCGGGGATCGGCCCCCGGACACTCGCGTCCGCCGACCGTGTACGAACGAGCCGAGGAAGACCCCTGATGCACGCGCAGGCCAACCGACGAGACCGGCGTTCCGGCCCATCGAAGCAGACGCAGGACCCATCCCTGCTGATCGGGCAATGGGTCCTGTTGCAGCAGGAAGGCCCTCGACACACGGGGTCCTCGTCCACGCAGCCCTCCTCCGCGTGGGAACGAACGGCCGCCAGACCTGGGAATGGGCTCTGCGCACCCCGTTCGGCCTCCGGGTCGGCACCGGGCCCCTGGAAGCGGTGCCCCTGACCTCCGAGGACCGCATACAGGTGCGGCGGGCGCGGTGGGAACTCTCCGCCCGCCTGGCCGAGTGCACCGAAGCCCGTGACCCCGGGGCGGTGGCGGCCAGGCACGACCTCGACCTGCTGGACTGGCAGACCGCACTCCACCCGTGAGGCCGCTGTCCCGGGGAAGGGGCTGCCGCCGCACGCGCGGCCGCAGCGCGCTTCATGGGCCGACCTGCCTCGCACATCACGCTGCGGGGCAGGTCCGCTGTGTGTCAGCGGTAGGTCATCAGCTCCGTGCCGCCGTGCTCCAGGTGCGCGTGGTCGTTGAACCCGACCAGCTGGGTGCCGCCGCGGCCGTGCAGCAGCTTGGTGACCGAACCGTTGACCACGATCCGGTTCATCGCCAGGAACCCCGACGTGGACGTGGACAGCAGCATCGAGCACACGGTCGCGATGACCCCCGCCGAGGTGAACACCAGGGCGGTGTGGCCGCGCTCCAGCCGGGTCACCACGTCGGTCAGGGCGGAGGCCACCCCGTCGCGGAAGTGGTTCCAGCTGCCCGGACCGGTCTCCCCGGACCCCGTCCAGGCGGTCAACGAGGCGTCCAGGCGGTCCTGCAACGACCCCGAACCCTGCGGGTCCAGGGCCAGCAGCCCCAGGTGGTCGTACTCGTCCCAGCGACGGTCCACCTCCGGCGCCTCGTCGACACCGGCCTCGGCCAGAGCCGTGCCCGCGGTCTGCCGCTGGCGCCGCAACGACCCCGACACCACCGGGCCCACCTTGAGGTCCCGGCGCCGCAGTTCGGCCCCGAGCAGCCGCGCCTGCTCGTAGCCGGGCGCGCTGAGCTCGTCGTAGTCGTCCGCCTCGGGGGAGGCCTTGCCGTGGCGGATCAGGTAGATGGTCGGCATCGCCTCAGAGTACGGGGGCGCCCTCCGTGCACGTTCGACGGGGGCGCCCCCGCATCCGGGGCGGTACCGGGGGTCCAGGTCAGATCCCCTGGGTCGGAGCCCCCGTGCTCTCCTCGAACCGCACCACCACCGACTTGGACGTGGGGGTGTTGCTGATGTCGGCCGTGGAGTCCAGCGGGACCAGCACGTTGGTCTCCGGGTAGTAGGCGGCCGCACCCCCGCGCGCGGTCGGGTACAGCGCCACCTTGAAGTGCGGGGCCCGGCGCTCGCGGCCGTCCTCCCACTCGCTCACCAGGTCCACGTGCGAGCCCTCCACCAGGCCGAGCTCGCGCGCGTCCTCGGGGTTGACCAGCACCACCCGGCGCCCACCGGTCACGCCGCGGTAGCGGTCGTCCAACCCGTAGATCGTGGTGTTGTACTGGTCGTGCGAACGCAGCGTCTGCAGCATCAGGCGCCCCTCGGGCACCTCCGGCGCGTAACTGCCGTTGCGCGTGAAGTTGGCCAGCCCCGTCGCCGTGGGGAAACGGCGGTCGTCGCGCGGGGCGTGCGGCAGCGTGAACCCCGCGGGCCGGCGTGCCCGGGCGTTGAAGTCGTCGAAGCCCGGAACCACCGCCGCCACGTGGTCGCGGATGCGGTCGTAGTCGGCCAGGGAGTCCCAGTCCACCACCGAGCCCTCGCCCAGCGTGCGGCGGGCCAGCTCGCGCACGATGTCGACCTCCGAGCGCATGCCCTCGGACAGCGGGTCGAGCACCCCGTGGGAGGCGTGCACCTTGCCCATGGAGTCCTCCACCGTGATCCACCGCTCCTGGCCCTCGTACCGGTCGCGGTCGCTGCGTGCCAGCGCCGGCAGGATCAGCGCCCGGGTCCCGGTGACCACGTGCGAACGGTTGAGCTTGGTGGACACGTGCACCGTCAGGCCCACACGCCGCATGGCCTCCTCGGTCACCAGCGTGTCGGGGGAGGCCGACACGAAGTTGCCGCCCATCGCGAAGAACACGTCGACCTCACCGCGCCCCATGGCGTGGATCGCCTCGACCGTGTCGTGGCCGTGCTCGCGCGGCGGCTCGAAGGAGAACTCCCGCTGGATCGCGTCGAGGAAGGCCTCCGGGGGCTTCTCCCAGATGCCCATCGTGCGGTCGCCCTGCACGTTGGAGTGGCCGCGCACCGGGCACACGCCCGCGCCCGGGCGCCCCACGTTGCCGCGCAGCAGCAGGAAGTTCACGACCTCGCGGATCGTGGGCACCGAGTGCTTGTGCTGGGTCAGGCCCATCGCCCAGCACACCACGACGTTCTGCGACTCCAGGACCATCGTGGTGATGCGCTCGATCAGCTCGCGCTCCAGCCCGGTGGCGCGCTCGACCCGCGGCCAGAACTCCTCCTCGGGCTCGGCCAGGAGCTCCTTGGCGTAGTCCTCGAAACCGTGCGTGAACTCGTCGACGAACGCACGGTCGAGCACGTCCTCGCCCCGGGCGTCGGCCTCCAGCAGCAGCCGGTTGACCGCGGAGAACAGCGCGAGGTCGCCGCCGATCCGGATCTGCGCGAACAGGTCGGTCAGGTCGGTCCCGCGCCCCATGAGCCCCGCCGGGGTCTGCGGGTCGCGGAAGTTGGTGCTGCCCGCCTCGGGCAGCGGGTTGACCGTGACGATGCGCGAACCGCCGCGCTTGGCCCGCTTCAGCGAGCTGAGCATGCGCGGGTGGTTGGTGCCCGGGTTCTGCCCCGCGACGATGATGAGGTCGGCGCGCTGCAGGTCGTCCAGGGACACACTGCCCTTGCCCACGCCGATGGTCTCGGACAGGGCCGAGCCGGACGACTCGTGGCACATGTTGGAGCAGTCGGGCAGGTTGTTGGTGCCCAGGGCCCGGGCGAACAGCTGATAGACGAAGGCCGCCTCGTTGCTGGTGCGGCCCGAGGTGTAGAAGACGGCGCGGTCGGGGTGGTCAACGCCGCGCAGGTCCTCGGCGATGATGTCGAGGGCGCGGTCCCAACCCACCGGCTCGTAGTGGGTGGCGCCCTCGGCCAGGTACAGGGGTTCGGTCAGGCGGCCCTGCTGACCCAGCCAGTACCCGGAGCGTTCGGACAGATCGGAGACGGAGTGCTCGGCGAAGAACGCGCCGGTGAGGCCTCGGTTGGTGGCCTCCTCGGCCACGGCCTTGGCGCCGTTCTCACAGAACTCGGCCGTGTGGCGTTTGTCGTGCTCGGGCCAGGCGCAGCCGGGGCAGTCGAAGCCCTTCTTCTGGTTGACCTTGAGCATGGCGGGCAGCCCGCGCATGACCCCGGCGTTCTCGGCCACCTGGCGCACGCTGTGCATGACAGCGGGCAGGCCGGCCGCGGCGGTCTTGGGGGCGCCGATGTCGGGGGAGTCCTGAGCGGGGTCGGATTCTACGGAGTGTCGAGGTGTCACCCTCCTATTTTCACATTCGCGGGGGTGCAGTCGGAAGTGCCGGTTACGTCCTCGTGAACGGACACGGTACGGGCGTCCGCGCGCCCGTTGTGCTGGAACGCTAACCTGCCGGGAGTCACCGACGGCACAGGGGAGTACCCATGGCACACACACGCCTGGCCAGGCTGGAGGACGCCGCGGAGATCGCCGCCCGCCTGGTCGAGAACCGCAGTTTCCTCGCCCCCTGGGAACCCCTGCGCCCCGAGGAGTACTTCACCGCCCAGGGCCAGTACCGGCTCCTGGACCAGCAGCTGACCGGCTACACCGACGGCCACGAGGTTCCGCTGGTGGTCACCGACGACACCGACCGCATCGTCGGGCGCATCACGGTCAACGGCATCGTGCGCGGCGCTCTGCAGTCGGCCGCCATCGGCTACTGGGTCGCCTCCTCGCACAACGGCCGGGGCCTGGCCACCGCGGCCGTCGGCGAGGTCAAGGCGCTGGCCTTCGGGCCCCTCGGCCTGCACCGCCTGCAGGCCGAGACCGTGCCGCACAACGCCGCCTCGCAGCGGGTGCTGAGGCGCAACGGGTTCCAGCCCTTCGGCCTGGCCCCCGAGTACCTGCGCATCGACGGCCGCTGGCAGGACCACGTGCTCTTCCAAGCGCTCAACCCGCGGGGCTGAGCGCCCGGCGCGGGGATCGGGCGGTCACCGTGAGCCGGGTGCGCCGGCGGCGCGCAGGATCCGCAGCTGGCCCATCTCCGCGGCGTTCTTCATGAGCTCGGCGTTGACCCAGGCCACCGTGTCGGTGACGGTGTGCCCCGTGCCCTCCGGCCAGGGGAAGGGCGCGGGGGCGTCGGGGTCGAGCTCCGGCAGCAGGGCGATCCACCGCCCGCGGAAGGAGCGCAGCCACTCCGCCGCGCCCTCGGGGCCGGGCCAGCGCACCGCCTCTGGCGGGAGCGGATCGCGCCCCTGCAGCAGCTCGATCGTGGTGCTCCACCACCAGCCGATGTGCCAGCCCACCCACCCCGCGGTCGGGGCGGGAACGGGGTCGGGCTCCTCCTCGGCGAAGTCGGGCACCCACACCCCGTCGCGCAGGTGCAGGGTCCAGCACTCCGGCGCCGGTTCCCAGAGGTGGTCCTGCGGTTCCAGGCGCTCCAGGTGGTACTCGAACAGGGCCCAGGTGAGGTCGAACTGGCGCCGCAACGGGGCCAGGGCATCGTCGGTCATGGTGCACACCCTGGCAGGGGGACGGTGGGCGGGCAACGCGGTTTCCCCAGCTCGGCGCGGCCGCCGCCGGACCGTCGGTTCCTGCCCCTACCGTGGTGCGCGTCCGAGCACGGCCCGCCCCGGGCGGGCGCAACGGGAAGGAATCCCCCATGGCACTGCGCTGGTACACCACCGTCATCGACTGCCGCGACCACAGCGCCCAGGCGCAGTGGTGGGCCGAGGTGCTCGACTGGCGGCTGATCGTCGACGAGGAGGAGGGCGCGGTCGTCATCCCGCCGTGGCTGGAGGCCGAACCCATGACCGTGCAGGAGTGGGACCGGGGCAACCCCGGGCTGGTCTTCGTGCCCGTTCCCGAGGACAAGGCGGTCAAGAACCGCCTGCACCTGGACCTGGCCGCACACGTGGACGACGACCGCGACGCCGAGATCGCCCGCCTGGAACGCATGGGCGCGCGCCGGGTCGATGTGCGCCAGAGCGGCGACGAAGCCTGGACGGTGCTGGCCGACCCCGAGGACAACGAGTTCTGCGTCCTGGAATCACGCCGGTACTGAAGGCGCGGAGCCCCGGCGGCCCCTCACTCGCCGGGGCGCCCGCCCTCGTCCTCCTGCCGGAGCCCCTCCTCCTGGTGCAGGGCCTTGCTCTCCGGGCCTCCGGGGCCCGGCTCGACAGCGCTGTCGGAGGACGGTCCGCCCTCGCCGGCCCGGTCCCGTCCCCGGTCGGGCGCGGCACTGCCGAGGGCCTCGGGCGCCTCGGGCTCCTCCTGGGCCAGGGCCTCGTCGAGCGGATCGCGTTCCTCGGCCGAGCTGTCGTACTCCTCCTCTATCGTGGTCGGGTCCTCCCGGTCACCGGGCAGGGCCTCGTCCTCGGTGGAGTCCTCCTGTTCGGGCATGCCGGCCTCGTCCCAGTCCTGCGCCTCGGCGTTGACCGGGTCATCGGGCCTGCGTGAATCGTGATGGCTCATGCCCGACTCGTAACCGTTCGGGCGGTTCGTCAATCACGTGCCGTGCCGTGCCGGGCCGGGCCCGGCCCGGGGCGCGGCGCACCCCGGACCGGACGGCGGGTCAGGGCAGGTGGTGCGGCTCGCTCGCGCCGCTCTCGTGGTGCAGGCGGTCCAGCGCCGTCGCGTAGTAGGTGTACTCGCCCTCGGCGGCCGGCGCGGTGAACGTGGCCGTACCGTCGTCGCCGGCGCGCACGGTGCCCAGCAGGTTGCGGGCGTCGCCGATGCCGCAGACCGGCTCCTCCTCCGGCGGGCCCTCGATCGCGTACACCGCGTAGTAGGCCGGGTCCGACCCCTCGGCCGGCGCCACGCTCAGCTCGAGGCCGTCCCCGACCGGCTCCGAACCCGTCACCGTCGGCTCGGGCGGGGCCTCACCGCCCAGGTCCGGGTCGACCGGCACGAGCGCCGGGTGGGCGTAGTGCTCCTCCTGCACGATCTCGAAGGCCTCCTGGGCGTTGGTGCGCAGCGAGGTCGCGCTGAAGTAGACGTCGCCGTGCACACCCGGGTGGTCCTGGTTCAGGTGCAGGTGTTCGGAGAGCTCACGCGGGTCGTCGGTCCAGGGGCCCTCTTCCTCCCCGACCTTGTAGGCGCCCTGGCCGATGTAGAGGTGGGTGTCGGTGGTCGCGGCGACCTCCTCCCACCAGGGCACCAGCACCGAGTAGTCGGCCACGTCCAGGCCGATGTGCCAGTACAGCTGCGGGTTGATGTAGTCGAGCCAGCCCTCGGTGACCCACTTGCGGCTGTCGGCGTACTGCTCGTCGTAGGACTCCATGCCGGCGGTGTCCGAACCGGCCGGGTCGGTGTCGGAGTTGCGCCAGATCCCGAACGGGCTGATGCCGAACTTCACGTGCGGCTTGGACGCCTTCACGGCCTCGCTGACCTCGCGGACCATGGTGTCGACGTTGTCGCGCCGCCAGTCGCCGATGTCGTCGAAGCCCTCGCCGTGCTCGGCGTAGGTGTCCTCGTCGGGGATCTCCTCGTCGTCGACCGGATACGGGTAGAAGTAGTCGTCGAAGTGCACGCCGTCCAGGTCGTAGTTGTCGACCGAGTGCATCATCGCCTCGACCACGAACTCGCGCGCCTCGGGGATGCCCGGGTCGTAGTAGAGCTGCCCGCCGTAGGAGAAGGTCCACTCGGGGTTCTGGCGGGCGGGGTGGTCCTCGACCAGGCGCGAGGGGTCGTCGTGCATGGCCACGCGGTAGGGGTTGTACCAGGCGTGGAACTCGAGGTTGCGCTCGTGCGCGGCCTCGACGGCGAACTCCAGCGGGTCGTAGCCGGGGTCGCCGCCCTGTTCCCCGGTGAGCCACTCCGACCACGGCTCGTGCGGGGAGGGCCAGAACGCGTCGGCGGTGGGGCGGACCTGGACCACGACGGCGTTGAGGCCGCGGTCCACGGCGCCGTCGTACAGCTCCTCCAGTTCGGCCTGTTGCTCCTCGGCGCTCAGGCCCTGTTCGGTGGGCCAGTCGATGTTCTCGACGCCGGCGATCCACTCCGCGCGCATCTGGCGTTTGGGAACGGCGTCCTCCTCGGGCTCGCACTCCTGGGTCCGCGGGTCCTCCGGTGCGGCCAGGGCCTGCGGGGCGTGCAGGAACGAGGCGGCGAGTGCGGCGGCCATGACGCCGCCCCACAGCGCGGTCCGGGGGATCGGAACGTCGTGCGCCCGGCCTGGGCGGTTCCGGTTCGTGTGCGCCAACATGGCTCCTTTTCGAAAGCTCCAGCGAGCGGGGCCGGATCGTTGCCGAGTGTGTTCATTCAAGCACGCTCGGTACGCTCCGGTGGGCTCAGGAAAGAACCTTCATGATCGGAGTCGAGTTGGCAAGAGTTCTACGCCAGGTCGGGGCGCACGTGGCAGATGAGCCGGACGGGGTTCCTGTTCGACCCGCCAGGTGCGCCTCGACACGACGGGGGAGAGGCGCTGGTCAGTTGACCGCCACGGGGGTGCCGGCGGTCATCTTCACCAGCTCGGTGAAGTCGGTGGGGAAGATGGTGCGGGGCGTGCCGCCGGCGGCCCACAGGCACGGGTAGTCCTCCAGGGCGAGGTCCACGACCGTCTCCACCGGCTCCGGGTGGCCCAGGGGCGCCACCCCGCCGATCGCCTGACCCGTGGCGTCGCGCACCTCCTCCGGCTTCGCGCGGCGGATCCGGCCCTTGCCCAGGCGCTCGGCCAGCACACCCACGTCCACGCGGTGCCGGCCGCTGGTCATCACCAGCAGCGGGCGCTCGTCGGCCATGAACACCAGGCTGTTGGCGATCGCGCCCACCTCGCAGCCCAGGGCCTCGGCGGCCTCCGCGGCGGTGCGGGTGGAGTCGGGCAGCTCGCGCACGCGCCCCTGCGCACCGATCCCGGCCAACGCCTCGGCCACACGCCGGCTGCGGTCGGGCAGGTCCTGGGTCTCCTCCACGGTCTTCCTCCTCCTGGTCGGGTCGTGCCGAAAGGCTACGCCGCGCCGGATGCTTGTGCTCGACCCGAGAGGAAGTCCTCGACGGCATCGAGCCACGCCTCGGGCCGGTCCACGTGGGCCATGTGCCCTGCCCCGTCCAGTACGACCGCCCGCGACCGGGGTAGGAGGGCGGCTGCACGCTCGGCCATGTGTGCGGGGAAAACCATGTCCTGGCGCCCGTGCAGGAAGAGCCACGCGGCGTCGGCTTCGGCCAGACGCCTCGGCCCGTCGGCCGGTCGCGGCGAATCCAGCCGGCCCGCGCGCAGCGCGCGCAACCAGTGCGCGGACCAACGCACGCGTTCCAGCATTCTCCGGTAGGGCACGATCCGGTCCCGGCGCCAGACGTTGGCCGGCGCCCCGGCCAGAGCTGCCCGTCTGACCAGATCGGGGGCGGCGGGCGCGGGCGTGGACCAGACGCCGGCCTCGGCCGCCCGCCGGCGGTCGCGTTCGGGCCAGGGGCCGAAGTCGGCGTCGGTGACCGGCCACAGGGTGCTGGAAGCCATGATCACCTGCCCGAACGGGCCGGGGTGATCCAGCACCAGGCGCTGCACCACCTGGCCCCCGGCCGAGAAGCCCAACAGGTCGGGGCGCTCCAGGCGTAGGTGACGAATGAGCCGGGCCAGGTCGCGTGCGGCCGCGGCGAAGCTGCAGGGCCCGGGGGAGGAGCGTCCGCAGCCGCGCAGGTCGGGCAGGACCAGGCGCCGGTGGCCGAGCCTGATCAGCGGGTCCAGCAGGTAGGAGTGGTCCCAGTCGGGTCCGCCGTGCACCGCCACGAGCGGGGTAGCGTCCACCGGCCCGGCCAGGACACAGTGCAGGTACACACCGTCACCGGTGGGCACATGGGCGTGCTCCAGGTCCATGGGCGCATCATGGCACGGGCCTGCTGAGCGGGCGAAGGCCAGGAGTCCCGGGTCAGGAGGCCAGTTCGGCGGCCAGGTCGCGCTGGTGTTCGCGCATCCACATCAGGCGCCGGCCCATGCGTTGGGTCTCGCCGGACCGGTACTGGGCCACCATGCGCGGGTCCCCGCGGTGGGCGCCGGACTCCACGATGCGCCGGTAGCGGTCCTGCCGGGCCATGATGGTCCCGATCAGGGGTTCGCGCTCGGCCAGCCCGTAGGCGTCACAGATCAGCCGCACACGCCGGAACGGGTCCTCGGCGTTCGGCCCCAGGTCCACGTACCGCCAGCACAGGTCGGCCACGTCGTGCAGGCGCACGCCCGGCGCGGCCGCCTCCCAGTCCACGAACGCGTACGGAACGCCCTTCTGGCTGATGGTGTGCCGCGGCGCGAGCTGGTTGTGGCAGACCACCTCCCACTGCCCGGCCAGGCGGGTGCCGGCGGTCAGGTCGTGGAACTCGCGCACGAGCGCGGCCGCGCCCTGCAGGTACTCGTCCTCCAGGTAGCGGTCGTCGTGCACGGCGGTCCCGCGCAGCACACTGTGGACGAGCCGGTTCTCGTGGTCGCGGCAGTGCAGGAGGGGAGCGCCCTCCCACCCCTGCTCCTCGAAATGGCGTAGCAGAGCGCGTTCGAAACCCGCGTTGCCGTGCATGGGGCGCAGCGTGAACTCGTGGTCGAACCGGACCCGGGATGACGTCGCATGCACCGGTGTCACCCTTCCCCCTCGCACCACGGAATATCTACGTCGTAAAGGTCATGCGCCGTTCGACGCCCCTGCACCTCGGTACCCCCAATTCGCAACGATGTCTCCATTGTCCAGGTCAAACGCACCGCTGTGGTCGCGGTTCGGTGACACCCTTGTTCGGATTGGATATCTGGTGTAAACGGGGCCGAAGTACCCGTCACTGGACAACGGGTGTCACCGCACGCAGCAGCCCCTCCAGTACACCGCATCCCCGCTCCAGGTCCGCCATGCCGGCCGAGCCGTAACCCAGGACCAACCCGTGCACCGACGGCTCCCCGAAACTCGCGTGCACGGTGTCCACCACCAGCACCCCGCGTTCGGCCGCCCCCTCCACCACCGGGCGCACCGCCTCGGCGGGCAGCGGGAGCAGCACGTGCAACCCCGCGGTGTCCCCGGTCAACCACGGCCCCAGCCGCCGCTTCAGCAACCTCCGTCGCCGCGCGTACTCCAGCCGCATCCGGCGCAGATGGCGGTCCAGATCACCCCGTTCCAACAGCAGCGCCGTCGCCGCCTGCGGCTGTCCGGGGGTGCGGTCCGACAACTCCGCACGCAGACGCGCCAACCGCCCGACCGTGTCCGGGGCCGCCACCAACCAGCCGATACCCAGGTCGGGGGAGAGGGTCTTGGACAGCGTGCCCAGCAGCACCACACGGTCGGGGTCCATGCCGTACAGCGCCGGGAGCGGGGCCGCGTCGTACCGGAACTCACCGTCGTAGTCGTCCTCGACCACCGTCGTCCCGTGCTCGCGCGCCCACGCCAGCAACCGCTCGCGCCGCGGCACCGGCAGCCGCCCGCCCAGCGGGTACTGGTGCGCGGGTGTGGTGTAGAGCGCCGCCAGGTCCCCGGGCAGTTCCTCCACCACGAGTCCCTCGCCGTCCACCCGGCACGGAACCGGCACCGCCCCGCGCGCCGCGAAGACCGCCGGCGCCTTGCGGTACCCGGGTTCCTCCACCCCCGCGCGGGCGCCCGGTCCCAACAGGCCCGCCCCGACCAGGTCGAGCCCGTGTCCGGTGCCGCGGGTGACCATGACGTTCTCCGGCCCGACCCGCACCCCGCGCACCCGCCGCAGGTGCTCGGCCAACAGCGCCCGCAGCCGGGGCTGCCCGCGCGGATCGGGGGAGTCGTCCAGGGGCTGCTCGGCCGCGTGGCGCCAGGCCCGCCGCCAGGCCGCCCGGTCCACCGATCCCACCCACGGGGCCCCCGGGCGCAGGTCGACCAGGCCCGCACGCCGTGCGCCCTCGCGGTCCGTGACCGGCGAGGGCGGAGGTTCGGAGGGGCCGGGGTCGGGCCGGCCTGCGTGCGGCAGGGGCCCCGTGCCCCCGGCGACGAAGGTGCCCGACCCGTGCCGGCCCTCCACCCACCCCTCGGCGTAGAGCTGCTGGAACGCCTCGGTGACCACCGTGCGGCTGACCCCCAGCTGCACGGCCAGCGACCGGCCGGAGGGCAGGCGCTCACCCCGCCGCAGCACGCCCTCGGCCACCGCCGAACGCACCTGGTCGGCCAGCTGCACCGCCAACGGACGGGCACCCGTGCGATCCAGGTGGACCGGGGCCTCGATCGAACCGCGTGCCATCGCCACCCCCGAAGTGGTCTCCTGTTATTGCCCGGAAGTGGACCTATTGTAGGTGACCACTTCTGCCTAGGCTGGCGCCATGCTCTCCACCACCGAACGCACCCGGTTGAACCGCGCCAAGCACAAGGCCCGCACCGACCGGGCCGACCTGTACGACGTGCTCGACCACGGGCTCCTGTGCCACCTGGCCGTGGTCGTGGACGGCACGCCCCTGGCACTGCCCACCTGCCACGCGCGCATCGGCGACACCCTCTACCTGCACGGGTCCACCGGGGCCCGCTCCCTGCGCCAGGGCTCCGAGGTGTGCGTGACCGTCACGGTGCCCGACGGGCTGGTCCTGGCCCGTTCGGCCGTCCACCACTCCTTCAACCACCGCTCGGCGATGGTGCTGGGAACCCCGCGGGTGGTCGAGGACGGGGACGAACGCCTGGACGCCCTGCGCGCCATCGTCGACCACCTCGTCCCCGGCCGGTGGGACCAGGTGCGCGCACCCTCCAAGCAGGACCTGGCCAAGACCCGAGTCCTGGCCCTTCCCCTGGACGAGGCCTCGGTCAAGGTGCGCACCGGAGGCCCCAACGACGAACCGGAGGACGCCCTGCTGCCCGTCTGGGCCGGAGAACTCCCCCTGACCCTGACCGTCGGAGAGCCGCGCCAGGACCCCGCCCGCCAGGTCGACGTCCCCCTGCCCGAGCACGTGGCCCGCCTGGCCGGCCGCACCTGGTGAACCGTGCCCCGGTCGACCGGTCGCGCGAGCAGAGCGCGCCGGCACGGCGCCCGCGGCCGGAACACAGGACGGCCCCGGCAACAGCTGCCGGGGCCGTCCTCACGTGCGCGGGGTGATCAGCACGAGCTGTCGGAGGGCTTGGGCACACCCAGCCCGAACAGCGACCGCGCCTTCAGTCCGGCCCAGGTCCCGGCCAGGGCGAAGATCGCCCACAGCCACCCGTGCAGGCTGCCCGAACCGATCCCGGCCAGGTAGGCGCCGATGTTGCAGCCGCCCGCCAGGCGCGCGCCGATACCCATGAGCACACCGCCGACCAGACCGGCCGCGACGATGTTCCAGCTCAGCCCGGTGTGCAGCTTCCAGGTGCCCGCCGCGCCGGCGGCCACCGCGGCGCCCAGGATGATGCCGATGTTGGTCAGGCTGTTCTGGTCCTGCAGGATCGCGCCCTCCAACTGCGCGGCCTGGTCGGGCTGGGACCAGAACGCCCAGGTCTCCGGCTGGAAACCGATGAGCTGCAGGAACTTGGCGCCCCACAGGTTGAACGCCGACGTGATGCCCCACGTGGTGCCCGAGGTCATGAGCACGGCCGCGCCCAGCACGGCCAGGACCACGGCGCCGGCGATCATCGGCCAGCTGCCGCGCAGCACCCGTGCCAGGCCCTGCGCCGACGGCGGGGCGCCGGTGGGCGGCGGCACGCGGCGGTTCTGCACCATCCGCGTGATGACCACGAGCGCGACCAGCACGGCGATGGTGATGGCCCACGAACCGAACCAGCCCACGTGGTCGGACAGCACCACCGCGGGCACCTCGGGAAGGTCGTTGACCAGCGGCCACGCGGCGCTGTAGATCACCGAACCGGCGATGAAGCCGATGAGCGTGATCACGATGGCCGACTGGCCCGAACCCACGGTGAACAGGGTGCCCGAGGCGCACGCGCCGCCGAGCTGCATACCGATACCGAACAGGAACGCACCCGCGAACAGGGCGATCCCGATGGTGCCGGCCGAACCGGTGGGCTCATTGCCGAACAACCCGGTTCCGGTGCCGATGACCAGGGCGAACAGGGTCGCTGTGGTGCCGAGCAGGACCGCGTGCGCGCGCAGCCCCTTGCCGTTGCCCACGGCGATGAACTGGCGCCAGGCCGAGGTGAACCCGAACCGCGAGTGGAACAGGGTGAAGCCCAGGCCGGTGCCCAGCAGGAGCAGGGCCGCCGGCAGGGCGCCGTGCTCCGACCAGACGAAGGCCGACAGCCCCAGGGCGCCCAGCAGGGCCAGGCCCAGCGGCCACCAGCGGACCGGTTCGGCCTCGGGGGCCTGCGGCGCAGGGGTGGACAGGGTCGGTTGCCACTTCAGTGCCAGAGCCGGGGAGACCCGGTCATTGTCCACCGACCCAGTGGGTTCGGCAGGCAAAGTGGGTTGAGCAGTCATGGTGTCCAAACGGGGATGACAGGGCGCGGACGCCCGGAAGGGCCGGGTGCGGGGTTCACCGGTGCCGCGTCGGAGCGATGGGCGCGCGGGGCCCGGGGGAATGGAGGGAGGTCGGGTCCGTCAGCGCACGACGATGCGGCACCGGCGGCGACAGAGGCCGTCATCGGTGCTCGTGAGTGACATGGAGATGAGCGCCATGCACAGGAAGCGTGCGGGACCAGACATTGCCGCCGATTATAGGACACGTTCTCCGGCGTGTGCCAGCCGTGGGACGCGGACGCGGGCAGGCCCGGCGCTGGTGGAAGCCGGTGTTGCGCGTCCCCTCACGCTGCCTGCCCCCGCCCGCATCCCCGCGCAGGGCCGCGTTCAGGCCTTCCCGTGCGCCCGGTGCGGCAACACCATCACCGGCACCGGGGAGGCGTGCATCACGCCCTGGCTCACCGACCCCAACAGCAGTCCGCGCACGCTCCCGCGCCCGCGCGAGCCCACCACGAGCAGGTCGGCGTCCTCGGCCGCGCCCACCAGGGCGGTGACGGCGTCCTCGCCCGTGCGCAGGACGCTCACCCCGACGCTCTCGGTGTCGGCGTCGGAGACGTGTTCGAGCATGTCGGAGACCAGTTCCTGGGAGCGCCGGTCCAGCTGCGCTGCGGGCGGGGACCACTCCTCGACGCCGTCCGGGCCCGGATCGAAAGGAAGCGGCACCTGCCAGCTGTGTACGACGAGGACCGAGCCTTCCGGAACCCGGGCGGCCTGTTCGAGCGCTGCGCGCAGGGCGCGGCGGGAGTCCTCGGACCCGTCCACCCCCACCACGATCCTGCGCGGCTCGACGGGCCGGCGGGTGTCCTCGCGGCCGGGTACCACCACGACCGGGCAGGGTGATCGGGCGGCCAGGCGCACCCCGGCCGACGATTCCACCGCCGAGCGCACGGGCCCGAGTCCGCGTGAACCGAGCACCACCAGGTCCCCGGCGCGGGCCCGCCGCAACAGGGCCAGGGGCGGTTCCTCCAGGGCCAGCACGGTCTCCGAGCGCAGTTCGGGCAGTTGGCGGCGCACGTGGTCGGAGACTTCCTCCAACACGTGCCGCCCTTGCGCCATGAGCTCCTCCGAGGGCGGGAACCGCGTCGGGCCCGCGTAGACCGACATCACCAGCGGCATCGCCAGCGCGTGCACCAGGAACAGGGGCCAGTCGCGCCGGTGCGCCTCCGCGGCCGCCCACTCCGCGGCGCCGCGCGAGGCCGCGGACCCGTCGACGCCCACCAGGACCCTGGGCGGGCCCTCCTCGAACTCCTCCGCCATGACCACGTTTTCTCCTCCCCGGTGAGGCCGGCGCACACCTCTTCGTGTGCGCTCGTGCCCCCTCACCCCGAGAATGTCCCAACCCTGGGCGAGAGGCGGGGTAAGGCGAGGGCGTGGCGCGTCCCCGGGGCGGGGCCGTGTTCCGGGGACGGTTCGTTGCTCGGGTTGCCCTGTTCGGAGGGGAGCAGGCCCCGGACGCGAGCGGGCCCGCCCGCGCAGGTCGCGCGGACGGGCCCGTGGAGGCGAGCCGGGTCGAGGGCCTGTTCGGCGGCAACGGTCCGGCCCGGTGTACGTGAACTGGGCCCCGCTGCGTGGCGCCATCGGATGTGCGCGCCTGCAGCGGGGCGTGCGGGCCAGTGGTCCTAGTGGTCCTCGTGGCCGTCCTGGTCGCCGTTGTCCTCGGAGTCCTCGGCGCCCTCGGAGCCGTCCCCGGAGGTGTCGTGGCCGAGCATGCCGTGCATCTGCTCGATCTCCTCCTCCTGGGTGTCGACGATCTCCTCGGCCAGCTCCCGGGCCTCGGGCGAGGTGCCGTCCTCCAACACGGTCTCGGCCATGTCGACCGCGCCCTCGTGGTGTTCGATCATCAGCTCCAGGAAGAGGGTGTCGAACTGCTCACCGTCACTGCCGGCCAGCTCCTCCATCTGCTCGTCGGTGAGCATGCCGGCCATGCCGCTGTGGTCCATGTCCTCGCCGGAGTCCTCGCCCCAGTCCTGCAGCATCTGCTGCATCTGTTCGATCTCGGGGCCCTGGGCGTCGCGGATCTCGTCGGAGAGCTCCCCGACCTCCTCGCCGGCGCGGTCGTCGGCCAGGTCGGCCATCTCCACGGCCTGCTCGTGGTGCGGGATCATCATCTGGGCGAAGTGCACGTCGGCCTCGTTGTACTGCTCCTGCTCGGCCTCTGCCGATCCGGAGCCGGGGGAGGCCTCGTCCCCGGTGGCCTGCCCGCACGCGGTCAGCGCCAGGGTGGTTCCGAGCGCGGCGGCCGCGCCGTTGAGGGCGTGCTTGAACGTGATCATGGGTCGTCTTCCCTCGTCAGTTGTGCTGCGGATGTGTGTGCGCAGGCGGCGCCGCCTTCCGTTCCGGGGCGGGCCGCCGGGCATCTACACCCGGAGGATCTGCAGGGAGGACAGGGAGGGTTTGTTCTCGGCCTGGACGCCGGAGGGGTCGAAGGTGCGGACCTGGGGTGTCCAGCCCGGAGGGGCCTGGGGCCAGGGGGTGACCACGGTGGTGGCCGCGCCGGGGTTGACCGCGGTGAACCCGCTCAGGGTCGGGCACATGTCGGTCGGGTCGAGGTCGGGCAGGTCCTCCTGGGCGGCGTACTCGGCCCACGGTGCGGCGTTGTGCCCGCCCGCGGGCTGTGGGTCCGCGGAGTGCCCGTCCCCGGTGTCGGAGGCCGCGGCGAGGTGACCGCCGTGGCCGGCACCTTCTGCGTGGCCGAGGGTGTGCATGGCCGAGAAACCGAAGAGCAGCAGGGGAACCAGGAGCAGCTTCAGCCACACGGGGCCCGTACGGCCCCGCGTGTGCGCTGCGTTCCTGTTCCCGCTCATGCGGTCATCGTATATGCCCCAACCGGGTATCAGTATCCGGGGTCGACCCGCGGGGGCGTGGAACGTTCGGCAAGCCCGTATCCGCAGGCGATGTCGGCGATTATCACCGACCGGAGCGGGTAGGACACTGTGTGCACTTCCCCTTCCCCCGGCACGAGACCGTGACCGAAAACCTCCCGTCCTCCCGAAGGGGCGAATCACATGCCCGAACCAGACAAGCTGCAGTGGCGTTCCGACCTGGGCTGGCCCGCGCAGTCCCCGGCCGACCAGGCCGACCCCAAGGACGGCCTGGTCGTCCACTACGACAGCGCCGACCAGGGGCTGGCCGACCAGGAGCACAGCGCCTGCGAGTCCTACTGGAACAGCACCCGCGACTTCCACACCGGCCCCTCCCGCGGCTGGGTCGACATCGGGTACTGCGTCGACGAGGCCACCGAGATCCTCACCGAGGACGGGTGGCGCACGTTCCGTGAGCTCGGGGAGGGCGACCTCGTCCTCACCCTCGACCACGGGAGCGGGCTGTCGCAGTGGCAACCGGTGCAGGCGGTCAACGTCTTCCCGGCGATGCCGCGCACGCTCGTGCGGATGGAGGGCCGCAGCCACTCCTCCCTCACGACCGACCAGCACCGCTGGCCCGTGGAGCGTGCCGAAAGCCTGGCAGGTCCGGTGGCCGCCTCCGCAGCCCGCCACTGGGCCACGACCGCCACCCTCAGCGGGACGGACCGATTGCTGTCCGCCGCGCCCTGTTCCGACGTTCCGAGCGAGGCCAAGTGGACCGACGCCCTGGTCGAGGCGGTGGCATGGTACTGGGCGGACCCCTCGCCGACCGACATCGATGCGGGCTCTGCCGGCCGTCTGCGGGCCGCACTGCACGCTCTGGCGGACGGCCCCGGCCACTGGTCGGAGACGCGCGAGGGTGACCATTCCGAGTTCCATGTGTCGGGGCCGATCACCGAGGCTCTTGAACAGCATGCGCCCGCTCGTGTGCCCGCACCCGGGTTCCTGCGCGCTCTGACCCGCGCCCAGCTCGACCTGTTGCTCAACACGGCAGAAGGGCTCGGCACCCACGCGGGTGAGGGCAGCCCCGGGACCGTGGATGCGTACCAGTACGCGGTCGCCCTCGCGGGACGTTCCAGTGCCCTGCAGCACGGCCCCGACGGGCACCCGGCCGTGCGTTCGTCCGCCGACACGGCTGTCGAGGTGGGTGGGGAACTCTCCATCACGCGGGAGGCGTACGACGGGCGCATCTGGTGCCCGACCACGCCGAACGGCACGTGGCTGGCGCGCCGCGAGGGCACGGTGTACTTCACCGGGAACTCCTTCATGGCCTGTGCCCACGGCTACGTCATGGAGGGCCGCGGCCTGTTCCGCACCCAGGCGGCCCAGCCCGGCGGCAACACCTCCCACTATTCGGTGACCCTGGCGACCGGCCCGAGCGACGCCATCACGCCTGAGCAGATCAACGCCGTGCGCCAGCTGCGCGAGTGGCTGATGGAGCCCGAGTCCAGCATCGCCGGCACGGTGCTGGGCCACCGCGACTTCGTCTCCACCTCCTGCCCGGGGGACGAGGCCTACGGGATGGTGGAGGACGGAACCTTCACCGAGGACGCCGAGTGGGAGTAACCAGAACCGGTCGACGCTGAGCTGCCGGGGCCCGTCGTGCGGGCCCCGGCAGCGGGGCCGGTTGTCGTGCGCGCAACCGCCCTTGCCACCACGGTCGCGGCAGCGCTACACATGCGCGACCGACGACCGTGGAGGGGCCTTATGCGTGTGGCCATCGCACAGACCGACTGCCGCCTGGGCCGGGTCGAGGACAACCTTGACCGGGCCCGCAGCCATGTGGAGGAGGCGCACGCACGCGGCGCCGATCTCGTGGTCCTGCCCGAGCTCGCCCTGCACGGGTACGCGCTGGGCCGACTGGACCACGACACCGCTCTGGAGGCGCACGACCGTGCATTGCTGAGCCTGGGGGAGGTGGGCCCCGATGTGCTGGTGGGGTTCTACCAGCGCCACCGGCTGCGCTACTTCAACTCGGCCGCCTACCTCTCGGGCGGGCGGACCGTGCACCTGCAGCACAAGCTCTACCTGCCGAATTATCTGATGTGGGAGGAGCGCAAGCACTTCTTCCCGGGCCGCAGCCTGCGGGCCTTCGATGCGTGCGGGGCCCGCATGGCCACGCTGATCTGCAACGACGCCTGGCAGCCCATGCTGCCGTGGTTGGCGGCCCAGGACGGGGCCGAGGTGCTGCTGGTGCCCACCAACAGCGCGGCCGTCGGCGGGATCGACGGTGACGAGGGGCCCCTGGACAACAGCACGTACTGGCGCGACCTCGTGCACCAGTTGGCGCGCATGCAGCAGTGCTACGTGGTCATGGTCAACCGGGTCGGCAGCGAGAACGGGGTCTCCTTCTGGGGCGGCTCCCGCATCGTCGACCCCTTCGGGCAGGTCGTGGCCGAGGCGCCCCTGGACGAGGCCGCATTGGTCACCGGTGACCTGGACCTGGGGGAGGTGCGCCGGCTGAGGCACCGACTTCCGCTGCTGCAGGACCCGCGTTTCGGGTTGCTGTCCCGCGAGTTGCAGCGCCTGACCGCCGAGCTCTGAACCGAAAGAGCGGTTGCCCTGGCCGCAACAGTGCTTGTGGCCCGGGCAACGGCCTTTGATGCTGTGGGCATGTTCGATCTGCATGTCCACGCCGCCCCCGACGTCGTCGACCGCCGCCTGGACGACGCCGCCACCGTCGACGCCTACGAACGCGACGGGTTTTCCGGGTGTGTCCTCAAGGCCCACTACGAGTCCACCGTCGGCCGCGCCCACACCGCCGGACGCGGCCGCGGCCTGCAGGTCCTGGGCGGGCTGGCGTTGAACCAGCACGTGGGAGGCCTCAACCCCGCCGCGGTGGAGGCGGCCCTGGCGGCGGGGGCGCGCATCATCTGGTTCCCCACCGCCGACGCCCTGACCCAGAAACGGGCCGGGCTGCCGCGCCTGTGCGGTCTGCGCCCGGGGCTGTCCGAGCACACCTATGCCGTGCCTCCGGTCGATGTTTCCACCGAGGCCGCCGCGCGTGACATCTGCGCCCGCATCGCCCGTTATGACGCCGTCCTGGCCACCGGCCACATCAGTGTCGAGGAGGTCGAGTGGTTGCTGCCGGTGGCTCGGGAGGCCGGGGTCACCAGGGTGCTGTTGACCCACCCCTCCTACACGGTGCCGGGCATGTCCGCCGAGCAGGCCCGGCGCTTCACCGACCGCGGTGCTCTGGCGGAGATCACCGCTTTCCAGCTCTTCCACCAGCCGGGGTGCACGGCCGCGGATCTGGCCGCGTTCGCCAGCGGTGTTGGGCTGGACCGTGTGGTGCTCAGTTCCGACGCCGGCCAGCCCGATTCGCCGCCGGCCCCGCAGGCCCTGCGCATCCTCATCGACGCGCTCGCGGGGGAGGGGTTGGACCGCGAGGCCCTGCACGCCTGTGCCGGGGCGGTTCCGGCGCGCCTGTTCGCTCACTGAGCGTGCCCGTTGCGTGGTCCCACCAGTGCGTTTCGTGGTTTTGTTGTCGGTCGGACAACCCTTGTTGCGAAGAAGGTGTGGTCCGCTTCACTATTTGGTCATGACAGCGGAGAGCACATCCACCGTCCAGCGCACGGCGAACATCCTGCACGCCTTGGGCGCCTCCGACGTGACACCGGAGAGCGGCCTGGGCGTGGTGGACATCGCGCGCCGGGTCGGCCGGGAGAAGAGCCAGGTCTCGCGGGCGCTGAAGGCGCTCAGCGAGGTCGGGTTCGTCGAGCGGGATCCGCACACGCTCACCTACCGGCTCGGATGGCAGTTCTTCGCCCTGGCCAGCAACGCCGGCCAGCAGCGGCTGCGCACGGTCGGGCCGCCGGTGCTGCGCCGGCTGGTGGGCACCGTCAAGGAGGCCGGTTACCTCAGCGTGCTGTGTGACCGTTCGGCTCTGACGGTGCTCTCCGAGAGCCCGGGACGTGCGGTGGAGGCCGTGGGCTGGGTGGGTCGCACCACCCCGCTGCACAGCACCTCCACCGGCCGGGCCCTGTTGATGGACCGCACACCGGAGGAGGCCGGTCACCTGCTCGCGGGGACCGACTTCACCGACGCGGGACCGGGGGCACCCGCCGGCCTGGACGACCTCATGGAGCGCACCGCACGTGCGCGCCGCACCGGTTACGCCGTGGCGGACGAGGAGTTCGAGTCGGGGCTGGTGGCCGTGGCCGCGCCCGTGCGCGACTTCAGCGGGCGTGTGGTCGCGGCGGTCAACGTCTCCGCACCCAAGTACAGGGCCGGGCGCGACCTGGACCGCCTGGGCCGTGTGGTCATGGCCACCGGCCACCAGCTGACCGCGGCCATGAAGGGCCGTGGCCGGCCCGCCTGAACCAGGGCCCCTGAGCGGGGCCGCCCCTTCTCCACCCGCATCCGGCGCCGCGGGGCGCCCGATGCCTGCCAACACCACACCCGGACCCGGTGCACGCCGCGCCGTGTCCTCCTCGAGCCTGCCCTGAACACGGAAGGACCCGTCATGCCCACTCGTTCCCTGCCCTTCTTCGCCAACGGCCTGCGGCTGGACGCCGATCTGCACCTGCCCGACGACGGGGGAGCGGGCGCCCCCTACCCGGTGGTCGTGCCGTGCTCCGGCTACCAGGGCCTGAAGGTCATCCACCCCGAGCGCTTCGCCCGCGCCCTGACCCGCCTGGGGTACGCCGTCGTGGCCTTCGACTACCGCGGTTTCGGGCTCAGCGAGGGTGAGCGCGGCCGTCTGGTGCCCCAGGAGTGGGCCGAGGACGTGCGTGCGGCCGTGGACCGCATCGAGGGGGAAGCGGATCTGGACTCTGCGCGTATCGGCCTGCTCGGTTGGGGGCTGGGCGGCGGTGTGGTGGTCGCCGAGGCCGCCGCTGACGAGCGTGTGGCGGCCGTGGCGGTGTGTAACGGCATCGGTGACGGGGTCCGTTCCACGCGCGCCATGCACGACGAGGAGACCTGGAACAGCCTGGTGGAGCGGGTGCGCGAGGACCGTGTGCACCGGGCCGTGCAGGGCCGTTCGGAGATCACGGTGCCCTGGGACATCGTGCGCCTGGACCTGGACGACCGCACCGACGGTTACGTGGGTGATGAGCTCTACCGCGCCCCCGGGTTCGGTACGGGGGTGACGTTGGAGTCGGCCGACCGGCTGCTGCGTTTTTCGCCCGAGCAGCAGGCCCATCTGATTTCGCCGCGGCCCCTGCTGGTGGTGCACGGTGACCAGAACCGCCTGCACCAGCCGGAGGAGGCGCGTTCGTTGTACGAGCACGCGGGTGAGCCCAAGGAGCTGATCATGCTCGAGGGCAAGGGCCACACCGAGTGGATGTTCGACGACGACCCGACCTTCAACGAGCTGGTGGGGCACCTGGACCGCTTCTTCGCCTCCGCGCCGGCTCTGCGCCCCACCGCGGGGACCGAGTGACGGTATGGGTTTCTGGGAGTTCACCGCCGACACCTATCCGGAGGTGCTCGGCGCCACCGCAGAACACGTCGTCCTGGTCCTGCAGGGGCTGGCGGCCGCTCTGATCGTGGCGGTGCCGGTGGCTGCGCTGACCTACCGGAGCCGGTTGCCGCGCGGGGCGGCGTTGGGGATCGCCGGGATCGTGTTGACGATCCCTTCCTACGCCCTGTTCGGGTTGCTCATCGCCCCGCTCGGGCTGGGCACCGCCCCGGCGGTCGTGGCGCTGACCCTGTACGCGCTGCTGCCGATCATGCGCAACACCGTCGTGGGCCTGCGCAGTGTGGACCCGGCGGTGGTGGAGGCCGGGCGGGGGATGGGGCTGAGTCGCGGCCAGATCCTGCGCACCATCGAGCTGCCGCTGGCCTGGCCGGTGATCATCACCGGTCTGCGGGTGGCCACGCAGATCCTGTTGGGCATCGCCGCGATCGCCGCGGCCGTCAACGGGCCCGGCCTGGGCAACCTCATCCTCGAGGGCCTCTCCAGCGCCGGGACCCCTTTCGCCGTCTACCTCACGCTGCAGGGCACGCTCGGCATCGTCGTGCTCGCGGTGCTGTTCGACCTGTGTTTCGCCGTCCTCGCCCGCTTCACCACTTCGAGGGGGATCCGTGCCTGAGAGCCCACCGCGCCCCATGATCCGTCTGACGGGGCTGACCAAGCACTATCCGGGCCAGGCCGAGCCGGCCGTGGACCACCTGGATCTGGAGGTGCCCGAGGGGGAGATCGTGGTCTTCGTCGGCCCTTCGGGGTGTGGCAAGACCACGACGATGAAGCTGGTCAACCGGCTCATCGAGCCCACCTCCGGCCGGATCGAGATCGACGGCCGCGATGTGACCGGGGTCGACCCCGACCGGTTGCGCCGGGGGATCGGGTACGCGATCCAGCAGACGGGGCTGTTCCCGCACCGCACGGTGGCCGACAACATCGCGACTGTTCCGCGCCTGCTGGGGTGGGGGCGTGAGCGGATCGCGGCCCGGGTGGACGAGCTGTTGGCCAAGGTGGGTCTGGACCCGCAGACCTACCGGGACCGCCATCCGGGGCGGCTCTCGGGAGGGCAGCAGCAGCGTGTGGGTGTGGCCCGTGCGCTGGCCGCGGACCCGCCGGTGCTGCTGATGGACGAGCCCTTCGGCGCGATCGACCCTCTGACGAGGGAGGCGTTGCAGGAGGAGTTCCTGCGTCTGCAGAGGGACATCCGCAAGACGATCGTGTTCGTCACGCACGACATCGACGAGGCCGTGAAGATGGGCGACCGGATCGCGATCTTCGGAGAGTGCGGCCGGGTGCTGCAGTACGACACCCCCGCCCGCATCCTGGGTGAGCCCGCCGAGGGGTTCGTCGCCGACTTCATCGGCAACGGTACGAACGTGCGGCGGCTTTCGCTGACCCGGTTGTGCGAGGTCGAGGTCTCCGACGACCGTCCCGTCGTGGTGCGGGGCAGCGGAGACGGCGGCTGCCCGACCGCGCCCGGTTCCTTCGCGCTGCTCGTGGACCGGGACCGCCGGCCGCTGGGGTGGGCGGAGCCGGGCCAGGACCGGCCGCTGCCGTTGATCTCGCACCTGGGGCCCGAGCACACCCTGCACGACGCCCTCGACGCGATGCTCGCCAACAACAGCGACACCGTGGTGGTCACCGACCAGGACGGGCGCTACCGCGGAACCGTGGAGATGGCCACGATCCAGACGCACCTGCACCGCGTCGGCGGGCCCGGGAACGAAGGCGGTCCCGTGCGCGGGGGCGAGCGTGCCGACCGATCGATCGGGACCTCATGAGTACCGCGACGGCCTCCACTGCTGCCCCGGTCGCCCCGGCCGCGCGCAACGGGGGCAACGGCCGGCCCGTCCTGGGACCGTACGCGGTGCGGTGGGCCCGCCACCTGGCCACCCCGGTGGTCCTGGGCCTGGTGCTGCTGGGTCTGTACCTGTACGTGGGCGCCCAGGACCTGGACCGCATCGAGCAGCGCAGCCTCAACGCCGACTACCTGCTCAGCCGTTTCGGTCAGCACCTGTGGTTGTCGTCGGTCGTGGTGGTGCTCGTGCTGGCGATCGCGATCCCGCTGGGGGTGCTGCTCACCCGTGCGCGGATGCGCCGGTACGCGGGTGCGGTGCTGGCGCTGGCCAACATCGGGCAGGCCACGCCCTCGATCGGTCTGATCGTGCTCTTCGCCGTGGTCTTCCTGAGCTGGGGGATCAACACGATCGCGGTGGTGGCGTTCGTGACGTACGGGGTGCTGCCGGTGCTGCGCAACACCATGGTCGGCCTGGACCAGGTGGACCGTTCGGTGGTGGAGGCGGCCCGCGGGATGGGGCTGTCGCGGTTGCGGGTGCTGTGGTCCATCGAGCTGCCCCTGGCCGTGCCGGTCATGCTCGCCGGGATCCGTACCGCCCTGGTCATCACCGTGGGCACGGTCGCGTTGGCGACCTTCATCGGCGCCGGCGGGTTGGGCGATGTCATCTCCAACGGCATCTCCTCCAACCGTGACCTGGTGCTGTTCGCCGGAAGTGTGCTGGTGGCCGTGCTCGCCCTGACCATCGACTGGCTCGGCGCGCTCGTCGAGGACCTGCTGCGCCCGCGCGGGGTGTGAAGGCCCGCCCCGCGCGGGCGGCGGAAAGGAGAACCACGTGAGAGTGTTCGTAGGCCGAGGCCGGTGGAGGGCGGCGTCCGCTGCCGCGCTGGCCCTGGTGCTGGCCACCGGCGCCTGCACGGGCAGGGACGGCGGCGGGACCACGACGCCCGGCGACGTCGACCCGGACGGTGGCAGTATCGCCGAGGGGTTCGATCTGAGCGGGGTCTCGCTCTCGGTCTCCTCCAAGGAGTTCACCGAGAGTGTGGTCCTGGGCAAGATCACCGTGCACGCGTTGCGTGCGGCCGGGGCCGAGGTGGAGGACCGGACCGGTCTGATGGGTTCCAACATCGCCCGTCAGGCGCTGGAGAACGGTGAGGTCGACCTGTACTGGGAGTACTCGGGCACCGGGTGGACCCAGCACCTGGGCCACGACACCGCGGTCCAGGGTGAGCAGGAGCAGTTCGAGGCCACCGCCGAGGCGGACCTGGAGGAGAACCGGATCGCCTGGTTGGGCCCGGCCGGGTTCGGTAACCAGTACGGGATCGCACGCGCGGCCGACGCTCCCGGTCCGGCGGGCGGGGTCGACTCCCTGGGTGAGCTGGGCGACTTCGTGGACGAGCACCCGGAGGAGGCCACGTTCTGCGGTGCGGCCGAGTTCATGGACCGCGAGTGGGAGAACTTCCAGCAGGCGCACGACGCCCCCTTCCCGGTGGACGGTGTGCACCAGATGGATCTGGCGCTGAACTACGTCAACGGTGCCCGGAGCGACCCGTGCAACTTCGCGGAGGTCTTCACCACCGATGCGCGTATCGACTCCTTGGACATGGAGGTGCTGGAGGACAGCGAGGGGTACTTCACCACGGAGCTGGCGGCGCTGACCGCCCGCCAGGAGACGGTGGAGGAGTCCCCGGAGCTGGAGGAGCTCGCCGACCTGTTGGGCCGGGCGCTGACCGAGGACGAGATCATCGAGCTCAACGGGATGGTCGACCTGGAGGGCGCTGATGCCGACGCGGCGGCGTTGCACTTCCTCCAGGAGAACGGGTTCGTCGGTTGAGCGCCTCAGGTGATCTGGCCGCGTTCGTGCACGAGAGCGGCGTCGGGGACCTGCCCGGGCCGGTCGTGGAGCAGACCCGGCGGTGTGTGGCCGACCTGGTGGGCACGGCCGCGGCCGGGTCCCGCACCCGGCTCTCCCGGATCGTGCGCGAGCACGTGCACCGCCACCAGAGCGGGCCGCAGGCCCGCAGCGGACTCCTGTTCGACGGCCGGGTGGCGGCACCGCCGGGGGCCGCCCTGGCCAACGCGGCCACGATCGACGCGATGGACGCCCACGACGGCCACCGGTTGACCAAGGGCCACGCCGGGGCGGCCGTGCTGCCCGGCGTGCTGGCCTTCCTAAATCCGGAGGCGGACGTGGGGGAGCTGTTGGCCGCCACCGCCGTCGGGTACGAGGTCGCGCTGCGGGCGGGGTTGGGCCTGCACGCCCGGGCGGCGGAGCACCACAGTTCGGGGGCCTGGAACGCGCTGGGCGTGGCGGCCGTGGGCGCCCGTGCCCTGGGTCTGGGGGCCGAGGCGACCGAGCACGCCCTGGGCATCGCCGAGTACCACGGTCCGCGCGGGCCCATGATGCGCTGCATCGACCATCCGACGATGGTCAAGGACAGCTCCGCGGCCGGTGCCCAGGCCGGGGCGCAGGCGGCGCTGTTGGCCCGGGACGGGTTCACCGGTGCGCCCGCCCAGCTGCTGGCCGGGACCGGGCGCGGCCCGGTCGGGGACCACTGGCACCTGATGGAGCAGTACTTCAAACCGCACCCGGTCTGCCGGTGGGCACAGCCGGCCGTGACGGCCGTGCTCGGCCTGGCCGCCGAGCACACGTTCGTGGAAGGCGACGTGGTGGGGGTGCAGGTGCGCACCTTCGGCGAGGCCGTGCGCCTGGACGAGCGCGACCCCGCCACGACCGAGCAGGCCCAGTACAGCCTGCCGTTCCCGGTCGCGTCGGCGCTGGTGCACGGGTACGTGCCGCCCGAACTGGTCGCCGACCCGTCGTCGGCCGGCAGCCGGGTGCGTGAGGTCGCCGCCGGTATGCGGGTCGTGGAGTCGGCGTCGATGAGCGCGTGTTTCCCCGAGCAGCGGTGGGCCGAGGCGGTCGTGGAACTGGCCGACGGGCGCCGGCTCGCCTCGGGGCCGGTCACCGCCCCCGGCGACCCCGAACAGCCGCTGAGCGAGAGCGACCTGCGCTCGAAGTTCCACACCCTGGCCGAGCCTGCCCTGGGGACGGAGCGGGCGCGGGCGCTGCGCGGCCTGCTCGAACTGCCCTGCGGGGCGCCGGCCGCGCCCTTGCTGAGGGCTTTGACCCAAGCACCGCCGTCCCGGTCCGGGCCCGGGGACGAGGCGGGGCACACCTTCGATCCGAACAGTGAGAACGGCGATGGCTGAGGCCGACACCGAGCGTCTGCACCGTGCCCTGCACGCACGTCTGGGGCGGGAGGTGGTGCGCACCGATCCGGCCGCGCGGGCCGCCCATTCCTCCGACGCCTCGATCTACCGGCACGTGCCCGAGGCGGTGGTGACCCCGCGTGATGACCAGGACGTGGCCGGGGTGTTGGAGGTGGCCCGGGAGACGGGCACACCCGTGCGGGCCCGCGGGGGCGGGACCTCGGTGGCGGGCAACGCGATCGGCCCGGGGGTCGTGCTCGATTTCTCGGACCGGATGGACCGTGTGCTGGAGGTGGACCCGGACGCGCGCACGGCCACGGTGCAGCCCGGGGTGGTCCTGGACGACCTGCGTGATGCGGCGTCGGAGCACGGGCTCACGTTCGGGCCCGACCCCTCCACCCACAGCCGCTGCACGCTCGGCGGCATGATCGGCAACAACGCCTGCGGGTCGCACTCGGTTGCTCGGGGCACCACGGCCGAGAACACGGTGTCCCTGACGCACCTGCTCGCCGACGGGCGCTCGCTGACCGCCGACGGCAGCGGGTTCGGCGACCCCGAGTTGGACCGGCGTGTGCAGCAATGGCGTGACGGGCACCTGGCCGCGTTCCGTACCGAGCTGGGGCGTTTCTCCCGCCAGGTGTCGGGTTATGCGCTGCACCGGTTGTTGCCCGAGCACCGTTTCGACGCCGTCGGTGCGCTGGTGGGAAGTGAGAGCACCCTCGGGTTGGTGACCGAGGCGACGGTGCGCCTGGTGCCGGTTCCGCGTGCGACGGTCCTGCTGGTCGTGGGGTTCGCCGACGTGTTCGCCGCCGCCGAGGCCGCCCCGGCGCTGGCGGCGGAAGGGGCGTTGACGGTCGAGGGCATGGCCTCGGATCTGCTGGAGGCCCTGCGCACCCGGCCGGGCCGCGCCGACGAGGGGCAGGACCTGCCGGCCGGGCAGGGGTGGTTGTACTGCGAGTTCGGCGGGGCGAGCCGGGAGGAGGCCCGGGAAGCGGCCCGAGCGGCTCTGGAGCGGGCGGCGCCCGGGCAGGCGGCCACGTCGCTGCTGGTGCAGGAGCCCGAGCGGGTGCGTGCCCTGTGGCGGATCCGGGAGTCGGGCGCGGGCATCGTCACCCGGATGGCCGACGGCGGTGCGGCATGGCCCGGGTGGGAGGACTCGGCCGTGCCGCCGCAGAACCTGGGCCCCTACCTCAAGGAGCTCTACGCGCTCATGGCCGAGCACGGGTTGCGGGGGGTGCCCTTCGGCCACTTCGGGGAGGGGTGCCTGCACCTGCGGGTGGACCACGACCTGGGCAGCGATCGGGGCCTGGAACGCTACCGGGCCTTCACGACCGAGGCCGCCGACCTGGTGGCCGCGCACGGCGGTTCGCTCTCGGGCGAGCACGGTGACGGGCGGGCCCGCTCGGAGCTGCTGGGGCGCATGTACTCGCCCCAGGTCCTGGAGGCCTTCGCCGGGTTCAAGGCGATCATGGACCCCGACGGGCTCCTCAACCCCGGCGTGATCACCGACCCGGCGCCCTTGGACACGGCGGTGCGGCCGGGGCCGGGCCACACCGAGCTCGACCTGACCCCCGTGCACGCCTTGGCTTCCGACGGGGGCTCGCTGTCCACGGCGGTCCAGCGCTGTGTGGGTGTGGGGGCGTGCCGGGACGTGCGTTCGGGGTCGATGTGCCCCTCGTTCAAGGCCACCGGTGACGAGGTGCACTCCACCCGAGGGCGGGCCCGGGTGCTCTCGGAGATGCTGCACGGGCAGTCGATACCCGGGGGATGGCGGTCCACGGAGGTGCGCGACGCGCTCGACCTGTGCCTGTCCTGCAAGGCGTGTGCGAGTGAGTGCCCGGTCAACGTGGACATGGCCACGTACAAGGCGGAGTTCCTGTACCACCACCACAAGGGCCGGTTCCGCCCCGTCGCCCACTACAGCATCGGGTGGTTGCCGGTGTGGTCGCGCCTGGTCACCGCGGTGCGCCCGCTGGCCGGGGTGGTCAACGCCCTGTTGCGGCGCCCCCGTGTGGCGGCGCTGGCCAAGCGGTTGGGCGGGATCGAGCCCCGGCGCGACATGATCTCCTTCGCCGGCCGGCCGCTGCGCCGGGCCCTGGGCCGCACCGCTCGGGCCGGCGACGAGGCGGGCGCGGGGGGAGAGGCCACCGTCGTGCTGTGGCCGGACACCTTCACCAACTTCCACGAGCCCGGGCTCGGCCGCGACGCCGTGGAGGTGCTCCGGGCGCTGGGGCACCGGGTCGCGTTGCCCGAGGGGTCGGTGTGCTGCGGTCTGACCTGGCACTCCACCGGGCAGTTGGACCTGGCGCGCGCGGCCCTGCGCCGTGCCCTGGACGCCCTGGAGAACCAGCTCGACGCGGGGCTGCGTGTGGTCGGTCTGGAACCCTCGTGCACCGTCATGCTGCGCGAGGCCCCGGACCTGCTGCCCGAGGACCGGCGCGCCCACCTGCTGCGTGAACGTGTGGTCACCTTCGCCGAACTCGTCGACGGGCACGAGGGGCCCTGGCCCTTCGCCGAGCTGGGCGCCGACGCGGTGGCCCAGGTGCACTGCCACCAGGAGGCCAAGGGCGGTTACGGCGCCGACCGGCGGGTGCTGGAGCGGCTCGGTGTCGACCCGGGGGTGATCCGGTCGGGGTGCTGCGGGCTGGCCGGCAACTTCGGCTTCGAACGCGGGCACTGGGAGGTCTCCCAGGCCTGCGCCGAGCAGGAGCTGTACCCGCGGGTGCGCGCGGCGGGCCCGGACACCTACGTCCTGGCCGACGGTTTTTCCTGCCGTACCCAGATCCGGCAGGGGACCGGGCGTGAGGGCTCCCATCTGGCCCAGGTGTTGCACACGGCCCTGGTCCGCGCCCGCGAACAGGGTGGGGGAGCGGACGGGGAGGGGGCGGCGCGCGCATAGTCTGCCCGGTATGCAGGTACCGACAGACGACGAGATCCGGGCGCTGCACGCCGAGCACGCGCCCACGCGCGAGGCCTTCGACCTCGTGCACACCCACTGCCGCATCGTGTGCGAACTGGCCGAACGTGTCATCGACGCCAACCCGTCCCTGCAGTTGTTGGACGTGGACCTGGTGCGGGCCGGGTGCCTGTTGCACGACATCGGGGTGTACCGGCTCTTCGACGGTTCCGGGCGGCTCGACCACACCCAGTACGTGCGCCACGGCGTGCTCGGCCACGAACTCCTCGCCGAGGCCGGGATGCCCGAGGTGCTGTGCCGGTTCTGTTCCTGCCACACCGGGGTGGGCATCACCGAGCACGACGTGCGGTCCCAGTCGCTGCCGATCCCGCCGGACGACTACCTCCCCGACACCCTCGAGGAGGAGGTCGTCATGTACGCGGACAAGTTCCACAGCAAGGCCGACCCGCCGGTGTTCCTGACCGCGGGCGCCTACACCCGCAAGGTGGGAAGGTTCGGTGCGGACAAACCCGCGCTCTTCCAGCAGATGGTGGACCGTTTCGGCGAACCCCCGGTGGAGGAGATCGCCGCCGGGTACGGACACACCGTGCGGCGCTGAACCGGGCCTGCCGGAGCGCCCCCGAACCGGGCCCCGCGGCCGGTGTCCCGCCCCAGGTGCACGGGGCGGGACACCGGCCGCGGTCATGTACGGGGCCCTGACCCTGCGTGGTCCCTTCAGCCCAGGTGGGGGGCGACCACCTCGGTGAAGGCACGCTTGCAGTCGCCGATCACCCGGGTGAACGGGGCGTCCCAGACCTCTTGGTGGAAGACCTCGATCTCGATGTCGCCATCGAAACCGGCCGCTTCCACGGCGCGGGTCAGGGGGGCAAAGTCGATGTGGCCCTTCCCGGGCAGGCCGCGGCCCAGGAGCGCCCCCTCGGGGACCGGGGTGATCCAGTCGCACACCTGGTACGAGGCGATCCTGCGCTCGGCCCCCGCACGTTCGATCATGGGCACCACGTCCGGGTCCCACCAGACGTGGTAGGTGTCGACCACGACGCCGGCCGCAGCAGGGTCGAGGTCGCCGACCAGGTCGAGGGCGTGGCCCAGGGTGGGTACCACGGCACGGTCGGCGCAGAAGACCGGGTGCATGGGTTCGAGCGCGATCCGGACCCCGCGTGTGCGTGCCTCGGGCTCCAACCGTTCCAGGAACCATCTCACCCGGTCCCGTACGGCCACCAGGTCCCGCTCCCCTGCGGGAAGCCCTCCCACCACCATGACCAGGACGGGAACGGAGCCCGGTGCTCCCGCGGCTGACAGGGCCGCGGTCTCGTCGAGCGCGGCCAGGTTGTCCTTCCACGCCTGGTCCGAGGTCTCCGGGTCGGTCAGGAACCCGCCCCGGCACAGGCTGGAGAAGCGCAGCCCCGAGGCGGCGAGACGCCTGGTCGCCTCGTGCAGCCCGGTCTCGGCGACCCGGTCGCGCCACAGGCCCACCGACCGCACACCGGCGGCGGCCGCGAGGTCCAGGGCCGTGGGCAGGTCGGCCCGCTTGATGGTCGCCTGGTTCAGCGAGAACCGTTCGATGCTCACACGCGCCCCCCGGTCACGGCGGGACCCTCGATGCCGTGGGTACCGAGCAGGTGGTGCCAACGCTCGGCGGCCGCGGCGGGATCGGAGAGCGCACCGCACTCGTCGGCGAGTTCGACGATCCGCGCCAGGTGGGGCAGGCTGCGGGCCGAGTGCAGACCCCCGACCATCGTCCAGGCCGGTTGGAGACCGTTGAGCCAGGCCAGGAACGCGACCCCGGTCTTGTAGTACTGCGTCGGCGGGGAGAACACGTGCCGGGAGAGCGCCTCGGTCGGTCCGAGGATGCGCTGGTAGGTCTCGGCGTCACCGCTCTCCAACGCCGAAAGGGCCTCGGAGGCCCGGGGCGCCAGCGCCGCGAAAGCGCCCAGGAGCGCATCGGAGTGCTGGTCGCCGTCCCCCCGGATCAGGTCCACGTAGTGGTGGTCGTCGCCCGTGTACATCCGGACCCCGGACGGCAGGCGCGAACGCAGGGCGCGTTCGGCCCGCGCGTCCAGCAGCGACATCTTGATCCCGGCGACCTTGTCCACGTCGGCCTCGATGATCGAGAGCACCGTGTCCATGGCCTCGTCCACCTCGGTCGAGCCGAAGTAGCCGCGCAGCCGCGGATCGAACGCCTCGCCGAGCCAGTGCAGGACCACGGGTGCCTGCGCGGCGCCCAGCACCTCGGCGTACACCTTGGCGTAGTCGGAGGCGTCCCGGGCGCACGCGGCCAGGTGCCGGCTGGCCATCAGCACCGCACCGGAGCCCGTGCCCTCCACGTGCTCGAGCTGTTCGCGGTAGGCGTGTACGACCTGGGCGGGGCTGCACGGGGCGTCCGGGAGATGGTCGGTGTTGACGCCCGAGACCAGGAGGTCCCGTACCGGTACCCCGTGTCTGCGCGAGTGCTCGGCCGCTGCCTGCGCCGAGCGTTCCACGAGCTCACGGCAGGCCGCGGGGTCGAGCCCCATGTTGCGTTGGGCGGTGTCCATCGCCTCGGCCACGCCCAGGCCCAGGTCCCACACGTGGCGGCGGAACTCGAGGGTGGATCCCCAATCCACCTCGGCCGGCGCGCCCGGGACGTTCTCACCCCAGGCGGCGGGGACCACGTGGGCGGCCGCGTAGACCGAGCGCACGGTGTGGTGCGCTCTCGGGCCCTGCGCGGGTGGGGGCGGGGCCAGCTGCCTGGTGTCGATACGGCCCGAGGAGCGGGGGAGGGCGATCTGCGTCATCAGCGGGCCTCCGTCTTTCCGCCCAGATCGATGCGCCGCCCGGTCCGGTCCGACTCCAGCGCCCGTTCGGCCAGCAGGACACCGCGCGCGGCAGAGGCGAAGTCGAAACGGTGCGGGGTGCCGGCGATGTAGTCGCGCAGGTACTCCTCCCACTGCGCCCGGAAACCGTTGCCGTACTCGGCGTTGTCGGGGACCGGCGCCCAGTCCGACCGGTAGTCGTGTGTGTCGGCCAGGTCCGGGTTCCACACCGGCCGCGGCGTGATCTCCCGCGGCTGCACGTGCCCGTTGAAGAGGCCGACCACCGCCGACGCGTGGGTTCCGTCCACCTGGAACTCGACGAGCTCCTCGCGGTTGACCCGCACACACCAGCTGGAGTTCATCTGGACCACCGTGCCGTCGCCCACCTCGAAGATCGCGTAGGCGGCGTCGTCGGCCGTCGTGTCGTAGGTGCGGTTCTGCTCGTCGACACGCTGGGGGATGTGGGTGGCGGTGTGTGCGTAAACCGAACGCACGGACCCGAAGAGGTGCTCGAAGACGTAGTTCCAGTGGGGGAACATGTCGACGACGATCCCGCCCCCGTCCTCGGCGCGGTAATTCCAACTGGGCCGCTGGGAGGACTGCCAGTCCCCCTCGAAGACCCAATATCCGAACTCGCCGCGGACAGAGAGGACCCGGCCGAAGAAACCGGAGTCGACGAGCCGCTTCAATTTGAGAAGCCCGGGCAGATAAAGCTTGTCGTGCACGACCCCGTTGTGCAGCCCGGCGTTCTCGACCTCCTCCGCCAATTCTGCGGCCTCGGCGTGCGTCTCGGCGGTGGGTTTTTCGCTGTAGAGGGCTTTCCCGGCCGCCATGGCCTTGCGCAGCGCGGGGACGCGGGCGTTGGTGAGCAGGAAGTCCGCGTAGATGTCGAAACCCGGGTCGGCCAGTGCCTCGTCCAGGTCGGTCGTGTACTCGTCGATGCCGTGCAGGAAAGCGATGCGCTGGAGTTTGTCCTTGTTCCGTCCGACCAGAACGGGCCGCAACTGGATCCTGGACCCGTCGGCGAGCGCGAGACCGCCTTCATCGCGAATGGCCAGGATCGAGCGCACCAAGTGCTGGCGGTACCCCATTCGCCCGGTGACGCCGTTGAGAATGATGCCGATGGTCTGTCGATTCATATGATACGAGTCCTGTCCGGAGGTCAGTCATTCACAGAGGTCGACCCGAGAAGTTCGCGGATGCGCCCGGCGGTCCGCTGGAAATCGGGGTGCTCCAAGGCGGTCTCGTATTCGCGAGGGCCGGGGATGTCGATGGTGAACTGCTCGACGATCCGGCCGGGGCGCGGGCTCATGACCACCGAACGCGAGGCCAGGTAGACGGCCTCGGCCACCGAGTGGGTCACCAGCACGACGGTCATACCGGTGGCCTCCCACAAACGGCGCAGTTCGACGTTCATGGTCTCTCTGGTCAGGGCGTCCAGGGCCCCGAAGGGTTCGTCCATGAGCAGCACGTCCGGCCGGTGCAGCAGGGCGCGGCACAGGGAGACACGTTGCTGCATACCGCCGGAGAGCTCGAAGGGCATGGCTTTCTCGAACCCGGTGAGCCCGGTCATCGCGATGAGTTCGTCGGCGCGTTCGCGGGCCCAGGCCTTGGGCAGACCGCGCATCTCCGCCTGGAAGAGGATGTTGTCGCGTGCGTTGCGCCAGTCCAGGAGTGCCGCGCGTTGGAACACGAACCCGACGTCGCGCCTGGGCCCCTGGACAGGGGTTCCGCGCAGGGACACGTGGCCGCCACTGGCGCGGGTGAGGCCGGCGATCACACGCAGCAGGGTCGACTTCCCGCATCCGGACGGGCCCGCGATGCTGATGAACTCGCCCGTCTCGATCTGCAGGTCGATGTCGGACAGAGCCCGCACCGTACGGTCCTTGCTCTGGAAGGTCACGTCCAGGCCGCTGACGGAGACCATGGGCCCGGACGGGCCCTCCGGTCCTGCCCCGGGGCCGGACGCGGCATCGGTGGAGTGGGCGAACATGCTCAGTCCTCCCCGCCGGTGAAGGAACCGTCGAAGTACTCGGCCGGGTCCTTGACCTCGTCGATGAGGTCCGCCTCGGCCAGGGTCTCGATGGTCTCCTCCCAGTCCTGCGGCGCGGTGTGGCCGGGCTCCATGCCCTCGGAGTTCTCGGTCGACAACAGCGGCACGGTCTCCTCCCACTGGTCGAGGAGCACCTCTGCGCTGGGCAGCTGGGGGTCCTCGCCCTCCATCGCGGCCACCGCGTCCTCGGGTGAGTCCTGTGCGGAGGCAAAGGCCTCGGAGGTGGCCTCGACCATGCGCTCGACCAGCTCGGGGTCCTCGTCGATGGTGGAGTTGTGCGCGACGAGGCCGTTGCTGAAGAAGTTCAGGCCGGCATCGGTGTAACGCAGGTAGGACACCTCTCTGCCGCTCTCCTCGGCGATGATGGGTCCCTGGTCGTGCGCGAACCCGATCAGGCCGTCGACCTGGTCGGACATCAGGGCCGCGTTCTTGCCGGCCGCGTCGAGGTTCTGTTGCTCGACGTCGTCCTCGGAGAGCCCGACCGACTCCAGGTACAGCGGGAAGGTGAGGGTCACCGCGTCGCCGGCCGAGACCGCGATGGTGCGCCCCTCCAGGTCCTCGGGGGTGGAGATGCCCGAGTCGGAGAAGACCTGCACGGCGGAGGGCGTGGACTGGAGGAAGACCCCGACGGAGCTCACGTCGACGCCTTCGTCGATGTTGGTCATCAGAGCGGGGGCGTCCGCCCAGCCGAAGTCGTAGCTCTGTTGTCCGACGGACTGCACGGTTCTGGCCGATCCCTGCCCGGCCTCGATGGTCAGGGAGATCCCGTGCTCCTCGAAGATGCCTTCTTCGATGCCGTGGTAGAAGGGCGCGTGTTCTCCGTAGGGGTACCAGTTGAGCTGCAGGGTCACATCGGTGGTGTCTTCGTTCGAGTCTGCGTCGCCGTTGCCGCCGCAGGCGACCAGGGCCAGGGTGCAAGCGCCGGCCGCGGCCGCGGTGAGGGCGGGGTGTCGGCGGGGGGTGGGGTTCGGCATGGGTGTCCAATCCGCACGGTCGGGCCTGCTGTGCACGCCGACCGGGCGTCGGGGGTGGGCGTGCTCAGGTGCGGGTGCGGCTGCGGCGGGACGCGTGCCAGGGGATGAGGAAGTACTCCGCGATCTGGATGAGGGCGAAGAGCACGATGCCCAGCAGGGACATGATGAACAGCGCGGCGAAGAGCATCGCGGTGTCCATGGTTCCGTTGGCCTGCAGGATCACGTAGCCCAGGCCTGCGTTGGCCCCGACGAATTCGCCCACCACGGCCCCGGTCACGGCCAGGGTGGCCGCCACCTTGAGCCCCGAGAGCAGTTCGGGCAGTGCCGCGGGGAAGCGGACCTTGCAGAAGGTCTTGACCTTGGACGCGCCCATCGTCGAGGTGAGCTCGAGCAGTTCGGGGTCGACCGAGCGCAGGCCGCTGAGCGCCGATATGACCACGGGGAAGAAGGCCATCAGCACCGCGACCAGGATCTTGGGGCTGGGGCCGAAGCCGAGCCAGACCACGAACAGCGGGGCGATGGCGATCTTCGGGATCACCTGGGCGAAGAGGATCAGCGGGTAGAAGGTCTTCTCCATGGTCGGTGAATAGACCATGGCCACGGCCACGAGCACACCCACGACGGATGCGATGACGAAGCCGATGACGGTCTCCACGGAGGTCACGAGCGTGTGCGTCCAGAGATAGCCCGTGTTGTCGGCAAACGCTTTCCACGTGTCCATGGGTGAAGGCAGGACATAGGGCGCGACCAGGCCCCCGCCGGTGACGAGGAACCAGCACGCCACGGCGAGGGCGAGGAAGGCCAGGGGGTAGGTGTAGGCGAGCCAGTTGCTGGCTCTGGGGGGACCCTCCCGCTGGGACGGGGTCGGGTTGCGCGCTTGTGGGCCTGCTGGGGGGCGTTCCATCTGATGAGTCATGTGGGACCTAACATCGCTCGCATCGCGCGAGGCTCTTGACCCTGCTCTAGAAAGCGCTTTCTATTGCGTGGATGTTAAGTGGCCCCTCGGCCCGTGTCAACGCCCCGTCGACGGCCTCATTCGGCTGCCTTTGCGGAGGGCGCCCGCTCGCCGGAAGTGCTGTTCCGGCCCCGGGAGGGCGGCGCGGTGGAGTCCCGCACGAGGAGTTCGGTGCGCACGGGAAGGAGCCCGCCGGGGGGAGGGCTCTCGTTGCCGAGGGCGAGCCGCCCGCTGGTGCGTCCGGCCTCGGTCAACGGGATCCGGACCGTGGTCAGCGCGGGCACGGTGTCGGAGCTGAAGGGCAGGTCGTCGAACCCGGCCACCGAGATGTCGCGGGGGACCTCGATTCCGCGGGAGCGCAGCTCGGTGAGCACACCCACGCCGGCCATGTCGTTGCCCGCGACGACGGCGGTCAGGTCCGGGTTGCGGCGCAGGAGCTCGGTGGCTCCGGTGCTGCCCGAGGCCCGGTCGAAACGGCCCGAGACCACCGGGCAGCGGGCCTCGTCCAGCCCGGCGTCCCGGATCGCCATCAGGTGGCCCTCGAGCCTGAGCTGCGACGTGGTCCGCCCTTCGGGTCCGGTGACGTAGCCGATCTCGCGGTGGCCCAGGGAGGTCAGGTGCGCGGTCAGCCTCCGGGCCCCGTCGCGGTTGTCGAAGTCGACCGTGACCAGGCCGGGCACGTCCCGGCCCTCGGCGTCGGTCACCGGCGGGCGGCCGCACAGCACCACGTGGGCCCCCGAGGCCGTGAGCTCGGTGAGCTGCTCGACGAAGGCCCCGTGCAGGTCGGGATCGTCGACCGAACCGCCGGTCAGGACCACGGCGCGGGCCCGCTGCTTGCGGAGCAGTTTCAGGTAACTGAGTTCGCGCGCCGCCGAGCTCCCCGTGTTGCACACGACGGCCAGGACGTCGGCTTCGGCGACCGAGTCCTGGATGCCGCTGGCGATCACCCCGAAGAAGGGGTCGGCGATGTCGTGCACCAGGACCCCGACGAGGTCGGATCTGGCCGAGACCAGGGCGCGGGCGTTGCCGTTGACCACGTAGTGCAGCTCGGCGACGGCCCGGTGCACCTTCTCGGCCGTCGCATGAGCCACCGGGTAGTTGCCGTTGAGGACCCTGGAGACCGTCGCGGGGGAGACCCCCGCTCGCGCGGCCACGTCGGCCAGTTTCGCTGCCATCTGCCCTGTCCACTCCTCGTGTTCCTCGGCCCCGTGTGCCCTGGCACCGGGCTGTTCCGGCGCGAGCCCGGGCCGGTGCGGTGCACGTCAACAGTAAGCGGTCTCTATCAGTATCCCGGAGACGCATCGGGCTGCAGGGGCGGGGATCCGGTAGCTGAGCGGTTGTTCCGGTGATCTTGACAACACCGTGAGGGGAACATAAGTTCCCGGATCAGAAAGCGCTTTCTGCTATACCGTCCAGCAACCATCCGCCCTGTCCCGCCACCGTCGCCCGTGGCAGTCGTGCCACGCGCGGCGCGGGGCCAGGAGGGAGCTGCCAGTGAGAGACGAGACGGAAGACGCCGTCGCCCGTGGCGACAGCCGAGCGGGCCCGCCGTTACCGGGCGGGGTCGGTCTGTCGCGGTTACAGGTCTACGACTGGCCGGGCGCCGAGAACTCCGACGGGATCTGCGGAGGCACCCCGCACGTGCACCTCGCGTGTGCCGAGGCCTACGCCGTGGTCGGGGGCTCGGGCGCGGTGCAGACCCTGACCACGGAAGGGTTCGCCTCGACCCGGCTCGCCGAGGGCGACCTGCTGTGGTTCACCCCCGGAACCATCCACCGGTTGGTCAACGGCGGCGGCCTGCGCATCGTCGTCCTCATGCAGAACGCCGGTCTGCCGGAGGCGGGGGACGCTGTGCTCACCTTCCCGGCGCAGATCCTGTCCGACCCCGACGCCTACCGTTCGGCGGCCGCCCTCGACCCGCAGGACCCGGAAGGCTCGGCCAGGGCCCGCAGAGACCTCGCGGTGACCGGTTTCGTCGAGCTGCGCCGACGTGTCGAGGCCGGCGACCGTGCCGCGATGGCCGATTTCCACGAAGCGGCGCTGCGCCTGGTCGCTCCGGAACTCCCCGTGTGGAGGGAGCGCGTCGAGAGCGGACCGGGCCGCGAGCTGGCCCGTACACGGGCGCACCTGGACGCGCTCGGAGCAGGCGACGTCTCCCACCTGTCCTCGGCCGCGGTCCGTCGCGGCGAGCAGCGTCCCGCCTGGGGGATGTGCGGCCGGCTCCTCACCTTCCCGGGCAGCGAGGCGGTCCGTTCGGGCCGCCCCTAGCAACGCACCCTCACCCTCCGCCGCGGTCCGTCGTTCACCCGGACCACCGACCCCCCTGTGCCGAATTCGAAGAGGAAGTAGCCCCCCATGCCCTCAAGAACAGGCCGGCCCCCCGCGGGTGCCCTGGTCGCCGTCGCGGCCACCGGGATGCTCCTGCCCTCGGCGGTCCCCGCCGCAGCAGACGACCTTCCGCCCCAAGAACCCGGCGTCACGATGCGGGTGTTCGACGTCGGGGTCGAACTCGAGGAGACCTGCACCCTGACCGAGGGGCAGACACCCAATGTGGACGAGCTCCGTTCCCACGTCGACTGGGAATCCACCGACGACTTCGGCGGGTTCGAGAGCAACTTCCTGACGCATGTGATCGGGAACATCCACGCACCCGAGGACGGAGAGTACGAATTCCGCCTCACCAGTGACGACGGGTCACGACTGTCCGTCGGCGACGAGGAGATCATCGACAACGACCGGGTCGAACCGGAGCCCGCCGAAGGGACCGCGGAGTTGTCCGAAGGGCCGCACGCCCTGCGGATCGACCACTTCCAGGGCGCGGGTGACAAGGCCCTGCAACTGGAATGGTCGCCCCCGGGCGGGGACGGGTTCGAGACCGTGCCCGAGTCCGCGCTCAGCACCGACGCCGATGTCACCCGGGTGACCTCGCCGGGGACCAAGGAGTGCGAGGACCCGGACGCCACCCCCGGTGACGGGGAGCCCCTCGAGGACGTGCACCCGGACTACACGCTGACCGACCTGCGGCCCGAAGGGTACGAACCGAAGGTCACCGGCATGGACTGGTTCGAGGACGGCGACATGGTCCTGACGACCTGGGCCGGACGGGAGAGCTTCGACGGAGCGGTCGAGCTCGTCACGGGCACGGTCGGTGAGGACGCCGACCCCGAGGACATCACCACCCAGGTCATCGCGACCGACATGAACGAACCCCAGGGTGTGGTCATCGACGACGGCGAGATCATCGTCGCCGAGAAGCACCAGCTCAGCCGGTTGACCGGCCAGGACGACGACGGCGTCTACCAGGACACCGAGGAGATCGCGACCTGGCCCTCGGGCGACACCTACCACGAGTTCGGGTTCGGCCTGCTGATGGACGAGGACCACTACTACCTCAACCTGTCGGTGGCCATCACCCCCGGCGGCCGGACCACCGTGCCGCAGCACGTGGAGAACCGCGGCACCTCCATCAAGGTCGACAAGGACAGCGGCGAGGTGGAGTACGTCGCCGGCGGTCTGCGTACGCCCAACGGCATCGGCTGGGGCCCCGATGAGGAGATCTACGTCAACGACAACCAGGGCGACTGGCTCCCCGCCTCGAAGCTCGTCGAGATCGAGGAGGGCGGGTTCTACAACCACTACACGACCCCCGAGGGCCCCTTCGACGACCAGCCGGTGACCGATCCGGTGCTGTGGCTCCCGCACGGTGAGATCTCCAACTCGCCGACCAACCCCGTGACCGTGGAGGAGGGCCCCTTCGAGGACCAGCTGGTCTTCGGCGACGTCACCTACGGCGGTATCCAGCGCGGCTTCATCGAAGAGGTCGAGGGCGACAAGCAGGGCGCCGTCTTCCGCATGACCCAGGGCCTGGAGTCGGGGGTCAGCCGGCTCGAGATCGGCCCCGACGGTTCCTTCTACGTCGGCGGCATCGGCGGTGGCGGGAACTGGGAACAGCCCGGCAAGCTCGACCACGGTCTGCAGAAGCTGACGCCGACCTCGGAGGAGGCCATGGACATGGTGTCCATGGAGGCCACCGAGCAGGGGTTCGACATCACCTACACCCAGCCGGTCTCCGAGGACGTGATCGCCGACCTCGGCGACGCCTACGAGGTCGAGCAGTGGTCGTACAACCCCACGTCGGACTACGGCGGTCCCAAGCTCAACCAGGAGCAGCTGTCCGTCGCCGACGCGTCGGTCTCCGACGACGGGCTGACCGTGAGCCTGGACATCGACGGGCTGCGTGAGGACCGGGTGGTCCACGTGCGCTCTCCGCGCCCCTTCGAATCGGCCGAGGGCCAGGAGCTGTGGAGCACCGAGGCCTGGTACACACTGCACACCATCCCCAACCACGAGGAGCCGCCGAACGAGACCGGGGTGCACGAGGCCGAGAACGCGACCCTGGGCGGCAACGCCGTGCTCGACGAGGAGCACGGCAACCACACCGGCGAGGGTTACGTGAGCGGGTTCGGCGAGACCGGTTCCTCGGTCACGTGGGACGTCGACGTGGACGAGGCGGGCACCCACCCGGTGACCTTCCGCTACGCCAACGGCCCCAACCCCTCGGAGATGGACAAGACGATCTCGCTGTCCGTCAACGGGCAGGACCAGGGCCAGATCACGGTCGAGTCCACCGGGGAATGGGACCAGTGGGCCGACCACGTCGAGGAGCTCGAGCTCGAGGAGGGGCGCAACACGGTCACCGTCACCGCCGGTGAGGACGACGACGGCCACGTGAACTGGGACCACCTGCGGCTCCGACCGGGCTCGTGCGAACCCGCCCAGCCCGACGAGGGCTACCGCATGCTCTTCGACGGAACCCAGGAGAGCTTCGCCGACTGGGAGATGGCCGGCCCGGGCGACTTCATCACCCAGGCCGACTGCTCGGTGCGTTCGGTCGGGGGACTGGGGCTCACCACCCACCCCGAAGAGTTCACCGACTACAGCCTGAAGCTGGACTGGAAGATGACCGGCGAGGACAACTCCGGTGTGCACATCGGTGTCCCCGACCCCGAGGGCGACCCGGAGGCGCGCAACGAGGGCTTCGAGGTCCAGATCGACGCCATGGACGAGCCCGAGCTCACCACGGGAGCGATCTACAGCTTCCAGGGCGCCGACATCGAGGCCAGGGACGAGGCGTTGAACCCGCCGGGGGAGTGGAACTCCTACGAGATCGTCGTCGAGGGCCACAACGTGCAGGTGTACCTGAACGGTGAACTCATCAACGACTTCGACAGCGAGGGCGCCGACCCCGACCGGGACCTGAGTGAGGGCCGGATCGGGATGCAGAACCACCACACCGGTTCGGACGTCTGGTTCCGCGACGTGCAGATCAAGGAGCTCGAGGACTGACCCCGCGGGGTGCGGTGCCCGCCCCCTGCCGGTGCAGGGAGCACACCGAGCCCTCCGGAACGAGCGGTGCCCCGTCCTGGCCGTCCAGGGCGGGGCACCGGTCATGCGGGGAGGCCGGTAAGGGCTCAGTCCAGGGCCTCGACGAGCGCTTCGGTGGCGTCGGCGACCAGGGCGTCGTCGTACTCGGCGTCCTCGTCCTCGCGGTCGGACATCACCGCGATCACCACCGGATCGCCCTCGGACGGCCAGGCCACCGCGATGTCGTTGCGCGTCGCGTACCCGCCCCCGCCGGTCTTGTCGCCGACCTCCCAGTCCTCGGGCACCCCGGCGCGGATCAGGGTGTCGCCGGTGGTGTTGCGCTCGAGCAGGTCGGTGAGGAACTCGCGTTCCTCCTCGGGCAGGGTGTCCTCCTCCAGCACGTAGGACTGCAGGGACTCGGCCATGGCACGCGGGGTGCTGGTGTCGCGCTCGTCGCCGGGGGCGGCCTCGTTGAGGGCCTGCTCCCACCGGTCGGAGTTGGTGGTCTCGTCGCCGATCTCCCGGAGCGCCTCCTCGAACCCGTCCGGCCCGCCCAGGCGTTCCAGCACGAGGTTGCCGGCGGTGTTGTCGCTGTAGCGGACCGTGGCGTCGGAGGCCTCGCGCAGGGTCATCGACGTGCGCCCCTCCTCCACGAGCTCCTCGGCGATCGGCGCGTTCTCGAGCAGGTCGCCCTCGCCGAGCGGCATCTCCTCATCCAGGACCTCGGCGCCGTGCTGGTGCAGCAGCGCACCCACCGCCAGGGCCTTGAACGTGGAGGCGAAGGCGAAGCGGTCGTCGGCGCCGTACTCGACCTCCTGTCCGGTGCCGGTGTCGAGGGCGTAGACCCCCAGGCGGGCGTCGTACTCCGACTCCAGGGCGGTGAAGGCCTCCTCCGCCGCGGCCGCCGGGTCCGCCGACGGGGCCGGGTCCGGGGCGGCCTGCCCGGTAGCGCACCCGGCCAGGGGCGCCAGTGCCAGGGACACGGTCAGGACGGCCGCGGGGCGTAGGCGGGCGTTGGTGGACACAGGTCTCCTCCTCGCATCACGGGGGCGCCCGCCACCAGGGACGACGGCGCCACCACAGGGACACCACGGAGTCTGCTCCCGCACGTGTGATGCGGTCCAAGACAGAAACGGCACCTTCCATGCGGTTTCGGTATAGTCACCGGTCATGGACTTGGTCGGTGCGTGCCGCGTGTTCGTCCACATCGGCGAACGCGGCAGTTTCACCCTCGGGGCGCAGGCCGCCGGGGTCCGCCAACCCGTCGCCAGCCGGCGGGTCTCGGCCCTGGAGGAACACCTGGGCGCGCCCCTGTTCGACCGCTCGGCACGGCGCGCCCAGCTCACCGCGTTCGGCCGCGACCTGCTGCCCACCGCCCGGCGCCTGGTCGCGCTCGCCGACGACCTGGGGGAGGAGGCCGAACGCGCCCTGCGCCGCCCGGTCACCCTGGCGGTGCCCGACGTGTGCACGCCCTTGGACCTGGCCCATTTGGACGCCGAGGCGCGGGGGAGCGGGCTCCATCTGGACCTGCGCCCGGTCGCCCGCGCCGAACGGCGCTCCCTGCTCAACGCTCACCAGGTGCGCCTGGCCCTGGAGACCGTCCCCGCCGACGAGGCCTCCTGGGTGGTCCCGCTCGGCCTGGCCGGCACCCACGACGCGCACGCCGGCGGGGTGCGGTTGGAAGCGCTGCGGGTGGGGCGCGCCAGGGTCGGGGCCGCGGGCCGGCGGGTGTGGATCACCCCGGAGGACGACGTCCCGCACGTGCGCGACCGCCTGTCCCGGGTGCGCGACGCCGTGGGCCTGCGCCCGGGGCAGGTGGCGCTCGCCCGGTCCGTCGCCGGGGCGCTCACCGAGGTGCTGACCCGCGACGACCTCCTGCTGTGCTCGGCGCACCAGGCACGGGAGCTGTCCCTGGACTGGCTGCCGTTGCGCGATGCGGTGCTGGAGCGCGGTTACCGTCTGTCCGGTGCCGACGACGAGGCGGGCGCGCGGGTGCACGCACACCTGGCGGGGGCGCTGGCCCGGTTCCTGGGTGCCCGGACGGGAAGGGGAGACGATGCATGAGCGCGCGCTGGTCCGTGACCTGGAGCAGTTGTTGGAGGAGGGCGGGCTGGGCGGTTCTTTCCTGGTGCGGGACCTGGACACCGGTGAGGAGCTCGCCCTGGGGCCGGACCTGCCCTACCCGACGGCCTCACTGGCCAAGGTTCCGTTGGCCCTGGCCACCGTCGAACGCATCCACCTGGGTGAGCTCGACGGCGCCCGCACGGTCGAGGTGGTTCCGGGGCGCGACTCCACCCCGGGGCCGATCGGGCTGGCGCAGTTCCGCCACCCGGTGCGTCTGGCGGTGGAGGACCTGCTGTACCTGGCCACCGCGCTGAGCGACAACACCGCCGCCGAGCTGTTGTTCGAGTCGACCCCGCCCGAGCTGGTCGCGGACGTGCTGCGGCGGGTCGGGGTGCACGGGATCACCGTGCGCCACGGTATCGCCGAGGTGGCCACCACCCCGTTGGGCGCACTGGCCCCCGGCGACGCCCACCTGGCGTTGGAACTGGCGATCGGTGCGCCCACCGAGGGGCACGGGCACCCGGTGCGCCAACTGGACGTCACCCACGCCAGTTCGGGGTCGGCGCGCGCCTACGTGGACCTGTTGCAGGAGGTGTGGCGGCCCACGGTGGTGGCTGCGCCGGTGGCCGAGCGGGTGCGCGGGCTCTTGGGCGCGAACATGCTGCGTCAGCGGTTGTCGCCGGACTTCGCCTCCGACTCGGCCCTCTGGTCGTCCAAGACCGGGACCGTGCTCAACTGCCGCCACGAGGTCGGGGTGGTCGAGCACGCCGACGGGCAGACGCTGGCCGTGGCGGCCCTGACCGAGTCGCGGGTGCCGGCGGTCGTGCAGCCCGGTGCGGAGGCCCTGATGGGCCGTGTCGCCCGCGGCCTGCACGACCACCTGCGCGCCCGGTGAGAACAGCGCGTCGTTACTGTTCCAGGGCCTCGGTCAGCAGCGGCACGATGCCGTCGAGGGCGGCGTGCACGCCGGGCGCGGAGCCGCTGGAGAAGGCGTCGATGAGGTCCTGGTCGTCCAGGACGATCAGGCGGTCGTCCTGGGCCGATTCCAGGCCCTGCAGGACCGGGTCGGACTCCAGTTCCCCGGCGGCGCCGGCCTCCAGGGGGAAGACGACGGTGAGGTCGGCGTCCAGGGCCTCGACGTCTTCGGAGGCCAGGTCGGTGTAGAAGGCGCCGTCGGCCATGTCGGCGAGGTCGCTGTCGTACTCGAAGCCCAGGTCGGTGAGCAGGTCGGTGCGCGAGTCGCCGGGCACGTAGGCCCCGAAGCCGCCGTCGTAGTTGTAGGCGCCCACGGCGATGGTGTGGTCGGCGAACTCGGGGTGCTCCTCGCGCAGCTCGGCGAAGCGGTCCTCGAGTTCGGTGACCACCTCCTCGCCGCGTTCCTCCTCGTTCAGGGCGGTGGCGACCTGGCGGGTCTGCTGCTGCCAGGTGGTGCCGTAGGTGATCTCGACGCCGGGCGGCGGGCCCACGACGGGGGCGACCGGGGCCAGCATGTCGTAGCGCTCCTGCGACAGGTCCGAGCGGGTGTCGAGGATGACGTCGGGCTCCAGGTTGGCGGTGGCCTCGACGTTGGGCTCCATGGTGCCGAGCTGGACCGGCTCGCCCTCGACCAGGTCGTCGACCCAGGGGCCGACCCCGTTGCCGCCGTACTCGAGCCAGTCGGCGACACCGAGCGGTTCCACGCCCAGGGCCAGGGCGGCCTCGGCGTCGGACCACCCGAGGGCGACCACGTCGGTGGGGTTCTCGGGCACCTCGACGTCGCCGTGGACGGTCTCGACGGTCCGGGTGCCCTCGCCGTCGGCCGAGCCGGGGTCGGGGTCCTGGCCGGCGCAGGAGGTGACGAGCAGAAGGGATGCCGCGGCGGCGCCGAGCACGCCGACACGGGGGAGCGGACCGGGGTTCATGGGGACCTCACCGAAGGATGTTTAGCCAAGCCTTGCCTAAGTCTGGTGTGTCCAGGTTAGCGCGGTCGGCCCGCCCTTGTGACCAGGGGGTCAGCCGATGGCGGCCACACCCTCGCGCCAGTACCCCACGAACGTGATGTCCTCCTTCGGGACCCCGTGCTCGCGCACCAGGGTGCGGCGCAGCCCCGTGGGAAGGCCGTTCTCCCCGGCCACCCAGCAGTAGGGGCGCCCCTTCGGAAGGGCGGAGGACTGCACGGTGCTCAGCGCGAGCCGGCCCGGCGTCGCGTGGGGGTCCTGGCGGGGCAGCCAGTGCACCTGTGTGCCCTCGGGGGCGCGGACCGGGCGCACGTCCGCGGGGGAGGGGACCTCCAGGTAGACCTGGGCGCGCAGGTCCTCGGGGGCCTGCTCCAGGATCGCCAGCAGGGCCGGGACCGCGCTCTCGTCGCCCACCAGCAGGTGCCAGTCGGCCTCGGTGGGCGGCAGGTAGTAGATGCACTCGGGGAACAGGCCCAGCTCGTCGCCCTCGCACGCCGACAGTGCCCAGGCCGAGGCCGGGCCCTGGTCGCCGTGGGCGACGAACTCGATGTCCAGCTCGAGGGTGTCGGGGTCGAAGCGCCGCATCGTGTAGTTGCGCACGTAGGGGCGCACGTCGTCGGGCATCTGCTTGTACTGGGGGAACCAGCCCTCGCCGTCGTACTCGGGCAGGGTCAGGCTCTCCTGCCCGGGGCGGGCGAAGAACACGCGTACGCACTGGTCCCGGCCCAGGAACTCGAAGTGGGCCAGTTCCGGGCCCTGCACGGTCACCGTGACGAAGTTGTCGGTGGTCCGCTCGACACGGCTCACACGGGTCCGCATCATCTCGCGGTTCTCGGGGAATTGCATGCGCAACAAGGCGGTCCTCCGGCAGGGCACACGGGCGACGGCGTCAGTGAGGTTAGCCTAACCAATATTCCGACCGTTGTGCACCCCTGGACCCCGCGCACAAGGGGCCCGGCGTCGCCACCGGGCCCCTCACCTGCACGATCCGATCTCAGTCGGCGGTGATCCCGCGCTCGGAGAGCTCCTTGCGCAGCCCCTCGGCGGAGGTGAAGTGGTGACCGCCCAGGCCCAGCTCACGGGCGGCCGCGACGTTGCGTTCGCTGTCGTCGACGAACAGCACACGGCCCGGCTCCACGCCCAGGCCCTGCAGGCACCAGTCGAAGGCCTGCGCCTCGGGTTTGGCACGCCCGATCCGGCACGAGAGGCCCAGGACCGGGAACAGGTCCAGCACCCGCGCGTGCTCGGCCTCGAACAGGTCGGCGATCTCGAAGGGGATGTTGGACAGCAGCCCCAACCGCACGCCCGACTGCGACAGGCCCGTGACCAGGGAGACCATCTCCTCGTCCACGCGCGACCAGCTCGCCAGGTCCAGCTCCACCAGTTCGGCCACCGCCCGGTCGTCGAACCCGGTGCCCGCGCCGCGGCCGACCGTACGCCAGTAGGCCGGCCCGTCCACGTCGCCGCGGTCGTAGGCCTGGCGCTCGCCCCAGTAGGAACCCCAGAACACCTCGGGGTCCAGGCCGGAGGCGCGCTCCAGGGCGGCCCGGCTCTCGTCGGACTGGGTGCGGGCGATGACGCCGAACATGTCGAACAGGACGGTGTCCACGGGGTCTCCAAGCGCTCGTCTCGACAGGGGTTCCCCACATTAGGAGGCACCGGGAACCGCCGGTCCTCGCTGGTCGGTCACCCCCGGTCGGGAGGGGGTGCGCACACAGCGGCGCGGTCTCAGGCGCCGGGCTCGGGGCCGACCTTCACCGAGACCGGGCCCAGGCGGTCGAACTCGGCGGTGAAGACCTGTCCGGCCGCCAGCGGGACCGCCGCGTGCAGGGCGCCCGTCATGATCACGTGCCCCGGCTCCAGGCACACCCCGTTCTCGCCCAGGGTGTTGGCCAGCCAGGCCACGACCGCCACCGGATCGCCCAGCGCCGCGGCGCCCGCGCCGGTGTCCACGACCTCGCCGTCACGGTCGAGCACCATGCCGACCAGGCGCGGGTCCACCTCGGCGGGGTCGACCCGGCGCTCGGACAGCACCACCGCGCCCATCGACGCCAGGTCCGCGACGGTGTCGGCCAGCTTGATACGCCAGTCGGCGATGCGCGAGTCGACGATCTCCAGACCCGCGCGCACGTCCGCGACGGCCGCACGCGCCTGTTCCACACTGACGCCCGGTCCCTGCAACCGTTCACCCAGGGTGAAGACCACCTCGGCCTCGACCTTGGGTGCGACGAAGTCCCCGAGCGCAACGGTCGCGCCGTCGGGGTAGAGCACCGAGGACAGCACCGGCCCGTGGTCGGGCGAGTCGACGCCGAGCAGGCGCTGCATCGGGGCGGAGGTCAGCCCGACCTTGTGGCCCACGACCCGGTCGCCGTCGGCCTCCAGCATCGACACCAGCTCCTGCTGGATCTCGTAGCCCTCCGCCATGCCGAGAGAGGGGTCCTCGTCGGTGAACGGGGCGATGGGCTCCCCCGTCCGGCGCGCCTCGTACAGGGCGCGGGCCCGCTCGTGTGCCAGGCTCATCGCACGGCCTCCTTCTCCCGCTCGTCCACCGGTGCGGTCCCCTCTTCCTCGGCCGCGAGCTGCACGGCCACGTCGATGATCATGTCCTCCTGGCCGCCCACGTAGCCGAGCTCACCGCAGCGGCGCAGGATGTCCTGGGCCGGAACGCCGTAGCGGGCCGCCGCGCGTTCGGCGTGCAGCAGGAACGAGGAGTACACCCCCGCCCAGCCCTGCACGATGGCGTTGCGGTCCATCTTGGGCCAGCGCGGCAGGTAGGGCCGCACCACGTCCTCGGCCGCGTCCAGCAGCGAGGCCACGTCCAGGCCCGTGCGTACCCCGAGCCGGTCGAAGACCGCACCCAGTACCTCGGTGGGGGAGTTCCCGGAGCCCGCGCCCAGGGCACACAGCGATCCGTCGAAGTAGCGCACGCCGGCCTGTTGGCCGAGCACCGAGTTGGCCACACCCAGCGACATGTTCTGGTGGCCGTGGTACCCCACCCAGGCCTGGTCGCCGACCTCGGCCACCAACGCCTCGAAACGCTCGCGCGCCTCGTGCATGAGCAGGGCACCCGCGGAATCGGTCACGTAGACGCTCTGGCACCCGGCGTCGACCATGATGCGCGCCTGCTCGGCCAGCACCTTCGGCTCGGCCCGGTGCGCCATCATCAGGAACCCGCAGGTCTCCATGCCCAGTTCGCGGGCGACCTCGAAGTACTGGGGCGAGATGTCGGCCTCGGTGCAGTGCGTGGCCACCCGTACCATGCGCGCGCCGGCCGCGTGCGCGCGCCGCAGGTCGTCGGCGGTCCCGATGCCGGGTACCAGCAGAACCGCGATGCGCGCCCGGCCCGCCTCCTCGGCCGCGGCGGCGATCAGGTCCATCTCGTCGGTGCCGGAGAAGCCGTAGTTGAAGGAGGAACCCCCGACACCGTCGCCGTGGCTGACCTCGATCCACTCCACGCCGGCCCGGTCCAGGGCACGGACCGTGGAGCGCACCTGGTCCTCGGTGAAACGGTGGCCCATCGCGTGGCTGCCGTCGCGCAGGGTCGTGTCGATGATGCGGACGTCGTGGGTGAGTGCGGGGCGGGTCATGCGCGGGCTCCGATCCGTGCGGTGGCCATGAGCTCGCCGATGCGCGCGGCGGCGGCCGTCATGATGTCGAGGTTCCCGGCGTAGGGCGGGAGGAAGTCGCCGTTGCCCCGCACCTCCAGCAGGACCGTGACGCGTCCGTTGCCGCCCCACTCCGGTGCCGGGTCGTCGAACTGCGGGTCGGCGCGCAACGTGTATCCGGGCACGTACTCGCGCACGCGGTCCACCATCCGGTGCACCGACTCGGTGACGGCCGCACGGTCGGTGTCGGGGCCGACCATGCAGTAGACGGTGTCGCGCATGATCATCGGGGGCTCGACGGGGTTGAGCACGATCACGGCCTTGCCGCGTTCGGCGCCGCCGACCTCGGCCACGGCCTGCCCGGTGGTGTGGGTGAACTCGTCGATGTTGGCGCGGGTGCCGGGGCCGGCCGAGCGTGAGGCGATGGAGGCGATGATCTCCGCGTAGGGGACCCGCGTCACGCTGGAGACCGCGTGCACGATCGGGATCGTCGCCTGGCCGCCGCAGGTGATCATCGAGACGTTGGGCGAGGCGGCGTGCTCGTGCCCGTTGACCGCCGGGCTCACCATCGGCCCCAGGTGCGCGGGGGTGAGGTCGACGGCCTGGATGCCGGCCTCGGCGTAGCGGGGGGCGTTGGCCGCGTGCGCCTTGGCCGAGGTCGCCTCGAAGACGATCTCGGGGAGCTCGTCCTGGGCCAGGAGCCAGTCCACGCCCTCGGAGGAGGTGCGCAGTCCCAGGTCGCGGGCGCGCGCGAGCCCCTCGGACTCGGCGACGCCCACGACGGAGCGCACGTCCAGGGCCTCGCTGTGGCGGAGTTTGGCCAGCAGGTCGGTTCCGATGTTGCCGGGGCCCACGATGGCCGCCGGGATCTTCTGTCTTGTCATGGGTGGGACCCTCGCACCGGCGCCGCAGCGGTGCAGGCTCGCGTTCCGCCGGATGGAACGCGCGCAGCCCGCACCGGACCGCGTGCCGTGTGCCGGAACGCGCGCTGTCAGGTGCCGACGAGCCTGGTGCACGCTGCGGGACATGAGAGCAGCCGTAGCCATCTCCCAGGACGCCGACGACCCGCTGTCCGGCCTCGTCCTCGACGACGTTCCGGTGCCCGATCCCCCGCCCGGGTGGGCGAGGGTCCAGGTCAAGGCGTCGGCGTTGAACATGCACGACCTCTGGACGCTGCGCGGGGTGGGCCATCCGGCCGAGCACCTGCCCATGGTCCTGGGGTGCGACGCGGCCGGGGTGGACGAGGAGGGCAACGAGGTCATCGTCTACCCGGTGATCGCCGACGCCGACGCGGGCGGTGGAGACGAGACGCTCGACCCGAACCGGGCTCTGCTGTCCGAGCGCCACGACGGCTCCTTCGCCGAGTACCTGACGGTGCCCCGCCGCAATCTCGTGCCCAAGCCCTCCTGGCTGAGCTTCGAGGAGGCCGCGTGCCTGCCCGTGGCATGGACCACCGCCTACCGGATGCTCTTCACCCGCGCCGGTGTCCGCGCCGGTGACCGAGTGCTCGTGCAGGGCGCCGGGGGAGGGGTCGCCTCGGCGGCGATCGGGCTGGCCTCGGCGGCCGGTGCGGTCGTGTACACCACCAGCCGCAGCGAGGCCAAACGCAAGGCCGCCCTGGACTGGGGCGCCCGCGCGGCCGTGCCAACCGGTGAACGGCTGACCGAGAAGGTCGACGTGGTCATCGAGACCGTCGGAGACGCCACGTGGAAACACTCCCTGCGGTCGCTGCGCCCCGGTGGCACCGTCGTCATCGCCGGTGCCACCAGCGGCCCCAACCCGCCGGCCGATCTGGCCCGCATCTTCTACCTGCAGCAGCGGGTGATCGGTTCGACCGGATGCACCCGCCACGAGTTGGTCGCGATGCTGCGGATGATGGAGGCGACCGGCCTGCGCCCCGTGGTGGACCGCGTCCTGCCGCTGGAGGACGTGCACTCCGGGTTCCGGGCGATGGAAGCCGGTGAGCTCACCGGCAAGGCCGTCGTCCTGCCCTCCTGACATCGCCCGTCCCTGAAAAGGAGTTACACCATGCCGGTCGCACTCGTCGGCCTCTCCCACTCCCCGCTCATGGGGACCAACCAGCCCGCGGACGAGACCGTGCAGCGTGTGGACGCCGCACTGGAGGAGGCCCGCGCCTTCGTCCGCGACTTCGACCCCGACCTGGTCGTGCTGTACGCGCCCGACCACTACAACGGGTTCTTCTACGAGAAGATGCCGCCCTTCTGCCTGGGCACTTCCGCCGAGTCGGTCGGCGACTTCGGGTCGGAGGCCGGTCCCCTGCGTGTGGACACCGAGGCGGCCAAGACCATCGCAGGGTCGGTGCTCGAGCAGGACGTGGACCTGACGATCTCGGCCCGGATGAAGGTCGACCACGGGTTCGTCCAGCCCCTCGAGGTGCTCTTCGGCGGCATCGACACCGTCGACGTGGTCCCCGTCTACATCAACGGTGTGGCCTCGCCGCTTGGCCCGGTGCGCCGCGTGCGCGCCCTGGGCGAGGCGATCGGCCGCGCCGCCGCCGACCTGGACCGGCGCGTGCTCTTCCTCGCCTCGGGCGGGTTGTCCCACGACCCGCCGGTGCCGGTGCTCGAGGGTGCCCCGCCCAAGGTCGCCGACGCTCTGATCGAGGGCACCCCGCCCACCCCCGAGCAGAGGGCCCGTGGTGAGAAGCGGGTGCTGCAGGGCGCGCTCGACTACGTGGCGGGCACGTCCGGCCGACGTGAGCTGAACCCCGAGTGGGACCGCCTCGTCCTGGACACTCTGGGCAAGGGCGACCTGGACCGGGTGGACACCTGGACCAACGCGTGGTTCGAGGCAGAGGGAGGCGGGTCCGCGCACGAGGTGCGGACCTGGATCGCCGCGCACGCCTCCCTCTCGGCCCAGGGCTCCTACACGGTGCGGTCGCGTTTCTACGAGGCGATCCCCGAGTGGATCGCCGGGTTCGCGGTGACCACTGCCGCCCCCGACGCCTGACCTGTGCGAACACGAGGGCCGCCCCGTCCACCGCAATGCGGGTGGGGTAGGGCGGCCCTCGTTATGCGTGGGGAGTCCGGCGCCGGGTCAGGCGGCCGCGCTGCGGGCCTGGGCGTGCTTGACCGCCAGCGACGCTGCGTAGGCGATGCGGCGGAGCCGGTCGGTGAAGCGCTCGGGGTCGAAACCGGTGGTGCTGCCGGCCACGGACAGGGCGGCCACGGGGCGGTTTCCGCGGCCCAGCACGGGCGCGGCCACACAGCGCAGTCCGGGCGCGGACTCCTCGGTCTCGTAGGCCAGGCCGTGCGCGCGCACGGTGGACAGCTCCCGCTGCAGTGCGCGGCGTCCCTGCAGAGAGCGGTGCGTCATGCGGTGCAGTCCGCGGTCCAGCAGAGCCTCGACGGTGTCGGGGGAGTGCGCGAGCAGGCTCTTGCCGACCGCTGTGCAGTGGGCGGGTACGAGTGATCCGACACGGGAGGGGGCGGGCACGGCGCGGTGGCCGTGCAGCTTGGTGAGGTAGACGACGTCGGTGCCGCGCAGGGTCGCCAGGTGCACCGTCTCGTGGGTGAGTTCGTACAGCTCGGCGACGAAGGGGGTGAGCACCTCCGCGAGCCACGTCTGCCGGGGTGCGTGTACGCGTGCGCCCAGGTCGTAGACCTTCCGCGCGAGCTGGTAGTCGGTCCCCTGCCTCTGGACCATCCCGTTGCGTTCGAGGATGCCCAGGAGCCGGAAGGCCGTGGACTTGGTCTGCCCGGTGCGGCGGGCCAGTTCACTCACGCCGATGGCCTCCTGGTGGGAACCGAGGAAACGCATCAGCTCCAGGGCCTTGTCCACCGCTGTGCGGCTGGAGGGGTCGGGGCTCCGTTCGCCCGAGGGCCGGGGGAGCGCGGGCGTCGTGGTCATTGCTGTGTCCTCCGACGTGGCTGTCTCTCGGTGGTAAACAGATTAGACGAACGTCACCTAAAAATGACACCCCTGCGAACGGAGTTTTTCCGGAGCGTTTCGCGGAGCCGTCGTCCCTGTTCCGCGATCCGGCACGACGGATGGTCAAGCCGCCCGCCGACACGGTGATGTGTGTGACGTGCGGCGCACAGACCCACCGCGCCGCTCGCACCGGAAACACCTCGGAGGAGACCGTGACCATCACAGAACCCCCTGCGGGACGGAGTTGGCGGGCACACTCTCCGCCCTCCGCAGACGCCGGCGCCTACCTCGACATCGAACGGGGTGTGATCGACCGGCGCATCTGGAAGGACGAAGGCCTCTACCAGCAGGAACTGCGCAGGGTCTTCGCTCCGAGCTGGCTCTTCCTGGCCCACGAGAGCCAGCTGCCCAAACCGGGGGACTTCTTCACCACCTACATGGGCGAGGACCCCGTCGTCGTGGTCCGGGGCAAGGACCGCACCGTGCGGGCCTTCCTCAACACCTGCCGCCACCGCGGCATGCGCCTGTGCCGGGCCGACGCCGGGACCACCCGCAACTTCACCTGCAGCTACCACGGCTGGGGTTACGACCTGTCGGGAAACCTGGTCAACGTCCCCAACGCCGAGGCCTATCCGGACCACTTCGACACCGCCGACTGGGGGCTGCGCGAGGTCGCCCGGGTCCAGAACCACCGCGGACTCGTCTTCGGCACCTGGAACCCCGAGGCCCCAGACCTCATCGAGGCGCTCGGCGACATGGCCTGGTACATGGACGCCTTCCTCGACCGCGACCCCGAGGGCACGGAGGTCGTCGACGGCGTCACCAAGTGGGTGCTCGAAGGCAACTGGAAGCTCGCCGCCGAACAGTTCGCCAGCGACTGGTACCACGTCAACATGGCCCACGCCTCGGCGCTGATGGTCATGTCTCCCACCGGCAAGGGGCCCAAGACCGAGATCGCCAACACCCCCGGGCGCCAGTTCACCTCACCGCTCGGGCACGGGGCCGGGTTCCCCGTGCACCCGCGCAGCCGCTTCGACGACGCCGCGGTCCACGAGCACTACGACTACGACCAGCTGCGCGAACGCCTCGGTTCGGCCCGGGTCGAGGGTCCCATGACCACCGGCCACGCGACGGTCTTTCCGAACTTCTCCTACTTGCCCGTCAACGGCACCATCCGCGTCTGGCACCCCAAGGGGCCCGACCGCATGGAGGTGTGGACCTGGGTGCTGGTCGACAAGAACATGCCCGAGGAGGTCAAGCAGGCCCAGCGCCGCTACAACCTGCGGACCTTCGGGCCCAGCGGCATCTTCGAGCAGGACGACGGCGAGAACTGGAGCGAGATCCAGGCGGTCTCCCGCGGGTTCGTCTCCAACCGGACCCCGCTCAACTACCAGATGGGCCTGGGAATCCACGACGACCACGACCCGGACTACCCGGGCCGGGTCGGTGAACTCTACAGCGACAACGCCGCCCGCGGGTTCTACGCGCGCTGGCGCGACCTGATGAACACACCGGCCTGGCACGAGAACCACACGACCCCGGAGGGCGACCGTGACTGAGACCGTTCGAGCGATCCATGTCGGGGTCCCCGAGGACATCGAGGACGGCGAGGCCGTGGTCGTGCCCGCCGAACGGACCGGCACCGGGGACGGGATCGCCGTCTTCCACTGCGACGGCGAATTCTACGCCCTCGACGACACCTGCACCCACGCCGAGGCCTCCCTGGCCGACGGCTGGATCGAGGACGGCGAGGTCGAGTGCCCGATGCACAGCGGGCGCTTCTGCCTCAGCACCGGCGAGGCCCTGTGCATGCCGGCCACCGAGAACGCGCGCACCCACAAGGTCGAGATCGGCGACGACGGGCTCTGGCTCCACCCCGGGAGCAGCACATGAGTGCCGTCCCCGACAGCGTGTGCGTGGTCGGCGGTGGCCTCGCCGCGGTCAGCACCGCCGCCGAACTGCGCGCCCAGGGCTTCACCGGTCGTGTCACCCTGCTCTCGGCCGAGGAACACCCGCCCTACGACCGGCCCCCGCTCAGCAAGGACGTCCTCCTCGGCCGCATCACCTACGACGAGGCCGCCCTGCGCCCCGCCCAGTGGTACACCGACCACGACATCGACCTGTACCTGGGCGAACGCGTGGTCTCCCTCGACCCCGCCGGGCCGACCGTGCTCACGGAACGGGGCGAGCAGGTCCGGGCCGGAGCCGTGGTCCTGGCCACCGGCGGCGTGCCCCGTCGTCTCCCGGCCGCGCTCGTGCGCCCCGAACGCACCCACGTCCTGCGTACCCTCGACGACGCCAGGGGCCTGCGCGCCGCCCTCGCCCCTGGAACCCGGGTGCTGTGCGTGGGCGCCGGCCTCATCGGGGCCGAGGCCGCTGCCGCTGCCGGCGCGCTGGGTGCGTCGGTCACCGTGATCGACCCGGTCGGTGTCCCCCTCGTGCCCCTCCTGGGCGAGCAGATCGCCACCGCCTTGCACGGCCTGCACCACAGCAACGGCGTGCGCACCCTCCAGGGCGCGCTCGGACAGGTCCACGAGGGCTCCGACGGGACCCTCACCTGCACTGTCGACACCGCGGGCGGCCCTGAGAAGGTCACCGCCGACGTGCTCCTGACCGGAATCGGTACCGACCCGGATCCCTCCCTGGCCGCGGACGCCGGCCTCGAGACCGACCGGGGTGTGCTCGTCGACGCCCGGCGGGCCACCTCCGCGCCCGGCGTGTACGCGGTCGGCGACCTGGCCCAGGCCCACCCCGGCACCGAAGAACGTCCCCAACACGGCGAGCACTGGGAGAACGCGCTGAAGGACGCCGGGGCCGCGGCCGCATCGATCCTCGGGAACCCGGTCCCCGCCCAGGGAGCCCCTTGGTTCTGGTCAGACCGCCACGGCGTCCACCTGGAAGCCGTCGGCACCATGTCCGAGGCCGACCACACCGTCGTCAGAGGAGACGTCGACAGCGGCTCCTTCACCGTCTTCGGCCTGCGCGGCGACCGCTGCGTGGCCGCCGCATCCCTCGACCGGCCCCACGACATCCGAGCTGCACGCAGGCTCGTCGACCGCGCCGTGCCCGTGGAGGCCGATGCCCTGGCCGACATCGTCCGGCCCCTCAAGTCCCTGCTGCGCCGACCCGCAGCCGTACGTTCCCGCTGAAAGGAGGGGCGCTGTGAGCACACCCGCTGCGGCCCCCGCACAGGCGCCCTCGACCGGTACCCGGGCGATGGAGCTGCACTTCGAGGTCCACGTCCTCTACGCCAACGAGGCCCGCTACCTGGACGGCGACCGGTTCGGCGACTGGCTGGACCTGTTCACCGAAGACCTCGTCTACTGGGCGCCCACCCGCACCAACCGGCTGCGCCGCCAGCAACGCCTGTCGGTCTCGGCCCCCGGCGGCGCCGCCTTCTTCGACGAGACCAAGGACAGCCTGGCCTGGCGCGTGCGCCGGTTCGAGTCCGGGATGGCCTGGGCCGAGGACCCGCCCTCCCGCACCCGACACCTCATCACCAACCTCCTGGTGCGCCCCGCCGAGGAGGACGAGGCTGTCGAACAGGGCGTATCGGAGGAGACCGCGCGCGAGCACGCCCACTACGTCGCCGAGACCGGGTTCCTCGTCTACCGCAACCGCCTCGAGCACGAGGTCGACCTGTACTCGGGCGGGCGCACCGACCTGCTGCGGCGCGAGGCCGACGGGAGCCTGCGCGTGGCCCGCCGCACCATCCTCCTCGAGCAGAACGTCCTGCTCGCCAAGAACATCAGCACCTTCTTCTAGAGGCAGGAGAGCCATGACCCCTGTGGCCACCACCTGGGCGGACACCGCTGCCGGCCCGGCACTGACCGAACACACCGTCGACACCTCCCTGGGCCCGATCTTCGTCCAGGAGGCCGGCAGTGGAACCCCGCTGGTCATGCTGCACGGCGGCGGCCCCGGAGCTTCCGGGTACAGCAACTACCATCAGAACCTCGCCGCGCTCACGCCCCGGTTCCGGGTCCTGCTCGTGGACCAGCCCGGCTTCGGACGCTCCCACAAGCCCACCGCCGAGCAGCTACGCGACGGTGAAGGCATCACCGGCTACACCGTGACCGCCCTGCTGGAGGTCCTGGACGCCCTCGGCATCGGCCGCGCCCACCTGCTCGGCAACAGTCTGGGCGGGGCCGCAGCCCTCGCCCTGGCCCAGCGCGCCCCCGAACGCGTCGAGCGGCTGGTCCTCATGGCGCCCGGCGGAGGTTGGTTGCCCTTCGGCCCCACCCCCACCGAGGGGCAGAAGGAGATGTTCCGGTACTTCAACGGCTCCGGGCCCAGCCAGAAGAAGATGCGCACCTACCTGCGCGTGATGCTGCACAACGCGAAGCAGATCCCCGAAGAGACCCTGGAGGAGCGCTACCAGGCCTCTCTCGACCCCGAGCACCAGGACTTCTACCACGTGCTCAACGCCTCCTTCGCCGAACGCCGCGGCCTGGACCCCCTCTGGCGCGACCTGCACCTGGTGAAGGCCCCCACCCTCCTGCTGTGGGGCCGCGACGACCGCACCATCACCCTCGAGGGCGCGCAGATCATGCTCAAGCAGATCCGTGACGTGCAGCTGCACGTCTTCGCCAACTGCGGCCACTGGGTGCAGCTGGAGCGCCGCAGTGAGTTCGATCGGCTCGTGCGAGACTTCCTGGAGGACGGCGATGAGTGACACCCCCGCAGCAGGCCGCCGCGGCTGGCTCGACGGCGACAGCATCCTCGTCACCGGGGGCGGTTCCGGGCTCGGCCGCGCCCTCACCGACCGGTTCGTGGAAGAGGGCGCCCGCGTCACCGTCGTGGACCACGACCCCGACAAGCTCGCCGTCCTCGAGAAGGACCACGGCACCGACACCGTCCGAGCCGTGCACGGCGACGTCACCTCGCTGGAGGACCTGCGCGCCGCCGTGGCCACCGCCGAGGAGGCCTTCGGCGGCCTGGACACCCTCGTGCCCAACGCCGGGATCTGGGACTACCACCGCACCCTCACCCGGCTGGGGGAGGACGATCCCACTGCCGCCTTCGACGAACTCTTCCACGTCAACGTCCTGGGTTACCTGCTCGCTGCCCAGGCCGCCTGGAAGTCGCTCGTGGCCTCCCGCGGCAGCATCGTCTTCACCCTGTCCAACGCCTCCTTCTGGCCCAACGGGGGAGGCCCGCTCTACACCGCCAGCAAGCACGCCGGGCTCGGCCTCATGCGTGAACTGGCCTACGAGCTGGCCCCCAAGGTGCGTGTCAACGCCGTCGCCCCCGGCGGCATGCGCACCGACCTGCGCGGTCCCGCCAGCCTGGACCTGGGCGGGCGCAGCATCTCCCGGTCCTTCGACAAGGCTGCCGCCCGCGGGGGGTCCGCGCCCATGGTCCCGCTCTACGAGTCCACCACCGAACCCGAGGACTTCACCGGCCCCTACGTCCTCCTGGCGTCTCGGCGCGACAGCGGCAACGTCACCGGGACCGTCGTCCCCGTCGACGGGGGCATCGCCGTCCGGGGGTTCGCGACCCCGGCGGGAGGGGCCGACCTGTGACCGCTTTCCCCTTCTCCCCTCCCCGCAGGAGATGAACATGACCGTCACACCACAGCCACCCGGTATCGCCGCTTCCGTAGCCCGGATCGCCGGCGCCCGGCCCGACACCACCGCCCTGGTCTACGAGGGGGACACCACCACCTTCGCCGAACTGGAACGGCGCACAGCCGAGTTCGCGGCGGGGCTGGCCGCGGCCGGGCTCAAGCGCGGGGACCGGATCGCCTACCTGGGACTGAACAGCGCCACCCTGCTGGAGACCCTCGTGGCCGCCACCCGGATCGGCGCCGTGTTCGTCCCGGTGAACTTCCGGTTGGCCGCACCCGAGGTCGAGGTCGTCCTGGCCGACGCCGGACCGCGTGTTCTGGTCGTCGAAGAGGGGCACCGGGAACTCGTCGAGCAGATCGTGTCCCGGCTGCCCACCCCGGTGCGTGTGCTGGTCGACACCGACCCCCACGTGCCTGCGGCCGACCCCGCACCGGGGTGGGAACGCCTCTCGCGTGTGGCCGACAGCGGTGCGGGGATCCCCGCACCGGCGACGGTGGGCAGCGACGAGCTCGCCGTCCTGATGTACACCTCCGGAACCACCGGGCGCCCCAAGGGTGTGGTGCTCACCCACGGCAACCTGTGGTGGAACCAGCTCAACGTCGCCTCGGCCGTGGGGCACGTTCCTGGTGAGACCACCTACGCGGCCGCTCCGATGTTCCACATCGGCGGCCTCAACGCCCTGACCCTTGGCACGCTCTCCCTCGGCGGCACGGTCGTGGTGCGGCGCTCCTTCGACCCCGCGGCGGCGCTCACGGATCTCACCGGGTACCGGATCAACACGGTCTTCGCCGTGCCCGCGATGTACGCCGCCATCGCCCGGCAGCCCGGGTTCGCCGACGCCGATCTGTCAGAGCTTCGGGCGCCGGTGGTCGCGGGCGCGCCGGTGCCGCCCAGCCTGGTCCTGGAGTACGAGAAGGCGGGCGTGCGGCTGCAGCAGGCCTGGGGGCTGACCGAGACCGCCCCGTTCGCGACGTTCCTGCCCCCGCACCTGTCCTCGAAGAAACCCGCCTCGGCCGGGACCGCTATGCCCTACGGGCAGGTGCGCCTGGTCGACCCGGCCACCGGAACCCCCGTCACCGGCCCCGGTGCGGCCGGTGAGGTGGAGGTGCGCGGACCCAACGTGACGCCCGGGTACTGGCACAACGAGGAGGCCACCCGGGCCGCCTTCCGCGACGGTTGGTTCCGCAGCGGCGACATCGGCCACGTGGACGCGGACGGGGACCTGTTCATCGTGGACCGTCTCAAGGACATGGTGATCTCCGGCGGGGAGAACGTGTACCCGGCCGAGGTCGAACGGGTGCTCGTGGAACATCCCCGTGTGACCGACGCGGCGGTGGTCGGTCGCCCCGACCCGGACTGGGGCGAGAGGGTCGTGGCCGTCGTCTCGTGCACCGGGTCCGGCCCCGAACCCACGCTGGAGGAGGTCCGCGAACACTGCGGGCACTCCCTGGCGCGGTACAAACTGCCGCGCTCGCTCCTGGTCACCGATGCGGTGCCCCGCAACGCCAGTGGCAAGCTCGACAAACGCCACCTGCGCGAGTGGGTCTCCCGGCAGGAGGCCGCCCGGGACCGGCAGGCAACGGGGGCGGGCTGATGGCTGCACCCGGGACTGCCGCCACGACACACGGAGGGCGTATGGACACACCGGTGGACTACGACCGGGGCGGACCGGTCCCCGTTCCCGAAGGGCTCGTCGGTTGGGCCCCCGAGCAGATCGAGGACCCGAGGTTCGCCGACGGGACGCGGGTGCTGTCCCTGACCATGCACCCGCGCGAGGGTGAGGCGGTCCGGGTCGCGCTCTCCCGCGCGGTGCACGGGCGGTGGGCGCGCTCCTACCCGGTCGGCGCCCGCGACATCGTGCTCGAGGTCGTGGACCGCGGGTCGGCCTCGGACGCCGTGGCAGCCCTCGGAGCACTCACGTCGGTCCTGCTCGAGCAGGACCCTCGGTGCCGCAGGATCGTGGCACCGTGCCCGCTGACCGACCTTTCCCTGATGGCCCTGCTGGAAGAAGCCGGGTTCGTGTTCGTCACCGAGGTGGACGAGGCCGACGGTACCCACGGGCTGATGCTGCTCGGCCGGGGCTGAGCGGCCGACCCAGCACGACATACGGCGCAGCGGCCCTGCCGGGGAGCGGAGACCTCCACCGGCAGGGCCGTTCCCGTGCCCGGTTCAGTGCTCCTCGCCTTGCACGTGGTCGGCCAGGCGGTGCGAGCCGCGGGTCGACCGCGAGGCCGGGGTCGCGCTGCCCGGGTGGGACCGGGGGACACTCACGACCAGGTGCATCACACACGGCTGCCCGAGCGTGCGGAACACGTGCGTGCGGTCGCCCGGGTATCGCGCGAAATCCCCCGGGGCCAGATCGATGGGCTCGTCGGCCGGGCCGACCTGCACCGGACCCTCGATCACGTACAGGTGCTCCAGGGTGCCCGGCGGGTGCGGCTCGATGATGATCTCCTGGCCGGTCTCGACCCGCAGCAGGTAGTTCTCGATCATCCCGGAGCCGTAGATGTGGTCCAGCTCCCGACTGGAGTGGCCCTCGTCCCGGTTCCAGTGGGCCTCGCCGTCGCGCTGGACCATGACCAGCTGGGCCGGGGCCGCCAACAACCGGGTGAGAGGGACCTCCAACGCCTGGGAGAGCGCATGGAGCGTGTCCACGGTGGGGTTTCCGGTCCCGAGTTCGAGCTTGGAGACGGTCTGCTTGGCGACCCCCGCCCGGCGGGCGAGTTCGGCCAGGGAGAGTCCGCGCTGTTCCCGCAGGAGTTGCACATTGCGGGCGACGATGTCGTTTGCTGGGGTCACTGTTGCGAGTTTAGTGCGCCGAAAACGGCCGGTGTCAGCCGGAGCGGCGGGTGAAGGCCGCCAGTCAGTCGACGAACGCCTCCGACCCCACGACGTCCGGGGGTTCCCCACCCCGGCGTACAGCTCCTTCTACGAACGTTCCACCGGCCGGGGTGAGGTGACCACCTCGATGATGGGCACGGTGACACTGGCCTGGGGCGGCACCTGCCAGATCGAGGTGCCCACGGCGCGCGGAGATCACCTGACCCGCCTGCCGGCGCTCGGACACGGGTCTGTCCCCTCGCCCGAGGGAAGACCGAACCCATGCACGAGAGCGAGTACGGCGCCCTGCCCCTGACCACCGGCCCCGAGGAGGGCGCCCGCGACGCCCGGGTCGCCCTCCTCCCGGTCGGCAGCCTCGAACAGCACGGCGCACACCTGCCCCTGGTGACCGACACCGTCGTGGCCTGCGTCCTGGCCCGGGAACTGGCGCGCGCGTACCCCGTGCGGACGCTGCCCCCGCTCACGTTCGGGTGCTCCCACGAGCACGCCGCCTGGCCCGGCACGGTGAGCGTGTCCGCGCGCACCCTCGACGCGGTCGTCACCGACATCGCCGCCTCCCTGGAACCGGCGCGGCTGGCGGTGGTCAACGGACACGGCGGCAACCACGTGCTCGCCAACACCGCGCAGGCCTCGGGCGGGAGGATCGCGCTCTTCCCCGGACCTCAGGAGTGGGAGGCCGCGCGTTCGGAGGCCGGACTGGCCACCGACAACGACACCGACATGCACGCCGGGGAACTGGAGACCTCCGTGCTGCTGCACGCGGCCCCGCACCTGGTGCGCCCCGGGTACCGCGACGCCGACCACCTGACCGGGCCGCGCGACCACATGGGCGTGCTCGGGCTGGCCCCCTACGCCCCGTCCGGTGTGGTGGGACGGCCCTCCCTGGCCCGGGCCGACAAGGGGCGGGTGGTGCTGGCCTCGCTCACCCGGCGCTTCGCCGGCCACCTGCAGGCGCTGACCGGGGACCCCGGTCCGACCCCGCCGTAGGGCCGGCTCGCCGGGTACCCAGCGCACGCGCCACCAGGACCACCAGCCCCGGGGCGGCCGCGACCAGGGCCAGCAGACCGTAGACCACCGAGACCGTCACACCCGCCTGGGCCCCGAGCCCGGCCGCGGCGAAGGCCGCAGCGGTGGCGGCCTCCCGCGGACCCCACCCGCCCACGTTCACCGGGACGCTCATCGCCAGCAACGCCACCACCGCCAGCGGCACCAACTGGGTGAGGGGAGCAGTCGCACCCGCGGCGGACGCGGCGACCAGGAACAGGCCCACGTGCCCGGCCAGGGCCACCGCCGACAGCACCACGACCGCGGGCGCGTGTCCGACCAGTCCGGCGCGGGCCTCCAGGGCGCTCGTGCGCAGGGCACGCCACCACCGCGGTCGGCGTTTGCGGCCCAGGCGCAGCCCGACCGCACCCGCGGCCAGCACCGCGGCCACCGCTCCGGCCGGGACCGCCACCGCCCCCAGACCCGGGCCCAGGAGCGCCGCCGGGAGCGTGACCAGCACCAGGACCGCGGCGGCCGCCAGCACCATCTGCCCCGCCACCCGTTCCAGGACCACCGCGCGCACCCCGCGCCCCAGTTCACCGGTGTCGCGCCCGTGGCTGACCGCGCGGTGCACGTCGCCGAGCACACCCGCGGGCAGGACCGCGTTCAGCAGCATCGCCAGGTAATAATCGGCCACCGCCCGCGGTCCCGAGAGCCGCAGGCCCACCGCACGTGCGACCACGGTCCAGCGGGCCGCACTGGCCACCGTCGTCACCGCGCCCACACACAGCGCCCAGAGCAGGACGGACGGCTGCAGAGCGGCGAAGGCCGAGGTGAAGGCCTCCGCGGGGAACCACCAGACCACCGCGAGCAGCACGGCGCCGCCCACGGCCGCGCGCAGCCACGCACCGCCCCGGCCCTGCCGGGACCGCACCGATCGGCCCTCGGTGCCTCCCCGGGACGAGTCTTGCGCGGACCGGTCACGGTCGTACACCGGTGCCGCGCTTCCCCCTGCTGCAGTGCTCACTCGGTCCCTTCTCCGACGGTGCCGACGTTCCGGCCCGAACCCGGCCGGCCGCCCCCACGGCCCCTCACCCCTGGTCTCCCCGGCGCCCCGGCCCTCAACCGGTCTCGCGTCCCACCGTGGCACGGGTGGGCGTATCCAGTGGTGCTATCGCAAGGCCGAAGAAGGAGGCCCCTACTGTGCACTGCTTCGCAAGCTCAGCAATATCGCACAGCGGGGGCCCGGCCCGGAAGTGCCGTTGACGGATGAGAACGCCGTGAGAGTGCCGCTGGAGCGTCGCGCAGACAGAGATGCTGCGCCGAAGGCGTCCGTTGAGGGCGGCGGCGGGTGACGGTGAGGGCCGGTGTTCGCCAAACAGGCCCTACGCCCGCGCCGACGGCTCGGGTGGCAGTACCGCGAGATCGGTGTGGTGCACCGTCGCGTGCAGGCGCCCCTCGGCGTGCTCGGCCAGGCGCCGTTCCAGGTAGGCGCGGGCGGGCAGGGCGGGGTGGTGTTCGGCTGCGGCACCGACCCACCCGCGCAGCCATGCCTCGGTCAGGTCGGGGTGGCGCGGGCCCAGGTGCCACGGGCTCGGGAAGTGCCGGACCCGCCGCCCCATCCGGTGCAGGACCTCGGTCAGCAGCGGAGCCGCGTCGGGTCCGAGGCGGCCTCCGCGCCGCTGGTGGGCGTCGAAGGCCGCGGCGAACTCCCCGTCCCACGGGTCGGCGGGCCACAGTTCCACCCGGCCCAGCACGGTCAGGGCGAACAGTGCCGGGCACCCCAGATCGACGAGGATGCGTGCCAGGTGCACGGCCTGGTCCTCGGTGAGCAGGTCGAGCAGCGCCGAGGCCACCACCAGGCTCACGCCGTGCAGGTCCCCGGGGCGGAGTGTGTCCAGGTCCGCTTCCAGGGTCCGGGCCGGAACGGGGACGGAGCGCCGGGCCAGGTCCAGGAGTTCGGGGTCGCGGTCCACGAGCAGCCAGCGCCCGGACCCGGGAAGGCGCGGCACCAACCACCGCGCCATGGACCCGGTCCCGCACCCCAGGTCGGCCACGAGCGCGCCGTGGCCGTAGACCAGGGTTGGCGGTCCGGTGGCGCGCGCCTCGGCGTCGGCGTTCTCCCGCAGGGCCAGCCACTCGGGCGCGAACCCCTCCGCGATGCTCACGGCCACCTCTCACGGTCGAGCACGGCGGCCATCTGCTCGGCCGCCCGGTCCCATCCTGCCAAGGTCCCCCGGCGCAGGCGGGCCGAACGCCGCAGACCTTCGCGCAGCCCCGGATCGTTGCACCACGCGTGCAGTGCGCCGGCCAGGGCGGCGGGGTCGCCGGGTGCGACCAGGATCCCCGGGCGGGACCCGTCGGGCGCGCGGCCCAGCGCCTCGGGTACTCCGCCGGTCTGTGTGGCCACGACGGGGACGGCGCGTGCCAGGGACTCGGTCACCGCCATGCCGTAGGTCTCCGCGCGGGAGGCGAGTACGCACAGGTCGGCGGCTGCGCGGGCCTGGTCCAGGTAGGTGCCGGTCAAGGGCCCGGTGAAGCGCACGCGGTCCTGCCATCGGCGTTCGGCGACCGTTGCGCGCAGCTGGTCGGCGTGGGCGCCCGTGCCAGGACCCACGCAGGTCAGGTGCCAGGGTTCGGTGTCCAGGCGGGTGAGGGCGGAAAGCAGGACGTCGTGGCCCTTGCGCGGGGTCAGCGAGGCCACGCACACCAGGTGGGAGCGCCCGTCCGTGCCGGGAGCCGGGGGAGCGGGGTCGGTCCCGGGGGCGACGGTGGCCACGCGGGTCAGGCCGTGCTGTTCCTGCAGGTGGCGGCGGGCCCAGTCGCTGGTGGCCACCGACCGCGCGGCCGAGCCCAGGGCCCGGTGTTCGAGGGTGTGGCGCTCGGATGCCTCGGAGGGGGTGAGCCCGCCCTCCAGGGCCAAGGGAAGGTGCACCAGGACCACCAGCCGCAACCGGCGTTCGTGCGCCGCAAGCACGTCGGGGGCTGTGCACGCCACCAGTCCGTCCAGGAGCACCACAGCGCCCTCGGCCGCGCCGTCCAACGCCCGCGCGAGCCCGGCGCGGTCGGCTGCCGAGGGCACGGGCCAGGAACCGGGTACCTCGACCACCCGTACCGGGCGCCCCGCCGCCGCCAGAGCCTGGGCCAGGCGCCGGTCGTAGACGTCGCCGCCGCTGGGCGCCGACGGTTCCGGCACCACGAACACGGTCACAGGTCGAGGTCGAAGGAGGCCCAGGCCACGTGCGACTCGTGCAGGGTCACGCTGAGCCCGGCCAGCCCCCGCTCACGGGCGCCCATCCGGTCGGCGACGCGCTGGGCCACCACCCCCGCCAGGTACTCGGAGGTGGTGTTGACCCCGGCGAAGTCGGGTTCGTCGTCGAGGTTGCGGTGGTTGAGCCCGCCCAGGACCGCCGACAGGATCTGCGCGGCCTCGGCGATGTCGACGACCACCCCGTCGGGGTCCAGGTCCCGGCGGCGGAAGGTCGCGTCGACCACGAACGTGGCCCCGTGCAGGGCCCGGGCCGGGCCGAAGACCTCGCCCCGGAAACTGTGCGCGACCATCATGTGGTCGCGGACGGTGACGCTGTACACGCTGTGCTGCTCCTCTGGTCCTCTGGTCGGGTTCCGGTTGTGGTCCGCGGCGCCGGTCAGTCGTAGACCACCCGGTGGCACAGCGCCGGAAGGCTCCCGTCGGCCAGGCGCGGCAGCACCTCCGGGAGGTCCTCGAACCGGCTCTGCCCGGTCAGCAGCGCGTCGAAGGCCGGGTCGGCGAGCAGCCGCAGCGCCAGGGCCAGGCGCTCGGCGTGGTCGTAGCGCGATCGGCGGGCGGGGGAGATCATGCCGACCTGGCTGGCGCGCACGGCCAAGCGCTGGGAGTGGAAGTCCTCGCCCAGTGGCAGTATCACCTGCCGGTCCCCGTACCAGCTGAGCTCCACGACCTCGCCCTCGGGCGCGAGCAGGTCCAGGGATCGGGTCAGCCCGGACTCGGTCGCGCTGGTGTGGAAGACCAGGTCGCAGTCGGTGTCGGCGTCGGCGGGGGAGGCGAAGTCCACCCCGAGCGCGTCGGCGGTCTCGGCGCGTTCGGGCACCACGTCCACCAGCTGCACCCGGGTTCCGGGCACACGCGAGACGAGGCGGGCCACGCAGCAGCCGACCATGCCCGCGCCCACGACCGCGACCCGGTCGCCGACCTTGGGGGAGGCGTCCCAGAGCGCGTTGACGGCGGTCTCCACGGTCCCGGCCAGCACGGCGCGTTCGGCCGGAACCGGGTCGGGGACCAGGGACAGCGCTTCGACGGGGACCACAAATCGGTCCTGGTGGGGGAAGAGGGTGAAGACGGTGCGTCCGACGAGGTCGGCCGGGCCCTGCTCGACCTCGCCCACGTTGAGGTAGCCGTACTTGAGGGGGCCGGGGAAGTCCCCCTCCTGGAAGGGCGCCCGCATCACCCCGTACTGGTTGGCGGGCACGCCCCCGTCGAAGACGAGGGTCTCGGTGCCCCGGCTGATCCCGGAGTACCAGGATCTGACCAGGGCCTGGCCCGCCTCCGGAGCGGGCAGGTCCACGTCGCGGATCTCGCCCCTGCCGGGGGCGCTCACCCAGAACGCGCGGCCGGTGTGTCCCACGGTGACCCCTTTCCTGGCCGGTCTCGGGTCGGGCACGGCGCGGCGACCCGGAGCCGGCGCGCCGCTGTCCCTACCCTCTCAGGAGCCCCTGCACCGCGCCGGCCGGTCCCCGTCCACGGGCCCGGTGACGCACGAGCAGCCACCGCACGTCCCGGCCGAAGGACCACACGAGCGCTGCCAGCGCCGATCCCACCAGGGCAGCGGCGGCCGGGGCCGGAACCACGGGCGCCGCGGCCGCGACCAGCGCGACACCCTGGACGGCGGCCACCACCTTGCGTGAGCGCCGTTCGGGCAGCGGTGCGGCCAGCCAGGGCCAGGGGACCGAGGCGGCCCAGAACACGTACCGGGCCGCGCCCACCAGCAGCACCCACGCGCCCAGGTCCGCGGCCACGTGCACACCCAGGACCACGAGGACGAACGCGTCCACCTCCATGTCGTAGCGGGCGCCGAAGGCCGTGGCGGTCCCGGTGCGCCGGGCCACGAGTCCGTCCACCAGGTCCAGGGCCAGCGCGAGCGCGGCCAGCGCCACCAGGGGCCAGGCGGGGCCGCCCTGCGCGGCCAGGGCCACCACCCCGCCCACGAGCACCGCTCGCATTGTGGTCACCGCGTCGGCCGGGCCCAGGCCGCGGCCGTGCGCCGCCCACCCGAGCAGGCACGCACCGACGAGGGTGTACAGCGAGCCGGCCGCCCACGCGGACGGGGCCAGGCCCACCCAGGCGTGCAGGGCAGCCAGGAGCGCCGCCTGCCCTGCGGCTCCGGCGGCGATCCACCGCACAGGGGTCTCAGACACGGGGCTCCCTCAGGTGGGGGAGGTCGTGGCCGAGCCGGTCGCGTTTGGCGGTCAGGTAGCCGAGGTTCTCGGGGCGGGCCGGGGCGAGCAGCGGGACCCGTGAACGCACGGGGACCCCGCGTGCGGTCAGTGCGCGCGCCTTGTCGGGGTTGTTGGTCAGTAGCCGGACCGAACGCACGGCGAGGTAGCGCAGCACACGGGCGGCGGGGCCGTAGTCGCGGGCGTCCACGGGCAGGCCCAGGGCGGTGGCCGAGTCGACGGTGTCCAACCCGCTGTTGTCCTGCAGTGCGATGGTGCGGGCCTTGTCCACGAGCCCGATCCCGCGTCCCTCGTGTCCGCGCAGGTAGACCAGGACCCCGGTGCCGTGGTCGGCGATGGTGTCCAGCGCTGAGGAGAGTTGGTCGCCGCACTCGCAGCGCAGCGCGGAGAAGACGTCCCCGGTCACGCACTCGGAGTGCACCCGCGTGAGCACGTCGTCGGCCCCGGCGGGCTCGCCCGCGACCAGCGCCAGGTGTTCGTTGCGGTCGACCGGGTCGCGGAAGGCCACGGTCCGGAACACGCCCCGCGCCGTGGCCAGTTCGCTCTCGGCCACCGACGCCGGATCCAGGCTCTGTTCGCTCATGGCCCCCTCGTTCCACCGCCATCGGACACACCCCGGCGGTGCCCGGACCCGTGCCACAGGAAACCTGCGCCCCACCCATCCCGGCGGGGAACCGACGGGAACCGCGCCGCCTCAGTGGCGCGTCGCTGTGCTCGCCCGTCGCCGTCCTCGAACGGGTCCCTGCCCGTTCCCACCCGGGGCTGCTCCGTTCGTGCGGGTGCACCACTGGATACGTTCGCCCCGCACCGGCCGCCACCTGGTCAGGTGCCGTGTTGTAGCGCCGCGCTGCTGTGCCCGGCGTGCGCCTCAGGCGCAGCACCGTTCCCACCGTGGGTCGACGGGGGCGGCCAGTCACACGGCCGGAGCGGCAGGCGCCCCGATCCCGCGCCACCCACGGGTGGCCGATTCCGGTCAGGTGCGCTCAGACCCGTCCCCTCCGGGCATGTACCGGACGGCCGTACGCCCCGGCCCCGACCGCCCTGCCACAGGCCCCTGCCGGGGCGCTGGAACCGGGCCTGTGCGGCACACCCCGACCGCAGAACACCCGTCACCGACCGACCGCCGCCCGCCACACGCCCACCAGTCTCTGCCCATCCGTCATGGCAAGTGAACGGAACCTTCGGTTCGGACCGTCCACTGCGAGGTGCAGCCGCAGCCTCGACGGCGGGGCCCGTCGTGTGCGGGCGGGCGGCATCCCCGACCGAGAAAGGCCCGGATGGACACCGAGCACCGCGCCCCCGGCGACGCGCCCGCGGAGGACATCGGCGACGCCCCCGCCACCGGGGACGTCCCCGACGAAGCACCTGCGCCCGAGGACGCCACCGGCGACGCGCCCGGGTCGGCTGGCCCGTCGCCCGCCGAGCCTCGCACGCCCCTGCGCGCCCGCATCGGCGCGTGGGCACGGTTCCTGCTCGGCCGCGCCGCCGTGGCCCTGGTCCTGGCCGCCGGTCTGGTCCTGGTCAGCGGCGCGGGCCCCCTCCTGCGGGACGCGGCCGACCCCGGGCCGGGTGTGCTCGGCGCGATCGTGCTCACCGAACCGGCCCCGCTCATGTACCCCTGGTACGCCGTCGTGCTCGCCCACGCGCTCCTGCTCTGCCTGCTCCCGCGCGGCCCCTGGCCCGTGTTCGTGTTCGCCGCCGCCGTGGTCGTCACCGCCCTGGCCTGGCTCTCCGTCCCCGCCCCCGACCCGGTCGCCCTGCCCCCGGAGCCCTCCGGCGGCGCCGCCGACCTGGCCGCCGCGCTCTTCGGTACCGATGCGCCCCCGGCCGCCCAGGAGGTCACCGCCGGGTCCCTGGCCCGCATCGTCTTCGGCGTGCTCGTGCTCAGCGCGGCGGTGATGATCGCCCGCGACGTGCGCGCGCCCCGGCCCGACCGGGCTCCCGGACCGCCCCGCCGCACCACCGGAACCCTCGTGGCCGCCGGCGTCTGCGCGCTCCTGGCCCTGGTCGCTCTGGTGTGGACCGCCGCCCTCCTGTACACCCTGGCCACCGGCGATCCGTCCCTGCGCGAGGGGCGCCTGGGGGCCTTCGTGGAACCGGACACACTCGCCCCCGGCCGCGGCTGGGCCGAACGCAGCGCCGCCGCCCTGACCCTGGTCGCGCTACCCCTGCTGTACGCGGGGGTGCAGGGCGCACGCACCCTGCTGCGCCGTACCTGACCCGCGCCCGATCCGCCCCGAACGCCCGCGGCACAGCGCCGGGGGCGGGGCCCTCTGTGTCCCCGTTTTTATTACTCGCTGGTAAGTTCGCCGTGTTGTGGCGGCCACCGGCCGCGTCCCGGCGACGGAGGAGACCAGTGCACCAGGGGGCCCTCACCAGGCTCAAGACCGTTCCCGACTGCCGCTTCCGGCTGTTCGTCCTGCACCACGCGGGCGGAACGGCGCAGGGGTACCGTCCCTGGGTCCGGCACTTCCCCGACGACTGGGAGATCTGCCTGCTCCAGGCCCCCGGGCGCGACACCGCCGCCCACCTCGAACCCATCGGCGACGCCCGCGCCCTGGCCCGCCACCTGGCCGAGGCCACCGCCGGCCTGCGCGACCGCCCCTACGGCCTCTTCGGCCACAGCATGGGCGCCCTGGTCGCCCACGAGATCGCCCACCTCCTGCTCGCCGACCTCGCCGAACCCGACCCCGCCTGGCTCGGTGTCTCGGCCTGGAGCCCTGCCCACGGCCCCGAACGCGAGTCACCCCGCCACCTGCGCACCGACGCCGAACTCCGCGAGATCGTCGCCCGCATGGGCGGCACCTCCGCCGCAGCCCTCACCGACCCCGACCAGTGGGCCCGCATCGCCCCCGTCGTCCGCGCCGACCTGGGCCTGGTCGACACCTGGCGCCCCGACCCCGCGCGCCCGCCCCTGCACCTGCCGGTCTCGGTCCTCGGCGGCGCCGACGACCGCGGCATGCCGCCCTCCCGACTGTCCGCCTGGCGCGAGCACACCGCCGGGCCCCTGGAACACCACACCCTCCCCGGCGACCACTTCTACTTCGTCGGGCGCACGCGCGAGGTGGTCGAACGCATCGTCGCCGACGTCCGTGCCCGCGTGCCCGCTGTTGCGTGATCCGGGACACTCCACCCCCTGTTGCGGTGCTTGGTCCCGGGTTACCGTTGTGATATGAGCCTTGAGTTGTCTACTGACCGGCTCCTCATCCGGGAGTGGGAGCTGGGCGACGCCGAGGCGGCCCTGGAGGTCTACGGGGCCGACGAGGTCGCGCACTGGCTGACACCGGAATGGCGCCCGGTCAACGATGCCGCCGCCATGCGTTCGGTCCTGCACGCCTGGATCGAGTCGGGACCCAACCTGATGCCGCCCGCGGGACGTTGGGCCATCGTCCGCAGGGAGGACGGACAACTGGTGGGAGGGCTCTCGGTGAAGCTCCTTCCGCCCTTCGAGGAGGATTTCGAGCTCACCTGGGCGCTGCGTCCCGACGTCTGGGGCCAGGGTTACGCCACCGAGGCCAGCAAGGCCATCACCGAATGGGCCTTCAAACAGGGCATCGAGGAGATCTTCGCGGTCGCCCGGCCCAAGAACGAACGTGCGATCGCCGTCGCCCGTCGCCTGGGCATGGAATGGGTCGGCGAGACCGAGAAGTACTACGACATGCGTTTGCAGGTCTTCCGGCTGCGCCCCGGCTGAGAAGCGGGCCGAGCGAGGCCCGGGCGGGGACGCCCGCGCAGTGCACGCACACACGGGCAGGGGACGTGCGGCAGAACCGCACGGCCCCTGACACGTTCGGGGGACCGGCCCGTCAGCTGCCCAGGAACTGACTGATGCGTTCCACCTCGGCCTCCGACAGCCGCACCGAGGCCGCCGCCGTGTTCTCCTCCAGGTGCGCGACCCGGGACGTGCCCGGGATCGGGATCATCACGGGGGAGCGGTACAGCAGCCAGGACAGCGCCAACTGCACCGGCGTGACCCCGTGCTCGGCGGCGATCGAGGCCAGCGGCGACTCGGGCGCGGCCATCTCCCCGCGTGCGACCGGCGCCCAGGGCAGGAACGCGATGCCGTCCTTCTCGCACTGCTCCAGCACGTCCTCGGACTGTCGGAACGAAGGCGCGTACTGGTTCTGCACCGAGGCGATCGGCGTGATGGCGCGGGCGGCGCTGAGCTCGTCCACCGTCACCTCGCTCAAACCGATGTGGTTGATCTTGCCCTGCTCGCGCAGTTCCACCAGGGCGCCGAGCTGGTCGGCCAGCGGCACCTCGGGGTCGATGCGGTGCAGTTGGAACAGGTCGATGCGTTCCACACCCAGGTTGCGCAGGCTCAGCTCGGCCTGCTGCTTGAGGTAGGCGGGCCGTCCCAGCTTGTGCCACTCGGAGGGGCCGGTGCGCGCCAGTCCGGCCTTGGTCGCGATGACCAGGTCGTCGGCGTAGGGGTAGAGCGCCTCCCGGATCAGCCGTTCGCTGATCTGGGGTCCGTAGGAGTCGGCGGTGTCGATGAAGGTGATGCCCAGATCCACCGCCCGTCGCAGCACGGCCAGGGCCTCGTCGCGGTCGCGCGGCGGCCCCCACACCCCGTCGCCCACGACGCGCATCGCTCCGAAACCCAGTCGGTGGACCGGGAGGTCCCCGCCGATCCGGAAGATCCCCGACCGTTCGGCGATGTGCGGTGTGGCGTGTACGTCGGTCACGGTGCTCCTGCTCGGTCTCTCGTCCGGTTTCGGGGAAGGATCTCAGGACGGACCGGGTACCGCAAGACGCCACGGACGCCCGCAGGGGCCGCCACGGCGGGCGTCGGCCTCACCGGAAGGCGTCCACGTGATCGGCCACCCACGAGGCGTAGTCGCGGCCCGGGTGCCCCATGACACGTTCGTAGTCGGGCGAGACGATCTGCGACAGGTCCCACTCGGCGCCCTCGTCCTCGGGATCGCTCCCCCACAGCAGCCAGTCGCACAGCTGCGGCGGGACACCGTTGGAGATCCACAGCTCGCGTGCCTCGGCCAGGCTCAGGTGCACGAAGGAGACCGTGCGCCCCAGCGCCCGGGAGATCACCTCGGCGCGCTGGGCCGGCGTGATCGCCTCCGGCCCGGTGAGCTCGTAGGCGCGGCCCGTGTGGCCCTCCCTCAGCAGGGCCGCCACGGCCACGTCGGCCACGTCGCGCTCGTGGACCGGGGCGCCGGGCTGGTCGCCGTGCGGGGCCCGGATCACCCCTTCGGTGCGCACCGAGGCGGGGAAGTCGTCGAGGTCGTTCAGCATGAACTCACCACCGCGCACGTGTGTCCACTCCATGCCGGAGCGCTCCACGGCGTACTCCAGCGGACGGTGGTGCATGTGGCCGAAGTTGCCCTCGCTGCCGTCGCCGTCGTTCTCCACCGAGGACGAGGACAGCACGACCACACGCCGCACCCCGGCCGCACGCATGCGCTCGACCACCGCGTCGTGGTCCCTGGCCAGTACCAGGAGGAAGACCGCGTCCACCCCGTCGAAGACACCGTCGAGGCTGTCGGGCACGGTCAGGTCCCCGCCGAGCACCCGGACCCCGTCGGGGAAGGAGCACCGGTCGGGGGAACGCGTCAGCGCGCTGACCTGCGCGCCCTCGGACAGCAGGGACTCGGCGACGAGGCCGCCCACGGCGCCGCCGGCGCCGGTCACCAACACGTGCATGTTCACTCCATCGTGGAACTGAAAAATCTTTTTATGAGACATCAGTGTCCCACAAAAAGACATGTCTGTGCACCCTCTCAGAACTGGGTACCTTTGCGCCCATGACCGATACCGCCGACCGGGCCGCCACGGGTGCCCGCGGCCGCACCCGCCGGGCCATCCTCAGCGCCGCCGCCACCGTCCTGGGCCAGGACCGCAACGCACCCCTGTCGGCCGTGGCCCGGGCCGCCGACGTCGGGCGCAGCACCCTGCACCGCTACTTCCCCGACCGCGACGAACTCGTGTCCGCCACCTACGAGGACTCCCTCGCCGAGATCGGCCGGGCCATGGAGGAAGCGCGTCTGCACGAGGGGCCGGCCCTGGAGGCCGTGCGCCGCATGATCGCCGCGCACATCGAGGTCGGCGACCGGGTCGTCTTCGCCTTCGGCGACCCCGCGCTCGCCCAGGCCCACGACACGGGGGAGGAGGCCGACGAACCCGAGGAGATCGTCGCCCTCTTCGCCCGCGGGCAGGAGGAAGGGGCCCTGGACACCAACGTCGAACCCGAATGGTTCGTGCACGTGATGTGGGCGCTGGTCTTCACCGGCCTGGACCTGGTGCACACAGGGCGCATCTCACGCCACGACCTCGTGCCCCGCATCCTGCGCACCTTCGAGCGCGGTGCCCTGGTCCGCTGAGCGGTCGCCGCCGCGGGGCCCGCTGCCCAGGGTTCCGGGCGCAGCCGGGGGAGGCCCGGCCCTCCCGCCCTCAGCGCCGGTCGACCGCCCACAGGTCCGACTCGATGCGCTCGGCGGTCGTGCGCAGCTCCGGGAGCAGCTCCTCCAGCACTTGGTCGATCGAGGTGCGGTTGGCGTGCGCGGAGATGTTGACCGCGGCCACCACCTCGCCGGAACGGTCGCGCACCGGCATCGCCAGCGAGCGCAGCCCCTCCTCCAGTTCCTGGTCGACCAGCGCGTACCCCTGCCCGCGCACCCGCTCCAGCTCCGCGCGCAGCTGTGCCGCATCGGTGAGGGTGAAGCGTGTCAGCGCGGGCAGCTCCACCCGCTCCAGGTAGGGGTCCAGCTCCTCGTCACCGCGCCCGGCCAACAGCACGCGCCCCATCGACGTCGCCGAGGCCGGGAAACGGGTCCCCACCGTCACCGACACCGTCATGATGCGCGAGGCCGCCGAGCGCGCCACGTACAGCACCTCGTCGCCGTCCAGCACCGAGGCCGACGCGGACTCGCGCACCCGCGCCGACAGGTCCTGCAGGTGCGGCTGGGCCACGTCCGGCAACCCGGCCGAGGCCACATAGGCGTAACCCAGGTCGAGCACGCGCGGGGTCAGCGAGAACAGGCGCCCGTCGGTGCGCACGTACCCCAGGTCGGCGAGGGTGAGCAGGAACCGCCGTGCCGCGGCGCGCGTCAGGTCGGTCTCGCGGGCCACCTCGCTCAGCGTCATGGAGGGGCGTTCGGCCGAGAAGGCGCGGATCACGGCGAGTCCGCGTTCCAGCGACTGCACGAAGTGCCCGCCGCGGGTCTGGTCGTCGGGCATGGCCGGGCCTTCCTGGTATCGGGTCTGCTGAGTCCGATGTTCTCATGCCGAACGGCCCCTGCGTGACGCCAGGTACCGGCCCCAACCCCTGCGGGGCAGGCGATCCGGCCCGCACCCGCCCCGCGGCGTCACCCGCCCGGCGCCCGGGTAGGACCGGCGCGAGAGCCATCCGAACCGAACGGAGCACGGAACCCTTGAGCGTCGAACTCCACCACACCGTCACCGGGCCCGAGGACGCCCCCACCCTGCTGCTGGGTGGATCCCTGGGCTCGACCACGCAGATGTGGGAACCCCAGGTCGAGGCGCTGTCCACGGCCCTGCGGGTCGTCCGCTTCGACATGCGCGGGCACGGCCGCTCCCCGGTGCCCGACGGGCCCTACACCATGGCCGACCTGGGCGGTGACGTGCTCGCCCTGCTGGACCGCCTCGGCGTCGAACGCACCCACTACGCCGGGCTGTCCCTGGGCGGCATGGTCGGCCAGTGGCTGGCGGTGAACGCCCCCGAACGCATCGACCGCCTCGCCCTGCTGGCGACCTCCCCCTACCCCGGCGGGCCGCAGAACTGGCTCGACCGCGCCGCCCTCGCCCGCGATCAGGGGCCCGTCGCCCTGGCCGACACCGTCGTGGGCCGCTGGTTCACCGAGGACTTCGCCAAGGCCCGCCCGCACGAGGTCACCGAACTGCGCGACGGCATCGCCGACACCCCCGCCGAGGGTTACGCCGCCTGCTGCGAGGCCATCTCCCAGTGGGACGTGCGCGAGGACCTGCGCCGCGTCGGTGCCCCCACCCTCGTCGTCGGCGGAAGCGAGGACCAGGCCACCCCCGTCGACGGCAACGCGGCCCTCATCGCCGACCGCATCCCCGGCGCCCGGCTGAGGGTGCTCGACCACGCCGCGCACCTGTTGTCCTGGGAGCAGGCCCCGCGGGTCAACACCCTGCTGACCTGGCACCTGGCCCAGGCCGGACCGGAACTGAGCGCCCGGTGAGGCGCCGGCCCCGGGCACCCGACGCGCCCGGGGCCGACCCCCGACGGCAGCGTCAGGGCTTGTAAGCGACCCCCGAGAGCTCCCACAGCTTGATCTTGTCGTCCTCCGGGCGGGCGACCGGGGCGAGGTCGGGGTGGCGCCAGCTCGCGCAGTCCACCACCCGCGGACCCTCGTCGCGCCCGTCCGGCCACGCACTGACCGGAACCAGGCCGTCGAAAGCGGCCTCGGCCTCACGGGGCGAGCGCACGCGGCCCCACGGGGTCCCGAAACCGCTCATCTGCTCGGTCAGCCAGGCCGCGGTGCCCGGATCGTCCGAGACCAGGTGGGAGTAGATGAGGTAGGAACCCGGCGCGAGGCGGTCCATCGTCCGGCGCACCAGGTCGAAGGGGCGGTCCTCGTCGGGCAGGCAGTGCAGCATCGACACCAGCATCAGGCACACCGGCACGTCCAGCTCGATGAGCGCCCGGACCTCGTCGGAGTCCAGGATCCCGTCGATGTCGCGCAGGTCGCTGAGCACGAACGCGGTCCCGGCCCGGTCGGTCAGCAGCGCCCGCCCGTGCACCAGCACGACGGGGTCGTTGTCGACGTAGACCACGCGGGCACGGGGGTCGGCGCGCTGGGCGACGTTGTGGGTGTTCTCGACCGTGGGCAGGCCCGCGCCCAGGTCCAGGTACTGCACCACCCCGTGGCGGGCCACGTGGTCCACCGCCCGCGACAGGAAGGCCCGGTTGCCCAGCGACAACGCCGAGATCTCGGGAATGCGTTCCAGAAGGGTGTCGGCCGATTCCCGGTCCACCGTGAAATTGTCCTTGCCGCCCAGGAAATAGTCGTACATCCGTGCGACACTGGGCGTGCGCATGTCGATCCCGGGGGGAATGCGTTCGTTCATCGGCGCTGCGGGGCCACCTCGCCCCGGGGCCGGGCGGGCGGGACCCCTGCCTCCTTCTCGGTGGTCGTCGGTGCGCGCGTGCGGGGCGAGGCCGAACACGCGGGAACACGGCCGTTCAGGCGCATCGTAGAACGCACACCGCCGCTGTGACCGGCTTTTCGGCGAGAAATTCATCCACGTGAACTCTTTCTTGCCGCGCTCGTGTTCGGGCGGGCTTCTCGCAGCGGGCCGGGGCGTTTCCGTGCGCTCGGCTTTTCCGGCTGCTTTCCGTCACGCGTGGCCGGGGCAGGGGGATGATCGGGCCTTTTCCGCGGGGACGGGATCACTCGGGACGGTCGAAGACCGGCAGGTCGTCCCACAGCGAACCCGGCGCCGCGGCCCGCACCCGGGGCCCCGTGCCCGGCAGGCCCTCCGGCAGCTCGGGCAGCACGGGCGCCGACCAGAACACCGCGGCCGAGGCCGGGTCGGGGTCCCCGTCCTGCGGATCCCCGGGTTCCACCTCGCCCCGGTGCGCGGCGGCCGCGGACACCCGGGCGACGAACGCGGCCTTCTCACCGCCGGCCCACCGCACCAGCACGAACGGGTCCGCGTCCGCGCGCGCCGCCAGCTCGGCCACCACCGCCCCCAGGTGCGCGCACACGCCGTCCCAGTGCGCACAGGTGCACGAGGCCGCCAGCGGGCCCCACCCCGAGGGCACCAGCGGCAGCCCCACCACCGCGAACACCCGCGCCAGCTCGACCGGCAACCGCCCGTCCAGGGCCGGGGCACGGAAGACCGGCTGGGAGGCCAACGCGGCGCACACCCGGTCCCAGTCCTCCTCCTCGGCCACCGGGCGGGCCAGGCTCACCTCGTGCCCGGCCACCCGCGCACCCACCTCGCCCGGGCGCACCGACCAGCGCTCCACCGGCCCCGGCGCACGCCCCGGGGCGGGCAGGGCCTCGGCGACCAGCTGCGACCACGCGCTCATCCGGCCACCGCCTCCGGCGCCAGCCGCACCACCTCGCGCAGCTCCTCCACCGACAACCCTGCGAGTCGCTCCTCACCCGTGGCGACCGCACCCTCGGCCAGAGCGCTCTTGCGGGCCATCATCTCCTCCACCCGTTCCTCGACCGTGCCCACGCACACCATCGTGCGCACCTGCACGTCACGGCGCTGGCCGATCCGGAAGGCCCGGTCCGTCGCCTGGTTCTCCACCGCCGGGTTCCACCAGCGGTCCACGTGCACCACGTGGTTGGCCGCCGTCAGGTTCAGCCCCGTCCCGGCCGCCTTGAGGGAGAGCACGAAGACCGCCGGCCCCTCGGAGTTCTGGAACCGCTCGACCATCGCCTCCCGCTCCGACCTGGGGGTGCCGCCGTGCAACCACAGCACCGGGACCCCGAGCCGCGAACGCAGGTACGGCGCCAGACGCTCCCCGAAACGTGCGTACTGCGTGAAGCACAGCGCCTTGTCACCCTGGGCCACGACCTCGCCCAGCACCCCCTCCAGGCGTTCGACCTTGCCCGAACGACCCACCAGCGCCGACCCGTCACCCAGGAACTGCGCCGGATGGTTGCAGATCGCCTTGAGCCGCGCCATCGTCGTCAGCACCAGCCCCTTGCGCTCGTGCTCGTCGGCCTCGTCCAGGCGCCGTGCCATCTCGTCCACGACCGCCTTGTACAACGAGGCCTGCTCGGGGGTGAGCGTGCACCACGTCTGCACCAGGTGCTTGTCCGGCAGGTCGGAGATGATCGAACGGTCGGTCTTGAGCCGGCGCAGCACGAACGGCCCGGTCAACCGGCGCACCAGGTCGGTGTTCTCGCCCTCGCCCTGTTCCGCCTCGGCCCGATCGCCCACCGCACGCCGGAAATCGGCCGCGCTGCCGAGCAGCCCCGGGTTGGCGAAGTCCATCACCGACCACAGCTCACCCAGGTTGTTCTCCACCGGGGTACCGGTCAGTGCGATACGGGTCTCGGCCGGCAACGAGCGCACCGCCCGCGCCTGCCCCGTGTCGTGGTTCTTCAGCGCCTGCGCCTCGTCGCACACCACCCGGTGCCAGGGCAGCGCCGCCAACTCCTCGCTGTCGCGCGCCACCACCCCGTAGGTGGTCACCACGAGGTCGCAGGCGCCCACGAGCCGGGCCAACGCGTTGCCGGAGGGCCGGTCGGGGCCGTGCTGGACGTGCACACGCAGCCCGGGCGCGAAGCGTTCGGCCTCCCGGCGCCAGTTGCCCACCAACGACACCGGGCACACCAGCAGCGTCGGACCGGCCGCGGCCCCCTCGGCACGCTCGTCGGTCAGCACCGCCAACAGCTGCACCGTCTTGCCCAGGCCCATGTCGTCGGCCAGGACCGCGCCCAACCCGAGCTCGCCCATGAACCGCAGCCACGACGCCCCGCGGTCCTGGTACGGGCGCAGCTTGCCCTCGAAACCGCGCGGGGAACCCATCGGCTGCAGCTCGGCCCGCGCGCCCCCGTCCAGCAGCCGGCCCAGTGGACCGTCGGCGACCACGTCGGCCACCGGGACCGGGGTCTGTTCCACGCCCACGGCCACGCGCAGGGCCTGTTCACGGCGCATGCGGCCGCGCTTGCGCATCGCCGCCAGGGCGCCCTCGACCTGCTCCGGGTCCATCTCGCACCAGCGCCCGCGCACCCGCACCAGGGAGCGCTTGAGCCGCGCCAGTTCGGAGAGCTCGGCCAGTTCCGCCTGGTCCAGGGGCTCACCGCCGCCGTCGGCGCCCAGCAGCGCTTCGAAGGAGACCGCGACCAGGTCGGTGGGGCCCACACCGCCGCCGCGGCGCTTGCCCTGGCCGTCCGAGACCGTCATGCGCAGCCCCAACGCCTGGCGGCCGGCCCACTCGGGGAGCACCACCCCGAACCCCGCCCCGCTCAACAGCGGCGCGTACCGGGCGACGAAGGTCTCGGCGCCCTCGGTGCGCAGGCTCAGGTGCGTGGGCGCGGCCTGGTCGGCCACCTGCCGCAGCGCCGGGTAGTGCCGGGCCGCCGCGCGCAGGTCCGCCGTGGCCGTGGTGCCCACGTCGTCGGGCAGCCAGGCCGCGCCCTCACCCGACCACACCTGTTCCAACGGCAGCCGGAGCCCCGGGTCGGCGGCCGAGCGCACCCAGAACTCCACCGACCACACCTGCGGGCCCTCGCCCTCGGGCTCGCGCAGCAGGAACAGCAGCTCGGCCCGGCCCGCGCCCTGCACCCGCGACCGCCACCGCCGCAGGGGACCGCGCAGCCGATCGGCGCTGCCCTGGTCCACGCGCGGATCCGGGCCGGTCAGGGCCCGCGACAGCACGGCCTCGGGGGAGGAGGTGCGCTCGGGGTCGGGGCGAGCGGGCGTCGAGGCGCGCCGGCGGGCCACGGCGTCGGTGAGCAGCTCCACCGGCGCGAGCACACACCGGCGGGCCACCGTGTCGGCGTCGGCCTCCCACAGGTGGGCGCGCGCCGCCGCCGGCAGGGCCGCGGTCAGGGCCGACAGGTGGCGTTCGGCCTGCTCGACCGGGGCCGGGCGCCAACGCGCGCGGGGCGGGCGGCCCACCAGGTCGGGCAGCACACACCCGGTTCCGACCAGGTGTTCGGCGAAGTCCAGGACGGCGCGCAGGTGCCTGGTGCCCGGACCGTGCGCGGTGCCTTCCGGGGCAGGGGCGGACAGGAATTCGGTCGCCTCGGCAGGGGACAGGCGCACGGCCGGAACGGTCCACGGGTGGGCCCCGGCCGGCCCGGTGTCACGCGGGGCGAGCGACGAGTGCACCGGCCCCGTGGGGTCGCCCGGCAGCGTCAGGGTGAGCTGTCCGGGGCGCCCGCGCACACCCGCGCCCGACAGCGCCGCACGCAGCACGCCCGCCGTGAGCGCGAAGGGGTGGGCCCCGGTGTGCGCGCCGGGCGGTATTGCGGCCGGGCTCTCGGCCTCGCCCCAGACCGCGAGCGCGTCGCCGTCCCACACCCCGTGCAGCACCAACACCCTCGACACCCTCCCCGGACGGCTCGTTCCTCGCGCGCTCCAGTATCGCCGCGGGAGACGACAGAACGGGACGCCGGCGGGTGCCGGGGCCCTCACGGGTGGCGGAGGCGGCGGGCGCCCGGGGCGGGGTCTCGGACGCCGTGGTCCTCACAGGTGGCGGGGCACCGTGTTGCCGACCGCCTCGATCCCCGCCTTCAGGTTGGTGCGCCACAGCAGGACGGCGCCGATGACGAAGAAGATCAGCAACGAGAAGATCGCCGTCCGGTACCCGCCGGTCAGGTTCACCACCAGCGCGATCGTGGCCGAACCCAGCAGCGTCGAACCACGGTCGGCCAGCTGGTACAGGCTGAAGTACTCCGCCTCGCGCCCGCGCGGGATCAGCAGCGAGTACAGGGCGCGCGCCAATGACTGGGTTCCGCCCAGGACCGTGCCGATGCCCAGGCCCAGCAGCACGAACAGCAGCGGTTCACCCGGCGGCAGGAAGTACCCGGCGGTGACCAGCGCGCACCAGATCACCAGGCTCACCAGCACCGTGTTCTTGGTGCCCACCACCCGCGAGATGCGCCCCATCAACAGGGCCCCGGCGAAGGCGACGAACTGGATCATGAGGATCGTCGCGCTGAGCACCGTCAGCGACAGCCCGAGGTCCTGCGTGGCGAAGTTGCCCGCGAAGTAGATCGCCGCCTGGATCCCGTCGTTGAAGAAGATGAACGCGACGAGGAACAGCAGCGTGTTCGGGTAGTTGCGCATGTCGCGCACGGTGCGGGCGAACTGCTTGAGGGAGGCGCCCACCTTCGGCCGCCCCGGCTGCTGCGCCAGTTTTCCGTACCGGTTGCGCAGGGGGCGGATACCCAGCACCGAGAAACCGAGCCACCACACACCGACGGACGCGAACGCGATCCTCACCGCCTCGGCGTCGCCAATCCCGATGTCCGGCGCGAACGTCACCAGCCCCAGGTGGAAGGTGAGCAGGACCGCCCCGCCCAGGTAGGCCAGCGACCAGCCCGTCACCGACACCCGGTTGCGTTCCTCGGCAGTGGCGATCTCGGGCAGGAACGCGTTGAAGACCACGATCGAGAGCCCGTAACAGACGTTGCCGATGACGAACAGCAACGACGTGAGGCGGTAGTCGTCGGTCAGGTACAGCGAACTGACCGCCACCGACCCGCCCGCGGCCAGCCAGAACAGCCAGCGCTTCTTGTGGCGGGTGTGGTCGGCCAGCGCACCCACCAGCGGCAGCAGCAGCACCAGGATCAGCACGACGCCCGTGGTCAGGGTGGGGTGCAGCGCGTTCGGGTGCAGGCTGATCCAGTCGACCCCGAGGGGATGGATGCGCACCGACGGGTCCAGGCAGGCGTCACCGTCCGACGCCCCCGCCGCGTCGCACGCCAGCCCCGACAGGTAGGGGCCGATCAGGACCGTGACCACCGAGGTGATGAAGACCTGGTTGGCCCAGTCGTAGACGTACCAGCCGCGCTGTTCGCGCCGCCGCTGGGCCGGGTCCGGCGACGGGGTGTTGCCGACCTCGCCGTCGGGGGGAGCGGAGGACATACGGGGGGTCAACCTCTCTGGAACGGGTCCTGGTCGGGGCCGGCCGCCGCGGGCCACTGGCCGCGCCTGATGAGCAGCTCGCGCAGGGCGGCGGTGTTGTCGGTGACGATGCCGTCCACGCCCGCGTCGAGCAGGCGTTCCATCACCGCGGGTTCGTTGACCGTCCACACGTGCACCTGCATGCCGGCGCGGTGGGCGGTGTGAATGACGTCGCGGCTGAGCACCGGGAAGGAGCCCTGGCGCAGCGGGATCTGCGCGCACGCCGGCACCCGCGGGGCCAGGCCCGACAGGAACGGGCTCAGCGAACCCAACCGGAGCCGCACCACGTCCAGGGGCCCGCACGAGGTCGCCACCCGCGGGCCGACCAGGCGGCGGACCCGTTCCAACCGGGCCTGGTCGAAGGAGCCCAGGCACACCCGGTCCCAGGCGTCGGTGCGGCGCAGTGCCTCGACCAGGGGCTCCACCGCGGCGTCGGCCTTCAGGTCGATGTTGAACCGTGCCTTGGGCCACGACCCGAGCATGTCCTCCATGAGCGGTACCGGTTCGCGCCCGGCCACCAGGGCCCGGGACACCTCGCGGTGGGGCAGGTCGCCGATCGCGCCGGTCCGGTCGGTGGTGCGGTCCAGGGTCGCGTCGTGGAAGGCCATGAGCACGCCGTCGGAGGTGGCGTGCACGTCGGTCTCCAGGTACGTGTAGCCGAGGTCGACCGCGTGCTGGAACGCCGCCGCGGTGTTCTCCAGCTCGGTGCTGGGCTCGCCCCGGTCGTCGGTGAGCCACCCGCCCCGGTGCGCGAGGGCCACCGGGACGGGGGCGGAGAGGTACGCGTGTGTCACGCCTCGCAGTATGCCGGTTCCCCGGCCCGCGCGCGGGCCCGGCCCGGCCCACACCGGTGACGTCGCGATGAAAAAACCTGGCATGCCAGGTGACCAATCTGCCCGCCCGGATGCTCTCTGTACGGGTGGAGGCGACACCCCCACCGGAAAGGGACCGGCCATGACCCACCCCTCCCGCCGCGCCCGGAACCACGCCCAGCCCGACGTTCCTGAACCCACCACGACCCCCGCACCCGATCCCTCTGCCACCGCACGTGCCCGCGGGCGTGTGGTCACACCTGCGCGTGCTGCCGGCTGCACGCCCCGCACGGCCGACCGGTCCTCGGCCGAATCGACGGAGACCGTCACCGCCAGGGCCGGTGCCTCCACCGACGGCTCCGAGGGGCCCGGCCCGTCCAGGTCCGGTCCGAGCACCCCCGATGCCGGAGGCCAGGTCCCGGAACCCCGGGGCGTGCCTGCCGGTGCGGGCACGCCCGGCCGGCCTTCGGCTGGGCCGGCAACGGCCGCGGCCGGACCCGGTGCCCCGGCGGCTGCCGACCGGCGTACCGCAGGGGCAGGGCGGGCATGTCACGGCATGCCCGGGGCGCCGCGGGCGCGCCTGCGCGGGCACCGCACGCCGCCCGGCGTGTGCCGGCTCGCGCAGCAGATCGCCGAGGTTTTGGTGGGCCAGCGCACCCCTGAGTCGCTCAGCCCTGCGCTCACGGTGCCCGTGCGCGAACAGCTCCGCACCCTGCGCAGCGGTCTGGCCTGCTGCACCGCCCCGCGCCTGGACAAGGTCTTCCACCAGAGCCCCGCGCCCCACCAGGTCGAGGCCAGCGCCGTGGTCGGATGCCGGTGCCGCCGCCGGGTCTTCGCCTTCCGCGCCGTCACCCACCAGGGCCGCTGGGTGTGCTCCCAGCTCGAGACCGACCTGCGCGCACCCCGCGCCCGCCGCTGACCGCCCACGAAACCCCTGGCACCGCGGGTCTGCGCGTCGATAGGCTGACGCGCCCCAGCACACCGAAGGAGGAGGCCGCCGGCACAGTGCGCCGCTACGGCCGACCACACATGAAACCTGCCGACCTCACCCGTCTGCACAGCATCGGCGCGCCCACACTGTCGCCCGACGGCACCCGCGCGGTCTTCGCCCTCACCCGCCCCGACCTCGAGAAGGACACCTACGCCGGCGGCCTGTGGACCGTGCCCACCGACGGCTCCAGCCCGCCCCGCCCCCTCACCCGCGGCGAGCACGACTCCGTACCGGTCCACTCACCCGACGGACGCTGGATCGCCTTCCTCCGCCCCGACTCCGACGACCGACCCCAGATCCACGTCCTGCCCGTCGACGGCGGCGAACCCTGGAAGGTCACCGACCACCCCCTCGGCGCGTCCGCCCCCGCCTGGAGCCCCGACTCCACCCGCCTCGCGCACACCGCCCGCGTCCCCGACGAGGGCCGCTACACCGCCGGCACCGAACCGGGCAAGGAACCGCCCCGCCGCATCACCACACTCAAGTACCGCCTGGACGGCCTCGGGTTCCACCCCGACCGCCCCCAGCACGTGTTCGTCACCGCACCCATCGACCCCGACGGCGAGCCCGGCACCCCCGTCCGCCTCACCACCGCCCGTGCCGACCACGCCGCACCCGCCTGGAGCACCGACGGGACCGAGGTCCTGTTCACCGCCGCCCTGCACGAGAGCGCCGACACCGACCTGGTCGAGGACGTGTGGGCCTGTGCCCCGCAGGAGGGCGCCGCACCGCGCCGACTCACCCACGGCCGCCTCTCGGCCGGCGCCGCCTTCCCCGCGCCCGACGGCACCCAGGTCTTCCTGACCGCGAGCGGCCTCGGCGAGCACGACCGCGACTTCGTCGGCCGCACCGATGGCCTGTGGCGCGTGCCCCTCGACGGCGGCTCCGACCCGGTGCGCCTCACCGATGAGGAGGACGGCCCGCACGTCCTCCTGCAGCTGCACGTGCTCGACGACGCCGTGCTCCTGCGCACCGACCGCCGCGGCGCCGTGCACCTGCTCCGGGTTCCCCTCGACGGCGGTGACCCCGAGACGCTCGTGGGCGGGCCCGTCCAGACCCAGTCCTTCGACCACCGCGCGGGCGTCACCGTTGCCGTGGTCGCCGACGGCCGCAGCAGCGGTGAACTCGTGCGCGTGGGCCCCGAGGGCGCCGTCCCCCTGACCTCCTTCATGGAGCTGGAGGCCCATCCGGTCACCGAGCTCACCGCCCGCGCCCCCGACGGGCACGAGGTCCACGGGTGGGTCGCGGTTCCGCGCGGGGAGGGGCCGCACCCGGTGGTCCTGATGATCCACGGCGGCCCCTTCGCCCCCTACGGCCACCAGTTCTTCGACGAGACCCAGGTCCTGGTCGGGGCCGGGTACGCGGTCGTGCTGTGCAACCCGCGGGGGTCCTCCGGGTACGGCATGGCGCACGCGCGGGCGATCATCGGCAACGTCGGGGAGGTCAGCGCCGTCGACCTGCTGGCCTTCCTCGACGCCGCTCTGGAGGACGAACGCCTGGACCCCGCACGTGTCGGGGTGATGGGCGGCTCCCACGGCGGGTACATGACCACGTGGATGGCGGCCCACCACGGCGACCGGTTCCGCGCCGCCATCCCCGAACGGGCGCTGACCTCCATCGACAGCTTCGAGGGCTCCTCCGACATCGGTTCGCTCTTCCCACACCCGCTCTACGGCCCGCCGGAGGGCTGGGAGCGCCAGAGCCCGCTCGCGCACGCCGACCGGATCGAGATCCCGACGCTCATCATGCATTCGGAGCAGGACTGGCGCTGCCCGGTCGAGCAGGCCCAACGCCTGTACGTGCGGTTGCGGCGCCGTCGTGAGGACACCGAGTTCCTGCTGTTCCCGGGGGAGGGCCACGAGCTCTCCCGCTCGGGGCTGCCCAGCCACCGCATCGCCCGGTTCGAGGCGGTCCTGGACTGGTGGGCCCGCCACCTGTGAGCGGCCACCGGTGAGGTCCCGGACCTGGTCGGGGCGGTCGTGACAATCCTGTCCGGCCGCCCCTTCCCGTTCCCGGTGTGAGTCGGACCACTCCCGGGGCGGTGTTTGGTGCGGCATTGGTCGGGCACGTGCGCGCGCACAGCCCCCGGAACACCGGAGCTCGCGCCCCTCGGCGGCCCGCCCACCACGTCGTGGCAGTTCAATACCGGTTCAGCGCAAGGTCACGATCGGGTCGCGTCCGGTCCGAGGGGTGGCTTAGGGTTCCCCTGAGCCGGTTCGACACCTTTTGTTCCCACCAGGGGAGCAACGTCCGGTTCGCCGTTGCACTCTGCTCATTGTTCGTCTTTTCCCAGGAGCAGAGGCCGGCGCAGCAGCCCGATCGTCCGCGGCCCTTCTTCCGTGCGCCGCCGTCGGGACCCCCTCCCACACATCCCCGGCCACGCCTGTCGCCAGGCGTGCCTTCGGGATGCCCTGCGCCGGTAGACGGATGTGGGAGAAAGGCAGCGGTCCCTTGACTCGCAACCCCGAGACCGGTTCCAGCGCGAGCCGCCGTTTCGCCACCGTCGGAACCCTGGCCCTGGGTACGGTCCTGCTCTCCTCCGGGGTCGCCCTGGCCGACCAGACCGAGGAAGAGGCCAGGGAACGCTACGAGCAGCTCCAGGAGGAGCTCTCCACGCTCAACGAGGCCTACAACCGGGCGCAGGAGGACCACGAGGCCGCCGAGGCCGAGGTGGCCGACCTCGAGGACCGTGTGGAGGAGGCCGAGGAATCCCTCCAGGAGATGTCGGGCCAGGTCTCGCTCATCGCACAGAGCGCCTACACCGGCACCACCCACAGCCTGCCCGGCGTGCTCTTCGACAGCTCGCCCGACCAGGCACTGCAGAACATCGCCGACCTCGACTTCCTGTCCGTGGGCCAGGAGGCGGTGCTCTCGGACTACGTCGACGAGCTCGACCGCTCCGAGCGCCTGCTCGCCCAGGCCACCGAGGCCGAGGACCGCGCCGCCGAGTCCCTGCAGGAGGCCGAGACCTCCTTCGAGCAGGGCGAGGAGGCGCTCGAGGAGCAGGAGGAGGTGCTGGAGAGCCTGGGCGGGGTCGACCCGACGTCCTCCGCCTCGCCCACCGGGGGCGGCGGAGGCGGGGGTGCCGAGGCGGCCGCCTCCGGTGACGTGCAGGCCGTCCTGGACTTCGCCCGCGACCAGATCGGCAAGCCCTACGTGTGGGGTGGCACCGGGCCCGACGGCTACGACTGCTCGGGTCTGACCCAGGCCGCCTGGTCGCAGGCCGGCGTGGACCTGCCGCGGACCACCTTCGACCAGGTCAACGCCGGAACCCAGATCTCACGCGACGAGGTCGAGCCCGGCGACCTGCTCTTCTTCTACGACGCCGCCTCGCCCAGCCACGTGGGCATCTACTCCGGCAACGGGCAGATGATCCACGGCTCCAACCCCTCCAAGCCGTTGGAGGAGGTCGCCCTCGCCGACTACTGGGACGGCGTCTTCACCACGGCCGTGCGCGTGGGCTGACCCGGGGGTGTCCACATCCGGCCACGGGCACGTATTCTTCCCGTTATGGGACGAGTACTGCTGAAGGTCGGCGCGGGTGTGGCCGCCGTCATCGCCTTCTTCTGGCTGTTGTCGGTGATCATCGGCCTGCTCGTGTGGGTCGTCATGATCGGCCTGGTCGTCGGGGTGGTCTACCTCGGCGTGCGCATGCTGCGCGAGGGCTCCGACACCCGCGGTTGAGGACCGGCCCGCGTGGCCGGACCGGACCCCGGGGGCGCGTCGCACACCGTGCGGCGCGCCCCGCGCCGTTCCCGGGAGGCGGGATCAGGCCCTGGCCCCGCCGGTGCCGTAGGCGCCGGAGAGCCGGCCCGCCTCGACGATCAGGTACTCGTCGCGGATGGGCTCGCGGTCCAGCCAGTTCTCCAGGATCTCCCGGGTGCCGGCCGCGTAACGCGCCTGTGCCGACAGGGTCGCCCCGGACACGTGGGGCGTCATTCCCTGGTGGGGCATCGAGCGCCACGGGTGGTCGCTCTCCGGCGGCTGCGGGTACCAGACGTCGCCCGCGTACCCTGCGAGTTGTCCGCTCTCCAAGGCGCGCACGACCGCGTCACGGTCGCAGATCCGTGCCCGGGCGGTGTTGACGATGTAGGCGCCGCGCTTCATCCGCCCGATGAGTTCTTCGTCGAAGAGCCCTTCGGTCCCGGCGTGCAGGGGCGCGTGGATCGACACCGCGTCGACGCTCGTGGCGAGCGACTCGGCGTCGGGATGGTAGGTCAGGCCGAGCTCCTCCTCGACCTCGCGGGGCAGCCGCTGGGGGTCGGTGTAGTGCAGGTCGAGGTCGAAGGAGTGCAGGCGGCGCAGGACCGCCAGTCCGATGCGGCCGGCCGCGATGACACCGACCGACATGCCCTCCAGGTCGTAGGCCCGCTCGGTCGAGTCGGCGATGTTCCAGCCCGCCTCGTCGGTGACCCACCGGTGTGAGGGGATGTAGTTGCGGACCAGGGACAGGATCTGCATCACCGCGTGCTCGGCGACGCTGATGCTGTTGGAGTAAGTGATCTCGGCGACCGTGACCCCCTTCTCCCTGGCGGCGTCGAGGTCCACGTGGTCCGAACCGATGCCGGCCGTGACGGCCAATTGCAGCCGCTCCGCCTTCTCGAGCCGTTCGGCGGACAGGTAGGCGGGCCAGAAGGGTTGGGAGATCACGACGTCGGCGTCGGGGAGCTCGCGTTCGAACTCCGAGTCGGGCCCGTCCTTGTCCGAGGTCACCACGAGCGTGTGGCCGTTCTCCTCCAGGAACCGGCGCAGACCCAGTTCGCCGGACACGCTGCCGAGCAGCTCACCGGGGGTGAAGTCGATCGTGCTGGGGTCCGGGGCTCCCTGGCCGTCGGGGTACCGGTCGATGGTGGGGATGTCCTCGCGGGCGTAACGGCGCGGGTGGCCGTCGACGGGGTCGTTGAACAGGACGCAGAGAATCTTCGCCATGGGTGCAACCTTTCCGGGGTGTGCGGGGCGTCGTCTCCGGTGTCCTCCGGTGTGTTCGGCCTTACCACCGGAGGGCTTGGGTGCCCGGCTACCCGATGTGGCCGCGCTCGACTCGCTGTCCGGGCGATGGTCTTTGCCCTGTCCGCCGGCGCCCCACCTCCGTTCTTCCGGGGCCGGGCAGGGGTGTGCCGGGGCTGCGCTGCCGTGGCGCGGCTGGCGTCCGGCTGCAGTGCTCCGCGGTGGGAGCGGGGCAGGTGCCCCATCTCATGCACGTTCTCGTCGCGCCCCGGGGCGTCGGGTGGTGGCTGTGCCGGCTCTGCGGCGCATGCGCGCCACACCTGGCCGTGCATCACCGTCCGGTCCGGGCGAAGACGGCTATAGTTACTCTGTGTCACTCAATAAGTACGTAGGGTCTCAAGTCGACGGGGTCTCCCGCCGCGGACGGGTCGAGCGGGTCACCACCCGCGTGCTCGGCAACGACTGGGGAGCACTGACCCCACCCGCCCTCGGGAGCTGGACACCACGCCTGCCGGTCAGCGTCGTGCTGCCCGCCCACGGAGGCCAGCACCGCCTCGACCTCGCGCTGGCCTCCCTGGCCGCCCAGACCTACCCCGACGACCTCATCGAGGCCGTCGTGGTCGACGACCACTCCGTCCCGGCGCTGCGCCTGCCCCACACCCGGCCCGCCAACACCCGCCTGGTGCGCACCCCCGACGGCGGCCACGGTGCCGGGTACGCCCGCGCCTACGGGGCCCACACCAGCACCGGCGAGATCCTCCTGTGGATGGACGCCGACATGATCGCCGACCCGCGCTTCGTCGAGGCCCAGGCCCGCTGGCACCACGTCCACCCCGAGTGCGTCACCCTCGGCCGCGTCCGCTTCGCCGGCCACACCCCCGACGACCCCGACACCCTGAGCGGCCTCCTGCGGTCCGGAACCCTGCACCGCACCCTCGACGACGGCCGTCACCACGCCTGGGTCGAACGCCGCCTCGCCGACACCGACGATCTCCGCGAGGCCGACCACCTGGGCTTCCACGCCTACGTCGGCGCCGCCGCGGGCCTGCGTCGCGGCCTGTACGAGGTCGCCGGGGGAGTGGACCCCGAGCTCGACCTCGGGCAGGACACCGAGTTCGCCTACCGCCTCTGGCAGGCCGGGGCCGTCATGCTCCCCGAACGCGCCGCCACCGCCTGGCACACCGGCCCAGGCGAGACCTTCCGCACCCGCCTGCCCTCCGAGCGCTTCCGCACCAAGGTCCTGGCCGAACTCATGCCGCACCCGCACACCTACCGCGAACGTGTGCCCGACGACCGGCGCCGCGTCCCCCTCGTGCACGCCGTCGTCGACATCGCCGGCGCCCCCTACGACCTGGTGCGCGGGTGCGTGGACCGGCTCCTGGACAGCGCCGAGACCGACCTGCTCATCACCCTCGTCGCCGACTGGGAGAGCCTCACCGCCGAGGACCGCGAACTCGACGAGCTCGGCCTCGGACTCCGCCTCATCCAGGCCAACTACCTGCGCGAACCCCGGATCGCCTTCGCCTCGGCCACCCCGCGCACCGCCTTTCCCGCACCGTTCCTGCTGGAGGTCCCCGTCGCCTGGGGCATGGGCCAGGTCGCGCTCTCCCGCCTGCTCGCCGGTGCCGAACGCTCCCGCGCCGGCCTCACCGAACTCTTCCCCGCCACCACCGCCACCACCGGCCCCGGCGTGCGCCTGTGGCGCACCCGCGCGCTGGCCCGCGCCCTGCGTGTGCGCGAGGAGGGCGAGGACGTCGGCGAGGTCGTCTCCGCCCTGCACGGGCGGTACCGCATCCACGCGGGGGAGGAGACCCTCACCGACCTGTCGCTGTACCGCGCCGTCCCGCCCCTGCCGCGCCGCTCGCCCGAGTCCCGGACCGAGAACGGCGACCGCGACCAGGACGGCCACGATCCGTTCGACGGGTTCGGGGAAGAAGGCGACGGCGGCCCCGGCGGGCTCGACCACGAACCGCCCGAGGAGGAGGGCCGCGCCGGCCCGGACGAGCACGGAACCCCGCCCCGCACCCCGTTCCTGCGCCGCCTGGGCGCCTGGATCGGCGAGTGCTGGCAGCGCATCCGCGAGGCCCACGGGGGAGGCCGCACCGACGGCCGGGACACGGGCGGCCGGTGACGGCACCACGGACACACAGAAGGGGGCGTGCCCGCCGGGCACGCCCCCTTCCTCACGCAGTCCCCGTCCGGGGCCGCCGCAGCGATCAGCTCTGGCCGCTGATCGCCCCGATCGACTCCATCAGGTCCTCGCGCAGCGCGTCGTTGACCGGGGAGGAGTCGGTCTCCTCGGAGGCCTCCTGCTGGCCCTCCTCGCTCACCACGTACTGCAGGAACGCCTTGACCTGCTCGGCCTCCTGCTGGTCGGGGTACTCCAGGCAGGCCGTCTCGTAGCTGACCAGCACGATCGGGTAGGCGCCCTGCTCGGTCGTGCCGTAGTCCAGCTCCAGACCCAGGTCGTACTCGTTGGCGTTGTCCTCGCGGCGCGGGGAGTCGCCGACCACCTGGGCCGCGCCCTCCGGGCTGATGTCGACGAACTCGTCACCGACCCCGATCGAGGCGGTGTCCAGGCCGTGCAGGTGCGACATCTCCAGGTAGCCGATGGAACCGTCGGCGCGCGAGACCGTGTCGGCCACACCGCTGTTGCCCTGCGCCGACTCCTGCGGCTCGCCCGGCCACTGGCCGCTGGGCTCGTGCTCCCAGGCGTCCGGGGCGGCCTCGGACAGGTAGTGGGTGAAGTTCTCCGTGGTCCCGGACTCGTCGGCCCGGCTGACCTGGGTGATCTCCAGGTTCGGGAGGTCGGCGTCGGGGTTGTCCGCGACGATCTCCGGGTCGTCCCAGTGGGTGATCTCCTGGTCGAAGATCTTCGCGATCGTGTCCGGGCGCAGGTTCAGGTCGTCCACGCCCTCGATGTTGAAGACCACGCCGACCGCCACGATGTAGGCGGGCAGGTTCACGGTGTCGGAACCGTCACACCGCTCCAGGGCCTCTTCGTTCTCCTCCGGCTCCATCGCCGTGTCGGTGCCCGCGAAGGCCACCGAACCGTCGATGAACTGGCTCCGGCCCCCGCCGGAACCGATCGAGTCGTAGTAGATCTGCGCGTCCTCGCAGGCGGCCTGGTAGCCGGCGATCCAGGTCGCCATGGCGTTCTCCTGGGCGCTGGAACCCGAACCTGCCAGGTTCCCGGAGAAGCACTCCAGGTCGTCGGGGACCTCCGGGGCCGCACCCTGGGGCACCGCGTTGTCGCTGCCGCAGGCGGTGGTCGCCAGCAGCAGCCCTGCCAGTGCGGCCGCGGCCGCACCCTGGTGGACGCCGCGCCTGTGCGCGCGCGAGCGCTTCTTGGACGGGAGCACGACTGCTTCTATCCCCTTCGTCGGTGAGGTGTCCTTGCAGGTGACGGAACACCGTCGAGAATTCAATCATCAGCGCCCCAGCACCCCCAAGACGCCCCCGTGTGGCATGGAGCTCACCGGGGCGCGGGTGTGTGCATGACACGCCGAACGCGCGGGCACGGCCCTGGGCGTGATGAGCGCTCACGACCACCGCACGGCCTCCGCGCCGACGTCAACCTACCGCCTCCAACTGGGCCCCGGGTTCACCCTCCAGGACGCCGCAGGCCTGCTCGACCAACTCGACCGGCTCGGCGTGGGCGCCCTCTACCTGTCACCGGTCCTGACCGCCGCCCCCGGCTCCCAGCACGGGTACGACGTGGCCGATCCCACTCGGGTCGCTCCGGTCCTGGGCGGCGACGAGGCCCGTGAGGAGCTCGCCGAACAGGCCCACGCCCGCGGGCTGCACGTGGTGACCGACATCGTGCCCAACCACGTGTCGGTGGCCCGCCCCGACGCCAACCCCTGGTGGTGGGACCTGCTGCGCCTGGGTCCGGACTCGCCCTACGCACGCTGCTTCGACGTGGACCTGTCGGTGCCGCTGCTCGTCCCGGTCCTGGGCGAGGACGCCGACGAGGCGCTCACCATCGCCGACGGGTGCCTGGCCTACCACGAGAAGCGCTACCCCCTGGCGCCAGGAACCTTCGAACCCGGTGACGACATCGAGACCGTGCACCGGCGCCAGCACTACCGCCTGGTCTCCTGGCGCCGCGGTGACAGCGAACTCACCTACCGGCGCTTCTTCGACGTCGACGACCTGGCCGCCGTACGCGTGGAGGACCCGGCGGTCTTCGAGGCCTCCCACGCCGAGATCCTGCGCTGGGCCGAACGCGGCCAGCTCGACGGTCTGCGTGTGGACCACGTCGACGGGCTCTCCGACCCCGGCGCCTACCTGCGCCGCTTGACCGCACGCTTCCCGGGCTGGCTCGTGGTCGAGAAGATCCTCGCGCCCGGTGAGGACCTGCCCCAGAGCTGGCCCGTGGCCGGGACCACCGGCTACGACGCACTGCGCGAGCACACCGGGGTCCTCGTCGACCCGGCCGGCGAGTCCGACCTGACCGCCCTGGCCACCGGCGAGGGCGTGCCCGTCGACGTCGAGGCCACCGACCACACGGCCCGCCTGCACGCCGCCACCACCCTGTTGCGCGCCGAGACGCGCCGCATCGCCGCCCTCGTGCCCCCGCACTCGGAGGAGGCGGTCGCCGAACTCCTCGCCGCCTTCGCCGTCTACCGCACCTACCTGCCCGAGGGCCTGGACGAGTGGCTGCGCGCCGTCGACCTGGCCGGGGAACGCCGCCCCGACCTGGCCCCCGCCCTGGCCGCCCTCGACCAGCACGTACGCAGCGACCCCGAGGGGGAGGCCGCCCGGCGTATCCAGCAGACCTCCGGCATGATCGTGGCGATGGGTACGGAGAACACCGCCTTCTACCGCGCCACCCGGTTCATCGCCCTCAACGAGGTCGGCGGTGACCCGGCCCGGTTCTCCGTGGCCCCGGAGGAGTTCCACACCGCCGCCGCCCGGCGCGAGGCCCGCCACCCCCACACCATGACCACGCTGTCCACGCACGACACCAAACGCTCGGAGGACGTGCGCGCCCGCCTGGCCGTGCTGTCCGAGACCGCCGCCGACTTCACCGACGCCGTGCGCCGCTGGTCGGCCGCCCACCCGCTGCCCGAGCCCTCCCTCGACCTGCTCGGTTGGCAGACCCTCGTCGGCGCCTGGCCCATCGGGGAGGAACGCCTGACCGAACATCTGCTCAAGGCCGCCCGTGAGGCCAGGCTCGGCACCTCCTGGACCGAACCTGACCACGCTTTCGAACAGGCCGTGCGCGACTGGGTCCCCGCCGTGCTCACGGGCCTGCGCGAGGAGGTGGAGGCCTTCGTCGAGCGTGTGCGCGGCCCGGGCTGGAGCAACTCCCTCACCCAGAAGGCCCTCCAACTCCTGGGCCCGGGGGTTCCCGACCTCTACCAGGGCACCGAACTGTGGGACCTGTCCCTGGTCGACCCGGACAACCGCCGCCCCGTCGACCACCGCACCCGCGCCGAACTCCTGGACCGCCTCGAGGCCGGGTGGCGGCCCCCGGTCGACACCACCGGAGCGGCCAAACTCCACCTGGTGCGCACCTGCCTGCACACCCGCCGCGAACTCGACCCCCGCGGTTACACACCCCTGCACGCCGAGGGCCCCGCCGCCCGCCACGCGCTGGCCTTCGCCCGCAGCTCACCCGAGGCGCACACCCCCGACCTGGCCGTGGTGGGCACCCGCCTGCCCCTGACCCTGGAACGCACCGGGGGCTGGGACGAGACCGTCCTGCCCCTGCCACCGGGCCCCTGGACCGACCGCCTCACCGGCGAGCCCGTCCCGCCCACCCGCGCCGACGGGGCCACCGCGCCCCGCCTGGCCGACCTGCTCGGCCGCTACCCCGTCGCGGTCCTGGTCAGGGGCTGAGCCGGCACCGGGCAGAGCAGCGCCCGCACACCGGGGCACCGGATAAGCTGGGCCGGCCATGCCCAGAAGAACCCCGCCCGCCCCCGTGCTCGAGGCCCTGGCCTGCCCCGTCTGCCGCGCCGGCCTCACCCTCGGCGACCGCGGACTGTCCTGTCCCGGAGCCCACACCTTCGACCTCGCCCGCGAGGGATACGCGTCCCTGCTGACCGGCGCCACCCCGCCCGGCAGCGGCGACACCAAGGAGATGGTCGCCGACCGCCTGCGGTTCCAGCAGCACGGCCACTACGACCCCATCGGCCACGCCCTGGCCCGCGCGCTCGACGTGCCCGGTCTGCCCGGGCAACCCCTGGTCGTCGACGCGGGCGGCGGTACCGGCCACTACCTCGCCCTCGTGCTCGAGGCGCTGCCCGGGGCCCACGGGCTCACCACCGACGTGTCCAAGTTCGCCGCCCGCAAGGCCGCCAAGGTCCACCCGCGCGCCGGCGCCGCCACCGCCGACACCTGGCGCGGCCTGCCCCTGCGCACCGGGTCCGCCGACGCCGTGCTCAACGTGTTCGCGCCCCGTGAGGGCGCCGAGTTCCACCGGGTCCTGCGCCCCGGCGGGCTGCTCGTCGTGGTCACCCCCGACACCGACCACCTGGCCGAACTCCGCGGACCCCTCGGCCTGCTCGAGGTCGACCGGCACAAGGACGAACGCCTCTCGCGCGGCCTGCACGGCCACTTCGAACCGCTGGAGAGCACACCGCTGCGTTTCACCCTGCAGCTCGACCACGCCGACGCCGCCACCGTCGTCGGCATGGGGCCCAGCGCCCGCCACATGAGCCCCGCGGAACTCGCGGACCGGGTCGCCGCCCTGCCCGACCCCGTCGCCGTCACCGCCTCGGTCCGGGTCAACACCTACCGGCCGCGCCCCGCCGGGCGCTGAACCGCGGGCGTCGGGACCGCCGGTCCCGGGTAGGTCACCGCCCGTGAACGACCAGCTGGAACCGAGCGAGCCCTCCTCCGACGGACTCGGCGTGCACGGCGACTTCGCCGTCTGGGCGCCGCGGGCCCACACCGTGCGCGTGCGCACCGGGGGCACCGACCACCCCATGGAACGCGGCGCCGGCGGCTGGTGGCACGCCCGCGTCAGTGGGGCCGGACCCGGCAGCGACTACGCCTACCTGCTCGACGACGAGCCCGACCCGCTGCCCGATCCCCGCTCGCGCCACCAGCCCCACGGTGTGCACGGGCCCTCCCGCGTCGTGGACCACGGGGCCCACGACTGGGCCGACGGCGCCTGGGCCGGCAGGCCCCTGCCCGGCGGCATCGTCTACGAGCTCCACGTGGGCACCTTCACCGCCGAGGGCACCCTCACCGCCGCCATCGGGCACCTGCCCGACCTGGCCGGGCTCGGGGTGACCCACGTCCAGCTCATGCCCCTCAACGCCTTCGACGGCACCCACGGGTGGGGTTACGACGGGGTCCTGTGGTCGGCGGTGCACGAACCCTACGGCGGCCCCGACGCCCTCAAGGCCTTCGTCGACGCCGCCCACGCCCACGGGCTGGCCGTCCTGCTCGACGTGGTCCTCAACCACCTGGGTCCCTCCGGTGCCTACCTGCCCCGCTTCGGCCCCTACTTCCGGGGCGAGAACGAATGGGGCCCCTCACTCAACCTCGACGGCCCCGACTCCGACCACGTGCGCCGCTACGCGCTGGACTGCGCCCTGGGCTGGCTGGACCACTACCACCTGGACGGGCTGCGCCTGGACGCCGTGCACGCCCTGCGCGAGAACCGGGCCACCCCGCTGCTACCCGAACTGTCGGCCGAGGTCGAGGCGCTGGCCACCCACCTCAACCGGCCCCTGACCCTCATCGCCGAGTCCGACCGCAACGACCCGGCCACCGTGCTGCCGCGCGAGGCCGGCGGGCTCGGCATGGACGCCCAGTGGTCCGACGACCTCCACCACGCGCTGCACACCGCGCTCACCGGCGAGGACCACGGGTACTACGCGGACTTCGCCGACCCCGACGCCCTGCCCACCACCCTGGCCCGGGTGTTCTGGCACGCCGGCACCTACTCCAGCTTCCGCGGCCGCACCCACGGAGCCCCCGTCGACACCACCCGCGTCCCCGGGCACCGGTTCCTGGCCTACCTGAGCACCCACGACCAGATCGGCAACCGGGCCCGCGGCGACCGCATGGGCGAGCACGTCCCGCCGGGACTGCTCGTGGTCGGCGCCGCACTCGTGCTGTGCTCGCCCTACACGCCGATGATCTTCATGGGGGAGGAGTGGGCCGCGCGCACCCCGTGGCCCTTCTTCGCCTCCTTCACCGACCCCGACCTGGGCGAAGGGGTGAGGCAGGGGCGCCGGCGCGAGTTCGCGGCCCTGGGCTGGCGGGCCGAGGACGTGCCCGACCCCCTGGACCCTGCCACGCGCGACAGCGCCGTCCTGGACCGCACCGAACGCGACAGCGGCGAACACGCGCTCGTGCTGGAGACCTACCGCTCGCTCATCGCACTGCGCCGGGCCGAACCGGACCTGTCCGATCCGCGCCTGGACCGATTCCGGGTCAGGACTGCACACGGCGGGCGCACCCTCGTGCTCGAACGCGGGCAACTGCGGGTGCTGTGCAACCTGGGGGAGGGTCCGGCCGAGATCGAACTGGACGCGGCCCCGGTCGAGCTCCTGGCCGCCAACGGCCACCCGCGGATCTCCGGGACCACCGTGGGCGTGCCGGGGGAGTTCTTCGCCGTCGTACGCGTGTGAGGGGCGCGGCGGAGGGTCAGAGCTCGCCGCCGAAGGCCGCCTCGTCATCGCCGTTCATCACCACGATGCGCACCCGGTCGGCGTCCTCGGGGATCTCGCACCACATACGGGAGCTGTAGGTGCCCTCCGGGACCTCGTACAGGGGCTCCTCGGTCTGCGCGATCGGGATCTCCGGCCCCGCCTCGCACACGACCTCCATCTCCGCCAACGAGAACGTGCGCCCCAGGTCGGGCACGTGCACCGTCACCGTGAAGTCCACGCGCGAGGCCCACGGGCGCTCCACGCCGTCGACCGTGTAGACCACCTCGGCGTCGTCCTCGCCGTCGTCGTCCTCGTCGTCCCCGCTGCCGTCGTCGCCGTCGCCCTCGCCGTCGGGGCCCACCGCGTGCGTGAAGCCGAGCGGCTCGCCGAAGTCGGCGGTGCTCTGCGGGGAGGGCTCCTCCTCCGGGGGTTCGGGTGGACCGGGCTCCTCCGGGTCCTCCGGATCGTCCGGAGGGGGCTCGGTCGGGGACGGCTCCTCCTCGGTCGCGGAGGCGGTGGGCTCCTCCACGATCGGGGCCGGCCCGTCCCCCTCGCAGGCGCCGAGGGCCAACGCCAGGGGAACAGCCAGCAGGAGCGGCAGGGGTTTGCGCATACCCACACGCTAAGGCGGCGCCGTGCGGGTGTCCACGAGGCCCGCACCGCCGGGAACGCCGCACCCGTGCCGGGCGGCCGCACGTCCCGCCGCGGCCCCCGTCCACCCCGGTGCGAGGTGCGTCCGTGCCGGTGAGAGCATACGGGGAGATGCCCGAGAGCCGACCGTGCCGCCTGCTGCGCGCCGGGGTCTTCACCCTGGTGTGCGCCAACCTGTCCGCTCACGGACACGCTCTGAGCTCGGGGCACGACGTTCCGTTCCCCGGACTGGCCCTGGGCATGCTGGTGGTTCTGGTCACGTCGTGGGCCGCGGCCGGGCACCGCCACGGCCTGGGTTCCCTGATCGCGTGGACGGCCTGGGGGCAGCTCGCCCTGCACGTGACCCTCAGCTGGAGCCAGAGCCTGGGCGGGGCACACGCCCACACCGCCGACGCGCTCACCCACACCGAGCCGCACGCGGGCACGATGTTCGCCCTGCACGGGGCCGCCGCCGTGGTCAGCGCCTGGTGGCTGCACCGCGGCGAGCGCGCCCTGGCCGCGTTCCTGCGCCGCATGGCCCGGCGGATCCCTCCACTGCTGCTGCTCCTGGCCGTTCCGGCGCCCGGCCGCCCGCGCCCCGCCGGCCTGCGGACGCCCCGCAGCGCAGACCGGCCGCGCCGCCCCCACGTGGGGTGGTCCCGCCTCGTACGCGGCCCACCGGACGTGGCCACCGCCGCCTGAGCAAGCCCCGCACCCGCACCTCGCGGGTGCCCTCCGCGCTGCCCGGCGGCGACCGAGCCACCGCGTCCACCACCCGGAACGACCGGGCCCGCACGAGGAGAACCATGCCCACGCGCACCGCCGCGCCCCTGGCCGCGCTCGCCCTGATCGGCCTGACCGCCTGCTCCGCCTCCGCCGAGGCCGACCACTACCTCGACCTGTCCGACCAGCCCATGCCCGCCTCGGCCGTGGAGCTGAGCACCGTCGACGGCCGCGACTGGACCTTCACCGACGTCGCCGACGACCGCCTCACCCTGCTCTTCTTCGGCTACACCAGCTGCCCCGACGTGTGCCCCATGACCATGGCCGAGCTCAACCTCGCACTGGAGGAGGCCGAGGCCGAGAGCGGCGACCTCTACGACGTGGTCATGGTCACCACCGACCCCGCCCGCGACACCGACGAACAGCTCGGCACCTGGCTGGAGCGCTTCGACCCCGACTTCCAGGGTGTGCGCGGCGACATCGACGCCACCGTCGAGGCCGCATCCGACTACGGCATCCCCGTCGAGGCACCCGAGGAGACCGACGGCGACTACCTCGTCTCCCACGGCGAACGCATCGCCGTGCTCACCCCCGACGGGGAGGCCGCCGGCTTCATCGACGACGGCACCGGCTCCGAGGACATCGCCGCGCTCCTGCCCGACCTCGCCGAGGACCTGCTGTGAGCCCCGCACCCACCCGGCGGGGCCTGCTCACCGGGCTCGGCGCCGGCGGCCTGGCCGGGCTCGCCGCGGGAGGACTGGCCGGACACACCGTCGCCGACCGCGCCCGCACCGGCGAGGAGGAGGCCGCGCTCGCTCCCTCCCGCGCCCGCGCGCGCACCCGGGACGGACGGCCCCCGGCCCTGGCCGAACCCACCCCTGCCCACGTGCACGTGCTCGCCCTCGACCTGGCCGGCGAGGACACCGGGCAGGCACGGCGGGCGGCCCGCGAGACCCTGCTGGCCTGGGACGAGCACGTGCCCGCCCTGCACGAGGACGGCACCGAAGCCCTGCCGGAGGGCTCACCCGCCCAGGGCCTGCACCCGGCCTCCCTCGGCGTCACCGTCGGCATCGGCCCCGGCCTGCTGGACCGCACCGGGCTCGAACGCCACCGCCCCGGCGAGCTGGAGGACCTGCCCTCCTTCGCCGCCGACGACCTCGACCCCGACCACTGCGGCGGCGACCTCATGCTCCACGTGGGCGCCGAGGACCCGGTCGTGGCAGGTGCCGCCGTACAGCACCTGCTCGGCGCGGCCGGCGACCACGTGCGCGTGCGCTGGGCCCTGCCCGGGTTCCGGCGCACCGCGGCCGCCGCCCACGACCCCGCCGCCACACCGCGCAACCCCATGGGCCACATCGACGGGACGGTCAACCCCGACCCTGCAGAGGCCCTGTTCGACCACCAGGTCCGCGCGGTCCACCCTGAACCGGACCTGGCCTGGATGGACGCGGGAACCTACGTCGTCGTCCGCCGCATCCGCATGCTGCTCGACACCTGGTTCTCCCGCACCACCGGCGAGCGCGAGGCGGTCATCGGACGCCGCCTCTCCGACGGGGCACCCCTGGGCGGCGACCACGAACACGACCTGCCCGACCTGGCCGCCCGCCACGACGACGGCACACCCGTCGTGCCCGCCGACGCCCACATCCGGCTCGCCTCACCCGAGTCCACCCGCGGAGCCCGCACGGTCCGCCGCGGCTTCGCCTACGACCTGGGTTGGGACGCCGGAGGGCACCACCGCGCCGGGATGCTCTTCACCGCCTGGCAGGCCGACCCGCGCCGCGGGTTCACCGCACTCCAACAGGCGCTCGACGAGGGCGGCGACGCGCTCAACGACTACGTACGCCACGAAGGCAGCGCCCTGTTCGCCGTCCCCGCCGCCGACCCCGGCCGGCCCCACCCGCTCCTCGACCACCTGTGACCCCGGAGGGAACCGCCATGACCGACCACACCACCGCCCGCAACCTGCTGGCCGCCGCCGGGGTCCTGGCCCTGGCCGCCGCCTGCTCGACCACGACACCGCAGGAAGAGGGCTCCGGCGCCCAGGAACCCGAGCGCGGCCACGCCCACGCCGACGACCTGACCGTGTCCGGGGCCTGGATGCCCGAGCCGGCCAACCCGGAGGTCGGTGCGCTCTACCTCGAGATCGACAACACCGAGGGGGAGGACGACGCCCTGACCGGGGTCTCCACCAGCGCCTCGGAGACCGCCGAACTCCACACCACCGAGGACAGTGACGGGGGTTCCCCGCGCATGGAGGAGGTCGAGGAGGTCCCGGTCCCGGCCGGCGAACACGTCGAGCTCACCTCCGGCGGGTACCACGTGATGGTCGTGGACATCACCGACCCGCTCACCGAGGGCGACGAGTTCACCGCCGACCTCACCTTCGACAGTGGCACCGAGCTCGAACTCACCGTGCCGGTCGAGGCCATGGCCGACCACGGCGACGGGCACGGCGCAGAACACGACGGCGAGCACGGCGACCACTGATCCCTGCCCCGCCCCGGGCCCGGCGCCCGGGGCGGGAAACCGTTCGCGCCGACCCGGCTCACCCGGGCATACTGCGCGCATGGCCGACTTCGCGACCTTCGACACCCGCAACTACCGCACCGTCGACGTGGCCACCGGCTACGACGGCTGGGCCGCCACCTACGACGGCACCGTCCTGGACGCCATGGACCTGGCGCTGCTCGACCGCCTGGACCCGGGCGTGCCCGCCGGGGCGCGCGCCGCCGACCTGGGCTGCGGTACCGGACGCACCGGCGCCTGGCTGCGCTCCCGCGGCGCCGCCCGCATCGACGGGGTCGACCTCAGCGAGGGCATGCTCGAACTGGCCCGCGAACGCGGCGCCCACGACACCCTCGCCATCGCCGACGTGCGCACCAGCGGGCTGGAGAGCGGCGCCCACGACGTCGTGGCCGCCTCCCTGATCGACGAGCACCTGACCGACACCGCACCCCTGTACGCCGAGGCCGCCCGCCTGGCCCGCCCCGGCGGCCGGTTCCTGCTCGCCGCCTACCACCCGCACTTCGCGATGCTCTCGGGCATGCCCACCCACTACACCGACGCGTCCGGGGAGGACGTGGCCATCTCCACCCACGTGCACCTCGTCAGCGACCACGTGCGCGCCGCCCTGGCCGCCGGATGGCAGCTCGCCGACATGGTCGAGGGCACCGTCGACGACACCTGGGTGGCGGCCAAACCCAAGTGGGAACGGTTCCGCGGACACCCCGTCTCGCTCGCCCTGGCCTGGCACAAGCCCGCCTGAACCCGCGCCGCCGGGCGCCGGAGAGCGCCGCCGGGCGAGACCGCCGGGTCAGAACCGCTGCCAGGTCCCGTCCAGGCCCTGCTGCCCGCGCCCGGGGGAGTCCCAGTCGCACACGCCCTCGGAGAAGACCTCCTCGGCCCGCTCCGCCTGCTCCTCGGTGAACTCCACCGGGTGGCGCGCCGCGTCGAAGGGCTCCAGCGTGCACGCCACCACGTCCGAGGCCAGCGGCCCGCCCGCCTCGATGCGCGGCGAGGTGTGCACCGGGAACGCGTCCGCGCACCGGTCGCCCTGCCCGGCCGGCAACGGCAGCTGCTCACCCACCACCCGCTCGGCGTCCTCGTCGGTGCCGATCCAGCACGAGTCCTGCAGGAAGGCGGGCCGGGACGCGCGCATCGCGTCGATCGGTTCCCAGCCGGGGTTCAGGGCCTGCTGTTCCTGCATCCCGCTGACCCAGTCGTCCAGCTCCTCGAGCGAGCGCATCGCCAGCGGCGAGGTGGACACGAACCCCTTCGGTGAACGGTCTCGGTGCTCGGCCAGCATCACGTGGTTGTCCGCGGTGCCGTTGGCCTGCTCCAGGCGTTCGCGCACCGAGAACGAGTGGTACCGCATGTGCAGGTCGCCTTCGGGCTCGTCGTCCTGGTAGAAGCGGTGGTCGACCACCGGGATGTCGGCCAGGCCCCCGCCGCCGTTGAGCAGCCGCCCCGACCGGTAGGCCGCCTCCGTCCCCTCCGGGTCGGCCACGGAACGCTCGTCCGAGACCGCGCCGTCGGCGTCCAGCCCGCCGATGTGCTCGTTCAGGTGCAGGAACTGGTCGACGTCGATCACGCCCTCCATGAGCGTGTGCAACCCGTACTGCACCCCCACGTTGTCCAACGGGCGCCGCGGCAGGCCGGTCTCCGGGTCGGTGCCGTAGACGTTCTCCACGGCCGCGAACACCTCGCAGCGCGCCCCGCCCGGGTTGTCCTCGGGGTGGTACAGCTCCTCCTCGGGCAGGTCCTCCCGGCACCGCCCGCGCGGGTCCACCCGGCCCGCCTCCCGCGCCAGGCGTTCGATGCTCTCGTGCCGCAGGAACCCCGACACCGCCTGCTGCTCGACCCGGTCCAGCTCGCCCTCATGGCTGCGTGCGTACTCGCGCAGCAGCAGCGCGTCGGTCACCGCCGGAACCACCGAGAACCCCACATCCGGGAAGGCCTGCGAGACCACGATCCCGTCCAACAGGCCCGGATAGTTGTCCGCGGTCTGGTGCGCCTGGTACGCCCCGCCCGAGGCACCCCACCCCAGCGTCGAGTGCGGCACCCCCATCGACTCCACGAACCGCTCGTGCACCGCCGAGACCGTCTCGGCCGCCAGCAGGTCGTTGCAGTTGTTCGCGAACACGTTCAACGACGACGAGGCCACCGCGTACCCGCGCTCCAGCATCGGGCCGTCCAACACCCCCGCCGATCTCTTGCCCTGCACGTACCAGCCTCCCGCGCACCCGCCGCCGAACTTGTACACCAGCCGGCCGTTCCAGCTCGGCGGCGGGGTCCAGGGGTCGGGCTCCTCGTCCTCGGGTGTGTGCAGCACCGCCGTCTCGTACACCGAACGGTTGGCCGTGCCCGTCTCCACCCGCACCACGAACGGCACCCGCGCACCCGCCGCCGTCGTGGCCGTGTCCGCGTCCGAAGGCACCGACTCGGGGTCCGGGAGCGGGGACCACTGCCCGTCGGTGTCGCGGTAGACGTGGCGCACGTCGGTGCGGGCCGAGCAGTCCTCGTCCAGCGCCGGCCCCAGGGTCCGGCCCTCGCCCCCGGACAGTTCGAAGTCGTCGGTGTCGCACAGGAACGGCTCCTGGTGCGACCCCGACACCACCGGTCCCTGGGCAGGGTGGTTGACCACCGTCAGCGAGGCCGAACGCTCCCGCCCCAACGCCGCCACCGACACCCGCTCGTCCAGGTGCGCCTCCAGCTCCGACTCACCCTCGGGCAGACCGGTGAGCAGACCCTCCAGCGCCAGGGACCCGCCCGAGTCCACCGTCCGCAACCGGTCGGTGACATCGGTGCCGGCGGCGCTCAGACGCACACTCTCCGGGTCGGCCGAGGCCGGGGGCTCCACCCGCACCAGCGCCGAGCCGCCCATCACCGCGTCCGGACGCGAGGACAGCACCGACACCGACAGCTCCTCGGAGGCCGCGCCCGCACCCGGCTCGAAGGGGGCCGCGGACGGGGGCAGCGCGCCCGCGGTCGCCGGCGGCCCGGAGGACAGCGCCGTGCCCGACACCGCAAGGACCGCGGCCAGCACGGCCGCGCCCGTTCCCAACGGACTGCACCTGCCCCACGGGCTCACACGCACGGGACGGACGTCCTCGCACGCGCGGCGGTCGAAGGCGAGACGGGCGACAAAACGTGGAGATCGCTGGCGCACGGGGCGATCGTGCCCCCGGGGCCGGAACCGGTGACGCGCACACACCGCGGGTGAGCCGGGCTTTGCACTCCCATGACGCCATCGATACCCCGAACCGGTCGAGGTCCAACACAACGCCGGATGAAGGGCGTGCACACACAAAGCGGACGCCCGGTCCACCCCGCAGTGGACCGGGCGTCGACGGACGGCCCGCGCGCAGTGCGCGCCGACCGTCCTCGGTCAGGACCTGGCGATCTGCCTCCCGGTCACCCTGCCCGGGGTGATCTTCAGGACCTGGTCACGGTCGCCCTCCGCCCATGGTTTGGGAAGGCGGCCCTGTGGAATCCGGGCCAGTTCCCCCGAGTCGCGCACCCACCGGCACCGGCCCGAGGCCAGCACGCTCCAGCCCTCGCGGCGCTCCTCGTCGAAGTGGTCGACCTGGAAGGCCGCGTACCCCCGGGCGAAGCGCATGATCGTCCCGGCCAGCGTCGACCGGAACACGATGGTGTCGTGCACGAGCGCGTAGTTCACCGGCAGGATCGTCGGAGCGGCGTCACCCTCGATGGTGAAGGCCACCCGGCCGATGTCGTGGGAGGCCATCAGGTTGTAGCAGGTCTGCCGCTCCAGGACCGTGAACCGGGCATCGTCCGTACCGGCGAGGTCGGCGCCCTCCAGGAGGGTCTCGTCCTCGGTCAGCCGGTCCGTCCCGGCGAACTCGCCGTCCGCCTGCCGCTGCCCCGGAGGCACCGCCCCCGGCACCGCGCCCGTGCCCGCCGCGCCGGCACCGCTCGTCTCAGCCATCACAAGCCCCCCAGTGGTGTGCCTTCGCTTCCTACCTCCGCCATACTCCCGGCTCGAGAACCCGAAGGCATGGTCCGCCGGTCCCCCTCCGCACGGCGAAGGTCCCCACCCCCCGATTACCCGGCGGGACACACGCCCCAAACAGAAGGGGACGTTTGGCACGACAAGCCGCGATCCAGGCTGTCTAAGCTGGTGAACGGGCGTTCGACCCCCTCGGCGAACGCCGACCGGGTGGCCCCGGGAGCGTCGCGGGTGCGCCAGGATGAACAGCACCCACACGAGCCCACAGCCCTCGGCCCGGGGCGGTCCCACCCGCCGCCGGGCACCACATCCAGCGCTGAGGAGGTGCGCACCCGATGGATGCAGCCGACAACATCCGGGTGTTCCTGGTCGACGACCACGAGATCGTCAGACGCGGGGTCGGTTCACTCCTGGACGACGAGGACGGCATCGAGGTCGTCGGCGAGGCCGGCACCGCCGCGCAGGCCCTGGCCCGCGTGCCCGCCCTCGAACCCGACGTGGTCGTGCTCGACGTCCGCCTGCCCGACGGCGACGGCGTCACGGTCTGCCGCGACATACGGTCCATGCTGCCCGCCACCCGCATGCTCATGCTCACGTCCTACTCCGACGACGAGGCGCTCTACGGCGCCGTCATGGCGGGCGCGTCCGGGTACATCCTCAAGCAGATCCACGGGACCGACCTGGTCGGCGCCGTACGCACCGTCGCCACCGGACGCTCGCTGCTCGACCCCGAGTCCACCGCCCGCATGCTCCAGCGCCTGCGGGAGGAGGCCGGGCGCAAGGACCCCCTGAGCGAACTCACCGAACAGGAACGGCGCGTCCTCGAACTCATCGGGGAAGGCCTGACCAACCGCGAGATCGGCGCGCGCATGTACCTCGCCGAGAAGACCGTGAAGAACTACGTCTCCCGCGTGCTGGCCAAGCTCGGCATGGCCCGCCGCACCCAGGCCGCCGCCTACGCCGTGCGCCTGTCCATGGAACAGTCCGTCTGAGGCCCCCCGCCCCCGGCCGCCGGTGACTGCCGGCGGCCGCAGGTGTGTCCGGGCGAGAAGTGGTCGCAGAGGCGGTCGGAGCGGCGGTGGCCCCGGGGAAGGGCCGGCCGCGCGGCGGGTCAGCGGCGGACCGGGACCGACCACTCCACCAGCGCCCCCCGGCCCGGCTCAGAGACCACCGACAACGAGCCCGAGAGCTCCTCCGCCCGCGCCGACGCGTTGCACAGCCCGCTGCGCGCCGCCCCCTCGGGGATCCCGCACCCGTCGTCGCGTACCCGCAGCGTCACCGACCCGTCGGCCACCGCCACCTCGACGTCCACGGCCGTGGCGCCCGCGTGCCGGCTCACGTTCGACAGCAGCTCCCGCAACACCGCCAACAGGTGCTCGCCGGTGCGCTCGTCCACCGCGTTGTCGATCGCGCCCTGGGTGAGCAGCCGCGGCGAGAACCCCAACGCCTCGGACGCACCGTTGACCAGGTCCAGCACCTTCGAACGCAGCCACGAAGCGTCGCCCTCGTCCGATGAACTCTGCAACGCGAAGATCGTCGACCTGATCTGCCGGATCGTGTCGTCCATGTCGTCGACCGCGTTGCGCACCCGCGACGCCGACGTGGAGTCCTCGATGCGGCGCACCGTGCCCATCAGGGTGATCGCCGTGGCGTACAGGCGCTGGATCACCGTGTCGTGCAGGTCCCGGGCGATGCGGTCGCGGTCCTCCAACACACTCAGGCGCTCGGAGTCCAGGCGCGCCTCAGCCAGCTCCAGGGCCACCGCGGCCTGGTTGGCGAAGGACGACAGCATGCTCGACCAACTGCTCCGGAAATCCGGCCGCGAGCCCTCCCGCGCCAGCACCAGCACCCCGCGTGCACCGTCGGGCGGACCGAACGGCAGCACCAGCACCGGGCCCATGCCCAGACGGGTCAGAAACTCCGTGCCGCCGTCGCCGCCCTCACCGCGCGACACGTCGGTCTGCAACGGCTGCCCGCCCAGGTAGACCCGGCCGAGCAGGGTGCGGGCCGCGCACGAGAGCGTCGCGCCGCGTGCACCGGCGGAGAGGTCTGCCGGGGTGGCGCCCGGGCCTGCCGGTCCCTCCCACACGCGCACGGTGAGCGTCTCCGGTTCTTCGCCGGGCATCGCGATCACCGCGAGGTCGGCCTGGGCCATGCTCTGGGCGCGCTGCGCGACCAGCCGCAGGACCTCCTCCGGCGGGGCACCCGACAGCAGGGTCGTGGTGATGCGCCCCGACGCGTTCAGCCACGTCTCCCGGCTGCGCGACTCCGCGAACAGCTGCGCGTTCTCGATCGCCGTGCCCGCCGCCGTCGCCAGCGCCCGCAGCAGGAGCTCGTCGTCGCCGGTGAACTCCGAGCCGTCCCGCTTGTCGGTCATGTACAGGTTGCCGAACACCTGGTCGCGGATGCGGATCGGTACACCCAGGAACGTGCGCATCGGCGGGTGGCCCTCGGGGAACCCGCGCGACTCCGGGTGCTCGGAGACGTCCTTCAGGCGCAGCGGCTCGGGCTCCTTGATGAGCAGGCCCAGGATCCCCTCGCCGCGCGGCCAGTGGTCGATGCAGGAGATCTCGTGCTCGGACAGGCCCACCGGGATGAACCGGCTCATCTCCCCGTCCGGGCCGATCACCCCCAGCGCGCCGTAACGGGCGCCGACCAGGCTCGTGGCGGTCTCGGTGATCCGGACCAGGAGGGGGTCGAGCTCCAGACCCTCGCCGATGGAGACCACGGCCTCCAGGAGTGTGCGGATGCGTTCCTGCGTCGCCGAGATCATGCTCATCCGGGAACGGACCTCGTCGAGGAGGTCGTCCAGACGCACCTCGGGAAGGGACAGCCGATCCTGTTCGGTGTGCAGGGCCCGGCTGCCGTCGGTTTCACTCATGGGGGCCTTTCCCGGCAGCGGTCGATGGTGCGATTCCGAGTCTAGGGGGCTTTTCTCGGAAAGCGGTATGGAGTGCCAGGTATGGGCCGGGGTAGGGTTTTTGGGGTGTCGGGTTCTGGGGGCAAGAGGCGAATGGCCTACGTGGGTAGGGTCTTCGGTCTCTTTTGCTTCTCCCGCAGGGAAATGAGGTTACCGGCGTACGACCTTCGATCCCGGCCCGAGGAGGTGGGCTCCCAGGATTCTGGTGCGAGGGCGTGTGATCTCGATGGTGAGGTTTTCTGCTCCGGACAATTGGGAGAGGTCGACTGCCCCTGCGTAGGCCAGAGTGATGACAGGATTTTGAGGCAGCGTGGCGACCCATTCCGGTGCCAGCATGGGGCTCTCGCTGCGGAGAACGATGTGCTTCAGATGAGGAATGTTGCGCAGTGTTTCGGCGTTCGGTTCTCCCGCCTGAGAATCCAGGGAGAGTAGAATGAGTTTGCGAAATTGAAGAAGAGGTGACAAGTCAAGTTTATTCGTGTCAATTCCTGAGAAGATGGTGAAGTACTCCAGTGTGTCTGTCTGGCTCTCCAGTCCGTAAATACTGGATCCTAGGAAGTCTTGAATGGTTAGGGATCGGAGCGAGTTCGGTCGGCTCTTAAGGGGTGTTAGGTTCTTGTGTGTCCAAGATTTAATGTAGAGTAGATCTAGCCCTTCTTGGGGTATTATTTTCTCGATCGTTGAGAAATAGTTTCCGGGGTGGAGTGAGAGAACGAGTCTTTTTAGGTGTGGGATGAGGCTGATGGTCTCAAGGTTGGACGTCGATTGCGGAGTGTGGTGTGCCAGGCTCTCGATATTGGTATCTACGAGCGGTGACAGATCTTCGACGAAAACACCGGGGTATACACTCAGGGTGTTTACGGTTGCCCATGACGGCAAGGTGCGAATGATGTGGCTTGCATCCCACGGAGTTTTCATGGATGACAGGTGAACCTCTTTGAGGTGCCGTGGAGCGTTATGTGCGTAGATGGGATTCTCCGATGGCCCTTCAATAATGAGCCGCCGTACGGATGGCATCAGCTCGGTGGCAAAAGGGAGCTGATGTCCTTCGACTCGCAGAGTTGTATAGCCCAGCTCTTCCGCGCGGGTTAGCACGGATTCTGCAAACTCACGGCCCGGGTTCATCGCGTACACGTCCGAAGGTAGAAGGCCGGTCCTCTGTGTAGGACGCCGTAGGGCTTTGACGATGATCGGGATCGACGCGCTCCCGCCGATCTCGGCGGCGGCCCGCACGATCTTCTCGGACTGCTTCACGTTGCGCGGCTCGGCGTCGGCGAGCAGCGGCAGCACCGACTCGCCCACCATCGCGAGCGCGCGCACGTGGTCCTCGGTGCGGGGCGGCAGGATCTCCCGCACCCGGGACTCCACCTCCTCCCGCAGGGCCCGCGCGAGCTGGGGCGAGGTCTCCAGGCACGCGAACGCCACCAGCAACAACCGGTCCCGGTGCTTCTTCACCTCACCCGAGCGCTCCAACAACGCCCGCACCAGCTCTTCGCGCTGCGCCGGGCTCGCGTGGCCGGCCGCCATCACCACGACCTCGTGCCACTGGTCGTCGTGCGCGTTCTTGGCCAGCTGCGGAAAACTCTCCTCCTCCACCAGCGCCTTCGCGGCCAGGTACTCCTCGAACGTGCGGTGCAGGAAACTCACCCGGTCCACCGACGGGCTCTGCAACAAGCCGCTGCGCACACGGAGGTAGGTGAACACGTCCTCCGGAGCGTCCTCCACCCGGTGCATGCTCGTGAGGGTCCGGGTGACGGTGCGCTGGGCGGTGGAGACGGGGGCGTCGGAACTGCCGTTGACGACCAGCCACTTGGCCAGCTCCTGCAGCAGCAACACCAGTTCCTTCTGGGACAGGTCCACCCCCTCGGCGATCCCGCGCTGCTGGTCGCGGTCCTTGAGTAGCATCCGCAACGCCGCGTCGTAGACCTCCATCCGGTCCCGCGGCAGCGCCGTGTGCTGGTCTCGGTACAGGGCACACAACAGCGCGCACAGCAGGGGAGTGGTCGCGATCGCGCGCAGGTGCTTCTTCTCGGTGAGCTTCTGCGCCAGCTCCTGCTCGTACCGGGTCAACCGCTCGCGCTCGGCCGTGTCCGCGGTGTCCGAACGCACCGCCTCGTGCCAGTGGTGCACAAACGCGCCCACGTCCTCGTCGCGCAACGGCTGGAGCTCGGCGCTGACGAACCCGTCCGCGCCCAACCAGTCCTCGCCCGCCGCGCCCGGACGGGTGGTCACCACGTACCGGCAGTCCGGGAAGTCCGATATGAGGTCCCGCAACCACCGGCGTGCCTCCTCGCGCTGACCCTGCGGGAGCTCGTCCACCCCGTCGACGAGCAGCACCGCACGCCCGCGCTCCATCAGCCCCGTCACCCACCCGCGCGGCGCCTGATTTGCCAGGTGTCGCCCGGTGTGGTGCACGAAGTCGGCCGGCTCGGGCAACGGGCGCCCCACGTACTGGCGCAGCGGAACCATGAACGGCATGTGCCCGTTCCACGCCGCCATCGGTTCCGGGAAGTCCTCCCGGCCGGCGCGCACCCCGACCCAGCTCAGCAGGGTCGTCTTCCCGCTCCCGGCCGCGCCCCGCAGGAACAGGCGCCGGTGCCGCCCCAACGCGTCCTCCACCCGCTGCTCCACCGAGGGCCGCTCGTGCGCGGCGTCGGTGAACGGTGAGTCCTCCCGCTCGGCCGTCACCCGCAGGCTCAGGTACGCCAGGCTGAGCGGATAACTGCGCGTGCTCGCGTCCGTGCCGAAGAGCTGCAGCACGTCCCACCGCTCGGCCGCCTTGCGCCGGTAGGCCGTGGCGAACCCGGCCTCCGAACCCGCATCGGATCCCCCGTCCACGGGCCGCGTGCCCGGCCTGGGCAACCGCTCCAGGATCTCCTCCAGGTGCCCCAGCATCAGGGACTCCCGGCGCAGGATCTCGGTGAACGCACCCGTCTGGAACCTCGGCAGCGCGCTCACCGTGGCGAGCACGTACGCGCACGCGTCCGGCAACACCCGGTCGTAGAGCGCCCGCGCCGGCTCGGCCAGGTCCCGCACTGCCCGCGGGTTCTTGGCTCGCACGTACCGCTCCAGGTAGAGCGCGTCCAGGTCCTGCTCGAACAGCACCCGGTCGGTCAACCCCGCCCGCTCCACCGCATCGGCCACCGCCAACACCGCCGCCTCGCGCTCGTGGTCGGCCAGGTGGACGAACTCGTGCTCCAGGTCGGCCGTCACCCGTGCGGCCACGCTCTCCTCGAACTCGGCGAACCTGCGCTCGAGCTTGCGGCGTTCCAGGACGCCGTCGACGCGTTCCTTGATCAGGTCCACGACGGAGGTTGCGGTGTTCTCCGCCAACGGGTTGCCGAGCCAGAGACCGCAGGCGGCCTTGACCACTGCGGTGCCGACCTTGAGGGCTGCGTCCTGCACGGGCGTCTCCGGGGGGTGGAGTGGGGGGTGTGGTGCGGGTTGGGGCGGGAGGGGGCTGGGGACTGGACGGGGCCGGGTGGTGGTGATCGGGGCTGGTGGCTGGGTGAGGGCGAGAGTGAAGGCGAGAGTGAAGGCGCGGTCGAATAGGTGCGGGTGCGGGTGCGGGTGCGGGTGCGGGTGAGTGGTCGGTGGGGGTGGGCTTTCCTGTGGTTGGGGTGGGTGGTGTTCGTCGCCGGGTCGAGCGTAGCCCGGCCGGGGCTCCCCGCAACCCGCTTCGGCGCCACCCCCTGTCACTTTCCTTGGTGGTGATGCGTCGGGGGTTGAGAGGGGTTGTTCGCGGCGCCTCGGGGTGTGCGGTCCACCCCTTTCCCGGGCTGGACCGCTCTCGCCGACGAACACCCCCTGCCAGCAACCGCCCCGCAACCCAAAAGGTGTGGGGCCAAAGACAACTACCACCCCCCCCGGGGGCGCTTCATTGCGACCAACGGTCCAGGCGTGGGGGTGGCCCCTCGCTCCTGCGACGGCACATGCAGGCCCCGGCACTCCCGGCGGAGCATTGAGTCTCAGGGGTGGCGGGCGTGCGGACGACATCCCGGGCCCCGCGCACTCCCGGCCGGGCATTCAGGACAGGGGTGACGGGCGCGCGGACCGGTCGGCCTTGGAGATTCTCCAAGCACAGAGGTGCGGAGGTGGTGGTGGCACGCGTGCGCTCGACATCCCGGGCCCCGCACACTCCCGGCAGGGCGCTGATCCTGGGGGGTGGCGGGCGTGCGGGCGACCCCGTGGGAATGGAGATGCTCCAAGTACCCGGGTAGCGGTCGGGTGTCGCCAACGAGTGTGTGCTCCGGAGGGCACAGCGACTGGAGATTCTCCAGGTTACGAAAGCCTAGCACCCGGCAGGCCATCGGCGAGTATCTGCGCCAACGCGCATGGCTTCAGAGATTCTCCGATCGCGCGACGCCCAGATGCGACGGCAGAAGACGGAGGCGGGGTCCGCGATTCTCGAGATTCGCCAAACGCGGGGGTAGGGGCAGGAGCCAGGCATCCCAACGAAAGCGTGTATCGCGGCGTGCAGGCCTGGAGATTCCCCAATCCCCGGGAGTGGCACCGGGTTGCCTTCGGTAAGTGCGGCTCTGGAGATTCTCCGAAGTCCGCGAGTGCCGTGCCAGCGAGTGCTCGAGGCAGGTGGCCGGTGTGCTTCGCCCGGGAGATTCTCTATGCCGGCGTGGGGTGCGACGAGCAGCGACCTGGATTCTGGGTGTGCCTTCCCCCGCTTCAGAATACCCGGGAAAAAGACCCTCGTGGAGTTATCCACAGGACCATTTTCGAGGCGAATGTGGGCGCCCATAAATGGTCACAAGGGGCGGCCGGTTGGCCGTAATTGGTAAGGGTTCTGTTCCCTTTGAGTAACTACCCATTTCTGGGCCTGGTGCGTATTGTTGAACCATGGAGAACAACACCGCTGACACCGCGAACACGGGCCCGGGACACGCCCCGGACGCGACCGTGGCTGCGCTGGTGGCAGCGGTGCAGGCCTTCATCA
>NZ_JADBGI010000019.1 GCF_014892575.1 Nocardiopsis coralli | reverse complement strand
CGCTGTCGGCGCTGCTGGGCTTCGGCTTCGCCTTCAAGGACCAGAACGACACCGACACCGACGCCGACGCCGACGCCGACGGCGTCGGCGGCACGGGCACCGCAGCCGTGGGCACCGCCGCAGGCGCCAACGGCACGGCAGGCACCGCCACCGCAGGTGGCGCCAACACCACCGGGGCGACCGGGTCGCCGCCCGGCTCGGGCCCCGACCCCGGCGGCGGCACCGGTGGCGGTGCCACCACCACCGCCACCGCGGGTGGCACCAACGCCAACACCGGCCCGCCCTCTACCGTCCCCGGCTTCCCGGGCTCTGCCGGTGTGGCGGTGACCGAGGACGGCAATGTGCTCGCGCTCTCCGCGGTGCGCGCGATGGCGCCCACGGCGCAGATTCGCCGGTTGATCTTCGACGACCGCACCGGCCTGCCCCTGGACCTGGGCCGCGCCCACCGCCTGGCCCCCGGGTACCTGCGCACCGCCGCGTTCGCCGGGCACACCACCTGCGCCTGGTCCGGTGGGTGCGACGTGCCGGTCTCGCAGTGCGAGGCCGACCACATCACCGAGTTCTCCCACGGCGGCGAAACCAAGGCCACCAACCTCCAGCCCCTGTGCTCGACCCACAACCGCGCCAAGTACCGCCACTCCCGCACCGAGAACACCCCCACCAACGGGACCGGTGGTACCGGTGGCGGCGCCAAGGGCGGCTCGGGTACCGAGGCCACCGAACCCGACCCCGACAACGACAACGTCAGCACCGGCTAGACCAGCAGGGCCCCTCCGCGGGCCAGTTGCGGGCCGATCTCAACCCGGCCCCACCGCGCCCCACCGAGCCCAACCCGGCCCCACCGGGGCCAACGGAGCATCCCCAGACCCGGGTCCAGTGGTGCAGTGGTGCACGCTGGGACGGCCACTGCCGCAACCGGCCCCGTCGAGGCCCACCGCCCACCACGCACCGGGCACCAGGCACCGGGCACCGGGCACCAGGCCCCAGACACCGCTTCTGGAACATCTCCATCGAAGGCCCAACACATACCCACCCACGGCGGCGGCCCGCACTCTGTCCCCACCCGACCCGATCGCACGTGAGCCTGCTCCTGGACCGAGCGGCCCTTCCCAGCGGTTGATAGTGCTCTTTCGAGCACCTGAAAGCGTTGTCAGTGCCTAATTGAGCACTACCAACGACACAGAGCCGGATACCTGCCCCACCGGGCACACCAGCGTCACCAGCAACCAGGGGTGAACCGGAGACAGGCCCGCCCGGGCCCCACCCACACACGGGCCACCCCCGGCCTCAATGCCCCGCCGGGAGTGCGGGAGGCCGTCCGCACACGTGCCACCCCCGAGACTCAATGCTTGGCCGGGAGCGCGCGGGGCCCGGGAGGCCGTCCGCACACGTGCCACCCACTGACACTCAATGCCCTGCCGGGAGCGCGCGGGGCCCGGGAGGCCGTCCGCACACGTGCCACCCACTGACACTCAATGCCCTGCCGGGAGCGCGCGGGGCCCGGGAGGCCGTCCGCACACGTGCCACCCACTGACACTCAATGCCCTGCCGGGAGCGCGCGGGGCGTGCTTGTGCCGTTGCTTGTGCCGTTGGTCGTCGCAGTAGCGAGCCACCGCCCACACGCCTGGACCGTTGGTCGCAATGAAGTACCCCAGGGGGTGGGCCGTTGCAGTTGCCGTTCGCTTCTGCCCACGTTCCTTTGGGCTGGCGGGGGCCTCGGGGGTGAAGGGGGTTCGTCCAGGTGGGTCGGGTCAGCCCGGCGAACAGGGCCGGAACGCACACCCCGAGGCGCCCCGAACAACCACGCAGCACGCCGACGCATCCGCGCCAAGTTCAGGGATCGGGGGTGGCGCCGAAGAGGGTTGCGAGAAGGCCCGGCCGGGCTACGATCCCGGCCCCGACGAACCACCACCCCCGAGGCAACACCACAGAACACCCATCCCGCCCACCACCCACCTCCGAGGCAGCGGGGTCTGGGGCTCGCCCTGGAACGTGGGTCGAGGGCTCGCCCTGGAGTGCTCCGCACGTCCCTGCCGTTGACCCTCGCCTTCGACAACGATCCTCGACCTCGACAACGCTCCGCTCACCCCCGAGGAGCAGTCGGCCCTGCAGGAGCAGTCGGCCTCCGAGGACCAGCCGACCCCCAGGAAGCAGGGCACGAAGTCCGCCGAGCTGCGCCCTTCTCGTCCGCCTCCTTGCCGGGAACATGTGAGCGGTAGGTTCGCCCGTATGGACAGCACAGGCGAGGATCAGGACCGGTGGACCATCCATGGCGAGCGTCCTGTGTACGACAGCCCATGGGTGCGGCTGGGCAAGGCCGACGTCACTACCCCCTCCGGCAACAGGTTCGAACACCACACGGTGACCCTGCCGCCGGCCGCGGTCATGGCGATCCTGGACCGCGACGGGGAGCACGTGCTGATGAGCTACCGGCACCGGTTCGTGCCCGACGTGTGGGGGTGGGAGCTGCCGGGAGGGCTGGTCGATCAGAACGAAGATCCTGAGCGCACCGCTGTCCGGGAAGCGTTGGAGGAGACAGGGTACGAGGTCGGTTCGGTGGAGGCCGTGGCGGTGTTCGAGCCGATGATCGGGATCGTGCGCAGCCGGCACCACATCTTCGTGGGCCGGGACGCGGAGCTGATCGCGGAGCCGACCGAATTCGACGAAGGCCGCTACCAATGGGTGCCCGTCTCCGACGTGCGTGGCCTGATCGCGGCCGGCCGAGTGCAGAGCTCAGGCACCCTCGTGGCGTTGTTGCACCTGCTCGGGAACTGAGGGTCCACCCACGTGCCCTGACAACCGTGGTGAGCGAGCCGCTGTCGGGTCGGAGGACTGGGCAACGTGCAGGGGATGTGCGATCATCGCACACATGGAGGAGCTGAGCTGGGCGCAGATCGGTGAACGAGTCCGGGACAGTCGCGCATCGGCCGGGATGTCCCAACAGGAACTCGCCGCACGCGTGGGCGCGGCAGCAGGGGTGAAGCTCGACCGCACCATGATCTCCAAACTGGAGCGGGGAGACCGGCGGGTCGACGCCCTGGAACTGACGCACATCGCAAGCGAGCTCGACTTCCCCCTCACCCACTTCATCTCACCCACCCCCGAGGTCGTTTCGCGGCGCTCGGCCCTCGCGGACCAGTCCGAGGTCGACGAGAGCCGCGCAGCACGCGACACCTACCGGACCGAGGCACAGCTCTCGCAGTGGCTCAGGGACGTGCGCCAACTTCTCGACCTCGGCCTTCTCGCACCGCGTCCACTGATGCGGGCAGCTCGACCGGTGGCCGACGCTGCAGCTGCACGCGCGACCGCACAGTGGCTCCGTGGTGAGCTCGGACTGGGCGCAGCGGAAGCGATCGAGTCGGTCGCCGACGTCTGCGAGAGCGCGGGACAGTTCGTCGCCGTGGTTCCTCTCCCGGGGGACGGCGCCTCTCTGGTGGCCGGCGAGGTGGCGGTCGCCGTCGTCGGTCGCGACCGGGACCCGGGGCGACGGCGCAGCACGGCCGCGCACGAACTCGGGCACATGGTTCTGGGCGACGAGTACTCCACCGACCTGGGTGTGCACGCCTCTCGTGAGGAACGGGAGAGGCTGATCGAGGTGTTCGCCGCGGAGTTCCTGCTCCCCGGCGAAGCTCTGCACCCCGTTGGGGACGAACCCACCGAGGACCACCGGCGGCAGGCTCTGATCAGGGTGTCCGCCACCTACCGAGTCTCGTGGGGGCTCGCGGTCGCGCAGCTCAAGCGCCATGCCGACGTGGGGCCGGAAGAGATCCGCAGACTCCGTACGCGTGTGCCGACCGACGTCGACTTCCGGGACGCGCTGGGGTGGAAGCCCCAGCCGGACCTCGACCGGATCCGCGTGCCCTCGGGCTTCGCGGGGGCCGTGGTGGCAGCGGAGCGGGAAGGACGTATCACGCCTGCCCGCGCCGTGCAGATGATGCGGGACCAGGTCACGCTCGCCGACTTCGATGAGGGGTGACCGGTTGCCCCATTCACCCGACCCCCTCCTGTTCGACGCATCCCCCCTTCTGCATTCCGCCAAGGTCGACCGACTGGATGTATTGGGCGGTCTGGTCAAAGGCCACACCTGCTTCACCACACGATCCGTCCTCGACGAGATCAAGCGGAATGATCCTCTTGCCTACGCCGAGGTGGGGCGGGCGGCATGGTTGTCCGTCGTGCAGACGGACTCACTGGAATTCCTCGTGGCCTACGGGCGGTGGAGCAGCCGCATGGGACTCACCGACGACCACAACGTGGGTGAGACCATGCTCTGTGCCTATGCCGAATTGCACGGGGGCACCCTGGTCCTGGACGACAAGCAGGCCCGCAGAACGGCCGGGAGTTACGGGCTTCACGTCAAGGGGACCCTGGGCCTCATCACCGACGCGTGCCGCGGCGGGCACGTCACCGTGGTCGGCGCGTCGATGCTGGTGGACGAACTGCATGCCTCGGGGATGAGGCTCCCCTTCCCCCGGGGAGGCTTCGAGGGGTGGGCGCGCTACAAGGGGCTCCTGGAGTGACTCCCATTTTCCTCCCGGGGATGCACGATTCTCCGAACGTGCGTCAGTAGGGGCGTCGACCACGTCCTGATCGAGAGTTCCGGGGCCGGTGTCGGGGACGGCCTCAGCGGGTGCGTTCGTCGACGTAGTGCTCGACGATGTCGCAGCAGTACTGCATCTCGTCCATGAGCCGGCGGCCCTCGATCAGCAGGATGCTGTACGGCTGCGTGAGGTCGTCGAACGGGGGCGGATCCCCCTGCTCCGGGGGATCGGTGAGGGCATCGAGATGCTCCTGGGCCTTCGACACCGAGCGGCGCAGACTCTCCTCCTGTTTGCCGAACGAGTCCTCGTCCAGCTGGGACAGAGCGCGGGCGAACTCGCCCAGCGCCCCGACCAGCTCGCCGTAGCGGGCGAAGAACCCCTCGTGGGCCGGCCGCTCGTCCTTGTCCGCCCACAGGTGCAGTGCGCGGGCGAGCGACGAGACATGCGACGCGGCCCGGCCGAGCGCTTCCACCAACTGCCCGTAACCCTCGAAGCTCGCGTGGGAACGGTGCTTGCGCAGGAACCGGGCCGGGTTGATCACGAGCGACTCGCGTGCGGCACGCACGGAGACACGCGCCTGCTCGACGCTCGACTGCATGGAGTTGGCCCGGTTCCGCCACGAGGAGGTCTGCCGCTCGCCGAGCTCACCGTCCTCCAACTCCCGGGACAGGTCCCCGAGCAGGTCGCACAGCGAGTGCGAGAGCGCGCTGATCGACCACTCGACACTGCGGTGCCGCATCGGGGGGAATACGACCAGGTTGACCAGGGTGCCGACCACGCACCCCACGGCCACCAGGGCGACGATCTCGCCCAACTGCTCGAGCCGACCGGTGAACCCCGTCGCGGTCAGGAACGTGGAGAACGCGAAGAAGGCCGCGGTGGGCACCTGCGGCCCCTGTGCCCCCAGGAACCGCAGATGCCCGATGGTCAGGGTGATGAGGGCGACGACGGCGAAGGTGAGGACGTCGGGGCCGGCCGTGAACGCGAGGAAGGCCTGGACCCCGACGCCGAGCAGGACCGCCCCGATGTATCGCAGCGACTGCACCGCCGACCGGTAGACGGTGACCTGCATCATCAGCACGGCCGTGAACGGTGCGAACGCCGGCATCTGGGCACCGATCAGTTCCTGCGCGATGTACCAGGAGACCGAGGCGGCCAGCGCACCCTTGAGCACGCCGAGCACGGTGTTGAATTCGTGGCTGCCGGACCGTCGTGCGCGCACCAGCCAGGCTCGTGCGGAGGACGTGCGTTCGGACAGGACTTCCTGCGGGTTCATGGGGAGGTACTGCCCATGAACACCGCCTGTGAATTACCGGAACCTCACGGACGGGCCGCGGTGGCCTCCTCGATGGCCGCCTCCATGATGTCGAGGCCGGCGTGCAGGTCCTCCTCGGCGATCGTCAACGGCGGGGCGATCCGGAAGATCCCGCCCATGCCCGGCAGCTGCACGATGTTCACGTGCAGCCCGCGCTCCAGGCAGGCGGCGGTGACCGCGCGCCCGAGCCCGTCCGCAGGCGCCTTCCCGGTCTTGTCCTCGACCAGCTCGATCCCCTGCAGCAGCCCGCGCCCGCGCACGTCACCGACGTTCTCGAACCGCTTGCGCATCCCCTCCAGACGTTCGGTCATCACCGCTCCGAGGGTGCGTGCGCGCTCCACCAGGCCGTCGCGCTCCAGCACGTCCAGCACGGTCAGCGCGACCGTCGCCGCCTGCGGGTCCGACACGTGGGTGGTGAAGAACAGGAACCCGCGTTCGTGGCACACCGCCTCGATCTCGTCGGTGGTCATCACGGCGGCGACGGGCAGCCCGGCGCCGAGCGTCTTGGACAGCGTGAGCAGGTCGGGCGTGACCCCGTGGTGCTCGAACGCGTACATCGCACCGGTCCGCCCGAGCCCCGTCTGCGCCTCGTCGGCGATGAGCAGCATGCCCCGCGCGCGGCAGTGCTCCTGCAGCCGGGCCAGATAGCCCTCGGGCAGGTCGATGATGCCGCCCGACGACAGGATCGGCTCGATCATGCACGCGGCCAGGCTCCCGGACGACTGCTGGTCCACCATCTGGAACCCGTGGTCGAGCTCGGTCTGCCAGTCGTAGGAACCGTCCGCGTGCCGGAACGGCGACCGGTAGGAGTTGGGCGTCGGCAGCGTCAGGTTCCCGGGCATAGGCGGCCCGTACCCGCGCCGGCCCGCGGAGAAGGTCGCGGCCGCCGCACCCGAGGTCATGCCGTGCCACGAACGGTCGAAGGAGACGACCTCGTACTTGCCCGTGTACAGCTTGGCCATCTTGATCGCGGCCTCGTTGGACTCCGCGCCGGTGCTCAGCAGCAGCATCCGGCTCAGGGGATCCGGGAGGCTGTCGGACAGCCGCCGCGCCAGCTCCACGACGGGTGTGCTGAGCATCCCGGAGTAGAGGTGGTCGAGCGTGGACACCGACTCGGTCACCGCGCGCACGACGTCGGGGTGGGAGTGGCCGAGCAGCGAGCTCATCTGCCCGGACGTGAAGTCGAGGATCGCGCGCCCCTCGGAGTCGTGCACGCGCGCACCCGCGGCGCTCTCGATGCGGCGCGGGCTGAAGGGGTTGCCGTACCGCACCAGGTGTGCGTCGGCCTCGGTCCAGAACGTGCGGTCGTCCATCGTGGCTCCTGTCCGGGGTGGCTGGGACGGCTGCCCCCACAATAGACCTAATGGTTTAGGACAATAACCGCGGGATCAGTGCCCACACCGGTGGGTGCATCCGAGGGCGGTACCATGCCAGTCGTCCGACCGGGGGTGATGCAGATGCCAGGCCGCATACACGTGAGCCACCACTCCGACGTGCCCGTCTATCGGCAGATCGTCGCCCACCTGTCCTTCATGATCGAGGCCGGCGACCTCGCGCCCGGTGAGACCCTGCCCAGCGCGCGCCTGCTCGCCGACAACCTCCGCATCAACCGCAACACCGTCGCCCGCGCCTACGCCGAGCTCGCCTCCCTCGGGCTCGTCGAGAGCCGGGGACGCAGCGGCACCAAGGTGCTGGACCCCGGCCCGGAACGGCGGCGCGCCCCCGAACACACCGAGGCCCGCCGCGTGCTCTCCGACGCCGTCGACCGGTGCCTCGCGCTCGGCGTCTCCCCGGACGCCGTCCGCTCCCTGACCGCCGACCTCCTGGCACGCGCCGAACCCGTCGGCATCGACGTCGCCTTCGTCGAGTGCAACGCCGACCGTGCCGACGCTTTCGCCCGCGACCTGCAGGAACACCTCGGGACCCCGGTCCGCCCGCTCGTGCTCGGCGACCTCGACCCGGAGCAGCACCCGGCCGACCTCGTGCTCACCACGTTCTTCCACCTCGCCGAGGTCCGCGCCCTGTGGAGGGGCACCGGCAGCGAGGTGATCGCCCTCGTCGTCGCGCCGCACGTGCGGACCCTCGTGCAGATCGCGTCCGTGCCCAAGGACCGCACCGTGGGGATCCTCTACTCGACCGAGGACCAGGCAGCGAGCATCCGGGACTCGCTCGCGCAGTCCGGCATCGACAACGTCGCGGTGCTGAGCTCCCCCGACGACCCGGCCCTGGCCTCCACCGACCTCGTCGTGGTGCCCAGCGAGACACCCGAACTCCGGGCCGGTGTCGAGGGCAGGGCCGAGATCATCGAGTTCGGCAACGTCCTGGACGCCGCCTCCCTGCGCACCGTCACGCAGGTGGTTGCTGACCTGCGGTCAGAGCCGGCCCCGACCGCCGGGTCCGCCACCACACCACGGCCGTGATCGCCAGCATCAGCACGCACGGCAGCAGCATCGCCGGGGAGCCCGCGCCCACCGAGCGGTCCATGCCCTCGGCCAGGTCGGTGCGGGTGACGACCACGAGCAGGAACGCGATCGTGTTGTTGACCGCGTGCACGACGACCGCGATCTCGAGCCCGCCGGTCCGCCACGTGATGATCGCCAGGGTCGCGCCGAGCACGAAGTAGTACAGGTTGAGCCACGGGTCGGCGGCCAGGTGGACCAGCATGAACACCAGGCTCGAGACGACCACGCCGAGCGTGAGCGCCGCGCCCGGTCCGCGCCCCCAGCTCGCCGCGATCCGGAACGCCAGGCCGCGGAACCCGTACTCCTCGCCCGCCGACTGGAGCGGGGTGAACACGACGATGACCATGAACATCAGGAACAGGTCGAACGTGGTCCACGGAACCGTGTCGTACGGCATGAGCTGCGTGAACACGCCCATGTAGACCGCCCACACCGGCAGCAGGATCACCAGCGACCGGCCCATCAGGTCGAACCGGAAGAGCGACCGCACCGAGTGCAGGGACGCGCCCTCGACCTTGTAGAGCCAGCGCTGGATCAGCATGCTCCACGGGATGAGCAGCGCGAGGGAGAACAGCCCCGCGCCCAGTTGGACGGGGGTGAGCGCCGCTTCCTGCGGGGTCGCGTCCGGGTCGTCGAGGCCGAACGCCATCTCGATCACGGACGCCACGGCCCCGAGGGCAAGGGCGAAGACGAGCATGCCACCGAGCAGGAGCACGAGGGCGGCGATGCCCCGCCCCACCCGGCGCTTGTCGGAGGCCAGGACCCGGTGGTACTCGACGCCCGGCGGGGGCGGCTGCGGTCCGCGGGGCCGGGGCGGTGCCGGAGGCGGTGTCTGCGGCGGAAGGGGCGGCGGGTGTCCGGGGTCCCCCGGTGTTCCGGCGTATCCCTGGTGGGGCGGCGGGTGCTCAGGGCCTCGCGGGGGAGGGTTCTCGCTGTTCATGCCCCGAACCTACGGTCCCGCGCCCCGACCGCGGCAGTGCCGCGCATCACCGCTTTTCCCTGCACCGCGCACGGACGGGGCGATGACATCTGTCATCCGCGGTCTACGGCGGGCCGTCCTTCGAGTGGACCCCGCCGGGGTGAGGGACCAGGTGGCGGCGTTCGGAGCTGTACCGCCCGGTGCCGGCCACCACGATGTCGACAATCTCCACCACGTGGACGAAGAACATCTGGAGGGCGGCGATCTCCTCGGAGACGTCCGGGAACAGCTCGCGCAGATCACCGAAGGACCGCAGGTGATCGGCCACGTTCTCCGGTGTCACGTGGAGGACGAACGGCGGATCGTGCTCCTGGCCCTTGAACCGGTGCATCAGGATCCCGGCCCGGTCGGGGGAGTACTCCGCTGAGTCCCCGTTGCTGTTGAGCCTGCTCAGGAGCTCGTCGAAGAGCTGCTGGTCGTCCATGGTCGCCTCCCCGCGGTGGTCCATACCCGTCTTCGGCGCCCCCGGAATCCCCGGTCCGGGGGCGCGTCCTCCGGGCCCCGGAGCCTACTGGCGGGTGACGGCCGAAGCACCACCGCGCAGAACGAACTTCTGGATCTTGCCCGTCGCGGTCTTGGGCAGCTGCTCCACGAACTCCACCTGCGTCGGGGCCTTGAAGTGCGCGAGGTTGTCGCGCGCGAAGGCGATGATCTCCTCCTCCGTCGCGGACTCCCCCTCGTGCAGCACCACGCTCGCGCGCGGCGTCTCACCCCACCGCTCGTGCGGCACTCCGACCACGGCGGCCTCCAGCACGGCCGGGTGGCGCAGGAGCACACCCTCGACCTCCACGGACGAGATGTTCTCCCCGCCCGAGATGATCACGTCCTTGATCCGGTCCTGGATCTCCGCGTACCCGTCCGGGTGCACGACGGCGGCGTCACCGGTGCGGAACCACCCGTTGCCCATCGCCTTCTCCGTCGCCTCCGGGTCGTTGTAGTACCCGGCCATGACGACGTTGCCGCGCACGGTGATCTGGCCGACGGTCTCGCCGTCCCACGGCACCTCCGCGCCGTCGTCGCCGACCACGAGCAGCTCCCCGGAGGTGATGAGCTCGACCCCCTGGCGGGCCTTGAGGGTGCCCCGCTCCTTGGCGTCCAGCCCCCGGTGCTCGGGCCGCGGTTCGCACACGGTGATGAACGGCGCCGTCTCGGTCAGCCCGTACACGTGGGTGACGGTCCAGCCGAAGCCGTCCTCCAGGCGTTCGATGGTGTCGGCGGCTGGGGAGGCCCCGGCGGTCACCACCTGCACGCCCGGGGGCACCTCGCCGCGCTGCTCCTCGGAGGCGTTGGAGAGCATGATGAGCACGGTCGGCGCCGCGCACAGCCAGCCCACCTCCTCCTCCCGGATCAGCTCGAACGCCTTGGCCGGGTCCATCGCCGGCAGGCACACGTGCGTGGCGCCCACGGCGGTGACGGTCCAGGTGTAGGTCCACCCGTTGGCGTGGAACATCGGGAGCGTCCACAGGTACCGGTCGCCCACGTCCATGCGCAGGTGCAGCAGCGTGCCCACGGAGTTCATGTACGCAGCGCGGTGGGTGATCATCACACCCTTGGGGCGGGCGGTGGTCCCCGACGTGTAGTTGATGGTGAGCAGGTCGGTCTCGGAGATCTCCGGCGCCGTGTAGTCCGGGGAGGCCTCCGCGACGAGCGCCTCGTAGTCCTCCCACCCCGGCTTGGCGCCCTCCAGCGCCACGAACCGCTCCACGTCCGGCATCCGGTCACGCACGCTGTCGACGGTGTCGAGCTGGTCGGCGTGCGCGCACAGCACCTTCGCGCCCGAGTGGTTGACGATGTAGACGAAGTCGTCCGCGGTGAGCCGGAAGTTCACCGGGACCAGCACCGCCCCCAGCTGCGGGACGGCGTAGAACGACTCCAGCTGCGCGTGGGTGTTCGGGGCGATGTAGGCGACCCGGTCCCCCTTGGCCACACCCATGCCCTGCAGCACGGAGGACCATCGGTCGCAGCGGTCGAAGAACTCCTCGTAGGTCAGCCGTAGGCCGCGGTCGACGACGGCTTCCCGCCGGGGGTGCAGTCGCCGGGTGCGGCGGGCGAACTCCAGGGGCGTCAGTGCCAGCTCCATGGTGCCTTCTCTCTACATCCGCGCTGGTGGCAGGTCGAACAGGCGGGCGCCGTTGTCGTGCAGCACCGCACGCAGCCAGTCCCGCCCCAGGCCGAGGCGGGTGAGTGCGCGCAGTTGGTGCAGGTAGGGGTAGGGGATGTTGGGGTAGTCGGTGCCCAGCAGGACACGGTCGCCGAGCGCGCGCAGCCGGGGGAGCTCGTCCTCGGGGAACGGCGCGGCGCGTTCGGTGAAGTCGGTGAAGACCATCGTGGTGTCGAGGTGCACCCGCTCGTACCGTTCGGCGAGGTCCAGGAACGCGCCGTACTCGGGCGACCCGGCGTGTGCGACGACGGCGGTCAGCCGCGGGTGGCGGCGCAGTACCTCGGCGAAGGGGCCCGGTCCGGTGAAGGGGCCGGCGAGGGGGCCGGAACCGCAGTGCACGACGACCGGGACCCCGGACTCGGCGAGCACACCCCACACCCGGTCCAGGTGCGGGTCGCGGGGGTCGTAGGCGCCGACCTGGAGGTGCGCCTTGAAGACACGCGCGCCGTCGGCGACGGCCTGCTCGGTGTAGTCGCCTGCGCCGGGTTCGGGGTAGAAGGTGGCGCCGCGCAGGCATTCGGGGGTGCGGGCGGCGAAGTCGGCGGCCCACCCGTTGAGCCAGCGGGCCATGCCGGGGCGGTGGGGATAGAAGAGCGAGGTGAAGCGGCGGACCCCGAAGGAGCGCAGGCGTTCGACGCGGGTGTCCTCGTCGTCGCGGTAGGTGATGGGCCAGACGCCGTCGCCGAGGGCGTCGAAGTAGGCCCACACCTTGCGCAGCACGTTGTCCGGCATGAAGTGGGTGTGCACGTCCACGAGCCCGGGCAGCCCGAGGTCCTCCCACACCCCGCGCACGGCGGCGCGTTCTTCGGTGTCGGCGATGACCGTTGAGTGTGTCACGGGCCACACCCTAAAGGCTGCCCCGCCGGTGCGCTACGAGCGGGTAGGGCACTGTGCGGGGTCAGATGGCCAGCAGCAGGACACCCGCGACGACGATCGCGGAGGCGGTCACCCGGACCGCCCCGAAACGCTCCTTGAAGAAGAGCGCGCCGAGGATCGCCGCGAAGATGATGCTGGTCTCGCGCAGGGCCGCGATGCCGGCGACGGCCCCGGAGAGCTGCGCCCACAGCACGAGCCCGTAGGCGGCGGCGCTGATCGCCCCGCCCAGGAGCCCGATGCGCCAGATGGGCCGCATCTGCCCCCACAGATTCCCGCGCCGCCGGGCCAGCGCGACGAGGAAGAAGACCGGTCCCTGCAGCATCATCACCCAGGTGATGTAACCGACCGGGTCCTGGGTCAGGCGCACCCCGTAGGCGTCGATGACCGTGTAGGACGCGATCCCGAGCCCGGTGGCGAAAGCGGCCAGCAGCCCGGGCAGGTGCTGCCTCTTCGGTACGCCCCCGGCCAGGACCAGCGTCATGAGGCCGACCGAGACCACGATGACGCCGGCGAGCTCGTTCGGGGGCAGGCGTTCGCCCAGGAACACCACCCCGATGAGCGCGACGACCCAGGGCGCGGTGCCGCGGGCCAGCGGATAGACCTGCCCGAACTCCCCGGTCCGGTAGGAGAGCATGAGCAGGCCCAGGTACACCAGGTGGGCGGCGACCGACGCGGCCAGTACAGGCCAGGCCTCGCGGGGCGGAAGGCCCACGAACAGCAGCAGGGGAGCGGTGCCCACCATGCCGCCGAGCCCGATGAGGGCGAAGCCGAGCAGGCGGTCGCTGATGGCGTGGGCGACGGCGTTCCAGGCGGCGTGCAGGAGGGCGGCCACGAGCACGGCGGCCACGACGGGTGCGGTCATGGGGCCAATCCGGGAGAGCGGGGGACGATCGGGTGACCAGGCCACCCTAGAGACCCGTGGCCCGACCCGCCCGACCTGCCCCCGCCGGACTCAGTTCCCCCGGCTGCGGGTGTTCGCCGGGGTCACACGGTCGTTGCGCAGGTGTTCGTAGACGATCGAGGCCCGCACGTCGGCGACCTCGGGGCGTTCGGTGAGGCGGTCGACCATGAACGCGTACAGGGCGTTGTTGTCCGGCAGGGCCACGTGCACGAGGAAGTCCTCCTGCCCCGAGGTGACGAAGAGCGCCAGGGTCTCGGGCAGCGACGACACCCAGTCCCGGAAGTCCTCGATGCGGCTCCGCGAGGGGCGGTCGAGACGCACGGTGATGAGCGCCTGCACCGGGCGGCCGATGCGCTCGAGGTCCACGTCCAGGATCGAGCCGCGGATCACACCCTTCTCCCGCAGCGCGCGCGTGCGATCGAGTGTCGTCGTGGGCGAGGCGCCGACCGCGGCGGCCACGTCCCGGTTGGTCTTCCGTGCGTCCGACTGGAGTTCGGCCAGAATCGCCGTATCAAGTTCGTCGAGATCAGGCATGTGCGCATTCTACCCGTACGAAATACGGATGTTTGTGTATACACCCGGAGTGCGTCTAGCATTTACGTGAAAAGGTCGTATTTGGCTCGCCAGGAAGAGACCCTTCCGAGGCAGGCAACGGTGCCGCCGGTCGACCCCGACGTGATGCAACGGAGCATCGACAAACCCAGGGATGTCCGTCGTCGCCATGAGACCTTCCTCCGCTGCGGCCGCCGACCGACCGTCGGCACGGGCCGCCACCGCGAACACCCCGCCGACCACCGCCGCACCGGGAACCCTCCGGGGACGTGTACTCGTCCTCGCCGCCATCGCCTGCGCGGCGCTGAACCTGCGCCTGGTGGTGACGTCGCTGTCGCCGCTGCTGACCACCGTCGGCCGCGAGCTCGGCTTCGGCGCCACCGTCATCGGCGTGTTCGGAACCCTGCCGCTGGTGGCCTTCGCCGTGTTCGGCCTGGTCACTCCGGCCATCATGCGCCGCCTGGGACCCGAGGCCACCGCCGTGCTCAGCATGTCCGTGACCGCCGTGGGCCAGGCGCTGCGTGCCTTCGCACCCGACACCGGGACCCTCCTGGTGCTCACCGGGGTCGCACTGGCCGGCGCCGCCCTCGGCAACGTGGTCCTGCCGCCGCTCATCAAGCAGTACTTCCCCGACCGCCTGGCCGCCCTCAGCACCGTCCAGCTCGTGGCCATCCACATCGGTGCGCTCTTCCCGCCGCTGGTGGCCGTCCCCCTGGCCGAGGCCGTCGGGTGGCGGTTCGCGCTCGGTGTCTGGGCCGTCATCGCGATGGTCGCCGCCGTGCTGTGGACCGCCCAGCGGCGCGGGCCGACCGCGGTCGAACAGCGCTCCGGTGCACGGAAGGTGCCCCCGGCGCCCGCCCTGGCCCGCCCGGTGTGGCGCGTCGGCATGGCCTGGCGCACCGCCCTGCTCTTCGGCATGGTCAGCTGGAACGTCTTCACGCTCTTCACCTGGCTGCCCCGCCTGCTCACGGACGCGGGCCGCACCGAGGCGCACGCCGGCGCGATGGTCTCCCTCATGGTCGGCACGGCACTGCTGTTCGGCCTCGTGGCGCCCACCCTCGTGGTGCGCTCGGCCAACACCTTCCCGATCGTGGCCGTGGGCCTGTTCGGGTTCGCCGCCGGTTACGCGGGCATCGCCCTCGGCCCGGCGTCGCTCACCCCGCTGTGGACGGTCCTGCTCGGCACCGGGTGCGGGCTCTTCGTGGTCACCATGACCATGATCAACACCCGCAGCACCACACCCGGCGGGGCGGCGGCGCTCTCCGGGTTCGTCCAGGGTGCCGGCAGCGCCATGGCCCTGGGCGGTCCGCTCCTGTTCGGCCTGCTCGGAGAGGTCACCGGGACGTGGACGCCGTCCTACGTGCTCGTGGCCGGCGGGTCCCTCGCGGCCGCCGTGGCCGTGGCCTGGGTCGAGCGCACCCCGTGGACGGTGGAGGCCGCCGCGGAGGGGCACGCCCGTCCCCGTTCCTGACGGGGTCCCGGGAAGGACACCGAGGACGTGACGGCGGCAAGGTTCGCTCAGAAGCCCATTGAGCGCATAATGGTCACACAGGCCTTGCCCCTCAGCCATGGTTTCCAGGACCCCTTCCTCCTGGAGCCCCTCCCGGGCCCGTTCCCGCTCAGTGCCCGGTGATCCCTCCTCGTGAGTCGGCGGCCGAGGCGCCGGGGCCTCTCACGGCCGTGTCTCGGCACGCAGGCAGCGGGGGGATTCAGGGATGACCACGGACGGACGGCGACCCCATTTCCACTGGACGGGCCTCGGCCGCCGCCACCCGGCCGCCCCGGACACCGAGCCACCGCTGCTCCGCAACCGCGACTTCCAGGCGCTGTGGGTGAGCCGCTTCTTCGCCGGCCTGGGCAAGGAGAGCGGGGAGGTCGCCTACCCGCTCCTGGTGCTGCTCCTTGTCGGCTCGGCCACCCACGCCGGTGCCATCGGCGCCGCCCAGATCACAGCGGCGATGGTCGCGGCCGTGGCCGGGGGGTCGGTCGCCGACCGCTGCGACCGCCGGTACGTCCTGCTCGTCTGCGACTTCGGCCGTCTCGCGCTGCTGGCCGCGTTCGCGTGCCTGGTCGTCTCCGACACCGCGACCGTGCCCGTCGTGGCGGTCGTCGCGGTGTTCTCGTCCCTGCTCATGGGCGTGGCCAACCCGGTCGCGATGGCCGCGGTCAAGCAGCTCGTCCCGCCCTCCCAGGTGGCCGAGGCGGCCGCGCAGAACCAGATCCGCTTCTTCTCCACCACCGCTCTCGGGCCGCCGGTCGCCGGCGGCCTCTTCGGCCTCGGGCGGGCCTTCCCTTTTGTCGCCGAGGCGCTCAGTTACCTCGTCTCGGCCGTGCTCGTGCTGTGCATCCGCCGCCCCATGCAGGCCCGCACGTCCGGGGGACCGAGCCCCTGGGACGCGTCCTCGGTCGTGGGCGGGTTCGGGGTGATCGCCCGCAACCGGCTCCTGCGACCGCTCATGGCGTGGATCGTCGGCTTCAACCTGGCGTTCACCAGCACGGGGGCGATCCTGGCGATCATCGCGACCGCGGAGAGCAAGGGCGCGGACGACTTCACCATCGGCCTCACGGTGTCCCTGGCCGGTTCCGGAGGGCTCGTGGGCGCTCTCGCCGCCGGGGCCGTGGTGCGGTTCCTGCAGCCCTCGACGGTCTTCCGGCTCGCCGCCTGGGGCGCCCCCGTGTGCGCGGTCGCCCTGGCCCTCACCCCCGGGGTGCTGAGCCTCGGGCTGTTGGTGGGGGCGGTCTTCGCGATCGTGCCCGCGGTCAACGCCGTCTTCTACGGGTACGTCGCCACCTCGGTCCCCGACGGGATGCAGGGGCGTGTCCTGGGCGCGGTGTCGTTCCTGTGCCTGGTGTCCCAGCCGGTGGGGATCCTCGGCGTCGGCGTCGTCTTCGACATGGCCGGCCCGACCGTGGTGTTCCTGTCGATGGCCGGGGTGTCGGGGCTGGCCGCGCTGATCAGCCTCACACCGAGCATGCGGAACCTGCCCCGACCCGAGGACGTCACCCCCGCCTGAGCGACGGGGGTGACGTTCTGTCCGGTCGGTCCGGCCCGGTCAGTCCTGGCCGGGCTCCTCGTCGAAGGGCATCGCCATCATCGGGTCGTCCGTGGGCTGCTCGGAGCCGCCCTCGGGCTCCACGGTCACCGCGACGCCCTCGGTGTCGGGGTCCTCGACCGAGGCGAGCATGGGGGAGACCTCGCCCTCGTCGCCGACGTCCAGCACACCGGCCGAGTACACGGACCCGTCATCGCGGGTGAGCCAGAGCTGGTAGTCCTCGTCCGGGAGTTCCTCCAGGCCGTGGGCGCTGAAGACGACCTCGCCGCTGCTCGGCGAGCTCACCACCGTGGCCGAGACCTCCTCGTTCACCTCCGCGGAGGTGGTCACCGCGTCCGGGGCGGAGAGCACCGCGGCGATCTGGCGCTCGTTCTCCCGCAGCTCCTGCACCTGGCGGACCTGGTCGAAGACCACCCCGCCCAGCGCCAGGATCGCCACCAGGCACGCGGCCAGGGCCAGACTCGTGCCCCAGCCCCAGCGGCGCGGGGGTTCGGCGATCCGGGCCGGCGGCGGGGCGAGCTGGCGGGTCCGGGAGATCTCCGCCATCACCTTGGCGCGCATTTCCTCCGGTGGCGGGCTCGCGGCCGCCGACGCCAACCGCGCCGTGGTCTCGGCGAACCCGCGCACTTCCTGGACACAGGCGTCGCACTCGGCGAGGTGGTCCTCGAAGCGGACGCTCTCCTCGGGGGGCAGGGCGTCCAGGGCATATGCACCCGAGAGTGTGTGCTGGTCCTGGCTCAGTGTCTTCTTCACCAGTCCACCCCCAGGCAGTCTCGAAGTCGGATCAAGCCGTCCCGCATCCTCGTCTTGACGGTACCGAGCGGAGTGGACAGCAGGCGGGACACCTCGCGATAGGTGTAGCCGCCGTAGAAGGCCAGCCGCACGGACTGGCCCTGCAGTTCGGTCAGGGTCTCCAGGCACCGCCGCACACGCTCGCGCTCCATGCGGTCGGTCACCTCCTCGGAGACCTCGTCGTAGGGGCGTGTGCCGTCGGCGGTGGCGGCCCGCTGCTCACGTTCGGCCCCTGCCTGCTCGGAGCGGACGCGGTCCACGGCCCGCCGGTGGGCGAGGGTCATGACCCAGGCCTGGGGACTGCCGCGGCGCTCGTCGTAGCGGCAGGCGGAGCGCCACACCTCGACCAGCACCTCCTGGGACACCTCCTCGGACTGGGCCGGGTCGCGCAGGACCCGCCGCACCAGCCCGTAGACGGTGGGGCTCACCAGGTCGTACACCTTCCCGAACGCGTCCTCGTCGCCGCGGGCGACCAGACGCAGCAGCTCGGTGAGCTGCTGGGCGGGCGGTGCATGAGCCTTCGCCCCGACCCTGTGCGGGGTCACGGCTTCCTCGTCCATCCGTTCTCTTCCTGATCGGCGTGGTGGAGGTCCGGGGCCTGGACCTCTGGGGACCCGGGTGGTCCGGCCTCACCGCACGGGCCACCCGGGCGACTGTGTGCGTCCGGCGCGGGACCTACTCCATGTCCTCGCCGCCTTCTTCCCCGTCACCCGGCATGAGGACGGAGTCGATGATGTAGACGTTGGCGTTCGCGGTCTGCACGTTGCCGCAGACGACCTGGGCCTCACCGTCGACGGTGAAGTCCTCGCCGGCGCCCTCGGTGGTCACGTCCTCGCCCTGGAGCGAGGTGAACGTGCCGTCCTCGAGGTCGGCGGGCTCGTGCTGCCCTTCCACCACGTGGTAGGTCAGCACCTCGGTGAGCTGCTCCTGGTCCTCGAGCAGCGCGTTCAGGTCCTCCTCGGGGATCTCGTCGAACGCGTCGTTGGCGGGCGCGAAGACGGTGATGTCCTCGGCGGAGTTGAGCGTGTCGACCAGGTCGGCCTCCTCGACCGCCTCCACGAGCGTGGACAGCAGCGGGTTGTTGGAGGCGGCGGTCGCCACGGGCTCCTCGGCCATGCCGTCGAAGCTGCCGGCGCCCTCCTCCGGGACGTCCTCGCAGCCGGGACCGAAGTTGACGGCCGCCTCGTCGCCGCCGCCGTTCTCCTCCTGGCCTTCCATCCCGTTCTCTTCGGTCTCCTCGGTACCACCGGTGTTGGTGTCCTCGGCGTCCTCACCACCCATGTCGCCACCACAGGCGCTCAGGCCGAAGGCGAGGGCGGCACTGGCGGCGGTCACGGTCAGTGTGCTCTTGCGGATCATTGTTCTCTCCTTCATCGGTGCTGAACAGCGTTCTCGGTGGTTCGTGTCGGGATCGGCCGCCGACTACTCGGCCGTGAACCGGATGCGGTGCCAACCGGTGGCCCCGTCGGGCAACGGGTCCACACGTTCGGCGGGTTGGGTGAAGCCGGTGCCGTCGGTCGCGCGGACCTCGGCGCTGTGCATGCCCGGCTCCAGGTCGGTCTCGGCGATCCACTGCACCCAGGTGTCCAGTCCTGGAACCCGGGCCAGCTCCGCCTCCTGCCAGTCGCCGTCGTCCACTCGGACCTCGACGGCGTCGATGCCGCGCGTCTGGGCCCAGGCGACGCCGGCGAGCGTCACGTCGCCTGAGTCGACGCGCCCCAGAGGGGCGGGCACGTCGACGCGGGACATGGTCTTGATGGGGGCGCGCACGCCCCAGTCGCGCTGGGCCCAGTACGCCTCCTCGTCGGCGAACCGGGTCAGCTTGATCTCGGTGACCCACTTGGTGGCGCTGACGTAGCCGTACAGGCCGGGCACGACCATGCGCGCGGGAAAACCGTGCTGGTGGGGGAGGGGAACCCCGTCCATGCCCACGGCCAGCAGGGCGTCGCGGCCGTCCATCACCGTCTCGGTGGGTGTGCCGCAGGTCCAGCCGTCCTGGGAGGTGCTGAGGATCTGGTCGGCGCCCGACTGCACCCCGGCCCGGCGCAGCAGGTCGGCCAGGGGGAACCCGAGCCAGCGGGTGTTACCGACCAGGTCGCCGCCGATCTCGTTCGAGACGCAGGTGAGCGTGATGTCGGCTTCCTTGAGCGGCATCGACAGCAGCTCGTCCATATCGATCTCGAAGGGGCGGTCGACCATGCCGTGCACCCGCAGGGTCCACTGGGTGGAGTCGAGCCGCGGCACGGTCAGGGCCGTGTCGATGCGGTAGAAGTCCTGGTTGGGGGTGGTGAAGGGCGACAGCCCGGGGACCTGCAGGTCCACGCCGCGGGGCAGGGCGGGCAGTGGATCCTGGGCGGCCGGGAGGGAGAGGGACTCACGCGATCCGGGCCCCTCCAGGACCGACGGGAGCCAACGGCCGAGGGCACCGGCGGTACCGGACGCGGCCAGCACGCCGGCCGCGGTGAGGACGAAACCACGCCTTCCCTGTCCTCGGTCCGGTCCCGGGGCGGGCACATTCGCCCCGGTCTCCGGCGGTGTCCCCGGTTCTCCCCTCTCCCGGCCCCGCGGCGTCCCGGGCAGGCTCCGAAGGAGCAACCCGAGGGCCGCGGCCCCCGCCGCCACGGCGACGACGACGGGCACGAAGGCCCAGGCGTCGTCGTCACGGCGGAGGAACAGTGCGAGCGCCCCTGCGGCGCCGAACAGGAACAGCCCGGCGAACGCCGCCGGGGGCCGCCGCAGGGACACGACACCGAGAAACGCACCCGCGGCCACCAGTACTGCCACGACACCCGCCATCAGCACGAGCTTGTCGGCGGTGCCGAACAGCTCGATGGCCAGCTCCATCGCGGCCGGGGGACTGTTGTCCACCATGGCGTCCCCGACGGCGACCACGGGGGACGTCGTCCGGGCCAGTGCGGCGGTCAGTTCTGCGGCCCCCAGGGCCGCCCCGACCGTGAGCAGCCCGACGGCGATCCCCGTGGCGGTGGTCCGCCCGGGTGCCTTGGGTGCGCTCTCGCGTGTCTCTGTGCTCACGTGAGGTATTCGCGGCGGCGGGCGGGGCGGATGGGTCCGATCCCGAACTTTTTTCCGCCGACCGCGGACGGCCGCCGATCCGGACGCCCCCTGCCTGGTCGGAGCGCCCGCCTTGTCGTGCTCGTGGCACGGTGGGCCTCTTGTGGCGGCGGGGGGAGCGGTGCCATGTTCCGGTCGCGTGCGCGAGTGCAGGAGGATATGGCAGATACGTCCTCAGACACGATCGGAGTTCCCCCACATGGCGCGGAAGACACCCCTCGCAGTGGTCGCGCTGATGGTCTCGGGCAGCCTCCTGCTGACCGGTTGCACCGCCGTCTCGGACTGGTGGTCGGACACCTTCGAAGACGGCCCGCCGACGGTCAGGGAGGATTTCCCCTACGTCCGCGAGGGCCGCATCTTCCAGGACACCGGACAGGACGTCGAGACGACCTTCTCCGTCACCTCCCTGGAGCGCACCGACGACTACACGGTCATGCGGTACGAGGTCACCTACGACGACGACTTCACCGGGGCCAACCGCAACCTCAGCATGGCGCACACCCTGGTCGACCCCATGTCCGGTCGTGTGTACCGGCAGTTCCTCGACGACGAGGGCCTCAAGTACGGGTCGGAGAGCCCCAACGACGACGGCCTGTACCCGGTGCACGACGGCGTCACCAACGAGTTCATCCGCTACTTCCCCCGCCTGCCCGACAGCGTCGAGCAGGTCACCTTCGTCGGCAGCGGCCTGGGCGCGATGACCGGGATCCCCGTCCAGGACGTGGAGGAGGAGACCCCCGCCCCCGAGAACCCCAACGCCGACGACCACCTCACCCCCGACAGTCCCCCCTCGGGCGGTGAGAACATCACCTTCGAGAACCGCCCGCCGGACGACGACGCCCTCGCCGACGACGGCTGGGTGCAGAGCTTCGTCGACTCCGACGTCGCCTCCACCACGCGCGACGGCGACCGGGAGATCATCTCCCTGCACTCCGACGTGATGTTCGAGTTCGACCGCTCCGACCTCACCGGGGACGCCGAGGACGTCGTGCGCCGCGCCGCCACGACCCTCGCGCAGAACGTCGACCCCGACGAGCCGACCATCACCGTCATCGGCCACACCGACGGCATCGGCGACGACGCCTACAACGACAACCTGTCGGTGGAACGCGCCGAGAGCGTGCGCGACATGCTCGCCGAGGAGCTCGGCACCGACTACGACCTCGAGGTCGAGGGCCGCGGCAAGAGCGAACCCATCGCCCGTGAGGGCGGCGCGGACGACGACGAGGCACGGGCCCGGAACCGGCGCGTGGAGTTCTCCTACGTCTTCGACCCCACCGTGGACGCCTCGGAGGAAGAGGCCTACGACGACGACGGCCTCGGCGCGGCCCAGCGCAACGTCACCTGGCCGGCGCCCTACAGCGACGACCCCGGCCCGGTGGTCGACGAGGGCGAGGCCGACGGCGTGGAACTGGAGATCCACCCGCTGCGCCGCGACGGCGCCTACGTGATCGGCACGTTCACGCTGACCAACACCACCGACGAGCCGACCGTGCCGGAACTGGGCGGGTCGGAGAACATCGCCGGCGGCCCGGAACAGTTCAACAAGGGCACGCTGGGCGGGTTCCAGCTCGCCGAGCCCGACAGCGGGCTGACCCGGTACGTGGCGCAGATGGACTTCGGCGAGGGGCGCCACAGCAGCTTCGCCGAGGAGGTCCACATGCTCCAGCCCGGCAACACCTACGAGCTGGTCGCGGTCTTCCCCGCACCGGCCGTGGAGGTCGAGGAGATGAACCTGCGCGCCGGCCCGTTCGGCGAGTTCGAGGAGATCCCGGTCGAGCACTGAGGCCTCCGCACACAACGCGGCCCCGTCCCTGTGGGACGGGGCCGTTCGCCGTTCGGGCGGGGCGATGTGTCAGGCGCGGGCGTTCTCGGCGGCCTGGAGGACCACGCGCTCGAGGTCCTCGCGGTCGACGTCGGCGCCCGTGACGATCGCCGTCACGTAGAACTCGTCCGGCAGCTCCAGGTACAGGTGCGTGGAGGAACCGTCGACGGCCCCCACGTACTCCAGGTCGCCGCCCAGGTCGTCGGACTCGTCGGTGTGGTAGGTGTCCACGTCCACGTCGATGTCCACGTCCCAGTTCATCTCCTCAGCGTCACCCGGGACCGAGATGACGTCGGGGTTGGCGCTGGGGTCGGCGCCCTCGGTGAAGACGACGGTGAGCGTGCCGGACCCGGCCTCGCCGCCGCTGAGGGTGCAGGCGACTTGCGCGGCGCCGTCGATGTCGTCGATCTCGCCGCTCTCCTCGGACAGATCGGTGCCCGGGGCCAGCGCGCCGGCGGCCCCCGCGACGTCGGCGGCCTCGCAGGACTGCGGGAGGGCGTACCCGGAGGCCTGCTCCTCGTCCTCACCGTCCTCGTCCTCGCCGCCCTCCTCCTCGTCCTCGGGGGAGGGGCTCTCGCTGGGGTCGGGGGACTCCTCGCTCGAGAAGAAGTCGGGGGTGTCGAAGTCGAGGTCGATGTCGCTCCCCTCGCAGCCGGAGAGGAGGACGACGGCGGCGACGGCCGCGCCCAGGGGCGCCAGGGGGGTGGACGGGATCAGTCGCATGGGTGGCCTTCGGGTCGGGAGAGTGCCGGGTGGGGGAAGCCGCCCCGGCGGGGGACACACGTAACTCTAGGCAACGTCGGCCCGTGCGGGGATGCGCCATTGGGCCGGGCGCGTGTGCGGACCGTGCCGAGCTGCGCGCGAAGGGGTCATCGCCTGATCCGTATCCCGAATAGTGCATTCGCCGGAATCCCGCGCCGTTTTTCCTGTTCTGTCGTTCTCCGTGGCCTTCTGATTTCTTTCGTCGGTATCTTGTGTCGGGCGTCGATCCCCTCGCCCCGCCCCCCGCCGCAGCACATTCGCAGGAGCAATGCACATGCTCGACTCGGACGTCCGCCTGGAGTGGTTCGTCTCGTTCCTGGCCGTGATCGAGACCGGCAGTTTCGTCGCGGCGGCGGAGTCCACCCGCAGATCGCAGCCACGCGTGAGCCAGCACGTGGCGGCCCTGGAGAAGTTGATCGGCCAGCCCCTGTTCGACCGCAAGAAGCGCCCCGTCCAGCTCACCGACGCGGGCCGCGCTCTGGCCGTGCAGGCGCGCCACGTCCTGCGGGCGCTGGAGGAGGCCGAGTCGGCCATGGCCCCCTGGCGGGGCGGCACCCGCGGCATCGTCAGCCTGGGCTCCTATCCCAGCGCCAGCGCGGCCTTCGTCCCCGGGCTGCTCAAGGGGCTGGCCGCCACCGACCCCGACATCAAGGTCGTCATCTCGGAGCACGCCACCCTGGAGCTCGACGACCGCCTGGTCTCGGGCGGGGTCGACCTGTACCTGCGTCCGATGGCGCCCCGGCCGGCCTCCGCCTCCGTGGCGAGCCTGCCCCTGTGGCGGGAGCCGCTGGTGGTCCTGCACGCCGAGGGCCATCCGCTGGCGGAGTTGCCCGATCCGGTGCCGTTGGCGGCCGTGGCCGACCACCCGGTCGTGTCGATAGGGCGCCTGGGTGAACCCGAGACGGCCGAGTACGAGGCCCACCAGCTCTTCCAGGAGCACGGGCTGACCCTCGACCCGGTTCAGGCCACCAACCAGCCGCAGACCCTGGTCTCCCTGGTCGCGGAGGACATCGGGGTCGGGGTCACCAACGGGCTGGCAGCGTGGACCTCCGACACCACCGGGGTACGGGTGCGCCCCCTGGACGGGCCCCACGAGCGCAGGGTGGCGGTCTGCTGGGACTCCACCCGGCCGCTCACCCCGGCGGCCCGCAGCATCCTCAGGACCATCGTGGAAAGCGACACCCCGGCCGGAACGACCAGAATTACCCCGAACGGGCATGAACAACCGGACCGAGTATTGGTTCCACGAATAATCGCATAAGAGAATGGCGCTTCACGTGCCGAGTGCGAACCGGTACGGTCACCACCGAAGCCGTGAAGGGTATCCCGGCAGGTTCACGAATGCCGGACCCGTACGCGCATCCCCACACCGTCCCCCCCCCGAGCGGAGCCGACGGGCGTACCGGCGCGTTCACCCCAGGACGCCGACCACCCGCTCGTACGAGGGCAGCCACCCCCGCGTGATCGGAAATACCTGATGTTGCGACACCCCCACAGCACCCTGGCCATGGCCGGAACCGCCCTCCTGTTGCTGCCGGCATGTAGCGGCGGCGCCACCGTCGACGAGGACGTGGAAGGGGCCGAGGGTGCCGCAGGCGGGTCGGTGAACGCCGGGTACGTCTCCGCGATCGACCAGATCGGACTGCCGGTCGGGACCGAGGTCGGTTTCTTCGAGGACGAGAACCTCGACGTCACCCTCGCCGATCCCTTCCCCACCGGGGTGGACGCCATCAACGCCCTCGAATCGGGGGACGTCGACATCATCCAGGTCGGGGTGCCCGCCCTCGCCGCCGCGGAGGAGGGCGTCGACCTGGCCCTCGTCGGCAACTACACCGGCTCGGCCTCCCAACGCAGCATCGACGAGACCGCCGCGATCGTCGCCGCCGACGGTGTCGAGGTCGACCCCGAGGACCTCGGCACCCTGGAGGACCTCACGATCGGCACGACCTTCGGCTCCATCAACCACCTCTACCTCCTCGGCGTCCTCGAGGACGAGCGCATCGACCCCGAGGACATGGACCTGGTCAACACCGACCCGCCGGACATGGCCGTGGCCCTGGAGACCGGCGGCATCGACGCGGCCGTCATCTGGGACCCCTGGCCCATCACCATCACCGACCAGGTCGACGGCGCCGAGGAGGTGCTGCGGGGCGGCAGCTACATCCCCTTCGTCGGATACATCGCCACCAGCCCCGAGTACCTCGAGGAGAACCCCGAGCAGGTCGAGTCCTTCCTCCGCGCCCGCGCCGCCAGCGACCAGTGGATCCGGGACAACCCCCAGGACGCCGCCGACTCGGCCGCGCGCTGGCTCACCGGAACCGAGGAGCAGGTGGCCCGGGACGCCATGGAGTACAACATCGAGCAGCTCGACCCCCGGTTCTCGGCCTGCAACTACCTGGCGATGGACACCGTCGCGCTCCTGCTGGAGTCGCAGGGCGAGCTCGAGTACGACATCGACATCAACGAGCTCTTCGAGCCCGGTCCGATCCTCCAGGTGGAGGAGGACCACCCCGAGCTGTTCGACGGCCTCGAAGAGGTCCCCGACGGCGCGCAGATCGACGGCGACTACACGTTCGTGCGCGAGGTCGCCCAGGAGGACTGCGCCGTATGACGCCCGGGCCGGCGGGCAGTGCTGTGAGGGGCGCTGCCCGCCCCGGCGGGGCCCGGCCCCGATCCGGGCGGACCGGCGGCCGGGCCCGCGCCCTCTTCCGTTTCCTGCTGCCGCTCGCGGTGCTGACCGCCCTGTGGGCGCTGGTGGTCGAGGTCACCGGCGTTCCGATGCGGGTCTTCCCACAGGTCACGGACGTGGCTGCTGCCATCAGGGACATGGCCCTCAGCGGTGAGCTGGTCCAGCACCTGGGTGCGAGCCTGCGCCGGGTCCTGATCGGCAGCGTGATCGCGATCGGCACGGCCCTCCCGTTCGGTATCGCCCTGGGCGCCAGCCGTGCGCTCTCGGCCTTCTTCTCGCCCCTGCTGCGGTTCTCCGTGGCCCTGGCCGGCATCGCGTGGATCCCGATCGCGACCCTGTGGATCGGGTACGGCGACGGTGCGGTCATCTTCATCGTGTGGAACGCGATGTTCTTCGCGCTGGCCTACAACACCATGCTCGGCGTGCGCCGCATCCCGACCTCCCTGCTGCGTTCGGCCCGGTCCCTGGGGGCGGGGCGCTGGCGCATGTTCTGGGAGGTGCTGCTGCCCGGAGCCATGCCCAGCATCGTCAGCGGGCTGCGCGTCGGCCTCGGTTACGGATGGCGCGGGCTCGTCGCCGCCGAGATCATCGCCACCAGCGCCGGCCTCGGGTACGCGCTCTTCCTCGCCCAGTCGACCTTCTCCACCGACGTCATCATCGCCTCGATGGTGATCATCGGGGTTCTGTGGCTGCTCACCGACCGGCTCCTGCTCGCCCCGTTGGAACGCAACACGGTCGAGCGCTGGGGCATGGCGGGGGGTGAGCGCTGATGGCCGTGCGTACGCCCCGGACCCGCCGCCCCGTCCCGGTGCACCGCCGCGTGTGGGCCCGCCTCACACGCAGCCCGGCGTTCCGGACCCTCGGCCCGTTCGTGCCCGTGGTCGCCCTGTGGTGGATCCTGGCCGAGAGCGGACTGTTCCCGCCGGCCTTCTTCGTCGGACCGGACGTCGTGGCGGCCGAGTTCGTCGAGATGGTCCGCAAGGGCGTCCTGCCCGGCTACCTCTCCGACTCCCTGGAACGCCTCGTGTACGGGGTCGGGTTCGGGCTGCTCATCGGCCTGCCCATGGGTTTCCTGACCGCGATGTCGCTGCGCGTGCGCAGGGCGCTCTGGCCGATCCTGCTGTTCTTCCAGGCCATCGCCGACATCGCGTGGCTGCCGATCGTCATCGTCTGGTTCGGCTTCAGCCTCACCGCGGTCACGTTCGTCATCGTCTACACGATCATGTTCCCGCTCATGCTGAGCGTGGTCTCCGGCGTCGAACAGGTGCCCCGGGAACTCGTCCGGGCCGCGCGCAGCCTCGGCGCGGGCCGGACCCGGGTGTTCTTCGAGGTCGTCGTCCCGGGCGCGCTTCCGTCCATCGCCACCGGCATCCGGACCGGCCTGGGGTACGGATGGCGGGCCCTGGTGGCCGCCGAGATCATCGTCGGCACCAGCGGGATCGGCTTCATGATGTTCGACGCCCGCCGGGTGGGCGACGTCAGCCAGGTGTTCCTCGGGATGATCGTGCTCGGGGTCCTCTGGTACATGCTCGACGCGCTGATCCTGGCGCCGTTCGAGAAGGCCACCGTCGAGCGGTGGGGGATGGTGCGCAGCTTGGAGGAGGGCGACAGATGACCGCGCTGGTGATCGAGGGCCTGGAGAAGGTCTACACGGACGCGTACAGCGGCGAGGAGGTCGTCGCGATCGGGGACGTCTCCTTCACCGTGGAGCAGGGCGAGTTCGTGTCCGTCCTGGGCCCCAGTGGCTGCGGGAAGACCACCGTGCTCAACGCGGTCGCGGGGTTCGTGGACCCCACCGGCGGAGAGGTGCGGGTCGACGGGCACGAGGTGCGCGGGCCCGGGCCGGACCGTGGTGTGGTCTTCCAGAGCCACGCCCTGTTCCCCTGGAAGACCGTGCTCGGCAACGTCACCTTCGGGCTGCGCGTCCAGGGCATTCGGCGGCGGGAACGGGAGGAGCGCGGACGCGAGTTCCTCGAACTGGTCGGGCTGGACGGGTTCGAGCGGCGCTACCCGCACGAACTCTCCGGCGGTATGCAGCAGCGCCTGGGCGTGGCCCGGGTGCTGACCAACGAACCGGCCGTGATGCTCATGGACGAACCCTTCGCCAGCATCGACGCCCAGACCCGGCGCAGGCTCCAGGAGGACCTCACGCGCATCTTCGAGAAGCGGCGCCCCACGGTCTTCTTCGTCACCCACGACATCGACGAGGCCGTGTTTCTGTCCGACCGGATCGTCGTGCTCTCCCACCGCCCCAGCAGCGTGCAGGAGATCGTGCCGGTGGACCTGCCCCGGCCCCGCACCTGGCGCGCGGCGGTCGACGCACCCGCCTTCAGGGACACGGTCGCGCGGATCAACGACCTGCTCCGTGTGGACGAGGACCCGGAGGCCGGGGAACCGGAGCCGGCGGGTGGTGGGGCCGGTGCCTGACCGCTCGTTGCTGTCCCGGGCCGTGCGCAGCGCGACCCTGCGGCGGATCGCCGTCGTCGTGCTGCTGGTCCTGCTCTACCAGGCGTGGCTCGGACTGCAGTCCTTCGGCAAGGTCGAACCAGGCGTGGGCGAGGACCCCGACCAGCTCGGCAGGTTCGACGTCGACGTCGTGCTCGGCTTTCCCCCCGAGCGCTACCACCTGCTCAAACTCCAGGACCACGGCCGTATCGCGGGCACCGGCGACACCGTCGTCCACCTCAGGGGTGTCTCGCCCGCTGGGGTGGACGCGCTCACCCGCGAGTACTGGATCGACGGGATCGCCGTCCCCGAGGAACCACGATGACCGCCGCGGTCCGCAGCGCCGCGGACCGGGGACGCCGGCCCGCCCCGGGGCGTCCGTCCGAGACCCCCACGGGTCTCCGCCCCGGGGTGTCCCGGACCCGACGTGAGGAGCCACGTATGGACACAGCAGAGCAGCAGAGCCCCGACGACGGCGGGGTCGGCACCGCGAAGGAGGCCGGGGCCGTCGTGGTGCTCGGCGGTACCAGCGGGATCGGTGCGGCCGTCGCCGCACGTTTCGCCGCATCGGGCGCACGGGTGTGCGCCGCCGGGCTGCTGCCGGGGCAGGGGGAGGGCCCGCCGGACGGGCGCGTGGACGTGACCGAGCTCGACGTGACCGCCGAGGACGCCCTGGAGGACTACCTCGCCGGGATCCCCCGCATCACCGCGCTCGTCAACGCCGTCGGCACGATCCGCCGCCGCGAGGAGTTCGACCCCGCCGTGTTCGCGCACGTGGTCGAGGTCAACCTCACCTCGGTCATGCGCGCCTGTGTGGCGGCACGCCCCGCCCTGGCCGCCGCGGGAGGGAGCGTGGTCAACGTGGCCTCCATGCTGAGCTTCTTCGGCGGCCCCCTCGTGCCCGGCTACAGCGCCAGCAAGGGCGGCGTCACCCAGCTCACCCGCTCCCTGGCGGTCGCGTGGGCGCGCGACGGCGTGCGCGTCAACGCCGTCGCGCCCGGGTGGATCAGCACCGACCTGACCGCGGGCGTCCGTGAGGATCCCGAGGCCGAGGACCGCATCGTCTCCCGCACGCCCATGGGCCGGTGGGGCCGCCCCGAGGAGGTCGCCGGGGCCGTCGAGTTCCTGTGCGGACCCGACGCCGCCTTCGTCACGGGCGCCGTCCTGCCCGTGGACGGCGGCTACCTCGCCGCCTGACCTTCCGTCCGTACCGACCTCTGCCCACGACAGCCACCCGCAAGGAGGAACCCGGTGCCGAACAACGCCCCCGTCATCACCCCGTCGAGCGGTATCCCCGCCGAGATCGCCGTCCCCGCGGTGCCCGACGACCCCCGTGTGTGGGTTCCCCAGGCGCCCGACGTCTGGTTCCGCCCGCTCATGCTCAACACCGTCACCGGCCAGTGGTGCAACCTGCTGAAGGTCACCGCCTCGGGTGTGGTCTCGCGCCACCGCCACCCGGGCGCGGTGTTCGGGTACGTCATCGAGGGCAAGTGGCAGTACCACGAGCACGACTGGGTCGCCGAGGCCGGGCACTTCGTCTACGAGCCGCCGGGGGAGATCCACACCCTGGAGGTGCCCCCGGACTGCGACCACATGGTCACCTTCTTCAACATCACCGGCGCCATGGTCTACGTCGACGACGACGGGGCCCAGACCGGGTACGAGGACGTCTTCACCAAGATCGAGATGGCCCGCGCCCACTACGAGCGCGAGGGGCTCACCGACCTGCTGGACACCCTGATCCGCTGACGGCGAAGGGCCGGGCACGGCCGCGGACGGTCGTGCCCGGCCCCTCGCCGGGTGGTCGGGTCAGAAGTTGATCATGTGCCCGGCCAGGCCGTGCACAGCCTCCTTGACCGCCTCGCTCAGCGTCGGGTGCGCGTGGATGTTGCGCGCGACCTCGTGCACCGTGAGGTCCCACTGCTGGGCCAGCGTCAGCTCCGGCAGCAGCTCAGTGACGTCCGGGCCGATCATGTGCGCGCCGATGATCTCCCCGTAACGCGCGTCCGAGAGCACCTTGACGAACCCGCGGCTGTCGCCGAGCCCGTGCGCCTTGCCGTTGCCCATGAACGGGAACTTCGCGACCTGCACGTCGTACCCGGCCTCGCGCGCCTCGCTCTCGCTGTAACCGAAGGCGGCGATCTGCGGCTGGCAGTAGGTGGCGCGGGGGATGAACCGGTAGTCGATCTCCTGCGTCTCGGCGCCCCCGATGGTCTCGGACGCGACGATGCCCATCGCCTCCGCGGTGTGCGCCAGCATGAGCTTGGCGGTCACGTCGCCGATCGCGTAGATGTGCGGGACGTTGGTGCGGCCCCTGCCGTCGATGGCGATGGCGCCGCGTTCGGTCAGCTCCACCCCGGCGCGGTCCAGGCCGAAGCCCTCGACGTTGGGGGAGAAGCCGATGGCCTGCAGCAGCTTGTCGGCCTCCAGGGTCTGCGACTGGCCGTCGGTCGTGGTGACCTGGACCTTCACCCCGGACCCGGTGTCCTCGACCGATTCCACCCGGGTGGAGGTCATGACCTTGACCCCGAGCTTCTTGAACGAGCGGCCGAGCTCCTTGGAGACCTCCTCGTCCTCCAGCGGCACGATCCGGTCGAGGAACTCCACGACGGTGACGTCCACGCCGTAGTTGGCCATGACGTAGGCGAACTCGACACCGATCGCGCCCGCACCGGCGATGACGATGCTCCCGGGCAGCTTCTCCTCGAGGATCTGCTGCTCGTAGGTGACGACCCGCTCGGACAGCTCGGTCCCGGGAAGGAGCTTGGTGGAGGAGCCCGACGCGATGATCGCGTTGTCGAACGTGACGGTCTCGGTGGACCCGTCCTCGCCGCGCACCTCGACCGTGTGGTCGTCGGTGAACGTGCCGCGGCCGTTCAGCTGGGCGATCTTGTTCTTCTTCATGAGGAAGTGGATGCCCTTGACCCGGCCGTCCGCGACCTCACGGCTGCGGCTGTGCGCCTTGCCGTAGTCGAACCGCACCGACCCGTCGACCTCGATGCCGAAGGTGTCGGCCTCGTTGTGGAACAGGTGCGCGAGCTCGGCGTTGCGCAGCAGCGCCTTGGAGGGGATACAGCCCACGTTGAGGCAGACCCCGCCCCAGTACTTCTCCTCGACGACGGCAACGTTCAGCCCCAGCTGAGCGGCCCGGATCGCCGCGACGTACCCACCCGGCCCAGCACCGAGGACCACCAGATCGAAGTGTCGCTGTCCCATGACGGGATCTCCTTGAGTGTCTGCGTTACGCACCCGGCGCAGCCGACCGGCCCCGGGGTGTCGGATTGCCGGTCCCAGGCTAGTCCGACACCCCTGGCCCGCGAGTGACCATCAGCAGCGGAGGGGTCACTTTCGGTCGAGGCGCTCGGTCTCGGCGTCGTAGGCCTCGGCCGCCTCGGCCAGGGCAGCCGCCTTGCGCCTCTTCGCGTCGCGGGAGGCCAGGTAGCTCGGGAGCATCGCCATCGCGAAGATCAGCGCGACCATGATCCAGGTTGCGTACCGGTCGACCAGGAGCACCAGGTCCACCCCGGTCTGCCCCGACGAGAAACCGATCCAGGCCACCGCCGCCGTCACCATCAGCGCGCCCAGGGCGTCCAGCAGCAGGTAGGTGCGCAGCCGCATCCCGCTGACCCCGGCCATGATGTGCGGGACCCCGCCGGGCACCCCCGGCAGGTAACTGAACAGGATCACCAAGCGCATGACCCAGGGGTTCATGGACTCCATGCGCTCGACGAAGCGCCGGGCCCGCTCACCCTGCACCAGGAACCGCACGATGCCGTGGCCCCAGCGGCGGCCCACCCACCAGAACAGCCAGTCGATCTTGATCTTGCCGATGACCCCGGCCAGCACCACGATCCACAACGTCTCCTGGCCGATGCTCGCGAGCGCACCGCCCGCACCGATGGCCGCGTAACTACCCGTGATCAGGGCCAGTGGTACCGGGTGGTCGGCGATGAAGAGGGGGCGCAGCGGCATCGTGAGCAGGAAGAACGCCGGGATCACCACGGCCAGCCAGAGCAGGACCTTGTCCTGCCGCTGCGCCTTGCCCTTCCAGGGCTTGAGGTCGCGCAGCTTGGCCTGGGCGCGTTCGTTCTCCTCCGCCTGCCACGCCTCCTCGGCCGCGCGCAGGGCCTCGTCGCGGGAGGGGCGGGGGGTGGTGCTCTCCGTCGTCATGTCCACCATCCTGGCTCCGGCCGAGGGGCGCGGAACAGACACCGCCGTCACGACCTGCGCGTGTGTTGTGCGGGGCAGGGACCATGACAGCTGTCATACCGCGCCGGGCGCTCACCGACCGGGAGGCTGCGGCCACCTCCACGACGGGGCCCACGACCAGCTGTCCGCGACACCCTTCGGCAGCGGTGGGAGGAGCGGGGCGCCGGGGGCGTCCTGGGGCTCGGGTTCCGGTTCCGGTACGTTCCGCGCCGCCGGTTCCGGGGCGGGTTCGGGTTCCGTTGCCGACCGGGCCGCCGGGGCCGGAACGGGCTCGGGAAGCGGGGGATCGTCGTCCAGCTCCTCCGGTTCCGCGGGCTCCGTGTGCGCGCCGAAGGGGCCCGGGCCGAACGCGTCGGGGTCGGCCGGCGGGTCGGTCAGCTCCGGCGGTAGGGCCGCGAACTGGGTCGAGATCGGGCCGGAGTCGGCCTCGGCGAAGTGCGCGGCCACACCGAAGTGCAGGGGCGGGTGCGGATCCCCGTCCTCCTCGCGTTCGATACCGGGCGCCTGCGGGTGGCGCACCGACCCGGCCGGGTGCATGCGCGACCACCAGGCCGTCGCCTCGTCCGCGGTGAGCTCGTCGACCACCTCGAGGGAACCGGGGATGCGCGGGTGGCGCCGTCCGGCCCGCCACGAGTGCGACAACGACTGCGGCTCCAACACCAGGACCCGCTCGCCGTCGACCACGGGGATGTCGGCCGGGACCGCGTCGTTGCCGACCCACTCGCCGTTGCCGCCCACCAGGTCCCACTCGCCGGTGACCACGTCGGCCAGCGGGTCGGCCGTGCCGTCCAGGCACGCGGCTGCCCATCTGGGGTCCGGGCGGGTCCCCGGCAGGCGGCGGCCCTCCTTGCCGACGAGCGCGTCCGCGAGCAGGGTGTGCAGCTGGAAGTTGTCGCCCAGGCCGTCGACGCGCACCCGGAACCCGCGCCACGACGCCCGGTCCAGGACCAGCAGGTACTCGACCTCGGCCATGCGCAGGAGCTCGCCCAGCTCGACGAACTCGTGCAGCCGGATGGAGAGCGCGTGCACGATCTGCGTGAGGCCCTCGAGCGCGCCCGCGTCCGCGCGCACGGCCGCGCGCACCCCGGTGTCGCTCAGCATCGCCTTCGCGGCCAGGCCGTAACGCAGGGAGGTCCACCAACCGATGGTGGCCAGGGGCGCGTTCTCGCCCAGGACCTCCTCGACGCGCTTCTCCTGCGTGCCGGAGACCTCCCCGGGCTCGGGCAGGCGTCCGCCCCCGGTCTTGTCCCAGGCGTGCATGAAGGCGACGGCGGCCTGCCCGTAACTGCCCAGCTGGCGCAGGACCTCCAGGCCGACCTGGCCGGCGGGGGCGCCGTTCTCGACGAGGGCACCGGCCAGCACGGACAGGTCCGCGGCGATGCCGGCGGCCTGTTCGCAGTCGCTGAGCACGGGGGCGAGGGCCTCCATCGCGTGGCCCAGCTCTTCGTGCGGCACCTGCGTGGAGAGCCGGAACACGTCGTGCACGGCCTCCGGGAAGTCCGGGGCCTGGGCGGCGGCGGTGTCGAGCACCCGTTGGAACGCGGATCGGAACTCTTCAGTCACGCCGAAATCCTTCCACATCCGGCGCGTCCGTCCGAAGTCGCAGGTACCCCGACGGCCGGAGGAGCCCCAGGTGGTACCGGGTCCCGAGGTCGTGGAGGGCGGAACCGGGAGAGGGCGAGGGGCGTCGGTGCTACCCGAGAACCGCCACCGACCCCCGGCCAGAACGAAGGACCCCCGGCCCCACATGAAGACCGCACCCCTGGCCGCCCTCGCCGTCGCAGCCGTCGCCCTCACCGGCTGCACGACCCTGGGCGGCGGCGAGTACGACCGCATCCCGAACTACAGGGTCGACGCCGAGGTCGGCCCCGACGGCGACGTCGCCATCACCGAGACCATCACCTACGACTTCTCCGACGAACCCAGCCCCGGGCTGTACCGGGAGATGCCGGTGACCTTCCAGGAGGAGGACGGCACCCGGCGCCCCGTGGAGGTGCACGGCGTCGAGGTCGTCAGCCCTTCCGGCGCGCCCACCGGGATCCGGGAGTCGGAGACCAGCAACGGTTGGTACACGCTCCGGGTCGGTGACACCTCCGACCAGGTCACCGGCGAGCAGACCTACGAGCTCTCCTACACCCTCACCGGCGCGGTGACCGAGGACGGCCAGGGCCGGCCCGAGCTGTACTGGGACTTCATCGGCACCGGGTGGTCGGTCCCGATCGACTCCGCGCAGGTCACCGTGGACGCGCCCGGCATCGAGGACGTCCAGTGCGCGGTCGGCGACGAGGAAGAAGGCTGGGAGGAGGACTGCGGGACCTCCGAGCACAGCGGTGAACGGGCCGAGTTCGCCGCCGACGACCTCGGGTCCGGAGCGGCGCTGACCGCGGCGGTGCGGATGCCCGAGGGCGCTGCCGAGACTTCCGACGCGACGACGTCCGCGCCGCTCCCGCGCTGGCTCACGCTCTCCGGTGTCGCCTGGCTCGTCGGGTTCGCCGCCGCCGGTGCCGCGCTGCTCTGGTTCCGAGGGATGCGGGACCGCAGCGTGCGGGAGAAGGCACGGCGCACGTGGCCCGCCGGGGTGCCGCCGCAGCTGTCCGCGGCCGCCGCCGGGTACCTGCTGCGCAACGAGAAGCTCCACCCGGATCACGTGCTGGGCGCGCTCATGGAGATGGAGGAGAAGGGGCTCCTGTTCTCCCGTCCCCACCCGACGCGGCACGGGGACTACACCTTCGAGCCCGGCCACGCGCCGGCCGTGCCGCCCGCCCCCGCCGAGCGGGTGTTGCTCGAGGTGATGTTCCGGCAGGGGTCGGCGCCGGTGGACCTCGACGTGCTCGCCGGACGCCTCGACACCGCGACCGCGCGGAACCTGGGGCGGATGTTGCGGGAAGAGGGGCACCGCCTCGGGCTGTACCGCGACAACGCCAGGTACCAGGTGCACACGCTGGTGATGACGCTGATGCTCTTCGGTGTGTTCCTGACCCCGCCGCTGCTCAACGACACGTTCCACCTGGGCATGGGGCAGCTGACCGCGATCGGGGCGGTCCTGTTCGGGCTGTGCCTCTTCGGTGCGCTGCTGCCGTCGGGTGTGACCCCGTACGGGCACAACGTGACCCGCGACCTGGCCGAGGTGAAGCACAACCCTGCCGGGAACCCGGCGGGACCGGTGGACCCGCGGGCCGCGTGGGCCACGGGCCTGCGGCCGTCGGTGCTGCTGGCCGTGGGCGCGCCGATCCCGGTGCCGCCGGGGATGCAGGCCATGCGGCCGGCGTTCCACCAGGACGAGGCCTACCGCAGGCGGTGGACCTCGCGGCTGCACTCGAAACTGACCCCGTCCTCCGGGCCGTCCGGCGGCGGAGGCTCCTCCGGAGGCGGCTTCTCCGCCGGCGGCGGTGGCGGTGGCGGCGGCGGAGGCCGCGGCTGACCCGACGCCCGTACGGGAGCGGCCTTCGGCCGACGCGGGCGACTGCCCGCGTTCGCACAGGGTTGGTAGCCATGGGGCGGGAGCACCCATGCGCGCAGGGGCCGGTTTCCACTGGGGGACGGGCTGCGCGCATGCGCTCGGGGCCGACGGTCCTCGACGTCTGTACCTTGCCCCGGTCCGGTCCGGGAAGGAGCGCGGTGGACCGGGGCGATGATCCTCGGCCCGCTCTACCCGTCGAACTCCCGCAGCACCCGGAACTCCACCCCGGCGCGGGGCAGCCGGTCGATGAGCGCCTGACCCATCGCGACCGCCGTCGTGACCTGCCCCGAGGTCTCGGGAAGGTTGTCCTGCCACAGGCACAGCGCCGACTCCGCGAGCATCCCCGACGTCGCCCGGTACCCCGGCTCACCACCGGAGACCAGCGTGTGCACCCGGCGTCCGCCACCGGAACCGGCGAAGTGCACCGTGAACCACCCGTCGGTGAGCTGCTCCTCCGTCGGCCCCTCGCCCGGCGCGCGCAACGCACCCAGGCGCTCGCGCAGGGCGGGCACCTGAGCCGCGGCCATCACGCCGGCCGCACCGCCCACGGCCCCGACCGCGCTGGTCAGGTGCCGGAACGCCGCGTAGTGCCCGTACGTGAACTCCGGCCCGTAACGCTCCAGCGCCGCCGCGGACGACACGACCACCTTCGGGTCGAGGGTCGGCAGCGGGGTCGTCCACCCGCGCGCGAGCCTGGTGCGGGGCCGCCCGCTGCGGTCGATCCGCACACGGCGCCCCTCGGGACGCCCTTCCAGCGCACGCCGTTCCTTCGACGCCTCGACCATGTCCTTGGGGTCGCCGAACGCACCCAGGGCCGAGTGCAGCGTTCCACCGGACGCCGTCCCGCGCGCCCGTACGAAACCCTCCACGTGCAGCGGGACGTCCTCGGGCAGGTGCCCGACCGTGAACAGCGTCCCCAGGTCGTGGGGGATCGAGTCGAACCCGCACGCGTGCACGAGCCGCGCCCCGGTCCGCTGCGCCGTGGCGTGGTGCCGCACGTACATGCGGTCCACGAACGCGGGCTCCCCGCACAGGTCGACGTAGTCCGTGCCCTCCTCGGCGCACGCGGCCACCAGGGGCTCCCCGTACTGGCTGTAGGGCCCGACCGTGGTGATGACGACCCGCGCCGAGGCCGCCAACCGGCGGATCGACCCGGGGTCCTCCACGTCGGCCAGCAGCAGGTCGGGCTCGGGCCGGTCCGGCGCGATCGCGGCGAGCTCGGAGCTCAGGGCCTCCAGTTTCGTGCGGTCGCGCCCTGCCAGGGCCCAGCGCAGCTCGCGCGGGGCGTGGGTGGCGAGGTACTCGGCGGTCAGCGCTCCGGTGTACCCGGTGGCGCCGAACAGGACGATGTCGTGACCGCGGTCCACGGTGGTCCAACCTCTCGCGAAGGGGGTGACGTACGCAGGCGCCAGTGTGTCAGGTCCCGCCGTGCCGCCACCGCCCCCGGTGCCCCCGGACCCCTACGCGAACTCGTCGAGCAGCTGGGCGCACCGGATCAGGCCCAGGTGCGAGTACGCCTGCGGGTGGTTGCCGAGCGCCCGCTCGGTCACCGGGTCGTACTCCTCCGGGATCAGCCCCGTCGGCCCGGCCGCGTCGACCAGGTGCTTGAACAGCTCCTCGGCCTCCGCGCGCCGCCCGGTCAACAGGTAGGCCTCGATCAGCCACGTGGTGCACAGGTGGAACCCGCCCTCACCGCCGGGAAGCCCGTCGTCGCGGTGGTAGCGGTACACCGTCGGCCCACTGCGCAGATCCGCCTCGATCGCCGTGACCGTGGCCTGGAAACGCTCGTCGGCGGGGTCGATCAGCCCGGACAGCCCGATGTGCAGCGACGCCGTGTCCAGGTCCTCGCCCTCGTAGGCGGTCGTGTAGGCCTGCGCGGTCTCGTTCCAGCCGTGCTCGAGCACCTGGTCGGCGATCTCCGCGCGCAGCGCCGGCCACGAGGTGTCGGCGTCGCGCCCGTACTGCTCGGCGAGCGTCAGCGCGCGGTCGAGCGTCACCCAGCACATGACCTTGGAGTAGACACGCTGCCGCGGCTCGTCGCGCTCCTCCCAGATGCCGTGGTCGGCCTCGTGCCAACGCCGGGCCACCGCCTCGGCCATGGAACGCACGAGGTCCCAGTCGCGGTCGGTGAGGTGGCCGCGGGCCTGCGAGAGCTTCGAGATGAGCTCGACGACGGGACCGAACACGTCCAGCTGCACCTGGTGGTCGGCGAGGTTGCCCACCCGCACCGGGCGCGAACCGGCGTACCCGGAGAGCGTGTCCACGACCTCCTCCGGGCCCAGGTCGGTGCCGCGCAGCGAGTACAGCGGGCGCAGCATCTCCGGGCCGGGCAGGGAGTCGACGACCCCGTGCACCCACTCCAGGAACGCCTCCGCCTCGTCGGTGGAGCCCAGGCTCACCAGCGCCTGCACGGTCATCGAACCGTCGCGCAGCCAGCAGTACCGGTAGTCCCAGTTGCGCACGCCGCCGATCTCCTCGGGCAGCGACGTGGTCGCCGCGGCCATGACCCCGCCGGTGGGGGTGCACAGCCCGCGCAGGGTGAGCGCGGAACGGGCGGCCAGGCCCTGGGCGGTCCCGGGGAGCGTGAGCGTGTCCAGCCACTCGGACCAGTGCGCCCCGGAACGCTCGCGCCGCTCGGCCTCGGTGGTCACGACCGCGTCCAGGGACTCGGTGCCGCAGCGCATCTCGAGCACGACCGGGCGCTCCGACGACGGGTGCACCACGGCGCGGGCGGTGTCGTTGGCGCCGTCGTGCTCGACGGTCCACTCCACCCCGGGAGAGCGCACGACCAACGGGTACTCGGCGCCCTCGACGCGCAGACCGCCCTCGACGGGGGTGATGCGCACGGACGCGCGCCCGAAGTCGGGGCGCGGCGCGAACTCGACGGAGGCGGGCGTGACGCCGCTGATGACCCGAACGAGGTCGGTGCGGCCGGCGGGGGTGTGGTGGGCGAGGTAGTCGGTGACCTCCAGGCGCGACCAGCGGGTGCGCACGGTCATCGTCCCGTCCAGGTACCGCTGCCCGAGCGGGCGTCCGCCGTGGGTGGGTGTGACGGCGAACCGGCCGGCCTGGCGCCCGCCGATCACCTCGGCGAACAGGGCGTCGGAGTCGGGTTCGGGGTGGCACATCCACAGCAGGCGCGCGTCCGGTCCCACGAGCGCGACCGACGACCGGTTGGACAGCATCGACATGCGCTCGATCGGGGTGGGCCGCTCACCGAAGACCCAGGACCGGCGCTCGTCAGCGAGGGAGGCCAGCAGCGCCGCGGCGGTCCGGGCGTCGGCGACCCGGTGCGCGGCGGCCGTGTACTCGGGGCCCACGCGCACGCCCGCGTCGGCGCCGGTGAGGTTCAGGAAGACGGGCTCCTCGCCCTCGCCGCCGCCGATGTACAGGATCGCGGTGGCCTCGGTCTGCTCGCGCAGGAGCTCCAGGGCCGCGGCCTTGTCGGCGGGCGGGGCGTCGGGGCCCTCACCGGAGTGGTCGGGGTCGATGGTGAGGTCGGTGTCGAACTCGGTCCCGTGCGCGCCGACGAGGCGGACCTCGGAGGGCAGGCGGGAGAGCACGGCCAGGTCGCTCAGGGGCCGTGCGGAGACGACGGCGCACACCGTCCCGGGCAGGTCGGCGAGCTCACGCAGGGCGCGGAGCGCCTCGGGGACGGGACGCCGGCGGTCGTCGTCCACGGGGGCGAGGGCGCCGTCGTAGTCGCAGGCCACGAGCAGCCGGGAGGTGCGGGCCAGCGCGGAGACACGTCGTCGCACGTCGAGCGGCATGGCCTCCGGAGTGGTGCGGGCCGATTCCTCGGTCCGGTTCGGAGCCGTCTCGACCGCCTGGGTGAGCGTCACGTTGCCTCCTCCGTCGGTCCATACTTGACCTGGGGACATGGGTGATCTGTGGGATTGCCGCGCAGATGGTGCCGGTTCGTACGGAACTGGTGTGAAGAACGTAGACCCAGGGCTTGTGGCGCGGGACGTGTACTCCGTGGGACGGCGTTGTGCCGGGAATGGGCCTGTTCCACACGAAGCCAAGGCGAGACTACCCGCGCTTTACGGGTCTCGGGTCCATCGGTGGCCGATGATGCGGATCACGAATAGGGACTGATTTGTCCCCGAAAGTACCGCCGCCCGGCCAGGGCCCACCACACCCCCGGACGCACGACGGCCCCGTCCGCACTCCCCGGCCCGGACGGGGCAGAGAACGTGGACGGGGCCGTCTCACATCGGCAGGGGCCTCAGACGGGCTTGCGCAGGTGGTGGACGAAGGCGGGCGGGACGTTGGCGTAGACCTTGTCCGACCGCACGCCGTAGCGGTCGATCCAGTCCTGCACGACCCAGCTGGTGCGGGCCTGGCGCAGGTAGTCCTCGCGGCGGGCGATGACCGCCTTGACCTCCTTCGTGTACAGGTACCCGTAGAAGGACAGGTAGCCGCCCGGCTCCAGGACGGAGAAGTAGTAGTCCAGGATCCCCTCGACGTCCTCGGCTGCGAAGTTGGCGAACGGCAGCCCCGAGGTGATGACGTCGTAGGTGCGGTCGGTGCCCATCTCGTCGACCATTTTGGCGTGCACCGTCGAGTTGGCCTCGATGCGCGCCAGGTCGGGGTCGGTGGTGAGCAGCTCCTCCAGGTGGGCGGCGAACTCCGGGTTGGACTCGACCAGGTCGGCGGTGTCACCGGGGATCATCGCGTCGGCGAGGCCGCGTGTGATCGCGCCGGTGCCGGCGCCCACCTCGAGGATGCGCAGGGGCTGCCCCGGCACGGGGCGCTCCCTGACGTGCTCGGCCATGGCGTGGGCGAGGGCGGGGCTGCTGGGCACGACCGAGCCGGTCGCCTTGAACGTGCGGAGAGCCTGACTGAAGAAGAGCCTGGTGTCTCGCAGGCGCTCGTCCAACCGGAGGGCGGAGCAGGATCCGGTGGGGCTGTGTGTCTCGGACATACCCGCACGCTAGCGCCTGCCGGGGTCCCGGGGGTAGCGGCGTAGGGCGTGTTCTGCCCGGGAACGGCCTCCCCGGCCTGTGTGAAGGCCCACCGCACCCCCGGGAACCGTCGCCGGTGGGACGGGGCCCGTTCGGTGGAACCCTTCCGCCGTTTCCCTAGGGTGGGCGCATGAGTCAGAGCAGCCCGGCCCCGCCCACCCGCCCCTGCACCGCCCTGGTCACGGGCGCCTCCACCGGGATCGGGGCGGAGTACGCCCGCCGCCTCGCCCAGCGCAGCTACTCGCTCGTCCTGGTCGCGCGCCGGGCCGAACTGCTCGAGGCCCTCGCCGAGGACCTGCGCGCACGCTGCGGGGTGGCCGTGGAGGTCCTGCCGGCCGACCTCGGTTCCGTGGAGGACACCGAACGGGTCGCCGAACGCCTCCGTGTGGAGCCCGGCGGCGACCTCGCCCCCGTCGACCTGCTCGTCAACAACGCGGGGCGCGGCGACGGCGGCCCCTTCACCGAGCAGGACCCTGACGACATGGACGCCATGATCGACATCAACGTGCGCTCGGTGCTGCGCCTGACCCGGGCCGTGCTCCCGGTCCAGATCGCCCGGCGCGCGGCGGGGGAGACCGACGGGCTCGGCGTCATCACCGTGTCCTCCCTGGCCGGCGAACCCGTGGTCAACCCCGGGGGATCGGTCTACGGGGCCGGGAAGAAGTTCCTCACCCTGTGGAGCGAGAGCGTGGCCGCCGAGGTGCGGTCGGCCGGGGTGAGCGTGACCGTGGTCCTGCCCGGGTTCGTGCGCACCGACATGACCCGCGGGGTACAGGAACGCGGTCTCCCCGAGGTCGCGTTCGTGCCGAAGGAACACATCGTGCGCGACTCCCTCATCGCCTGGGCGGCCCGGCGCCCCCGCGTCGTCCCCGGGCTGCAGTACAAGACCGGCGACGGGCTCCTGAAACTGCTGCCCCGGTGGCTCGTGCGCGCCGTCGCGCGGCGTATGGCCTGACGCCGGGCCGGGGACGCGGCGGACCGGTGTCCACATGCCGGGACACCGGGGGGTCGGTGGACACTGCGGTCACCGTGACGTCCTAGGCTGGAGGTGCACTGCCGGTCGAGGAAAGAGACCATGAAGACCTTCGAAGAGCTGTTCGCCGAGCTGTCCGAGAAGGCACGCTCCCGCCCCGAGGGGTCCGGGACCGTCGCCCAACTCGACGCCGGTGTCCATGCCATCGGCAAGAAGGTCGTCGAGGAAGCCGCCGAGGTCTGGATGGCCGCCGAGTACGAGTCGGACGAGCAGGCCGCCGAAGAGATCTCGCAGCTCCTCTACCACCTCCAGGTTCTGATGCTGGCCCGCGGCCTGCGCCTCGAGGACGTCTACAAGCATCTCTAGGCCGGTGCCGTGGGCACCGGCCGAGCGACGTCCCGAACACCGCAGAACCGACCGAGGAAGCACACCGACATGCCCGAGATGCTGCGAATCGCCGTGCCCAACAAGGGCCAGCTCTCCGAACCCGCCGTGGAGATGCTCCGCGAGGCCGGGTACCGCCAGCGCAGGAACAGCCGCGACCTGGTGATGGTCGACCCGGACAACGAGACCGAGTTCTTCTTCCTGCGCCCCAAGGACATCGCCGTCTACGTCGGCGAGGGGATCCTGCAGGCCGGCATCACCGGCCGCGACATGCTCCTGGACTCCCAGGCACCCGTGGACGAGGTCCTCGCGCTGGGCTTCGGCGGGTCCACGTTCCGCTTCGCCGCGCCCGGCGGCGGTGACATGACCATGGAGGACCTCCAGGGCAAGCGCGTGGCGACCTCCTTCGACGAGGTGCTGCGCTCCTTCCTGGCCGAGCGCGACATCGACGCCCGGGTGATCCACCTGGACGGCGCCGTGGAGAGCTCCGTCAAGCTCGGTGTCGCCGACGCCGTCGCCGACGTCGTCTCCACCGGCACCACGCTGCGCCAGGCCGGCATGGAGATCTTCGGGGAGCCCATCCTGCAGTCGGAGGCGGTCGTCATCCGCCCCACCGGCGCGGAGCCGGACCCCAAGGTCGAGACGCTGCTGCGCCGCCTGCGCGGGGTGCTGGTCGCCCGCGACTACGTGATGATGGACTACGACGTCCACGCCGAACAGCTCGAGGACGCCGTCGCCCTCACCCCCGGCATGGAGGGGCCGACCGTCTCGCCTCTGCACCGCGAGGGCTGGGTCGCCGTCCGGTCGATGGTCCCGCGCAAGAAGGCGCAGGCGATCATGGACGACCTCTGGCAGATCGGCGCCCGCGCCATCCTGGTCACCGACATCTACGCCTGCCGCCTCTGAGGCAGCACGCACGTGGAACGGGCCCCGCCGGATTCTCGGCGGGGCCCGTCGTCGTCCACGGGGTCAGGCCTTCGGAGCCTTCGGCCGGGACTGCAGCGCCGCCCAGATCAGCGGGATCTGCAGCGGCACCCGGCCCCAGGCCAGGGCCTTGCTGTCGGCGGGGCCGGGGAGGCGGCCCGAACCGGAGTCCAGGGCCATCTGCACGTTCGCGGGCCACACGGCGAGCAGGAGCGCGGCGCTGGCCGGACCCGCCCACTTCTGCCGGGTGACCAGGCCCGCCCCACAGGCGAGCTCCGCGACACCGCTGCCGTACACCCACGCGCGGGGCTTCGGCAGCTGTCGGGGCATGATCTTCTCGAAGGGCTTGGGCGCCGCGAAGTGCAGCACGCCCGCGGCCAGGAACACGCCGCCCAGGGCCAGGGGTGCGCGCTCGCGCAGGCGGGCCGTGAGGCTCCGCCCGGTCGTCCGTTCCGTCATGGGGACTCCTCTCGTCGGTCGCGCCACGCCCCCAACCTAGGGCCGACCCCTCCGGGGCCCCGACGGCGGGTCACGGACTCCGGTGCGTCACACGCTCCAGGAACGCGGGGTGAGGATCTCGGTGACGACCTGCTCGGTGACGCCCAGCGCCTCGGCGGCGACCTCGGCCTCGTGTTCGTCGAGCGGCTCGTCCTGTGCGGCGGCCGGCGCGGCGGCCAGGGCCAGGGCGGCGGCGGAGACGGTGGTGATCAGGGCGCTGCGGGCGCCACGGGCGCTGCGGAACACGGCATCCTCCATACGTCAAGGCGATAAGACATCACGGAGAGTAATCGTCAGCCCTGTGTCCGGCCAAGGGGAACACCCGTGTCAGCCGGAGCCCGGGACGATGGTGAGGGTGTGCTCGTCGCCGGGTTCGGCGCCGCGGATCTCCACGGAGAGGATCCGCAGCTCCTCGTCCCAGTCCGCGTCCCACTCGGCGTCCGTGCGCAGGTCGAGCTCGCCCTCGTCCGGGACCGCGTCGGCGGGCAGGTACACCTCGGTCGGGCCGTCCACCCCCGCGCGTTCGGCCCAGCTCACCTGCAGGGTCTTGCGGCCGGGGTCGTAGCCGATCTCCTGCGGCTGCCCCGCGACGGCACGGGGGTAGGGGCGGTCCATGACGTCGGCGAGGGGGCCCGGGGTGAGGTCCTCGTCCGCCCACGGGCCCCACCCGTCGTGGTCGTTGGACCAGTAGGCACGCCCCGACGACATCCGCTCGGTCTCCTCGAGCATGCGCTCGACGTAGCGCTCGGCGCCCGGCCCGGACATGTCCAGCCCGAACTCGCCCAGCACGATCGGGGCCTCCAGGCGCTCGGCGGTGGTGCGCACGCTGTCCGACCACACGTCGATCGAGGCGTCGACGGTCTCGCCCGTGCCGCCCTCGTAGGCCTGCCCGAGATCCATGGGGAGCGGGTAGACGTGCGGCGCGTAGACGATGCGCGGCTCGCCCTCGCGCGGGTCCTCCAGGTGCGGCAGCGCCGACGGGAAACCCCAGTTGACGCCGACGGCCTGCCCCTCGACGAAGATCCACGTGTCCTGGTCGACCTCGCGGATCCGCTCCATGCTCCGCCGGTACAGCTCTGCGAGCGGGCCGGCCTCGAAATCGGGGCCCTGCAGACTGCCGCCGAAGGGCTCGTTCATGAGGTCGTAGCCGAGCACGGCGGGTTCGTCCGCGAACCGGTCGGCCAGGTGGCGCCAGGCCTCGGCGTAGTCGTCCATGAGGCCGGGGTTCTCGCCGGTGGTGTTCCAGAAGTGGTCGAAGGCGCGCATCACGCCGGGCTCGAGGTAGACCAGCTCCCACTGCTCCTGCGACTCCACTCGGAGCCCGTCGTTGTGGGTGGCCCACTCGGGGGCCCCGTTGCCGGAGTGCTCCGAGGGGCTGGTGTAGCGCCCGTAGAGGTCCTGGTGCATGTCGATGAGCACGTGGTACCCGAGGTCGGCGTACCAGTCGACACGTTCGGCGACGGCATCCAGGTACTCCTCGTCGTAGGTGCCCCGTTCGGGTTCGAGCGCCTGCCACTGCACGAGGAGGCGCACGAAGTTGGTCCCCATAAGGTCGTACTCGGTGCGCACGTCCTCCTCGGTGATCCACGGCAGCCGGTCCGGGTCGTCCTTGGCCGACCCCGAGGTGTTGAACCCGTGCAGGAACAGCGCCCGGCCCTGTTCGTCGGTGATGTAGCGCGTGTCCGTGTCCGTGTGCTCGCGGGTGAGGACCGCGAGCAGCCCGGGCAGCAGCAGGGCGAGCGCGCACAGGACGGCGGGCAACAACAGGCGGCGCTTCACGGTCGTCCCTTCGGGGGGTGGGACAAGGGGACCTACGCCACTACTCTCCAGAACGTGAAGGTTCTGCGCAACAGCCGTGTCCCCCTCGCCGTCGGAGCCGCAGCCCTCCTCCCGTGTGCGTTCTTCGGCAGCACCGCGTTGGTCACCTGGATCGCCGCCCACGCGGCCTGGCTGACCCTGCCCACCGCCCTGGGCGCGCCCTTCGCCGTGCCCCGGCTCTCCCTCGTGCCCTTCGGTGAGCGCCCCGGGGCCACCGTCGCCGTCGAGCTCCTGGCCGTCGTGGTGCTGGCGGTGGTCGCGGCGGCCTGGACCGCGCGTGCCCTGCGGCGCCGCCCGGACCCCGGCCCGTGGCGCTCCTCGGCATCGGGGTGGTGGGCCTTCACCGTCGGGCTCGCCGCGGCGAACGTGCCGCGGGCGCTCGTGCCCGCCTGGGAGATGGGCCTCGGACCGCTCGGTTGGTACGGCATGCTCCTGGGCGGCCTGCTCGCCGCACTGCTGTGGGGGCTCCTGCTCGGCTGGGTGTGCGTCCTGCCCCGCCTGCTCCTGCGCGCGCCCACGCCCCTACCCGCGCGCGAGCCCTAGCCGGTGCACCACACGGAGCCGGAACAGCCCCGGCGGCGCACGGGGTTCTCGGCAAAACCCGGTAACACCGCGGATCCGGTGCGGGCACGGGCACAATGTGGGGATGGACCAGCCGACGACAGCCACCACGCCCGGCCCCGACGGCGAGACGGTCACTCTCGCGCGGGTCACCGGCGAGACCGGGGGCGACCTCGTGCTCCGGCGCGTGGGTGCGCACTACGAGATCTACAGCAACGGGCTCTTCCTCATGGACACCCGCGACGGCACCTCCGAGCGGGAGATGGTGCGGGCGAGCCTCACGGCCCTGCCCCGCGGCCGCTCCCGCGCCCGGGTCCTCATCGGCGGGCTCGGCGTCGGCTTCTCCGCCCGCGAGGCGCTCGACCATGCCCGAGTCTCCCGTGTGGACGTCGTCGAGCTCGAACCGCAGGTCATCGACTGGCACGAGGGCGAGCTCGGAGAGGCCGCCGGGTACGTGCACCAGGACCCCCGCTGCCGGGTCCACAACGCCGACCTCGTCGCGTGGCTGACCGAGGCCTCCGGCGCCGGGGAGCCGGAACGCTACGACGCCATCTGCCTCGACACCGACAACGGCCCCGACTGGACCGTCGTCGAGGGCAACAACCACCTCTACGGCGCCGACGGCCTCGACCGCCTCACCCGCCTGCTCGCGCCCGGCGGGGTCCTGGCCTTCTGGAGCGCGAACGAGGTGGCCGCCTTCGAGACGGTTCTGCGCGAGCGGTTCGCGACCGTGGACGTGGTCGAGGTCCCCGTCGCCCGGGGTGTGCCCGACGTCGTCTACCTCGCGTCCGACCCGCGCTGAGGCCTCACGCGGGGCTCACGCGCGGGTGCGCCCCATGTAGGCGGTGAACTCCGCCAGGGACACCCGGTCGTCGCCGTCGGTGTCCATATCGCGCACGGCGGCGACGGCCTGCTCCTGCGTCGTCTCCTCGCCCAGGTTCTGCATGAGGGAGAGGAACTCGTCGGCGGAGATCAGGCCGTCACCGTCGGCGTCCACCAGGGAGAAGGTGGCGGCGTAGTCGGTCTTCTCGGGCATCGGTTCGCTCCGGGGATCGGGGGCAGTTCCCGGGCAGAGTACCGCCCCCGGCTCCCGGCCGGGGGCCGTCGGCCCGTCGAAGGCGCCTACTTCTGGATCGAGGCGCGCGAGCCGATCCAGCGGGCCGCGATCGTGAACAGCAGCACCAGCGCGAACAGGCACAGCGCCGCGCCCCAGGCGCGGTCGATGCCGGCCTCGAAGGGCTGGGCCGCGCCCCGGTAGAGCTGCAGCGGCACAGAACCCTGCGGTTCGCCCTGGAAGGACGTCACGATCAGCCCGGACCCGAACGCGGTCAGCATCAGCGGCGCCGTCTCACCGATCCCGCGCGCGATCGCCAGCATCGACCCGGTCGTCAGTCCGGGCGCGGCCGCGGGCAGCACCGTGCGCATGATGGTCTGCCACTTGCGCGCGCCCAGGCCGTAGCTGGCGTTGCGCATCTCGTCGGGCACCAGCCGCAGCATCTCCTCCGCGGACCTCGTCACGATCGGCAACATCATCACGCCGATCGCGACGGCGCCGACGAAGGTGCCGAAGCCCAGTCCGCCCCAGCCGATCACCAGCAGCCCGTACACGAACAGACCCACGAAGATCGAGGGGATCCCGGTCATCACGTCGGTGAAGAACCGGATCGAGGAGGCCAGCCGGTTGGGGCCGTACTCCACGACGTAGACGGCGGTGGCGATGCCGAACGGGATCGACATGAGGATCGCCAGGGCCATGATGTACAGCGTGCCGACGAACCCGGCCACGTACCCGCCGCCGTCGCGGCGCGGGGGAGGCTCGGTCTCGGTGAAGAACTCCAGGTTGACCACGCCGATGCCGCGGTTGACGACCTCGAAGATGATCAGGAACAGCGGGATCATCGCCAGCACCATGGCGCCGGTCAGGACCACGGTCGCGGTGCGGTTCTTGAACCGGCGCAGTCCGGAGCCGGGGGGCAGTTGGCTCAGCGGCGCAGGCGCGGACGGCGCGGGCCGGTCGGTGGTGACGCTCATACGGCGGCGTCTCCCTTCGTCTGCCCCAGACGCCAGACGATGACGCGGGCGAGGATGTTGACGATCATCGTGACCAGGAACAGGGCGACACCGATCGCCATGAGGGCGGTCCGGGTCTCGGGGGTGGCCTCACCGAAGGTCGCGGCGATGTGGGAGGCCATGCTGCTGCCGGTGCCGAAGAGGCTGGCGCCCCAGGCCTGCGATCCGCCGATGAGCATGAGCACCGCGATGGTCTCGCCGAGCGCGCGCCCGAGGCCGAGCATGGCTGCGGCGACGATGCCGGAGAAGCTGGCGGGCAGCACGACCTTGGTGATGACCTCCCAGCGGGTGGAGCCCATCGCGTAGGCGGCCATCTGCTGGTCGAGGGGCTGGACGGCGATGACCTCGCGCACGATCGCGGTCATGATCGGCAGGATCATGATGGCGAGCACGATGCCGGCGGGCAGGTAGCCCACCCCCAGCACGGGCCCCTCGAACAGGAAGAACCACCCGAGGACGCCCTCGAGCCAGTCGAAGAAGGGCCGCATGACGTTCGGCAGGAACCAGTGCAGGCCCCACAGGCCGAAGATGACGCTGGGCACCGCGGCGAGCAGCTCGACGGTGTACGACAGCGGCTTGGCGAGCCGGGGCGGGGCCATGTGGGTCAGGTAGACCGCGACCATGATCGACAGCGGCAGTGCGATGACGATGGCGATGGCGGCGGTGACCAGGGTGCCGTAGATGAACGGCCAGGCCCCGTAGGTGCCGGTGATCTCGGTGCGCGATCCGCCGCTGGTCCACTCGTCGCCGAGGAGGAAGCCGAAGAAGCCCTCCTTGGCGAAGACCGGCCAGGCCTCGGAGGTCGTGCGGATCACCATCAGGGCCAGGATGATCAGGACGAGGGTCCCGCAGCCGGCGACGATCCACTTGAAGATCGGGTCGGCGAGTCGGCCCCGGCCGGAGGTCAGCGTCCCCCTCCGGCGTTCCTCTGGGGCCTGCGGGGCCTCGGGGGCCTCGGTGGGCATGTGCTTCTCCTCAATGGCTTTCGTGGGGAGCGGAGAGCGTGGCGGCGGTGCCCTGCTACCGGGCACCGGGTGCGGGGCCGGGCCGCGCTGCCCGGCCCCGCTGCTGGGGGTGCTTACTGGTCGCCGTTCTCGGCGTCCGCGTCCTCGGAGCCCTCGTCCTCGGAACCGGCGCCGTCCTCGGCGCCGCCCTCGGAGTCGCCGCCCTCACCGGCGCCGTTCTCGGAGTTGGTGCGCTCCAGCTCGGCCACGACGCGCTCGGTGAGCTCGTCGCCGAGGGGCGCGTAACCGAGCTCGCCGGAGATCTCCTGGGCGGACTCGTCGGTCAGGGCCCAGGTCCAGAAGTCGACGAGGGCGTCGGCGGTCTCCTGGTCGTAGCCGCAGGTGTAGGTGAAGATCCAGTTGGTGCCCGCGATCGGGTAACCCTCACCGCCGATGTCGTCGATGTGGAACTGGAAGTTGTCCGGGACCTCGGCCTCCTCGGAGGCGGCGACCGTCGACTCGGTGGTCGGCTCGATGGGCTCGCCGTCGGCGTTGACGACGTGGGCGAGCGCCATGTCCGACTCCTGGGCGAAGGACTGGTTCACGTAACCCAGGCCGCCCGGGTTCTGCGTGATGCCCTGCGCGACGCCGTCGTTCTGCTGGCCGCCGACGAGGCCGGAGGGCCAGTCGAGCTCCTTGCCCTCGCCGAACTCCTCGTCCCAGGACTCGACCTCGTGGGCGAGGTAGTGGGTGAACACGGCGGTGGTGCCGGAGCTGTCGGAGCGGTGGACCGGGACGATCTCGTCGCTCGGCAGGTCCATGTCCGGGTTGAGCTCGGCGATCGCCGGGTCGTCGAATGTGGTGATCTCGCGGGAGTAGATGCCGGCGAGGACCTCGGGGTCCAGCACCAGCCCGTCGAGCTCGGGGTTGTTCATCGCGATGACGACCGAGCCGAAGGTGACGGGGAACTGCAGCGCCTCGCAGCCGCGGCTGTCGGAGGCCTCCTGGAGGGCGTCGTCGTCGAGGAACTCCTCGGAGGAGCCGAAGTCGACGGTCTCCTCCATGAACTGCTCGATCCCGGCCCCGGAGCCCACGCTCTGGTAGTTGATGCTGGTCTCGGGCTGGACGTCGTTGGTGTACGTGTAGATCCAGTCCTGGAAGAGCGGGTCCGGGAAGCTGGCGCCCGCACCGGTCAGGGACCCGGTGAGGGTCTCCGCGCTGGTGTTGGCGTCGTCGGTTTCGTCGCCCCCGTTGCTGCACGCGGCCGCGAGCAGGGGGATGGCCGCCAGAGCGGCGAGCTTGGAACGCCCGTTGCGCATGTCCTGTTTCTCCTCGTCGAATCACCACTGTCGGGGCTGACGTAAAACGACAGTAGAAGTGGAGAACGTCGCCGGACCATCGTTTCGGAGGCGGGGTGGTGGAAAGCCGGTGAATGGGCGGTTAATCGAGGTCACCATCGGATCACGGGCCGTGTGTCGGCGTTTTCTGCGCCGACCTCGATTTTTTCATTGGGGCGGTCTTGAACTGCACGAACGCCGACTGCACCGGCGTTCCCCGCCGGTGTGCGTCCATTCTTCCGCGAGTTTTCCGCGATGGTGTCAGTTCATGTATGCGTTCATCTCGTCGCCGAGGGTGTCCGGAAAGTGAACGGGGTGGACGGGAGGCGCGGAAACACGTTCCTTGCCGCCTCGTGAGAAACGTTCCCCGGGGTTCATCCGCCGCTGCCCGAGTCGAGCCGGTAACCGATCCCGCGCACCGTGTGGATGAAGCGCGGCCGGGACTCGGAGTCGCCGAGCTTGTGCCGCAGCCGCCGGATGTGCACCGCGATCGTGTTGTTCACCGGGGGCAGGGGTTTGTGCCAGACACCGGTCCACAGCTCCTCGCGGCTGACCACCCGGCCGTCGTTGCGCAGCAGGAAGTCCATGATCCCGAACTCGCGCAGCGCCAGGTCCACGGGCGTGCGGTCAACGAACAGCCGGTGACCGAGCGCGTCGAGCTCCAACGCACCCGCCCTCACCACCGCCGGAGCACCGTCGCCGTCACCGTGCTCCCCGGCCGGCAGGGAACCGCGCAGCAGCGCCGCCAACTCCGGGATCCGGTACGGCCGGCTCACGCAGGCCGTCGCACCCGAGGCCAGGGCCCGCACGGCCCGCTGCGAGTCGCCGGTACCCACCCCGATGAGGATCGGGATGTCGGTCACGCGCCGCATCACCCGCACCAGTGTCTCCAGCTCCACCTCCGCCGGGTCCGCGCTGGTCAGCACGGTGTCGGGGCGGGCCATCCCCACACGCAGCAGCGCCTCGGCGCCGTCCGCGCACACGGTGATGTCCACGTCGTGTCCGCTCAGGGACAGCACGAGCTGGTGCGACTGCTCCGACTCCGGTTCCACCAACAGCACCCGGAGCGGTGACCCGGCCGGGTCCGGCACGTCCGGTGCCTCCGCGGGCCGAGGGACCGATGGTGTGAGAGCGGGCATGGGGGGTCCACTTCGTCGAAGGGATGTGCGGGTCCCGGGGCTGGGGCGGCTCAGCCGAAGCGTCCGGCGATGTAGTCCTCGGTGCGCTGGTCGGAAGGCTTGCTGAAGATCGTGGACGTCTCGTCGTACTCCACGAGGTTGCCGAAACGGTCGCCGGCCTCGTCCACGGACGCGGTGAAGAACGCGGTGCGGTCCGAGACGCGCGCCGCCTGCTGCATGTTGTGGGTGACGATGACGATCGTGTACTCGCTCGCGAGCTCGTACATGAGGTCCTCGATCTTGAGGGTCGCGATCGGGTCCAGGGCCGAGCACGGCTCGTCCATGAGGATGACCTCGGGGTTGACCGCGATCGTGCGCGCGATGCACAGGCGCTGCTGCTGGCCGCCGGACAGCGCGAACGCGTTGTCCTTGAGCTTGTCCTTGACCTCGTCCCACAGGGCGGCCTTGGTCAGGCTCTGCTCGACGATCTCGTCCATGTTGCCGCGCATGCCGTTGATGCGGGGGCCGTAGGCGACGTTGTCGTAGATCGACTTGGGGAACGGGTTCGGCTTCTGGAAGACCATCCCGATGCGGCGGCGCACCTCGATGGGGTCGACCTCGGGGGCGTAGAGGTCCTCGCCGTGGTAGGTCACCTTGCCCTCGACGCGGGCGCCGGGGATCAGGTCGTTCATCCGGTTCAGGGTGCGCAGGACCGTGCTCTTGCCGCAGCCGGACGGGCCGATCATCGCCGTGATCTGCTGCGGGCCGACCTTGAGGTCCACGTCGCGCACGGCCCGGTTGGTCCCGTAGACGACGGACAGTCCGGACACGTCGAAGACGGGCTCGCCCAGCTCGGGGGTGGACCGCCCCTTCGCGGCGGTGTCGGGCGCCGTGACACCCGACTCGGGGTCACGGGGGTTCGCGGCGGTGTTGCTGACAGACATGGAGCCACTTCCGGGGTTCGGGCTGCATTCGGGCCGCAGCCGGGAGCTGCGTGGTCGTTATCCATGCAAAGGGGTCGGCGTGAAGCCGTGGTGAACGAGCCCCGTGGCAAAGGTGAACGCGGGAGGTGGACTGGGAGTCCCCGGTCACCGAAGGCGTGCCCGGACGTCACCGCCGCGTCCGACGTCCGTCCCCGGCGCCACCCCGGAAAACACGACGGGACCGGCCCCGCACCTGGCGGGGAACCGGTCCCGTGGAAACCTGCGGGGAGCGTCAGGCCTGCTGCTCGCCCTCCTGGTCGTCCTGCTCGGCGATCTTCTGCCGGACCTCGTCCATGTCCAGCTCCCGGGCCTGGGTGATCAGGCTCTCCAGGGCCTCCGAGGGCAGGGCGCCCGGCTCGTTGTAGATGACGGTGCGGTCGCGCACGATCATCAGGGTCGGGATGGACTGGATCTTGAACTCGAAGGCCAGCTCGCGCTGGGCCTCGGTGTCCACCTTCGCGTGCACGATGTCGGTGTGCTTCTCCGAGGACTGCTCGAAGACGGGCGCGAACTGGCGGCAGGGACCGCACCAGTCCGCCCAGAAGTCGATGAGGACGAACTCGTTGTCCTGCAGCGTCTCCGCGAAGTTGTCCTTGGTGAGCTCGACGGTGGCCACGTGGTCTCCTTGTGCGTTGTGCGTCGCCTACCCGGCCTTACTACCAGGCGTTCTCCGGTCAACACAGCCACCTCCCGACCGCATTCCGGGCAGGCCCCGGGCCCCGTGTCCACGGCCTCCGCACACTGCCTACCGGGTCGGAAGGGAAGGAGGGGGTTGACTGGGGGGTCGGAGAACCGGCCTGACCAGGGAGGCAGACGATGGAGACGGGCACACCGGAACCCGGGGGAGCGACGGTCGAGGGCGGTTCCGGGGACGTCGACTACCGTTTCACCCTCGCCAACGAACGCACGTTCCTGGCGTGGGTCCGCACCGCCCTGGCACTCCTCGCCGGCGCCGTCGCCGTCCTGCACCTGCTGCCGTTGGAGTGGAGCGAGGCGACCCGCACGGCCGTGGGTCTGCTCTTGGCACTTCTGGCCGGGGTCATCACCGTCTACGCGCCGGTGCGGTGGGTGCGGGTGCAGAGGGCGATGAGCCGGGGCGCTCCGCTCAAGCTCAGCCTGCTGCCGCTCATCACCACGTTCGCGGTGGCCCTGGTGTCTCTGCTGGTCCTGTTCGGGAACCTGCTGTGAGCACCCCCGGAGAACGCACCGACCCCGGCCTGCAACCGGAACGCACGCTGCTGTCGTGGCAGCGCACCCTCGCGCTCGTGCTGGTGGTGGGGCTGCTGTACCTGCGGGGCTCGATCGTGCCGGGAGAGGGAGCCGTGCCGGAGGCCCCGCCCCAGCTGCGGATCGCGGTCATGGTGGTGCTGCTCGTGGTCTTCACCGTCATCGGCGCCCACCTGTGGCTGCGGTGGCGCCGGAGCGGCCTGGGCACACACGACCCCGACACCGGCGGCCTGCCCGCCAATGTGGCGCGGCCGTGGGCCATGGTCCTGATCTGCGCCGTGTCGTTCGCGCTGAGCGCGGTCCTCGTCGTGACCGTGCTCGTGCACTGAGGCGGGCCCCGCCGGGGCACTCGTGGGTGCGCCCCGGCAAGGCCGAGGACGGGCCGCTACACGGCCGCCGTGGCTGCCGCCGCCGCGGGCCCGGCCGTCGGGACGGGACGGTCGAGGGCCGCGCCCCTGTGGTCGACGATCGACCTGATGATGGCGTCGAGGTCCCGGGTGGGCTCGTAGCCGATGAGCTCCCCGGCCAGCGAGGTGTCGGGGAACCGGCGCTGCATGTCCTCGTACCCCTCCCCGTAGGCCTGCTCGTAGTCGACGAACGTGATCGCGCTGTCGGATCCGGTGAGCTCCACGACCCGGTCTGCGAGCCCCTTGATGGAGACCTCCTCGCGGCCGCCGAGGTTGACGGCGCGGTTGAAGGACTGCGGGGTGTCCATCAGGCGGGTCATCGCCGGCACCACGTCGAAGACCGAACCGAAGCAGCGGCGCTGGGTCCCGGTCCCGTAGACGGTGATCGGCTCCCCGGCCAGGGCCTGGTCGACGAAGCGCGGCACCACCATCCCGTACCGTCCGGTCTGGCGCGGTCCCACGACGTTGAAGAACCGTGTGATGACGCACGGAACGCCCGACTCCGCGCCGTGCACGTAGGCGACCAGCTCGTCCAGGCCCTTGGCGGCGGCGTAGGACCACCGGCTCTTGGTGGGCGGGCCGTAGATGCGGTCGGCGTCCTCGGTGAGGCCGTCGGCGTCGTTCTTGCCGTAGACCTCGCTGGTGGAGGCCACCATGTAGGGCACGCGGTGGCGGACGGCCGCCTCGACGACGTTCTCGGTGCCGTGCAGGTTGATGCGCAGCGAGCGCAGCGGTTTGTCCACGATGTTGTAGACCCCCACGGCGGCCGCCAGGTGGTACATGGCGTCGGCCTCCGCGACCAGCCCGTCGACGAGCTCGCGGTCCAGGATGTCGCCCTGGACGAAGGTGAAGCGGGGGTCCTCGCCGAGCTGGGCCAGGTTGGCCATGGACCCGGTCGACAGATCGTCGACGACGGTGACGGTGTGCCCCTGGGCGATCAGATGGTCGCACAGGTGCGAGCCGATGAAACCGGCTCCACCGGTGACTACAGCCTTCATTGTTCCCCTCCATGCGGGCGGTGTGGTGTTCTCTCGTGTGTGGTCTGCAGGGGTCGGCCCTGTGCGTGCGCGGTGCGGCTCACACCAGCTGGCGCAGGACGTGGTAACCCTCGCCGTGGGCGACCCCGGCCTGCATGCCGCGGAGCGCGGCGAGGCTGCGCAGGGTCAGCTCCGACCGGGTGTGCGGGTGTTCGTGGCTCTGGGACCCGTACAGCTGCATGCCGGCGAGCTTGGCCTCGAGGTCCTGCTCCCGGAGCCCGACGATCAGGTTGGGCGGCACGACCGCGTCGGTGCGCCACTGGTCGGCGGCCTCCTCGTAGGCCAGCACCAGCCTCGGGTGGTGGCGCAGCCGCAGGTCGGAGGGGCGCAGCGACGTGTGCACGGCCTCGGCGACGACCTGGTGGTCCTGGTTGTAGCTGGTGCGGTGCGGGGCGATGACGACGGTCGGGCGCAGCCGGGAGATCGACAGCGGGCTGTCCCGCTCGATCAGCTGGTTGAGGTCCAGGCGCGCCACGGTGTCCAGGCGCAGGTGGTGCTGGTCGCCGGGCAGCGCCATGTGCCAGTCGTCCCACCGGAAGTGGTCGGCGACCTTCTTGATCTCGGTGTGGCGCTCCTGCGCCGTCGAGAAACCCTTGGGCGACTGGTCTGCGGTGTCGCCCACGGTGATGAACTGGACGTAGACCTCGGCGCCGGCGTCCTTGGCCCTGCTCATGAGGCCGCCGCAGCCGAGGGTCTCGTCGTCGGGATGGGGCGCGAAGATGAGGACGCGCTCTCGGGACCAGTCCGTCGTCATGTCCAGTTTCCGTCCTTTGCTCTGTGGAGGGGGGTTCAGAGCGGTCGCCGGGCGCCCCGGAGCAGCCCGAGCGAGTCCGGTCCCGCGTTGAACAGCAGGTCGATCGCGGCCAGGTGCGAGATGAACCCGTCGGCGCCGCGGTGGTGCTGGCGGTAGACGGGGTGCTCGAAGCCCTGCCACTCGACCTCGACCCCGTGCTCCTTCAGCAGGCCGGTGTCGAGGTAGTCGCGTGCGCCGCTGCCCGAGATCAGCGTGTCGGCCCCGGCGGCGGCGCAGACCTGGGCGATGAGTTCGCTCTTGCGTCCGGGGAACTCACCGAGCCGGCTGGCGCGGACCACGGGTGTGTCGATCCCGAAGGCCTCCAGGGTCAGGCGGGTCGTCGCGATGGACAGTTCCGCCAGGTCGTCCCACCGCTGTTCGTAGATTCGGGATATGCGTTCGCGGTATTCGTCCAGATACGGGGTTCCCCGGTAGCTGTGGTCGAGGATCGCGCGAAGGTGCTTCGATCTCCATTTCTGGGTGTTGTCGATCCGCTTGTCCAGGATCACCTCATGGCGTCCTGCCTGGATGACGGGCACGGTGAGTAGTTGTGTCCCACCGTCCCCGGCTATGTGGTTCCGGTTCTGCCAACCCCGACGTTCGAACTGGACCGTGTCGAGGACGACATACAGGTCGGAACGGTCGATCTTGTCGATCAGGCCCAACCAGGGCATGTAGTGCGGCTGATGGACGCACGCGATGCGTTGGCCTGCGCCTTTGGGTGGAGTCCCCGCGGCGGTGGCCTGGTGCGGCTGTGGCCCGAGGGGAATGCTGGGTGATTTGGGCAGAAAAGCACCTGGCGCGCTGATGATTCTCCTCCGTCGGATCGCACACGTACTCGTCGGCGTCGATTCCGGGCGATCGTGATAAACCGGAGCCGATCGTCACCGTTCGAAGCCCACCGCACATATCTTCTAATGGGTACCAGCAGATACAAGCCCGTGCAGAATATTCGTGTGGCCTCCATAGGCCACGAAAGCTTGTGAACCCATCGGTCGCGAGGGGCGTCAACCCAACGCCGGCTTTGCGGATTCATGTCGGCCCGAAACCCAGAACTTTCGGAGAGGTCCCAGGACTGTGCGAAGCATGCGTTTCATCCTCGGCGTGCTGGTCGGGCTGGTCGCCCTGGCCCTGGCCGCCGCCCTGTTCGTCTACTGGTTCGACTTCGCCACGGGCGTCGCGGCGGCGTCCGGGCTGGGCGCCCTCGGCTACGTCTTCCTGTGGCTGGCCTTCGGCGCGAACCTGCTGCTCTGGACGGTCGTGGGCCTACTGCGCCTGGGCGAGGACTCGGTGCGCTCCGCGGCCTCCCGGCGCCGTGTCGCCAGGGCCGGGCGGGCACAGGTCGAGCCCGAGCTGGAACGGGTACTGGTGGGGGCCGGGGCCGGTTCGGGGCCGCTTCCGGACACCGTGGAGGACGGACCGGAACCCACCGGGAACCCCGTTGCAACCACCGACGCGGACGACGGTCCCGCCGACCCGATCGACCCGGAGGACCTCTCCATCGCGGTGGTGATCCCGGCGCACAACGAGGAACCCGTCATCGAGGCGGCCATCGCCTCGGCCCTGCGCCTCTTCGCGCGGTGGGACGTCTACGTGGTCTCCGACGCCTCCGCCGACACCACCGCCGAGATCGCAGCTGGCACCGGCGTCAACGTGCTGGAACTGCTCAACAACCGCGGCAAGGCCGGCGCGATCGAGGCCGTCGTCGAGGAGTTCGGCCTCACCGATCACTACGACGGCGTGCTCATCCTCGACGCCGACACCGAACTGGACGACCGCTACGTCGAGGGGGCCAGACGCCAGCTCGCCGAGCCCGACGTGGCCGCCGTCGCCGGGTTCGTGGTCTCCGAGTGGAAGCCGGACGAGCGCAGCTTCGTGGGGCGCCTCATCTCCGCCTACCGCGACCGGCTCTACTTCATGCTCCAGTACCTCATGCGGTTCGGGCAGACCTGGCGGCACGCGAACGTGTCCTTCATCGTCCCGGGCTTCGCCAGCGTCTACCGCACCAGCGCCCTGCGCGAGATCGACATCAACCCGCGCGGCCTCGTCATCGAGGACTTCAACATGACCTTCGAGGTGCACCACAAGCGCCTCGGCCGGGTCTCGATGAACCCCGACACCAAGGCCTACAGCCAGGACCCCTTCACCCTGCGGGACTACTACCGCCAGGTCAGCCGCTGGACCCTCGGGTTCTGGCAGACCATCCGCCGGCACAAGCTCTGGCCCAGCAGCTTCTGCGCCGCGCTGGTGCTCTACGTGTTCGAGGTCGTGGTCGTCTCGCTCGTGCTGCTCGCGACCGTGCTGGCGGGTGCGTTCGTCGCGCTGGGCACGTTCGGGGGAGACGCCGTCATGGCGCTGCCCTTCTTCGAGGACGGTTTCACCGCGGTCAGCGCGTTCCTGCCGCTCAGCGCCGTGCTCATCGGGCTGTTCGTACCCGACTACATGCTGACCTGCCTCATGGCGATGGTGCGGCGGCGCCCGTCCTACCTGGTGTACGGGCTGTTCTTCTTCCCGGTGCGCATCGTCGACGCCTTCCTCGCGCTGCGCACGATCCCCAAGGCGTGGACGGCGCGCTCCGACGGCCGCTGGTCCAGCCCCGTGCGTGCGAAGCAGGGCTGACACGTGCCCGCCGAACAGGGGTGACGTGCGCGACCGTGTGAGATGGCGCCGCCTGCAACGGCCCCGGATCGGGGTGGTCGCGGGCGGCGTTTAGCCTCGTGGGGAGAGGCCCCGCCGTCCGCAACGCGGGGCCGTCGGTCGTCATGAAGCGGGGTAACGGTGGACAAGAGTCGCGTGTCGTTCGGTCTCTACAGAGTGCTCGCCTGGGTCACGGGTGTGTTCCTGATCGGGCTGGTCTTCATTGCCATGCCGGCCCGTTACCTCGTGGGCGAGGACTCCATGTTCGCCCTCATGAACGCCCCTCAGGGCTGGGAGCACTGGTTCGGCCCGGACACACCCCTGGTCCTCTACATCACCCTGCCGCACGGCTACGTGTACATGGCCTACGTGCTCGTGGTCATCTGGGTCGCCCTCGACCGCCGCTGGGGTGCGGGCCGCACCCTGGGCGTCGCGCTGTCGGGCACCATCCCGGTCCTGGGCTTCGTCATCGAGCGCCGTGTCGTGGAGCAGGAGCGCGCGAAGGAGGCCGCTGCCGTGGAGGGCGGGGGTCAGGAACCCGCACCCACCACCGGCTGATCCCCGCCGTCACCGTCTCCGGAGGCCCGTTCCCCGTCGTGGGTGCGGGCCTCTTCGCGGTTCCGGACCTCCTCGAGCTCGCGGCGCATGAGGATGATCCAGAAGACGACCGCGGAGACACCGAACATGCCCCACTGGATCGAATAACTGAGGCTGCGCCAGTTGACGGTGACGCCCGTCGGAGGTTCGGGCGGGGGCACCGGGGCGAGGCCGTCGTTGGCCGGGTCCTGTTCCGGAAGGACGATGTAACCCTCGTACATGTCGTCGTGCTCCCACTCCTGCAGCAGCACGGCCGGGGCGATGCGCTCGACCTGGCCCTCGGGCATCTCCATGGGGCGGATGCCGTCCTCGGCGGTCTGGGCCGGCAGGAGCCACCCCGTCACCGAGACCCGGCCGCCGGGCGGGGCGGGAACGTCGTCGGGGTCCTCGGTCCAGCCGCGGTTGACCGTGATGACCGCGCCGGAGTCGGTGACCAGGGGCAGGACCACGTCGTAACCCTCGACGCCGTCCTCGATCCGGGGCACGAGGAGCTGGTCGTCGCCGTCGTAGTGCCCGCCGGCCTGCACGGCGCTGTTGGCGATCTGGTCCGGGTGCATGTACTCGCCCGGCTCGAAGTCCGCCTCGACGGGACGCGCGTCGGCGAGATCCTCGACCGGGTTGGTGATGGTCTCCCGGTCGGGTTCGAAGGAGCGCACGACCTGCCAGCCGGTGCCGGCGACGCACACAACCAGGACGATCAGGGCCGCCAGGTGGATGCCCAGCCAGCGCGGGGTCAGGAGCGGTGATCTCACCGTTCCAGGCTAGGTCCGGTCTGCGAGCGGGCGACCATGACCCCCGGTTGACGATGGCCACACACGCTTGGCTCCTCTCTGTTTCACCATGACAATTACTTTAAGTAGTTCTCTGTGACTCAGGGTTGTTATTCGAGGGTGGGGTGGGTAGTGTTCCTATCAACGCGGAACGACACGATCGCTTCCGCGGAGAGACCTTCAAGGCCGCGACTCCAGGGGGGAGGAGTCGCCGGCCGCTTCCCGAGGCGAGGGTCGCTTCCGTACTTTGAGGGGGGATGCGGAAGCGACCCTCGCCGCTTTTTGTGTGCGGACCCCTGCCCCCGCCCCCGTTCAGCTCGCGCGGCGCTGCGCCGTGCGGCGTTCGCGTTCCCGCCCGGCCTCCGTCCGGCTCCGGTGTCGCGCCGCGTAGACGCGCAGCGCCAGGTTGATCGCCTCCACCTCCGACAGGGCCCCCGAGTACCGCATGGTCTCGCGCAGGGCGTCGGCGTCGATGTCGTCCCAGGTCGGGGTCACGTTCTCCTCCTCGGTGCCGCGGCGGGTCGCCGTGCCACCCATGGTCGCGCACACGGAGAGTGCTGAGTGCATTGCTGAGGGTGTGACTCACGGTCAGGTCGGGCGTGCGCCGCCCTCGGCCGCCGAAGAGCCACCCGATACCCTGGCGGACGAGTCGACCCGGAGGTGCGATGCCCGTGAATCCGCTCCAGTACCGGCTCGACGGGCCCCGCCACGCCCCCGTCGTGCTCCTCGTCCCGCCCTTCGGAGCCCGCATGTCGGTGTGGGAACCACAGATGCCCGAGCTCACCGGGGGCCACCGGGTCCTGCGCATCGACCACCGCGGGCACGGGGGATCGGACGCCCCCGAAGGCCCCTACCGCATCGAGGACCTCGCCCTGGACCTGCTCGGCGTGCTCGACGCCGAAGGCATCACCCGGGTGTCGGCGGTCGGCGCGGGGCTGAGCTCGTCGCTGTTGGTGTGGATCGCCGTGAACTCGCCCCGCACCATCGACCGCATGGCGTTGCTGGCGCCCGCCGCGCGCACCCCGCACACCCTCCGGTGGGACCGCATCGCTGCCCGCGCGAGCACCGCCGGCATGCAGGCCGTCACCGCCGACGTCGTCCTGCCCTGGTTCACCCCCGACATGTACGAGGAACGCCCCGAGGTGGCCACCGCGCTGGCCGAGGACGTCGCCGGGCTCGACCCGGAGGGGTTCGCGTCCGTGTGCGGGGCCGTCGCGGACATGGACCAGCGCCGCCTGATCCCCGAGGTCAGGGTGCCCACGCTCGTCGCTTCGGCCGCGCACGACCCGCTGCTGCCCCCGGGCCACGGGCGGCGCCTGGCCGACGGCCTCGCGGACGTGCGGTTCGAGGTCGTGCCCGGCGCCGCGCACCTGCTCGGTGTGGAGCGGACCGACCGGGTCAACCAGCTCCTGGTGGAGCACCTCGGTTCCTGACGGCCGCGTGCGCGGTCAGTCCCGGACGGGGATCAGCGGGCAGTTGATCTCCAGCAGGTAGCCGTCCGGGTCGCGGAAGTGCGCCGCGCGGATGCCCCACGCCGTCCAGTCGCGCGGTTCCATGACCTGGCGCGCGCCGTCGGCGACGAGCTGTTCAGCGGTCGCGTCGACGTCCTCGACCTCGAAGACCACGGCGAGGCGGTCCTGGTTGGGCAGGTCGGGGTCGGCGGTGTCGGTCTCCAGGGCCTCGGCCATCACCTCGCGCTGGTTGATCGCGAGCTTGGTCGTGGACCCGACGTCGAACTCCGCGTAGCGGCTGCTCTCGTCCCCCCACAGGATCGGGAGTTTGAGCAGGTCGGCGTAGAAGCGAAAGCACGCCTCGTAGTCGTTGACCAGGAGCCGGATGTAGCTGCATCGCATGTGCGGGCCTCCTACGGGAGTGGGGCGACGGCCGTCCAAGCCATTGTCCCGCTTCACGCCGCCGTTGGCCCGTCCTGTTGCGTGCGGCTGTCCTCCCGTGGCCGGATGCGGCCACCTCCCGACACCGCTGACCTGCGGAAGCGTGTCGGGGAATCGATTTCCGACCGAATCGCCCGTAGCGCCTCTGCGGTCAAATGTAGTACACCTACTACAAGACGAACGAAGGGTTGTACGGATCGAAGGAGAGCTGTGGACACCATCCCGGAACAACCCGCGGGACGGGCCGTGGACCCCGCCAGCGGGGTCCCCAAGGACACGGTCGTCGCGGTCGAAGGGCTGCGCATGGAGTACGGGGCCGTCCGGGTCCTGGACGGCGTGGACCTGACCGTGCGCGCCGGCGAGATCATCGCCCTCCTCGGCCCGAACGGGGCGGGCAAGACCACCACCATCGAGATCCTGGAAGGGTTCCGCCACCGCTCGGCCGGCCGTGTGGAAGTCCTCGGCCGGGACCCCGAACACGTGGGAGAAGCCTGGCGAGCCGACCTCGGGGTCGTGCTGCAGTCCTGGCGCGACCACGGCGTGTGGCGTGTGCGCGAACTCCTGCACCACATCGGACGCCACTACGCCGCCTACGCCACGCCCGAGCGCCCGCGCCCGGTGGACACGGACGTGCTCATCGACCGTGTGGGGCTGAACGGGAACGCGCAGAAGCGGGTCAAACAGCTCTCCGGCGGGCAGCGGCGCAGGCTCGACGTCGCCATCGGCCTGGTCGGGCGGCCCCGGTTGCTGTTCCTCGACGAACCGTCCGCGGGGCTGGACCCGCAGGCACGACGGGAGTTCCACGACCTCGTGCACGACGCCGTCGACGAGAACGACACCGCCGTGCTGCTCACCACCCACGACCTGGACGAGGCCGAGAGGCTCGCCGACCGGATCCTCGTGCTGACCGGCGGGCGGATCGTCGCCGACGGCAGCGCCGAGGAGCTCGTGCTGGCCCTCGGTGGGGACAGCGAGGTCGTGTGGAGCGTGGACGGCCGCCGCAACGTGCACAGCACCCGCGAACCGGCGCGCTTCGTCGCCGATCTGTACGCCGAGCACGGTGACGCCGTCGCCGACCTGCGGGTCGGCCGGGCCACGCTCGAGGACGTCTACATGGACCTGGTCCGCCGCCACGAGGCCGGCGACGCCCGGAGCGCTGCCGACGAGTTCGAGAGGAAGACCCGATGAACCCCGTGATGCAGGCCGTCCGTGTCGGGGCGTCCCGTGGCCGGACCGACTTCGTGCGGCTGTCCACGACCCCCGGCGAGCTGTTCGGCTACCTCTTCTACCCCGCGGTCTTCGTCGGGCTCGCGGCGACCCTGAACTTCGACCACAACACGACCGGGGTCGACGGAAGCGGGTACTTCGTCGCCGGAGGAGTGGTGTTCGCCCTGGTCACCACGTCCCTGCTGACCCTCGCCCAGCTCATCGGGACCGAGCGCGAGGACGGCACCCTGCTGCGGGCCAAGGCCCTGCCGCACGGCATGCTCGCCTACACCGTCGGCAAGGCCCTGCAGCTGTTGATGACGTGCACGTTGTCCGTGGGGCTCGTCCTCGTGGCAGCGCTGCTGCTGGTCGACGGGTTCACGCTCCAGGGATGGGGCGGCGCGCTCACACTCGCGTGGGTCTGTGCGCTGGGTGCTCTGGCGCTGATACCCCTGGGGGCGATCCTGGGTTCGCTCACCACCAACCCGCGCGTGACGCTCGCGCTGACCATGGTTGTCCTGCTGGCACTGATGATGGTCTCCGGGGTCTTCTTCCCGACGGACTTCTTTCCCGCCTGGGTGGGTGCGATCGGTATGGCTCTCCCGCTGTACTGGGTCGGCGTGGGGGTGCGCGCCGCGGCGCTGCCGGGCTCCGACGCTGCGTTCGAGGCCTCGGGCGCGTGGGACCTGCCCCAGGCGGCGGGTGTACTCATGGTGTGGGCCGTGGTCGGGTTCCTCGTCGCGCCGTGGGTGCTGCGTGCGATGGCCCGCCGCGAGTCCGGATCACGGGTCGACCGAGCCAGGGAGAGAGCGATGAAGCGTGCCTACTGAGAGCAGGGGCGAGACCGTCCACAACCGGATCGCGATGCTGCGCGCCGAGCGCGGCGTCTCGCGCCGGCAGCTGGCCGAGGCGCTGGGTGTGCACTACCAGACCGTCGGTTACCTGGAGCGCGGCGAGTACAGCCCCAGCCTGCACCTGGCGTTGCGTATCGCCGGGTTCTTCGAGGTCCCGGTGGAGGTCGTCTTCTCCACCGAGCCCTTCCCCCGCATCGGCCGCTGACCCCCGAAGGAGAGTCGATATGGAACCGCAGAACGCAAGCGATCAAGCACGGCTCCGGCAGACGGAGTCACCGCGGCTGCGCCGCATGTGGGGCTCGCGCGCCCGGCGCCGCTCGTCCGTGATCCTGTACCTGGCGCTGGTCCTGGCCGGGGCGCCCCTGCTCTCGGGCGGCATCGTGGTGGACGTGACGGAGGGCCGGGGCATCGCCGCCTTGGGCGCCCTCCTGACGATCTTCGTCGCTGTGGCCGTGCTGTCGACCCGGCTCAGCCGGGCCACCCGGATGTCCCTGCCGCACCGGCTGCTCGACGAACGCCAGCGGGCCGAGCGCGACACCGCTCACCGGGTCGCACACACGACGATGGGCGTGCTGCTCACGGTGGTGTTCGTCGGGGCCGTGTACCCCGTGACCTTCAGCCCGCCGGAGGTCGTGTTCCCGTCGTGGCTCGTGGCACCGATGCTGTGGACGCTGATGATGGTCCACGTCTCGCTGCCGGCCTGCTACCTGGCGTGGACCCAGCCCGACGAGCCCTTCGACGACGAGGACCCCGACGAGCTGCCCTGATCCGGGAAAACCCCTGCGCACAGGTGTATCCCTCCGGCAGAGTGATGCCCATGCGCAGGATCACGGCCGCCGAGGCGGCAGTCACGTTGCCTCAGCTCCTGGACTCCGCCGAGAGGGGCGAGAGCGTGCTCATCACCCGGGCAGGCCGCCCGGTGGCAGTGCTGAAGCCACACCGCGGGTCGCGTGCCGGGGCCTCGGGCGCAGGGCTCCGTGCGGCCATCGAGAAGCTCGAGCCCAAGGAGGGCCGGCTCGGCGGGCGCTGACCCGCGGAGGGCGTGTCCGCCCTCAGAACAGGTCGGGGCCGGCCCAGCCGTAGGTGTCGCGACGGCGCACCTCGGCGAGCTCGTCCTCGGTGAGCACGCGCGGCCGCCCGAGCTGGGCGGCGCGCAGGTAGGCGGCGCACAGCCAGTCGAGCAGGCGCAGGTTCTCCAGCGCGTGCGGGAGGTCGCGGCCCAGCGCCAGTCCGCCGTGGTCGGCCAGCAGCGCGGCGTCGCGGCCCTTGAGCGCCTTGACGGCCTGGTCGGCGATGTCCCCGGTGCCGTAGGTCGTGTACGGGGTGACGGCGATGGCGCCGCCGAGGGAAGCGGCGCGGTGGTGCACCGGCGGCAGCTCGTCCAGGACGCTGGAGACGGCGACGGTGTCGACGGTGGCGGCGTCGATGACCGCGGTGGCGTCGCGGTCGTGGTCGGCGGCCTGGCGGTGCGCGGCCATGTGCAGCGTGGCCTCGGCCGCGGGCTCCCGCCGCCCCTCGAGTACCCGGTCGTCGAGCGACATCACCGGGCAGTCGGCGGGCTGGAGCTGTTCGAGGGCGACGCCGGAGGGCGTGACGACGACGAGGTCACCGCGGCGGACACTCACGGCGCCCGTCTCTCCGGGTGCGGCACCGGAGAGCGCAGCGACGGAGCGCGCGGTCAGGCAGACGTCACGGCGTTCGGGTTCGAGCAGCATGCGTTCCTCGGAAGGTCGCGGACGGGCGGGCGGGTCCCCGCCCTCGGGGCGGCCGTCCCACTTAGGGAAGCCTAACTACAGTTCAGCCTAAATCAACGCCAAAGTCCCGTCCAGGGATCCGTCATGTCCGGATGCCCCGTGGGGCTCCGGATGCCCTGTGGTGCGCTGTCTGCAACGCGTTGCGTGAGTCGTACCACGGGGATCTGCGCCACAATCCGGCATTTTTGCTGGTCATGGTGGGTTATGGGAGCGTTGAGACGTAAGCGTCCTACGAAACGAGGCTGTTTGTGACCACCGACCAAGGGAACACCGCTCCCGTGAACGAACCCGACGAGACCCTGCCGTCGGCGCCGTACCTGTTCCAGCCTGGTTCGACCACCGCCACCAGCCTCTACATCGACGGCCAGTGGCGGGCAGCACGCGAGGGCAAGGTGCGAGAGATCCTCGACCCTGCCGACAACTCCGTGCTGACCGTCGTCAGCGAGGGCACACGCGCCGACGCAGAAGACGCCATCGCAGCCGCCCGACGCGCTTTCGACGCCGGGGACTGGCGCAGCACGCCCGCCGACGAGCGCGGCCGCATCCTGGACCGCATCGCCGACCTGCTCCAGCGGGACCGGCACGAGATCGCCGTCATGGAGTCCTTCGACACCGGCAAGACCATCGAGGAGGGCGGGATCGACGTCGACGACGTCACCAACGTCTTCCGCTACTACGCCGGTCTGGCCGACAAGGACGCCGGACGCATCGTCGCCGCGCCCGAGGGCATCCAGAGCAAGGTCGTGTACGAGCCCGTGGGCGTCTGCGGCATGATCACGCCGTGGAACTACCCGCTGCTCCAGCTCGCCTGGAAGATGGCCCCGGCCATCGCCGCGGGCAACACCATGGTGATCAAGCCCAGCGAGATCACCCCGGTGACCACCGCCAAGCTCGTGGACCTGTCCACCGAGGCCGGCGCGCCCGCTGGTGTGGTCAACATGGTCCTGGGCACCGGCCCCGAGGCCGGCGCGCCGCTGTCCGAGCACCCCGACGTCGACCTGGTCTCCTTCACCGGCGGCCTGATCACCGGGCGCCGGATCATGGCGGCCGCCTCCGACACGGTCAAGAAGATCGCGCTGGAGCTCGGCGGCAAGAACCCGAACATCATCTTCCCGGACACCGACCTCGACACCGCCGTGGACTACGCGCTCAACGCCGCGTTCTTCCACTCCGGTCAGGTCTGCTCCGCAGGTGCGCGCCTCATCGTGCACGAGGACATCCACGACGAGTTCACCGCCGAACTGGCCCGCCGCGCCGAGGCCATCCGCATCGGCCGTGGCCAGGTCGAGGGTGTGCGCTGCGGTCCGCTGGTCTCGGCCGAGCACCGCGCGAAGGTCGAGAAGGCCGTCGCGCGCGGTGTCGAGGAAGGCGCCCGTGTCATTGCCGGCGGCAAGCGCCCCGACGAGCCCGAGCTCCAGGACGGTTACTTCTACCGTCCGACGATCTTCGTCGACTGCGACCGTTCCATGGACATCGTCCAGACCGAGGTCTTCGGCCCGGTCGTGACGGTCGAGCGCTTCAGCACCGAGGAAGAGGCGATCGAGCTCGGCAACGACACCGACTACGGCCTGTCCGGCGGCGTGTGGACCGCCGACACCGGCCGCGGTGAGCGTGTGGCCGCCGGTCTGCGCCACGGCACCGTGTGGGTCAACGACTACGGCCCCTACTTCCCGGGCGCCGAGTGGGGCGGCTTCGGTCAGAGCGGTGTCGGCCGCGAGCTCGGTCTCGCCGGCCTGGACGAGTACCGCGAGGCCAAGCACATCTACCGCAACCTCGCCCCCGAACCGCAGCGCTGGTTCGGCTGAGCACGGTGTGAACGCGGGGCGCCCCGGCGCCCCGCACGACCCCCGCCCCGGCGCGGCTGCGCTGTGCCGGGGCGGACGACTGCTCTGCGACGTGCCCGTCCGACACGTCGCCGGGCACCCCCTCCCGGCCCTGCGGGGGCCCGGGAGGTGCAACGGAAGATCCGGCCACAAGAGAAGAACACGTCGAACCTGACGACACCACAGGTCGGTTTCCCCCCGCATACCCCCCAGGCATGAGAAACGAGAGGAATCAGGCCGTGTCGACACAAGAGAACACGTACGACTACGTCATCGTCGGAGGCGGTACGGCGGGCCCGGTCATCGCCAACCGCCTCACCGAGGACCCGAACACCACCGTCTGTGTCATCGAGGCCGGTCCGGACGACCGCGACCACGAGAACGTGCTGCGCCTCAAGGAGTGGCTGAGCGTTCTCGACAGCGACCTCGACATGAAGTACACGACCACGGAACAGCCGCGCGGCAACTCGCACATCCTGCACTCGCGCGCCCGTGTCCTGGGCGGGTGCTCCTCCCACAACACGCTCATCAGCTTCCGGCCCTTCGCCGAGGACCTCGACGAGTGGGTCGCCGCGGGCGCTGAGGGCTGGGACAACGCGACCGTGCAGTCCTACGCCGACCGGCTCAAGAACAACATCGTCCCGATCGCCGAGAAGGACCGCAACGACATGGTCAAGGACTGGGTGTCCTCGGCCTCGGAAGCGGCGGGCGTCCCGGTCGTGGAGGACTTCAACGCCAAGACCTCCCACGGCGGCGGCTTCGCCGACGGCGCGGGGTTCCTGTCGATCTCCTACGACCCCTACACCGGTTACCGCTCCTCGGCGTCGGTCGCCTACCTGCACCCGATCATGGGCGTGCGCGACAACCTCACCGTGATGCTGGAGACCTGGGTCGACCGGCTCGAGTTCGACGGCGACCGCGCCACCGGTGTCAGCGCCACGACCAAGGACGGCGAGCGCGTCACCGTCAACGCCCGCCAGGAGGTCATCCTGTCCGCCGGTGCGATCGACAGCCCGCGTCTGCTCATGCTCAACGGCATCGGCAACGCCGAGGAACTGTCGTCGGTGGGCATCGACCCCCGCCACGACCTCAAGGGTGTGGGCGAGAACCTCCAGGACCACCCCGAGTCGATCATCATGTGGGAGACCGAGCGCAGGGTCCCCGAGGAGACGGTCATGGACTCCGACGCGGCCCTGTTCGTGCGCCGCGACGAGTCCGACCCGCGCCCGGACCTGATGTTCCACATCTACCAGATCCCCTTCGACGACAATACGAAGCGTCTCGGCTACGACTCGCCCGAGGACGGCTACGCGGTCTGCATGACCCCGAACATCCCGCGGTCCCGTTCGCGCGGCAAGCTGTCCCTGACCAGCTCCGACCCGAAGGTCCACCCGGCGCTGGACTTCCGCTACTTCACCGACCCCGACGGCTACGACGAGCAGACCATCGTCGACGGCCTCAAGGTCGCCCGCGAGGTCGCCGACACCGAGCCGTTCAAGTCCTGGCTCAAGCGCGAGGTCGCCCCCGGCCCGAAGGTGCAGACCGACGCGGAGCTGTCGGAGTACGGCCGCCGCGCCGCGCACACCGTCTACCACCCGGCCGGCACCTGCCGCATGGGCGCAGCGGACGACGACGGCGCCGTCGTCGACCCGCGCCTGCGCGTGCGCGGCCTCAAGGGCCTGCGCGTGGCCGACGCGTCCGTCTTCCCCACCCTTCCCACACCCAACCCGATGGTCATGGTCCTCACTCTGGGCGAGCGTGCCGCGGACCTGATCCGCGAGGACCGCCTGGCCGAGAACGAGGAGGCCCGATGAGCGCCCCGACCACCGAACCCGCCGCAGCGCCGGAGGGCGCCGCGGACGTGATCTTCTCCGTCCGCAACCTGTGGAAGATCTTCGGCAAGAACGCCGACAGTGTCATCGGCACCGACCTGGAGAAGGCCGACCGCGACACCATCAAGCAGGAGACCGGCACCACCGTTGCCGTGCGCGACGTGTCCTTCGACGTGCGCCCCGGTGAGATCTTCGTGGTCATGGGGCTGTCCGGCTCCGGCAAGTCCACGCTGATCCGCTGTCTGACCCGGCTCATCGAGCCCACCTCCGGGCAGGTCCTGCTCGAGGGCGAGGACCTCCGGGACGCGAGCGAGCAGCGGCTGCGCGAACTGCGCCGCCGCAAGATCGCGATGGTCTTCCAGCACTTCGGGCTCCTGCCCAACCGCAAGATCATCGACAACGTCGCCTACGGCCTGGAGATCCGCGGGGTCCCGCGCGCCGAACGCTACGAGCGTGCCCGCGAGATGATCGAGATGGTCGGCCTCAGCGGGTACGAGAACTCGCGCCCCGGCCAGCTCTCCGGCGGTATGCAGCAGCGTGTGGGCCTGGCCCGCGCCCTGGCGGTCGACCCGCAGGTGCTGCTGTTCGACGAGCCTTTCAGCGCCCTGGACCCGCTGATCCGCCGTGACATGCAGAACGAGGTCGTCCGGCTCCAGAAGGAGCTCAACAAGACGTCGGTCTTCATCACCCACGACCTCCAGGAGGCCCTGAAGCTGGGCGACCGCATCGCCATCATGCGCGACGGCGAACTCGTCCAGGTCGGGACCCCGGAGGAGGTCGTGGGCCGCCCCGCCAACTCCTACGTCGCCGACTTCACGTCCGACGTCGCCCGCACCACCGTGCTCACCGCGCGCTGGCTCGTGCGCGACGCCTTCCCGGAGGAGCGCACCGACGGCCCCAGCGTCGAGCCGGGCACCGTGCTCTCGGAGGTCCTGCCGCTGCTCGCGGCGAGCGTCGCCCCGGTCCGCGTCGTCGAGGGGGAGCGGCTCCTCGGATACGTGGGACGCGACGACGTCCTGCGGGCCATCGCCGAGGACCAGCTCGAGGACGCCGAGGCCGTCGCCGCGATCGTCGAGGACAACGCCGAGGACCTCGGGAACGGCGACGAGGACACCGCCCCGGCCGGAAGCGGTGGGTGACGTGGCCGTGACGACACAGACCGCGGCGACCGCCCCGGACGGGGCCGTCGCGGACGACAGCAGAGGGGTGTGGCGGCGCAGCTGGTTCCAGGCCCTGATCGTGCTGGCCGTGCTGCTCGCCGGGTACGCGTCCGCGCGGGTCCTGGGCAACCCCTCCTGGGCGGGCGGTTTCCCGACCGCGGTCGGCGACAGCTTCATGGCCTGGCTCGACGGCGTCTACGCGTGGATCGTCGAGAACCGCAACGACAGCCCTCTGTTCCTCTACTTCTTCAACTACATCTCCGTGGGGCTGGGTTCGGCCGTCGTGCTGATCAACCAGTTCCTGGACTTCCTCACCTGGGCCGGCGTGACGGCCCTCGGCGTGCTCGGCGCCTGGCGTGTGGCCGGGTGGCGCGTGGCGCTGCTGGTGCTCGCCGCCTTCGGCACCTTCGCGCTCACCGGGCTGTGGAACGAGTCCATGACGACGCTGGCGCTGATCATCACCTCGGTGAGCATCGCCCTGCTGTTCGGTGTCCCGCTGGGGATCTTGGCCGGCCGCAGCGACCGGTTCCACCGGGCCCTGCGTCCGGTGCTGGACTTCATGCAGATCATGCCGGCGTTCGCCTACCTGCTGCCGTTCGTGCTGCTGTTCGGCATCAGCAACCCGGCCGCCGCCGTGGTCACCGCGGTGTACGCGCTGCCGCCGGTCGCGCGCATCACCGCGATGGCGATCCGGCAGGTGCCCGAGGGGGCCGTCGAGGCGACCACCTCGCTGGGTTCCACCCCGTGGCAGATCCTGACCAAGGTGCAGATCCCGCTGGCCAAGCGCACGATCCTGCTCGGCGTCAACCAGACCATCATGCTCGCGGTCTCCATGGTCGTGATCGCGTCGGTCATCGGCGCCGGCGGTCTCGGTGACGCCATCTACCAGGCGCTCGCCAAGGTCAACGTGGGCCAGGCGTTCCAGGCCGGCATCGCGATCGTCATGCTCGCCATCGCCATGGACCGCGTCACCGGCGCGGTCGGGCACGGCGCGCACACCCCGCAGATCCCCGAGCGGCTGCGGTGGCAGGTGCTCGGCGGCGGGGTGCTGATCGTGGCAGCGGTTGTGGCCGGGGCCCGGTTCCTCGGCCTCGGCGGGTGGCCGCGCAACGTCGCGGTCGACGTGGCCGCTCCGGTCAACGCGTTCTACGACGCGCTGCAGTCGGCGATCGGCGGGTTCACCGCCTCGCTCAGCACGTGGCTGCTCGACTGGGTCCTCGGCCCGCTCAGCGCACTGCTCACCGGAACGCCCTGGTGGCTGGTGGTCGTTGCGGCCGCCGCCCTCGGGTGGATCTTCGGCGGGCTGCGACCGGCATTGGTCTCCGGCGGGTCCTTCGTCGCCATCGGCCTGCTCGGCGTGTGGAACAACGCGATGGACACCCTCTCCCAGGTGCTCGTGGCCTCGGTCGTCACGATCCTGCTGGGTGTGGTCATCGGTGTGCTGATGTCGCGCAACGACGTGTTCGCGGCGATCCTGCGCCCGATCCTGGACGCCATGCAGACGCTGCCGCCGTTCGTGTACCTGATCCCGGCGGTCGCACTGTTCACGATCGGACGCGTTCCGGCCCTGGTCGCGGCGGTCATCTTCGCCCTGCCGCCGGTGATCCGCCTCGTCAACGACGGGATCCGCGGTGTTCCGGCGGGGATCCGGGAGGCCGCGATCTCGCAGGGTTCCACCAAGTGGCAGATGCTCACCAAGGTGGAACTGCCCATGGCCCGCGCGTCGCTGGGTATGGCCGTCAACCAGGGCATCATTCTTGTGCTCTCCATGGTCGTCATGGGTGCACTCGTCGGCGCCGGCTCGCTCGGCTTCGACGTGGTTTTCGGGCTCGCCCAGAACGAGCTGGGACTGGGGCTGGCCTCCGGTCTGGCGATCCTGTTCCTGGGTCTGTTCCTGGACCGGGTCACGCAGGGAAGGAGGGCACCCAGTGCCTAGATTCGCGAGAAAGGGCGCACTGCTGCGGTACCTGGCCGTCGGCCTCGCCCTCGTGATGGTCAGCTCCTGTGCCGTGCGCACCGACGAGATCGCCCGCGACCCGAACTCGGTCCGGATCGCTCTCAACGGCTGGGTCGGTTACGAGGCCAGCGCCGCCGTGATGGAACACGTGCTGCAGGAGGAGATGGACTACGACGTCCAGCTCGTGCGCGTGGACGAACAGCCCTCGTGGCAGGCCCTGGACCAGGGCGTGCTCGACGTGATCCTGGAGAACTGGGGGCACGACGACCTCTACGAGCTCTACGGTCCCGAGGGAAACGACACCGTCGTGGACGGCGGCTCCACCGGCAACGAGGGCGTGATCGGCTGGTACATGCCCGCCTACCTGGCGGAGGAGCAGCCCGAGCTGCTCACGCCCGAGGGCCTGCGCGAGAACACCGACCTGTTCCGGACCCCGGAGACCGGCGACAAGGGCGAGTTCCTGGGCGGTGCGCCCGGGTTCGCCACGCAGGACGAGGGCATGATCAACGCCTTCGACATGGACCTGGAGATCGTCTACGCCGGTTCCGAGGCCGCGCAGATCACCGAGGTCCAGCGACGGTACGCCAACGAGGAACCGGTGCTGTTCTACTCCAACGAGCCGCACTGGATCCAGGAGGAGCTGGACCTGGTCAAGGTCGACTTCCCCGTCTACTTCGAGGGCTGCGACGACGACCTGGAGTACGTTCCCTGCGACTACCCCCTCTACGATCTCAACAAGATCTTCCGCAAGGGGTTCGCCGAGAACGACGACCTGGCGTACCGGTTCCTGGACAACTGGAACTGGACCAACGCCGACCAGAACGAGGTCGCCGGGATGATCGCCGACGAGGGCATGGACCCCGAGCAGGCCGCCGAGGCGTGGGTCGGCGAGAACCGCGACAAGGTGGAGTCCTGGCTCCCCGAGGGGTACGAGACTCGCACGCAGTGACCGCTACGTGAAAGGGGGCGGGGGCCGTACGCGGCCCCCGCCCTTCTGTGTGTGCGCCCAGGTTCTCAAGTACTACCGGAAGTGCCACCCCTCGCTAACGTGAAGGCATGGCTGTGGAGAAGCTTTCCGTGTCCCTGGAGCCCGAGACCGTCGCCCGCGCACGCCGCGCCGCCGAGAGAGAGGGTGTGCCCCTGTCCAGATGGCTGGACCGGGTTGCGCGCAAGGCTGCCGACCTGGAAGAAGCGCGCCTGGTGCTGGAGGAGCACTTCGCAGAGCGCGGGCAACCGACGGAGGCAGCAGAGACCGCTTCGCGCGCTGCCGCGGTGGAGACCGGTGTTGGGCAACCAGTGCCATGGGAGGACGCCCAAGCCAACCAGGCAGTGCTCGCCCGGCTCGACGAGGATGAAACGGGAGAGACGTGAGGTCCTTCGAACCCCGGGGGTACGTCCTGGATGCCGGGGCGTTGATGCAGGCCGAGGCAGATGCGAACGGCACTGTGTGGTCCTTGTGCCGGGACGAGAACAGGGCCGGACGGCAACCCGTCGTCCCGGCGACCGTACTTGCCCAGGTTTGGCGAGGCGACCCTGAGCAGGTGCTCGTTGCCCGTGTCATCAAGCTCTGCCAGGTCGTCGATCTCGATGAACGTGCGGCCAGGAGGGCAGGCCGGCTGCTGGGGGAGTCCTCCAGCAGTGACGTGGTCGATGCGACGGTAGCGCTGGTCGCCATGGAGCGTGGGGCCGCAGTGGTCACCTCCGATCCCGGTGACATCCACAAGATCGTCGATTCGGTGGGAGGGCGGGTCCCGCTGGTCACGGTCTGACGCGGCTTCCGGTGTCCGGGGGCGCGTGGGTCGGTGACCGAGGGTCGTCGCCCGTGCAGGATGGGTGCGCAATCACCGGTCCCAGCGACGGAAGGCGCCCCATGACCGCGAGCGGAACCCACGTCTCACCCCGGCTCCTCACCCCGGACAACCACGTCCTCATGCTCGTCGACCACGAGAGCCAGATGGGCTTCGCGGTGGCCTCCCACCCCATGGAGGTCGTCATCAACGCCACGCAGGGCCTGGCCGAGACCGCCGTGCTCTTCGACGTCCCCACGATCGTCACCACCGTCATGGAACGCCACTTCAGCGGCCCCTTGTTCAAGGGCGTGCGCGACGCCTTCCCCGACCGCGGTACCTGGATCGACCGCACCACCATGAACCCCTGGGAGGACGACCGGGTCCGCGACCGTGTCCTCGAGAGCGGCCGTCCCAAACTCGTCATCGCCGGCCTGTGGACGGAGGTGTGCGTGGCCCTGCCCGCCCTGTGCGCCATCGACGAGGGTTACGACGTGTACTTCGTCGCCGACGCCTGCGGCGGGGTCAGCACCGAGGCGCACGAGCGCGCCGTCCAGCGCATGGTCCAGGCCGGGGCCGTCCCGCTCACGTGGCTGCAGTACCTGCTCGAACTCCAGCGGGACTGGGCACGGTCGGAGACCTCCTCGCGCGTCGGCGACATCGCGCGCGCCCACGGGGGCACGTACGGGCTCGGCGCCGAGTACATCTACCAGATGCTCGAGTGGGACCGGCAGGAACGCTGACCCGCACGTCCCGTCACCGCCGGGCCGGCTCGGCCACCAGGTGCCGCACCACCGGTTCGGCGGTGCTCAGCGCGTCCGCCGCTCGTTGTGGAGCCGGCTGTTGACCCAGTACACGTTCACGCACGCCGCCAGGAACCCCGCGCCGAGCACGACCACGAGCCACGTCTGGTCGGTCATCGTGAACGCGGCGATCGCCCCGATCAGCAGGACGAGCGCACCGAACACGGCGAGCACCCTGCGGAACCCCAGGGCACTGGCGGGACGGTCCGCGCTGCCGAGCGCACCTTTGAGTCTTCCTGCACGCATGAAGCGGCTCCTTCCTCGACGACGGACGTCTCTCGTTCTACCGCGACCCCCGCCACCGCCGACCGCGACCCCCGCCGCGGCCCTCACCCGCCACATACCCACCCGGAAACCCCCCCCGCTCGCCCCCGCGAGCAAGGGGAAGACGCACCCGAACAAGCTTTGTCAGGCGCAGAAGAAAAATGCCTGACACGTTGGCTCCAAGTGCATAACATCGGAGTATGGAGACAGACCCCGACGAGCAGCGGATCTCCATCAGAGACTTGCAGCGCAACGCCGCGGACGTGTTCGACCGAGCGAAGCAGGGTGAGAGTTTCACCGTCACCCGGAGAGGCATGGCGGTCGGCCGTGTCCTGCCTCCCGACGAGCGCGAGGCGGATCTGATGGATGTCGTCGAGCGCGGTCTGATCGACCTCGACGACCTCGACGGTCTGCCCGGCGCGAGCGAGGCCAAAGACATGGAGCGCGAGCCGTCCGACCCCGGTACCAGGCCCGCGACGGATGCACTGGCGGAGCTGAGGGCCGAGGAGGACCGTTGATGTTCGTCTACCTCGACACCTCGGCAGCGATCAAGCTGCTCAAGGACGAGGTCGAATCGCAAGCCTTGGTCGACTGGCTCGACGAGCACGGCACCGATCGCCAGATCACCAGCCACCTCACGCGCACCGAACTACCGCGGGCACTCCACGCAGCCGGCGTGGACCCCGGAACCATGGACCACGCTCAGGAGTGGCTCGGCCGGGCAGCACACGTACGGATGCCGGCCGAGACCTTCGATGCCGCCGGTGCGCTCGCTCCCGGGGCCCGGCTCCGGTCGCTCGACGCCCTGCACGTCGCGGCCGCGTCGGGGCTCGGATCCTTGGTCAGCGCCTTCGTCGCCTATGACAAGAGGCTCGTCGAGGCCGCAGAAGCAGCTGGCCTCACAGCCGTCTCCCCGTCACCCTGATCGACCGGCGTGCCCCGGACACGACGAAGGGGCGCCCCGACAGTTCGGGACGCCCCTCTCGCAGAGGTCGAACGGGGGTTACACGCCGTCCATGAGCGCGGGCAGCGCCGACTCGTAGGAGGCACGCAGGTCGGTCAGGGCGACCTCGACCGCGCCTTCGGCGTGGGACACCGCCAGGGTGTCGCCGCCGACCGTGCCGAGCTCCGTCACCGGGACCCCGTGCCGCTCGGCCAACTCACGCACCGCCGCGGCGTTCTCGGCGGTGGTCTCCACCAGCGCACGCGCCCCGGACTCGCTGAACAGCGCCGTGAACGCGTCCCCGTCCAGGTCCACCCGCGCGCCCTTGCCGCCGCGCAGCGCCGACTCGGCCAGCGCGACCGCCAGGCCGCCGTCCGACAGGTCGTGCGCCGACTCCGCCAGACCCTGCTCGGCGGCCTCGGCCAGGACCTCGGCCAGCGCGGCCTCCGCGGCCAGGTCCACGTGCGGCGGCAGCCCGCCCAGGTGGCCGTGCACGGTATCGGCCCACGCCGAACCGGAGAACTCCGGCCGGGTCGTACCCAGCAGCAGCACCGTCGCGTTGTCGGTCTCGAACCCGGACCGCAGCCGCTTGCGCACATCGTCGACCACACCCAGCACACCCACGACCGGGCTCGGGTTGATCGGCTTCTCACCGGTCTGGTTGTAGAAGCTGACGTTGCCGCCGGTCACCGGGGTGCCCAGTGTCCGGCACGCGTCGGCGAGCCCACGTGTGGACTCGGCGAACTGCCACATGACACCCGGGTCCTCGGGCGAGCCGAAGTTCAGGCAGTTGGTCACCGCCAGCGGCCGCGCACCGGTCACCGCCACGTTCCGGAACGCCTCCGCGTACGCCAGCTGCGTTCCCGCGTACGGGTCCAGGCGCGTGTGCCGACCGTTGCCGTCGGTCGCCAGCGCCACACCCCGGTAGGAGTCGTCGGAGACCCGGATCATCCCGGAGTCGTGCGGCGCCGACACCACCGTGTCCCCGCGCACGTAACTGTCGTACTGCTGGGTGACCCACGCCGGGTCGCCCACACCCGGTGCGCCCAGCACACGCAGCACCTGCTCGCGCAGCTCGGCGTCGTTCTCCGGGCGCGGGAGCTTGGCGGCGTCGTCGGCCTGGAGGGTGTCCTGCGATTCCGGCCGCGCGTAGGGGCGCTGGTAGACCGGGCCCTCGTCGGAGGCGGTCCGCGGAGGCATGTCCACGACCGTCTCCCCGTTCCAGGTCATCACCAGGCGGCCGCCGCGCTCGGCCTCCTCCTCGGACACGTCGGTGACCTCGCCGATCTCCGCGGCGAGGATGTTCCACTTCTCGCACACGGCCAGGAACGCGTCCATCTTCCCCGGCTCCACGATCGCCATCATGCGCTCCTGCGACTCACTCATGAGGATCTCCTCGGGGGTGAGCCGGTGGTCGCGCAGCGGGACGCGGTCCAGCTGGATGTTCATGCCGCCGGTGCCGCCCGCGGCGAGCTCCGTGGTCGCGCACGAGACACCCGCGGCGCCCAGGTCCTGGATCCCGACGACGAGGTCCTTGCCGAACAGCTCCAGGCTGCACTCGATGAGCAGCTTCTCCATGAACGGGTCGCCGACCTGCACGCTGGGCCGCTTGGTGTGCGACTCGTCGTCGAAGGTGGCGCTGGCCAGCACCGAAGCGCCGCCGATCCCGTCCGGTCCGGTCGTGGCGCCGAACAGCACGACCTTGTTGCCGGGGCCGGGCGCCTCGGCGAGCTTGATGTCCTCGTGCCGCATGACACCCACGCACAGGGCGTTGACCAGCGGGTTGTCGAGGTAGCCGGGGTCGAAGCCCAACTCACCGCCGATGTTGGGCAGCCCCAGGCAGTTGCCGTAGAAGGAGATCCCCGAGACGACGCCGGGCAGCACCCGCTTGGTGTCGTCGGCGTCGGCGGGCCCGAACCGCAGCGCGTCCATGACCGCGACCGGCCGCGCGCCCATCGTCAGGATGTCGCGCACGATGCCGCCCACACCGGTGGCCGCGCCCTGGTGCGGTTCCACGTACGAGGGGTGGTTGTGCGACTCGATCTTGAAGGTCACCGCACGCCCGTCGCCCACGTCGACCACGCCGGCGTTCTCGCCCATGCCCACGAGCAGGGCGTCGCTCTCCGGCGCCTTCTCCCCGAACTGGCGCAGGTGCACCTTCGAGGACTTGTAGGAGCAGTGCTCGCTCCACATCACCGAGTAGATGGCCAGCTCGGCCGCGGTGGGGCGGCGGCCCAGGATCTCGCGGACCCGCGCGTACTCGTCGTCGGCCATGCCGAGCTCGGCGTAGGGCTGCGGCGTGTCCGGGTGGCCGAGAGCCGCGGAGACGGTGTCGAGACCGGGTACTTCAGACATGCGTCGTTCCGTTCGGGGTGTGCGGTTGTGGAGCGGGCCGTGCCGCCCCCGGCCGCGGGCGGGAAGGGCGCCCCGGCCCGGGGTGACGCGCGGATCAGTTGGCGGGCGGGTTCGCGTTGCCGACCATCAGGACGGCGACGGCGCCCTCGGAGTCGTGCTCGGTGGCGTCGGCGACCATGACCTCGCCGTCGGTCATGATCGTCTCGCTCAGGGGGACGTCGTCCGGCTCCTCGGCGCCCTCGGGCAGGAGCTGGCCCCAGTTCTGCTCCAGCAGGCCGTCGTAGACCGCCTCGACCGCCTCGTCGGAGCTGACGTCGGCGTCCTCGTCGGTGGTCATGACCGACACGAGCCGGATGCACTCGGCCGGGGTGCACTCGACGTCGTCGTCCTCGGAGGAGTACTCCAACCCGCTCGGCGCCTGGCCGAGCACGCCGGCCTCCGGGGCCTCCAACGGGTCGGGGCCGCCCTCGCCGCCGCCCTGACCGCCTTGCCCCTGGCCGGGGTCCTGCTCGGTCTGCGCGACGGTGGACATCGACTGCACGAGTCCGATCCCCCCGGAGACCACGAGTCCGACGATGACCACCGCGGCGAGGATGAACATCGTTCTTCGGGAGCGCAGCAGCGCCATCATTGGAAGGATCGTCCCCCAGATCGTTCGTGTGCGCGCCGGGCTAGGCCGGCGCGGGTGTGCGGGAGCCCAGGTGGGTGAGGATCGAGGCGAAGAACCCGAGCCCGTCGGTGGAGGGGCCGGTCAGCGCCTCGACGGCGTGCTCGGGGTGCGGCATGAGCCCCACGACGTTCCCGTGCTCGTTGGTGACACCGGCGATACCGCGGTAGGAACCGTTCGGGTCCTCGCCGACGTAACGGGCCAGGACCCGCCCCTCGGCCTCCAGGCGGTCGAGGGTCTCCTCGTCGGCGACGTAGCACCCCTCGCCGCTCTTGAGCACCACGAGGATCTCCTGGCCCTCGGTGTAACCGTTGGTCCAGGCGGTGCGGGTGTTCTCCACACGCAGTACCTGGTCGCGGTTGACGAACCGCAGGGAGGCGTTGCGGGTCAGCGCTCCGGGCAGCAGGTGGCTCTCGGCCAGGATCTGGAACCCGTTGCAGATGCCCAGCACCGGCAGCGCGCCCGACCGTGCGGCGGGCACGAGCTCGCCCATCAGCGGGGCGAATCGGGCGATGGCGCCGCAGCGCAGGTAGTCGCCGTAGGAGAAACCGCCGGGCAGGACGACCGCGTCCACGCCCTTGAGGTCGGCGTCGCCGTGCCACAGCGGGACGGGGTCGGCCCCCGCCAGCGCGACGGCACGCGCCGCGTCCTTGTCGTCGAGGGAGCCTGGGAAGGTGACGACGCCCACGCGGGCTGTCATGTGCACACTCCGGAAAAGTCGTTCGGCGAGGAGATCGGTCCGGCTCGGGAGGCTCCCCGTGGGGCCTCCCCGCCCCCGTCACGCGGCGGACGGTGCCTTCGGTTGCAGCGTACCCGTTCGCCTGTGCTCGGGTACGACGAAGTCCCCTCCGGGAGCACCCTGGCCTGTGTGATCATCCCAAGGCCGGGGCCCGGAAGGGGCGCCGGGGTGTGCTTCTCGACGAGCGCTCGGCGGCCACCGTGGTGTGCACCACAGATGCCCGCCGACCGGTGGGGACGGCGGCCGCCCGGGCGTCAGAGGAGCGCGTAACGGGTGGAGCGCTCGGGCGGCGGGGAGTCCAGGGGCCGGTCACACGCGGTGCGCCGTTTGCGCAGAGCGACCATCGTGCGCGGCTCGTCCTGGAAGGCGACCTCGTCCATGAGGTAGCGCATCAGAACGATGCCCCTCCCCGATTCTGCTTCCGGACTCGGGAGGGGCACGGGGTCGTTGGCGAAACGTTCGGCCAGATGGGCCTCGTCCGGCGCCCGCCCTGTGTGGGAGATCCGGACCTCGCACCATCTGGGCCCCAGCTCGGCCTCCACGGTGTAGTCGGGGGCGGGGCCGCCGTGTTCGACGGCGTTGGCGCCGGCCTCGGACACCGCCAGGAGGATGTCGTCGACGCATTCGCGGCACAGGCCGCCGCGGCTGAGGAGGGTGTCGAGGATGTCGCGTACAACGGCCACGGTGTACGCCTGTCGGGGGAGCGTGATCGAGAAACCGGCGTCCATAAGTCCACCTCTCGTGCTCCTGGTCGGTCAGGTGCTCGACACGTATGGAGACGTTCCCGACCCCTGGTGAGTAAAACGAACGGCCGTGCCCTGCAGGGCACGGCCGTCCGGTGTCGGACACACCCGGCACTCGTGACGCTCCGGTCCCGGTTCGGGAGGGTTTCGGACCGGCCCGCGGGGGCGGTGGGTCCGTCCGGTGCGCAGTGCCGGCGCATATCAGGAGGCGGGGCGGACCTCGAACTCCTCGATGACGGTGTTGGCGAGCAGGGTCTCGGCCATGCGGCGCACCTCGGCGACGGCGGCGTCGTCGAGCTCACCGTCGATCTCGACCTCGAAACGCTTGCCCTGGCGGACCTCCTTGAGGCCCTCGAACCCGAGCCGGGAGCCGGCCGCTGCGATGGCCTGCCCCTGGGGGTCCAGGATCTCCGGCTTGAGCATGACGTCCACAACGACGCGGGCCATGGGTCCTCCACAGGAAAAAAGTCGACGGGTGTGCCCCTGAGATCCGCCGGGCATCACGGGGACCTCGGAAGGGGGCGACGCCAGCGTACGGCACGGGGGTCCGGCGACGGGCACCCGAGAGGGGGCTCTGACCAGGCTGTGGCCAGGCGGCGCGCCGGGCATTTACCTCCGATGGAGGTGACTTCTAGGGCCCAGTGACCCGTCTCACGGTCATTGGTGTCATCATTGGAGGCGTCGGGTGGCGTCTAACAGGGTGGAAGAGATCGTCCGCGGTCGTCCTGAGGGGGAATCTTGACGACTATCGAATTGGACCAGACTCCCAAGACCGGTGAGGCCCGCGACGGGCGCGCCGAGCAGCAGGAACAGACGCTCGACTTCGCCACCGCGGTCACACCGTTCGCCGACCAGCTCTACCCCACGGCCCTGCGGATGACCCGCAACCCGGCCGACGCAGAAGACCTCGTCCAGGAGACGTTCGCCAAGGCCTTCGCCAATTTCCACCAGTTCCGCGCCGGTACGAACCTGCGCGCGTGGCTGTACCGCATCCTCACCAACACCTTCATCAACGGCTACCGCAAGAAGCAGCGCGAGCCGCGCCAGGAGACCACCGACGAGATCAAGGACTGGCAACTGGCCGCCGCGGAGGCGCACACCTCGAAGGGGATGCGCTCGGCCGAGACCGAGGTGCTGGACCACCTGCCCGACAGCGACATCAAGCAGGCCCTGGCCCGGTTGCCGCTGGACTTCCAGGAGGTCATCTACCTCGTCGACATCGAGGGTTACGCCTACAAGGAGGTCGCCGAGCGGATGGACACCCCGCTGGGCACCGTGATGTCGCGACTGCACCGGGCCCGCCGCCAGCTGCGCGAGATGCTCGCCGACTACGGGCGCGAGCGCGGTATGCGCGTCCCCGCGCAGTGACGCGCCCCCGACGGTGATCCGCCACCGAGCGTGATGGGAGCGCTCCGTGGCCGTCGTGTCTCCGACAAGCGACCACAAAGTTGTCGGAAGACCTTGTACATGCTAGGAAGCCCTGCTAACGAGCCCCTCGAAGGTTCTTGGATCATGGTGACCGGACGGAAAAGGTGACGTCCGGGTCTTGCGCTCTCCGTAGTGAGTTCTGTCACGATATGGGGAGGGCTGTCCGCTGTGCCCACACCCCGGGTGAGCGGACCGTGATCCGGCCGATCGGCGTCACCCGCGCGAATTCGGCCCCGAGAACCCGAGGAGCGACGTGTCGGACACCACCGCGCACGAAGAACCGGAGCTCATCCAGCTCCTGACACCCGAAGGTGAGCTCACGGGCCACCCCGACTACCCCCTGGAGATCAGCGCGGAGGAGATCCGCGCGCTCTACCGGGACCTGGTCCTGGTCCGCCGCGTCGACAGCGAGGCGGTCTCACTCCAACGCCAGGGCGAACTGGGCCTGTGGGCCTCACTGCTCGGCCAGGAGGCCGCCCAGATCGGCTCCGGCCGCGCTCTCACCGAACGCGACATGGCGTTCCCGTCCTACCGCGAACACGGTGTCGCCTGGTGCCGCGGCATCGAACCCAAGGAACTGCTCGGCATGTTCCGCGGTGTCACCAACGGCGGGTGGGACCCCCACGAACACGGACTGCACCTCTACACCATCGTCATCGGCAGCCAGGCCCTGCACGCCACCGGCTACGCCATGGGCCTCCAACGCGACGGCGCCGTCGGCGAGGACGGCAGCGCCGTCATCACCTACTTCGGCGACGGGGCCACCAGCCAGGGCGACACCAACGAGGCCTTCAACTTCGCCTCCGTCAACAACGCGCCCGTCGTCTTCTTCTGCCAGAACAACCAGTGGGCGATCTCCGAGCCCCTGGAACGGCAGTCCCGCATCCCGATCTACCGCCGTGCCGCCGGCTACGGGTTCCCCGGCGTACGCGTGGACGGCAACGACGTCCTGGCCTGCCTGGCCGTGACCCGCGCCGCGCTCGCCAACGCCCGTGAGGGCAACGGCCCCACCCTGGTGGAGGCCTACACCTACCGGATGGGCGCCCACACCACCAACGACGACCCCACCCGCTACCGCGCCTCCGCCGAGCTCGACGAGTGGAAGGCCAAGGACCCGATCCTGCGGGTCCGCCGCCACCTCGAGACGGCCGGGCTGGCCGACGACGCGTTCTTCGCCTCCGTGGACGAGGAGGCCGAGCAGATCGGTGAGCAGGTGCGCACCCAGTGCCGCGCGCTGCCCGACCCCGAGCCGCTCGAGATCTTCGACGAGGTCTACGCCGAACCCAACGTCCACATCGATCAGCAGCGGTCCGAGTTCGCGGAGTACCTGGCCTCCTTCGAGGACGCCAGTACGGAAGGGGGCCGCTAGGCCATGAGCAACAAACTCACCATCGGCAAGGGCATCAACGCCGGCCTGCGAGCCGCCATGGAACACGACCCGAAGGTCCTGGTCATGGGCGAGGACGTCGGCCGGCTCGGCGGGGTCTTCCGTGTCACCGACGGCCTGTACAAGGACTTCGGCGCCGACCGTGTCATCGACACCCCGCTGGCGGAGTCCGGCATCGTCGGCACCGCCATCGGCATGGCCATGCGCGGCTACCGCCCGGTCGTGGAGATCCAGTTCGACGGGTTCTTCTTCCCCGCGACGAACCAGACCTTCACCCAGCTCGCGAAGATGCGCCGCCGCTCGGCCGGCAAGCTCAGCATGCCCGTCGTCATCCGCATCCCCTACGGCGGCGGGATCGGCGCCGTGGAGCACCACAGCGAGTCCCCGGAGGCCTACTTCACGCACACCGCCGGCCTGCGGGTCATGACGGTGGCCACCCCGGAGGACGCCTACTGGGGCATCCAGCAGGCGATCCGCTGCGAGGACCCGGTCATCTTCTTCGAACCCAAGCGGCGGTACTACGAGAAGGCCGAGGTCGACCTCGACGTCGCCTACGAGGACGCCACCCCGATGGGTGCGGCCCGCATCGCCCGCCCGGGCACCGACGCGACCCTGCTCGCCTACGGGCCCATGGTCAAGACCGCCCTGCAGGCAGCCGAGGCCGACACCGAACGGTCGCTGGAGGTCATCGACCTGCGTTCGCTCTCGCCCGTCGACTACCCGACGGTCGTGGAGTCGGTGAAGCGCACCGGCCGCCTGGTCGTCACCCACGAGGCCACCCTCACCGGCGGCCCGGGAGCGGAGCTCGCCGCACGTGTCACCGAGGAGTGCTTCTACCACCTGGAATCGCCCGTCATCCGCGTCGCCGCGTTCGACACCCCGTATCCGCAGTCGCGTCTGGAGGAGCACTACCTTCCGGATCTTGACCGCGTTCTGGACGGTGTGGACCGGGCGTTCGCGTACTAGGGCCTGCTCGGCGGACACCGATTTCCTGCTGCGCGACGCCCCAGCGGCACTCTCACAGCGTTCTCATCAGTCAACGGCACACCCGGCCGACTCCTTCTTCGGCCTTGTGAGAGCACCACTGGATACGCCGCTCGCGACGGAAGGCGTCCACCGAACAGGCCCGCCACCGCGACTCCAGGAACAGGGGAAGAAAGAGAACATGGCGATTCAGAAGAGCGACCCCGCCGTCGACGGCGTGCACGCGTTCAAACTGCCCGACGTCGGCGAGGGCCTGGTCGAGGCCGAACTGCTCACCTGGTACGTGAAACCCGGCGACGAGATCACCGTCAACCAGATGATCTGCGAGATCGAGACGGCCAAGGCGGTCGTGGAGCTGCCCAGCCCCTACGCGGGCACCGTCAAGGAGCTCAGGGCCCAGGAGGGCGAGACCGTCGAGGTCGGCTCGGTCATCATCACCGTCGACGACGGCACCGGCTCCGGCGAATCCGGTGAAGAGGCGCAGGACGGCGGTACGGCCACGCCCGCCGAGGCCCCGGCCCCCGCCGACGACGGTGAGGAGCGGGAGAAACCGCTGGTCGGCTACGGGGAGAAGGCGGCGAGCACCCAGCGCCGCGCCCGCCGCCGTCCGGCCCCCTCCGCGCCTGCTGCCGCTCCCGCGCCCGCGCCTGCGCAGGAGCCCGCACAGGCCGCCGCGCCTGCTGGTGCCGCGGCGCAGAACGGGAGCAACGGGATCCCCGCCCAGGGGCGCCCGCTGGCCAAACCCCCGGTGCGCAAGCTCGCCAAGGACCTCGGTGTGGACCTGGCGTCGGTCACCCCCACGGGGAACGGCGGCGTCGTCACCCGCGAGGACGTGCGTGCGGCGGTCGAGCCCGCCCCCGCAGCGGCCGCACCGGAGACCGCAGCACCCGCCGCACAGGCTCCCCAGGCCGCGCCGGCCGCAGGGGACCGCAGCGCCCGCGAGCGCCGCATCCCCGTCAAGGGCGTGCGCAAGCACACCGCCGCGGCCATGGTCAACAGCGCCTTCACCGCACCGCACGTCACCGAGTTCCTGCAGATCGACATCACCGGGACGATGAACGCGGTCAAACGGCTGCGCGAGCGCCCCGACTTCGCCGACGTCAAGGTCTCGCCGATGCTGCTGGTGGCCAAGGCCCTGCTCATGGCGGTGCGCCGGCACCCCGAGATCAACTCCTCCTGGGACGAGGCCAACCAGGAGATCGTGATCAAGGACTACGTGAACCTGGGCATCGCGGCCGCCACCGACCGCGGCCTGGTCGTGCCCAACATCAAGGAGGCACAGGACCAGCCCCTGCCCGAGCTCGCCGCGTCCCTCAAGGGGCTCACCGAGACGGCGCGGGAAGGCAAGACCAGCCCGGCCGACCTGTCCGGCGGCACCATCACCATCACCAACGTCGGGGTGTTCGGGGTCGACGCCGGGACCCCGATCATCAACCCCGGCGAGGCGGCGATCCTCGCGTTCGGGCAGATCCGCGACATGCCGTGGGTGCACGAGGGCGAACTGGCCGTGCGCAAGGTGACCACCCTGGCGCTCTCCTTCGACCACCGGCTCGTCGACGGCGAACTCGGCTCGAAGGTGCTGCGCGACATCGGCACCGCCCTGGAGGACCCGGAGCTGACCGCTCTGGCCTGGGGCTGACCCGGCGCAGGGAACCCGGAACGAGTGAGGGCCCGGACACCACCGACCGGTGGCGTCCGGGCCCTTCCCGCGAGGCGGGCCCGTCCCCCAAAGGGGGAGGGGGACAGGCCCTTGACGGGATTCTGCCCTCTGGCGGGCCGACCACACCTGAACCGCCGCACCTGCCCGGGATCCGCGCGCCTCGCGGTGGCCGGAACCGGACCGAACCCCGACCGGAACGGGGGCGACCGGAACCGAACCCCCGGCAGCGGAGTCCTACCGCGCATCAGGACGATCGCGAGGAAGGCCCCACATGTCCCCCGAAGACCCCCGAACCGCCCGCCCCCTGGTGGTGGCCGCCGCTGTCCTTGCCGCGGCCACGGCGCTGACCAGCTGCGGCGTGGTCCGTGACCTCACCGGGGACCGGGAGCGCCCCGACGCCGAGAACGCCGCCGAGACCGTCGAGGAACCCCGCGAGGAGGAGGTCGAGGCCGACTTCCCCTACACCCGCGAGGGCCCGATCTTCCTCGACACCGGCCAGGACGTGCCGACCACCTTCTCCATCACCGGCCTGGAACGCACCGAAGAGCACATGGTGCTGCACTACGAGACGACGATCCGCGCGCCCCTGACCGGGAACAACACCACCCTCGGGCTGCCGCCGATCCTCGTCGACCCCGTCAGCGGCGCGACCGCCGGCCCGCTGCTCGACGGCAGCGACGTGCCCTACGGTTCCGTGCCCCCGCGCACCGACGACATGTTCCCCGTCGAGACCGACGCGACCAACGTGCAGCGCCTCTACTTCCCGCGCTTCGCCGACGACGTCACCGAACTGACCTACGTCGGCAGCGGCCTCGGCGCCATGACCGGTATCCCCGTCCAGGACGTCGACGAGGAACAGCCCGACCCCGAGGACCCCAACGGCGCCGAGATGACCGGTAGCCCCGGCGACCCCGTCCCAGAGGCGGGCGACGTGCTCGAGTTCGACAACCGCCGCCCCGACGGCGAGCAGGTGGAGTTCACCGGCGGCCTGGAGAGCTTCGTCGACTCCGAGACCACCTCGACCACCCGCGACGGCGACAAGGAGACCGTCGCCCTCAAGGCCGATGTGATGTTCGAGTTCGACGAGGCCGAGCTCACCGACGAGGCCGAGGAGATCGTGCGCGAGGCCGCCTCCTCCGTCGCCAACAACATCGACCCCGAACAGCGCGAGATCACCGTCATCGGCCACACCGACGGCAAGGGCACCGACGACTACAACGAGACCCTGTCGGAGGAGCGCGCCGAGACCGTGCGCGACGTGCTCGAGGAGGAGCTCGGCGACGACCACGACTTCGAGCTCGAGGGACGCGGCGCCGACGAACCCGTCGCCGAGGAGGGCGGATCCGACGACGAGGAGGCGCGCGCCCGCAACCGCCGCGTCGAGTTCGAGTACCCCGTCGACACCGCCGACATCGACGGCCAGTCCGCCGAACGCGACGAGGGCGTGCTCGGCTCCAGCGACCGCAACGTGTTCCCGCCCGCCGACTTCGTCGAGGAGGCCGACGCCGAGGTCGTGGCCACCGAGACCTACGAGGACATCGAGCTCGAGGTCCACCCGCTGGTGCGCGACGGCGGCTACGTCATCAGCACCGTGTCCCTCACCAACACCAGCGACGACCCCGTCACCCCCGACCTGACCGGCGACGACGGCGTGCTCCCGGGTGCGCCCGCGGACTTCACCGACGGGACCCTGGGCGGGTTCCAGCTCCTGGAGCCCGACAGCGACCTGGCCCGGTACATCACCTACTTCCAGTTCGGCGAGGACGACATGGGCCCGTTCGCCGACGAGGTGCACGAGATGCAGCCGGGCAACACCTACCAGCTCATCGCCGTCTTCTCCGCCCCGCCGGCCGAGGTCACCGACATGACCCTGCGCGCCGGCCCGTTCGGCGAGATCGAGGGTGTGCCCTTCAACAACTAGAGACGGAAACTCGGGCCCGTCCTCCCGGGGGCGGGCCCGACGCACGCGCGGGGGCTCACCCCAGGAGCAACGTCACCCCGAGCAGCACCGGAACCGTCAGGAACGTCGTCACCAGCACGACCTCCCGCACCATCACCTCGGACGTGCGGTACATCGTCGCGTAGTTGAAGACGTTCTGCGCCGTCGGCAGCGCCGCCAGCACCACCACCGAGAACAGGTCCGCGCCCTCGAGGCCGAACACCAACGCACCCAGCGCCCACGCCACCGCCGGCTGCACCAGCGACTTCAACGCCACGGCCAGGAACATCGGGCCCTTCTCCGGACCGCGCCCCGGCATCCGGCTCCCGTTCAGCGACATCCCGAACGCCAACAGCATCGACGGGACCGCCATCCCACCGACCAGTTCGAACGGCTCCATCAACGGCCCCGGCGGGGTCCACCCCGACGCCGACACCGCCACACCCGCCAGCGACCCGATGAGGATCGGGTTGCGCACCGGCGTGCCCAACGACCGCCGTATCACCGGCCCCAGGCCGCGCACCTCGCCCCGGTTCAGGTCCAGCACCGTCAACGCCACCGGCGCCAGCACCAGCAGCTGCAGCAACAGGATCGGCGCCACCAGCGTCGCGTCGCCCAACACGTACGCCGCCACCGGCAACCCCAGGTTCCCGGCGTTGACGTAACTCGACGCGAGCGTGCCCGCCGTCGTGGGGCCCACGCCCCAGCGCCGCACCAGGCCCACCACCAGGAACACCGACGCGACCGCGAACACGCTCAGCAGGCTCACCACGACCGGGCCCGACACCATCAGGGACAGATCGGTGTCGGCCAACAGGGTGAACAGCAGCGCCGGGCTCGCCACGTAGAACGCGAGCCTGCCGAGCACCTCCCGCGCGTGCGGCCCCAGCACCGGCCATCGCCCGATCAGGTACCCCACCGCCACGATGCTCGCGATGACCCCGAACCCCACGATGACCCCGGACAAGAGCCGCCCCCGTCGTTTGCACGTGCCAACAGCGGGAGCACGCTATCCGACACGCGCCCGCGCCGACACGGCCCGGGTCACACAACGGGGGGTGGACCAGGGAGCAAGGCCGGGGGCGGGACTCTTGAGCTCTCGCTGCTCACGCTGAGGCTGGGGAGGGATCAGGACAGGGCATCTTCGATTTGGGGTTCGAGATCGAGGGTGAGTTCGGGTGTTTCATATGCTCGATAACTCTGGGGCTCGGCCTCTGCTCCACCAGAATCCCACTGGAGAAAAGGGGAGTCTGCGCGAGAAAAATCAACATCCGGGTCGCTCAAGAGCAATTTTGCGCCTTGCATGGACATGTGCGGATGGAGGTCGGAGATTCCTCCGACGATGAGTACTTCCGGATATTCATCTCGATTCAGCAGGGGTTCAGAAAAGTATTCTTGGGTGTTGTGACCTTGGAACAGTGGTGGGTGGTGATAGTCGGCCTCGGCGTTCATCCGGGCGTGCGCCAGAGCGTAGGGGACGGAGTTCCCGCTCTTCATGAGTTCGGTGACAACGTCCTCAGGGCTGTCCGGGACGACCGCTGGACTCATGAAGCCGACCTGTGTGGGTTCGGCGTCAGGGTCGACGTCCTCCCAAACCATGCGCCAGAGTTCGTCGGTTCCCCCGCTCGTCCCTTCTGATGCCGACCAGCTGTCCTGGTGGGAGACCACCTGCGACTCTTTGCCGGTCTCGGGGGCATTGCAGCGCAACGAGATGATGAAACTTCGCGGGGCAGGCGTGATGTCCGCTGACCCGCTGGGCTCGCTCGGTTCCGGGCACAATTCGTCGGTGGAGAGGGCCCAGGTGCTCCGGCCGAGCGGCTCTTCAATGTGGCCTAGGGCGTAGGAACTGAGCATGTGCCCGGACTGTTGCAGTACGGCGGCGGAGTTCAAGTGGAGCTCGTCTCCGGTGCTGAAGGTGTTACCCAACCGGGCGCCTCCCTCGATCTCGCCCGTATGACTGTCCAACAGGGTGACGGAGTGGTCTTCTTCACCGATCTGGCCTTGTGTCAAGGCGATGGACTCGTTGGCATTGTCAACAGGAAGGACTTCGACGTCCGTGACGGGATCGTGGTCGAGGTAGCGCCATTGTTCGGGCCAGTGGCCGTCCCGCTGATCGGCCCATTGCTCCCCGCTGAGCGCGACGACGCCGTTGTCCAGGACCAGGAGTGCACCGTGGGCGGTACCGAGGGCGTCGGTGACGGGCTCGCCGTCCATGTGGGTGTGGAGTTCGGCGATCTCGTCGAGTTCGGCCTGAGAGATGGCCATGCTGAGCGCGTCGGGGTTGGTGCGGTGGTCGTCCGGGCCGGGTTCGGGCCACAGGAACCACGCGGCCGACAGGGCGAGCACAATCAAGCCGGCGCCGGTGGCGACGAGCCGGGTGCGGGGAATTCGTTTCAACGCGTTCATGTCGTTTCCGAGACGGGGAGCGTTTCGGCCGGTTTCAGGCGAGCCCAGTGAGCGGGGCGATGCCGGAGGGGCTGTCGCTGGTGTATTGCACGGCGACGATCGCGCCCGGCGTGGGGACGAAATGTTCACCCGGGCCTTGGCTAGATTTTAGGCCGGGAAGGGGGATAGTCGCGGCATTCGGACTGGCTTCGTTTGCGCCGAAGAATAGGGTAGAAAGGTTTTTCGAGTCTCCTGAAGAGTCGCATGTGCTGCGGCACCCGAACGCTAGAATCCCTTGCTCGAGGGGTATGTAAGAGAATCCCCCTGAATAGGAAAAGTCACCAAGAAAATCGTGCTCCGGTCGGCTCTGAAGGTCATGACTCCCGGGGTCTAGGATGATTTCCTCCCCATCTTGTTCTCCGGTGGAGGGGTCTACTGTTGTCACAGGAACTGAATCATCATCTTGGCTAGAGTACCTAGAATAATACAGGTACTCAGTTCCGAAGTAGAAAAGTTTCTGCCCTTCAAGTTGAGTGGTGATGATTTCACCCGTAGAGGTGTCGATGATTGATTCCCCAGTCGGAGCTGAGGCTATAGCCTTCCTCCCGTCGATAGACAGCGTGAATCTCGTGTCGACGTAGGGGCGATCTTTTTGGTTTCGTATAGGCGTCAGGGTGAGGTCGACGGATTCGGGCCAGGCAGGCTCACCTGTGCGTGTGTCCAGGGCTGTGAGTTGGCCTGGTGCCTTCTCGGGCAGTTCGTCCGGGTCATGGTCCAGAGCGTCACGTATTTCATCGGTGGGGCATGAGAGGGGGAGCAGGTAGGTGTCGACTGTGGTGCCGATGACGGGGCCGTCGAATCTGCGGTTGTCGCTGTGGTGTGTGAGTTCGCAGTTGTCGGGCGGGTTGTAGGTCCAGGCGGTTTGGCCGTCGTTGATGGAGCGTGCGCGGAGTCCGTCCTGGTGGGGTTCGAGCCAGGTGTCGCCGGCGAGGTTCTGCAGGTCGGATAGGGGGTCTTCGTCGGTGTAGGTGTAGCGGTCCTGCAGTTCTCCGGTTCGGGAGTCGATGACGGCGACCTCGGTCTCGAAGGGTCCGCCGGTGGCCCCGCCGCTCGCGCTGCCGTGCTCTTCGGTGGCGGGTTCGCCTTCGGCCTGGGCGATGAGTGTGTGTTCGCCTCCGGGGGTGGTGCCGGTCTCGATGCGTGTGCCGTCGCGTTCGGTGAGGGCGTAGTTCCAGAGCTCGTCGCCGGTGGAGCCGGATAGTGCGATGGCCCCGGTGTCGGTGAGGACGAGGGGGCCGGCGGGGCCCGGGTGGACGCGCTCGACGATGGTTTCCTCGTCGGGTTCCCATTGCCAGGCGACCTCGTCCACGGAGGTGGGGACGGGTTCAATGGTGGGGTCGTCGTCGTGCACGGTGTGGTCGCGGCCCAGGGGGAGTACCACGATCAACGCGGTCACGACGAGAACTGCCGCGCCCATGGAGCCGAGCACGAGCACCGGTCTTCTACTCATTTTTGCCTTCACAACCACTGCGGGGGAACGCGGCCCGGGCGTGCATGCCCCGGGCCGAGGGCGATACAACCACGCGCGCTACCAGCCTGGGTCGGCGGGCCCTCGGGACCGCGGAGCGCGCGCAACAAAGGACCGGCGCCCCACGGCACCGGCCCATCGACGGAAACTGGGCGCTCAGTCCTCGAAGACGGCCTCTTCCTCGGCCCGCTGCACCTCGAGCTTCTTGCGCCGCCGCGCCTCACGCACCGACACCGCCACGATGCGCGTGACCGCCACCGCCGTGATCGCCGCCAGCGGCAGCGCGAGCCTGGTCGCCGGCTGGCGGATCGCACGGAACTCCGCGCCCTCACCGTTCAGCACGATGAACCCCGACGGCCGGGCCCGAGTCACGCCGACCCCGCCCGCGCCGTCGCCGCCGAGCATCATCGCGCGGCTCACCCCGCCGCCCATGGAACCGAAGAACCCGACCCGGGCCACGGGGATCACCGTGGTTCCACCCGAGGACACCGGTTCGCCGAACACCGTCGACGCCCGCGCGGTCTCGCGGACCCCGTCGACGAGGCGGCCGAGGACGGACAACGTGGGGCTGGTCTGGTCGGACATGGGCGATCCTTTCGGGAAGCACGGTCGGCCGATGTCACGCTATAGCCGCAACCGACCGCCGGGAGGGCCCTGCGCCCGGTGTGTCCGTTACCGGTCAGTCGCCCGATCCGCCCGAGGAACCGGATCCGCCGCTGCCGGAGCCTCCGGACCCGGAATCGTCGGAGCCCGAGCCCCCGCCACCCGAACCGGAGCTGTCGTCCTCGTCCTCCTCGCCGTCAGCGGCGTCCTCGTCCTCTTCTTCCTCGCGCTCTTCTTCGGCCTCTTCCTCCGCCTGACGCTCGGCCTCGGCGCGGTCGGCCGCACGGGTCGTGCAGACCTCGTCCGCGGGAGCGGCGGTTCCGTCGACCGCGATCACGGTGAAGCAGTATTCGGAGTTCGGAACCTCGGTGTTGACCTGCGTCGTCACAGCCCCGGGACCGGTACGGGCCAGCGTCGACGGGTCATGGTCCTGCTGTCCGCCCAGCACGAAGTAGGAAGCGGTCCCACCGCTGTTGTCCGACCAGTTGAGGGTCACCGAGTTCCCGTTGTCGTCGAGCACGACCTCGGTCGGTTCGTCGATGGCCGGAGGGGGTGAGGGTTCGACCGGCACGGGGTCTTCGGTGTTTTCCTGGTCCGCCGCTTCTTCTTCGGTCGGTTCCGCCACGGAGGCCAGCGCCGACCCGTCGATGTCCGGCTGCGCGGCCATCACGATTCCGACCGCGCCGGTGAAGAGCAGCACCCCGCTCGCGGCGACCGCGATGTTCAGATGCTTGCGCCACCGGGGCTCTTCGTCGAGGTCGTTCCAGACAGGGTCATCCTGGCGAGCGTCAGCCTGTCCGGGCCCACCACCTGGCAGTCGTGTACCCGAGTCACCGCTCCACCCTTCGAGCGCCTTCCACTGCGCAGGGACCGGACCGATGGTCGAAGTAGATGAGGATGTGGCTACCGAGGCCTCGACCGCGTCGTCGGCCCTCAGCTCGGGGCCATCATCCGTCGTTGTGTTCGGCCTCGCGTCGGACCAGCCGACGGTCTCGTTGTGCCTGACCGTGGCAGGGGCATGGTCCGGCCTGGGCTCCGGCGGCGCTTCACGAGCCGGTGTCTTCTCGGATGACTCGGGCTCGGGGAACCGTTCCCGCTGTTCACGTCGGGAAACCGGGCCTGGTCCCTGCTCCACTTGCTGCTCGGGCACAGGGGCAGGAGGCACTACCGGTGATGGGGGAGCTTCGGACGGACGCGTGCTCAAGGAAACCGGCGAACCACCGGTGCCCGTCGTCCCTGTGCGAGCGCGCTCCAACGCGTGCGCGAACTCCCCGGCGTTCTGGTAGCGGTCCTCCGGGGCCTTGGCCATGGCCCGGGTGAGGATTCGTGAGAGTACTCGTGAAACGTCCTGGTGGTCCACGCGTGGGGCGTCCATGGACGCAACACGTTCCATGTAGGCCGCGTTGTCCAGAGGGGCGCCGTTCTCCCTGGAGAAGGGTGTTCGCCCCATCAGCATGGTCCACAGGGTGGAAGCTAGGCGGTACACGTCCGACGACGGCACGAGGCGCTCGCCCCGGAACGCTTCAGGTGGAGCGTGCAGGAAGCTTTCGGTGCTGCGTACCGGAACCCCGTCGTCGCCGGCGCGGATCACCGCCGAGAACCCTGTCAGCAGGCTGGTGCTGCCGGCCAGGATGTTCTCCGGGGCCACAGCGTTGTGCAGCAGCCCCTTGCTGTGCAGGTTCGCAAGGGCCGCCCCCACGCTCCGCCCGACGGCAACGGTCTGCCGGAGGGAGCTCGGACCGTTGCGGCCGAGCACCTGCCCGAGTGAGCCGTCCGGGTACAGGGGGAGGACGAGGAACTCGTGACCCATGGTGGTCCGCCCCGCATCCATCAGGGGGACCACGCCCGGGGCGTCCGCGAGGGTACGGAGCGTGCTGATCTCTCGACGGGCACGTTCAGGTTTGGCGATGACCTTGACAGCGGCGTCGATACCGCTCGTCTCCCGAACCGCAGCGAAGATTTGAGTGGCGTCACTTCTGTGCAACGAACGAATAACTCGGTATCCGGGCGCCCAGGTGCCGTTCGTCCGATTGCTCGGTGAATGATCTAGGTCCATCGAACCACCAGCGGATATCCGTTCATGGAACTGTCATGAGGAGACGTGAACAATTCGACGGCTTCCGTCGGTTCTTGCCCTTCCACATCAGACTGGTACCAGGTCGAGTCCGCCTGCAGGAGAACTGATTCCCGGTCTTCGTCGGGAACGTATTGTTCCAGGTGACCCTCTTCTTCCGGCAGGAGAGGGTGGCTCGTGTGTCCTCCCTCGCCGTCGGAGGGAGCGATGAATCGCGCCCCACCGGAATCTTCGCCCTCGGGGCGCACGATGACACTCTCGCCACCCCAGACAGGGGCCGTGTCGAGGTTCTGCCACTGCTCACTCTCCGCAGTGAGCGTGGCATTGATCACGTGCTCCCCCGTCTGGCGCACCACGAGCGATTCCCCGCCCTCCATGGGTGCCGGCTCGGTCTGGACCTGCTCACGGACGTGAAGGGTCCCTGCCGGGGTCAGGGTCCAATCGCTCGGGCGGCCGTTCTCACCCGCCGGGAGTACCTGTTCCTCGCGCGGACTGCCCTCTTCCCCCAGAGGGGCGGACATGACCTGGGGCGTCTCGGCCTCTCCGCCGTCCTGCGGCATCGAAGCGAACCAGACGCGGTCATCGTGGATGACCGGTTGCCCGGCCAGGCCCTCGCCCTCGGCCGGGAGGCTCGTGGACGGCTCGTAGAACTCGTTGCCGTCATCGTCCTCGGTCAGCGTGGCCAGGTTGACGGCGGGGGAATCCGTGGCCACGTAGGCGAAGTGCTGCCAGTCTTCGGAGAACTGCCCGTGAACGGCCAGGTCGGGGGAGTGCGGGTCCACGGAGCCGTCCGGCAGCTCCACGGTGTGCTCGACCTCCGCCGTCTCGGGGTCGTGGAAGACCAGGAACTGGTCCTCCTCGGGGTCTCCTCCCTCATAGCCCCGATGGACCAGAGCCAACCCTTCGAAGGACGAGTCGTCCTGGTCCTCGTCGTTGCTGCTGCCCGAACCGGCCCCCGACGTCGAGGAGCACGCGGTGAGCGTCAGGCATGCGAGGACAGGGCAGAGGAGCTGCGCTCGGGCTCCGGGGGACATCGTCCGTCCTTCCACTGATGCAACGTGCACGGACCTGAGAGCGGGATGGGGCCGATCAGGCCTTTGGTCCCATCGAGGGAACTCATGGTCCGGGGGAATGGCAGTCGCCCACGGTGAACCACCGTTCACGGAAACTCCGGTCGCTCACCTCGTGTTCTAACCGCACTCCCCAGTGTGGTGGTACCGGGCGGTGGGTTTGGTGACCGTCAGTGTCCGGATGCGGCCACCATGCACGGTATCACTGGGTTGTACCATCGACTGGCTGCAAGGTCAGATGGTTGTTCACAACAGGTTGTTCGCAACTACCGACAACCTGACTCTGGCCGAATCGTCAATGACCGTACCGACAGAAAGAAAGCAGCCTCATTGGGTGGGTACAGTCGTGTCACGGTTTCCGGCCCCGAACGCTGGGCGGACCTCGCACTTCCTGACACGGTCCCGGTTGCCGCGCTCATGCCGCGGGTTCTCGAGGCCTGTGTTCCAGAAAAGGAGGGCAACGAGGCAGCCGGCTGGTCGCTGACCACGGCACAGGAGGAAGCGCTCCCCCTGGAGGGCTCCCTCAGCGCCGCAGGGGTGGCCGACGGGGACGTTCTGACGCTCAAACGTGAGGTGGCGGCCGCCAGACCCCATTTCGTCGATGACGTCAGAGGAGCGGTCGAGGACCGCGTCGACGACTCGTCAGGTTTTTGGACCCACTCGACCACGTTCGGGTTCGGGCTGTTGCTGTCCTCGTTGCTGCCTCTCCTGGTCCTCATGACCATGAGCTGGCTCGAACCGTCGGTGGCCTACACGGCCATCGCAGCGGTGGGTCTGATCATGGTGCTGCCATTGGTGGTGGTGGCCCGTCGGCGGAGCATGCACACCGTTGCGCATCTACTGTCGGCAAGTACGGCCCTGTGGGGAGCTGTCGCAGGCGCACTCACCGTGTTCTTCGTGACCGGTTCCTTCCAACTGCAGAACCTCGTGCTGTTCGGTCTGGTCGGGGCTCTGGTCGCGGCAGCGGTCGCTTGGACCCTCGACGAAGCCGGCCTCCCCACCCTCACGGCGCTTGCTTTCATCTGCTTGGCCGGCGGCGTCCTCATGGCAGGGGCCTTTTTCCTCGACATCCAACAGGGAGCGCGGGTGCTGTCCCTCGCCATGGTCCTGTGTGTCGGAGGGCTGCCACGCGTGGCCCTGGTGATGGGTGGTCTCTCCGCCCTGGACTATCGCGTGGTGAACACCGGCGGTGTCCCTACCGAACGCTTCGAGGAGACGCTGGAGACGAGCGACAGACTGCTCCTTGGGGTCGTTCTCGGGGCTGCCGCCGCCGGAACCGCGACCGTTCCGATCCTGCTGTGGTTCGCCGAAGGACCGGCGGACCGATTGCTCGCTCTGGCGATCTCGGTGCTCCTCATCCTTCGCTCGCGACTGTTCGCCCGTGTCCGGCACGTCCTCGCTCTGCGTCTGGGAGGCGTACTCGGTCTCGCACTGTGCCTGATCGAAGTGACGCAGGTGTTCCCTTCTTTGACGGCATGGGCGCCCGCCTTCGCCCTGTTGGCCGGCGCAGTGGTCGCCTCACTGAGCTGGATCAAGCTGGGTGATGTGGCACAGGCGTCTCTCAGCAGGGTCCTCAACTGGGTCGAGATCGTCGTTGTCGTAGGAGCTTTCGCCTCCGCCGCTTGGGGCGCGGGGGTCTTCGACCTCGTCTCCGAGATGACCTCTTGACGTCCCGCCCTTCCCCGGCCCGTGCTGTGAGGACGGGCTTCCCCCGATGAGCTACGCACAGGAGTAACCGAAGTGTCGGTCAAGCTGCTGGAACGGCCCGCACGCCAGGTCCCCGATGACCCGGGTGAGGATCCCCTGGTCATCGCGTCCCCGCCGCAGTTGCCCGACAACCCGCCCTCCGGGGCGTCATCGGCGATGATCATCATGCCGATCATCACGGGCTCCGGCTCACTGATGATGTCCATCACCCTCGGCCACAGGCCGCTCATGGCCGCGGTCGGCGCCATCGTGATGCTCGCGAGCGTGGTGGTCGGGATCATCATGTTCGTCTCCCAGCACAACGGGCCGCGGCGGCAGATCAGGGACCAGCGCGAGCGCTACATCGACTACCTGGACCAGCTCCGCGACAAGGTCCGGGATGTGGCCGCCACCCAACGCGCCGGAAACCTCTTCAAGTACCCGGCCCCGCACCTGCTCACGGACACTGCCAGGCTCCCGGCCCGGCGGTGGGAACGCCGTTCTTCCGACCCGGACTTCCTCCACGTACGTGTCGGGGAAGGCACCCGGCCCTTGGCGCGGCGGCTGACCCTGAAGGTCGACAAGTCCTCTCCGCTGGTGGTCTACGACCCCATCTGTGAGGGGATGGCCCAACAACTGGTCGACCTGTACGCGCAGGTCCCGGAGGAACCTCTGGTGGTTCCGCTTCGTGATATCGGGGTCCTGTCCATCAGCGGGGACCGTGCACAGACCCGGGACCTGGCCAGGTCGATGGTGGCCCAGATCGCCACATTCTCCGCAGCCGAGGACGTCTGTGTGGGTGTGGTGCGGAACGAACGCCTGGTCGACGAGTGGGACTGGACGAAATGGCTCCCCCACAACTCGACCGAGGGGTTCGACGACGAACCGACCGACGGCCCCCTGCCTGCCCGGCTCGTCACCAAGAACACCGTCCAGATGCAGGACATGCTCGAGGCGGAGATCGAGAAGCGCACCGTCGACATGCAGCGTCGCCGCGGTGCTGCCCCGGGGCCTGGGACCCAGCGGATCGTGGTCGTGGTGGACGGCGAGTACCAGTCCACCCTCGCCGGCCTCGCTGCCGAGCCCCCCGTGGAGAGCCTGGCCCAGATCGGTATCCACGTGATCCTGCTCGTCGGGGACCAGCGTGAGGAACCCGAGGTGGTCAACATGCGGTTGACGGTCTCGGAGGATCGTGTCCAGGAGGACACGGACAAGCCCGTGCGGAGCCCGAGGTCGAGGGAGAAAGCCACGCCGGTCGAAGGGCGTCCGGATTCGCTGAGCGTGGCGCGTATGACCGTGCTCGCACGCATCCTCGCGCCCTACCGGCTCTCGGCCGCTGACAGCGCAGACACGTTGTACGCCAGTGTGGACCTGCCCGAGATCATCGGGGTCCCCGACGTCGCCCAACTGGACGTACGGAGTACGTGGAAGCCCCGGAACAGCGGCGACTTCCTCCGAGTACCGATCGGTGTAGGGCCCTCCAACAACCTCGTACTGCTCGACCTCAAGGAATCGGCCTTCGGCGGGATGGGGCCCCACGGCTTGGTGGTGGGCGCGACCGGCTCCGGTAAGTCCGAGATGCTGCGGACCCTGGTGACATCCCTGGTCGTCGCGCATCCGCCTGAGCGCCTGGCGATGCTGTTGGTGGACTTCAAGGGCGGCGCGACTTTCGCCGACACCGACAGGCTCCCGCACAGCGCCGGCATCATCACCAACCTGGCCGATGACGAGAGCATGGTGGCCCGGTTCAGGGAAGCCATGTACGGCGAGCTCAGCCGCCGCCAGCAGGTCCTGAAGGAAGCCGGGAACCTGCCGAACGTGCATGCCTACGAGGAGCTGCGCGCCGACGGTCGCGAGGACCTCGAACCCCTGCCGCACCTGCTGGTGATCATCGACGAGTTCTCAGAGCTCCTGACCGCGCATCCGGACTTCGCGGAACTCTTCCTGGCCATCGGCCGGATCGGCCGGTCCATCGGGGTGCACCTGATGCTGGCCACCCAGAAGCTGGAATCGGGCAAGATCAAGGGCCTCGAGAGCCACTTGTCGTTCCGGATCAGCCTGAGGACCTTCTCCGAGCAGGAGAGCCGCGAGGCCATCGGTGTGGGGGACGCGTATCACCTTCCCCCGGAACCCGGTTCCGGGTACCTGAAGGTCGACACCTCCGTCTTCGAGCGGTTCAAGGCCGCCATGGTCTCCTCCCCTTACACACCACCCGACGAGAACGTCGAACAGGAAGACCCTGTTCTGCCACTCATCTCCTACAACGGTGTCGCCAACGCCGACCCGACCGCCCTGACCGAGCGCATCAAGGAGTTCTTCGACTCGCGGGCTGGAAGCAAGGGGCAGAACCCCAAGGCCAAGAGCGTGCTCCAGGTCGCCGTCGACCGGATCGTCGAGTCGGGCGCTGAACAGGTGCGGCCGGTCTGGCTTCCGCCTCTGGAGACCGCCCTCCCCTTGGACACGGTGCTGGACTGGAACGGTTCTCAGACCGGCGCGAACGACGAGGTGGTCGAACCTCCGCCCGAAGAGCTGAAGGCCCAGGTCGGTATCAAGGACCTGCCGAGGGAACAAGCCCAGGAAACGGCCGAGCTGGACTTCACGGGTGCCGGCGGCAACATGATCGTGCTCGGCGGTCCTCGGTCAGGCAAGTCTCTGTTCCTCCGGACGCTCATCGCCTCGCTGGCTTGGCGTTACCCGCCCGGTCGTGTGGCCGTCTACGCCATCGACTTCGGTGGTGGCGGTCTCTCAGTCATGGAGGACCTGCCGCATGTCGCGGGTGTCGCAGGACGGGCCGACCCCGAGAAGGTGCGCCGGGTCATGACCGATGTGCGCACCCAGCTGGACCGCCGGGAGCGCGTTTTCCGACGGTACAAACTGGAGTCCCCGGAGGCACTGCGGCGTGCTCGCGCGGAAGGCAAGATCCCGAACAACGTGCCGGGCGACGTGTTCCTGATGATCGACGGCTGGTCGCAGGTGCGCGAACTGCTCGGAGATACCGACGACGAGCTCCTGGACATCCTGAACCGGGGTTCGGCCCTCGGAGTGCACACCCTCGTCACGGGGACCCACGGCAACCAGGTTCGGTCCAAACTCCAGTCCCTCTTCGGGGCGAGGTTGGAGTTCCGACTGACCGAACCCAACAACTCCGGAATCGATCGGCACGCAGCCCGGGACATGCCCAAGGACCTTCCCGGCAGGGCTCTGATGGAAGACCTCAGCCTGAGCCAAGTGGCCCTCCCGCGGCTTGATGGCACAGCGAGCCTCGAGAGCCTGTCCGACGGGCACAAGGCCTTGGTGGAGCGCATCCGGGAACGGTGGCCCGAGGGTGCGGTGTCCGAGGTGAGGACTCTGCCGAATGAGGTGAAACTGGAGGAGGTGCTCCGAGGGGGCAGGCCTTCGAAGAACATGGATCTTGTTCTGGGCCTCGGAGAACAGGAGCTGGCTCCTGCGCTCCTCCGTGCGGAGAAGGACCCCCACCTGGTGGTCTTCGGGGATCCGGAGACAGGGAAATCGACCCTGTTGCGGGGGCTCATCAAACAGCTGGCCAAACGCCCGGCCAAGAAGGTCGGCGTGATTATGGTCGACTACCGCAGGACACACCTGGGACTGTTGCAGGACGAAAGATCGCTCGCGTACTGCACGACGCCCGATCACACCAAGGCGATCGCTTCACAGCTCGCTGAACAGCTGAAGGAGCGGATCCCCGGACCCGATGTCACGCCCAAGCAGCTCAGGGCGCGGAGCTGGTGGCAGGGGCGCGAGATCTTCATGATCGTCGACGACCTCGACATGCTGGGGAGCCGACAAGCCAACCCCCTCCTGCCCCTGGTGCCCTTGATTCCTCAGGGGAGAGACTTGGGCTTCCACCTGATCGTCGCTCGGCGGACAGGTGGTTCGGGGCGAGCGATGTTCGAGCCCCCTCTTCAGACCCTCAACGACATGGCGAGTACCGCTGTCATGTTCTCCGGTGACCGTAGGGAAGGCCGCCTGGCCAACGGCGTCGCGTCGCGTCAACTGCAACCGGGGCGTGCGCTTCTGGTTCGACGCGGAACGCCGGCGGAACAGCTCCAAGCCCCGTGGAGTGAACCGCCGGCCTGAGCGATATCCGGGGATCGCTCAGGACCATGAAGGAAAAACTAGTGTTACTCGATTTTTCCTTCATGGTCTGAATGCCCTGGACCGGAGCTGCCCGGCGACACACCTGGCGCCCTTCGGTCAGGCGGCTTACCTGACTGCGTACTCGAGAGGAGATTTGAACGCGATGGGGTCCGGGTCATCCCTGTTGGTGTTGATTTCGAAGGTGGCCCCGTCCTCTTCTTTGTGTAAGCTTTCGGAGTCCTCGTGGGTGAAGTCGATGTAGGGGTCGTTGACGAGCATTTTGGCTGCCTGGAACAACATGTGGGGCTCCACGTCGTTGTTTTCGCCGACGACGAGCACCTCGGGGTGATCGGCCTGGTCGACCCCCAACTGGGCTGGGGCGGTACCGTGATGTCGCTGACGGGGCCGTCGTCGAGGTAGCGCCATTCTTCGGGCCAGCGGGACAGGTCGGGGCAGAATTTTAGCTTGATTAGGATATACTTGAGCACCCGAGGTTGCCCCGACTGGCGCCCACACAGAATTTTTAACTCCGGTTGTGAGCATCTTAAGATATTCGTGGTGATGAAACTCAACCCTCTTTTCTAATTGAATTACGGGAGGGTTTGTTGGATCAGGTGGTTGGCTCCGAAGCGGAAATTCATCGAGTTGAAGGCGCGGTAGGTCTCGGGTTCCACCCATGCACCGTCGACGCGCCGTTGGAGGCGGGTGTTCTCGCGGTCGAAGTCGACTTCGGGGTCGGCCTCGACGGTCTTCGCGCTCTGCATGGACACGTGGGCGTCCACATCGAGGCTCTCGGCGATGACGAGGGCCTCGGGGTACTCGCCCTCGTCCAGGAGTGGTTCGGTGAAGTATCCGTCGGGGTCCCAGTCCTGGAACAGGCTCGGTTCGAAGAGCACGGGGTCGTCCGGGCGCTCGTGCGCGTTCAGTCTGGCTTCCAGTGCCAGGGCATAGGGGGTGGTGTTGTCGGCGTCTAGGAGGTCGGTGACGACGTCGTCTGGGCTGTCGGGGATGATCGCTGGGCTCATGTAGTGGACCTGCATGCGGGGGGTCTCGGGGGCCAGGTATTGCCAGGTGTGGCTCCAGTCCTCCGGGTGTTCCAAGAGGTGGTGGCCGGGGGAGACCATGTCGTGCAGGTGGGAGAGCACGTGTGTCTGTGGCCCGTCGTCCTGTTCGGCGCAGCGTTGGGAGACCATGAACCCCTGGACGGTGGGGACGATGCCGGGTGCGGTGCTGGTGTCGGCGGGTTCTGTTACGGAGGGGCAGAGTTCGTCGGTGGTCACGCTCCAGGTGGGCTTCTCGTCCGGTGGGAGGGTCTGGCCGTCCTCTCCGACGGGGTGGGCGGTCAGGGTTTGACCGGACTGTTGGAGCACGGCTCTGGTTGAGATGTGGAGCTCGTCGTCGGCAGCGAAACTGTCGCCCAGCTCGGTACTTCCCTCGATTGCACCGGTTCGGCCGTCCAACAGCGTGATGGTGTGCTCGTCCTCGCCCGGTCGGCCGTGGACCAGGGCCGTGAGGTGTCCCCCGGGAAGGACATGCACGCCGGTGAGGGGGCTGTCGTCGAGGTAGCGCCATTGTTCGGGCCAGTCGCCCTTGCGCTGATCTTCCCATTGTTCGTCGCTGACGGCGACGACGCCGTTGTCCAGGACCAGGAGTGCACCGTGGGCGGTGCCCACGACGTCGGTGACGGGTTTGCCTTCCACGTGGGTGTGGAGTCCGGGAATCTCGTCGAGTTCGTCCTGAGAGATGGCCATGCTGAGCGCGTCGGGGTTGGTGCGGTGGTCGTCCGGGCCGGGTTCGGGCCACAGGAACCACGCGGCCGACAGGGCAAGCACGGTCAGGCCGGCAGCGGTAGCGACGAGCCGGGTGCGGGGGATGCGTTTCAACGCCTTCATGTCGTTTCCGAGGCGGGGAGCCTTTCGGTTTCAGGCGAGCCCAGTGAGCGGGGCGATGCCGGAGGGGCTGTCGCTGGTGTATTGCACGGCGACGATCGCGCCCGGCGTGGGGACGAGGTGTTCTTGGTTCGGTCCTTGGCTGGCCTCGAAGCCGGGGAGGTCGATCTCGGTCGCTTCAGGTTCTTTCTCTCCCGTAGGGAAGTAGAGGCCGGAGAGCGGTGTGGTTTCCTCATCGGGGTGGTCGGGGGATTCGGGGCAGGCGTTCGTGCATCCGAAGGTGAGCATTCCGTCGTCCAGGGGCAGGAGGGAGAAGGCTCGGTCGTAGCTGTTCTGGCCGAGGAAGTCGTGTCCCGCGCCGCCCTGGAGTTCGTGTCCACTGGGGTCCAGTGTTGTCTGTTCACCGATTTGGTTGCCGGTTTCGACGTCTGTTTCGGTCACTTGGAGGATCTCGCGACCGTCCCCTGTGGTCCTGGAGCTGTGGAGCGCGCCGGAGGAGAAGAAGTGGGTTCTTCCCTGGTGTGCTTCGGTGGTCAATACCTGGCCGGAAGCGACATCGACGACGCTGTCACCGTCAGGTGTGGGGGCGAGTGCGTGCTGCTCGTCGGGCGAAGGAAGAAAACCTGCGGGTACGTAGTGGTATTCGGGCGGGTGGTGGACGCGGATGAGGGTGAGGTCAACGGGTTCGGGCCAGACAGGATCACCTGTGCGTGTGTCCAGGGCTGTGAGTTGGCCCGGTGCCTTCTCGGGCAGTTCGTCCGGGTCATGGTCCAGAGCGGCACGTATTTTATCGGTGGGGCATGAGAGGGGGAGCAGGTAGGTGTCGGCAGTCGTTCCGACGACTGGGCCGTCGAATCTGCGGTTTTCGCTGTGGTGTGTGAGTTCGCAGTTCTCAGGTGGTTCGTAGGTCCAGGCGGTTTGGCCGTCGTTGATGGAGCGTGCGCGGAGCCCGTCCTGGTCGGGTTCGAGCCAAGTGTCGCCTGCGAGGTTGTGCAGGTCGGATAGGGGGTCTTCGTCGGTGTAGGTGTAGCGGTCCTGCAGCTCCCCGGTGAGGGAGTCGATGACGGCGACCTCGGTCTCGAAGGGTCCGCCGGTGGCCCCGCCGCTCGCGCTCCCGTCCTCTTCATGCGGGGGTTCGCCTTCGGCCTGGGCGATGAGTGTGTGTTCGCCGCCGGGCGTCGTGCCGGTCTCGATGCGTGTTCCGTCGCGTTCGGTGATCGTGTGGCTCCAGAGTTCGTCGCCGGTGGAGCCGGATAGTGCGATGGCCCCGGTGTCGGTGAGGACGAGGGGGCCGGCGGGGCCCGGGTGGACGCGCTCGACGATGGTGTCCTCGTCGGGCTCCCATTGCCAGGCGACCTCGTCCACGGAGGTGGGGACGGGTTCGATGGCGGGGTCCGCGTCATGGACGGTGTGATCACGGCTCAGGGGGAGCACCACGATCAGCACGGCCATGAGGAGAGCCGCCGCCCCCACGGAAGCTATCTGTAGCGACCGTCTTCTAGTAAGCCGATCCATTAGTCGTCATCCTTGTCCAATTCTTCTCCCCCAGGGATATTTCCAGACAATTGATCCCGCAAAACTTCACGCCGACCATCGTAAGCACCCGTGAACTCGTCGAATTGAGTTGCGCCAATTCTATCGTTTTTTTGCCAAGACATTGGGCGATCGATTGTAACTCCATCCAAGGCACCGATTGTCGTATCTGACCCTTCATCGGGACTATTAATAACTTCGTGAAGTTTGTTCCTATCAAAGACGATTCCCTCGAGGTCTTCTAGTTGGATATCCTTGGGATTCTGCTCGAGCAAATCACTGTCAATCCCGGTGATGATGCCATCGCTCTCAAGCTGAGAAAGATGTTCAAGTTCTATCTCTCCGCTATCGGACATGAAGGGATGTTGCTGGACTTCCGGATCATTTTCGTGCTCCTCGAGCATGCGCTCCAGCATATGAATTTGAGATTCAATCTTGATTGAGGACAGATCCAAGCTTCCGTTGGGATCAGAGTAGGGGTTATGCTCCTCATCTGTGTTCAGTAGCTGGTCCTTCAAAATATCATCAAAAACGCTCAGCGTTGGTCCTACGAAAGGCACAAACCTAGAAGGAAGATCGTCGGCCCCGGACGCAGAATTAGTGATCGCGCCCGCAGCAAAATCCCACATATTCTCTTTATCCTGTTGCAGATCCTCGTCAGACAAATTTCTGTGGTCGGCTTCGTTTTCGAGTGCTGATTCGACAATAGCTGCCAAGTTTCCCGAGGGAAGTGAACTGGATCCGAGGTCCCCCGAATCGACTGAGTTTACCGCTTCGCCATGAACAAATCTGATTGTGTCAGAATGGATGTCAACAGCAGCACTCTGATCGGTCATAATGATTTCTAGGAATCGAGTTCGTTCTTCCGGAGGGATGAACGCAAACTCACCATCAGAATCAAGTTCAACGTTTCTACGGTTTTGATAGCCATCCGCAGAAACCACATCCCCTTTACCATTTATTCCGACGTCAGATGAAAATGTATGAATATGCGCAGCGAAAGCATCCGATAGACTGTCAGCAGCATCTCTACTTATCGAGCTGGGCACAGTACCCATGAGTGGCCCATGCTCTTCAGGGTCGGCCATGAAAAGTGTCAGAGCGCCCATTGACTCAGCGGCGAGTGCACGGGTTTCGGGGTTACTGTTCACTTCTTCATCTGAAAGCCAATCAAATAGTGCGGTAAGACCTCCAGGTGTGCGATTGTAGCTTTCGAAAGAATCCTCATCTTCCGCAATGTCTGACTGATCGAAAGACTCACCGAAAGTGAGAAACCCCCGGAGAGATTCGTCGATCAGTTTACTGTACTCTTCGTGTGACAGTTCGTCCGTTTCGTATTGCCCGGTAAATATGGCACGGTTGGCTTCGTCGTTCTCGGTAGATATATCGAGAAGCGTTTCTAGGGCTTCAAGACCACCAGCGGCTTCGAGTGATGTTCTCATTTCATCAGTGTCCGAATGAGTATGAAAACTTTCCAGTAGACCCCCTAGAGACATCGTTATATTCTGCGAAAACTTCACGCCACCTTCTGTTTCTTCCGAAGATTGTTCCAGCAGATCAGCGAGATTAGCTAGGTCAGATCCATAAATCTCGTCATCTTGTCTATAACCTTCAAATCCGTTCTCATGGCGCGCTAGCGTCGGCCCCATTGCTGCGTTCCTGACGCTTTCAGGGAGTTTTTCTTCACTTCCTCCGATAGATTCATTCGAAAGTGTTAGAAGTCCGTCCCCCAGTTTTTGCAAAAGTTCGGATCTTTGGGATTCATCTCCTATATTCTCTTCAATGAGACTAGGCAGGGAAATTACACCATCAGATCCCTCATAATCGTCTGGTGAATCTATATCTTCCAGACTTTCAAAAAATGCCTCCAAATATTTCACTTCATGGGGATTGAGTTCTAGATCTTCTTCGTCCTCATTCGCATGCTCTGCGCGTTCTTTCAGATACTCTGCGCGTCCAGTAAGTGCCGTGAGGGTCGCCATCAGAGCATCGTAACGCTCTTGACTAATTTCTCCGGATTCGAGCATCTCTTGGAGCTCTTCGCCATCAAGGTCACCCTGGTCGGCATCGACCGGAACCGGCATTGACGCACCCATGATGTTGTTAGGAAGCCAGTCGAGGCGTCCACCCATCAAAGATGAGACATTATCTGGATCAGTTCCGCCCTTGATGTGGTCCGAGCATTCTTCGGCCTCGTCCTCCAGATCGTCCCAGGCCTCATCCGCTAGTCTCTGTAGCTCCTTTAGGTATTGCTGGCGGGGGGGTGGAGAATCAGCCGCATACGGGACTTGGACTTCGTTGCTGAGCGTAGGGGCGACATTCTCTACAAGGTATTGGAGGCCGGAGATTTTTTCTTCGTATGTGTTTAGACTTTCGGACCATTGTTCTGTGGCTTCTGCTGCAACCACGCACGCCATGCATGCTTCTTTCCAATGTGCGTAATTGATATCGCCCGATGATTTAATGTCGTCGGCCAGCATGTCGGAGAAACTCGTCGATGTCTTTGAGAACTCTTCTAGCTGTTCTTCACTCTGGCCCGTAAGCCGCTCCAGAAGCGAATGATACTCGTCGGCTTTTGAGCTGACGCTCTCCGAGTCGGCAGAGGGGATTCGGGGATCGAAGCTCATTTATACTCCTCGGTAGATTAGTCGATGGGGGGAAGGTGGGGGTAGCACCTGAGGTCATCTTGATTCTCTTCGTCGGTACCGCCGATCTCGCCGGCAGCGCCGTGAATGTTATCGGCGATATCGTCTGCCTGGCTCTGGACGCTGTCCATGTAACTCTTGTACTCCACTTGGAAGTCGTTCATGCCAGTGACCTCAGGCTCACCTGACAGCAGAGTATGCGTCTCCTCACACAGGGTATCGAAGTCGTCTGCAAGGTCGCGTAGCCCATCAGCCACTTCCAGGGCGGCGTCAGCCCCAGTCTGTGCTTCAGGGACATTGGCTCCGGTCGTCACCGGTCTACTCCTGTTTCTGCAGGTCAGAGATTATAAGTGAGAATGCGGCCGCAGTCCTCGCCGACTATCGGGGGGAGCCACCGTTGACTGGGTTATGCCGATCCTTATAGGATTTTGACTCTTGGTCAAGCCTTGCGCGCGACCACCGTTGGCCACTTCCACTTATGTGAAGGTGCTGTTTACCAGGTGGTTGTTGCTGGCTGGCCAGCTTGATCGGCGAAGTCAATAGTGAGGTGCACCACATGCTTGACGATCTCGGTATGGAGCACTCGACATCCTTGCAGGATGCTGGGCAGGCCCTAGGAGAAGAGGCCTCGCAGTTGCTGGGGAATGCTCAGGCGTTGTTCTCCACTATGGAGATGGACGTTCGGGGAGCCATGAATGGTGGGGCTCCGAGTTCGTTCATGGAGGCTCATGGTTCCCTCAATACTAGTTTCGGCTCGATGATGGGCTGGTTGGACCGCATGGGTATCAGCCTCGCGGATGTCAATATGAGCATGATTCAGGTGGACGAAGACAACGTGTCCGACTTCGATGCCTCGGGCAGTGAGGTCGACGGGTTGCCCCCCATCAACGTTTAGTTGTTCGAGGTATAGATTATGGATATTTCTGGAAGCCCTGGCAAGATCATGGATCTTGCCGACTCTGAGCGTACATATAAAGGGCACCTGGAGACCGTGCTCGATCAGGTCGAGGACTCAGTGAAGAAGTCCCTGACCGAATGGTATGGTTCCTCTTCTGATGACTTCGAGGCTCGGTATGAGGAGTTTCGAGAGTACAGGGAGAGTGTGTCATCATCTTTTGATGGACTGATTCATTCGACTGAAATTGCAGCCGAGAATTGGTCCGTCACCAGCGCCTCGGCCCGTACCCGGTTCCAGGCCTGATTAGCCGAAACACTCCTCTGTGAATTCCCCTGTTCAAGACAAGCGTGAGGAGACCCAGGACGACCTCATGCCTGAGGCGTTCCGGGTCACCTCCAACGCTGAAAAGTATGTCCTCGAGGCCGATGCACTCCGCCGGCGCCAGCTGCGGTCTGCCCTCCTGTACGGTTCCAGCCGGTTCTGGCGTCGCAAGCAGAGAGTCTGGCCGGCGGTCGTCTTCGGGGTCATCATCGTCGCCGTCGTGTGTGCGGTGATCGCCCTGATCGGGGCCTTCGAGCGTCAGCAGGAGGTCAACGAGGAGCGCGGCCGGACGCCCATGGGTGTCTCGCAGACGGAACAAGGTAACGGAGCATCCTGAAGCGCGCCCCTTACGTGCAGCGTTCGATGGTTCGCCTTATGGCCTCAGCGGTGGCTGGGGCCTTTTGGCTGCCATGGGGCGGCAAGGTGACCGATTTCGTGCATACCGGACCCGCGGTACCGGGTGGATGGCTCAGTTGAACTGATGGGTGTCGGTCAACGTGTCCGGGTCGAGGAAGATCAAGGTCGTCTCCTCCACGCTGGAATCCGCGACCACGAGTGTCTCCCTCTCCGGGTGCAGCGTCGGCTGCTCGTAGATGAGCGTGTTCCCCGATTCCACCTCCTCACCGGTCTCCAGGTCCCACTGTGAACCCCCGACGGGGCTGGTCGCTCTGGTGACGGCGCCGGTGAACAGGTAGGTCCCGTCGTTGTCGAAGGTCATGCCGTTGACGAGACCCCTGGGCGTCAGCTCGTGCAGGACCTCGTCTTCCTCCAAGTCGTACACGAGAACGCGCTCTCCGCCCTCCGCGATGGCGACGAGTGAGCCGTCCGGGGAGAAGGCCACGTCGTAGAGACCGGCTCCTACGCTCTCCTCTCCCTCCTCGGGGAAGCGCAGCACGGTGTCCTCGCTGTCGGTGTCGACGACGCTCACATAATCCGCGCTGCCCTCTGTCTGCGTGTGCTCGCTTTCGGCAGGCGCGTCCGGGTCGTCCATCTCGCCGGCTCCATGGGTGATGGCCAGGTGCGTTCCGCTCGGGCTGTGGTCGAGGGCATGTACCGGAGCATCGAGTTCGCGGTCCGTGGTCTCGTCACTGCGCCAGTCCCATTCGCGCAGGAGGTACTCGTCGTGTTCCACGGTCCGCTGTACGGCGAGGATGGTCCCGTCCGGTGTAGCGGTCACCGCCTCGTAGAAGCGGAAGTTGTCCATGTTGTCGGGTTCGTCGACGAGCAGATCGGCGACCTGCTCCTGGTTCTGATCCAGGACCACGATGAGGTCCCCGGAAACCCCCACGGCCTCGCCCGATGGCGTGGTGGTGAAGTTGAGGGATGCGTCGCCCAGGTTCCTTGTCGCTTCACTTTCCCGCCAGTCCCACAGGGTGAGGCCCTGGGCGGTCTGAACGAAGAGGCTGTCCCCGTCCTCGGTGAATTCCAGGCCGTACAGCGTTCCTTCGATCGAGTCCGGGAGGTTCTCCTGCTCGGTGGTGGATTCTTCGGCCGCGTCGGTCCCGTCGTCGGCGGCGTTCCCCCAGGGCCCGTGGAGCACGGTGCCCAACCCTGCAACCAAGCCCAACGCCATGGTGGCGGCGCCGGCCACGAGCCAGGTTCGTGCGCGGCGGCCCGTAGCAGTTGTTTGGGGCAAGGAGGCGCCGAGAGTGGGCACGGTGCTGCTGACGGTGTGGAGTTCGTGTTGGTGGAAGTCGATGGAGCGGTGGACATTGGCCGGGAGCCATCCGTGCTCGGCGGGTGGGAGTGGTTCGGCGGAGAGGACTCGGACGAGTTCGTCGGCGGTGGGCCGGTCCGCGGGGTCTTTGGCCAGGCAACGGGTGATGAGCTCGCGCAGGCTGCCCGGCGGAAGGTTGCTCAGGTCGGGTTCGGAGCTGACCACCCGGGTGAGCACATCTGCGGCGGGCTTGGTGCCGAAGGGTGGGTGTCCTTGGGCTGCGTAGAGCACGACGCCGGCGAGGGAGAACAGGTCGCTGGCGGGGGTCTGTTCTCGGCCGAGCACGGTTTCGGGTGAGGCGTAGGCGGGGGTGCCGAAGGCCTGCCCCGTCTTGGTGAGGACGGTGCCTTCGACGGCGCGGGCGATGCCGAAGTCGATCACCTGCGGGCCGCGCGGGGAGAGCAGCACGTTGCCGGGTTTGAGGTCGCGGTGCATGAGCCCGGCAGCGTGGACCGACTGCAGAGCCTGAGCCAGGCCCAGTGCCAGTACCCGAAGGGAGGTCTCGGGGAAGGGGCCGTTGGCGGTGACAGCCGCCTTGAGCGTGGGACCCGGTACGTATTCGGTCGCCATCCACGGTGTGGGGCCGTAAGGCTCAGCGGCGATCACGGCGGGGGTGTAGGGGCCGCGGACCATCTGTGCGGTGCGGACCTCACGGCCGAAACGTGCCTGGAAATCAGAGCTCGCCGCGAGCTCGCGGTGGATGACCTTGAGCGCAGCCAGGCGCCGGTCGGGGGTACGCGCCAGGTAGACCGCTCCCATGCCTCCCGCCCCCAGACGACCCAGAACCTGATGGGGGCCGATCTCGGTGGGGTCAGTGGAGGTCAGAGGCTGCATCGTCAAGTCCTGGCACGTCGTCGGGGGTCGCGGGGGTCAGGGGAGCGTGTCGATCACGTCGAGGGTGTCCGGGTCGAGCAGGTCGATACCGCGTTCATCGTTGATGGCGGCGATGACCTCCTGCTCGGGGTGGAAGGCGATGTTGCGCACGAGGTAGTCGTCGCCCTCGTTCTCAGTGATGTTCTCGCCGGTCTCCAGGTCCCAGAGGTACGAGTGTTCCTCGACCTCGTCGTCCTCGATGACATCGCCCTGTTCCTCCGGCGGGGGCAGTTCGTACCACCAGAAGTGGAGGAGGTCCCCCTCCGGTGACACGGAGATCTCGCCCCACTGGCCGTACTCGTCCTCCGGCTCGGTCTTCTCGTAGTACTCCTGCACCGAATACCGGGACACTTCGGATTCGGATTCGAGGTCCCAGTGCACGAGGTCGCCCTCGCTCAAGAAGAAGACCTCGGTTCGGTCGTGCGAGAGCGTGAACTTGCCTGTCGCGTTCCGGATGGTCTGTTCGACCTCGTCGTTCTCCACGGATCGCACTTCGAGCACCAAGTCGCCTTCAGTGATGATCCGTTCCTCGTCGACGAACTGGGCGTCGTGGACCAGGTCACCCAACTCGCCACCCAGGGTGTGTGTGAGCTCCCCGGTGTCCATGTCGATCACGCCCACAGCGGCGAGGCGGTTCTCCAGACTGTGGTCGGGCTCGAGCACCACGAGTAGCTGGTCGCCCGAGGGCGAGAAGTCCGATCCGATGGACCGGCGGGGCCGTTCGAGCTCGTCGAGAGCGCGTTCGGATTGCGGTCCGTGGTGTTCGGTGATCTCGCCCGACGGGACGTCGAGTGTGTTGAGGGTGTTGTATTCGCGATCGCCCGGGAACTCGTGCACGCTCACTGCGGTCAACAGACATCCGACAGGGGCGAAGTTGGGTCCCCCGCTGCCCTTCTCGTCGCCGAAGACGCGGGCGATCTCCCCGCCGTCCTGCCAGTCCCAGAGGGAGAGCCCGATCTCCTCGGTCTCCACCGCGATGACGTCGCCGTCGGGGGAGAAGTCCAGCTGGACGGCTCCGAGGTCTTCCACCGTGGCCGGAGGTGAGGCGAGCTGTGTGTCCTGGTCCAAGCAGCCGGCGTCGGTGATGAGCGAGGGGAACTCGTCCGTTGCTGCGTCGAGGCCGTCGTCCCGGGTGAGCCACACGGCCCCGAGTCCGGCGATGAGTGCCAGGGTGAGGCCGCCGGCGGTCAGGGCGATGGGGGCGGTGCGGTCCTTCTTGGGGCGGTGTTGGCCGGCTTGGAGGGCCCTGTTCGCTGGTTCTTGGGCTCGGGCCAGGGTCGCGGCGAGGTCGGGTGCCCAGGGGGTGGGCATCGCGGGTCCGCCGAGCATCTGGACCAGGTCGGCCGCGGCCGGGCGCATCGCGGGGTCTTCCTGCAGGCACGCCTCGATCAGGTCGCGCAGCTGGAGTGGAAGACGGTCGGGGTCGCGCTCGTGGGCGGTGGTGCCCGCGGCCCAGCACAGGGTGGCGGCCCAGGCGTGGATGTCGGTGGCGGGTGCGGCCCCGTCCTCGGGCGCGGCGAAGTCTGGGTGGGGCGGTTCCTCTTGGATCTGGGTCAGGGCCCATTCGAACCCGGGGTCGGCCAGGACGGCCCCGTGGGCGGGGAGCACGACCCCTTCGGGTGACAGAGAAGCATGCGTTCGGTGGCCGGTGTGCAGGTCGGCCAGGGCCTGGGCTGTGGCCAGGGCCAGGGGGTGCAGGGCGCTCGCGGGCAGGGGTCCGTGTGCGCGCACGGTGGAGGCCAGGGTCGGGCCGGCGGGGTATTGGAGGGCGGCCCAGGGTGCGGCGTGTTCCAGGTCGTGGTCGAGCAGGGCGGGGGCGTGGTTGCTGCGTACGTCGTAGGCGGTCTCGACCCGGTGCGCGAACGCCGAGCGGAAAGCGGGCGAGGAGGCCAGGTTGGAACGCACCACACGCAGGTCCACCGCCGGATGCTCGGCAGAGGTGGCGAGGTAGGAGCGGGTGCAGGTGTCTTCGCCGAGCCGTCCCAGGAGTCGGAAGGGTCCGATGTGGGGCGGGTCGTGGGGATGGAGGGGGATCATGTGGTCCTGCTCGCGCGTGGATCTACCGGGGATCGGGAGGATGCGGGTGGGCGCCTGGTGTGGCTTTGCGGTGGTTGGCCGTCTTGGCTCCCGCGAACGAGGTTAACGCCCCAAGGGCGGGAACGGGCGACCCGGGGCGGGGTGCGTAGGGTCGCGGTATGCGGTTGTTTCCCCCGGTTCTGGTGTCTTCGGTCGTGTTGTTGAGCGGTTGTGCGTTGGTTGGTGACGGTGTTGATCACCGTGTGTATGAGGGGCAGGTTGCTGAGTACGGTCCGCTGGACTCGGTGTCGGGGGTGGCGTGGGAGTGGGAGCCGGAGTATCCGCACGAATTCTCCGCTGTGCGGTCCGGTGTGGCTGGACCGGTGCTGGAGTTGGACGACGGCGTGGTCGCTCTGGACGCCGAGAGCGGTGAGGAGTTGTGGCACTACCGGGTCGAGGATCGGCAGTTGAGTCAGGCGGCCACGACGGTATGACACCACCCCTGGGTCATCGGATGGAGGTGATAATGGCGTTAATTATAGCGACCAGTTCTGGACTCATTACAATAATAGAAGGGAGGAGATGAAGGATTCTTTGACCCCTGTCATCAGGGACCGAAAATCTATTTTTTTAGCGCGTAAGTAGTGATTGCTTAGACGAATTGATCTTATCGATTAAATGACTTCCGAATTTCGAGTGTGGCCATAGCGATTCCACGCAAAGTAGTCGCTAGAGGGGGCCTTCAGTGGCTCCTTGCGAGGAAGTATGAGGTCACGAGAGAGGGAAATCGGAAAACCTTGGGATATTTTGGCTTTGAGGGAAAGTTGGAAAAGAATGGTATATATATGGGGAGTCGAGGAGATCTTATCGGACGGATATTTTTTTATGAACAGCGCTTGAAAAAAGTTCTTACAGCAGGTTTGGTCACAATACTCATATCGGCGACAGGTTGTGGTTTGCAGAGGGAGATGGGGAACGCGCTGAGTAGTGAGAAGGAGGCGGAGCAGGTATCGATCTCGAGGGAGAGGGTGGAACGACACCTCATGCTATCGATCCTGGACCGAATGTTCGTGGAACAAGACTCGGGGGGTGTGCTGGAGGGAAGCAGAGAGCATAAAAATGAACTTTTGAGATCTGGCGTGATAAAGGGAGATCCGGGCGAATTTTATGTCGAGTACGATTTTGGTGAGTGGGACGTACAGCCTGGACCGGGATCCGGAAGTATTACTAAAGTAGATAGCGCCCTAAATTATGCAATGAGGGCAAATTATGTTACATGGTGCGACCAGGAGGAGAGTGGAATGTCATTCTTTTCATCATATTCACCCTTGGATTTCGAGTATTACGATTCTCATGCAGAATACTATGAGAGTATTTCTGATTACGTTGACTGTGGGTCCGGGTTTATCTGACGATCCTGATTGGGCGGCCTTCGGTTCGATTCCCGTTTTTCAGTGGAGGTGCTTGCTGGAGAAGGGGTGGAAGTTCAAATTAATCTTTTCGATGTTGAGAGAAGGAAGTGGGTGAAGGGTGCATAATTCTTGATGGTTGGTGGAATCCTTGAGTGTAGGAAAAATGAGCATAAGAAGGTTGAGCTGCCGTTCCTGAGGTTTGGGTTCGAATCTCGATGGCAACCGAATTTGGTGATTTGTCGAGCGCTTTGAGTGTGGGGTGGAATTTGCTCGTTCTGATTTTGCTAGACGCGGAAAGTTATTAGACACGCGAGGAGTGTCTGCTCACATGGAGGATCACTTCACGTGCGACGTGAAATGACCATTCGTGCGTGGGGCGGCTTCAGGTTTTCTGTAGGATCAGTTGAACTGATGGGTGTCGGTCAACGTGTCCGGGTCGAGGAAAATGAGCGTCGTCTCCTCCACGCTGGAATCCGCGACGACGAGGGTCTCGCTCTCGGGGTGCAGCGTTGGCTGCTCGTAGATGAGCGTGTTCCCCAGCTCGACCTCTTCACCGGTCTCCAGGTCCCACTGGAACCCCCGACCGGGCTGGCCGCTCTGTAGCAGCGCCGGCGAACAGGTAGGTCCCGTCCCGGTCGAAGGTCATGCCGTTGACGAGGCCTCGGGGTGTCAGCTCGTGCAGGACCTCGTCCTCTTCCAGGTCGTACACGAGAACGCTCTCTGAGCCCTCCGCGATGGCGACGAGCGAGCCGTCCTGGGAGAAGGCGACCTGATAGTTCATCGCCTCTGCGCTCTCCTCACCCTCCTCTGGGAAGCGCAGGACGGTGTCCTCACTTTCGGTGTCCACGACGCTCACATAATCCGCGCCGGTCCGGATGTGGAGCAGTTCCTGGTTGACGTGGAGTCGGGCGAACGCTTCGAGGGCGAGGCTTTTGAGGGCGACTTGACACCGGATGAGCGTGTGACGCTGACGGATGAGGGCAGTGTGTCGGCCGATTGGTTGCCCGATGATGATGCGGTGGAGTACCGGCACGTGTCCTTCGAGGGGGACAAACTCGAAGAAGCGCTGGTGCCGGCCCGGCCCTCCGAGATGAAGAGTGATCCCGGTGTGTTGCTGGGCGATGGTGTTCTGCGGTTGTCGCACTTGACGGTGCCGGATCTGGATCGGGGGCCGGTGGAGGCCGAGTTCGTGGAGTGGGGGTCTGAGGGGGAGCCTGCTCCGATCGAGGTCGGTCTGATTGAGAACAGCGATGAGTGGCGTCAGGCTGAGTACGAGGAGAACAGGTCTGTGAGGTGATCTGCTGGAGGAGTACATCGAGCAGTATGTTCGAAGTTTCGATCCTGTTTCATGAGAGGTAGAGTCAGAATATCAGTGACATGAAAATAAAAGTATCAATCATCCTGGCTATTATTTGTCTTGCGGGTACAGCCTTTGGCATGTTCTATTTGTGGCCAGACAGAGAATCACTCAATATAGTACATGAAACCTCTGAAAATGACGAAATAAAGCCAGAAAAGGGGGAGAATTCTAGCCGCGTCCATGACGTTTCCCCCGACCCGGATCTCGATGTACAGGAGATACTAAATGTGAGCCATATGCCAATCGCAGTATTGGACGATGGGGTGGCTGGCCTGAATTATCCGGAGGGGACTGTTGGGTGGGCGTACCGTGTTCCCGGGGGGGAAGTCGATATTGAGATCACCACAAATTCACTCGTGGCTGTCACTCATTCTGTTCCTGGGCGCTGGTTCACGAATAAGACCCGAGAAATCATCCTAAAACCTGAAACTGGTGAGGTGCTGTCTCGGGAGGACTTCTCGTCCGGAAGTAATATTGTTCCTGAAGTTGCCTCAGGCGATGTGCGTGTTTTCTTTGATGATCACCTAAAAGGTCAGCTTCGCAGTTCTGAAGATGACGACTATGCTTGGGAATTAGATCCATCATCTTGGTGTAGTGAGAAATCTGACCCAGAGGTCGAGGCAGCTGGAGACAGAAATGGTATCTACTTGGCCATTGACTGTACCGGCGGTGAAGGTCACCTTGTTCAGTTCGACCCTCTCACTGAGGTGATCTCAGTGACTGGGAATCAGTAGAAAAC
>NZ_JADBGI010000018.1 GCF_014892575.1 Nocardiopsis coralli | reverse complement strand
GGCGGCGGTGGCGGTCGTCCCGGTGGCGGCGGTGGCCGCGGCCGTGGCGGCGGTGCCCCCGCGGGTCCGCGTCCGGGCGGCGGCGGTCGTCCCGGCGGTTTCGGCGGCCGTCCCGGTGGCCGTGGCCGCGGTGGCGGTACCGCTGGTGCGTTCGGCCGTCCCGGTGGTCGTCCGGGCCGCGCCCGCAAGTCCAAGAAGCAGCGGCGTCAAGAGTTCCACGACTATCAGGCCCCGTCCTTCGGCGGCGTGAAGATTCCCAGTGGCAACAACCAGACGATCCGTCTGTCGCGCGGCGCCTCGCTGTCGGACTTCGGCGACAAGATCGACGTCAACCCGGCGTCGCTGGTCCAGGTCATGATGCACCTGGGCGAGATGGTCACCGCGACCCAGTCCCTGCCGGACGAGACGCTCGTCCTGCTCGGTGAGGAGCTCAAGTACCGCGTCGAGGTCGTCAGTCCCGAGGACGAGGACCGCGAGCTGCTGGAGTCCTTCTCCATCGAGTTCGGTGAGGACAAGGGCAGCGACGAGGACCTGCGTCCGCGTCCGCCGGTGGTCACCGTCATGGGTCACGTCGACCACGGTAAGACCCGACTGCTGGACACCATCCGCAAGTCCAACGTCGTCAGCGGCGAGGCCGGCGGGATCACCCAGCACATCGGTGCCTACCAGGTCGCGACCGAGGTCGACGACGTCGAGCGCAAGCTCACCTTCATCGACACCCCTGGTCACGAGGCGTTTACCGCCATGCGTGCCCGTGGTGCGAAGGCGACGGACATCGCGGTGCTGGTCGTGGCCGCCGACGACGGCGTCAAGCCGCAGACGGCCGAGGCCATCGACCACGCCAAGGCCGCCGAGGTCCCGATCGTGGTCGCGGTCAACAAGATCGACGTCGAAGGCGCCGACCCGCAGAAGGTCCGTGCCCAGATGACCGAGTACGGCCTCGTCGCCGAGGAGTTCGGTGGCGACGTGCAGTTCGTCGACATCTCCGCCCTCAAGGGCGAGAACATCGACGACCTGCTCGAGTCGGTCGTTCTGACCTCCGACGCCGCGCTCGACCTCAAGGCGAACCCGGGCATGGAGGCCCAGGGCATCGCGATCGAGGCCTACCTCGACCGCGGCCGTGGTTCCATGGCCACCGTCCTGGTCCAGCGCGGAACGCTCAACGTCGGCGACTCGATCGTCTGCGGCGACGCGCACGGCCGCGTGCGGGCCATGCTCGACGAGCACGGCCAGAACGTGCAGAGCGCCGAGCCGTCCCGTCCGGTGCAGGTGCTGGGTCTGACCAACGTGCCCAGCGCCGGCGACAACTTCCTGGTGGTCAAGGACGACCGTGTTGCGCGGCAGATCGCCCAGCAGCGCGAGGCGCGCGAGCGTTTCGCCCAGCAGGCGCGTTCGGCCCGCCGGGTCACCCTCGACACCTGGCAGGACCACCTCAAGGAGGGCGAGCGCTCCGAGCTGCTCCTCCTCATCAAGGGTGACACCTCCGGTTCGGTCGAGGCCCTGGAAGAGTCGCTGCTCAAGATCGACGCCGGTGGTGACGAGGTCAGCATCCGCGTCATCGGCCGCGGTGTCGGTGCGATCACGCAGAACGACATCAACCTGGCGACGTCCGCCGATGCGATCATCGTCGGCTTCAACGTTCGGCCCGAGGGCAAGAACAGCGAGCTGGCCGACCGCATGGGTGTGGACATCCGCTACTACTCGGTCATCTACCAGGCCATCGACGAGGTCGAAGCCGCCGTCAAGGGTCTCCTCAAGCCCATCTACGAGGAGGTCCAGCTCGGCAGCGCCGAGATCCGCGAGGTCTTCAAGGTGCCGAAGATCGGCAACGTCGCCGGCTCGATCGTCCGCAGCGGCCTCATCCGCCGCAACGCGAAGGCGCGCCTCATCCGCGAGGGTGTGGTCATCTCCGAGAACCTCAACGTGGAATCCCTGCGCAGGTTCAAGGACGACGCCACCGAGGTCCGCGAGGGCTTCGAGTGCGGTATCGGCCTGAGCTACAACGACCTCCGGGTCGAGGACGTCATCGAGACGTACGAGATGCAGGAGAAGCCCCGCGACTAGGGTGCACTCCGGGCTCGCACGGAGCCCGAATCCGTGAGGGGCCCCGGCCGTGCACACGGCCGGGGCCCCGCCTTTGACGGTTCACACACACCACGGGTGATCGACTTGTACGTTGGGGCGCTGACCCTGGACGTCCTCCTCGGTGACGTCCACTCGCTCAAGCAGAAGCGTTCGCTGGTCCGTCCCGTCCTGTCGGAACTGCGCCGGAAGTTCTCGGTGTCGGTCTCGGAAGTGGGCGAGCAGGACCTCTACCGGAGAGCCAAGATCGGTGTCGCTGTGGTGGCACCGACGGCCGCGCACGCCACGGACCAGATGGACAGCTGCGAACGGTTCGTCGCGGCCCGTCCCGAACTGGAGCTGCTGTCCGCCAGGCAGCGGCTCTTCAACGAAGAGGAAGACTGACGATGGTTGACGCCGCACGCGCGCGCAGGATCGCCGACCGCATCCAGCGCATCGTCGCCGAGATGCTGGACCGGCGTATCAAGGACCCGCGCCTGGGTTTTGTCACCGTGACCGACGCGCGTATCACCGCTGACCTGCGGGACGCGAAGGTCTACTACACGGTGTTCGGCAGCGAGGGCGAGCGGGCCGCCTCGGCCGCCGCCCTGGAGAGCGCCAAGGGCGTGATCCGCACGGAGGTCGGTCGGCAGACCGGCATCCGGCACACCCCGACCCTGACCTTCGTCGTCGACGAGGTGCACGAGAACGCCCAGCACATCGAACAGCTGCTGGCCCAGGCGCGCCGCGAGGACGAGGAGAAGGCCGAGCGGGCCTCCGACGCCACCCCGGTCGAGGCGGACCCGTACAAGACGCCGCGAGAGCGCGACGACGAAGAAGAGTAGTACCGGCGGCGGCAGCTGGCCGCCGCCCTTCCACCGATGAGGAGCACCATGGCCGACAGCGGTGTCGTGGTCGTCGACAAGCCCGCCGACTGGACCTCGCACGACGTGGTCGCCCGGATGCGCCGGCTGGCGGGGACCCGTCGGGTGGGGCACGCCGGGACCCTGGACCCGATGGCCACCGGGGTGCTGGTGCTGGGGATCGAGAAGGGCACCAAGCTCCTCGGTCACCTGACCCTCACCGAGAAGACCTACGAGGCGACCTTCCGCCTGGGGCTGACCACCAACACCGACGACGCCGAGGGCGAGCCCGGGCAGCGCCGGGACGCGTCGGCGGTCACGGAGGAGGAGGTCCGGGCCGCGACCGCGAAGCTGACCGGGGCGATCCAGCAGGTTCCGCCGCAGGTCAGCGCGATCAAGGTCGACGGTAAGCGCGCCTACAAGTCCGCGCGGGAGGGCAAGGAGGTCGCCCTCAAGGCCCGCGAGATCACGGTGTCGCAGTTCGATGTCACCGGCGTGCGCAGGGTCGAGGACCCCGAGGGCGCCTTCGTCGACGTGGACGCGGTGGTGTCGTGCTCCAGCGGCACGTACATCCGCTCCCTGGCCCGTGACATGGGCGAGGACCTGGGTGTGGGCGGCCACCTGGGCGCGCTGCGCCGCACGCGTGTGGGGCCGTACGAGGCCTCGCAGGCGCGCACGCTCGACCAGCTCGCCGAGGAGTACACGCAGGTGCCGCTGGCCCACGCCGTGGCCGCCGCGTTCCCGGTCCGCACGATGGACGAGGGTGAGACCAAGCGGATCCGGCACGGCAACCGGATCGGCCCGAGCTCCCTCGGCGACGGCACCATCGGCCTGTTCGCCCCCGACGGCACCGTGGTCGCCCTGGGCGAGAACCGGCCGGGCCACATGAAACCCGTGGTGGTCTTCCACCCGGCCTGACGTCTGTCCGGTGGACGGNCCGGCACGGCAACCGGATCGGCCCGAGCTCCCTCGGCGACGGCACCATCGGCCTGTTCGCCCCCGACGGCACCGTGGTCGCCCTGGGCGAGAACCGGCCGGGCCACATGAAACCCGTGGTGGTCTTCCACCCGGCCTGACGTCTGTCCGGTGGACGGCCCAGGGTCTGTTTGGTGGACGCCTTCCGTCGCTTCGGCCAGCTACTGCGCCGAAGGCGTCGTTTGAGGGTGGTGGCGGGCGACGGGTGGGCTGGGTGTTCGCCAAACAGGCCCTAGATGGGGACGACGGTCGCACGTCCCGCGCTGAGTGTGATCAGGTCCTTGGGGTCGGAGGTCAGGATCGCCCTGGGCCCGGGAGAAGTGAGCGCGGTGGCACAGACCATCGCATCCAATGCGTGTTTGTGGCCGTGCAGCTTCGCGTCGCGGAGCAGTTGGGCCGACAGGCGTGCAATGCTCTCGTCCACCGGCACGACCTTGATGCGGGAGAGCGTCCAATCCAGCGCCGACCGGTTGAGCTTGGGGTGCATCACCTCGACGACGGTGGCCGCACTGGTGACGACGGACATGTCTCTCGCGACGGCCGCCGCGGTCCAGTTCATGAGGGTGGTGTCCCGCAGGACGGCCTTGGACAGGCCCTCGCTGTCGAGGATCACGGTGCGGGGTGGGGGTGGTCCGGCCTTGGTCACGCTGCTTCGCCTTCGGATGATCGCTGTACCTCGGATGTGCTCTGCTCGGCCGCCGCCCGGTAGTAGCTCTCGAGCGCGGCGTCCATGCCCTCAGGGGTCGAGGGCCCGTTCTCGGCCTCCATCGCCTCCAGGAGTTCGGCGAGCCGTTCTCTCTCGATCTCCCGCCGTACTGCTCGGGTCACGTACGCCGACAACCCTGCGCCGCCGCTGCGTGAACGTGCGTCCTCGGCGAGGTCCTCGGGCAGGGTCACGGAGTACTTCTTGGTGGCATCGCTCATGCTCCTCATGCTACCCCGTATGCCACCAGGCCACCCGGGGGTGTGGTCGGTGTTCCTGCGGGGCAGGCGGAGGAAGCGCCGCCACGCGGGGGTGCGTGTCAACGTGCTGGTCATGGATGGAAGACAGCGCAGCGTGACCAGGCATGTGCGCGTTTCTGGCGAGGTGTCCCGACCTCTGTACCCACACCGCGGCTACCAGACCCTGGATGCCGGCCCAGGGGCGCGTGGCTCCGGCGGGGGTACGGGCGTGGCACGCTTGGGGAGGCAAGCATCGTCGACGAACCAGGGGAGCCGAACGTGCGCCGATGGGACGGGCTGGAGGGCATCCCCTCCGGATGGGGACGCTCGGTTGTGGCCGTGGGCGTCTTCGACGGGGTGCACCGCGGGCACCGCGCCATCGTCGGGACCGCGGCCGAACGCGGACGCGACCTCGGCCTGCCCGTGGTCGCGGTGACCTTCGAGCCGCACCCGCAGGCCGTCCTGCGCGGCACGGGGCCGTCCGTGCTCACACCCGTGGACCGCCGGGTGGAACTGCTCGGCCGGGCCGGGGCCGACGCCGTCGTGGTCCTGCCCTTCACGAAGGAGCTCGCCGCGCTGACCCCCGAGGAGTTCGCGCGCCACGTGCTTGTCGACCACCTGCACGCGGCCGCCGTCGTCGTGGGGGAGGACTTCCGGTTCGGCCACCGCGCCGCCGGTACCGTCGCCGCGCTCGAGGACCTCGGCGCCGCCCACGGGTTCACCGCACACGGGGTCCCCCTGGTCGCCGACGACGGCGGCCCGGTCACCTCCACGCGTGTGCGCGGGCTCCTGGCCGAGGGCGACGTCGCCGGGGCCGCCGAGCTCCTGGGGCGCCCGCACCGGGTCCAGGGCCACGTCGTGCACGGCGCCGCACGCGGCCGTGAACTGCTCGGGTTCCCCACCGCGAACATGGACCTGGCCCCGGGGACCGCCGTACCCGACGACGGTGTCTACGCCGGCTGGATGGCCCGCCTCGACGCCGCGGAGGGGGAGGAAGCCCGCTGGCCCGCGGCGATCTCGGTCGGCACCAACCCCACCTTCGACGGCGCCGAGCGCACCGTGGAGGCCTACGCACTCGACCGCGACGACCTCGAGCTCTACGGGGTCCCCATGGCGGTCGACTTCACCGTGCACATCCGCGGGCAGGAGCGCTTCGGCTCCGTGGACGAGCTCATCGTGGCCATGAACCGCGACGTCGACCGCTGCCGGAAGGTCCTCGCGGGCCGGTGACGCCGGTGAGGCCGGTGCCTCCCCCCCCGGCCCGCCCGAGCACTGCCCGACCTGCGGTAGGCTCGAAACGTTCACGTGTGCCCCCGAGGCCCAGCGCCCGGGCAGGCGGATCCCCGACCCGTTCGGAGCCGGGCCGCCCGCACACGCGGCGGTGACTGTTCGTACGCGCGGTCACCGTGTCCAGATCCCAGGCTCTGTCCCGGGATCGTCCTGCGTACCGAACCACGAGAAGGAGCGACGTGTCGATCGACGCCGCCACCAAGCAGAAGATCATCCAGGAGTACGGCACCACCGAAGGTGACACCGGCTCCCCCGAGGTCCAGGTCGCGCTGATGACCCACCGCATCACCGAGCTGACCGAGCACCTCAAGACGCACAAGCAGGACCACCACAGCCGCCGCGGCCTGCTGCTGATGGTCGGCCGCCGCCGCCGTCTGCTGAAGTACGTCGCCAAGCAGGACATCAACCGTTACCGCTCGCTCATCGAGCGTCTCGGCCTGCGCCGCTAGAACGTACGCCCGGCCCCGGGACTGAACCCGGGCCCAGGTGTGTTGTGGGAGGGAGTGGCCGCGGCCACTCCCTCTTTGTTAGTAAGGTGTTGCACGGCCCGCATTCGTGTGGGCCCGCGTCGTAACCGCACACGACGCGAACACGCCCGTGATCTGCTCCCTCGGCCGCAGAGTCGAGGCCGGTCCTCGGTAGTGGTCCCCGGCGCACGTCCGCCGTGGGCTTCGATCGATGACCGGTCGTCATCAACTCCGGGGCACGGACACGGGCAACCGACCCGATGTGTCGGCGGGCAGGAGAGCCCGTCCGGCACGACGAACGTGTAGTAGGAGGTCGCCCATGGAGGGCGTTTACTCGGCTGAGGCCGTCATCGACAACGGTGGCTTCGGCACCCGCACCATCCGCTTCGAGACCGGCCGTCTGGCCCGCCAGGCCGCCGGTTCGGCCACGGTCTACCTGGACGACGAGACCGTCGTCCTGTCGGCCACCACCGCCTCGAAGCGCCCCAAGGACAACCTCGACTTCTTCCCCCTCACGGTGGACGTCGAGGAGCGCATGTACGCGGCCGGCCGCATCCCCGGCTCCTTCTTCCGCCGCGAGGGCCGGCCCTCCGAGGACGCCGTCCTCACCTGCCGCCTCATCGACCGCCCGTTGCGCCCGTCCTTCAAGAAGGGCCTGCGCAACGAGATCCAGGTCGTCGAGACCGTGCTGGCCCTGCACCCCGAGCACCTGTACGACGTCGTGGCGATCAACGCCGCCTCGATGTCCACGCAGATCTCCGGCATCCCGTTCTCCGGCCCGATCGGCGGCGTGCGCGTCGCCCTCATCGACGGCCAGTGGGTGGGCTTCCCGACCCACGCCGAGCTGCAGAGCGCCACCTTCGACATGGTCGTGGCCGGCCGTGTGCTGGAGGACGGCGACGTGGCCATCATGATGGTCGAGGCCGAGTCCACCCCGCAGACCCTCAAGCTGGTCTCCGAGGGCGCCGTCGGCCCCAACGAGCAGACCATCGCCGAGGGCCTCGAGGCCGCCAAGCCCTTCATCAAGGTGCTGTGCAAGGCCCAGGCCGCCGTGGCCGAGCAGGCCGCCCCGGAGACCGCCGAGTTCCCGATCTTCCTCGACCACGAGGACGACGTCTACGAGGCCGTCGACTCCTCCGTCCGCGAGGACCTGTCCAAGGCGCTCACGATCGCCGACAAGCAGGACCGCGAGAACAAGCTCGACGAGGTCAAGGCCGAGGTCGCCGAGCGCCTTGCCGAGCAGTTCGAGGGCCGCGAGAAGGAGATCGGCGCCGCCTTCCGCTCGCTGAGCAAGCAGCTCATGCGCGAGCGTGTCCTGCGCGACCAGGTCCGCATCGACGGCCGCGGTCCCAAGGACATCCGCCAGCTGAGCGCCGAGGTCGGCGTGCTGCCGCGGGTGCACGGCTCCTCCCTCTTCGAGCGCGGTGAGACCCAGATCATGGGGGTCACCACGCTGAACATGCTGCGCATGGAGCAGACGGTTGACACGCTCAACCCGGACAAGACCAAGCGCTACATGCACAACTACAACTTCCCGCCCTACTCCACCGGTGAGACCGGCCGGGTGGGCTCGCCCAAGCGGCGCGAGATCGGGCACGGCGCCCTCGCCGAGCGCGCCCTGCTCCCGGTCCTGCCCTCGCGCGAGGAGTTCCCCTACGCGATCCGCCAGGTCTCCGAGGCGCTGGGCTCCAACGGCTCCACGTCGATGGGTTCGGTCTGCGCCTCCACCATGTCCCTCATGGCGGCCGGCGTGCCGCTCAAGGAGATGGTGTCCGGCATCGCGATGGGTCTGATCAGCGACGGCGACCAGTTCGTCACGCTGACCGACATCCTCGGTGCCGAGGACGCGTTCGGCGACATGGACTTCAAGGTCGCCGGTACCCGTGAGCTCATCACCGCCCTGCAGCTGGACACCAAGCTCGACGGCATCCCCGCCGAGCAGCTGTCCCTGGCCCTGCAGCAGGCCCGCGGCGCCCGCCTGGCGATCCTCGACGTCATGCAGGAGGCCATCCAGCGTCCGGCCGAGATGAGCCCGAACGCTCCGCGCATCCTCACCGTCCAGGTCCCGACCGAGAAGATCGGCGAGGTCATCGGCCCCAAGGGCAAGATGATCAACTCGATCCAGGACGACACCGGCGCCGACATCACCATCGAGGACGACGGCACGATCTACATCGGTGCCACCGACGGCCCCTCCGCCGAGGCCGCCCGGGACACCATCAACCAGATCGCCAACCCGACGATGCCCGAGGTCGGCGACCGCTACCTGGGCACGGTCGTCAAGACGACCACGTTCGGTGCGTTCGTCTCGCTGCTGCCCGGCAAGGACGGTCTGCTGCACATCTCGCAGATCCGCAAGCTGCACGGCGGCAAGCGCATCGAGAACCTCGACGACGTCATCGGCATCGGCGAGAAGATCCAGGTCGAGATCCGCGAGATCGACGACCGCGGCAAGCTGTCGCTGGCCCCGGTCGAGGTCGTCGAGGAGGAGGCCGCCAAGGCCGCCAAGGCCGAGGAGTCCTCCGCCGACAACGGCAAGAAGGACGACGAGGACGACAACGGTGACGACAACGGCGGGGACGCTGCTCCGCGCCGCCGTCGCCGCCGCAACACGAACCGCTCCGAGAACACCTGATCGACGAGCACCGACCGCGGGGGCGGCCGTATCCGGAAAAGGGGTACGGCCGCCCCCGCGGCGTATGCTGCCCCACGCCCGACGGCGCGGGACGGCCCCGCAGGAACGTACCCCCCGAAACACGTGGAAGAGGTTTCATGAGCTCTGTGCCCATCGCCGCCGAACAGGAGCCGGGTTCCACCGTCACCCTGATGGAGCCCACCGGCGGCTCCGGCCTGGTCCAGCGCACCGTGCTGCCCGGCGGCCTGCGTGTGGTCTCCGAGAGCGTCCCCGGTGTGCGGTCGGCTGCGTTCGGCATCTCGGCGACCACGGGTTCGCGCGACGAGGACTCCGCGCACGCCGGTTCCGCCCACTTCCTGGAGCACCTGCTCTTCAAGGGGACCCAGCGGCGTTCCCCGCTCGACATCGCCGCCGAGCTCGACAGTGTGGGCGCCGACCACAACGCCTACACGACCAAGGAGCACACCTGCTACTACGCGAAGGTGCTCGACCGGGACCTCCCGCTGGCCGTCGACGTCATCGGTGACATGGTCGCCAACTCCACCCTCGACGCGGAGGAGGTGGAGACCGAGCGCGGGGTGATCCTCGAGGAGATCGCCATGTACGAGGACGAGCCGGCCGACCTGGTCGACGACGTCTTCGCGGAGAAGTTCTTCGGCGACTCCCCGCTGGCCCGCCCGATCCTCGGCACCATCGACACGATCCGGAACCTGCCGCGCGAGCGCATCCTCGAGCAGTACCGGGACGCCTACGTCCCGGGCGAGCTCGTGGTGACCGCCGCGGGCAGCCTGGACCACGCGGAACTCGTCGAGCGGGTGCGCACGATGTTCGCCGGCCAGCTCGCCGCTGCCGGTGACGCCCGTCCCTCGCGCCCGCGTTCGACGGAGACGTCCGTCCCGGTGCACGGGGGTACCGTCCTGCGCTCGCGTGAGACGGAGCAGGCGCACCTCCTGATGGGGATGGAGGGGATGACCCGCCTCGACCCGCGCTGGTACGCCCTGAGGCTTCTGAGCGCTGCCCTGGGAGGCGGCATGTCCTCGCGCCTCTTCCAGGAGGTCCGGGAGAAGCGCGGGCTCGCCTACGCGGTGCACGCCTTCCACATGGCCTACTCCGACACCGGCTCGTTCCAGATCTACGCGGGGTGCCTGCCGGAGAAGATCGACGAGGTCATCGGGGTGTGCCGCGAGGAGCTCGCCAAGGTCGCGTCCTCCGGTCTGACCTCGGAGGAGCTCGGCCGCGCCAAGGGGCAGATCCAGGGTGCGATGGTGCTCGGAAGCGAGGGCACCAACGCCCGCATGGGCCGCATCCTCTCGCACGAGCTCAACCAGCCCCGCCACTACTCGATCGACGAGGACCTGGCCCGCCTGGACGCGGTCACCGACGCCGACGTCGCCGAGGTCGCCGCGGACCTGCTCAACCGCCCGCGCGCGCTCGCCGTCATCGGCCCCTACGAGGAGGGCCGCGAGTTCTAGGAAACCGGCACCCCCGTCACGGGGGCCGGTGGCCGTACCCCGGCACCGGACACGAACGAAGGCGCCCCCGGTCGACCGACCGGGGGCGCCTTCGTGTTCGCGGGTACCGCGTCAGCGCTTGCGGCGCTTCACGGTGATCTCGCGGGGCGCGCTGCTGTCGGCGGCACCGCGGACGACCACCACGAGAAGGCCCTCGCCGTAGGTGGCCTCGATGTCGGCCGGCTTGACGTCCTCGGGAAGGGTGATCTCGCGGCGGAACGTGCCCATGAACCGCTCCGAGGAGTAGTACTCGACGTCGTCCTCGTCACGGCGCCGCTCACCGCTGATGGTGAGCACGCTGTGGTTGAAGCTGATGTCGATGTCTTCCTCGTACACCCCGGGGACCTCGCACCGCACGATGAGGTCGCGCCCGCTGGCGAGGATGTCCGTCGGCGGGCTCCACGCGTCGGAGTGACCGCGCTCGCGCTCGCCCGCGTGGTTGGTCTCTATCGAGGACATGGTGTCGGAGATCCGGTTCATCTCGGTGATCATGTCCACGACCCCGTTGAAGGGGTTGCGGAAACGCTTGGGTGCCATGCCTCCTCCTTCCTGTCACTGGCCCGCAGGGCCGATGGTCGTCGGGCTTTCGGCGGACTCAGCGGCGGTCCGGACGCGGCGTCGGACGGTAGTCCTCGGCGCGGACGGTCTTGGGTTCGCCCGGCTTGCGTTCCTTGGACAGCGCCAGGAACAGACCGATCAACATGAACACCAGGACGATGGCGAACGGGAGACCGGTCGAGACGGAGGCGGCTTGGAGCGCTGTGAGAGCGTCCTCCCCGCCCAGGACGAGCAGGATGAGCGTCACCCCGCCCACGCAGACGGCCCAGAAGGCGCGCTGGGCACGGACAGGGTTGGTGTCGCCGCCGTTGGTCAGCATGTCCACCACCAAGGACCCGGAGTCGGCCGAGGTGATGAAGAAGATCGTGACCACCAGGATCAGGAACAGCGCTGCGATCGTGGCCACGGCCGGTGCCAGAGGCAGGAGGTCCATCAACTGGTAGGTGGCTTCTGCCTCGTCGTCCGAGAAGCCGGCGAAGCTGTCGTCGAAGAGCTCGTAGTAGGTACCGGCACCACCGAAGACACCGAACCACAGGACGGAGATGGCGGCGGGGGCGAAGAGCGCACCGAGCACGAACTCGCGGATCTTGCGGCCGTAGGAGATGCGCGCCAGGAAGATCCCGACAAAGGGCGACCAGGAGATCCACCAGCCCCAGTAGAACAGGGTCCAGTCAGCGGCGAAGGTCGCGGCGACGTCATCGGCCAGGGGCGAGGGGAAGGAGAGGCTCCACGGGACGATGTTGGCGAGGTAGTCGCCCGCACCGGTGAACATCGAGCTCGTCATCCACAGCTTCGGGCCGACCAGGAAGACGAAGATCATCAGGACGAAGGCCAGCCCCAGGTTGAGCACCGACAGGCGGCGCAGCCCCTTGTCGATGCCCGACATCACGCTGTAGAGGGTGACCGCGATGATGACGCAGATGATGATCGTCTGCGAGGTCCCGTTGATGGGCAGCCCGAAGACGTTGTTCAGACCGCTGTTGATCTGCATCGTGCCCAGACCCAGAGAGGTGGCCAGGCCGAAGATGGTGCCGAAGACGGCAAGGATGTCGACGAGGTTCCCGATCCACCCGAAGGCGCGGTCGCCGAGGAGGGGGTAGAGCGCTGACGCGGGGCGCAGGGGGAGACCCTTGCGGAAGGCGAAGTACCCCAGGGACAGGCCGAGGGCGATGTAGATGGCCCACGGGTGGAAGCTCCAGTGGAACAGTGTGGAGGCGAAGGCCTCGCCCACGGCTTCGGGCTCCCCTGGAGTGAGTTCCTCCGAGCGGGGGGCGTTCAGGTGCGTGACCGGCTCGTTGACACCGAAGAACACGAGACCGATGCCCATGCCCGTGGTGAAGAGCATCGCGAACCAGGCGAGGCTGCTGAACTCGGGGCGCGAGTCGTCCGGGCCGAGCCGGATGTTCCCGAAGCGGCTGAACAGGAGGAAGAGCGCTGCGACGAGGAAGAACGTCGTCGCCGCCATGTAGAGCCAACCCAGGTTCGTGCCGATCCCCGACCGGATTCCCTCAGTGATGGGTCCCAGTTGATCGGTGAAGGCCACCCCGAGGATGATGAACGCGATGATCGCGATCCCCGAGATCCCGAAGACCCAAGGGTTGGTGTGTTCGCGGATATAGGTGCGCAGGGATGAGATGGTGGCTCCTTCCCAGCCCCGATCGGTGTGTGATCCCTTGAACGGGTGATCTGGTTGCGGGCCGGCCTGCTACCGGCAGAGTGTGGTCCGGAGGGATATTAGATCTCCTGCTCGCAGACGTAAAGCGCGAGGTTGAGCGCGGAGTGTTCGGGATTTGACCGACATGAACGGGTATTCGGGGCCCTTCGTGCGAGAGGCAGCAAGGAGATTTTTTCCCTGCTTCCGCGCGGGAGGCGGCAGACCCGCTCTCTCCTGCGGAAAGCCGGTGCGCTGCAGCGGCGCGGTCTCGGCGGGCCCGGGGAGGGCGTGTCCGGGGTGAGCATTGCCTCAACACAAAGGGGTCTTGTACGGGAACCCGCAGGGCTGGCCGGTTCCGGCCCCGAAGCGCGGTCGGGCGTGGTGCCGGGGGCCGCTTCCCGAACCGTGTCGCTGCCAGATGGTGATGCCCCCGTTATGCGAAGGGGCGTCAGCGAGCCTCGGCCAGGGTTCCCACGGCTCCGGTGAGCGACGCCAAGTGCCCGTCCGCCACACGCAACAGCGCGCCCGCGGATCGCCGACCGGGGCCGGCCGTGTGCACCGCGACCGCCTGCGGGGCGGACCGCGCGGCCCGGGCGACCGCAAGCCGCCTTCGTCGGCAGCGGACTGCTCAACCTCTACCTCATGAGTACCGAGTACAACGTTCTGGCCTTCTCCATGCCGAACGTCATCTTCAGTTTCGTCGTCGGCCTGATGGTGATGACCTTCGGTATGTACGGGTGCTACAGCGGAGGGCTGCCCGAGGACAACCCCTACCGCAGGCACCGCGAGGGCAAGCGCGAGCGGCGGCGCCACGAGGGCACGGAAGACGCGCAGGGGGCACACGGGTGAACACGCACACGCACGCGCGGGATCGCACGGTGCTGGTCACCGGGGCCACCGGCTACATCGGCGGCAGACTCGTGCCGCAGCTGTTGGAGGCCGGGTACCGGGTGCGCTGTCTGGCCCGTACGCCCGGCAAGCTCCGGGACCACCCCTGGCGCGACCGTGTGGAGGTGGTGCGCGGAGACGTGCTCAGCGGGGAGGGCCTGCGGGAGGCGCTCGACGGGGTGGACACCGCCTACTACCTCGTGCACTCCATGGGCGGCGGAACCGACTTCCGCAGTGCCGACCTCGAGGGCGCCCGCACGTTCGCCCGCGCCGCGGCGGAGGAGGGGACCGGCCGCATCGTCTACCTCGGCGGGCTCGCACCGGACGGGGCCCGCCTCTCGCCGCACATGGCCTCGCGCGCCGAGGTCGCCCGGGTGTTCCTCGAGGCCCCGGTGCCCGCGGTGGTGCTGAGGGCCGCGGTCATCCTCGGCTCGGGTTCGGCCTCCTTCGAGATGCTGCGGCACCTGACCGAACGGCTGCCGGTCATGACCACACCCCGGTGGGTGCGCAGCCGGGTGCAGCCCATCGCCGTGCGCGACGTGCTCCGGCTCCTCGTGCGCGCCGACGACCTGCCCGCGGGTACGAACGCGACCTTCGACCTCGGGGGACCGGACGTGCTCACCTACGCCGACATGGTGCGCCGCTACGCGCGGGCGGCAGGGCTGCGGCCGCGGCTGATCCTGCCCGTGCCCGTGCTCTCCCCGGGGCTGTCGAGCCTGTGGGTCGGGCTGGTCACCCCGGTCCCGCCCGGCGTGGCGCGCCCCCTCGTGGAGTCCCTCCGCCACGACGCGGTCGTGGGCGCGGGTCCGGACGGGGGAGAAGGTGACGGCGACCGGAACGGGGACGTGGAGGGCCGGGCCCGGGCCGAGCTCGCCGCCGGAGGCCACCTCGGGTTCGACGAGGCCGTCCGCCTCGCCCTGCGCCGCACGGACAGCGCCCAGGTCGACACCCGGTGGTCGTCGGCCGGCCGGGTCGCCTACCCCTCCGACCCGCTGCCCACCGACCCCGAATGGGCGGGCGGCAGCGAGTACACCGACGAACGCTCCCGCCCCGTCGCCGCCCCGGCCGAGGACCTGTGGGGCGTCATCGAGGCCATCGGTGGCCGCAACGGTTGGTACTCCTGGCCCCTGGCCTGGGCGGCCCGCGGCTGGATCGACCTGGCCGTCGGCGGCGTCGGGGCCCGCCGCGGACGGCGCGATCCCCTGCGGCTGCGCGTGGGCGACTCCGTGGACTTCTGGCGGGTGGAGGAGATCGTGCCCGGCGAGCTGCTCCGGCTCCGTGCCGAGATGCGCCTTCCCGGCCGCGCCTGGCTCGAACTGCGCGCCGAACCGGCACCCGGCCCGCTGGGCGAACGGGCCCGCACCTCCGTGTACCGGCAGCGGGCCGTCTTCCACCCCGACGGTCTGTCAGGACACCTGTACTGGGCGGCCGTCACACCCTTCCACGGGGTCGTCTTCGGTTCCATGGTCCGCAGGATCGCCGCCCGCGCCGCACAGGACCGCCGCCGCTCCGGGAGGGCTCAGAGCGGGTCGCCGGGGATCGACGTGTAGGCCGCCGCGAGCTTGCGCACCAGACCCGACTGGGGCAGTTGCACCCCGTCCACCGACGACACCGCCCGCACACCCGTGGCCGCGTTGGTGACGAACGCGCCCCCCATCCGTGTGCACGCGGCGTGTGCGATCGGCCGGGTTCGTACCGGAACCCCGAGGGAGTCGGCGGCGTGGTCCACCAGGCGGGCGGTGATCCCCGGAAGGCTCGGCGCCTGCGGCCACACCACACCCTCGCCGTCCAGGAACCCGATGTTCCACGTCGGTCCCTCCGAGACACGGCCGTCCACCCCGCTGAACAGGGCGTCGTCGAACCCGTCCAGCTGGGCCGACCTGCGTTGGCGCAACGACCCGAACATCGCCGTGCTCTTGATCTGCGGGGTGTCGCGCGCGTACAGGCGCGTGCCCAGGCGCACGGGCGGAGGAGGCACCGCCGGGTCCGGTGCCGGGCGGGTCGTCACCAGGATCTGCGGGAGCGCCCGCGAGCCCGGCCGCCCGAGGTCCATCTGCGGGTCGAACACGGTCACACGCACGACCGACGGCGAGGGGTGCTCGCGCGCCGACCGCCGGGCCAGCTCGCGCACGCGCGGCAGGTCCAGGTCGGTGCCGAACAGGGCGTGGCAGTCCCGGTGCAACCGGTCCATGTGCCACTGCAGCCCTCGGACCCTGAGGCCGTCGACGAGCATCGTCGTGAAGTGGCCGTAGCCGTAGAGGGCCAGGCTCGCCAGTTCCCCGGTGCTGACGGGGCGTCCGTTCAGTTCCATCGCCAAGCCATGATGGCACCTCGGGCATCGGCGCGGAGCGGATACCCGCCCACAACGGGGGCCTGTACCGGCCACGCACCGAGTGGCCCACACCAAGCACCGGTGTCGGGATTCGCACTTCGGCCCCGACGGGGCTGCCCCGGGGCCCCACGGAACCGGACCCTCGAGTAGTGTGCGGCGATCCCACGTCGTCAGGGGCGTTCCACCAGGTCGCCCCGCTTTTTGTGTGCTTGGAGCCAACCCATGGGCGAAGCCCCCCACGCACCCACGAAGGTGCGTCTCAGACTCGGTCGCATCACGGTGAGCAGCAGCCTGTTGGGCGCGATGTTCCTCATGGCCATCAGCGCGGTCGGCCCCGGCTTCATCGCTCAGACCACGACCTTCACCGCGCAGCTCGGCGCGACTTTCGCCTTCGCGATCTTCCTGTCGATCCTGGTGGACATCGCCGTCCAGCTCAACATCTGGCGGGTTGTCGGGGTCGCGAACATGCGGGCGCAGGACCTGGCCAACAAGGTCCTGCCCGGTGCCGGTTACGTGCTCGCCGTGCTCATCGTCTTCGGCGGGCTCGTCTTCAACGTCGGCAACATCGCGGGGACCGGCCTGGGCCTCAACGCGATGCTCGGCATGGACGCCCGGGTCGCGGCGGTGCTCTCCGCCGGCCTGGCCGTGGTCATCCTCGCGGTGAAGGCCCTCGGGGTGGCGCTCGACCGGATGATGATCGGTCTGGGCCTGCTCATGATCGGTCTGACCCTCTACGTCGCGATCGTCTCGCAGCCGCCCGTGGGCGAGGCGATGCGCCAGTCCGTCATGCCCGAGACGCTCGGCTCGGACGTCTTCCTCGCCACCGTCACGATCATCGGCGGCACCATCGGCGGTTACATCACCTACGCCGGTGCACACCGCCTCATCGAGAACGGGCAGGGCGGCAAGGAGAACGTCTCCGCGATCACCAAGACCTCCGTCACCGGGATCCTGGTGACGGGGCTGATCCGGGTGCTGCTGTTCCTGGCGATCCTCGGTGTCGTCGCCGGCGGTGTGGCCGTCATGGAGGCCGACAACCCTCCGGCCGAGGCCTTCCACCAGGCCGCCGGCGAGGTCGGGCTGCGCCTGTTCGGGCTCATCATGTGGGCGGCCGCGGTCAGCTCAGTCATCGGTGCCGCCTACACGTCGATCTCGTTCGTGACGACCTTCCACCCGCTGCTGGAGAAGTGGCGGGGGAGCCTGGTGACGGTCTTCATCGGGATCTCGCTGGTCGTGTTCCTGGTCTCCGGCCAGGCGCCCGACACCCTGCTCGTGCTGGCGGGCGCCCTCAACGGTGTGATCCTGCCCGTGGGCCTCGGCATCATGCTGTGGGTGGCCGCGCGCCGCTCCCACGACCTGCTGCACGGCTACCGGTACCCGAAGTGGCTCGTGGCGATCGGTGTGGCCGCCTGGGCGCTGACGGTGTTCATGGCGCTGCAGTCGCTCGGCGGGATCGCCGAATTGTGGCAGTGATCCGGCGCTGACCGGCCGGTATGCACGGCGAGGGGCGGGGGCGGCCGAGTGCCGCGCCCGCCCTTCTCCTTACCCTGGTCCCATCGGGTGAGGAAACGGGAACGGCCTGTTCACCCGCGTGCAGAGACCGAGGACCACGATGCCGCGAATCGACCTCAACGCCGACCTGGGGGAGGGGTTCGGACGTTGGGAACTGGGCGACGACCAGGCGCTTCTGACCACCGTGACCAGCGCCAACGTCGCCTGCGGGTTCCACGCCGGTGACCCCACGGTGTTGCGCCGCACCACCGCCGACGCCGCCGAACGCGGTGTGGCCGTGGGCGCGCAGGTCGGCTACCGCGACCTGGCCGGGTTCGGGCGGCGGTTCCTCGACGTGCCGCCGGACGAGCTCACCGACGAGATCGTCTACCAGCTCGGGGCCCTGAGCGCGTTCACGCACCTGGCCGGCGACCGGGTGCGCTACGTCAAGCCGCACGGGGCCCTGTACAACGCGATCGTGCACCACACCGGGCAGGCGCGCGCCGTCGTCGAGGCCGTGCGCGCCTACGACCCTGACCTGCCCGTGCTGGGGCTGCCGGGGTCGGAGTTCCTGCGGCTGGCCGGGGAGGCCGGGCTGCGGGTGTACCGCGAGGCCTTCGCCGACCGTGCCTACACACCCGAGGGGACGCTGGTCTCCCGGCGGGAGGAGGGTGCGCTCCTGCACGACCCGGAGCAGGTCGCCGAGCGGTGCCTGCGCATCGCCCGCGGGGAGTCCGTGCGTGCGATCGACGGCACCGAGCTGCACCTGGACGCCGACTCCCTGTGCGTGCACGGCGACAGCCCCGGCGCGGTGGAGGTCGCCCGCACGGTGGCCGCCCGCCTGCGCGAGGACGGCGTGGAGCTGCGCCCCTTCAGCCGGACGGACGCCTGATGCCCGCCACGGACGAGGGCTTCGACCTGCGGATCCTGCCGTGCGCCGACCGCGGGCTCCTGCTCGAGGTCGCCGACCTGGACGAGGTCGTGAGCCTCAACGCCGCCCTGGCCGAGAACACACCGGAGGGCGTGAGCGACGTGGTCCCGGCCGCGCGCACCGTCCTGCTGCGCCTGGAGACCGGAACCGACCCCGAACGTGTGGTCTCCGCCCTCGCCGACCTGCGCCGGCCGGCCGGGACCGGGGCCGAGCGCGGCGAGACCCTCACGGTTCCGGTGCACTACGACGGCGAGGACCTCGACGACATCGCCGACCTCACCGGGTTGAGCCCCCGCGAGGTCGTGGCCGCCCACACCGGGACGCCGTGGACCGTCGCTTTCTGCGGCTTCTCGCCCGGGTTCGGCTACCTCGTCGGCGGGGACCCGCGCCTCGACGTGCCACGGCGTTCCGAGCCGCGCACCCAGGTGCCCGCAGGGGCCGTCGCGCTGGCCGGAACGTTCACCGGGGTCTACCCGCGTGTCTCCCCGGGCGGATGGCAGCTGCTGGGCCGGACCGACGCCCGGGTCTGGGACCCCGAACGCGACCCGCCCGGGCTGCTGCGTCCCGGGGTCCGAGTGCGGTTCGAGGAGGCGTCGTGAGCGTGCTGGAGGTGCTGGCCGCCGGACCGCTGACCACCGTCCAGGACCGGGGCCGGGCCGGCCACGCCGACCTCGGGGTGGGCCCCTCGGGCGCCGCCGACCTGGACTCCCACACCCTCGCCAACCGGCTCGTCGCCAACCCGCCCGGGGCCGCCGGGCTGGAGGCCACCCTGGGAGGACTGCGCCTGCGCGCCCACGGGGACCTCACCCTCGCCGTCACCGGGGCGCCCGCGCCCCTCACGGTGGACGGGCACACCGCCGCGCTCAACTCCGTCCTGCACGTGGCCGACGGGTCCGAGCTCGCCCTGGGCACCCCCGGCCGGGGGCTGCGCACGTACGTGGCGGTCCGCGGAGGGATCGACGTCCCGCCCGTGCTGGGTTCGCGGAGCACCGACGTGCTCGCCGGGCTGGGACCGGACGTGCTCGTGCCCGGCACCCGCCTGCCGGTCGGGCCCGCCCCCGAGGGCATGCCCGGCATCGACCTGGCCCCCGTCGGACCGGTCGGCGCGTCCGAGGTGGTGCTGCGCGCTGAGCCGGGCCCACGCGCGGACTGGTTCACGGGCGCCGCGCTGGAGACCCTGTTCACCGGCGCCTTCGAGGTCACCCCGCGCAGCGACCGGGTGGGCGCGCGCCTGTCCGGGCCGGTGCTGGAACGCGCCCGCGAGGGCGAGCTGCCGAGCGAGGGCATGGTCGCCGGTGCGCTCCAGGTGCCGCCCGGGGGAGAGCCGGTGCTGTTCCTGGCCGATCACCCGGCCACCGGCGGGTACCCCGTCGTCGCCGTGGTCTGCGCCGCCGACCTGCCCCTGGCCGCGCAGGCCCGGCCGGGAACCCGGGTGCGGTTCGCCCCGTGGAGGAGAACACCATGAGCCCCGACCGCGTCTTTGCGGAGCCCCCTGCGGAGCCGGGGTCCCCGGCCGGCCTCGCGCCGGCCCGGGCCCGGGAGCTGTTCCGCGCGGGGCTGCGTGTCCCCACCTCCGGTTACAGCCGCGGATACGCCCAGGCCAACCTGTTGTGCGTCCCGCGGGACCTGGCCTACGACTTCCTGCTGTTCGCGCAGCGCAACCCGAAGTCGTGCCCCGTCCTGGACGTCACCGAACCCGGTGAGGTGTCCGCGTCGGTCTTCGACGGGGACCTGCGCACCGACCTGCCCGCCTACCGCGTCTACCGGAACGGGGAGTGTGTCGGGGAACCGGCGGACGTCACCGACCTGTGGCGCGAGGACCTGGTGTCCTTCCTGATCGGGTGCAGCTTCACGTTCGAGACCCCGCTGCTCGAGGCCGGGATCCCGGTGCGGCACATCGAGGCGGGCACGAACGCGGCGATGTACGAGACCGACCGGGAGTGCCGTCCCGCGGGGCGGTTGTCCGGGCGGCTCGTGGTGTCGATGCGCCCTGTGCCCGCCGACCGGGTCGCGGACGCGGTCCGGATCACCTCGCGTTACCCGGCGGTGCACGGCGCCCCCGTGCACGTGGGGGACCCCGCGGCGCTCGGGATCGCCGACCTGGACTCCCCGGACCACGGTGACCCGGTGGAGGTCCGGGAGGGTGAGGTCCCGGTCTTCTGGGCCTGCGGGGTGACGCCGCAGGCGGCCGTGGCGGCCTCGGCCCCCGAGTTCGCCATCGGCCACGCACCGGGGCACATGGCCGTCACCGACGTGCGCGATTCCGCCTACCAGGTGCCCTGACCCGGGACCTCGCGGGCGGTCCCCTCGGACACACCCCGGGCCCGGCCGACGCGCGCCGTCGGCCGGGCCCGGGAGCCGCTCGGGGGCGGGATCAGGCGGTCTCGTACGCGCTCAGGCGCCCGTCGCGCATCTCCAACACCTGCTTGGCCGCCCCGAGGTACTCCGTGTCGTGCGTGACCAGCAGCGTCGCCACGTCGAACGTGCGCGTGGCCTCGCTCAACAGGTCCACGATCCGGGCCCCGCGCTCGTGGTCCAGCGCCGCCGTGGGCTCGTCCACCAACAGCGCGTCCGGACGGGCCGACAGCGCACGCGCGATGTTGACCCGCTGGCGCTCACCACCGGACAGCTGGTGCGGACGACGGTGCTCCTTGCCGTCCAGCCCCACCGACGCGAGCGTCTCCAACGCCGTCCGCCGGGCCTCCCGCAGCGGGCGCGCCCGCATGTGCTCGGTGACCATCAACTGCTCCACCGCGGTGAGCGCGCTGATCAGGTTCGGCTGCTGGAAGACGATCCCGATCCGGTTCAGCCGCAGCTCCGACAGCTCCCGCGGGCGCATCCCGAGCGTGTCGGTCCCGCCCACCGAGACCCGGCCCGACGCGGGACGGATCAGCGTCGCGGCCACGGCCAGCAGGCTCGACTTGCCCGAACCGGAGGGCCCCACGACCGCCGCGAGCTCTCCGGGCTCCACCCGCACCGACACGTCGTCCAGCGCCGTCACGACACCGTCGCCGTCGGGGTAGGTCAGGTTCACGTTGTTCAGTTCCAGGCTCATCGCACGCCTCCCAGGGCGGTCAGTGGGTCGACGGAGGTGATGCGGCGCACGGCCAGCGCGGCGCCGAGCATGCCCAGGACGATCAGTGCCAGCACCGGCCCGACGGTCGTCCCGGCGGTCAGGGAGAACGGCAGCACCCCGGCGGCCAGGGCACCCACCCCGACACCGACGGCGCCGCCCAGCGCGGTCCCGGCCACGAGCACGATCAGCGCCTGGGCGAGCGCGTCGCGCAGCAGGTAGTTCGTCGAACCGCCCAGCGCCTTGAGGATCGCGACGTCACCGCTGCGCTGGATGGTCCACACCGTCAGGAACGCGCCCACGACCATCGCCGAGATCACGTACAGGAACCCCTGCATCGCCACCAGCGAGCTGTTCTCCGACGAGAACGAACCGACCGCGTGCATGCTGTCGTCCAGCGGAGAGGAGACCGTGCCCGCGTCTGCGTCCGCGGCCTCCACCGCCCCCTCGTCGGCGGGGCCGGCGGCGACCACGTTCGCGACCGGGGCGTCGGCGCCCTCCGCGTGGCGGACCGCCGGGTCGATGCCGCGCCAGGTCTCCACGTCGGTCCAGACCGCGGGCGTGTGGCTGTAGAACTCATCGGGCACCACAGCGGCGACCTCCAGGTCCTGGCCGCTGATGGTGAGGGCCTGGCCCTCCTCCAGTCCGAAGGTCTCGGCGATCTCCTCGCTCACGGCCAGGTGGTCACCGGACGGCATCCCGTCGGGCGCCAGCCTGCCGTCGGGCACGACCCCGAACAGGGCCACGGCCGTGGAGTTGCCGTCGGCGGCCTCCGCGCGGGTCTGGGTGATGCCGACCGGTTCGGCCCACTCGGCCGCGTCCGACCAGGTGTCGAGCTGGCCGGCGGTCACGGTGCTGTCGGCGTAGGACTCCTCGACGTCGCCGTCACCGGAGGTCCCGAAGGCCACGTTCTCGGCCTCCAGGTTGCGCACCGCCGACGTGGACTGGTCGGCCAGTCCGGCGGTCAGCCCCGACAACAGCACGATCAGCAGGGTGATGAGGGCGACGACGGAGCCCATCAGCGCGAACCGCCCCTTGGCGAAGCGGATGTCACGAAGGGCGACGAACACGGCGGCCCTCCTTTCTCGAAGAAGTGGAACGCCACCAGGTTCGGCCGCGGACCCCCTCCGCCACATCGAGGGAACGGTGTGCCCCGCGGGGCGGAAAGTTGTGCGGCACCCTCCACCGAACGGTTGATGACCCTCCGTCGGCACACGTCGTACGCTGCCCTGATGCGCTACGGAGATCCGCCCGGCGTCGACACCGTCCTGTGGGTGCTTCGGCTGCTGCTGCACGCGAGCTTCCTGTTCCTGCTCGCGTTCGGCCTCGTGCAGTACACGCTCACCGAGATCGACGCCCCGGTGCCCGATCACCCGCGCTGGACCCACTGGGCCATCACCGCCGGGGCGTTCCTGCTCGGGCTGCTGTACATGGCCGGTTCGGTGCTGGCCCGCCCCGGCGCCCCGCGTGCGCGTGCCCTGGTGTGGCTGGCGGCGGTCACCGCGCTGTGGGCGCTGCTGGCCTGGGCCGGGTCGGAGTTCGTGTGGGTGGCGTTCCCGCTGTACTTCCTGCACCTGAACCTGTTGAGGGGGATCCACTCCGTCGTCGCGGTCGTGGTCATCACCGCCTCCGTGGTCGCCGGCCAGGTCCTGCACACCGGGGACTTCAGCGCCGGGATGGTGCTGGGGCCGATCCTCGGCGCGGCGTTCGCCGTGGCCATCGCGATCGGGTACCGGGCCCTGGACCACGAGAGCTGGCAGCGCCTGGAGCTCATCGACACCCTGACGCGGACCCGGGACGAACTCGCCGAGTCGCAGCGGCGCACCGGGATCCTCGACGAGCGCCAACGCCTGTCGCGGGAGATCCACGACACCCTCGCGCAGGGGCTCTCCAGCATCGTCCTGCTGTTGCGGTCGGCCGAGAGCGCGCTCCCCGACGAGCCCGGCGTGGCCGCCACACGCGTGGTCGAGGCGAGGGAGAGCGCGTCGGCCAACCTGGAGGAGGCCCGCCGGTTCGTGCGCGACCTCGCCCCGCCCTCCCTCGCCGGCGGTGACCTGCCCGAGGCGCTGCGGCGGCTGTGCGAACGCGGGGTCGGCGGGACCGGCGGAGGGGACGGCGGGTCCGGGGGAGGGGTCGACTGCCGGTTCCGTTTGGACGGCGCCCCGGTCCGGCTGCCCTCCGAGTACGACGTCGCCCTGTTGCGCGCCGCCCAGGCCAGCCTCGGCAACGTCGCCGCGCACGCGCGTGCCACGACCGCCGTGGTCACCCTCGGCTATCTCGACGACCAGGTCACCCTGGACGTGTACGACGACGGGATCGGGTTCCGGCCGGAGGAGGTGCGTTCCCGCTCCGACGGCACCGGGTACGGGCTGGCAGCGCTGCGCGAGCGGGTCACCGCCCTGGGCGGACGGCTCGACGTGGAGTCCGCGCCCGGTGAGGGCACCGCCGTCGCCGTCCGCCTGCCGCTCACCCGTGAGGAGTCACCGTGACCGAGAGCCCGCTGCGTCCACTGCGCATCCTCCTGGTGGACGACCACCCCGTCGTGCGCCACGGGCTCAAGGCGATGTTCGCCGAGCAACCCGGCATGGACGTGGTCGCCGAGGCGTCGGACGGGCGTGCCGCGCTCGACCTGCTCGGCGGGGGTGAGGACGGCCCGCGTGGCCCGAACGGCGAGAGCGGTGCGCCGGCGGGGATCGACGTGGTGCTCATGGACCTGCGCATGGGCGAGGGCATGGACGGGGTGAGCGCGATCCGGCGCATCGTGCAGCTGCCGTCCCCGCCGCCCGTGCTGGTGCTGACCACCTACGACACCGACGCCGACATCCTGGCTGCCGTCGAGGCGGGGGCGACCGGGTACATGCTGAAGGACGCCCCGCCCGAGCAGTTGTGCGCGGCGGTGCGGTCGGCCGCGCAGGGAGAGACCGCGCTCGCGCCGGACGTGGCCAACCGGCTCATGGACCGGCTGCGCTCGCCCCGGCCTGCGTTGAGCGGGCGGGAACTGGAGATCCTCGGCCTGCTCGCGCGGGGGATGTCCAACCGGGCGATCTCGCGGGAGCTGTTCATCAGCGAGGCCACCGTCAAGACCCACCTGGTGCACATCTTCGACAAGCTCGGCGTGGACAACCGGACCGCCGCCATCACCACGGCGCTGCAGCGGGGCATCATCCGCGTGGAGTGAGGGGCCGCCCCCGCGGGGGTCAGACCCGTTTGAGCCCCAGGCGGCGCAGTTCCAGGTCGGCCAGGTCCCGCACCGCGGCCGGTTCCGCGTCGTGCCACGCACCCGCGGGGTCCTCGTGCACACCGGCCAGGTGTCCGGCCGGTGCGGAGGACAGGGCGCGCAGGGCCAGGAGCCGTTCGCGCGCTCCGGGGTCCAGGTGGCGCAGCCGGCGTGCGGAGTTCGCGCGGGCGACCCAGCGGGCCCGGGCCGGGAACCACGTCGCCGCGAGGAGGAGTACGGGCAGCGCCGCGGTGAGCAGGGGCAGGACGAGGGCGAGCGTTCCGATGGACTCCTGGAACGAGGTCCCGGCCGAGGAGAGCGACTCCCCGGCCTCTCCCACGCTCGTGAATGGGGTCGCGAGCGCCTCGCCCGCCATCGGGACCTGTTCGACGTTCTCGGCCGCCGTGGACATGTGGTCGGTCATGTCGGACCCGGCGCTCTCCAGGAGCTCGCCCGGGCGCGCCAGGGACATGATCATCTCGTGCAGGGACAGTGCGGCCAGTACCCAGAAGGCGGTCCAGGCCAGCGCGAGGAGGTCGGAGGTGATCTGCGCGGCCGCCCGCAGGTGGCGCTCGGCGTACAGCTTCATGGGGGGGGCTCCAGGGGTCGGGGGGTGGGACACGCCCGGGAGGGCCGGCTCGCCCTCGGCTGCCCCATACCCGCTGCGCCCCGCCCCGACCGCCGCCGGGCGCGCCCCGCGCCCGACTCTCGGGCACCGATGGTGCCTCGTGGACACGCGCTCTGCGCGCGGGCCTTGCCCGCTCGTGTGTACGCCTCTTGTAGCCCACTGGGGTGCCCAGGGCCGCCCGGCCTGGTGCGCTGCCGAAACGCGTCCTGGAGCGGGGCGCTTTGCGCCACCCGCGCTCAGTGTTCGGTCTTGACCCAGCGCGTTGCGTTGGCCTGGATGCGCCGTGCGCACGGCACATGCGGGCCTCGCCCGCTCACGTGTGTGCCCGGGGCAGGTGCGCGTGGGCAGGGTGGGGATCCGGCCCGCATGTGCGTGTGTTGGCTGGAGGCGCGTCGTAGACGTGCGTGAGGGCTGGGCAAGGGGCACGCACCCGTGCACCGAGGGCGGGCGCTTCGCGCCCGTATGGCCCGTACCCGACCCGCGGGCCTCGCCCGCTCACGTGTGTGCCCGGGGCAGGTGCGCGTGGGCAGGGTGGGGATCCGGCCCGCATGTGCGTGTGTTGGCTGGAGGCGCGTCGTAGACGTGCGTGAGGGCTGGGCAAGGGGCACGCACCCGTGCACCGAGGGCGGGCGCTTCGCGCCCGTATGGCCCGTACCCGACCCGCGGGCCTCGCCCGCTCACGTGTGTGCCCGGGGCAGGTGCGCGTGGGCAGGGTGGGGATCCGGCCCGCATGTGCGTGTGTTGGCTGGAGGCGCGTCGTAGACGTGCGTGAGGGCTGGGCAAGGGGCACGCACCCGTGCACCGAGGGCGGGCGCTTCGCGCCCGTATGGCCCGTACCCGACCCGCGGGCCTCGCCCGCTCACGTGTGTGCCCGGGGCAGGTGCGCGTGGGCCGGGCGGGGAACGGGTCGGTTCCGCGGGTCCCGGGTCAGGCTCCGAAGGTGCGGCGGTAGCCGCCGGGCGACACCCCCAGCTCGGCGCGCATGTGCTGGCGCAGCGACGCCCCCGTTCCGAACCCCGTCTCGTGCGCGATGCGGTCGACCGGCATGCGCGTGCCCTCCAGCAGCTCGCGTGCCCGGTCCAGCCGGCGCGCGGTCAGCCACCGGCCCGGCGACACCCCCGTCTCCTCCCGGAACCGGCGCGTGAAGGTCCGTACGCTCATCGACGCCACCTCCGCCATCCGCGCCAGCGTCGGCCGCTCGTCCAGGTGCGCGACCGCCCACGCCCGCGCGGCGCCGGTCGCCGTGCCCTCGGGTTCGGGGACCGGCCTGCGCACGTACTGGGCCTGGCCCCCGTCCCGGTGCGGGGGAACCACCGTCCCCCGCGCGACCTCGTTGGCGACCGCCGCCCCGTGGTCCGTCCGGATCATGTGCAGGCTCAGGTCGATCCCGGACGCCACCCCCGCGGCGGTCAGCACGCGCCCGTTGTCCGTGTACAGCACGTCCGGGTCCAGGTCGATGTGCGGGTACATCGCGCGGAAGAACCCCGTGGAGCGCCAGTGCGTGGTCACCCGGCACCCGTCCAACCACCCCAGCGCGGCGAGCACGAACGCCGCCGAGCAGATCGAGGCCACCCGCGTCCCCGGCCGCACCTGTGCCAGCGCGTCGGCCAGCTCCGGGGCGAGCGGGTCGTGCGGGCGTTCGACGTAGTCCTCCTCGGCCGCGGGCACCAACACCGTGTCCGCGTCCGCCAGGGGAGCGGGCCCGTGCGGAACCGTGAACCCGAGGTCGGTGTCGGTCCGCACCGGCCCCGGCGCCAGCGCACAGGTGACCACCTCGTACAGCGCCCGCCCCGTCGTGTCCCGGGCCTGTCCGAACAGCCGGTGCACGATCCCGGTCTCGATCGGCAGCGCCCCGTCGCGCACGAACACCGCCACCCGGTGCGGCGCAGTCCCACGGAAATGCCCCATGGCCCGATCCTTGCACATGTTGGCATCCGGGCCACTGTCCGGAGCACACCCCCGCGGCGGACGCTGGAGCCATGAACACCGAAGACGCACCCGCCACCGCCCGCGCACGCCGGCCCGGCCCCGGTTCCGACCGCCGCCCCCGCATCCACCGCGCCTGGTGGGTTGCGGCGGTCGCGGCCCTGGTCGTCGTCGGCGCCGCGGTCCTCACCGCCGTGCCCGGCCTGCTCGTGGAACCCCTCCACGCCGAGTACGCCTGGTCGCGTTCGTCGATCGCCCTGGCCGCGTCGGTCAACATGGTGCTGTACGGCGCCGTCGCCCCCTTCGCCGCCGCGCTCATGGACCGCTTCGGCCTGCACCGCGTCGCCGTGGCCGCCCTCGCGGTGGTCGGGGCCGGAACGCTCCTGACCACCGTGATGTCCGCGCCCTGGCAGCTCACCCTCTACTGGGGCCTGCTCGTCGGCGCCGGGACCGGGGCGGTGGCGATGACCTTCGCCGCGACCGTCGCCCGGCGCTGGTTCACCGCCCGGCGCGGACTCGTGCTCGGAACCCTGACCGGCGCGAGCGCGTTCGGGCAGCTCGCCTTCCTCCCGGCCGTCGCGTGGACCATCGACCACCAGGGATGGCGCCCCGCCCTGGTCACGCTCGCCCTGACCGTGTTCGTCCTGGCCGCGCTGGCCGCCCTGGTCCTGCGCGACCGACCGGAGGACGTCGGCCTGGCGCCGTACGGCCACGGTTCCGCCGACCCCGCGTCCCCGCCCGAACCCCGTCCCGCCCCGGGCGCCGCCCGCCGCACCGTCACCGTGCTCGCCACTGCCCTGCGCGACCCCCGGTTCGCCCTGCTCGCGGGGGTGTTCGCGGTCTGCGGCGCCTCCACCAACGGGCTCATGTGGACCCACTTCGTGCCGGCCGCCCAGGACCACGGGATGGCTTCCACCGTCGCCGCCGCGCTGGTCTCAGGGATCGGGGTGTTCTCCCTGGTCGGAACCGTGCTCTCCGGCTGGCTCACCGACCGCGCCGACCCGCGGTGGCTGCTCGCCGGGTACTTCGCCGGGCGTGCGCTGCTGCTGGCCGCCCTGCCCGTGCTGCTCGGCCCGCACCCCGGCCCCGCGCTCCTGGTGTTCGTGGTCGTGTTCGGGCTGCTGGACGTGGCGACCGTCCCGCCGGTCATCGAGCTCTCCACCCGCTACTTCGGCCGCGACGGTGCGATCGTCTTCGGCTGGGTCAACGCCGCGCACCAGCTCGGGGCGGGCGCCGCGGCGGTCCTGGGTGGGACGATCCGGGACACCACCGGCGGGTACGCGCCCCTGTGGGTGTTCGCCGCGCTCCTGTGCGCGCTCGCGGTCGCCATGATCCGCAGGATGCCGGCGCACGGCGGACCGGAGGGGGAACGGTGATGCGCCCCGGAACCGGACCCCGCGCCCGCCGACCCCGCGTCCACAGCCCCCGCATCAGCGCCTTCGGCGTGGTGCTCGCACTCCTGGCCGCGCTGGTGGGCTGGGTCGCGCTGACCGGGCTGGAACAGGACCTGCGTTCCGCCCGCGGCGACGGTACACCGGGGGTGTTCGCCCCGGCCGAGGCGGTCTGCGTGCAGCACCCGGGGCACGAGTCCTGCACCTGCCACGGGACCTTCACCCCGGACGCCGCCGACGCTGCGGCCGACGACACGCAGGCCACGAACTTGGCCGACGCGCGTGAGACCGTCCTGCACGCCGCCGGACGCGACACCTGCGTCCCGGAGACCGAGGTCGCCGCGGTTGACACCGGCGCGTCCGGCCGGGTGTACGGCCCGGACGGCTCCCGCGAGTGGCTGCTCTCCGGCGGCCTGCTCGCGGCCTCCGCCCTCACGCTCGCCGTCACCGGGGTCCGCACCTTCCGGCCCGAGCGCGCCGGGTGAACCGGACGCCGGGACGGTCCCGCCCCCGCCCCGGCGCCGGGTCAGCTCGGCAGACGGCCCTCGCGGGCCACGTCGCCGTACCAGCGTCCGCTCGGTTTGACCGAACGCACGAAGGTCTCCCGGTCGACCGAGACCAGACCGAAGGTGGGCTCCCAACGGCCCCACTCGTAGTTGTCCAGCAACGACCAGTGGAGGTAACCGCGTACGTCCACACCGTCGCGGACCGCCCGGTTCAGGCCGGCCAACGCACCACGGGTGTACTCGATGCGTTCCTCGTCGGAGGCGGTCGCGATGCCGTTCTCGGTGACCAGCACCGGAACGCCGCCCGTGCGCTCGGCGGTGTGCCGGACGGCCCCCTCCAGGGCCTGCGGGTAGAACTCCCAACCGGTGATCGTGCGGCGGGCGTCCGCGGGCGGGTCGACGGGCCCGTCGGGGCTGATCCGCACCCGGGTGTAGGCCTGCACCCCGATGAAGTCGTCCTCGACGGCGGCGTCCAGGAACTGGTCCTCGCGGGTCAGGGCCCACTCCGCGGCCCGCTCCTCGGCCCCGTCCAGGGCCTGGAAACCCTGGTTGGCCACGGTCCACCCGACGGCCGTCCCCTGCAGGTCGGACAGCTCTTCGCGTGCGGCGTGGTGGGCGGCCATGAGCGCGTCGGCGACCCCCTGGTCCGGCGGCGGCATCGCGCCCGCGACCAGCCCCTGGGAACCGCCGTCCCCGGATCCCTCGGCGTCCCCGGGTTCCTCGGCGGCGCTGCGCACACCGGAGATCATCGCGAGCATGTTCGGCTCGTTGATGGTGCACACCCAGGGGACACCGTCCAGCACGGCCTTGACCTGCCGCACGTAGCGGCGGAAGAGCGCGATCCCCTCCGCGGAGGTCCACCCGCCCCCGGAACGGAACCACGCGGGTGAGGCGAAGTGGTGCAGGGTCACCACCGGGGTGATCCCGCGTTCCAGGCAGCCCTCGACCATCCGCCGGTAGTGCGCGAGTTCGGCCCGCGAGAACTGTCCGGGGGCGGGCTCGATCCGCGCCCACTCCACCCCGAACCGGTAGCTGTTCAGTCCCAGGTCGCGCACGATGTCCAGGTCCTCGCGCCACCGGTGGTAGCTGTCGCAGGCGTCCCCGCTGCGCTGGGGGAGCGGGGACCCGGGCGCGTGCTCCAGGGCCCAGACGTCGCTGCCGGTGTTGTTGCCCTCCACCTGGTGGCCCGCTGTCGCGGCGCCCCACAGGAACCCGTCGGGCAGTGTGTTCGCCATGGTCTGGTCCCTCTCAACCGGTGATCTCGCCGCGCTCGATCGCGTTCTGCCGCTCGCCCTCGACCGCGGTGACCAACTGGTCCAGGTCCTCCTCGGTCACACCGAGCCCGAACGTGCTCAGAGTGCCCAGCGGCATGGAGCCGGCCATGCCGAGCACCTCCGGGGGCAACTCGTCCAGGCCTTCCATGCCCTTGCGCAGCTCTTCCAGGACCGGGCCGCCGACGGGGTGGCTCCGCCATTCGGCGATGGTGGAGGCCTTGCTCAGGGCGGGCGTGAAGCGGTCGCCCGCCGTGGTGAGCGATCCCGTGAGCCGCAGGTCGCGCGACGAGGCGCCCACGGCCACCGTGTACTCGCCCCCGGCCAGCGACCAACGGTGGTGCACCGGGTCCCACGTGGACAGGTCACGGCCGGTCAGCGCCAGTTCGACCCGCGCGCTCGCGCCCGGTTCCAGCTCCACCTTCTCGAACCCGCGCAGCTCGTGCCCCGGGCGTGTGGGGTACCGCTGTTCCACGCCCGTGTACAGCTGGACGACCTCCTGGCCCGCGCGGCCGCCGGTGTTGGTCACGGTGCAGGACACGTTCCAGGTGTGCTCGCCGGCGGCCGCGACCTCCAGGTCCGTGTACTCGAAGGCGGTGTAGGTCAGCCCGTGCCCGAAGGGGTAGGCGACCGGCACGCCGAGCGTGTCGAAGTACCGGTACCCGACGAACACACCCTCGCCGTAGCGCACGTGGCCGTACTCGCCGGGGAAGTTCAGGTAACTGGGGTGATCGCTCAGGCGCAGCGGAACGGTCTCGGTCAGCCGCCCGGAGGGCGCGTACGCACCGGTCAGCACGTCCACCACGGCTGCCCCGCCCGCCTGGCCGAGCAACCAGGCCTCCAGGACGGCGTCGGTGTCCCGGTCCCAGTCGCCCACCGAGACCACACCGCCGTTGGACAGCACGACCACCACACGGTCACTGACCTCGCGCACCCTGGCCAGCAGGTCCACCTGGTCCGCCGGAAGGTCGATGTCGGAGCGGTCGTAACCCTCGGACTCGGCCAGGTCGGGCAGCCCGAGGAACAGCACCGCGGTGTCGGCCTCGCGGGCAACGCCCACGGCCTCCTCCGCCAACGCCCCGGCCTGCGCGGTGTCCCCGTCCAGGGTGAAACCCGGGGCGAAGCGCACGCCCTCGGGACGCGCCTCGGCGAAGGCGTCCAGTGCGCTGGTCACGCGGGTGGGCACCACGTGCGAGGAACCCCCGCCCTGGTACCGCGGTGTGCGGGCGAACTCGCCGATGACCGCGACCGTGTGCTCCGGCGCCAGGGGCAGCACGTTCCCCTCGTTCCGGAGGAGGACCATCGCCTCGCGAGCCGCCTCCCGTGCGAGCGCATCGTGCTCGTCGTGCCGGGGAGGGCGGGAGGCGTCGGTCGAGACCCGCCCCTGCACGTGCCGGAGCCGGGCCACCACCGTGTCCAGGACCGATTCGTCCAGGTCGCCCCGCTCGACCGCCTCGGTGATCCTGTGGTCGGTCCCGCTCGGCGGCATCTCCAGGTCCAACCCGGCCCGTACGGCCTCGACCCGGTCCACCACCGCGCCCCAGTCCGAGACGACCGCGCCCTCGAATCCCCACTCCTCACGCAGCAGGGTGGTGAGCAACCACGGGTCCTGGCTCGCGTACACCCCGTTGATGCGGTTGTACGAACACATCACCATCGCGGGTTCCGTGGCGCGGACGACCTCCTCGAACGCCGGCAGGTAGATCTCGCGCAGGGTGCGCTCGTCCACGTCCGCGCTCACGCGCATCCGGTCGGTCTCCTGGTTGTTGGCGGCGAAGTGCTTGACACACGCACCGACCCCGCGGCTCTGCACGCCCTCGACCAGGGCGGCCGCGATCCTGGCGGTGACGTGCGGGTCCTCCGAGACGTACTCGAAGTTGCGTCCGCACAGGGGTGAGCGCTTGATGTTCATGCCGGGCCCCAGGAGGACGTCCACGCCCATCGACGAGGCCTCGGTGCCCAGCGCCCGGCCGACCCGCCGCACCAGCCCGGGGTTCCAGGTCGCCCCGAGCCCGACCGCGGGAGGAAAGCAGGTCGCCGGGAGGCTCGTGCCGATGCCGAGGTGGTCGCCCCCGTCAGGTTGTGCACGCACACCGTGCGGGCCGTCGGACAGGTGGAGGGAGCGCAGGGTGTCCCCGACCTCCGCCGAGTGCCAGGTGTCGGAGCCGGAGGTGGCGGCGGCCTTGTCGGCGAGGGTCGGGCCGGGGGCGGTCGGCCGGTCGGGCGCTGTGCTCATGTGGACCTCTCGTCAGTGGGGTGGGGCGGGCTCCGGGCCTCGGGCCGGTGTCTCGGACCCCGGGGCCCGGGAGGACGGGTGCGGGGCGTCGGTGAGCTCGATGCCGATACCGCGCAGGTAGGAGGTGACGGCCGCGCGCATGTCGACGGCGTCGGGGTTCAACAGCCATTGGATCTGGAGGCCGTCCTGCAGGGCGAGGAACTGCTGGGCGGCCAGCTCGGGGGAGGGCTCGTCCCCGTCGTCGAGCAGGTCGGTGAAGGCCGCGGTGAGGTGGTCGCGGAGCAGCTCGTACCTCCGCGTGAAGTACGTGTGGGCCGGGTGGGCGGGATCGGTGGCCTCGGCGGACAGGTTGACGTACAGCGAGACCAGGCCGGGCGTACCGGCGTTGCGCTCCACGATCGACACGACGTTCCCGATGCGTTCGCGGCTGCTCAGGTCGGGGTCGAGCACCTTCGGGGCGTCGATCGCGTCGCGCCTGCCCAGGACGTCCAGGAGCGTGGCTTCCTTGTTCGGGAAGTGGTGGAGGACCCCCGCGTGGGTGAGGCCGGCGTGCGAGGCGATGTCGCGCAGGGAGACGGCCCGGTAACCGGAACGGGAGAACAGTTCCGCGGCCGCGTCGAGGATGCGCTGCCGGGTGCGTTCTCCCTTGGTCATCCGCGGCCGGTCGCGCTGTGGGTCCGTCACGGGGTGGTCTCCTCGCGGGTCGTCGGTTCTCGTGGCGCGGGCGCCCGGGCCTTCGCCGGTGCTCCGGTGGTTCTCGAGAGTACGACCCCGGCTTCTCCTCCCCTCCTTCGTCCGTGTTCGCCCGAGCTGTTGTGCGGCGACGAAGCAAAACCTACCATGTGGTTAATTTGTGGCGCCAGACACAATGACCACCGCCCGGGGTTCCGATCCCGGGCCCTGCCCCCTGGAGCGGGACATGCACACGAGAGCCCCGGCCACCCCGGCCACGGCGGCTGCCGGAGTGGCCCTGCTGGTACTGGCCGGATGCGCCGGACCCCCGGGTGACGACGACCCCGCCACCCTGACCATCGGCACGATGACGGTGCCCCAGAGCCTCGACCCGGCCGACGCCATGGGTTCGGCGGCGCCCTACTTCCAAGCCGTGTACGACAGCCTGGTCAGACGTGAACCGGACGGCACCTACGCGCCGATGCTCGCCACCGAGTGGTCCTACGACGACACACTTACCGAGCTCGAGCTGACCCTGCGCGAGGACGTCGCCTTCGACGACGGCACACCCTTCGACGCCGAGGCGGTCAAGGCCAACCTGGAACGCTTCCCCGAGGCCGGGGGAGGCCAGGCCCACACGCTGGAAGGGCTGGAGGGGGTCGAGGTCGCCGACGAGTTCCGGGCAGTCGTGCACCTCTCCCAACCCAACCGGGCGCTGCTGTACTACCTCAGCGACGCCGCGGGTTTCATGGCCAACCCCGGGTCCCTCGGCGACGGACTCGCCACCGCCCCAGACGGGACCGGGCCCTACGAACTCGACCCCGGGCGGACCGCGATCGGCACCACCTGGGTCTTCGAGCGCAAGGACGAGTACTGGGGCGAGCCCCTGCCCTACGAAGAAGTCGCCATCAGCGCCTTCGACCGCGAGAACGCGCTGGTCAACGGGGTCCGCACGGGGCAGATCAACGCCGCCGTCGTCCAGGAGGCCGACCAGCAGTCGGTGGTGCGCTCCGAACCCGGTCTGGAGTCCGTCCCCCAGGACATCGACTACCAAGGGCTGATCCTCTTCGACCGGGACGGACACCTGGTCCCCGAGCTCGCCGACCGCCGTGTGCGCCAGGCGGTCAACCACGCGTTGGACCGCCCCACCATGCTCGACAAGCTCGTCGACGGGCAGGGGGAACTCACCGACCAGGTCTTCGGGACCGAGACCGCGGCCTACGAGCCCGAACTGGACTCCCGTTACGAACACGACCCCGAACGTGCGCGCGAGCTCCTGGCCGAGGCGGGGCACCCCGACGGTTTCGACCTGACCCTGCCCCGCATGCCGGAGATCGTCGGCGAACCCATGGCCACCAGCATCAGCACCGACCTTGCCGAGGTCGGGATCGACCTGGAGTGGGACGAGCTCGACCCGGCCAACGCCCTGAGGGCCGTCTTCACCGACCAGGCCTATCCCGCCATGGTCATGAACAACGCCCAGCCCGCCGAGGACTGGGTGACCGTGGCCGAACTCGTCCTGCCCGGAACCTTCAACTTCCTCGGGACCACCGACGACACGGTGGGGGAGCTGGTGCGGGAGATCCAGAACGCCCCCGCGGACGAGGCCGCCGAACCGGCGCGGGAACTCAACCGCCACCTGGTCGAGGAGGCCTGGTTCGTGCCGTTCTACCGGCTCACGTACCAGCACGTCTCCGACGGCAATGTCGAGATCGAACCGCAGTCCGGTGCGGCGGCCCCCTCCCTGTACAACTACACGCCGGCCGGGTGACGCACATGCTCGCCTTCGCCCTGCGCAGAGCCGGATCGGGGCTCACGCTCGTCCTGGTCATCTCGGTCCTCGCGCACACCCTCCTCGCCCTGCCCGATCCCGACGTCGGCCGCCAGTTGCTGGGGCCCGCCGCGCCCCAGGAGCTCGTCGACGAACACAACGCCGCGCTCGGCCTCGACCGGCCCCTCGCGGTGCGCTACGCCGACTGGCTGGCCGCCGCGGTGCGGTTCGACCTCGGGCACTCCTGGTTCACCAACGAGAGCGTCACGCAGTCCCTGGCCAACCGGCTCCCGGTGACACTCAGCCTCATGGGCGGGGTCACCCTGGTCACCGCCGTGGTCTCGTTCGTGCTCGGCGTGTGGGCCGGTGTCCGGCGCGGCGCCGTGGACAGCGCCGTGCAGGCCGTCGGCGTGATCGGCTACGCCCTGCCGAGCTTCCTCATCACCCTGATCATGGTCATCGTCTTCGCCGTCCAGCTCGGCTGGTTCCCGGCGGTGGGCTACACCCCGCCCGGTGTGTCGCTCACCGGGTGGCTGTCCACCATCACCCTGCCGGTGCTCGCGCTGTCCGTCCCCGCCGTCGCCGGGGTGTCCCAGCAGGTGCGTTCCTCGGTCATCGACGTGCTCGGCCGGGACCACGTCCGCACCTTGCGGGCCCGCGGCCTCCCGTTCCCCCGGGTGGTGTTCCGGCACGTCCTGCGCGGCGCGGCCACACCCGCGCTGACGGTCCTGGCCATGCAGTTCGTCGGCATGCTCGGCGGCGCCGTCATCGTCGAGCAGATCTTCGGGCTCCCCGGGATCGGGGCCATGACAGTCCAGTACACGACCCGCGGCGACATCCCGGTGATCATGGGCGTGGTCATGGTGTCCGTGCTGGTGGTCGTCGTGGTCAACCTGCTCGTGGACGTTCTCGTCGCCTGGCTCAACCCGAAAGCGAGGCTCTCGTGAGCGCCATCGACACCGCTTCGCGCAACGCCCCTGCCCGCCGCGGGGCCGTGCGCCGGTTCGCCGCGTCCCCCCGCGCGGTCGTTTCCGCCCTCGTCCTGGGCACGATCGTCGTGCTCGTCGCCCTGGCCCCGGTGATCGCGCCGCACGACCCGAACACGGCCGATCTGGGCCGGGCCTTCGACCCTCCCGAGGCCGGACACCCCCTCGGCCTCGACCCCGCCGGCCGGGACGTGTGGTCCCGTCTCCTCCACGGCGGCAGGTTCACGCTCGCAGGTGCGGCCGTCGCCGTTGCCGTCGCCCTCGCGGCCGGGGTGCCGGCCGGGCTGGCGGCCGGCTACCGCGGGGGTTGGTTCGACACCCTGGCCGACTGGTGGTTCAACCTGACCATGGCGCTGCCCGCCATGGTGGTGCTCCTGGCCTCCAGGGCCGTGCTCGGGCCGACCGTGTGGACGCTGATGGTCATCCTCGGCCTGCTCGTGGCGCCCAGCTTCTTCCGGCTGGTGCGGAGCACGGTCGCCGCGATGCGGGGCGAACTCTACGTCGACGCCGCCCGGGTCTTCGGCCTGAGCGACACACGGATCATGGGCCGGCACGTCCTGGTGGTCGTGCGGGCGCCCATCATCATCCAGACCGCCCTCGTGGCGGGGATGGCCATCGGGCTCCAGGCCGGTCTGGAGTTCCTCGGCATCGGCAGCGGCGATCTGCCGACCTGGGGCGCGATGCTCAACGAGGCGTTCACCAACGTGCACCGGGATCCCCTGCTCATGCTCTGGCCCGGCCTCGCCCTCGGACTGACCAGCGCCGCTCTGGTGCTGCTGGCGTCCGCCCTCCGCGACGTCCTGGAGGACCGGGGTGCCCCTGCCGCGACCGGCCGGCGCGCCCGTTCCCGGGCCACCGGGGGACCTGCCCCGTCCGTGAGCGCGGAGGACCGCACCGCCCTGCTGTCGGTCCGCGGCCTCACGATCGCCTACCCGCACGACGACGGCTCCGCGAAGCAGGTCGTGAACGGGATCGACCTGGAGGTGCGGAGGGGGGAGATCCTCGGTCTGGTGGGCGAGTCCGGTTCGGGCAAGACCCAGACCGCGTTCTCGGTGCTGGGCCTCCTGCCCGAAGGAGGCCGGGTCGAGAAGGGCAGCGTGACGGTCGACGGGCAGCAGATCGTCGGTGCCGGCGAACGGACCCTGAGGCGGCTGCGGGGGAGCACCGTCGCCTACGTCCCCCAGGAACCCATGAGCAACCTCGACCCCGCGTTCACCGTCGGTGACCACCTGACCGAACCGCTGCGCCACAAACTCGGCCTCTCCCGTGCCCGGGCCCGGGAGCGTGCGCTGGAGCTGCTGCGCCAGGTGGAGATCTCCGACGCCGAGCGGGTCCTGGCGAGCTACCCCCACCAGATCTCCGGCGGCATGGCCCAACGCGTGCTCATCGCCGGGGCGGTCTCCTGCGACCCCGACCTGCTCGTGGCCGACGAGCCCACCACCGCGCTGGACGTGACCGTGCAGGCCGAGATCCTCGCCCTGTTGCGGAGTCTCCGGACCGAGCGGGGTATGGGCGTGCTGCTCGTGACACACGACCTCGGGGTGGTCGCCGACGTGTGCGACCGGGTCGCGGTGCTGCGCGAGGGCCGCATCGTCGAACACGGGAGCGCCGAACGGGTCCTCACCGCCCCGGAGGCCCCCTACACCCGGGATCTGCTCGACGCGGTCCTCGACAACACCCCGGCCCGTGGGCCGTGGCGCCCCCGTGAGGAGGAGACCCGATGAACACCACCGGCGAGCAGAGGGGAGAGGGCCCTGGACCGGACCTGGGCACGGCACACCGCCCCCTGCTGGAGGCCGACGCCCTGCACGTGTCGTTCCCGGGCCGCGGACGGCGGGCGCCGCGCAAGGAGGTGCTCAGGGGGATCTCCTTGAGCGTCCGGCCCGGCGAGACCGTGGGCCTGGTCGGCGAGTCCGGTTCGGGCAAGTCCACCTTCGGGCGGGCCGTGCTCGGCCTGGTGCCCGTCGCGAGCGGCACCGTCACGTTCGACGGAACCCGTATCGACAACGTGTCCCGCCGTGCGCGGAGGGCGCTCGGCAGGGACATCCAGGTGGTCTTCCAGGACCCCTACACGTCACTGAACCCGTCCCTGCTCATCGGCGACACCCTCGCCGAACCCCTGATCGCGCAGGGTGTGCCGAAGGAGCGGGCGCGGGCCGGGGTGGGGGCGCTGCTCGACCGCGTCGCCCTGCCCCGGGACGCCGTGCACCGGCTCCCCCGGGAATTCTCCGGGGGCCAGCGCCAGCGGGTGGCGATCGCCCGTGCCCTGGCGATCTCACCCCGGCTCATCGTGTGCGACGAGCCGGTCTCGGCCCTGGACCTGACCACGCAGCGGACCGTCATGGACCTGCTGCTGGAGATCCAGGAGCGTACGGGCGTCGCCTACCTCTTCGTGTCGCACGATCTGTCGGTCGTGCGCGCCCTCAGCCACCGGGTCGCCGTCCTGGAACGGGGCGAGATCGTCGAGGAGGGCGACGCCGAACGCCTCACCCGGGACCCCGATCACCCCTACACCCGCAGGCTCCTGCTGTCGGCCCCCGTCGCCGACCCGGTGCGCCAGCAGGAGCGCCGACGTGAGCGAGAGAGGCAGTTCGATGCAGACACCCCCTGAGACGGACGTGCACGCCGAGCTTCCGCGTGTGGTTCCGGCACCGTTCCGGGACCGGACCGCCGAACCGGTGCGGGTCGGCGTCGGTGGGCGGCTGACCCTGGCCGGGGCCGACCCTGAGGCCGCCGACTGGTTCACCCGGAGCGCGGACCGGTTGCACGGGCTCCGGGTGGAGGCGGTGCGGGAGAACGCCGGCGTGCGGGTCTTCCCGGCGGCCGATCCCGCGGAGTTCGCCGCCGTCGCCCCGGCGACCGGGGTCGACCCCCGACCCGTCCCCGGGGCCGACGAGCGCCATGCCCTGGAGATCGCCGAGGACCGGATCGTGGTCCGGGCCGCCGGGGCCGAAGGCGCTTTCCGTGCGCTGACCAGCCTGGTCCAGCTCCTCACGGTGGACGCCGCCGGCGGGGTGTGGGCGCCCCGCGGGACGGTCGTCGACGGCCCCCGCTACACGTGGCGGAGCCTGTCCCTGGACGTGGTCCGGCACTGGTTCACCGTGCAGGAGGTACGCCGGGTCGTCGACCTCATGGCGCTGTACAAGTTCAACGTGCTGCACCTGCACCTGACCGACTCCCAGGGCTGGAGCCTGGAATCGAGGCGGTGGCCGGAGCTGACCCGGCCCCGGCCGGACGGGACACGCCGGTACTACACCCGGGAGGAGTTCGCCGGCCTGGTCGCCCACGCGGCTCACCACCACGTGACCGTCGTGCCCGAGGTGGACCTGCCCGGGCACACCGGCGCGGCCTTCGACGCCTACCCCGAGCTCCACGGCGACATCCCGCCGATCCATCCCCGGGCCCGGTTCCTGCACCCCGACTCCGAGGCCGCGCTCGGCTTCGCGCGCGACGTCCTGGAGGAGTTCGCCGAACTCACACCCGGACGGTTCCTGCACCTGGGCGGGGACGAGCCCTTCGGGATGCTGCACGACGACTACGTCCGCTTCGTCGAACACACCCACCGGTCGCTGCGGGCGACCGGCAAGCGCGCGGTGGGGTGGCAGGAGACCGCGCGTGCCGGGGTGCTGGACGGCGAGGACGTGCTCCAGTACTGGATCGGGGCGCCCGACGAGTTCGACGCCGAGGGGATCAAGGCGCAGGTGCCGCCGGAGTACCACGCGGTGGTGGACCGGGCGGCCGAGAGCTTCCGGATCTCGCCGGGGGACGCACCCGCCGCGGTACGGGCCGGGGTCCCGGTCCTGGTGGCACCCAACTCGCGTCTGTACCTGGACCGGTCCTACGCCGACGCCTGTGCGGACCCGGCCCAGGAGAACGACCGCGAGCGGTTGGGCCTGCCCGCCTACGAACCGATCACGGTGGCGGACACCTTCGCCTGGGACCCGGACGACACGGCGGAGTCCGCGGCGCCCGGTGCGTGTGTGGCCGGTGTGGAGGCGGCGGTCTGGGGTGAGACCATGACGGGCTTCGACGACCTGGCGTTCCTGCTGTTGCCGCGCCTGCCAGGCGTGGCGGAGAAGGCCTGGACCCGGAGGCGTACCGAGTGGGCCGGCCACCGGCGGAGTCTGGCCGCGCACCGCGCCTTCTGGGACGCGCTGGGGTTCGGGAACCATTTCCGGCCGGCCGACTGAGCCGGTTTCCTGCGTGGCGGTGTCGGCCCCGGCCGTGTTCCGCGCGGCGGAGGGTCGGCCGGGGAAGGGCCGGCCGCAGTAGGATCGGCCGCGCCGCGACCCCCAACGCGAGGAGCTCCCGTGAGCAGCGACCGCACGCAGGCCTTCGAGGGCCTCACCGACGCCTACCACCGTTTCCGGCCCGGTTACCCCGAGGGACTGCTCGACCGGTTGCGTGAGCACGTGCGGGCCGGAGCCGACGCATCGTGGCCGGACCCGTGGCTGCTGGTGGACGCCGGGGCCGGCACCGGGATCTCCACGCGTACCCTGCGCCACGCCTTCGGCCCGGGCCCGCGTGTGGTGGGGGTCGAACCGGGGCGCGACATGCTCGCCGCCGCCCGGGCCGGGGAGCACGGCGGGGTCGAGTACGTGGCCGGCCGGGCCGAGCGCCTGCCCTTCCCGGACTCCTCCGCCTGCCTGGTCCTTGCCGCGCAGGCCGTGCACTGGTTCGACCGTCCCGCCTTCTACGCCGAGGCCGCCCGGGTCCTGGTGCCCGGGGGCACGGTCGCGGTCCTCAACAACGACCGCGACCACCGGGCGAGCGCCTACCTCGACGCCTACGAGCGGCTCATGGAGGACCACGGCGACCACTACCGCCGGGACCACCGCGAGTACGACACCGTCGCGGAGATGTCCGCGCAGCCGGGGCTGTCGGAGGCCGGGGTGTCGACCGCGGGCTGGGTGCGCGAGCTCGACACCGGGCAGGTACTGGGCATGGCGATGTCCTCCAGCAAGATGGCGGCCGTGGTCCGGAACCTGGGGGAGGAGCGCACCCGCGCGCACCTGACCGCTCTGGTCAGGGAACACTTCCCCGACGGTGGGGTCCGCATCCCCTACGTGACCAGGCTCTTCACCGCCCGCCGTACGGGCTGACCGGGTCCGTACCCGAGCCCCCTACGCGCGTCCGGTTTGAGGCGTTTTGCGCGTTCTGTCGCCTCCGTTGGTGCTAACCCGGCGCGCGCTCGGGAACGCTCCGCCCGGACACGGCCCGTACGGGCCCGGCACCGATCACCGGGGGTACACGCACACATGCCGCAGCTCATCGTGCTCGGGGTCCAGGACCGCGACACCGCCGACCGCGCGCTCGAGATCGCCGCCGACCTCGACAAACGCGAACTCCTGCACCTCTCCGACGCCGCCTACGCCTACCAGGACGACAAGGGGCGCCCCCGCATCCACCAGACCGTCAACACCACGGGCATGGGGGCCGCCGGCGGGGCGCTGTGGGGCACGCTCATTGGCCTCATCTTCCTCAACCCGCTCCTCGGGCTGGCCGTCGGCGCCGCGACCGGGGCCGTCGCCGGAAGACTCACCGACATCGGCATCGACGACGACATGATCCGCCAGATCGGCGGGGAGCTCGAGGGCGGCCGGTGCGCGGTCTTCCTCCTCGCCGACGTCGAGACCGCCGACCGGGTCGTGGAGGCCTACAAGCCCCTGGACCCCACCGTTCTGCAGACCAACCTGTCCAAGGAGAACGAGCAGGAGCTCGTCGAGGCCCTGCGGCCGTAGAACGTCCCCGGAGCGGCCGGTGCACCGCACGCACCGGCCGCTCGGCCGTACCCGGACCCGCCGCCCCGACCCACGCGGTTCCGGGGCCGCGCTCGAGCAACGGAGGGTGAGATGACCGGAGCTGCCACCGGACCGGACCCCGGCCCCGCCGCGGGACCGGCCACCGCGCACGCGGACGCCGGTGTCGACGCCGACGCATTCGTCGACGGCGCGGCCGCCGACGCCGACCGCGGACTCATAGCGCGGCTGGAACCCGGGCAGGTGTACGACGCCGACGGCCGGGTGGTGTGGGACGCCGACTCCTACGCCTTCCTCGACGCCCCCTGCCCCGACACCGTCCACCCCGGCCTGTGGCGCCAGTCGCAGTTGTGCGCGCGCCAGGGGCTGTACCGGGTCGCGGACGGCATCTTCCAGATCCGCGGCCTCGACCTGTCGAACATGACGCTGGTGGAGGGCGACGAGGGCCTGGTCGTCGTGGACCCGCTCATGTCCGCCGAGACCGCCGCCGCGGGCCTGGAGCTGTACCGGGAGCACCGCGGGGCGCGGCCCGTGAGCGCCGTCGTCTACACCCACTCGCACGTGGACCACTTCGGGGGCGTGGGCGGCGTGACCGACGGGGGCGTGCCGATCCTCGCGCCGGCCGGGTTCATGGAGAACGCCGTCTCGGAGAACGTGCACGCGGGCCCGGCCATGTCGCGGCGCAGCGTCTTCCACACGGGCGCGCACCTGGACGCGGGGCCTGAGGGGCGGGTCGGTATCGGGCTGGGACAGGGCGCCTCGACGGGCACCGTCACCCTCATCGCCCCCAACCGCACCATCACGCGCACCGGGCAGGAGGAGGTCGTCGACGGGGTCCGGATCGTCTTCCAGCTCACACCGGGGACCGAGGCGCCGTCGGAGATGAACTTCCTGCTGCCCGACCACCGTGCCCTGTGCATGGCCGAGAACGCCACGCACACGCTGCACAACATCCTCACCCTGCGCGGCGCGAAGGTCCGCGACGCCCGTGTGTGGTCGCACTACCTCGACGAGTCGCTGCACCGGTTCGCGCACGACGTGGACGTGCTCTTCGCGTCCCACCACTGGCCGACCTGGGGGACGGAGAACATCGTCGCGTTCCTGACCGAGCAGCGCGACCTGTACGCCTACTTGCACGACCAGACCCTGCGCATGATGAACCAGGGCATGGTGGGTTCCGAGATCGCCGAACGTTTCCGTATGCCGCCGGGCCTGGAGAACCGCCGCCACACGCACGGCTACTACGGGGCGGTGAGCCACAACGTCAAGGCCGTCTACCAGCACTACATGGGCTGGTTCGACGGAAACCCCGCCCACCTGTGGGAACACCCGCCGCGGGAGAGCGCCCTGCGGTACGTCGACTGCATGGGCGGCGTCGACGAGGTCGTGCGCAAGGCCGAACGCTACCGGGACGAGGACGACGCCCGTTTCGCCGTCACGCTGCTCAACCACGCGGTCTTCGCCGACCCCGGCCACCTGAGGGCGCGCGAGACCCTCGCCGCCGTCTACGACGAGCTGGGCCGGGGGGCCGAGTGCGGGACCTGGCGCAACTTCTACCTCCAGGGCGCCGCCGAACTGCGCGGGCGCGCCCCGGAAGCGCCTTCCAACACCGGGCTCATGGGTGTCTCGCGCGGGCTGCCCGTCGAGCAGTTCTTCGAGTCGTTGTCGATCCGGGTCGACGGCCCGCGTGCGTGGAACGAGGCCTTCTCGATCGACTGGGTGCTGTCCGACCAGGGCACGACCTACCGGACCCAGCTGTCCAACGGGGCGCTGATCACCACGGAGAACCCGCGCCCGGACGGCGCCGACCTGACGGTCACGCTCACCCGGCGCGAGCTGCCCGGCCTGCTCGTGGGACGGCTCGACCTCGCGCACATGGACACCGAGGGGGACCCGTCGCTGCTCGACCGGCTGCTGGGCCTGCTCGACCCGCCCGACTACGGGTTCCCGATCGTCACCCCGTGAGCCGCAGTCGCACGAGGGCGCTCACGGGGGTGTACGGGTCGTTCAGAGGAGGAGCCGGGCGGCGGCGGGGACGTCGGCCACCACGGTGGTGGCGTGCTCCAGCTCGCCGGGGTCGGACATGGTCGCGACCGCGACGACCGCCATGCCCGCGGCGACGCCGGCCGCCGCACCGTTGGGGGAGTCCTCCACCACCACGCAGTCGGCCGGGGGAGCGCCCACACGTTCGGCGCCCAGCAGGTACGGGCCCGGATCCGGTTTGCCCGCCTCCACGTCGTCGGCGCTGACCAGCACCCGCGGTTCCGGCAGCCCCAGCGTCGACAGGCGGGACAGCGCCAGCGTCCGTCCGGCCGAGGTCACCACCGCCCAGGTGCGGCCGCGCGCCTCCATCTCCGTCAGCAGGTCCACTGCGCCCGGCATCGCCCGGACCGTCGCGTCGTGTGCGATCTCGTGCTCCTGGATGCGCTCGGCCTCCTCGGCCGTGTCCAGGTGGGGCGCCACGAGCCCCGCCAGGTCCCGGTCGGTGCGCCCGTGCGCGTGCTCCAGGACGGTCGCCGTGTCCAGCCCCCGCTCCCGCGACCAGGCCGTCAGACCCTCGCGGATGCTCGAGCCCGAGTCGACCAACACCCCGTCCATGTCGAACAGCACCACCGCGTCGCCGTACTCACCCACACGGTCTCCCCTCTCCGGGCCTCAGCGCTCGCGGCGGCGCTCCATCGTGACCGTGTCCCGCCAGGTGCCGTGGTGCTCGCCGACGCGCTCCAGCACCCCGAGGGTACGGAACCCCGCCGCCCGGTGCAGGGCCAGGCTCGCACGGTTCTCCGGGAAGACCGACGTGCGCAGCGTCCACAACCCGCCCCGGTCGGCCTCCTCCACCTGGTGCCGCAACAGCGCCCGCGCCACACCGCGCCCGCGCGCCTTCTCCGAGACGTACACCGACGTCTCGGCCACACCCGCGTACACCGGCCGCCCCGACGTCGGGGCCGCCGCCGCCCACCCGGCCACCTCGCCGTCCACGTCGGCCACCCACCGGTGCCCGCGCAGCCACTTGGCGTCCAACGCCTCGGCGTCCGGAACCCCGGTCTCGAAGGTCGCGTCGCCGGTCGCGATCCCCTCCGCGTAGATCTGCCGCACCCGTTCGACGTCCTCCGGCTCCATCGCGCGCAGGCGCACCTCCGCGGGCACCGGCGCGGGCGAGGCGCCCAGGGGCACGTCCAACAGCCCGAGCACCGCGTCCACCGGGTTCGGGACGGCCTTCCGCCCCTCGCGTGCCGCGCGCACCCGGCCACCGCCGGTCTCCACCAGCCCGGCCGAGGCCAGCACCTCCAGGTGCCCCGCGACGGAACCCGGGACCGCCCCCGAAACCTCGGCGAGCTCGCCCGGCGCCAGCCCGCCGGGCTCCGCGGCCAGGGTGTGCAGGATCCGGAGCCGGTCGGCGTCGGCCAGCACGGCGAACCGTGCGGCGTGCTCGGCGGCCGCACCGGGGGACAGCGCGGCGGCGGGTGTCTTCGCAGGCATCCGCTCATTCTGGCCGATCGCCCCGCACCCCCACACCTGCCCGTACGTGTGGCAAGGCCCACGATGGTCCCGAACCGGCCCAGAACCCCGGAATCCACACGGACCCCCGGACGTTGTCCGGTGACGGGGCGCACTGCTGTGCCGTCGCCCGGCACGGGTGTCCCCGGCCCGAGACCCAGGTGAAAAGGAGCCGACCATGGCGCGAATCCTGTTCGTGATGACCGGTGCGACCCACTGGACCCTCGACGACGGGACCCGGCACCCCACGGGTTTCTGGGCGGAGGAGTTCGTCTCCCCGTACCAGGTGTTCGTCGACGCCGGGCACGAGGTCGCCGTGGCCACCCCCGGCGGCGTGGTGCCCACCGTCGACCGCGCAAGCCTGGAACCGGACGTCAACGGCGGCCAGGAGAACGCCGACGCCTTCGAGCGGGCCGTCGAGGAGAACCCCGTCCTGAAGGCGCCCCTGCGCCTGGAGGACGTCGACCCCGCCGAGTACTCCGCGGTCTTCTACCCCGGCGGCCACGGCCCGATGGAGGACCTCGCCGACAACGCCGACTCCGCGCGGGTGCTGACCCACACGGTGGACTCCGGAACCCCGCTGGGCGTGCTCTGCCACGCCCCCGCCGCCCTCCTCGCCGCCCGCCGCGAGGACGGCAGCCACGTCTTCTCCGGGTACCGCCTCACCTCCTTCACCAACGAGGAGGAGAAGCAGGTCGGGCTCGCCGACAAGGCGCCCTGGCTGCTCCAGGACCGCCTGGAGGGCATCGGGGCCGACTTCACCGCCGGATCCCCCTGGCAGCCGCACGTGGTCCACGACCGCACCCTCTACACCGGCCAGAACCCGGCCTCCTCGACCGCGCTCGCGGCCGAGGTGAGCCGTGCACTGACCTGACCGGCACGGGGCGGCCCGGGCCGGGGCACTGCCCGGCCGTACCGGGCTCCCCGCACGTCCGCAGAACCCATGCACGACACGGAAAGGCCCACCATGCCCACTTCCCGGGAGGTCCACCTCGTCGCACGTCCGGTCGGTGAACCGGACCCCACCGACTTCTCCCTCGTGGAGACCTCGGTCGACGAGCCCGGGCCCGGCCAGGTCCTGGTCCGCAACGACTGGATCTCGGTCGACCCGTACATGCGGGGGCGCATGAACGACACCAAGTCCTACGTGCCTCCGTTCCAGCTGGGCGAGCCGATGGAGGGCGGCGCCGTCGGCACCGTCGTCTCCTCGGGCTCCGACGACCTGCCCGTGGGCACCGCGGTGTCCCACTTCGCCGGGTGGCGCGAGTACGCGCTCCTGCCGGAGAAGGCCGTGCGCCCGGTCGACACCTCGCTCGCCCCGGCCCAGGCCTACCTGGGCGCGCTCGGCATGGTCGGTCTGACCGCCTACGCCGGGCTCACCGAGGTCGCCGAGGTGCGTGAGGGCGACACGGTCTTCATCTCCGGCGCGGCCGGGGCGGTCGGCAGCATCGCCGGCCAGATCGCCCGGCAGCTCGGCGCGAAGCGGGTCGTCGGCTCGGCCGGCGGTCCGGAGAAGAAGCGCCGCCTGCTGGAGGAGTTCGGGTTCGACGCGGCCATCGACTACCGCGAGGGCAGCCTCACCAAGCAGCTCGCCCAGGCCGCACCCGACGGCGTCGACGTCTACTTCGACAACGTCGGCGGCGACCACCTCCAGGCCGCTCTGAACGTCATGAACGAGTTCGGGCGCGTGGCCCTGTGCGGGCAGATCGCGTCCTACAACGCGACCGAGCCCGTCCCCGGTCCGAACAACATGTTCATGGCGGTCGGCAAGCGCCTCAACCTGCGCGGTTTCATCGTCGGCGACCACAACCACCTGGCGGGGGAATACGCGCGCCGGGCCGCCGGTTGGATCGCCGAGGGCAAGCTCCACACCGAGGAGACCGTCGTGGACGGCATCGACAACTCCGTCCAGGCGTTCCTCGACATGATGCGCGGCGCCAACACCGGCAAGATGCTGGTGCGGCTCCCGCAGCAGTAAGACAGGGAAAGGCATCCATTGCAGCACGTCACGCTGAACAACGGTCTCCGTATGCCGCAGCTGGGCTTCGGTGTCTGGCAGGTGGCCGACGACGAGGCGCACGCCTCCGTCTCGGCCGCGCTGGAGGCCGGGTACCGCAGCATCGACACCGCCAAGGTGTACGACAACGAGCGCGGTACCGGGCGGGCCATCGCCGAGTCCGGCCTGGCCCGTGAGGACGTCTTCCTCACCACCAAGCTGTGGAACAACGAGCAGGGCTACGACGAGGCCCTGCGCGCCTTCGACGCGAGTCTCGAGCGCCTGGGCACCGACTACGTCGACCTCTACCTGATCCACTGGCCCGTGCCGGAGCAGGACAAGTACGTCGACTCCTGGCGGGCCCTGGAGCGCATCTACGCCGACGGCCGTGCCAAGGCGATCGGTGTCTCCAACTTCACGGAGCAGACGCTCGACAAGCTCCTGCAGGAGGCCGGGGTCGTCCCCGTCCTCAACCAGATCGAGCTGCACCCGCACTTCAACCAGGCCGCGATGCGCAAGGCCAACGCCGAGCGCAAGCTGCTCACGGAGGCATGGAGCCCGCTCGGCCAGGGCAAGGGCCTGCTCGACGACCAGGTCCTGCAGGGCATCGGCGCCAAGTACGGCAAGAGCGCCGCGCAGGTCGTCCTGCGCTGGCACCTGCAGATCGGCAACGTCGTGATCCCCAAGTCCGTGACCCCGTCGCGGATCAAGGAGAACATCGACGTGTTCGGCTTCGAGCTCGACGCCGAGGACATCGACCGCATCAACGCGCTGGACAACGGCGGCCGTATCGGTCCCGACCCGGCCGAGATGAACTTCCTGGGCTAGCAACACCGGCGGCCGGGGTGCCCACATCCCCGGCCGCCTCCGAGGGGGCGTTCCACCACCGCCGCGCGCGGTCGGGGGAGCGCCCCCTCCCGCGTACCCGGGGGCGCGTGCGCGACGGCGGCCCCGATGTCAACGCCGCAGGGTCCGATGGCCGGTAGCGGACGGGCGTTCGGACACCTGGAACAGGGCGAACACGCCCACCACGGGACACGTCGCCGCGGGTATCCCACGGGTGTACGCCCCCGCTCGGCAACGGCGCCGCGCAGGGCCCGGGCCCGGAGTGGCAACAGGCCGTGGGGAGGCGTACAGTCCTCTCTTGGTGCGCCGGGAAACAAGGTCGGCGATCACCAACGTCTGCCTACGCGAAAAGCCGGATCCATGACCGTCGTCCCCCTTCGCGCCGCGCGTGTCTACCGCTCCGAGAACGCCGAGCGGTCCGTGCACGCCTGGTGCCACAAAGCTCTGAGCCAGTGGCCCGAACTCGGGCCCCTTCCCCCTGTCGAGACCCGGCTGGGGAGCACGCAGGCCTTCAGCGCCGCCGGTGGTCCCGGGACCCCGGTGCTCGTGCTCTCCGGGACCAATTTCAACGCCGCGACGACCGTGCCGGCCGCACGGGTCCTGGCCGAGGACCGACCGGTGCACCTGGTCGACCTGCCCGGCCAGCCCGGGCTGAGTTGCAGCCGGCGCACCGCGGGCGGCCGTATCGAGTCCTACGGCGCCTGGTTGGACGAACTCCTCCCGCAGATCACCGACCGACCCGTGATCCTCCTCGGGCACTCCCGCGGGGCCGCCATAACTCTGGCTGCCACGCCTTCGCCGCTGGTGGCGGGGGTGGCGCTGGTCAACCCCGCGGGGCTGACGGCGGCCGGCCTCACGTCGGAGTCGATGAGGGCGACCCTGCCCTGGATGATCCACCCCAACGAGCACACCAGCGGGCGCATGGTGGAGTTCCTCAGCGGCCCGGGCACCGACCCCGGGTGCGAGGCCTGTACGTCCGAGGCGGAGTGGCTCACGCTCGTGGCGCGCCACTGCCGTACCGGTTCCACCCCGAGCCCGCTCAACGGGGAGTCGTTCCGGGCCTGGGCCGGACACCGCGTCGTGGTGGCCACCGGATCGCACGACCCGTTCTTCTCGCCCGCCCGACTGCACGGACCGGCCCGCCGGTTCCTCGACACCGGGGTCCACGTCATCGAGGACGCCGGGCACCTGTCCCTCTACGAGCGACCCGACCGGGTGGCCGAGCTCCTGCGGGTGTTCGACGCCTGAGACCCGGCACCGGCCCCGGACCCGCGTCGCGGGTCCGGGGCGCTTCTGTGCCGGGCCCCTTTTTCGGGGGTTCGGGGCCCGGGCGGAAATGCGCACGCCACCCTTTCCGGTGATTCCTCGCGAAACCGCCATCGGTGACATGGGTATTCGTCACCGGCGCTGTCGCGGCTTCCACTGCTTTCATTGTGTTCTCCTGTATGCGTGGGGAAGAAAAACGAACATCCCCCTCCAGGAAAATATCGATATATGAGAAAGCAGTCGGCATGCTCGAAAAGCTGTCGCGGAGGATGGGGCTCCGGACCGACCCCACGATCTTCTTCGTCTCCGCCGCTCTGACGCTCGTCTTCGTGGTCTGCGCGATCGTCTTCACCGACCAGGTGGACCGGGTCTTCGGTGCCACGTCCGAGTGGATCCTGTCGTACCTGGGATGGTTCTACATCCTCGGCGTGACCACGTTCCTGATCTTCCTCATCTGGATCGCGCTGAGCCGGTACGGGCACGTGCGGCTGGGCGGCAAGGACAGCCGCCCCGATTACAGCAACCTCACCTGGTTCTGCATGCTCTTCGCCGCGGGAATCGGCAGCATCCTGATGTTCTGGGGCGTGGCCGAACCGATCAGCCATTTCGCAGAACCACCGCAACAGGACGTCGGGGGAGAAACGGTCGCCGCGGCCGAACAGGCGCTCGGATACACGCTCTACCATTTCGGTCTGCACACGTGGACGATCTTCACCCTTCCGGCGCTGGCCTTCGCCTATTTCGTGTACCGCAAAGGCCTGCCGTTCCGCGTCAGTTCCATCTTCGAGCCCTTCCTCGGCGAGCGCATCCACGGCCCCATCGGGAAGTCGATCGACATCTTCGCGGTGATCGGCACGCTGTTCGGTGTGGCCGTGACCATCGGCCTGGGCACGATGCAGATCAACAGTGGCCTCAACACCCTGTTCGGCATCGAGGAGAGCCGCCTCAACCAGGTCATCCTCATCGCGGTCGTCACGTGCATCGCCGTCGTCTCGGTCGCCAGCGGACTGGACACCGGCATCAAGTGGCCGTCCCAGATCAACATCGTCATGTCCGTGGGACTGCTGCTCTTCGTCTTCGCCGCCGGTTCGAGCCTGTACCTGGCCAAGGGCATCATCGAGACCGCCGGCGTCTACCTCGACTGGCTGATCCCGCTCTCGTTCTGGAACGACACCTTCGGCAACACCGGATGGCAGGGCACCTGGACGGTCTTCTACTGGGCCTGGACCATCACCTGGTCGCCCTTTGTCGGCATCTTCATCGCCCGCATCTCCAAGGGGCGCACGATCCGCGAGTTCGTGCTCGGCGTGCTGGGGCTGCCCACCGCCTTCAGCATCGTCTGGTTCAGCGTGTTCGGGCTCTCCGCCTTCGACATCGAGATGAACCAGGGCGGCGGCCTCGTCGACCGGGTCGTCGGTGAGGGGGACATCCCGGGTGCGCTCTTCGCCCTGCTGGAACACTTCCCTTGGTTCACGTTCGTCTCGGCGATGTGCATCGTCATCGTCATCATCTTCTTCACCACCTCCTCCGACTCGGCCTCCCTGGTCGTGGACATGCTGTGCACGGGCAACGACAGCGCACCCACCCGACAGCGGGTGTTCTGGGGGGTGACCGAGGGCGTGGTGGCCGCCACCGTGCTCACCGCCACGGGCGTCGGCGGGCTCGACGCTCTGCAACAGACCATCATCGTGTTCGGGCTGCCGTTCTTCATCATGGGGTTCCTGATGATGGTCTCCCTGGTGCGGTCGTTGCAGGCGGAGTTCACCGAGGGTTCCGGGGCCCAGCGGGAACGCAGCGTGCCGCTGGCGACCCGGGCCCGCAAACGCCGCCGGGCCGGGAAGCGCCCGGGCAACGGGCACGGCACCAACGGCAACGGGAACGGGAACGGGGGCGCAGGCACGTAACGGTCGCACCGGTGCAGGTGGGCGGCGCCGGCCCGCCAACCGGCGCCGCGATCCGGCCGGAAGGACGAGCCCGTTCCGGCCGATCGGGGGACGCGTCCACCTCCGCCTGGCTCCTACCGTGGGACCGCACCCGGCCGACGCGGCCACCCCGCCGCACCGGCTCCCCGGCGACCCCCACAGGAGGAGCACGCATGTCACGTCCCGAGCCGCAGCGGGTCAGCGGCCTCGCCCTGTCGGAGCGCTCCCTGGCGCCCGACCTGGCGCGGGGGTTCATGCTGCTCGTCATCTCCGTCGTGCACGCCGTCCTGTTCCGCACGATGGCCACCGGCGAACAGCTGCCCTACACACTCCAGAGCACCGCCGACAGCGTCAGTGTGTTCGTGGTGACCGTTCTGGCCGAGTCGCGCGGGTACCCCATGTTCGCGCTCCTGTTCGGTTACGGCCTCGCCTGGATCCACCTGCGCCGCACCGAGGAGGGGCACACCTGGCCGTGGGTGCGCTCGCTGGTGCGGCGCCGCGGGCGGTGGATGATCCTCATCGGGTTCCTGCACACGCTGCTGTTGTTCTCCGGTGACATCATCGCGGTCTACGGGCTCATCGCGGTCGCGATGGCAGGGCTCCTGCACGTGGGCGACCGGCGCCTGCTCGCCCACGGCTTCGGGTGGTTGGCGGTCGGCAGCCTGGTCTACACGGTGCTCACGGCCGGGAGCGCGATGGCGGCCGAGACCGAGGAAGCCATGCCGATCGCGGGGGACCCGCTCACCGACATGGCCGTGCGCGGGGTCGGCTGGCCGATCATGCTCGTCATGGTCCCGGTGTCGGTGCTGCCGTTCACCGTCGGCATCTGGGCCGCACGCCGGCGCCTGCTGGAGGAGCCCGGACGCCACCGGTACCTGCTCACCCGGGTCGCCGGGTACGGGATCCCCACGGCCGTGCTGGGCGGGATCCCCTACGCGCTCTACGTCACCGAGCTCTGGCAGCCCGCCGCGCCCGTGGTGCTGGGCGCCGCCTGGTTGCACCTGGTCACCGGTTACCTCGGCGGGTTCGAGTACGCGGCGCTCATCGCCCTGGTGGCGCTGCGGATCGGTCAGCGGCGCGGGCCGGTGGTGACCGCGCTGGTGGCCACCGGGCAGCGTTCCATGACCTGTTACGTGCTGCAGTCGCTCGCCTGGCTCGTGCTCTTCATGCCGTACACGCTCGACCTGGCCCGGATGAGCGACACCGCCGCGGTCCTGACCGGCGCGGGCGTGTGGCTGGCCACGGTCGTGCTCGCCGACCTCATGCGCAGGGCCGGGATGCGGGGACCGTTGGAGAGCCTGCTGCGCAACCGCACCTACGCCGGGGTGCGGCGGACCGAACCCGTCTGAGGCGCGCGGCGCGCAGGCCCGGCTCGGAACGCGAACCCCGGGGCCGTCGGGAAACGCGTCGCCCTGTCCGTACCGATTCTGCGAGGATGCACCGATGAGCAGCTCCGACACCGACGACACCCGGTTCCTCACCGACCTGGCCGACCGCCTGTACGCCCTGCCCGGCGTCGAGGCGGTCACCCTCGGCGGCTCCCGCGGCGAGGGGACCCACCGTCCCGACAGCGACTGGGACCTGGCCGTGTACTACCGCGACGGGTTCGACCCCCAGGACCTGCGCGACGCGGGGTGGGACGGCAAGGTCTCCGACATCGGCGAGTGGGGCGGGGTCTTCAACGGCGGCGCCTGGCTGCGTGTGGACGGGCGCCCGGTCGACGTGCACTACCGCGACCTCGGGACCGTCGAGCACGAGATTGCCGAGGCAGAACAGGGGCGGTTCCGCGTCGAACCCCTCATGTTCCACCTCGTCGGGATCCCCACCTACCTGCTGCTCGCCGAGCTGGCCCTGGGCCGGGTGCTGCACGGGGACCTGCCGCGCCCCGAGTTCCCGGAGGCACTGCGCGAACGCGCTCCGGGGGTGTGGAGGGGCTTCGCCGCCGCCAACCTCTCCTACGCCGAGCACAACCACGCCCCGTACGGGCGGGTCACCCAGTGCACCGGGCTGCTCGCCCAGGCCGCGGCGCAGGCCGCGCACGGGGTCTGCGCGGCACGGGGGCAGTGGGTCACCAACGACAAGACCCTCCTGGCCAAGGCGGGCCTGGAGGAGATGGACTTGATCATCGCGGGTGCGACCGGCAACCCCGACGACCTGCGCGCCGCCGTCGCCGAGGCCAACCGGCTCGTCGCCACCTCCTGACCGCGGGGTGCGCCGGGCCGGTCCGGCCGCCGCCGGTCAGTCGCGAGGGTTGCGGCGCAGGAAGTCGTCCGCGATCTCGTCGAAGGTCACCCAGCGCACGCCCTGGTGGCTGCTGAAGTACTCGATGAGCCGCTCGTGCATGAGCAGGTTCTGCGGCCGCCCCGACACGTCCGGGTGCACCGTCATCGGGAACACCGCGTGGTCGTACTCCCGGTACACCCAGTCGAACTGGTCCCGCCACTGCCGCTCGAGGTCGCGCGGGCTGACGTACCCGTGGCTGTTGGGGTTGGCCTTGATGAACATCATCGGGGGCAGGTCGTCGACCTCCCACGAGGCGGGGATCTCCACCAGGTCCGACTCCTCGCCGCGCACCAGGGGGTGCATCCAGTCGCCGGCCGGGCGGTCGTAGTCGATCTTGGTCCACCGGTCGCCGACCCGCACGAAGTAGCACTGGAAGTCGTGGTGCATCAGCGAGTGGTCGTACTTGAAACCGCGGGTGACCAGCAGCTGGTTCGTGACGTCGGAGAACTCCCACCACGGCGCCACGTAGCCGGTCGGCTGCCGCCCGGTGCGCTGCTCGATGAGCTCGATGCAGTGGTCGAGCACGTCGGCCTCCTGCTGCGCGCTCATCGCGATCGGGTTCTCGTGGCTGTACCCGTGCACGCCGATCTCGTGGCCCGCGCGGAAACAGGCCTCGAACCCGTCGGGGAAGGTCTCCACGGAGTGCCCCGGCCAGAACCAGGTCGCGGTGATGTCCGTGCGCCGGAACAGCTCCAGCATGCGGGGCACGCCGACCTCGCCGGCGAACATCCCGCGGGAGATGTCGCAGGGGGAGTCCTCGCCCCCGTAGGAACCCAACCACCCGCCGACGGCGTCGACGTCCACGCCGTACGCCACCAGGATCTCCTTGGCCATGCTCTCCACCCACTCCGGTCGACGCTCGGTGGTCGCGTGCATCATGGCCCCGGTTCCACGGACGTTCAAGGACCGAAACGGCCCCGGTCCCACCCGTCGACGGGCGGGACCCGGGGTGGCCGCGGGCGGCAGGGGTCAGTCCCGGCCGGCCACCGCACCCACCGACTCGAGCCACCTCCGGCAGAGCTCGCCGACCCCGCCGCGGGGATCGGTGTGCGTGAGGGCGGCCGCCAGCAGCAACCGCGACTGCCACGGGGAGAGGTCGCCCATGACCACCGCGCCCGCGCGCACGAGTTCCGCGCCGCCGTCCGCGTAGAGGCCCGAGACGGGGCCCGCGCCGACCCGGCTGGCCAGACCGACCGGGACACCCGAACCCAGGAGCTCCACGCACGCCCGGGTGGTGTCGGGGGTCGTGTTGCCCGCCCCGAACCCGGACAGGACCAGCCCGCGTGCGCCCGCCGCCACCGACGCGCGCACACCCGTCGCGTCGGCGCCGAGGTACTGGGCGACGACGTCCACGCGCGGGGGCTCCACGTCCGGGTCGAGCAGCACGGGGACCTTCGGGGCCGTGGCGTGCACCCGCACCCCGTCGGCGTCCACGGAGGCCACGGACGCACGGCCGGGGGCACGGAACGCGTCCAGACCCAGCGTGTGCACCTTCCGTACGCCGACCGCGGGCACCACGTTCCCGTCGAAGACCACGCCGACCCCGGTGCCCTCCGCACGGGGATCACCGACCCAGCACAGGGCGGCGGCGAGGTTGCGGGGCCCGTCCGGCGCGGGGTCGTCGAAGGGGCGCTGCGCCCCGGTGAAGGCCACGGGGACGGGGGAGTCGTGGGTGAGCGCGACGAGGAACGCGGCCTCCTCCATCGTGTCCGTGCCGTGCGTGACCACGACCCCGTCCGACTCCCGCGCCGCCTCGCGCACGGCCCGGGCCAGGGCCAGGACGTCGCCGACGCTCTCGGCGAAGCTCACCATGCGGTGCACGTCGCGGGTCTGCACGCGCACGCCGCCCGAGCCCCACACGCGCTCCGCCGCGGCGAGGAGGTCGTCCGCCCCGACCGCGACCGACAACCCTTTCTCACCCGCGGTCGTGGCGATCGTGCCGCCGGTGCTCAACAGGGTCAGGGTGCGCATGGGACCTCCAGGTGGGGCGGTACGGGAACCCCCGTATCCTCGGTGCCCCGCCCGCCCGGGTCAAGCTGCGGAAATCGTTTGCGCCGCCGGGACCGGGCGGCGAACGTGGACGCATGGCGAGAGACTTCGACACCCTCGTGGCCGAGGCGGAGGCCGCACCCGTCGACGGCTGGGACTTCTCCTGGCTGGACGGACGTGCCGTCGAACAGCGGCCGTCCTGGGGTTACCGGCGCACCATGGCGGCACACATGGAACACGCGACGCCGCGCTCGACGTCCAGACCGGTGGGGGCGAGGTCCTCGCGAGCATCCCTCGCCGCGCGCCCCGGACCACCGCGACCGAGGGCTGGCCGCCCAACGTCGCCGAGGCGGCCCGCAACCTGGAACCGCTGGGCGTGACCGTGGTGGCCGACGAGGACCGGCCGCCGCTGCCCTTCGCCGACGCGAGCTTCGACCTCGTGGTGTGCCGTCACCCGGTGACCGTGTGGTGGAACGAGATCGCGCGGGTCCTCCAACCGGGAGGCACCTACGTGTCCCAGCAGGTGGGGCCGTCCAGTGTCTTCGAGGTGGTCGAGTTCTTCCTCGGACCGCAGGACGAGGAGACCCGCAACGCCCGTCACCCCGAGCACGCCCGGGCCGGCGCGGAGGCGGCCGGGCTCGAGGTGGTCGACCTGCGCTCCGAACGCCTGCACACGGCCTTCCACGACATCGGTGCCGTCGTGTACTTCCTGCGCAAGGTCGTGTGGATGGTGCCGGGTTTCACCGTCGACGCCCATCGCGAGCGCCTGCGCGACATGCACGAGCACATCGAACGCGAGGGCTCCTTCACCGCCACCACCACACGCTTCCTCATCGAGGCCCGCAAACCCCGGTGACCCGGACGGCCGGGAACCGGGTCAGGGCCACACCATCGAGACGACGCCGCTGACGGTCGTGTACCCCGCACGGTCGAACGCGCGGGCCATCGGAACGTTGCCGAGGTCCGTGGCGGCGTGCGCGTAGGTCTCGCCGCCCTCCTCCGCGAGCACCCGCGTGCCCTCGGCCAGCAGGTCGTCGATGTACCCGTGGCCGCGGTGTTCCGGCAGCACGGCGATGTAGCCGATGATCGGGTGCTTGGCGTTGCGCCCCGGAACCACGAACCCGACGGGCTCGCCGCCGTCCAGCGTCGCGATCCGCCACCAAGAACGGGGCGTGGCGTAACGCGCGAACTCCTCGTCGAAGTTGGCGCGGGCCACCTGCTCGGGTGAAGCCCCAGCCAGGTCGGCGCGGTCGTGCCCGTCGAGGGTCCCTTCCAGGGCGCGTGCCATCAGGCTCAGGATCTCCGCCTCGTCGCGGATCCCCCGGAACCGCAGGCGTCCGGAGCCGGAGGGCACGGGTGTGTCCGCGGCGCGCCACCGGTACCGCAGGCGCTCCACGAACGGGACGCCGCCCACCCGCGCGACGGCCTCCATGCGTTCGTCGACCGCGCGCCGCGTTCCGGGAAGGTCGCGCCAGCCGGCGTCGACGAAGCGCAGGTACTCGGGCCAGGAACCGTCGGGCCCCAGGACCTCGGCGCCCGCGGCCCGCAGCAGGTCGGTCAGCACGGCCACACGGTCGAGGTCCTCGTCGGTGTCGTCCACGTCCAGGACGTCCAACAGGAACGGGGTGGGGTCCTCCCGGCGCCTGCGCCAGAACGCCAGGCGGGCCAGGATCCGGTCGCCGTCCAGGGCCACCCACATCCAGTCGGTGCGGCGGCGCCCCTCGTCGAGGTCGACGGCGAACTCGTGGTTGAGCACGAAGGGGAGCCGGTTGAACAGCTCCAGCTCCTGCGTGCCGTGCAGGGGACGGATGGTCGGGTCATGCTCGATGCCGGTCATGGTGCACTCTCTGTGCGCGCACCCGGCCCGGGGGTCCGTCAGCCGTACCCCCGGGAGGTCACGGGCGCTGGGTCTACGGGGAACATCGCTCGTGCCTCCTCTCCGTGCTCGCCGGGCCCGTGCGGCCCGGTGTGCGTCTTGTTCTACAGGGGCGCACACGCGAGCACAACGCTTTTTTCTTGCGACGGCGCGGCCCGGGGCGCCGCCGGCGCCCCGGGCTCGGGCGTTCAGGCCTTGCCCTCCACGCGCTGGACCACCTCGTAGCCCCACAGCTCACTGCCGGTCGCGGCGGGCCTGGGCTTCTCGCCACCGCCGTGCGGGGACTCCCCGCCGCCCTGGTCGTTGCTGCTCTGCTGGTGGCCCCGCTGGAAGTCCTGGCTGTTCATCCAGTTCTGGAAGTCCTCCTCGGACCGCCACCGGGTGTAGACCAGGTACTTGTCGTTGCCCTCGACCGGGCGCAGGAGCTGGAACTCCTCGAAGCCGGGCTGCGTCTCCACCGCGCCCGCGCGCTTGGCGAAACGCTCCTCCAGCGTGGACCCGGCACCCTCGGGCACGGTCAGGACGTTGAACTTGACGACGCTCACCGGCGTCACCTCCACGGTCGGTTACGGCTCTCACCCACAACCTAGATCCCTGCAGCACGCAGGACCCACCGGCCCCACCGCAGGGTGGGCGGGCCGGGGCAGGTCCGCACCCCGGAACACCACGCGGGAAACACGGGGCGGACGCCGGGTGACGTTGACCGTGCGCCCCTTTGTCCCTATCTTCCGGAGGGTGCCCCCTTCGCCGGTCCGTTTCTGGTTCGCCTCCGGACTCCTCCTCCCCGGCGCGGTGACGTTCGCCAGGGCCGCGGTCCACGTGCACGCGGCCACCGGGTCCGTCCCGTGGCCCGTCCACCTGGTCTGGGTCTGGGGCCTGTTCACCGTCCTGGCCCTGCCCCTGGTCCGCCTGCACGAGCTGGAACGCCTCCGCGCGGCCGCCGCCCGCGGTGAAGCCCCGCGTGCGCCCCGCCGCTCCGCCCGAGGGCGTCTGCTCTCCCTCTCCCGCGCCCTCACCCCCGGACGCCCGCGCCGGGTACTGGCCGCCACCACCTTCGCCGTCTCCGCCGTGGTCCTCACGGCGCTCTGGTGGGCACCGGTCAGCCCCGCCGACGGCCCCGGGGCGCCCCGTTTCCTCGACTTCTCCGCGTACGGCCTCGCACTGGGCGCCACCGGGGTCCTGGTCGCCCTCTGCCTGATCACCCTCTCGCCGGTCGCGCTCCGCGGCCCGCGGCGTTCCCGGGCGGTCGGTGCGGGCGCGGGACTGGCCACGGGTGCCGCCGCCGTCGCCCTGGCCGCCGCGCTGACCACCGTGCTCCCGGTCGAGGCGACCACGGCCTCCACGGACGGCGCCGACCACGACCTGGGTTCCGAACTCCCCTCCACCGTCGAGGACGTCGGGTGGCGCTGGTCCACACCCGACGGCGGTCCCGTCCTGGAGGTCGCCCCGGCCCGCACCGGGGTCCTCGTCCGGTCGGCCGAGGGTGTCGCCCTCGTGGACACGAGCACCGGGGAGGAGCGCTGGCACTACCGCCGTTCCGGGGAGCACGCCGTCGACATGCAGACCTCACCCGGGGGCAACAGCGTCATGCTCACCTACCCGGCGCGCGACGTCGACGGCGACCCCGCCCAGCGACTCGTCGTGCTCGAGGCCGACACCGGGCACGAGACCGGCGAGTACCAGAGCCCGCGCTCGGCCCTGCCCTTGCACTACCAGCACCAGGGCGAGTTCACCCCGCTCCTGCACCGCGACGTGCTCACGACCCTGCGCCGCAGCGACGGCCGCACCTCCGTGGCCGGCTACGTGCCCGAGACCGGGCGCGAGCGCTGGACCTACGAACCCCTGGGCGATTGCGCCCGGCGGGGGCAGGACGTCACCCGCCACGAGGTCATCGTGCTCCTGGAGTGCGACATGGACATCATGACCGGCGAACGCGGGGGACGCGGGGCCGTCCGGACCCTGCACGGCCTGGTGCCCAGCACCGGGACCTGGCTGTGGCACACCGACGTGGACATGAGCTCGCCCGGCGACGACGTCTGGATCCACACCTCCGCCGACGGTCACCTGTTCGCGTTCGCGTGGGCGTCCGACGGCGGGACGGAGTCCGGGAACGTGCTCTTCGGACGCAACGGCGAGGTCGTGGCCCGCGACCTGCCGGGGTTCGGCGGACCCACCGGGCACGAGGGGGACTGGCTCTTCACCTCCGACGGCTACCTGACCTGGGACGCCGACGGCGACAGCGGCACCTACGGCTGGCGCGGGCTCGACGGGGGAGAGCGCACCGCCTCGGCCGGGGAGACCCCCGCCGGGGACGGCGAACGCCGGGAACGCATCCGCCCCGTCCCGCTCGAGGACGCCCTGGTCACCGCCGCGCCCCGGACCGACGGTTCCGCGGCCGAGAGCATCACCCTCGCCGTGCGCCCCTGGACCGAGGGGGAGGAACCGGCGGACGACGCCGAGGCCACCACCGTCGACGTCGCCCTGGAACCGGCGGCCGGCGGCCCGCCCCCGGACGACCGGGACGAGGAGTGGGTGTCCCTGCACGGGGTTCCGGGGGCGGTCGTGCTCACCCGGCCGGGGAGCAGCGAGGTCGTGGGCATCGTCTGACCCGGTGCCCGGTGCCCGGTGCCCGGTGCCCGGTGCCCGGGACGCGGCTCAGCCCAGCACCACGTTCCCCGTCTGGTCCACGTGCCAGCCCGGGTTGTGCGCGACCTCCCAGATCACCCCGTTGGGGTCCTCCACGAACGCGTGGTGCACCCCGCCGAACTCGCCGTGCTCCGGGGCCCGCAGCACCCTGCCGCCGGCCTGCACCATGGCCTCCACCGTCCAGGCGACCTCCTCGGGCCCCTCGACGTTGTGCGCCAGGGTCACCCCCGACACCGGGGTCTGCGACAGCGCCGGGCCCGAGGCGGCGGCGTCCGAGCCCGACAGGTCGCGCCCGAACTTGACCGAGTCGAACAGCCCGAGCACCACACCCGGCCCGACCTGGAAGAACAGGATCTCGCCCGGAACGTCGGCCAGCGGTTCCCACCCCAGGCCGTCCCGGTAGAAACGTCGCGCGGCGTCCAGGTCCGCGGTCGAGAGCGTCACGAAGTGGACCTGCTGCCTCATGGGGCCTCCAAGGCTCGGATCGGTCGACGGCCTCTCATCCTCACCCGCGTGGGCCGCGTTCCCCGGTGAGCCACCCCGGCCGGGGCCGACTCACAGCCCGTGCTTGCGCGCCACGATCCGCAGCATCAGCGAACGGGGGAACAGCCGCTTGAGGGCGAACACCACCGGTGCGTTGCTGCCCACCGCGTACAACGGGCGCGGAGACGGGGCCTCGACCGCGCGCACCACCGTGCCCGCCACACGTTCGGCGGTGATGCCCTTCGCCTCGTTGGCGTTGAGCGCGCTCAGCATGGTCCTGTACTCGCCGCCGAACGGGGAGTCCTCCCGCAGGTACTGGGTGCGCCGTTCGCTGATCCCGGTGTTGATCGACCCGGGTTCGACCGTGCTGACCCCGACGCCGTAGGGCTCCACCTCCCGGCGCAGGGCGTCCGCGAACCCCTTGACCGCGGCCTTGGACGCCACGTAGGAGGAACGGTAGGCCAGCGGGAAACTGGCCAGCATCGAGCCGACCATGACCACCCGCCCGTACCCGCGCTCGCGCATCCCCGGGAGCACGAGCTGCGTGAGCCGCACGGCCCCGAACACGTTGATGCGGAACAGGCGTTCCAGCGCCGCGCCCGGAAGCTCCTCGAACGGGCCGCTCTGGCTCTCCCCGGCGTTGTTGACCAGCACGTCGACGGCGCCCACCCGTGCGGCGCAGGCCTCCACCGAGGCGTCGTCGGCCAGGTCCAGGGCCACGTACTCGACCCCCGGGACCGGATCGCTCACCACCTCGGGCTTGCGGCTCGTACCGACGACCCGGTACCCGCGCTCGACGAGGGCGGCGGCGACCGCGCGACCGATCCCGGAGGAGGCGCCGGTGACCAGGGCGGTACGGGACGTGGACTGGGGCATAAGGATCCTTCCGACGCAGACGACAGGGGAGGGGTGCTCGCGCCGGCACCGCGCACATGATCGCACGCGCCGTTTCCCCGTGCCCCTGCACGGGGAGGCAGTACGCCCCGCCCCCGACCGAGAGGACCCGCGATGGAAGACACACGTGCCAACCGCCCGGTGCTGGTCGTCGGGGCCGGCATCGCCGGCCTCACCGTCGCCCACCAGCTGCACAGACGCGGCATCGACGTGGTGGTGTGCGACTCCCGCCGCCCCGGCGCGGGCGCCTCGCACGGCAACGCCGGGTGGATCAACCCCGCCCAGACCGGGCCCCTGCCGGAACCGGGGCTGGTCGCCGACGGGCTCACCGGGTTCACCCGCCCCGACTCCCCGCTGCACCTGGCGCCGGCGAGCGTTCCGCTGCTGACCCCGTGGTTCCTGCGTTTCCTGCGCAACTGCACCCCCGCCCGGTACACACGCGGCGCCGAGGCGCTGGCGGCGCTGGGGCGGCGAACCTTCCCCCTCGTGGAACAGCTCGCCCAGGACGGGGTGGAGTTCACCAGCAGGCGGACCCGGTTCCTGGCCGTGGCGGAGGACCCCGCACACGTGGAGGGTTACCTCGCCGCGCTGGAACCCCTGCGCCGCGCCGGCTTTCCCCTCCCCGACGCACCGACCGGAGGGGACGAGCTCCGGGAGACCGAACCCGCGCTGTCCGAACGGGTCACGTGCGGCGCGGTGCTCGACGAACACGTGCAGACCGAACCGGCCAGTGTGGTGCGCGGGCTGACCGCCCACCTGCGCGCCGGCGGGGTCGAGGTGAACGAGGGTGAGGCGGTGCTCGGCGTGCACGCCCGCGACGGCGTGGTCTCGGCGGTGCGCACCACCGAGGGGACCCGGAACGCCGGTGCGGTCGTCATCGCGACCGGTGCGGGGGCGTCGGCGCTCACACAGGTCATGGGGCACCGGCTGCCGGTCGAGGGCGGGCGCGGGTACAGCTTCGACGTGCCCGCGCACCCGCTGCCGACCCACTCCACGCTCCTGCTGGACGCCCACGTTGCGTGCGCGCCGATGGGGGAGCGGTTGCGCATCTCAGGAGGGATGGACTTCGGGCTGCACGGACGGGTGCCCGAACCGTCCCGGATCTCGGCGGTGGCCCGCTCGGCCGAACCCATGCTCCGCGGCGTGGACTGGGCGGACCGGCGCCACCCCTGGACCGGCGAGCGGCCTCTGGCCCCCGACGGGCTGCCGATCGTCGACCGGCTGCCGGGGCACACCAACGCCTACGTCGCGACCGCGTACTCGATGCTGGGGATGACGCTGTCCGGCCCGGCCGCGGAGGCGCTGGCCCGGTTCATGGTGGAGGGGACCCGCCCCGAGGTCCTGGAGCCCTTCCGCGCCGACCGCTTCGGCCTGTGCCGCTGACGCCGGACCCCGAGGGCATGCCCTGCGCCGAGCCCCGAGCAACGATGTGCCCGAGGGTGCGGTGGAGGCGGAGGAGCGCTCTGCCGGGCGCGCGAAGCGCGCCGGGGACGCCCCGGCGCGCCCGTGCCCGCTCCGGCCGTGCGTGCTGTGCCCGGAGGCACCACCGTTCCGGGCCTCGGCACCGTGTGTTCCGCGGTCAGTCCCAGCGGTGCGGGTCGAACATCGCGATCGGCAGGTCGGTGCGGCCGTGCTGGGCCAGGTCCGCCAGGGCCGCACCCACCGCCGAGGCGAACTTGAACCCGTGGCCGGAGAACCCGCCCGCCAGCACCAGGCCCGGCAGCTCGCGCCGGTGCCCGATGAGGAAGTGCTCGTCCGGCGTCATCGTGTACATGCACGCCGCCATGCGCTCGGGCTCCGTCCCGACACCGGCCAACCGCTCCGCCAACCGGCCCAGGCGGGCCGCGTCCTCGGCGTCGGGCGCGCGCGGGCCCTCGTCGGGGTCCACGGGTTCACCCCACTGGGCCCCCGCGAACCGGGAACCCGGGGCCTCCGCGTGCACGCCGATCTTCACGGTCCGCCCGTCCAGGCTCGGGAACCCGTACCAGAGCGTCCCGTCGGCCTCGTCGCGGGCGAAGACCGGTCCACCGGAGTGCGCTGCGGGGTCACCGGTGACCGGGAACCAGCCCAACACCCGGCGTTCCACCCTGATGCCGAGGTCGGGAAGGCCCGGCAGGGCCCGCGGCAGCCACGAGCCCGCGGTCACCACGACCCTCCGGGCCCGGATCTCGGTACCGCCCACCCACACCGACGGCCGCTCGGCGTCGGGCACGACCCGAGTCACCGGCGCCTCGGTCAGCACCCGCGCCCCTGCCTCACGCGCGAGCCGCACCGCGGTCCCGATGGCGGCCTCAGGGAGCAGGACCCCGCCCTCCTCCTCGACGACCGCCTCCTCACCCGCCGCGAAGCGGTGATGGGGAAAGCGTGCGCGCGCCTGCTCGGGGGAGAGGTGCTCGTGTGCCAACCCGTGGTGTGCGGCCGCGGTGAGCGCACCGGTGACGGCGCCCGACCCGGGGGCGCCCGCCATGAGCGTTCCGGTGCGCAGCAACAGGTCCTGCCCCGAGGCCCGTTCCAGGTCGGCCCAGTGTTCCCAGGCCGCACGTACGAACGGCACGTACTCCGCGCCCTCCACGTAGGCGGTGCGGATGATGCGCGACTCCCCGTGGCTGGACCCCCGGTCGTGGCCGGGCGCGAACTGTTCCACCCCGACGGCCGGGACACCCCGCCGCGCGAGCTGCCACAACGCCTGGGACCCCATGGCCCCGAGCCCGACCACCACCGTGTCGGTGTGCACCGTCTCCGCCACGACCGTCCCCTTCCCCGAGTGTGCGCGTCCCGCGCAGCGCGGCGGGCCGCCCCATCGTCGCAGGGACGGCCCGCCGGAGGAGACAGGGGGACGCCGGACGCCCTCGTCGTGGGACCGTGCCCGGCGCGTGTGTGCGGGGACCGTTCGGCCCCCACGGGGTCAGCGCTTCGAACCGCGCCAGGAGCACGGACGCGCCTCACCGCGCTCGCGCCCCGGGTCGAGCAGCAGGGACAGGCCCGCGCCGAACATCCACACGTCCTTGGCGATCGCCAGCCCCTCGTCGGTGGGGCGGAGGCTGTTGGGGCGCCGCATCCCCGGGGTGCGCAGGTAGAGGCCCAGGAACGCGGCGCCGAACGCGGTCAGCCCGGCGGCGGCGACCTTCGTGGGCACGATCGGCAGCAGGAGCGCGGTCCCCAGGGCGATCTCCGACGCCGACACGAGCTTGGCGAAGGGCAGAGGCTCGATCTTGTTCAGGAACGGGTACGCGCCGGCGGCCATCCCGTGCAGCCCCTGCGCGGTCTCCTCGTCGGCCCCGCGCTTGTCCAGTCCCGAGCTGAGGATGAAGGCCCCGGTGGCGATCCGGGCGGGCATGTGGTGCGGTTCGACGGGCGGCTTCATGTGGTCACTCCCCTGGTTCCTTGCTCTGGGCACCTGTGATGCTACTGAGCGCAACCAGGGGTGTCGGTGCGACCTGCCGGGGCGGCGGGGAGCCCGGAGCCCGGGACCCTACGCGGGGGACGTGCGCGCCGCCGGGACGCCCGCGGCCGGCGGCGCCGCGCGGTGTTCGGCCAGCGACCGGCCGAGCTTGCGCAGCAGCGCCGCGAGCAGGTCGACCTCCTCGGGGGTGAGCCCGGCGAGCATCTCCTCCTCCGTCAGCAGGTGATCGGTGAAGGCCCGGTCGATGCGTTCCAGGCCGAGTGGGGTGAGCTCGGCGTGCACGACCCGGCGGTCCTCCTCCGAGCGCACACGCCGCACGAGCCCGTCCGCCTCCATGCGGTCGAGGCGGAACGTGATGCCCCCGCTGGTCAGCAGTGACGAGGCCGCCAGCTCACCCGCGGTCTTGCGGTGCGGGAGCCCGGAGCGGCGCAGGTTCGCCAGTGCGTCGAAGGAGCCCAGGGCGAGTTCGTGCCGGTCGTGCACCCCCTTCAGGATCTCTCGCTGAGCCGCGTTCAGGCGCGCGATCCGTCCGAAGACGCCGAGCACCCCGGCGGGCAGATCGGGGCGCTGATCCCGCCACTGGCCGATGATCTCGTCGACCTCGTCGCGGCCGTCCTGCTCCGGTGCACCGTCCATGCGTTTCCCTTCGGCACGTGACGACCCTTGTCGAGCCGCGTCCTGCCCATTACTGTATCTCTCCCAGTACTAAGATACTTATCCCCAAAATTTACAGAGCTGGCACATTCCCCCGCAGCGGCGTGAATATCCGGGCACGAACCTGATCCCCGCCCCGCGTGAGCCCCGGTCCGTGGATCACGCGCACCCGCCCCCGTGCGCCGCGGAGCGAAAGGAACCCCCATGCAGTCCCAGCCCACCCCCACCCGCCACCCCACCCGCGTCCGGGGCATGGCCGCCGTCGCCGCGGCCACCGCGCTGGCGGCCGCCGGGTGCGCCACCCCGGGCAGTGCCCCCGACGCCGGGGAGGTCACCATCACGACGCCCTTCGACAGCTGCCTGTCCTGGTATCCGCTCTACGTCGCCGACGAGAACGGCTATTTCGAGGACGAGGGCATCGACGCCCAGCTCCAGGGCACCGACAGCTCCGGCGGCGCTGTGCAGGCCGTTCTGTCCGGCCAGGCTCAACTGGCCTCGACCGCCCCCGACGCCTACCTGTCGTCCGCGGCCTCCGGCGCAGACATCCAGGCCTTCTACGCCCTCTACCAGCGCAGCAGTTTCCAGCTCATCGCCCCGCAGGGCTCGGGCATCGAGGAGCTCTCCGACGTGGCCGGGCACACCGTCGGCATCAGCAACCCCGGCGGCGGCGACGTCGTGTACTCCGAATGGCTCCTGGCCTCGCAGGCCGGCCTCGAAGCGGGCGAGGACTACGAACAGCTCGCCGTCGGCAACGGCTCCTCGGCCGCCACCGCCCTGAGCGACGGCTCCATCGACGCCCACTCGGCCGCCTTCTTCCACGAGGAGGTCATCCGCGAGGGGGAGCTCGACATGGACGTGGTCGCCGGCGAGGACACCCCCGACGTGGTCGGAAACCTCCTGGTCGCCGACGACACCTGGGTCGCCGAGAACGGGGACACCGTCGACTCGGTCGGCCGTGCCCTGGCCCGCGCCACCGAGTGGGGCATGGAGAACGCCGAGGGCGTGGTCGACCTCTGCGGCCGGCACGCCCCCGAGGAGGTCCAGGACCGAGCGTTCGCCGAGACCATCCACGGCCGGGTCAGCGGACTGCTGGAACTGCCCGAGTCGGCCGACGGCCAGTACGGCCACATCGACACCGACGCCTTCACCGTCTACGCCGAGGAGCTCGCCGAACTCGGGCTGGTCGAGTCGGCCGAGGGCGCCCAGGACGTGCACAACGACCACGTCGGGGCCTGGAACACCGACGGCTCCTGACCCTGCCGTGGGCGCGCCCGCGGCCCCTGGAGGGCGTTCCGGGGGGACGTCCGCCCTTTTGCCTTGGCTCTCATATTCCTACTACTGAGAATCAACCACCCCCTGAGGGAAGGACCTCCGATGTTGAAGAGACTCACCGCCGTCGCCGCCTGCGCGGCCCTCCTCGCGACCGGCTGCAGCGGTTCCCCCAGCGGTGAGCAGGGTGAGGGCGGGCAGGTGACCTTCGCCCTCCCGTTCGCCGGCTGCCTGGCCTGGTATCCGCTCTACGTCGCCGAGGAGAACGGCTACTTCGAGGACGAGGGCATCGACGCCGAGTTCCAGGCCACCGACGGATCCGGCGGCGCCGTCCAGGCCACCCTGTCCGGGCAGGCCCAGCTCGCCGCCACGGCCCCCGACGCCTACCTCGAGGCGAGCGGGGCCGGCGCCGACCTGGAGGCCTTCTACGGCCTCTACCAGCGCAGCACGTTCTCCGTGGTCGTCCCCGAGGGGAGCCCGGCCACCGACCTGTCCGACCTCGAGGGCAGCACCGTCGGCATCAGCACCCCGGGTGGCGGCGACGTCGTCTACTCCGAGTGGCTCCTGGCGACCGAGGCCGGGCTCACCGCCGAGGAGGACTACCAGCAGCTCGCGGTCGGGGAGGGCTCCTCGGCCGCCACCGCCCTGTCCGACGGTTCGGTCGACGCCTTCGCCGCCACCTACGTCGACGAGGAGGTCATCAGCTCCGGCGAGCTCGACATCAACGTCTTCACCAGCGAGGAGGCACCCGACGTGGTCGACAACCTCCTCGCCTCCACCACCGAGTGGGCGCAGCAGAACCCGGAACAGGTCGAGGGCGTCGGCCGCGCCCTGGCCCGCGGCACCGCCTGGGGCCTGGAGAACCGGGACGGCGTCGTCGACCTCTGCGGGACCCACGCGCCCGAGGAGGTCCAGGACCCCGAGTTCGCCGAGGCCATCCACGGCCGGGTCAGCGAACTGTTCGAGCTGCCCGAGTCGGCCGACGGGCAGTACGGGCACATCGACACCGGCGAGTTCACCGACTACGCCGAGGAGCTGGCCGAACTCGGGCTGGTCGCCTCGGCCGACGGCGCCGAGAACGTGCACAACGACCACGTCGAGGCCTGGAACGAGGACCCCGCCCAGTGACGTGACCCGCGCGCCGTCACTCCGGCGCCGCGCACGCCCCCGACCCCGCGCGCCGTCACCGCACCCCGCACACACCGCCGACCCCGCGCACCGCCCCCACCCCGATCCCCACCGAGAGGCGAGCATGCTGAAACAGACCACCGACCACACCGCCCCCGGGCCGCCCGCGCCCTCCGAGAACCGGGGCGCCGCCGTGACCGTCGAGGACGCGGTGCGCACCTTCACCCGCGCGGGTGAGACCGTGCACGCGCTCGGTCCGGTCTCCCTCGACGTGCGACCCGGTGAGTTCGTGGCCCTGCTGGGCCCCTCCGGCTGCGGCAAGAGCACCCTGTTGAACCTGGTCGGAGGGTTGCTGCCGCCCACCTCCGGCAGTATCCGCGTCGGGGAGGAGGAGGTCGACGGTGTCCCCGAACGGGTCGGGATGATGTTCCAACAGGCGGTCCTGCTGGCCTGGCGCACCGTGCAGCAGAACGTCCTGCTGCCCGTGGAGGTCTCCGAGGGCCGCCGCGGCGCGCGCAAGGCCGCCGACCGCGCAGCCGAACTCCTCGAGCTCGTGGGGCTGACCGGGTTCGCCGACAAGATGCCCAACGAGCTCTCCGGCGGCATGCAGCAGCGCGCCGCGATCTGCCGCATGCTCATCCAGGAACCCGACGTCCTGCTGCTGGACGAACCCTTCGGCGCCCTCGACGAGTTCACCCGAGAGCACATGAACGTGGAGCTGGCCCGCATCTGCTCCATCACCGGGCGGACCGCACTGTTCGTCACCCACTCGATCAGTGAGGCGGTCTTCCTCGCCGACCGGGTCGTGGTGATGAGCGCGCGTCCCGGCCGGATCGCCGGAACACTCGACATCGATCTGCCCAAGCCCCGCGACCCCGAGATCATGACCTCGGCGACCTTCCAGGACCACGTGCGCGATGCCCGCGACCTGCTGCGCACCGGCTACGAGGCCGCCGCCACGGCCGACAAGGAGGCCTGAGCCACCATGGCCGCCACCACGACCCCCACCCCCGCCGGAACGACCGGGGAGCCGCCGCGGCCCCCGCGCAAGGAGACCCCGAAGCCCCTGCTGGAGCGGGTGCCCGTCCCGATCCTCATGACTGCCGCGCTGGCGCTGGTCATCGGCGTCTGGCAGACCGTCGTGTCCCTGGGCTGGGTCACCGAGTACGTCATGCCCAGCCCCGCCGCCACCGGGATCGCCCTCTGGGACGTCACCCTCGACCTCGTCACGGGCGGTCCGGTCTGGGACAACTTCGTCATCTCGGCGCTGCAGGTGCTGTACGGCCTGATCATCGCGGCGGTCGCCGGTGTGGTCCTGGGCGTGCTCATCGCCGAGACCACACTGGGACGCCGTGTCCTGCAGCCCATGATGGTCGCGCTGTACGCAGCCCCGAAGGTCGCGCTGGCGCCGCTGTTCGTGGCCTGGTTCGGCTTCGACATGACCCCGAAGGTCGTCATGGCCGCGGTCATCGCGTTCTTCCCGGTCATGGTCGACACCGCCGCCGGCCTGGCCAGCGTGGACGAGAACGAGGACAAGCTCTTCAAGTCCATGCGGGCCTCGCGCTGGCAGCGGTTCTACAAGCTCAAGCTCATGAACGCGCTCCCGTTCGTCTTCGCCGGCCTCAAGAGCGCGGCCGTGCTCGCGGTCATCGGCGCGATCGTCGCCGAGTTCCTGGGCGGCGGCGAAGGACTGGGCGTGATGGTGCAGATGGCCAGCGTCGGATTCGCGCTCGACCGGCTGTTCGCCTTCGTGGTGCTGCTGTCCGCCTTCGCCTACCTGCTCTACCTGGCGGTCGACATCGTGGAGCGCCGCGTCGTGTTCTGGCGCTCCACCGGCTTCCTGCCCTCGGACTCCTGACCCCGGAGGGCTCCCCGGGGCGGTGCCGGACGGCCGCCCGGCGCACCTGCGGCACCGCCCCGGAACCTCTCCCAAAAAACCTCACAGTACAAAGTGTCTTAGCGCTCAGATATATGCTAGCGTGCTCGCATGGAACACGGATCGGTGGTCGCCTCTGATGTCTGACAGCAACGACGTGCTCGGCCACACCCACGGTGGCGACCTTCTCGTCGCCCTCATGGACGCCCTCGGCGTCGACACCGTCTTCGGTGTGGTCAGCGTGCACAACCTCCCCCTCGTCGACGCCGTCGCCGCGCGCCGCCGGTTCGTCCCGGTGCGCCACGAGGCGGCCGCGGTCAACGCGGCCGACGCCCACGGGCGGGTCCGGGGCGGCGTGGGTATCGCCCTGACCAGTACCGGAACCGGGTCCGGCAACGCCGCCGGTGCCCTCGTCGAAGCCCTCTCCACCGGCTCGCGCGTCCTCCACGTGACCGGGCAGATCGAGAGCCGCTACCTCGGACAGGGCCGGGGTTTCATCCACGAGACCAAGGACCAGTACGGGATGCTCGCCGCGGTCAGCAAGGCCGCGCACACCGTCACCGGCCCCGACGACGCCGCGAAGGTGCTGACCACCGCCGCGTCCGAGGCCCTCAGCGCCCCCTACGGGCCGGTCAGTGTCGAGTGGCCCATCGACCTGCAGTACGCCCGGCACGAGTTCGGCGACCTCGAGATCACCCCGGCCGCCCCGGCGGTGCGCGCCTCCGACGACGTGCTCGCCGACGCCGCCGCCCGCATCGCCGCCGCCGAACGCCCCCTGTTCTGGATCGGCGGGGGAGCGCTCGACGCCCGCGACGAGGTCCTCGATCTGATCACCCGCACCCGCGCCGGCGTGCTCACCAGCAACTCCGGCCGCGGTGTGGTCCCCGAGGGCCACGGCGCCTGCATCGGCAACTTCGCCATGAACCCCGCCGTCCGTCCCCTCCTGGACCGCGCCGACCTGCTCGTCTCGATCGGCACCCACTTCCGCAGCAACGAGACCGGCGACTACGCCCTCGAGCTGCCCGGACAGCACGTGCAGATCGACGCCGACCCCGCCGCCCTCGGCCGGGTGTACCCCGCCACCGTCGGCGTCGAGGGCGAGGCCGCACCCGTGCTCACCGCCCTGGCCGAGCGGCTGCCCGAACGCACCGCCACCGACGAGGGCTGGCTCGCCGAGGTCGCTTCCGCCCGCCGCACCTCCCGCCAGGGCATGCGCGAGAACATCGGATGGCAGGCCGAGATCTGCGACGCCGTGCGCTCGGCCCTGCCGCGCCGCGCCGTCCTGGCCCGCGACGTCACCATCCCGTCCAGCATGTGGGGCAACCGGCTCCTGGCCGTGGACGAACCCGAGATCAACGTCTTCCCCCGCGGGGGCGGCATCGGCCAAGGGCTGGCCATGGGCATCGGAGGTGCGCTCGCCCGCCCCGACCTGCCCGCCCTCGCCCTCGTCGGCGACGGCGGCCTGGCCGTCCACCTCGGCGAGATGGGCACCCTCGCCCAGGAGCGCCCCTGGCTGGTGCTCCTGCTCTTCAACGACGGCGGGTACGGGGTCCTGCGCAACACTCAGGACGTGCACGTCAGGCGGCGTTCCGGCGTCGATCTGGCCACCCCCGACTTCGCGCAGCTCGCCGGCGCGTACGGGATCCCGCACTTCCCGGTCAAGGGCACCGACGACGTCGAGGAGGCCCTGGCCTCCGCCCTGTCCACCCGCGGGCCCGCGGTCGTCGAGGTCGACGTCGACGCCCTCGGCCCCATCCCCAAACCCTTCACCCCGCCGGTCAGCATCCCCGGAACCGAGGAGGAGCGCCGATGACGGCCCCGCACCCGCCCACGATCCGAGCACTGCGCCACGTCGCCCTGCGCACCACCGCCCTCGAGGGGTCGGTCGACTTCTACACCGGCCCGTGGGGCCTGGACCTGGTCCAGCGCACCGAGACCACCGCCCACCTGCGCGCGGCCGGTCCCGAACACCACGTGCTCGAACTCCACGCCGCCGAACGCAACGGGCTCCACCACATCGCCTTCGCCGTGCAGGACCCCGCCGAGGTCGACGCGGCCGCCGAGTGGCTGCGCGCCGAGGGTGTGACCCTGCTCGAGGAACCCGGCCGCACCGACCGGCCCGGCGGCGGGTACGCCGTGCGCTTCCTCGACCCGGAGAACCGGGTCCTGGAGATCAGTGCCCACGTGCACGCCGTCCCCGAACTGCCCCAGGACCGCCCCGTGCCACGCAAGGTCGCGCACTCGGTGCTCAACACCACCGACATCGACGCCGCCACCGCCTGGTACACCCGGGTGCTCGGGCTGCGCGTGAGCGACTGGTCCGAGCACCAGATGGTGTTCCTGAGAGCGATCGGCGACCACCACGTCATCGCCTTCAATCAGGCCGAGTGGACCGCACCCAACCACGTCGCCTACGAGGTCGGCAGCCTCGACGCGTGGATGCGCAGTATCGGCCGCCTCAAGGTCGCCGGGCACGAGACCGCGTGGGGACCCGGGCGCCACGGCCCCGGCGACAACGCCTTCGCCTACTACATCGACCCGGCCGGGCTCGTCCCGGAGATGACCGCCGAGGTCCTGCAGATCGACGAGGAGACCTGGATGCCGAGGGTGTGGCCGCGCACCCCCGAGCTGTCCGACCTGTTCCGCACCGCCGGCCCGCCCTCGCCCCGCGTCCGCGAGCACATGGGCGGTGTCCCCGATCCGGGGTGGGCCTGAGCCCTGCGCGGCGGGTCCGGGCCGACCGGTCGCCCGCCGCAGCCCACCCCACGGCGCCGGAGCCCCGCCCGGGCCCGGTTCCGGCCCCCGCATCACCCCTGCAACCCTCCACGAGAGCAAGGAGAGCGTCATGACCGAGACCGTTCCGGAGAACTCCACCCCCGAGCTCGAGAAGGCCATCGACGAGGCCCTGGCCACCAACGCCTCGCGCAACGTCGACTTCGACACCCTCGCGTTCCAGACCAAGGCCGGTGCGCAGTTCCGCCGGGCCCAGGTGCGCTACATCGGTTCCGGCGCCACCGGCAACCACGACGGCGACGAGAACATCCTGCCCGCCGACCACTTCACCTTCTCCAACATGGTGCTGCCCTCGGGCTGCGTGGGCCCCGAGCACACCCACCACGACGTCGAGGAGGTCTTCTTCGTCCTCGAGGGCGAGGTCGAGTTCTCCGTGCACGACGCCGAGGACGGCAACAAGAAGGCCAGCCGGGTGCTCGGCAGCTACGACCTGCTGCGTGTGCCCGCCGGTGTGCCGCGCAGCCTGAAGACGGTCAGCGACGAGGACGCGCGCATCTGCGTGATCATCGGGACGCAGAAGCCGCAGCTGCCGACCTATCCCGAGACCTCCGAGATGCACGGCGTCACCCGCGACTGAGCGGAGCACACGTGCGGCGGGCCCGCTCCCTTTCCCGGGGGCGGGCCCGCTCGTGCGTGCGGGGGCGGTTACGCGGGGACCGGGGGCCCGGGCGCGAACCGCCCCGGCGGTGTCAGACCGGAACCGACCACGCGTCGTAGCCGTAGACCCAGTCGCCGGTACCGGAGTCCTTGAGCCAGGCGTTGTCGCGCGAGCTGATCTGGATGCGCGCGGTGCGCTCCCGGCGGGCCTTCTCGTAGGCGGTGAAGGACTCCTGCACGGACGGGGCCGCCTGCAGCGCGCGGGACAGCACGACGGCGTCCTCCACGGCCTGGCCGGCGCCCTGGGCCATGAACGGCATCATCGGGTGGCAGGCGTCGCCGAGCAGGGTGACACGGCCCGCGCTCCACTCCGGCAGCGGGTCGCGCACGTACAGGGCCGACTTGAGGACCTCGTCGCAGGCCTCGAGGAGCGCGCGGGCGTCGGGGTGGAAGCCCGCGTAGGAGGCGCGCAGTTCCTCGACCGTGCCCGGGGTGGTCCAGGACTCCTCGTGCCAGCCCTCCTGGGGGATCGTCGCGAAGACGAACAGGTCGCGGCCGCGGTTGAGGGGGAAGGTGACGATCTGGGTGTTCGCGTCGGGGCCCCACCACTTGGTGAAGGAGTCCAGGTCGCGGGTGCCGGCGAGGCGATCCACCGGGACCACCGAGCGGAAGGCGACCACCCCCGTGAAGGTCGGGTGTTCCGGGCCGAGCAGCGCGGTGCGCACGGCCGAGTGGATGCCGTCGGCGCCGATGAGCAGGTCCGCACGGTGGGTGGAACCGTCGGCGAAGGTGCAGGTCACGCCGGTCTCGTCCTGGTCGGCGCCGGTGAGGCGGTGCCCGAGGCGCAGGACCTCGGAGGGCAGGGCCTGTTCGAGGGCGGCCATGAGGTCGGCGCGGTGCATGGTCAGCTGGGGCGCGCCGTACTGTTCCTCGGCCGTCTCGGCCATCGGTAGCCGGGACGTCTCCTCACCGGTGTCGTACGTACGGCTGATGCGGGCCACGGGGCGCGCGGCGGTCTCGCGCAGCGCTTCTCCCACGCCCAGTCCGTCGAGGGCCCGGACGGCGTTGGGGGTGAGGTTGATGTCCGCACCGACACGGCCGAACCCGCGTGCCTGCTCGAAGACGGTCACCTCGTGTCCTGACGCCCGTAGTGCGATGGCTGCGCACAGGCCTCCGATACCCGCGCCGCAGACGGCGATGTCGGCCATGGGGGGACCTTTCTCTTGAATTCTTGGTCAAGAGAATCTTAGGTGCAAGATATAAGGGGCGGCAAGGGTCCGTGGGTTTCCTGGACAGGGGAGGGGAGGGGGTGCCGGCGGCGGGCCCGGAGGGATTCCCGCCGCCCCGGCTGAGGGCCCCGGTCAGTTGTCGCCGAGGAGCTGGTCCCGTGCGGCGTCGACGGCCGCGCCACCCGGGTCCTCGGCCACGTCGGTGGCGGTCTCGACGCCGTCCTGGAAGGCCTGGCTGGAGTCCTGCACGCCTTCGGCGGCCTCCTGGCCGTAGGACTCGGCGACGTCCTGGACGAGCTGCCCCGCCTCGCCCCCGAGGAGCCCCTTGATCCAATCGATCGCTTCGCTGATCATCTGCGCCCCGTTCGTTCTCGTGATGTGTCCGGGCGGACCCGTGCAGTGTCTGCCCGGACCCGGTAAGGCCCGCGTAAGGGGCGATCGGGGCGTTCGGGGTGCCCGTGGAAGAGGAGCGCCCCCGGTGCACGGGGCACCGGGGGCAGAGGGGGAACGAAGGGGGGAAGGTCCCGGCGCCGGGGGAGGGGCCGTCTCCGACAGGGGGCGCGGAGAATGGCCGGGACCTGTGTTCCGCCTTCGATGTTCATCCTGCCCCATCGCGGGGTGCCGTGGGGTGGGAACGGAGAATCTCCGCCGAAAAATCTTCCGAAGTCTCGGAGGAGTGCTGGCCCCGAGGGGGAAAATCGGCACTTCTCCCGTTATGCCCGATGTGTGCGTGCCGGGTGGTGTCGGAGGGTGTGCGGCGTTGGAGGCGTCCGTCCGGGAGGGGTGTCCGTGTGCGGTTGCTCACCCGGGGTGGCGCGGCGCCATACCCTGCCATTATGGTCGGGTAAATCGGAAATACCGGCCGAACTGGGCACGAACCGCCCTCAGGCCTCTTCCATCCCGTTCACGAAAAGGATCCTCTCCGATGCACCGCTCCGCAGTCCTCGCCCCCGCCGCAGTGGCCGTCCTGGCGGTGGCCGCCTGCGGTGCGCCGTCCGAGAACGACGCGGACGCCGCGGGTACCGAGGATACGCTGGTCGTCGGTGCGACCGCCGTCCCGGCCGGGGAGATCCTGGAGTTCATCGACGAGAACCTCGCCGAGGACGCCGGGCTGTCGCTGGAGATCGAGGAGTTCTCCGACTACGTCGCGCCCAACACCGCGCTCGCCGAGGGGCAGCTCGACGCCAACCTCTACCAGCACGAGCCGTTCCTGCTGGAGTTCAACGAGGGCAACGACACCGACCTGACCGCCGTGCAGCAGGCCTACCTGCCGCCGCTGGGGCTCTACTCCGAGCAGGTCGACTCGGTGGACGACCTCGAGGACGGCGCGGAGATCGCGCTTCCGAACGACCCCACCAACGAGTTCCGCGCGGTCCTGCTGCTGGAGGAGAGCGGCCTGATCACGCTGGCCGACGGGGTCGAGGAGTCGAACTTCTCGCTCGGCGACATCGAGGACAACCCCAAGGACCTGGACTTCCACGAGGTCGAGGCGCCCCAGCTGCCGCGCTCGCTCGGCGACGTCGACGCGGCGATCGTCAACAACAACTACACGCAGGAGGCCGGGCTCGACTTCGAGGAGGACTCCGTCCTCCTGGAGGAGGTCGAGGGCAACGACTACGTCAACGTCCTCGCCGCCCGCACCGAGAACGCTGACGACCCGCGCATCGCCACCCTCGGCGAACTGCTCCTGGCCGACGAGACCCTGGAGTTCATCGAGGACGAGTACGAGGGCAGCATCATCCCCGCCGAGGGCAGCTGACCCACCACGCCCCCGTCCCCCGCAGGCCGCCCCGTCAGCCCCCGCGACGGGGCGGACCTGTGCCCGGGGCCCGGCATCGCCGAGGGCTTGCCGTGGAAAACCCCTCGCCCGGGGCCGCGACCGCGTGGTAGATCCGAGCGCGACACCTCCATCCCCACGACCGGGAGCCCCCTTGAGCTCGGACACAGTACGCACCGTCGTCGTCACCGGAGGCGGGACCGGCATCGGACGCGCCGTCGCAGAACACTTCGCCGTCGCCGGCGAGCAGGTCCACGTGGTGGGCCGTCGCACCGAGGTCCTGGAACGGGTCGCCGCCGGGCACCCTGCGGGCCGAGTGCGGGTCCACACCGCCGACCTCACCCGTGACGAGGACGTCCTGCGCCTGGCCGGCGAACTGGCCGACACGACCGTCGACGTCCTCGTCAACAACGCCGGCGGGACGGTCCCACCCGCCGGAGACGGCCTCGAGGCCGCCTTCGACGCGTTCCGGCGCACCCTCGACGCCAACCTGCTCTCGGCGATGATGCTCACCGAGGCGCTCTGGCCCCGCCTGCGGCGTCCCGGCGGGCGGGTCGTCAGCATCGGCTCCATCGCCGCCAACCGGGGCGCGGGCGCCTACGGTGCCGCCAAGGCCGGCCTGGTGGGCTGGTCGCACGGGCTGTCCGCCCGGGGCGGGGCCGACGGCATCACCGCCAACGTGGTGTCGCCCGGGTACGTCCAGGACACGGAGTTCTTCAACGAACAGGGGCGCTCGACGCGGCACGACACCCTCGTGGGCCAGACCCTCGTCGGCCGTGCGGGGGTGCCCGCCGACATCGCCTCGGCCGTGGCGCACCTGGCGTCGCCGGAGGCCTCGTGGATCACCGGGCAGGTCGTGGACGTCAACGGGGGAGCCCTCCTGGGGCGCTGACGTGCGGGCCGGGCCGGGTCAGACGGCGTTGATGCCCACGAGGGCCGCCACGAGCAGGCCCACGTAGGCCCACGCGTGCACCCGGTCCGGCATCCGGCCCACGATCCGCCGCGCGAGCGCGATCGTCGGCAGCGACCCGGCCAGCAGGGCGGCCCCGGCGACCAGGTCCACGTACCCCAGGTGTCCGCCGGCGTCGGGGCCGCCCGCCAGCGCGTACACGCCCGTGGCCACGACCGCCACCGGCAGGGTCAGCGGGTTGGCCATCGCCGCGGCGTCCGCCATGGGCAGGCCCCGGCGCCGCAGCAGCGGGACCGTGAGCACGCTGCCGCCCACGCCCAGGGACGAGGCGACCCCGCCGATCCCGACCCCGCCCGCGGTCACCGTGCCGCGCCCGAGCAGCCGGGGCTCGCGGTCCTCGTCGCGGGACAGGAACCCGCGCCGCAGGACGCTGTCGAGGATCGTCCACACCAAGTACACGCTGAAGAGCACGTGCTGTGCGCGTTCGCCCAGGAGCAGCGCGCCCACCGAGCCGACCGCCGCGCCGACGGCGATGTACCCCATCAGCGGCCACACGTACTCCCGGCGCAGCCTCCCCGTGCGCAGCTGCGCCGTGGTCGCGCCGGCCGCGTTGACGATCATCACCGCCGTCGACGTCGCCACCGCCACGTGCATCGGGTCGGCGCCCGGGCCGGACGCGGCCGACACCACGCCGTAGACCACGGGGACGGTCACGAAGCCGCCGCCGAACCCGAACAGCACGGTGGTCAGTCCGGTGAGGACACCGAACACGAGCAGGAGGAGGACCGAGTCGAGCACCGGTCCACGTTAGGACAGCGTCCCCACCGGCACCGACACCGGGATCCCGATCGGCGGATACGCTCCCCGCCGTGCCGCGGCTTCGGGCAGGGTGGGAACCCGGGGCCGGAACGGTGAACGCGGGCGCGCCTCGGGGAGTATTCACACCTCACTGAACGACCGGGACGTCTGGCCGATGAGGGACGGGGGACGGATGGGCCGACTGTTGAGGCGGCGCCGCAAGAGCGAAGGGACTGCGGCCCCGGAGGTCGACCTGCGCAGCGAACAGGGGGTCAGAACCGCCTACCAGGCGCACGGCCCCGAGCTCTACCGCTTCGCGCTCCGGCAACTCGGCGACGAGATCGCCGCCCAGGACGCCGTCCAGGAGACCTTCCTGCGCGCCTGGCGGGCCGGCGACCGGTTCGACCCGGAACTGGCCAGCCTGCGGGTGTGGCTCTTCGCCATCGCCCGCAACGTCCTTCTCGACGAACTCCGGCGGGCCGGGAGGCGTCCCGTACCCGTGCCGCCGGAGGAGAACGACCGGTCCCGGACCAACCTCGCCCGCGGCGGGGTCGACGAACAGGTCATGCGATCCTGGCTCGTCGAGGAGGCACTGCAACGCATCGGCCAGGAACACCGGGTGGCCCTGGTGGAGACCTATCTGCGGGGGCGTCCCTACGCGGAGGTCGCCGCAGAGCAGAACATCCCGGTCGGCACGCTGCGCAGCCGGCTCTTCTACGGGCTCAAGGCTCTGCGCGTGGTCATGGATGAGATGGGGGTGCGAGAATGAGCAGGGATCCACACCGCGAGGCCCGCGACCTCTTGGGCGCCTACGCGCTCGACCTGCTCGACGACGCCGAGCGGGCCTCCGCGACCGCGCACCTGGACGGCTGTGACGAGTGCCGCCGCGAACTCGACTTCATCGCCCCTGCCGCCTCCGCCCTCGCCCTCGCCGACCCCGAGCGTGTCACGGCGCAGCCGGCACCGCCCCCCGACCTGGGCGACCGGGTCCTGAGCACGATCCGCGCCGAACGCCCCGCACGCCGCAACGGCACGCGCATGCTGGTGGCGGCGTGCGCGGCCGCCCTCCTGGTGGGTGTGGGCGCCGGTGTCGCCGGAGGGTACGCCGCCTTCGCCCCCGACCCCGAACCGCAGGAACACGTCGCCGCCACCGTGCACGACGACCGCGTCGACGCCGAGGCGCTGCTCGTTCCGCACACGTGGGGCGTGGAGATCCGCCTGACGGGTGAGGGTTTCGGGGCCGGGGAGACCTACCGGGCCACCCTGTTCGACGAGTCGGGCGGCGCCCACCCCGCAGGCGAGTTCATCGGTGTCGGCGAGAACCCCATGGTCTGCAACCTCAACAGCTCCCTGCTGCGCGAGGACGCGGCCGGCTTCGAGATCACCGACGAGTCGGGCGATCCGGTCGTCACCTCCTCCTTCTGAGCCCGGTCGGCCCCGCCCGGTACGAGCGCCGGGCGGGGCCGGGGGCCGGGTCATCCGCCGGTGGAGCGCTCGGCGAAGACCACCAGGTTGTCGGTGTAGGAACGCTCGTCGGGGTCGAAGTCGCCGGTGCACGTCACCAGGCGCAGCACGTCCTCCCCCGTGGCCCCGAAGACCTCGAAGGTCGGGAAGGCGTCCTTCGGGAACGTGTGCACCCCGGTGACGGAGTAGGACGCCGTGTCCCCTGCGGCATCGTCGATCTCCACGGTGTCGCCCTCCTCCAACTCCTGCAGCCGGTGGAAGACCGCGGGGCCGTCGGCCGAGTCGACGTGGCCCAGCACCACGGTGGGCCGTGTCTGGCCGGGACGCCCGCTGCGGTCGTACCAGGAGGCCAGATCGTGGTCCTCGGGCACCACCGCGCTGCCGTCTTCCTCCACACCGAGGTGCAACAGCTCCGACGACACGTCGATGCCGGGGACCCGCACCTGGGCGGGGTCACCGTCCGCGGGTTCCTCGGGCAGGGCCTGGGGCTGGGACGGTTCTTCGTCGGCGGGGGCGTCCGGGGCACGTGAGGTCTCGGTGGGCGGGGGGCCATCGGTCGGGGGAGCGGCGGCGCACCCCGCCGCGGCGACCCAGATCAGGGGCGCCGCGGTCAGGGACACCGCACCTTTCCTACCGGCTCGCACCGGGCAGGAAGCTCGGGAACAGGTCGGCGGCACCGCCGCCACCGGTCTCCATGCCGCCCATCGGCACCTCCCAGAGCTGGCCGCGGATCGCGCCGTCGGGGAAGTCGGCCGTGTGGGTGTCGGCGTAGAAGCTCTCCGGGTCCTCCTCGATCTGGGCCAGGGTGAAGCCCTCGCCCGTGTCGTTGCCCTCGTCGTCCTCGACCCCGGTCGTGAACGGGCCCTGCATGCAGCCGGAGCTGCGCAGCACACCGTCACCGTCGTCCTCGGGGTCGGGGAAGGCCAGCCGCGGCGGGCCGAACGCATCGGCGGAGGCCTCGTGGATGTGCGTGGCCGTGCGCGCCGGGCTCTCGTAGGGCGGTGTGACACCCTCGAACTCGATGTCGTAACAGATGACCTCTTCATCGCTGTTGATGCGGAAGTCGAAGGTGCCCCAGGCGCCCTCCTCCCCGGGGACGGGCTGGTCCTCGTCGTCGACCACCATGTCGGGATCGGCCTCGACCGTGTACATGCTGGTGAACTCGTGCGGCTCGGAGACCTCCTCGTCCGCGTGCGCGGGTACGCCCTGCGCCACCACCAGCGCCCCCGCGGCCGCCGTCGCCGCCAGGGCCGTGCTCGACCGCCGTGTCGTCGCCCTCATGGCTGTCTCCTCCGTCGTCGCTCGTGTGTTACGGGTCACGCTGACCGTGGATACGACGGAGATCGGTGCGGCGTTCACCCGCGGATGTCAAAGGCTCGGTCAAGGCAGCGGACCGCCGCATGACGGGTGCCGGCACGCGGCGGTCCCGCTGCGGGTCAGGCGCGCTCCTCGGTGTCGGGGCGCGGAGGCAGCGCCGCGGTTCCGGCGCGCGGGTCGGGGTCCCGGTGGCGCAGCGAGAGCAGGTACCCCAGGCCGACGGTGATGGCCACGCCGATCGCCGTGTACCACGTGAACCCGACCAACTCCGGGGCGAACAGGAACAGCGCCGACATCGTCACGATCGCGACCCCGAAGGCGATCGCGGCGTCCACCTGGCGGGCACGGTGCACCCACATCCCCAGGAAGAACGCGCCCAGCAGCCCGCCGTAGGTCAGGCTCGCCACCGACAGTCCGAGCTCGACCACCGGGTTCTCGGTCCCGGTGAACATCGCCGCCGCGCCGATGAAGACCAGCCCCCACCCGAGCGTGAACAGCCGGCTCAGCTTCAGCGCGCGCTCCTCCTCGAGTGGCCGCCGCGTGAAGCGCTGGTACAGGTCGGACATGGTCGAGGACGACAGGGCCGACAGCGACGACGACAGGGTGCTCATCGCCGCCGCCATGATCCCGGCGAGCATCAGTCCGGCCACACCGACCGGCATGCCCTCGACGATGAAGGTCGGGAACAGCTCGTCGGAGTTGGCCAGCCCCAGCTGGTCGACGGTCCGCTGCTCGTAGTAGGAGTACAGCGCCAGCCCCACGGTCAGGAACAGCGCGAACTGGAAGAAGACCACGACCCCGCTGACGACCACGGCCATCTGGGCATCGCGAAGGCTCTTGCACCCGAGCAGGCGCTGCACGATGATCTGGTCCGCGCCGTGGGAGGCCGTGGACAGCAGCGCACCGCCCACCAGCGCCGTCACGGTGGCGTAGGGAGCCGAGATCGGGCTCGACGCGAAGTCCAGGAACTGGGTCTTGCCGGCGTCGTGCGCCACGGCCAGGAAGTTCACGTCCAGGCTCTGCACGATCACGGCCAGCGCCACGATCCCGCCGACCATGTACACGCCCATCTGCAGCACGTCGACCCACACCACGGCCCTGATGCCGCCGACGAGCGTGTACAGGATCGTCGCCACACCGAGCAGCGCCACGATCGTGAAGTAGGACAGCTCCATGCCGAAGGAGTCCAGCACGATCTTCATCGGGATCGCCGCCGCGAACAGCCGCACACCGTCGGCGAGCAGCCGGGTGAACAGGAACGTCACCGCCGTGGTGCCCTGCATCCCGCGCCCGAACCGCACGCCCAGGTAGGCGTAGGCGGTGGTCATCTCACCGCGGTAGTACCGGGGCAGCAGCACGAACGCCACGGCCAGCCGCCCGATGAAGTATCCGACCGCGACCTGCAGGAACGTGACGTTGTCCAGGAACGCGATCCCGGGTGTGCTGATCACCGTGAGCGCGCTGGTCTCGGTCGCCACCACCGACAGGCACACCGCCCACCAGGGCAGTTGCCGGTTCCCGATGAAGTAGTCGCGGACCGTGCGCTGTTTTCCCGACAGCCACAGTCCGAGCCAGGCCGAGGCCAGCAGGTAGACGACGATGACCGCCAGGTCGATGGTGTGCACGCGGTTGACCTCCGTTGGCCGTGTGGGGGGATGGGGGCTCAGCCGTCCGGGGCAGGGGCCGGCTCCTGGGCGGGGTCGGTGACCTCGAGGCGGCGGGGCACGGTGGCGGCCGGCTCGGGAAGGCGCAGTGGACCGGAACCGGGGGTGAGGCGCCCGGCCGGGGTGGCCCGGCGGGCCCCGGTGCAGGACGGCAGGGCCCCGGGCAGACCGTGCCAGGTGAAGAAGCCCAGCAGCGCGAAGAGGTAGGCCTCCTTGGCGTCCCCGTCCAGGCCCAGGTCCTCGGCGGGGGACAGGCGTGCGGGCCGCAGGAGCTCGGCCAGGCGCCGGGTCAGCACCGGGTTCCGGGCCCCGCCGCCGGACACGTGGACCTCGGCGACCGCGCGGGACGCCAGCGCGTCGGCGACGGTGCGTGCGGTGAGTTCCACGAGCGTGGCCAGGAGGTCCGGGGTCTCCACGGGCCCGTGCTCGTGCAGGGCCTCCTCCAGGTACGCCGGGCCGAACAGTTCCAGCCCCGTGGACTTGGGCGGGGCGAGCCGGTAGTACGGGTCGGCGAGCAGGCGGTCGAGGAGCGCGGCGTCGACACGGCCCTCGGCTGCCAGACGCCCGTCGAGGTCGAAGCCGGAACGGCCCCCGGTGGCGCGGCGCACGGCGGCGTCCATGAGCGCGTTGCCGGGGCCGGTGTCGAACGCCGCCGGTTCCCCGGAGGTGGGCACGACCGTGGCGTTGGCGATGCCGCCGATGTTGAGCGCGGCCGCGGGTACGCCCCGCCCGTTCAGCAGCAGGGTGTCGAGCAGCGCGGCCAGCGGGGCCCCTTGTCCTCCGGCGGCCACGTCGGCGGTGCGCAGGTCGGAGACGACGGGGAGCCCGGTGGCCTCGGCGGTCCACGCGGGCTGGCCCAGTTGCAGGGTTCCGTGCACGGAGGCCCCGTCGGCCCAGTGGAAGAGGGTCTGACCGTGGGAGGCGACGAGGTCCGCGTGCCCGCCGGCCAGGTCGGCAACGGCCTCGCGCGCGGCCGCGGCGAACGCCTGCCCGATGCCGGTGTCCAGCCGGCACACCGTCTCCATGGTCGTGGTGCCGGGCGGAAGAGCGGAACGCAGCTCCTCGTGAAGGGGCGCCGAATAGGGGACGGTGCGGTGGCCCAGGGGCCGGAGCCGGACGAGGTCCCCGTCGAGGGTGAGGTCCGCGGCGGCGACGTCGATGCCGTCCGCGGAGGTGCCGGAGGACAGACCCAGGACTCGCACGAAGCACCCTCCATCCTCCGGAACGTCCCCCAGCGTCATACCGCGCGGCGGGCGCGCGCAACCCCCCGAGAGCGCCGTGCCGGGGGAGTTCCACCGGGCCCCGGACACAACTCGACCGGTGACCGTGCGGCCACCGGTCGAACTCTCGAGGGCCCGTCAGAGGCCGCCGTTGTTCCTCCGCATCTTGGTCGCCACCATCAGAGCTGCACCGATCAGGGCGAGGCCCAGCGCCGTGAAACCCAGGAACCAGGGGTTCGCGCCGGTCGCTGCCAGGCCCGTGTCGTCGGTCGGCTCCCCGGTGGGCCGGTCCGTCGGCTCCGGAGGCGTCGGCGTCTCCGTGGGGCTCGGTGTCGGGCTCGGGGTGGGCGAAGGCGTCGGTGTCGGTGTGGGTGTCGGGGTCGGTCCGTCGTAGGTGTTGGTGACCTGGCAGGTGAGATCGTCGCCCTCGTTGATCTCGACCGCGTCGTCCTCCACGGGAACGGGGTCCCCGTCGTGCGTGCACGTCCAGTCCGAGGCGGTGTACCGGTCGGGCCCGTCGAACTCGGAGAGGTCGTAGGTGCCCGGTTCCACCGGGACGTCGGTGACGGTGTCCTCGCCGTGGCGGCCTTCGATCCCCCGGGTCGGTCCCTCCGCCAGGAGGATCCAGTCCGTGCGGTCGGCGTCGCCGCCCCCGGTGTTGTCGACCTCCTTCTCGAGCGTGAGCCGCGCGTCCGTGTCGGAATGCAGCTGGTTGTAGACGTTGCAGGTCACCGCGGCCGTCGCAGGGGCGTCCACCTCGAAGCCCGGGGAGGTGCCGTCCGGATCGCCGGTGTTGGTGACCGGGTACTGCTCGCCCGTGTTCAGGTCGGAGCACTCGGCATGGGCGCCCTCCGGGGTCACCAGGCGGTGGCCGTCCTGCTGCTGCTCCTCCACCTGCAGGTGGATCTCGTCGGAGTCGGGGCTGTCGTAGGAGAAGTTCACGCTGCCGGTGTCGTCCACGGTGGTGGCCTCGTCCGGGAGCCCGATCACACCCGGGGTGGTCGTGTCGGCGTCGAAGGTCCAGCCCGGTCCGGCCGGCACGGCCCCGGTGATGTCGTCCTGGTCGTTCTCCTCCGGGACGATCTGCTTGACCACGGAGAGGGACCCGTTGCAGTTGTCCTGGGCCAGTTGCCGGAGGGCCTGGGCGGCCTCGTCGTAGTTCTCCAACTGCAGGTAGTCGGCCTCGTGGATGTTGGTGCCGTCGTACGGTGTCGGCCCCGAGACCGAGGCCAGGTTCAGCGCGGTGATGCTGTCACCCACGCCCGCGCCCACACCGAGCGCCAGGACGCGTGTGTCGTGCGCCTTGACGGAGTTGGCGGAGAAGATGCCGTTCTCGACCTCGATGGCGCGTGTGTTGCTGCCGTTGCCGTACCCGCTGGAAGCGCGGTACAGGGTGGGGTTGCCGTCGGTGATGAAGATGACGCCGTCGTAGTGCTGGGCCGCGTCGCCCTCGGCCGTGGCGGCCAGGCCGCGGTCCCAGTTGGTGGCCCCGTTGGAGCGCCACGGGGCGTAGCGGGCCTTGAACTCGTCGGCCGTTTCCTGCGTGGAGACGGGGTGCAGTTCCGGGTAGTTGACGTCGGCCCCGCTCGCGGGCGAGTTGTTCGAGAAAGAGAAGAGCGCCATGTTCGACGGGGTGCCGACCAGCGCGTCGGTGAAGGAGTCCGCGGCCCGTTTGAGCGCCGGCAGGCTGCCACCGACCGACCCGGACAGGTCGAGCACCACGGCCAGGTCCAAACCGCAGCGCCGCGGCAGCTGCGGGTTGTTCCGGGAGTTCTGCCACACACCCTCGGAGGCCGCGCCCACTTGGCTGGTGTTGCGCATGAAGTCCTGGGTCGAGGTGTAGGTCTGCCCGGGGTACACCTCCGAGGTCGCGAACCGGTAGGGGAGCCGGATCGAACCGGTCCCCGAGCCGGGCCCCACACGCAGAGCCGGGTTGGTGAACCAGCCGTCCGGCGCCCCGTCCTCGGGCTGGGAGACCACGAACGACGTGCCCGGTTCCACCCCGCCGTCACCGACCGGGACGACGAACGAGCAGTCACCCTCGTCGTCCGAGGTGCAGAAGACCCAGGGCTCCGCGATGGGCTCGCCCTCCGAGTCCAGGAGCTGCAGCCGCACACCCTCCAAGGGGGCGCTCGTGGACCGGCTGTCGCGATCCCCGCCGACCTTGACGTTGATGACCGCCTCGTCCTCGTCCGGTTCGGGGATCACGGCATCGGTCGCGGCGGCCGCGCCGGGACCGAACAACGGGAGGAGCAGGGCAAGCGCCCCCGCCGCGGAGAACGTGGTGAGCGCTGTGAGGTGTCGTGTCCGTGTTCGTCCGGGTGGCCTGACAGGTCGGTGCATGGCGGGCGACTCCCTCATGTTGCATAACTGAGAGTTACGATTAATTGCACAAGGTAGTTACAACTGAGCCGTGTGTCCCGGATCCACGCACGCGCAGGGGTTATCGGTCGATCGTCGCCAATGGCTGGAATGTCTGACCCTGGGGCAAAAGGGCACCGGCCGCCGTGCGCCCCTCGGTGGTGGGATCTTGCACCCCGCCCGCATGCTTAGGACGGCCCAGGGCAGGAAGGACAGCCCGTGAAGGCCCTGAACCCACGACGACAGGGGGAGTCATGGGACACATCGAGGTCGGAACCGAGAACAGCGCACCGATCCGCCTGTACTACGAGGACCACGGCAGCGGACGCCCCGTCGTCCTCGTGCACGGGTACCCGCTGGACGGCACGTCGTGGGAGCGGCAGACCGCCGCGCTCCTCGACGCCGGGTACCGCGTCATCACCTACGACCGGCGCGGCTTCGGGCGCTCCGACAAGCCCACGGTCGGCTACGACTACGACACCTTCGCCGCGGACCTCGACCGCGTGATGACCGAGCTCGACCTGCGCGACGCCGTGCTGGCCGGGTTCTCCATGGGCAGCGGCGAGGTGACCCGGTACCTGAGCCGGTACGGATCGGCACGGGTGGCCAGGGCCGCGTTCCTCGGGGCTCTGCAGCCGTTCCTGCTGCAGACCGACGACAACCCCGAGGGGGTCCCGCAGGGCGTCTTCGACGAGCTCCGCGAGGGTGTCACCCGGGACCGCTACGCCTTCTTCGAGGACTTCCTCGGCGACTTCTTCAACGCCGACACCTTCCTCGGCAACCGGGTGAGCAAGCAGGCCTTCGACGCGCACATGGCCGTGGCGTTCGGCGCCTCGCCGCACGCGTCCGTGGCCGCGCAGCCCACGTGGCTGACCGACTTCCGCCAGGACCTGCCACGCATCGACGTCCCTGCGCTCATCGTGCACGGTACCGAGGACCGGATCCTGCCGGTCGACGCGACCGGGCGCCGTTTCGCTCGGGCCCTGCCGGAGGCGCGGTACGTCGAGATCGAGGGTGCTCCCCACGCGCTGCTGTGGACCCACGAGCAGGAGGTCAACGACGCCCTGCTGGACTTCGTCGCCGGCTGACCCGGCCGTGGCACCGCTCCGGCCGCCGGACCCGCCAGGGCCCGGCGGCCGACCCGTGTCAGGCGGGCTTGCGCCACACCGACACGTGCGCGGTGCTGCGGGAGGTGAACGGCGCACGGTGCCAGTCGGCCCACCGGTGCTCCAGGGCCAGACCCGCGAGCTGTGCCATGAGGTCGAGCTCCGAGGGCCACACGTACCGGAAGGGGATCGCCCGGTACCGGCCGTGCTCGCCCTCCACGGTGATGTGGTGCGAGACCATCGACTGGGTCGCGGTGTCGAGCACGTCGTAACCCCAGTGGGTGGGTCCGGTCGAGAACAGGACGGTGTCGTCGAGCTCGCCGAGCCGGCGCACCGGCGGGACCCCGACCTCGACGACGAAGCGGCCCCCGGGCTCCAGGTGCTCGGCCGCGTTGCGGAAACAGGCGACCTGTTCGTCCTGGGTCGTCAGGTTGTTGATGGTGTTGAAGACGAGGAAGGCGACCGAGTAGGCGCCCTCCACGCGGGTGGTGGCGAAGTCGCCCACCGTCGCGCCGATCTGCTCGGCCCCGGGTTTGGTGCGCAGCTCGGCGACCATGTCCTCGGACAGGTCGATTCCGTGCACCGGGACCCCGGCCGCCGACAGCGGCAGGGCGATGCGGCCCGTGCCGACGCCGAGCTCGAGGGCGCGGCCTTCGCCGGCCAGTTCCGTGAGGAGGCCGACGACCGGGTCGACCTCCTCCGGCGTGAACATCCCGGCGTGGCTCGTGTCGTAGCGCCGGGCGGACTCACCGGCGAAGTGGTTCTCCTTGGCGCTCATCCGTGAACCCTAGACAGGCCCGTGCGCGGGTGTCATGGGGTTTTCCGGCCGGGCGCCGGTTCCTGGCCCCGGCACCGGCGCCGGACCAGGTGGCGGCGGCCGCCGCGGGGTGCGAGGATCGTCGGAACGCCGAAGCCGGACCGGGGGAGAGGCACATGGCCGGACGCACGGTGCTGGGGATCTGCGGGAGCCTGCGCCGGGGTTCCTACAACGCCGCGCTGCTCGACCTGGTCGACGGGCTCTCGGGCGGGTTCCGGGTGGTCGGGTCCGACCTCGCGGGTCGCCTGCCGTTGTTCAACCCCGACGTGGAGAACGACGAGGAGGCCTGGCCCGAGGCGGTACGGGAGTTCCGTGCGCTGGCCGAGGAGGCCGACGGCGTCGTCATCGCGACCCCCGAGTACGCGCACGGCCCGGCCGGTGCCACCAAGAACGCGCTGGATTGGCTCGTGGGCTCGGGCGGGCTCGTCGGTCGTCCCACCCTGCTGGTCAGCGCCTCGCCCGGCCAGGCCGGCGGGATGCGCGCGCACGCCCCGCTCATGCCTACGCTGACGTTGCTGGGCGCGGTCCTGGTGGACTGCGTCGTGGTCTCGCGCGCGGGTGCGCGCACCGACGGCGACGGGCGGTACACGGATCCGGCGGTGGTCGACCGGGTGCGGTTGGCCGTCGGGGAGCTGGAGGAGGCGCTGGGGTACGCCGCGAGCAAGCGCACGCAGAGCGTGCTGTGAGCGGACTCACGGGCCCGGCCCTGACCACCGAATTGTATGTGCATACAGGATCGTGCATACTTATATTCATGTCCAAGGTACTCACCTCTCTGCCTGTCGGTGAACGTGTCGGAATCGCCTTCTCCGGGGGTCTCGACACCTCGGTGGCGGTTGCGTGGATGCGCGAGAAGGGCGCCGTCCCCTGCACCTACACCGCCGACATCGGCCAGTACGACGAAACCGATATGCCCGCGGTGGCCGAGCGCGCCAACGATTACGGCGCGGAGGTCGCGCGACTGGTCGACGGGCGCGCCGCCCTGGTGGAGGAGGGCCTTGCCGCCCTGGCCTGCGGGGCGTTCCACATCCGTTCCGGCGGGCGCAGCTACTTCAACACCACGCCGCTCGGGCGCGCGGTCACCGGCACCCTCCTGGTGCGCGCCATGCTCGAGGACGACGTCCAGATCTGGGGCGACGGCTCCACCTTCAAGGGCAACGACATCGAGCGGTTCTACCGCTACGGCCTGCTCGCCAACCCCGGCCTGCGCATCTACAAGCCCTGGCTCGACGCGGACTTCGTCGGCGAGCTCGGCGGCCGCAAGGAGATGTCCGAGTGGCTGGTCGAGCGCGGCCTGCCCTACCGCGACAGCACCGAGAAGGCCTACTCCACCGACGCCAACATCTGGGGCGCCACCCACGAGGCCAAGTCGCTGGAGCACCTCGACACCGGCATCGAGATCGTCGACCCCATCATGGGCGTGCGGTTCTGGGACCCCGAGGTCGAGATCCAGACCGAGGACGTCACCATCGGCTTCCAGCAGGGCCGTCCGGTGACCATCAACGGCAAGAGCTTCGACTCCGCCGTCGACCTGGTCCTGGAGGCCAACACCATCGGCGGCCGCCACGGTCTGGGCATGTCCGACCAGATCGAGAACCGCATCATCGAGGCCAAGAGCCGCGGCATCTACGAGGCCCCCGGCATGGCGCTGCTGCACAACGCCTACGAGCGCCTGGTCAACGCGATCCACAACGAGGACACCATCGCGGCCTACCACTCCGAGGGCCGCCGCCTGGGCCGCCTCATGTACGAGGGCCGCTGGCTCGAGCCGCAGGCCCTGATGCTGCGCGAGTCCCTGCAGCGCTGGGTCGGCACCGCCGTCACCGGTGAGGTCACCCTGCGCCTGCGCCGCGGCGAGGACTACTCGATCATGGACACCACCGGGCCGGCGTTCAGCTACCACCCGGACAAGCTGTCCATGGAGCGCAACGAGGACTCCGCATTCGGCCCCGTCGACCGCATCGGCCAGCTCACCATGCGCAACCTCGACATCGCCGACTCCCGCGCCAAGCTCGAGGACTACTCCCGCCTCGGCATGGTCGGCGACGCCACCCAGCCCAACACCGTCGGCGCGGCCCAGGCCGCCTCGACCGGGCTCATCGGCGCGATGCCCGAGGGCGGCGCCGAGGCCATCGCCTCCCGCGGCGAGGCCACGGACGAGACCGGCCTGCTCGACCACGCCGCCCTGGAGTCCGGCAACGACTAGGGCCGGTACCTGACAGCAACGCTCGGGGGAACGCCCTCCCCGCAGCAGCGAACCGCCCCGTCCGGGATGCCCGGGCGGGGCGGTTCTCCTCGTGGGGTCGGTCGGTGCGCACAGACCTTCGAGGATCTTGCTACCAGAGCCGGGTTCAGCGCCGATATCGGCTCCAGTAGCAAGATCCCCGGGGGTTGCAGTCAGAGCCAGACCGCGGCGTCGATCTCAGCGTCGTAGAACTCGTGCGCGCCCTCGTGCGCGTCCAGCCCCCACCCGGCCCGGATCCGCCGCGGCAGTACCAGGCCGTCGACGTCCTGCTCCCCGCTGAAGGCGGCCGTGAAGCGGTGGAAGTCGAACCCGTGCCCGTCCGGGTCGCCCCACCGCGGCAGCGAGATCCACTCCAGCCGGCCCTTGGGGCTCACCCGGATCGTGACCCGGTGGACCCGCCGGTCGACGATCACGTCCGCGTGCGCGGTGTCGTCGTCGACGTGGACCCAATGCACCGACGGCAGCAGCGCCGCCGCCGGGGTGAGCACGAGCTCGGCCGCCAACAGCCCCGCCGCGCTCCGTGCGATGTCGGCGTTCTCGACGCTGAGCAGGGGGACCAGGCCGGCGGCGGTCCAGCGCATCCGGCCCGTGCCCGCGTGGTAGAGGTCGAAGCCCCGCACCGACACCGGGCCCACGTGCGCGGTCGCGGCCCACACGTACCCGTGGGCGGCGCTGACCACCTGCCGGGCCCGGAACCGGCGCCAGCTGCCCAACCACAGCCGCCCGTGCAGGGTCAGGGCGACCGTCGTCGACAGGGGGGCGCCCGGGGCGATGGTGTGCCCGGTCCAGCGGCGCACGGGGGCGGGAAGGCCCACCACGGACGCGGGGTCGAAACCCTCGGTGGTCGGGGTCTGCGGGATCAGGGCGTCCCAGGTCGGGGCGGCCGCGCGGGCTTCCGGGGGTGCCGGCAGAGTCACCATGGCCCCGACCCTAGGACGGACACTCCGGGGACCGGCACAGGCCGCGCCGGGCCGGGACTCTCCGGTGCGCCGGACGCCTCGACCTGCCCCGCTCGGCCCGTGTGGCGATTTCCCCTATTCCCTACTTTATTGGTTGACAAAGTCCGTTTGGCGGATCACTCTTGTGTGCGAGGGCGGGGACAGGCCCGGAGAGCCCCGCCGTGCAGAGAGGAAGTGCACCCCCCGATGTCACTCACGTTCCACTGGTTCCTCCCGACCCAGGGCGACAGCCGGGGCATCGTCGGCGGCGGTCACGGTGTGGCCGTCGACTCCGCGTGGCGCACCCGCGAACCCACGACCGAGTACCTGACCCAGGTCGCCCAGGCCGCCGAGCAGCTCGGCTTCGAAGGTGCCCTGACCCCCACCGGTGCCTGGTGCGAGGACGCCTGGCTGAGCACCGCGATGCTGGTCAACGCCACCCGGCGCCTGAAGTTCCTGGTCGCGTTCCGGCCCGGCCTCCTCTCGCCGACCCTGGCCGCGCAGATGGCCTCCACCTACCAGCGCCTCAGCAAGGGGCGGCTGCTGCTCAACGTCGTCACCGGCGGGGAGAGCGCCGAACAGCGCACCCACGGCGACTTCCTCGACAAGGACCAGCGCTACGCCCGCACCGACGAGTTCCTCCGGGTCGTGGACGGGCTCTGGAAGGGCGAGACCGTCGACCTCGACGGCGAGCACATCAAGGTCGAGGGCGCCACCCTCCACCGCCGCCCCGACCCGCACCCCCCGATCTACTTCGGCGGGTCCTCGCCGGCCGCCCTCGACGTGGCCGCCTCCCGCGTGGACACCTACCTCACCTGGGGCGAGCCGCCTGCCGCCGTCGCCGAGAAGATCGACCGCGTCAAGGCCCTGGCCGCCGAACAGGGGCGCACCCTCGACTACGGCATCCGGCTGCACGTCATCACCCGCGACACCTCCGAGGAGGCCTGGTCCGAGGCCGCGCGCCTCCTCGACCACCTCGACCCCGAGACCATCGCCCAGGTGCAGAAGGGTCTGGGCCGCAGCGAGTCCGAGGGTCAGCGCCGCATGCTCGAACTGCACGGCGGCCGCGCGGAGGACCTCGAGATCCACCCCAACCTCTGGGCCGGGGTCGGCCTGGCCCGCGGCGGCGCAGGGACCGCCCTGGTGGGCAGCCACACCGAGGTCGCCGACCTCCTCGAGGAGTACGCCCGCACCGGCATCAGCGAGTTCGTGCTCTCCGGCTACCCCCACCTGGAGGAGGCCTACTGGTTCGGCGAGGGTGTCCTGCCGATCCTGCGCGAACGCGGCGTGTGGACCCCGCCCGAGGAGACCCCCGCGGCCACCACGGCCGGCGGATCCACCAGCGGCCCCCGCGTCCCCTTCGCCACACCCGAACGTACGGCCACGCCCGCGTCCTGACCACGGAGCCACCGACGATGACCATCACCGCCCTGGTCGGCAACCCCCGGCCCGGATCCCGCACCCGCACCGCCGCCGAGCACACCGCCCGGCGCCTGGCGCAGCGGGCCGCGAGCACCACCGAACCCGGCACCATCGAGCTCGCCGATCTCGGGCCCGCACTCCTCGAACCCACGCCGCCGCCGGCCGTCGAGGCCGCCCTCGAACGCGCGCGCGACAGCGACCTGCTCGTGGTCGCCACACCCACCTACAAGGCCACCTACACCGGGCTGCTCAAGGTCTTCCTCGACCTGCTCCCCGGGGGCGGCCTGTCCGAGGTCACCGCCGTGCCCCTCATGGTCATGGCCTCGCCCGCACACACCCTCGCCGTCGAGGTGCACCTGCGGCCCCTGCTCCTGGAACTGGGCGCGGACGTGCCCTTCCCCGGGCTCGCGATCGACCAGAACGACATCCCGAAGGAGGGCGACGCGGCCGACGCGCCCCTGGACGGGGTGCTCACCGAATGGCTCGAGCGTGTGCACCCCGCGCTGTTCCCGGCGACCCCGCCCGTGCACCGGGCCGACGTCCCCACCGTCGGCTGAGAAGGGAGACCCGCATGACCGCCGCACCAGGTACCGACACCGCCACCGCCGTCGACCCCGGCCGGTTCCGTACCGCGCTCTCGCACCACCCGGGCGGGGTCGTGGTCGTGACCGCCGACGTGGCCGGGGAGCCCGTCGGACTCACCGCGACCTCCTTCACCAGCATCAGCCTCAGCCCGCCCCTGGTCGGTTTCTACGTCGCCGAGACCTCCAGCACCTGGCCGAAACTGCGCCGCTCCGGGGAGTTCGCCGTGCACCTGCTCGGGGAGGACCAGTCCGACCTGGCCGCACGCTTCGCCACCAAGGGCGTGGACCGCTTCGCCGCACCCACCTCCTGGCGGCCCGGCCCCGAGGACGTCCCGCTGCTGGACGGAACCGCCGTGCACCTGGTGTGCCGCCGCTACGACACCCGCCTGGTCGGCGACCACTGGCTCGTCGTCGGCGAGGTCACCCACTGCCTCGAACTCGACGACCCCCGCCCGCCCCTGCTCTACCACCGCGGCGCGTTCGGCTCCTTCACCGCCCTGAGCTGACCGCCCCGGTCCCTCCCTCGAAAGAGGTCCACGTTGAGTCTGTCGACGCGCCGACGACCACACAGCCCTCCCGCCCCCGACACCACCGCACCCCGGGGCCGGGGGACCGCGCGCCGCCGCCCGGCCGGCCGCACGGATCCCCGGGCCTGGCACCGGTGGATCAGCCCCCTCGCCCTGCTGCTGATCTGGCAGGTCGGGTCCGCAGTCGGGCTGATCCCCGAACGCCTGCTGCCCGCACCCTCCGCCATCGCGCTCACCGGGGTCGAACTGTTCCAGGACGGAACCCTGCTCCCGGCGATCGGCACCTCCCTGCAGCGGGTGCTCATCGGGTTCGGCATCGGCGCCGCCGCCGGCATCGCGCTCGCGGTCGCCGCCGGGCTCGCCCGCTGGGGCGAGAACCTCGTCGACCCGCCCATGCAGATGCTGCGCACCGTGCCGATCTTCGGGCTGATCCCCCTGTTCATCCTCTGGTTCGGCATCGGGGAACTGCCCAAGGTCGCCCTCGTCGTCATCGCCGTGGTGATCCCGCTGTACGTCAACACCTACGCGGGCATCCGCGGTGTCGACGCCAAGTTCCACGAGGTCGCCCAGGTCGTCGGGCTCGGGCGGGCCGGGATCCTGCGCCACGTGGTGCTGCCCGGCGCCCTGCCCAACCTGCTCGTGGGGCTGCGCCTGAGCCTCGGCTCGGCCTGGCTCGCGCTCATCGTCGCCGAACAGATCAACGCCGACGACGGGCTCGGGTTCATGATCAACAGCGCCCGCGAGTTCCTGCGCACCGACATCGTCGTCTTCGGCCTCATCGTCTACAGCCTGCTGGGGCTGGCCACCGACTCCCTCGTCCGACTCCTCGAAAGGAAGGCCCTCGTATGGCGCCGCGGACTGCGACCCTGACCACCGCCGGGGAGGCGGCCGCCGTCCGAGGGGTGCACAAGGCCTTCGACGGACGGACCGTGCTCGACGACCTGGACCTGACCATCGGCGACGGCGAGTTCGTCGCGCTGCTGGGGCGCAGCGGATCGGGGAAGTCGACCCTCCTGCGCCTGCTCGCCGGGCTGGACCTCGAACACGGCGGCGACGTCGGGACCGCCGACTCGGTCATGGTGGCGTTCCAGGAACCCCGCCTGCTGCCGTGGAAGAAGGTCGGCGCCAACGTCGTGCTCGGCCTCGACACCGACGAACCCCGCGGCCGTGCGGCCTCCGCGCTGGGCGAGGTCGGGCTGGCCGACCACGCCGACGCCTGGCCCGCCACGCTCTCCGGCGGGGAGGCCCAGCGCGCCTCCCTCGCCCGCGCCCTGGTGCGCGACCCCGGCCTGCTCCTGCTGGACGAACCCTTCGGGGCGCTGGACGCCCTGACCCGGACCACCATGCACGACCTGGTCCTGCGCCTGTGGGAGCAGCACCGCCCCGGGGTCCTGCTCGTGACCCACGACGTCGACGAGGCGCTCCAGCTCGCCGACCGGGCGCTCGTGCTCACCGACGGCCGCATCTCGTGGGAGGCCGACATCGACCTGGAACGCCCGCGCCACCGCCAGGACCCGCGCCTGCTCGACCTGCGCACCGAGATCCTTACCGAACTCGGTGTGGCCCAGAACGGAACAGCATGACCAGACACACCACCCCACTCGCCGCCACCGCCCTGGCCCTCGCCGTGGCCGCCACCGGCTGCTCCACCGCGAGCGGCAGCGCCGACGACATCTCCGAGCTCACGCTGCGGGTCGGCGACCAGCTCGCCGGTGCGGAACCGCTGCTGGAGGCCGCCGGGGAGCTCGAGGGCACCCCGTACGAGATCGAGTGGTCCACTTTCACGTCCGGACCGCCGCTGCTGGAGGCGATGCACGCCGACGCCGTCGACATCGGGCAGGTCGGCAACACCCCGCCGGTCTTCGCCGCGGCCGCCGACTCCTCGGTGCGTATCGTCTCCGCCTTCGACACCACCCCGGACGGCACCTCCGTCGTCGTGCCGGCGGACTCCGGCATCGAGGAGGCCGCCGACCTGGAGGGTGCCTCGGTGGCCGTGGCCCGGGGGAGTTCCGCGCACGGGCTGTTGCTGGGGATCCTCGACGCCGAGGGCCTGGACTTCGACGACCTCGACGTCAACTACGTGCAGCCCGCCGACGCGCTCGCCTCGTTCTCCGAGGGCGAGGTGGACGCCTGGGCGACCTGGGACCCGTACGTGTCGCAGGCCGAGGACCAGGCCGGCGCGGAGATCCTCGTCAACGCCGAGGGCCACACGAACACGTTCAACTTCCAGGTCGCGAGCGAGGACGCACTCGACGACCCGGTCCGCGAGGCAGCCGTCGAGGACTACGTCGAACGCATCCACCGCGCCGTGGAGTGGTCCCGGGAGAACCCCGAGGAGTACGCGCAGGTCTGGGCCGAGCACAGCGGGCTGCCCGCGGAGGTCACCGCGCTCGCCGCGGAACGGCGCGAACCCTCGCCGCGCCAGGTGGACGCCGCGCTGATCGAGGACCAGCAGGTGCTCGCCGACAACTTCGCCGAGGCCGGGGAGATCCCGGACGCGCCGGACATGGCCGAGTTCGTCGACGACCGCTTCGACCACCTGGTGCCCTCCTCCTGACCCCGGGTGGCGGGACCGGTCCGGGGCCGGCCCCGCCACCCGGTCACCCCCTGGCCCGGGACACAGCTCCCGGCCCCGCCCCTGTGGTGCTGCAGTGCGCCGAGTGCCTCGGTCCCCTGCCGTGGCATGTCGTGTGCCCGGCGCTGTAGGGACCTCCCCCCGAGCCCTGTGTGCCGAGCTCGCCCGGCCGGTCCGGCCTCCGGTCGGCCTCCGGGCTTTCGGCCGGGCACCCTCGACCTGGGTTCACCCCCTGGCCCGGGACGCAGCGCGACGCGGGGCCGGGCGGAATCCCCGGCCCCGCGTACCTGTGCCCCTGGACGCGTGACCCTCGTGCGGTCCCCGGCGCTGGTGCGGCGCTCCGCGCTGCGCCGTACGTAGCCGGGCCTCCCGCACGGCCTTCGGCCGACAGCGCCCCGCTCCTGCGTCCCCGTGTGCTTGTACGGGAGCTCGCCCTGCTGGTCCGGCCTTCGGCCGGGCACCCCGACCTGGGTTCATCCCCGACGGGGGCGCGCGATGCGAGCCCGGGACGCAGGTGCATCACCTGCGTGGGATGCGTGGTGCAGAGTGTCGAGGGCCTCGGTCTCGGCCTCGTGCCGAGGCACGTGATGTGCCCGGCGCCTCGTGGATGCATGTGCCCGGAGCTCGGGAGCTGAGCTCGCCCGGCCGGTTCGGCCTTCGGCCGGGCACTCTCGACCTGGGTTCACCCCCTGGCCCGGGACGCAGCGCGACGCGGGGCCGGGCGGAATCCCCGGTCCCGCGTACCTGTGCCCCTGGACGCGTGACTTCCGTGCCGTGGTCGGTGCGCGCGGCGCTCCGCTCCGCACGCGTGTGCCGGGCAGGCCTCGCGGCCTGGGTGCTGCGCACCGCGCGAAGCCGGTCGGCTTCGTCCTGCTCCTGCGTCCCGTGTCCGTGTGCGCGAGCTCGCCCGTGTGCGGGAACGAGGCGCGGCCCGGTGGCCCGGCCATCGGGCGCGCGCTCCTCGGGCCCGTTCCGGCTCAGGCCTCGGGCTTCTCGTAGGGCGACGGGAACGGGAACCGGTGCTCCAGGAACGACCGCACCATCCGGCCCACCCGTTCCTCGGCCTCGGGCGGGGTGTCGAGGTCGTTGAGGCAGAAGAAGTCCACCTCATCGCCCTCCTCCAGGCCGGCCAGCTTCTCCTCGGCGTCGCCGGCGCCCACGTCCACGTACCGCAGCCGGAACTCCTCCGGCACCGCACGTCCGGTCAGCATCGCGTAGTGGTGGTGCAGGGTCGCGGCGAAACCCACGTCGTCGGGTGAGCGGAAACGCGAGCGCACCGTACGCGCCACGTCCTCGGGGTAGCGCTCCTCCAGTTCCAGCATGACCTCGCGGATCTGCGGGTGCGGCACGTGCTTGAACTTGTGCGTGATCCGCCGACCGAAGCTCTCGTGCAGCAGCCGCCGCACGTTCTTGCCGGCCGAGTTGGGCGCGACCTCGTCCCGCAGCGGGGCACCCGCCCCGAACTGGAACGGGGAGAACGGCAGGCGCGCGATCCCGTTCGCGTGGAAGAAGTCCTCGGCCCGCACCGGGGCGGCCAGGAACACGTCGTCGTTGAAGTACAGGTAGCGCTCCGACAACCCCTCGATGTGGTGCAGCCGCGCACCGATGGCGTGGGAGTTGAACGTGGGCAGCGCGTCGTGGTCGTCGAAGACGTCCCGGTGGTCGACCACGGTGATCCCCTCCGCCGAGGGGTCCAGCCACCCGGGGACCTGGGCGTCGGTCACCAGGTACACGTGCCGCACGAACGGCGCGTAGGTGTGCAGCGACCGCAGCGAGTACCGCAGCTCCTGCCGGTCCACGAACCGCGACCGGTTGGCCGCCAGCGACGAGGCGGCGGCCCCGCTGTGGCGGGCGCGCTTGGCGGCGTGCTCGGGGTCGGCGCCGTCCACCCACGTGTAGACCACGTCCACGGGGAAGTCCGCGTCGTCGACCAGTCGCCAGGTGAAGGGCTCGTACGTCGGGTGGTCGCGGTCGCGCACGCGCAGGGTCGCGGGCACGCGCGCCTCGGGCGTGAGCAGGTCCGAGACCCGGTTCCGGCGCGGGGCCACGAGAGTTCCGGTCATCGCCTGCCGGGGGATCACGGTGCGCAGCTTCGACAGGACCTCGTCGGCGTTGTCCCGCGCGGACACGGTCTCGCCGTCGCGCCAGAACTCCACGTCGCACCCGTACTCGAACCCGCCCATGAGGCGCCCGGCGGGGGAGAGCAGGTACTCGGCGAAACGGATGGTGAGCCCGGACTTCACACCCGCGTCCAGGGCACCGTCGACGTAGGCGCTGACGCCCTCCACCCCGCCACCCCGCACAGGTGTGGCGGCGTGCACCGCGCTGGAGGCGTACAGCTCGCGCATGGCGTCGAGCACGTCCTTGCGCCGGTCGCGGTGCACCCCCACGACGTGGCGCAGGGGTGAGCGCCCCCTCACCAGGAAGTAGGGGGCCTCGGCCAGGTCGAGGGCGCGGGTGACGAGTTCCAGGTGGTGGGCGGCTGCACCGTCGGAGGTGAACCCCTCGACCACACGCCCGATGCGCTCCTCGCCGTGGTGGTCGAACGTGCGGGTGTCGGGGTCGGAGGCCAGCAGGTCCTCACGCCTGCGGGCGATCTTGGCCAGCCGGCGTTCCTCGGAGGTGGCCTCCTGCGCTGCGCGGCGTTCGTTCTCGCGGCGTTCTCGGGCCTGCCGGGGGAGGAACAGCTCTCCGGTCTGCTTGATGCGGGTCCTCAGAGGCATGCGTCGGTGTCTTCCGTGTGTCGGGGGGAGGCGGGGATGGCACGCGAAGGTCTGTGACAGGTCGGTCGCCGCGGACACGGCGTCCCGAGACAGGACAAACGTCTCCTTCCCGGCGTTGACGGGTCAAGGAAAAGGAGAACGATTCGTTGCATTCCGGAGATCCCGGACCGTCGGCACGGTGAACGGATCGTGACAGATCGCCACACAGGGAGCGTTCCCCGCTGTCCCCGGCCGACCACGGGGCTCGGCGGCCGGAACCGGCCGTGTGGCGCGGGTCACCACGTGCGGCATGGGCTGACCGGCTACATCATTTGACTCAGTCAAGAAAAGTCGGCTAACTTTCGAGGTATGCCAACCCCTACGGATTTCGAGCACATGCTCCGGGAGTCCGCACTGCGGGTGACGAGCCCTCGGGTCGCCGTGCTCTCCGCAGTGCACGAACACCCGCACGCCGACACCGAGACGATCATCGGTTCCGTGCGTGGGCGGCTCGGTGCCGTGTCACACCAGGCCGTCTACGACGTGCTCAAAGCACTCACCGGCGCCGGCCTGGTTCGCCGCATCCAGCCACAGGGGTCGGTGGCGCGCTACGAGACACGGGTGGGAGACAACCACCACCACGTCGTGTGCCGATCGTGTGGGGCCATAGCCGACGTCGACTGCGCCGTCGGCCATGCCGCCTGCCTCACCGCATCCGACGACCACGGCTTCTCGATCGACGAGGCCGAGGTCGTCTATTGGGGCACATGCCCCGAGTGCTCCGGCACGCACAGTTCCTGAACCACATCCTCCCTGCTCCGGAAGGACGCCGATGTCTGAAAACACCGAGACCGGGGGCGGTTGCCCGGTTGCCCACGGCAACAGTGCTCCGCACCCGACCGCGGGCGACGCCAACCGCGGCTGGTGGCCGAACAAGCTCAACCTGAAGGTCCTGGCCAAGAACCCGGCGGTGTCCAACCCGCTCGGCGAGGGCTTCGACTACGCCTCCGCCTTCCAGGCGCTCGACCTCGACGCGGTCAAGGCCGACATCGCCGAGGTCCTGACCACCTCGCAGGACTGGTGGCCCGCCGACTTCGGCCACTACGGCCCGCTGATCATCCGCATGGCCTGGCACAGCGCCGGCACCTACCGCCAGCACGACGGCCGCGGCGGCGGCAGCGCCGGCCAGCAGCGCTTCGCCCCGCTCAACAGCTGGCCCGACAACGGCAACCTCGACAAGGCCCGCCGTCTGCTCTGGCCCGTGAAGAAGAAGTACGGCCAGAACCTCTCCTGGGCCGACCTCCTCATCCTGTCCGGCAACGTCGCCCTCGAGACCATGGGCTTCGAGACCTTCGGGTTCGCCGGCGGCCGTGAGGACGTCTGGGAGCCGGACGACGACGTCTACTGGGGCCCCGAGACCACCTGGCTCGGCGACGAGCGCTACAGCGGCGACCGCGAGCTCGAGAAGCCGCTGGCCGCCGTCCAGATGGGTCTGATCTACGTCAACCCCGAGGGCCCGAACGGCAACCCGGATCCGCTGCTCGCCGCCCACGACATCCGTGAGACGTTCGGCCGCATGGGCATGAACGACGAGGAGACCGTCGCGCTCATCGCCGGCGGCCACACCTTCGGCAAGACCCACGGTGCCGCGCCCGACAGCAACCTCGACGCCGAGCCCGAGGCCGCGCCGCTCGAGATGCAGGGCCTGGGCTGGAAGAACGCCCACGGTTCCGGCAAGGCCGGCGACGCCATCACCTCCGGCCTCGAGGTCACCTGGACCTCCACGCCCACCCAGTGGAGCGACGGGTTCTTCAAGAACCTGTTCGAGTTCGAGTACGAGCTCACCCAGAGCCCCGGCGGCGCCAACCAGTGGATCGCCAAGGACGCTCCCGAGATCGTGCCCGACGCCCACAAGGCCGGCGTCAAGCACAAGCCGACGATGCTCACGACGGACCTGGCGCTGCGCTTCGACCCCGTCTACGAGCCCATCTCCCGCCGCTTCTACGAGAACCCGGCGGAGCTCAAGGACGCCTTCGCGCGCGCCTGGTACAAGCTGACCCACCGCGACATGGGCCCGAAGGTCCGCTACCTCGGCCCCGAGGTCCCGTCCGAGACGCTGCTCTGGCAGGACCCGCTGCCCGAGGCGCAGGGCGAGACCATCGGTGACTCCGAGATCGCGGCCCTCAAGGCCAAGGTCGCCGAGTCCGGCCTGACCGTGCCCCAGCTGGTCTCCACCGCCTGGGCCTCGGCCTCGACCTACCGCGACAGCGACAAGCGCGGCGGCGCCAACGGTGCGCGCATCCGCCTGCAGCCGCAGATCGACTGGGAGGTCAACAACCCGGACGAGCTGCGCCCCGTGCTCGGCAAGCTCGAGAAGATCGCGGAGGAGTTCAACGCCTCCTCCGACAAGAAGGTCTCCCTCGCCGACCTGATCGTGCTCGCCGGCAACACCGGTGTCGAGCAGGCCGCCAAGGCCGCCGGCAAGGACGTCACCGTCCCGTTCACCCCGGGCCGCGTCGACGCCTCCGCCGAGCAGACCGACGAGGAGATCTTCGCCTACCTCGAGCCGGTCGCCGACGGCTTCCGCAACTACTACCGCAAGGACAACCGTCTTCCCGCGGAGTACCTGCTGGTCGACCGCGCCAACCTGCTCGGCCTCAGCGCCCCGCAGATGACCGTCCTGGTCGGCGGCCTGCGCGTGCTGGGCGCCAACTACGACAACTCGCAGGTGGGCGTGCTCACCGAGCAGCCGGGCGCGCTGACGAACGACTTCTTCGTCAACCTGCTCGACATGGAGACCGAGTGGACGGCCACCGACAAGAACGCCGACTTCTCCACCTCCTACGAGGCCAAGGACGAGTCCGGCAAGGTCAAGTGGACCGGTAGCCGCGCCGACCTGGTCTTCGGCTCCAACTCCGAGCTGCGGGCCCTGGCCGAGGTCTACGCCTCCGACGACGCCGCCGACAAGTTCGTGCAGGACTTCGTCGAGGCGTGGAACAAGGTCATGAACGCCGACCGCTTCGACCTGGTCTGATCCGACCCGGCCGAGCTCCGGCCCGACACCGGTGAACCCCGCGGGGTGATCCGGAACTGCACCGGCGGCCGGCCCGTCCCCGAGGGGGCGGGCCGGCCGTTTTTACGTTCCCCAAACAAATTTTTGCGTGTCCCCTGACACACCGGGTGCCTGGTGCTTAGCGTGGGGCCCACTATGCCGACATTGCTCAGACGTGGCCTGAACCTGCTCCGAACTCTCAACGTCCGTGTGCAGGATCTCGAACCCGGGACTGCGCTGGTCAGCCGCAATCACGGGTACGAGGTCGTCCCCCTGGGGCGCGGGAGCTGGGTCGTACGACGCGGGAAACCCGACGTGCAGCGCACCCACAAGGCGGTCATGAACCACCTGGCCGCAGAACACGTGGCTTCCCTCCTGTACCACTACCGTGCCGACTGCGTGCTCGACGTGGGCGCCAACACCGGCCAGTACGCCAAACAACTGCGCCGGTACGGGTACCGGGGACGGATCGTCTCGTTCGAACCCGTCCCGGAGATCACCGAGAAACTGCGAAGAGCCTCCGCGAACGACCCCGACTGGCACGTGTACCCGTACGCGCTCGGGCGCGAGGACCGTACCGACACCATCAACGTCGTGTACGGGTCCATGAGCTCGATGCTGGGGCCCAGCGAGTTCGGGACCACTCGGTACAAGCGGTTCAAACGCAGCCGCGGGCAGGAGATCGAGGTGCGCCGCCTCGACGGGCTGCTCGACAAGGTCCTCGACGGCCTCGACGACCCGCGGCCCTACCTCAAGCTCGACACGCAGGGCTTCGACCTGGAGGCCTACGCCGGCGGCGGCGACCGCGTGCGCGAGTTCGTGGGGCTGCAGTCGGAGGTCGCGCTCATGCAGATCTACGAGGGCATGCCCCGGATGGCCGAGGCCGTCGCCACGTTCGAGGCGGACGGGTTCGAGATCACCGGCATGTACCCGGTGACACGGGAGGAGACCACCGGCCGCGTGCTGGAGTTCGACTGTGTGATGGCCCGCGCCGACGCGATGTAGAGGGCGTGGCGCGCAGAGTTGTCCGCGCCGGGCCGGTCAGTCCGACGGTTCGTCGTCGGGGTCCGGCGCGGGCAGCTCGTACTCCTGCGAGGTCTCCAGGTTCTCGTCCAGGAGGCGGAGGCGGTGGGGGCCGGTCGGGTCACCGATCTCGTCCCCGGTGGTGTGATCGGCGACGATGACACCGTGTCCGGAGGGTGCGGCCGTCGAGGCGGAGTACTGGTAATCGTCTGTGCGGTGTTCCTCGAGCAGCTCCCCGGAGCGGTCCCAGACGAGAACCAACCCCTCGGAGAGGTGGTGCCCCGTGCCGACGATCCGTTCTTGGTCGTCGCTGAGGGAGAGCGCCGTGATCCAGGGGTTGTCGTCGTCCTCGTCCGGCTGGGACTCGTAGGGGACGCTGGACTCCTGCGGCTGTCCGGTGGAGTGGATGTCCCACTGCAGGAGCTGTTCGTAGGCAGCGGTGGCGACGAAGCCGTCGCCGATCGCCGTGGGGCCGTTGTGGCTCCTCGGCCATTCCCGGATCTGCGGTGAGGAGGGATGGGGCTCCCCGGTCGCGGGATCCCACACGGACAGTCCCTGGCTCAGGGCGACCACGAGCGCCGAACCGTCGGGTGAGGCCTCCACAGCCTGCACCTGGGCCTGGATCCCGTCCTCGTATTCGGGGATCTCTGCGGTGAAGACCTCGTCCCCGCTCTCGGTGTCGACGGCTCGCACCACGGTCTCGCGGTCGGGCTCGGTCTTGACGCTGGTGAACACCGTCCCGCCGTCGGGGGCGAGCGCGAAGTCCCTCTCGAAGCGGCCGCTGCCTGCCGGGTTCACGTTGTGGTGGTCGCCGCTCTCCAGATCCCACACATGGATCCTCTGGACCGCCCCCGTGGTGGAGAACGCGGCCACGACGTTGCCGTCCGAGGAGGTCTCCAACGTGGAATAGGTGAAGTCAGGACCGTTCTCACCCTCGGGCGGCCCGCCGATGCGCGGGTTGTCCCCGGGCTCTTCGTCGTTCTCGGGGGTCTCCGGGAGCTGCTCGACGGGTTCGGGGTCGTCGACGTCGTAGACGTGCACCCCGTGGTTGGACAGGACGGCGAACCGGTCGTCGGAGAGCGGGGCGATGTCGGCGACCTCTGCGGGGTCGGGCTCTTCCTCCACGTCCGAGGATCCGGCGGAGGACGAGGAGGGGGAACTGCCCCCGCCGGTCACGCCGCTGTCGTCGGCGGCGGTGTCTTCCTCAGCGTCCGGGGCCAAGGCCAAGGCGATGACCAGCGCAAGCGCCAGCACTCCGGCGAACAGGAGCGCCTTGGGTCCGCGGTCGTCGTGCTCATCGTCAGCCGCAGGAGTGCGGTCTGGGGCCGGTGACGGGGTGGCCAAGACGGCGCGCCATGCGGCAGCTCGGCGTGCGTCGGGGACGCGTGCGGGCGCGCGGGAACCGGGCCGGGGCGCCTCGCTCTCGGACGGTTCCGGCGCACGTGGGTCCCGGCCGGTGTCGGTGGCCGAGGCCTCCGCGGCTGCGGTCGGTGCGTGGCCTGGGTTCGGTCCCTCGGCGGGGTGTTCCTCGTGCCCGGAGGCGCGGTCCCGGTTGTCCTCGTCCGGTGCGGCATCGTCATCGGAAGGGCTCGCCTCGGACGCGGCCTCTTCGGACGGTTCCGGCTCCGGGGCGTCGCGCTCGGCGGAGCTCTGCCCGTCGGGCACGTGCTCTGCCGAGACCGCCCCGTGTTCGTTCGTGGGGGTGTCCTGCGGTGCGTCCGAGGCCTCTTCGGAGGGGGAGCGGTCCTCCACGACCGTGGCCGCCTCGGGCGTCTGCCGTGCCTCGGAAACGGGCTCCGCTCCGGTGCCCTCGTCCTCGTCGGCCGAGTGCCCGGTGCCCTCGTCCCCGGCCCGCTCGGGAACGCCCTCCTCGGCCCGGGCTGTGCCGCCGTCCTCCGCATCGGTGGCCGGACCGCCCTCAGTGTCCTGCTCGCTCTCGCCGCGCTGGCCTCCGGGCTCGTCGCCGGTCTCCCCGCCGGGCAGGACCCGCGTCGCGGCCACCAGCGTGTGGTGAACCGTGGCACCGATGGCGCCCGGCAACCACTCCGTCGTCTCGTCGTCCGCGGACGGCAGCGCCGTCCCGCTCAGCTCCGCGACCACCGCGTCCAGCCCCGGCCGCTCCTCCGGGTCCTTGGCCAGGCAGGCGCTGACCAGGGGGAACAAGGCGTCGGGGAGCCCATCCAGGTCCGGCTCCTCGTTGACCACCCGGTACAGCAGCGCCGCGGGTTCGCCCGCCCCGAACGGCGCGCGCCCGGTCGCCGCGAACACCAGCACCCCGCCGAACGAGAAGAGGTCGCTCGCGCCGTGCAGCCCGCTCCCCGTGGCCTGCTCCGGGGACATGTAGCCGGGGGTACCCAGCGCCTGCCCGGTCCGGGTGAGCGCGGTGGCGTCGGCGGCGCGGGCGATCCCGAAGTCGATGACCTGCGGCCCGCGCGAGGACAGCAGCACGTTGGAGGGTTTGAGGTCGCGGTGGACCAGTCCCACCTCGTGGATGGCCGACAGCGCCCGCGCCAGCCCGGAGGCCAGGGCCAGGAGCGAGTCCTCGGGGAAGGGCCCGGTCTCCCGGACGGCGTCCTGCAGCGCTGGTCCCGGAACGTACTCCGTCGCCAGCCACGGGCGCGGTCCGTCGGTGTCGGCGTCCAGAACGCGCGCGGTGTAGGGCCCTCGGACGCGGCGCGCGAGGTCGGCCTCGACGGTGAAGCGTGCCCGGAACTCCCGGTCGCCGGCGTACTCGGCACGCACGGCCTTGACCGCGGCCAGGTCGGCCCCGGCCCCGTCGGCCGAGGTCGCCAGGTACACCACGCCCATACCGCCCTCGCCGACGCGCCGCAGCAGCCGGTAGCCGCCGAGCTCGCGCGGATCGTCAGGGCGCAGGGGTTCCATGGGGGACTGTTCCGAAGAGGTGAGGGTTCGTCCTGCAGCGTAACGGATGTGCCGCCGTTGCCCGGAACGCGGCCTTCTGACTGCGGCCCGCGCCCGTCACCGGCTCCGGTCCGGCACCCCGTCGAGGATCAGGTCGAGCCCGTCGGCGAACCAGTCCCGGTCGGCCTCGGGCCGGTGTCCGTGCACGAGCTCCTCCAGCCTGGGGAACCGGTGTATGTCCTGGTCACGCAGGCGCGCCTGCCACTGGAGGCCGGGGTCGGCGGCCCCGGGGGAGTCCTGGTCGCGAACCTGCCCCGGGCCGCCCAGGACGACCCGCACACTGCCCTGGACGTAGGTGGTCACCGTCATGATCACGCGGGCGGCCTCGTGGGGTGCGAGGCCGAGCGGGGAGAGGGCCTCCAATGCCCACTCCATCGAGGCGAGGGAGTCGGGGCCGAAGGGCGGAGCGAGTGTGGTCGTGGCCGCGAGCATCCACCGGTGTTCCATGAACATGCGCCAGTCGGACCGTGCGAGCAGGTGCATGCGCTCGCGCCATCCCATGCCCGAGGTGTCGGCGCCGGTGCAGGAGTACTCACCGGTCACGCGGTCGACCATGGCCGAGACCAGCTCGCCCTTGTCGGCGACGTGCCGGTAGAGCGACATGGTTCCGGTGCCCAGGTGGAGGGCGACCCGGCGCATGGAGACCGCGTCGAAGCCCTGCTCGTCGGCGACCTCGATCGCCGCGGTGACGATGCGGTCCTGCGTGAGGGGGGTTCGCCTGTTCACCTGTGCACTCCAACGGTCGGGGTCTGGTGCGAGCCTACCGGTATGCGTACGCTGCACCCACACGATGCGTACGGTGTACTCATCCACGTCGGCTGTGACGGCGGACCGCACCCCGCGCAGCAGAAGCAGGGGGAACACATGAGAACCGGTGAACCGAACGCGCTGTTCAGCATGCTCGACGGATACCGGCCCGTCCGGAACCTGCTCGGCGCCGGAGACCCCGACGTGCGACGGGTCGACGGCCGGTGGACGATGTTCCTCGGCGGGTTCCAGCGCGACTTCCGCAACAACCTCTTCACCGCGCGCCTGCCCGAGGGGGCCGGGCTCGACGACGGGGCGCGGTGGCAGATCACCACGGCCCCCCGGCAAGCCCCACCGGGCCGAACCGCTCGTGCCGCAACCGCCCCGCGGGTCCTGGGACCACCACGGGTTGCACGAACCCTGTTACGTCCGCGGTCCCGCTCCCGACGGAGGAACGGTGCCGACGGAACGCATCTACTACACGGGCCGCAGCTCACGACGGGTCCAGGGCAACGACACGCCCTTCGCCATCGGGTTCCTCGAGCGTTCCGGCGACGGCTGGCGCCGCCACCCCGACCCCGTCGTGGTCGGGGACAACCGCAACCCCAGCGTCCTCGGTCCCAAGGTCCTGTACGCGGACGGAAAGTGGCGCATGTGGTTCCGTGCCACGCCCCGGGAGCCGGCCAAGGGCGAACAACCGGTCTCGGCCATCCACTACACCGAGAGCACGGACGGCGTATCCGGATGGACCGAACCGCGGGTGCTGCATCCGGCCTCGGAGGGCTTCGCGCACGCGTACGTGCACGGAGGGGCCTCGCGTTACGAGATGCTGCTGAGCACGAGCCCCAACCTGTACGGCGACCCCGACCACCCGGAGCAGGGGCTCTGGCTGAGCGTGTCGGACATCCCCAGCGGCGACCCCGCCGACTGGACACGCCCGGAACCCGTGCTCCTGGCGGAGGACGGGCCCGAGTGGGCGCGCAACGGCTTCTTCGGTTCCAGCCTGTGCGCCGGGGGAGAGGGAAAGGCGCAGGGCGACGGTGCCAGGTACGTGTTCTTCACCGGCGTCAACGCGTCGGTCGGTTGGCCGGCGCTTGCGCTCCGGAGCCTCGCCGCGCGCAGGCGCCCGCCGGTTCCCGCGCCCTTCCACTTCACGATCGGCCGGCTCCGGCTGGACCTGGAAACCTGATGCGGCCCGGATGGTGGTTCACCAACGTGGGCGCGGGGTCCAGGACCAGTCGTCGGGGCGGCCCTTGCCTGCGGGGAGCTCCTCGGGCGAGGTCCCCGCGATCAGGCCGCACCGCTCGGCGACCTCCAGCGCGGGGGCGGCCTCGCACTCGTCGGGCTCGCGGAAGCGGTATTCGGAGTCCGCCTGGGCCTTGGCGATGAAGACAACGGCGTCGTCGAGGACGGCCCGCCACTGCTCTTCCGTGCCGGTGCGCTCCTCGGCGAGTTGCAGGACACGGTCGAGGCGGGGAGCGCCCTCGTCCCACGCGTCGGAGCCGGAGGGCACGTCGAGGTGCTGCATCACCCGGCTCAGCGCGCTCTCCCTCGTGGCCAGGTGCTTGAGCAGCAGGTTCAGGCCGTCGTTCCCGATGATGTCCGGGTAGTCGATGCGGTCCCAGCGTGCACCGTCCCACCAGTAGGCGAAGCCCTGCTCGCGGTCGTCCTCCAACTCGGCCAGCAGGTCCCAGGGCAGCCAGTCGGGGCCGGCGTAGGGGTCGAAACCCTCGACCGACGAGTGGTCGTCGCACTCGTGGTCGGCGCCCACGAGCACACCGCGCCCGCCTTCGAGACGGGTGAGCCGCCATTCATTGCCACCGCTGTCGTCGTGGTGCACGAACGGGCCCACGTACTCGTGCCCGTTCTCGGCGCCGGCGGCTTCCAGGACCGACAGCGCGGAGGCGCGGGCCCAGAGGGTCTCGAACGGGGGCAGGTCGTCGGGGCGTCCGGGGGTGTGGAACTCCATGGGGGCCTTTCCGGCGGGGAAGTGATCGCGCGTAGAACCTACTGCGCGGGTGTGACACTCCGTGGCCGGGAGGGCGGTCGCCGGGGCGGTTCGAGGGCCCCGGCGAGGTCACGGCGTCGCGAGGATGATCCGGGCGAGTTCCTCCGGTGCTGCCATGGGGACGTTGTGGTGCGTGTGCATCTCCACGAGCGCGCGCTCCGGCCGACCCTCGACCAGTGCCCGCACCTCGTCCCGGCGGTCGGCGTAGAACCCCTCGTCGGGCAGGACGATCGTGACGGGGCAGGTCAGGAGGTCGTACACGTCCACGCTCGGGTAGACGTCCGCGTCCGGGGCGGGGGAGCTGATGACGGCGATCTGTTCGGCGGTGGGGCGCCGCAGCCACCGGTCGCCACGGCGTGTGAACGAGCGCTCGAGCACGTCCCGGACCAGTTCCGGGCGCGAACCGGCGTTGAGCCAGTCCTCGGGCGCCTCGCGCACACTGCGGTCGATGTAGGCGCGCATCTCGTCCTCGGTCGCCGACCAGCCGTACCCGAACCGGTCGCGGATCTGCTCGAGCGCCTCGGGTGTGCTCCAGTACGCCTGTTGTGTGACGGCCGTCCGCCGGTCGTCCAGGACCAGCCCGTCCACGATGCAGACGGCCGCGGGGTCGACCAGGCCGGCCGCGGTGACTGCGGTGACCGCGTACCCGCCCATGGAGTGGCCGACCAGGAGGGGGTTCTCCCAGCCCAGGGCCCGGGTGGCGGCGGCGAGGTCCCGCCAGTACTGCTCGGCGCGGTCGGACTCGAGCGGGGTGCGGCCGTGCCCGCGCAGGTCGACGGCGACCACCCGGCGGTGCTGGGCCAGGTGCGGAGCCACGTCGGTCCAGGCGGCGGCGTTGTGCCCGGAACCGTGCACGAGCAGGACGGGCGGGCCGGAAGCGGTGCCGGAGCCGGAACCGGATCCTGGGTCAGGGCCGCCGAAGTCCAGGGCCGCGAGGGCGCCGTCGGCGATGGGCAGGTGGATCTGCTCGGGTGCCATCCGCACATCGTCACGCGGGTGAGAGGCACGCGCAATCGCATTTCCGGCCTCGGGGCGCGGGTCGGCCGATCGTCGGGCACTTGTGCCTCCTGAGAGAGTGAGTGTACAGTCACTCATATGCCACGAGAGCTCACGTCCACCGCAGAGGCCAGAAAGGCGACCGTGGTCGCCAGTGCGATCCACGTCTTCGCCGCTTCCGGCTACCTGGGTACGCCGATCTCGGCCGTGGCCGAGCACGCCGGCATTTCACCGGCGTACGTGTTCAAGCTCTTCCCGGGCAAGAAACAGCTGTTCGTCGCCGCGCTCGACCGGTGCTTCGAGTTGATCCGGGAAGCGCTCGCCGAGGGTGCGGAGGCCGCGGCCTCCGGCGAGGCCGAGGACGTGCTGGACGCGATGGGCGGCGCGTACGCGGCGCTGATCGCCGACCGCGACCTGCTGATGCTGCAGGTGCACGCGCTCTCCGCCGCGGATGTGCCGGAGATCGGGGAAGCCATGAGGCGTGGCATGGCCGAGACCACGAGGTTCGCCTCGAGCCGCTCCGGGGGCAGCGCACGGCAGGTGCAGCGCTTCATCGCCACCGGCCAGTTGTGCCACCTGGTCACCACGTTGGAGCTGGACCGGGTCGACCAGTCGTGGGCGCGGACCCTCGACATGGACATCCGCCACGCCGCCCCTGATCGGACCGACGGCGGAGAGTCGGGCTGACCGGGGTTTGTTCCCAGTCCCCGACCGGCCCCGGCACGCGTCCGGGTCTTTTTCGCCCACAAGAGTGATTGCTCAATCACTCACTTGAGGGAAGGCCGCCGGAAGCGGTCACCGGGAACTACGAGAGGAAGGCATTCCCATGTCCACGCAACAACGCCACGTCGTCCTCGGCGCAGGGCCGGCGGGTCGCACGCTCGCCCGCCGCCTCGCCGCCGACGGAGCCCCGGTCCGCATCGTCAGCCGGAACACGGTGGACCTGGGGCCGGCCGTCGAATCACGGGCCGCCGACCTCATGGACCCGGAACAGGCGCTGGCCGCGACCGAAGGCGCGGCGGTGATCCACCACTGCGTCAACGTGCCCTACCAGCACCAGGTCGAGTCGATGCCGCGTCTGGCACGCTCGATCACCGCCGCGGCCGCGCGGCACGGTGCGCGGCTGGTCGTGCTCGACACGCTCTACCCCTACGGAGAGAGCGATGGGGAGGCGATCACCGAGGCCACCCCGTGGGCTGCCACCAGCCGGAAGGGCAGAATGCGTGCCGAGCTGGACCGGTACTACCTGGACCGGCACACGGCCGGCGACGTGCGCGTCGTCCTCGGCCGCTCCGCCGACTTCTTCGGCCCCGAGGTCCTCAACTCCACGCTCGGCGGAGCGTTCTTCCCCGGGGCGCTCACAGGGGAACCGGTCCTCGCGTTCGGAGACATCGCACTGCCGCACAGCTACACGTTCATGCCGGACGTGGCCGCGGGGATGACACTCCTGGGTGAGGCGGCCGACGACGCCTGGGGCCGGGTCTGGCACCTGCCCACCGTGCCTGCGGTGAGCACCGAGGCCGTCCACGAGATGGTTGCGGAGCTCGTCGGTCGCCCGCTCCAGGTCACCGTGCTCCCCGAGGCACGCCCCTACGGTCCCTTCGACGCCGAGTTCATGGCCGAGTACGCGGAGATGTTCTACCAGCACCTCATCCCGCAGAACATGGTCTCGACGGCGTTCGAGTCCCGCTTCGGCGTCGCGCCCACGCCGCTGCGCCAGGCGCTCGCCCTCACGCTCGACCGGTACTCCGGCCGGGTACGGCCGGGCGCCGGCCACCGGTGACGGCCACGGTCCCTTCGGCCCGGAACCCGGGGTCTTTTTGCCCTCCGTTCACGTACACCCCTCGCAGGGGTCGGCCCGCCCTGGAAGGATCACGCCGTGGACGGTGCGCGCGGTCCCCGCCCCGGGGCGGGCCGGGCGGCGCCGTGACGTGTCCCGACACGGAAGGGCGGCCCGTTGACCCGCATCCCCCCGAGGTTCCCCGTCCGCACGACGTTCCCCCTGTTCGCGGGCTCGGCGGCCCTGGTCGTGGTCCTGTTCGCCCCGGCCGCCCACGCGGTCCCCGTGGCCCCGGCCGACATCACCGCGGGGTTCGGATCCGGCGCCGAACGGGAACGCATCGCCACCGGGATCGACCTCGCCTCCGGGACCGTTCCGTCCGGTGAACCCGGGGACGGCGGCGACCGGTTCGGGAGCCTGCTCACCGTCGACCTCACCGAGGACACCGGCGTCGTGCACATGGACGGCGGCAGCCTGACCTCCCCGGCCACCGTGCCCGAGATGGCGGCGGCCGCCGAACCCCCCGAGGGGTCCACCGTCGTCGCGGCGTTCAACGGCGGCTACTTCGACCTCGGAGCGACCCAGGCCCCCAGCGGCGCCGGGATGCGGGACGGACGCGCGCTGACCTCGCCGGACGAGGGGTTCACCGATGCGGTGGTCATCGACGCGGACGGCACCGGCACGGTGCGGGAGGTCGGCTTCGACGGCACCGTCACCCTGCCCTCCGGCGACCTCGCCCTGGACGCGCTCAACACCGCGACCGTGCCCGCGGACGGCCTCGCGCTGTACACCTCGGACTGGGGCGAGCACCCGCGCGAGCACGTCGTGCACGAACCGGAGATCCCGCCCGAGGAAGAGGTGTTCGGGGAGGGCGAAGCAGGCACACCCGAGCCCGCCCCCTCGGACGCGCCCCCGTCCGACGACGTCGCCGAGGCCGTGGTCTCCGACGGCACCGTCGACCGCGTCACCGAGATCCCCGGGAGCGGCCCCATCGCCGAGCACGAGCAGGTCCTCGTGGCCCGCGGGTCCGCCGCAGCATCCCTCGCGGCCCTGGCCGAGGGCGACCCGGTCGGCGTCGAACACACCCTCACCGCGGGCGACGGCGACCCGGGCACCGTGCTGGGCGGCCGCCACGTCCTGGTCCGCGACGGCGAACCGGTGCCCGTCGACGACGACTCCCGCGCGCCCCGCACCGCCGTCGGCTTCTCCGCGGACGGCCGCGCCATGCACGCGGTCACCACCGACGGCCGCAACGCCTCCACCGACGGGACCACCCTCGCCGAGGCCGCGGAACTCCTCGCCGCGGCCGGGGCCGACCGGGCCCTGGAACTGGACGGCGGCGGTTCCTCGACCCTCGTCGCCCGCGAACCCGGCGGCACCGGACCGGTCCAGCGCAACCGCCCCGGGGGCGAACCGCGGGAGGTCCCCGACGGCCTGCTCGTCACCGCGCCGGAGGGGTCGGGCCGGACCTCCGGGCTCCGGGTGCACACCGCCCTGGAACCCCGCCCGGAACACGGCTCTCCCGCGCCGCCCCAGGCCGACCCGCGGCGGGTGTTCACCGGCATGCACCGCACCCTCGCCGCCACCGGCCACGACGAGGCCTTCGGGCCCTCCGGACCGGGCGCGCCCGACACCCCCGACGACCGCACCGGGGACCTCGTGCTCTCCGCGCCGACCGGCCACGGTGACGGGAACCGCTACGTCGCGGGCGATCCCGGCCCGGTCACCGTCACCGGGGAAGCCGGTCCCGCCATCCCGGACGCGGCCGACCCCGACGACACGCTCCGGGACACCGTGGACCTCGAGGTGCTCCCCGGCCCCGACTCGATCCACGCGAGCCCGCAGCGCCTCGGCCTCGCCTCCGCCGACGACACCGCGTCCTTCGTGCTCACCGGCGCCACCGCCGACGGGGACACCGCGCCCGTCGAACCCCTCGACGCCGAGGTGGACGCCGACCCCGACCTCGTCGAGGTGTCCGGCCACGGGGACGGCCGCTTCGAGGTGCGCGCCCGCACCGGCGAGGGGTCCGGAACCCTGACCGTCACCGCGGGCGGCGCGTCCACCGAGGTCCCCTTCTCCGTCGGGTCGACCACCACACCCGTCGCCGACCTCGCCGACGCCGAGGGGTGGACCGCGCGGTCCACCCGGGGTGAGGCCGAGGTCGAGACCGTGGAGGGCCGCGACGGCCCGGCCCTGGCGCTGGACTACGACTTCACCCGGGACATCCGCACCCGCGACGCCGCCCTCCACCCGCCGGAACCGATCGTGCTCGACCGCCAGGCCTTCACGTTCACCGCCGGCGTGCGCGGGGACGGCAACGGGGCGCGCCTCGTTCTCGCCCTCACCGACGACCACGGCGTCGCCCACCCGCTCCAGGGCCCCGAGGTCGACTGGGAGGGGTGGCGCGACGTGCGCTTCGAGGTGCCCGACAACGCCGGACACCCCCTCACGCTCGACCGCGTCTACCTCGTGGAGGAGGACCCGTCCCGCACCTACACGGGCGGGGTCGTGCTCGACGGGGTGCACGCCGGGACCGTCCCGGAGCCCCCCACCGAGCCCGACCCCGCCACCTGACCCCCGGTGGGCGACCGCGGCGCGCGGATCACCCCTCGCGCAGGTCCTCCAGGGCCTCCTCCACGAGGTCCAGCGTGTAGTGCGCGTCGGTGTAACCCGCGACCGTGCTCTTGCCGGCCGGGTAGGCGTGGCCGTCCTGGACCGCCGGGAGATCCTGGTACAGGGCGGTGCCCTGGAGGTCCTCCATGAACGCGTTCGGCTCGGCGCGCAGGTTCGTGTCGTAGAAGACGAGGTCGGCGTCGTCGGCGGCCGAGGCCAGGGACTCGCCGGACAGGGTCGCCTCCGCCTCGTCCTCGTCCTCCACGGCGGCGTTGGCCTGCTCCGACCAGGTGAAGCCGAGCGGCAGCAGGAGCGAGCCGGTCATGTTGTTCTCACCCCACACGTAGACGCTGTTCTCCTCGTAGGAGCTGAGCACCGTGACCGTGCGCCCCTCGATCTCGTCGGCGTACTCCTCGGCGATCTCCTCCTGGCGCGTCTCCAGCTCGGCCGCGAGCTCCTCGGGCTGCTCGGGGACCCCGAGCGCGTCGGCGACCTCCTCGGTGCGCTGCGGCCAGTGCTCGCGGTCGTCACCGCGCAGGGTGAAGGTGTACACGGGCGCGACGGCGGCGAGCTGCTCGTGGACCTCCTCCTCGAGCACGTTCGGGGCCAGGACGAGGTCGGGCTCGAGCTCGGCGATCTCCTCGAGCCTCGGCTCGACGCCGTCGGCCACGACCGGGATCTCCTCGACCTCCGCGGCCTGGTCCTCGGGGATGATGCCTTCTTCGAACTGGCCCTGGCCGACCGGGGTGAAGCCCAGGTCGAGCACGGGCTGGGTGGCGGCGTAGTGGAGGGTGACGATGCGCTCGGGCGTCTCGGGGACCTCGACCTCGGAACCCGTGGCGTCGGTGACCGTACGGACCTCGCCCTGCTCCTGCGCGCCGTCGGCGTCGGACGAACCGCATCCGGCCGCGAGGAGCGCCAGGACCGCGGCGCCTGCCGCAGTGGGTGTGATGGACCGCTTCATGGCATGACCTTCTTCGTGGGAGTGGTGGGGACCGGGGCCGGTGCCCGGTGCCGGGTGATGACGTGAGGGCCGCCGTTGACGGGGTCCTCGATGATGGTCGCGTCGATGTCGAAGACCGCGGCGAGGAGCTCGGAGGTGAGGACCTCGGCGGGGGAGCCCTCGGCGACGATGCGGCCGCCGGACATCATGACCAGGTGGTCGGCGTACTGGGCGGCGTGGTTGATGTCGTGCAGAACGGCCACGACGGTGCGCCCGCCCGTGCGGTTGAGTTCGGAGAGCAGCTCCAGCAGCGAGATCTGGTGCGCGACGTCCAGGAACGTCGTCGGCTCGTCCAGCAGCAGGATCGGGCTCTCCTGCGCGAGCGCCATGGCGACCCAGGCGCGTTGGCGCTGGCCACCGGAGAGGGCGTCGACGGGCCGGTCGGCGAGCTCGGCCATCCCGGTGCGTTCCAGGGCACGGCGCACGCTGCGTTCGTCCTCCGGGCCCCACCGGGACAGGAACGACTGGTGGGGGTAGCGGCCGCGGCGCACGAGGTCGAACACGGAGATCCCCGCGGGGGCGACCGCCGACTGGGGCAGCACACCGAGCCGGGTGGCCACGTCCTTGGCGCGCATCCGGTGGATGTCCCTGCCGTCCAGGTACACCGTCCCCGCCCGCGGTTCGTGCAGGCGCGACAGGGACCGCAGCAGGGTCGACTTGCCGCACGCGTTCGGGCCGAGCACGACCGTGAACCTGCCGGCGGGGATCTCCAGGTCCAGGTGCTCGCCGACCACGTGCTGATCGTGGGCCATCGTCAGGTCGTGGGCCCGCAGCGGGGTCGGACCGTCGCCGGGGCGGCCTTCGGGCGTGTTCACAGGGCTCCCTTGCGGTTCTCGCGGATGAGCAGGGTGACGAGGTAGAGGCCGCCGACCGCGACCGTGGCCACGCCGACGGGGAAGGAGTGCCCCGGGATCGCGTGCTGCGCGGCGAGGTCGGCGCTGGCGAGCATGAGCGCGCCCGTGCAGGCGGCAGGGGCCAGGCAGACCCCGGTGGCCCCGGCCAGGCGCCGGCCCACGTGCGGTGCGGCGAGCGCGACGAACGAGATCGGTCCGGCCGCGGCGGTCACCACGGCGACCAGCACGACACCCGCCAGGACCGCGGCCAGGCGCGTGCGCCCGGGGTCGGAACCGAGCGAGGCCGACACGTCCTCACCCAGCTCGAGCAGGGTGAGCCGGCGGTCGAGCAGGACCCCCGTGACGATCAGGGCCACGAGGCCGATGACCATCGCAGGGCCGGTGTAACCGAAGCTGACGGCGTTGAGCGATCCGGCTCCCCACAGGGCGGCGATCTGGGCCTGTTCGATGTCGGCGGTGAGCACCACCCACGTCTCCAGGCTCGTGAGCATCGCGCTGAGGCCGATGCCCACGATCACCAGGCGGAACCCGGCCACCCCGCCCCCGCGCGAGAGCAGGAGCACGATCGCCGCGACGACGAGCCCTCCGGTGAGGGCCCCGGCGGCCACGAGCAGGTAGCTCGACCCGACGAACGCCAGGACGGCCACGCCGCCCGCGGAGGAGCCGGCCGTGAAGCCGATGATGTCCGGGCTCCCCAACGGGTTGCGGGTGATGCTCTGGAACAGCGCGCCCGCCACCCCGAGCAGGGCACCGAAGACCACCGCGGCCAGGGCGCGAGGCAGGCGCCACTGGACGACGAACAGCTCCACCGACGGCGGTGCGTCGCCGGCCAGCGCCCTGACGACCTCGGCGGGGGTGTGCACGACGGCGCCGAGCAGGAGCGCGGCGAAGGTGACGGCGGCGGTCGCCAGGAGGAGCGCGGCACAGACCAGCACTGTCCTGACGTGGAACCGCCCGGAGACCGGGACCCGTCCCGACGACCGCAGCACCAGCGAACCCCGCTCGGGGGTGATCAGGCCGGTCACTGTGTGTTCACCTTCCGATCGGAGATGAGCCAGATGAGCACCGGGGCACCGAGGAAGGCCGTCATAATGCCGACGGGCACCTCGCGCAGCGGGACGATCACGCGCGCCACGATGTCGGCTGTCAGCAGTACGACGGGGGCGACGAGCATCGACATGGGGATGATGCGGGTGTGGTCGTTGCCCACGAGCAGCCGGCACACGTGGGGTGCCATGAGCCCGAGGAAGCCGATCGGGCCCGCCACGGCCGTCGACGCGCCCACGAGCACGGTCACGGCCCCGATGGTCAGCAGGCGGGTGCGCGCGGTGTCCACGCCCAGCGAGGAGGCCATGTCCTCACCGAGCGCGATCGCGTTCAGGGGCCGTACGAGCAGCACGGACAGGAGCAGGCCCACCGCGAGGAAGGGCGCCACGGTCGCCAGGTCGTCGAGCGAACGCCCCGCCACCGAACCGGCCACCCACGACCGGTGCCGCTCGAACGTGGCCGGGTCGAACAGCCGGATGGCCGTGGTGATGCCGGCGAACACCGCGGTCAGCGCCACACCCGACAAGGTCATGCGCACCGGGGTCGCCGGCCCGCGCCCCGTGGACGCGAGCAGCAGCACCGCGATCGTCGCGAAGCAGGCGCCTGCGAGCGCGGGCCACACGAGCGCTCCGACCGTGGAGGCCATCCCGGCCACGAGCGCCAGGGCCACACCGAGGGTGGCGCCGGCGTTCACGCCCAGGATCCCGGGGTCGGCCAGGGGGTTGCGGGTGTAGGCCTGGATCAGGGCGCCCGCCGCGCCCAGCGACGCACCGACCGCGACCGCGACGAGCGTCCGCGGGAGGCGGTACTCCAGCACGAGCGCCCGTGCCTCGGCGTCACCGCCGCCCGTCAGCACCGCCAGCACCCGTGCGGCGCCGGTGCTCTCGGTGCCGACGAAGAGGCTCACGGCGGCCGCCACGGTGAGGGCCAGCACCAGGCCGGACAGTACGAGCGGCATCCGCGGCCCGCCGGGACCCTTCGCGGCCGGGCCTGTGCCCGCACGTGCCCGGTCGGCCCGCCGCGTCTGCTCAGGCATGGGCCACGGTCACGGTGCCGAAGGGGCCGAAGCCCCACCCCAGGGTGGTGGTCTCCACCTTCGTGGCACCGGCCGAGCGCAGCAGCTCGCCGATCCGGTCCCGGGTGCGCAGGGGCGACCCGGTGATCGTGAGGCTGGTCAGGGCGTACTCCGCGGCGTGGTCGTCGGAGGGGGCCTTGTCGCAGGCGCGCTCGGCCAGGACCACCGCCGGGCTCGCGGCGAGCGCGGACCGCAGCAGCCCCGCCGCCTCCTCGTCGGTGCGGCCCTCCAGTGCGCTGACCAGCACGGTGCAGTCGTTGGCCGGCCACTCCGGCTCGGCGGTACCCGGCAGGTGCACGGTGCGGCCCTGCGCGATGTGCGAGGCCACGAACGGGGCGGCGTCACCGGCCACCGCGAGGGTACGGGCACCGGAGACGGGGGCCGTACGGCTGAGGGGACCGACCACGAACTGGAGCTGGTCGGCGGCCCGGTCCTGCAGGGCCGAGTCCAGGGGCCGGTCGGTCTCCCGGCGCCCGTGCCAGGGGATGGTGCCCACCCGAGCCGACGGTGCACCGGAACGCAGCACGTCCACCAGGTCGGCCAGGGCGAGGGCCTCGCGGTTGGCCGGGTTGTCCAGCGAGAGCTTGTCGAGCACGGAGTCCTCCATGAGCACCCCGCTCCGGGCGGTGTTGCGGTGGTGGTCGCCGTCCCGCTCGAGCAGGCCGAGCGCGCACATCGCGTCGAGCAGCGGACGCAGCAGGGCGGGCTCCACCCCCGTCTCACGGGCGATCCCCTCGAGCGTGGTCGTGCCCTGCGCGACGGTCGGCGCGATGCCGAGCGTGGCGGCCGCGCGCGTGACCATCGGCGGGCCGAGCTCGGTCATCTCGTGCACGTCGTGGAGCACCTCGGCCGAGGTCTCCTCACCCTCGGCGGAGTGCGCGGGGGTGAGGCTCTCGGCGTTGTCGCGCTGGGCGCTCTGCTGCGCGCCCGCCGCCTTGGGGCGCCGCCAGTAGCCGACGACCTCCACGTCCTCCTTGGGCAGCTCGAGTTCCTTGCGCAGGTACCGGCGGATGGGCGCGATCGTCATGGCCTCGCCGCCGACCCACGCGTACACGCGCACATCGGGCAGGGACAGCTGCCGCACGGCGTCGGAGAGCAGGGTGCTCGTGCCCGCGGGGGTGTCGCCGCGCACGAGCCAGTCGATCCGTACGTCCGCCGCGGTCGCGATCTCCTGCCGGTCCTCCTCGGTCGGGACCTCGACGATCACGTGCCCGCGAGTGCCCTCGGGCGCCTCCTCGAGCCAGCGGCCGATCGCCGGGAGCGCGGTCTCGTCGCCGGCCAGGAGGTGCCACTCGGCCGCGTCGTTGCGCAGGGCGCACGACTTGGGGCCCGCGAAGTGGATGGCGTCGCCCGGCTCGGCACGGAACGCCCAGGCCGCGGCGAGACCGTGGGAGTGGCGTACGAAGTCCACGTCGAAGGTGTTGGCCTCGGGGTCCCACGCACGCACCGTGTAGTCGCGGGTCTGGGCGAGGGCCTCGGGGTTCCAGGCGAAGCGCTGTTCCTCCTGCGTGCCGATGCGGGGGAGTGCGCCGTCGGCGGGCGGGACCACGAGCTTGACGTGGTCGTCGAACCCGTCGGACCGGAACGCCGGCCGGTGGAACCCCTCGCCCATCTCGCCGACGGTGAGGTCGTCGCCGGTCAGCGTGATGCGGCGCATGTTCGGGCTGATGTCGGCGACGCGGAGCACCTCGGCGCGCCGCAGCACGATGGGGTGGATCTGCAGAGGACGCGAGGTACGCGGCATGGGGGACTCCCGAGGTGAGGGCGGGTAAGGCAAGGCGAGCCTAACCTTAACCCTCGGAGGCCGACAAGCCGGACCCCACCCCGAGGGGAACCGCGTACCGACGATCGGCCCTCGGGTCAGCCCTCCTGGACCGGCGTCTCTCCGGGGAGCGGGTGGAGCACCGAACCCCCGGTGGGCGACCCGGTCGAGGGGCTGTGCGCCCGGATCGTGTCGACGGCGACCGCGGGCTCGTCGGTGAAGAACCGCACGCGCGTGACCTGCTCCTCGTCCCGGTCGAAGAAGCCGACCCTCTCCGGGGCGCCGAACTCCACGACCACGTTGGTCCGCCCGAACAGGCTCGCGGTGAGCGTGCCGTCGGCCACGTCCACGGCCTTGCCGCGGTTCAGCCCCTCCTCCTCGCGCACGCCGGTGATGCCGGCGGTGGGGAAGGGCAGGTCCACGGTGGCGCCGTGCCGCACGCGCAGCTCGCCGCCGCCGACGGAGTGCGCCGTCGTGGTGTACAGGGCGCGGAACCCCAGGGCGTAGAGCGCGAAGTAGAGGCAGACCCCGAACAGGACCCAGCCCAGCCACTCAGGGCCGCCGACGAACATGAGCGAGAGCACGCACCCCGGCACGGTGACCAGCAGGATCCCTGTGGAGACCGGCGGCGCGAGCCCGGCCGAACGCAGCTCGGTGGTCCCGGTGTCCTTCGACCGCCGGCGGAACACACGCGGGATCGCGAGCATGACCAGGAGCTCCTGCCTGATCACGAACGCCACCGCGGGCGGCAGGCACGCGTCCAGGCTCGCCATCAGCGCCTGGGTCCGGGTCGCCCCACGGGTGCGTGCCCGCCGGAACGCGATCCGCATGGCGGCGAACTCCACCACCACGACACCGAACAGGCACATCTCCAGGACGACGATCAGCACCGCCGCCTGGGCCAGGTTCACCACACCCGTGAAGAGCAGTGTCAGGTTGACGGCGATGATGATGAACGGCAGCCAGCGCAGGAACGCGGCCACCTTCGGGTAACGAAGCATCGTGTTCTCCTTTCCCCTCGCTGCCCGGGCCGGAGTCGCGGTCCGGGCCCCTGTGTGGACAGCGTCGGGGGTTGACGCGGCGTCAAGCCAAGCCGCGGGAGACACGGAACATGGACCGCTTCCGGTTCACTTCGCCGGTGGCGGGGTCTCCTCCCCGACGCGCGCCATCACACGGCGCATGACACGCCGCTGGGCGGGAGGGAAGGACGCGAGCAGTCCGGACGCGAGGCCGTCCGCCGAGACCGGGGCCGGAGGGGCGTCCACCAGCGAGCGCACGAACGGGCCGATCATCCCGGCGAGGTCCTCGACCAGCTCCGCGGTCTCCGGGGAGTCCTCGTCCGCCGGCGAGAGCTCGGCCAACCTGGACACGGCGTCGGCCGCGGCCCCCTGGTCCAGGCCTTCGAGGACCGGGGTGGCGAGAGGCTCCCCGTCCCCGACGATCGACAAGAGCTGTGCTGCGGCCCTCTCGCGGGAGACGAGGTCGGAGGGCACCCCCCGGTCCGTGAGGGTCCCGGCCCACTCGGCCCAGCCCTGTCCTTCGGCGGAGGCGCGGGCGCGGCTGCGGCTCTCCCGGAGCCGCACGACCATGAGCCGCTGCTCCTCCAGTTCCTGCTGCCGACGCGCGATCTCCTCCTCCCACGCCAGCAGCCCCTCCTCGACGTCCCCGCCGTCGCCGTCGAGGAGCTCCGCGCACCGCGCGAGCGGAAGGCCGAGACCGCGCAGGTCGAGGAGCTGTTTCAGGGCGTGCACGGTGGCGATGCCGTAACGGCGGTGGCCGAGCTCGTCCCTTTCCGGCTCGGGGACGAGACCGCGTTGATGGTAGAAGCGCAGGGTCCGGGGGGTGGTGCCGAGGAGGCGGGCCGCCTCGCCGATGGTGAGCATGGCCACCATTGTGCGCGACGGCCCCCGGACCGCCCGGCTCACTCCTCCGCGGCGGCCCCCGTCTCCACGGCGCCCTCCGTGGCCAGGCCGTCCCGGTACCGGTCCGCCTGGAGCGCGAACAGTTCCGCGTAACGCCCGCGCGCGGCCATGAGCTCGCGGTGGGTCCCGCTCTCCACGACGCGCCCGTGGCCGAGCACGACGATCCGGTCGGCGAGCGTCACCGAGTCCAGCCGGTGTGTGATGAGCAGGACCGTCGCCCGGCCCTTCAAGGAGTGCACCGCCTCGAACACCCGCTTCTCCGCACGAGGGTCCAGCGCCGCGGTCGGTTCGTCGGCGATGACGAGCTCACCGTCGCGGTACAGCCCGCGCGCGGTGGCGATGCGCTGTTTCTGCCCGCCGGACAGGTCGCGCCCGCCCACGAAACGCTTGTCCAGCATCGAACCCGCCCCGTCCGGCAGGTCGCCCAGCACCTGGTCGGCGCCGCTCAACCGCAGGGCGCGTTCCCAACGTGAGCCGTCCGGTTCCTCGCCCGGGCCCTGCATCGTGATGTTGCGTTCGGCGGTGAACGGCCACTGGATGTACTCCTGCGCGATCAGCCCGATGCGGGACCGCACCCCCTCGGGGTCCAGGTCGGCGTAGTCGGTGCCGTTCCACTCGAGCCGGCCGCCCTGGGGGGTGTACAGGGCCCCGACCAGCTTGGCCAGCGTGGACTTGCCCGAACCGTTCTCCCCGACGATCGCGACCACCTCGCCGCGGAACAGGTCGAGGTCGATCCCGTCGAGCGCGGTGTCCTCCTGGCCCGGGTAGGCGAAGCGGAGCCCCCGCACGCTGAGGTGCTCCAGCGGTCCCGGGGCCTGGCCCGGCCCCGGTGCCGGGATCAGCGCCCGGGTGCGGGCTGTGACCTCGTGCGCGTCCTGCACGTACAGGCCCGCCTCGTACGCGCGGGTGAGCGCGTTGGTGAGCTGCTCCAGCGACGACGTTCCGCGCCCGATCGCGTAGTAGGCCGCACCCGCGACGGCGAGGGGGACCACGCCCGCCATGAGCATCACGGCGAGCGTGCCGTAGACCAGCGCCGTGACCACCCCGGTCAGGGCCCCGCCGACGGCGCGCACGGCCGTCTGGCTCCGGGCCACCGCCAGTAGCTGATCCACGACGTGGTCGGCGATGCCCGTGTACTCCCGCAGCAGGCCCGAGCGCATGTTGTAGGAACGCAGATCGGCGGCGGAGTAGCGGTCGGCGAGCAGGTCACCGATCAGGTACTGCAGGCGCCGGATCGTGGTCAGCGCACGGATCCGGTTGTAGCGCAGCCGGGACGCGCGCATCGCCGCCCAACCGGTCGGCAGCACCACGAGCACCAACAGCATTGCGAGCACCGGGTGGAGCACCGCCAGGACCGACCCGATCGCCAGCAGGTTGATCAGTCCGGTGAGCACGTCGACCGAGTGCGCGATGAGGTTGTTGGACTCGCTGATGCCCCGGTCACGGGCGCGGGAGAGCGCGTCGTAGTAGTCGCTGTGGTCGAACGCCTCGAGCGAGGCACGGGAGGTGAGGGAGAACAGGTCCACCTCCAGTACCCGTTCCACCTGGGGGCCCAGGCGCGCCTGGGCCCAGCCGGCCCCGGTGGTCGCGGCCCCGCGCAGGGACACCACGGCCGCCAGGAGCACCAGGCTCGGGGCCGCGTCGGCGACCGTTGCCGAGCCGAGGTCGGAGGTGAAGAGCCGGTCGAGCACCTCGACGATCACCACGAGGCTGACGGCGGTGGCCGCGCCGGCCGCCGTGTGCAGCCCGAGGGTCAGGGCGGTGTCGCGGCGGTTCGCGCGCCAGGCGACGGCGAGAATGCCGGCGACCATCCGCGGCAGGCGCATGAGCACCTTCCACGCGGCGGTCCGGGACATGTCGTCCAGCCACGGGAAGTAGCGGCTGTCCTTCAGCTGTGCGGTCGGAGCCCCGGTATCGGGGGACCCCGGGGCGGGGCCGTTCCTGTCGGAGGGGGTCGTGTAGGAGGGGCCCGATGCCCTCGTGCGGGTCTGCGTACGGGAATCCTGTGGTGATCGGCCCATGGCACTCCTCGGATCGAAAGCCTGTTCGGGTCGGGGTCGATCCTGGCGTGAGTGCGGGCCCCGGCAGAAGCCGTTACCGCAGGTCGCAGTTGTTGTGGTGGGTCCGTATCCGGGGTCGGAGGTGCAGCGCCTCCCGAGCGCTCAGGGGCGAAGTGCGGCCGCCCGGGCGGACCGGGGAGACCGTGCCCCGCCGAATTCGCCGGCGATGGTGGCGGGCCGTATCCCGTGCGGAATCGGAGCGGCCGGCCCGGGGCTTCCCTGTCTGCCCGGATCCGGGTTCGTGCCTCTCTGGCCGGTGGGGTGGCGAGGTCGACGGGACTGGGGTCGGTTATGGCGGTGAGACGGGAGGAGTGAGTGTTCTGTGGTGCTGCCTCGGGGGTGGTGGTTCGTCGGGGCCGGGATCGTAGCCCGGCCGGGCCTTCTCGCAACCCGCATCGGCGCCCCGCCAGTTCTACGGGGTGGAGTTTGTGTGTCGGTGTTGTGGTGGGTTGTTCGGGGCGCCTCGGGGTGTGCGTTCCGGCCCTGTTCGCCGGGCTGACCCGACCCGCATCGACGAACCCCGTTCACCCCCGAGGCTCCCGCCAGCCCAAAGGAACGGTGGCACTACGGGCGCCTTCGGCGCGGTGACCCTCTGGGGTGGCCACACTGCTGGCCGACGCTTGCGGTGTGGGGGTGGTGGCTCGCTCCTGCGACGGCAACGGCACAGGCGCGCCCCGCGCACTCCCGGCGGGGCATTGAGGCCGGGGGTGACACGTGTGCGGATGACCTCCGGGCCCCGGCGCTCCGGGCCGAGCATTGAGGCCAGGGGTGACACGTGTGCGGGACCCCCATCCCGAGGATCTTGCTACCAGAGCCGACTTCAGCGCTGATATTGGCTCCAGTAGCAAGATCCCCGGAGGCGACCCGACGGGGCTTGGTCGGCTGGGCACTGCGCCGACGGGCATCGCTCTGGAGATTCTCTAGCGCGAGGTTTAGTTTGTGAGCGTGGATTTCCCTGCCCCGGAATGCCCGATAAAAAGACCCCCTTGGGGTTATCCGCAGGGCCATTTTCACGGTGAATGCGGGCGCCCGAAAATGGGTGATGGTGCTGGCCGGGTGGCCGTAATGGGTAAGGGTTTTCTTTCCTTTTGGTTACTACCAATTTCTGGGGCCGGGGCGTATTGTTGAATTATGGCGAACGACACCACGCACCAGGCGAACACGACCCCGGGCGCCGGCCCGGACCCGGCCGTGTCCGACCTGATGGCCGCGGTGGCAGTGTTCATCCAGACTCTGTCCGGGGGCGTGCCTTTCGGT
>NZ_JADBGI010000017.1 GCF_014892575.1 Nocardiopsis coralli | reverse complement strand
ACCCGGCCGCCCGCCCGCGGACCCGCAGCGGCCCGCCCCGCAGGAACAGCCCCCGGCCCCCGCGCCGCAGGGGTGGGGCGAGGAGCACCACCGGCCCGCAGCGCCGCCGCCGTACCCCGGGCAGCACCCGGGCCAGTACGGGTACACGCCGCAGCCGCCGGCCCCGCAGCCGCCGCCCTACGACCCCTACTACTACGCGCGCCCGCCCGCGCACCCCGGCCACCAGGGGCCGCCGCCGGCGCCCCAGGGGTACGGACAGCAGGGTTACGGCCACCCGCAGGGCGAGTACCCGGCCCCGCCGCCGCAGCCCTACCCGCCGCACCCGATGATGGCCTACCAGCACCCGTACCCGGCGCCCTACCAGCCGCCGGGCTACCTCTACCCGGGCCAGCCGGTCATGTACCCGAGCCAGTTCGGGCAGCCGGTGCAGCACGTCATCGTCTTCACGCCCGGCCAGCAGCCGCAGGTCATCACCGCCGACGCCGTGGCCTCCACGCTCGTGCCCGAGCGCACCGAGTCCGACCGGCGCGAGGAGAACCGCTCCGACGAGCGTGCGCTCACCACCGCCGAACCGCGTGAGGAGAGCGAGGAGCAGGAGAGCGCCGAGAAGGCCGGCACGGAGCAGGCGCAGGCCGAGCCCGCCCAGGAACAGCCCGAGGCGGCGCCGAAGCAGCAGGCCGAGCCGGCCGCCGGGGCACCGGCCGCCCCCGGGCGCAACGAGACCCCGGTCTCCCGCATCGGGGCCGACCCCGACCTGCTCAACGAGGCCCTGGCCGGCCTGGCGATGCGCGACCTGTCCCTGGTGGACGCCCTGCTGGAGATGGTCGAGGCCCTGGAGACCGACGCCCAGGACCCCGACCTGCTCGACCAGCTCTTCCAGATCGACAACTACGCGACCCGTATGCGACGCAACGGGGAGAACTTCCTGGTGCTCACCGGCCACGACGGCGGCGCCTCCGACGCCCACGACGAGATCGTCCCCCTGCTCGACGTCGCCCGTGCCGCGAGCTCCGAGATCAAGGACTACCCCAGGGTCCGCATCGGCACCCTGCCGCAGACCTCGGTCACCGGTCTGGCCGCCGACGACGTCTCCCACCTCCTCGCGGAGCTGCTGGACAACGCCACGGCCAACTCCCCGGAGCACTCGCCGGTCACGATCAGCGCCCAGGAGATGGACGACGGACGCCTCATGCTCGTCGTCGAGGACGAGGGTGTGGGCATCCCCGACCGCCAGCTCGCCGACCTCAACGAGCGGCTGAGCGGCGAACCCGTCCTGGACGACGAGGTCCTGCGGCACATGGGCCTGTACGTGGCCAGCCGGATCGCGCACAAGCACGGGTTGGAGACCCGTCTGGAGTCCCGCTCCTACCGCGGCGTCAGCGCCTACGCCATCATCCCGAAGGACCTGCTGCGCGTGGCCACCCCGCGGACCATGACCGACGAGCGGGCCTCCTCCTCCACCCCGTCCTCGACGGTCGCTCCGGTGGTGCCCATGAAACCCACGGGTCCGGTCCCGCACCAGCCGCCCACCGGCGCCGACCAGGCCGAGGGCGGCAACTCGGCGGTCACCTCCGCCGGTCTGCCCCGGCGCAGCGCCACCCCGCACGGTTCGCCGCTGCGGATGATGCCGCGCCCCGAGCACACGCCCGACAACCCGCCGCCGGCCCGGGACGACACACCGCCCAAGCTCACCGGCGAAGCACGGGCCGAACAGATCCGCGACGAGCTGGGCGACTTCTTCGACGGGGAACGTGCCGCCCGCGACGGAGAGGAGCTCGACGGCGGCGAATGAGTACCGCGTCCGCCGAAGCAGCCCGGGTGTGCGAGCACACCCCCGACCCCCATCGAGAACGACACTCGGCCGAGGACAGGTAGAGCACTGCGATGACTGAACCCGCAAACGACAGCGTTGAGAACTTCTCCTGGATCATCGATCGGTTCGTCCGGGACGTACGCGGTGTGGAGCACGCCGTCGTCGTCTCCTCGGACGGGCTGGTGCTGACGCACTCCAGCGACTTCCCCGAGGAACACGCCGAACAGCTCGCCGCCATCGCCAGCGGACTGCACAGCCTGGCCGTGGGCGGCGCCGGACTCTTCCAGCGGGGCGAGTGCGAGCAGCTCCTGGTCCGTTTCAACCACGGGCACCTGTTCATCATGGCGATCAGTGACGGCTCCTGCATGGCGGTGCTGACCGCCCCCGGGACCGAGTTGAAGATCGTCGGTTTCCAGATGGCCAAGCTCGTGGAGAACGTCGCCCACGTGCTCACCCCGCAGCTGCGATCGCAGTTGCGCGAAGTCATCCAGAACTGACGACCGTGGCCCGCGAGGCTTGGCAGGAATGAGGTTGCCGCGGCTATGAGCTTCCGCAGGCGAAGGAGTAACCGTGTACGTCCGTTCACCTTCACGGGTGGGCGTACCCGGTCACGGCATCCGCTGATGGTGCAGACCCTGGTCTCGACGTCCGAGCCTGGGCAGGAGCCTCCTGGCACCCTCATGCCGGAGTCGATCAACATCTACAAACTGTGCCGGGAGACGAGGTCGCTCGCCGAGGTGTCGGCCGAGCTCAACATCCCCCTGGGCGTGACACAGGTTCTGATCAGTGACCTGGCTGAACAGGACCTGGTGTACATCCACCCGACCATCACCGGCAGCAGTCCGTCCGAAAACCAGGTTCTGGAGAGGGCTCTTCGTGGTCTCGAACGACTTTTCCAGTGACAAGCGGTCCAATCGAAAGAAGATGTCGAGCAAGATCGTCATCGCCGGGGGCTTCGGCGCCGGCAAGACGACCTTGGTGCGCTCGGTTTCTGAGATCCCGCCCGTCACGACCGAAGCGATCATGACCGAGGCCAGCGTGCCGCACGACGACACCTCGGTCACCCCGGACAAGACGACCACCACCGTCGCGATGGACTTCGGTCGCATCACGATCGACGACGAGCTGGTCATGTACATGTTCGGTACACCCGGCCAGGCGCGGTTCTGGTTCATGTGGGACGACCTGGTCCGCGGGGCCGTGGGCGCGGTGGTCGTGGTCGACTGCCGCAGACTCGCCGACTCCTTCGACGCGGTCGACTACTTCGAGACCAACAAGCGCATCCCCTACATCGTGGCGCTCAACAAGTTCGAGGGCCAGCTCGACTACACGACCGAGCAGGTGAGGGAGGCGCTGGAGGTCAGCCCGGAGGTGCCGATCATCGACTTCGACGCCCGCAACCGGCTCTCCGGCGGCGAGGTGCTCAAGACCCTGCTCAGGTACGCCCTGGAGCACAACCGCACGACCGAGCCCGTCGCCTGACGGGCGGGGCCCGGAGCTCCCCCTGACCCCGTAGGTTTCCAGGAAAGTAAGCGACACATGCGCAAGATCCTTATCGTCGGCGCGGGCCACGCCGGTCTGCATCTGGCCCACGGGCTCCTGAGCCATGGCTACGACGTCACGGTGATCACGGGGCAGTCCTCGCAGGAGATCCGGACCGGCAAGCCCTCCATCTCTCAGTGGACCTTTCCCACCGCGTTGGAGCACGAGCGCGCGCTCGACCTCGACTTCTGGAGCGCCCTGTCCCCGCAGGTGCGCGAGCAGAAGCTGTTCTTCGTACCCCAGGACCGCGAGCACCAGTCCCACCTGGTCGGCAACGCCAGCGCGGGCAACGGCTACATCGTCTCGGTGGACCGCCGGGTGAAGATGGCCGACTGGTTGGAGTCCTTCGAGGACCGCGGCGGGAAGGTCGTCATCCACGGGGTCACGGTCACCGACCTCGACTACTTCTCGCGGATGTTCGACCTGATCATCGTGGCGGTCGGCCACGGTGAGCTCGGTCAGCTCTTCGACTACGACACGAGCCGGTTCAGCGGGACCCGTCCGCGGGCGCTCGCCCAGGCCTACGTCTACGACCTGTGGCCCGACCCGGGGGAGTCGGAGAACATCGGTTGGGCCGCCGCCACGGAGGAGGCGGGCAACATCCTGCTGTTCCCCTGCCTGACGCAGGAGGGGCCGGCGCACAACCTGCTCATCGTGGACAAGAAGGGCGGGCCGATGGACGCCTGGCCCGACCGTCCCGGCCCCGAGGAGCAGCTGCGCCGGATGAAGGACCTGATGCGCAAGCATCTCCCGGAGTTCTTCGAGCGCACCAAGGACGCGGTCCTGGTCGACGGGCCCAGCACCCGGATCGAGGACCTGACCCCGCAGGTGCGCAACCCGGTGGGGCGCCTGCCCTCCGGCGGGCTGGTTCTGGGCATGGCCGACGTGGTCGTCACGATGGACCCGTTCGTCGGGCAGTCCTGGAACAACTCGACCCGGTGTGCGGAATCTTACCTGCAGAGCATCCGGGACCACGGTGACAAGGCGTTCGACGAATCGTTCCTGGTCAACGCGTTCGACCGTTTCTGGGAATTCGGCCATCACAATCAGGAGTGGGCGGAGTTCGCCTCCACGATGTGGGACGGGGACAACCCCGAATTCCTCGGTCACATGATGATGGCGGCGACGCAGTACCGCGAGATCGCCGACCGGTGGATCCAGGGCTGGGACGACCCCTCCGATTACCAGAACTGGATGTTCGACCAGGGAGAAGCCCTGAAGTACATCGCGGAGGTGAAGGCCCGGCACGGCGACTGAGCCCGCCTCCCGCAGCCTCCGGTGCGCGGCGCCCGGTGCCCCTGGGGCATCGGGCTTGTCGTGTTGCGGGTGAACATTCGATTAAGCCATATCCGCTAATGGTGTCGGAGAAGAACCGAAACCTCGCTTTCCGTTGTCACACGGGTGAGTGGACAGCTACGATCCTTCGATTGATGCCTCTTCGAGCCACATGGTGACGCATGGGTCCTGTGTTGCGTTTGTAGGGTTTTCGTCTGAAATGAAGATCGGTCACCCCGCCGGCCGCCCAACGCTTCGGAGGGTTTGTCGTGTACTCGCACCCAGCGCCAACGCACAGCGGCACTGAGGCCCACACGTGCATCTGCACGCGCGCGAGCGGAGGGCGGCAGTGAGCAACCCCGAGCACGCCCCCGGCTCCCAGGGCACCCCCGACGCACCCGTCGCCGTGGTCGGCATCTCCTGCCGGCTGCCCGGTGTCTCCACCCCCGAAGCCTTCTGGCGCCTGCTGTGCGAGGGGCGCGAGTCGATCGTGCCGCCCCCCGAACGGCTCGGTGAGCCCTCGCCCGAGCGCGGCCTGCGCTGGGGCGGTTACCTCGACCGGGTCGAGGACTTCGACGCCGCCTTCTTCGGGATCTCCCCGCGCGAGGCCCTGGCCATGGACCCCCAGCAGCGGCTCATGCTCGAGCTGAGCTGGGAGGCGGTCGAGAACGCGCGCACCGCGCCCGAGGCCCTGCGCGGCACCAACACCGGCGTGTTCACCGGCGCGGTCTCCTCCGAGTACGAGCGCCTGCTCGCCGGGGCGGCCACGCACCACACCCACACCGGGACCCAGCGGGGCATGATCGCCAACCGGGTCTCCTACACGCTCGGTCTGGGCGGGCCCAGCCTCACCGTCGACAGCGGGCAGTCGTCCTCGCTGGTGAGCGTGCACATGGCCATGGAGAGCCTGCGCCGCGGCGAGTGCGACCAGGCCCTGGCCGGGGGCGTGAACCTCATCCTCACGCCCGAGGGCACCGAGAACATCGAGCTCTTCGGCGGGCTCTCGCCCGACGCCCACTGCTACACCTTCGACGCGCGCGCCAACGGGTACGTGCGCGGCGAGGGCGGTGCCGTGGTCGTGCTCAAACCCCTGGACCGCGCCCTGGCCGACGGCGACCGCGTGCACGCCGTCCTGCGCGGGGGAGCGGTCAACAACTCCGGGCAGACGTCCTACCTCGCCCGCCCCGACACCGAGGGCCAGATCGAGGTCGTGCGCGCCGCCCACCGCCGCGCGGCCGTCGACCCCGGACAGGTCGGCTACGTCGAACTGCACGGCACCGGAACGCCCGCGGGCGACCCGGTCGAGGCCTCCGCGCTCGGCGAGGTCTTCTCGCCCGCCCGCGACGAGGTGCTGCGCGTCGGGTCGGTCAAGACCAACATCGGCCACCTGGAGGGCGCCGCCGGTGTCGTGGGCCTGCTCAAGGTCGTGCTGAGCCTCTCGCACGGCCAACTGCCGCCCACCCGCAACTACGCCACCCCCAACCCCGCCATCGACCTGGAGTCGCTGCGCCTGCAGCCCCAGGTCGAGCGCGAGGCCTGGCCGGCCGAACGCCCGCTGGCCGGGGTCTCCTCCTTCGGCATGGGCGGCACCAACTGCCACCTCGTGCTCGCGCCGCCCCCGCCGCAGTCGCCCGAGGAGGCCGGCCCCGGGCTGGGCGAGAACGCCCTGGACCCGGTCCCGTGGGTGCTCTCGGCCCGTTCCGAGGCGGCCCTGCGCGCCCAGGCGTCGGTCCTGCACTCCTACGTCTCCCAGCGCTCGGGCCTGCGCGCCGAGGACATCGGGTACTCGCTGGCGACCACCCGCTCGACGATGGAGCACCGCGCGGTGATCCTCGCCCCGGGCGCGAGCGGCACACGCGAGCTCGACTCCGTGCGCCCCAGTGGCCCGGTCGACCCCGAACGCCACCGCCTCGGCCCGGTCATGGTCTTCCCCGGCCAGGGCGGCCAGTGGGAGGGCATGGCCCGCGACCTGCTCGACGCCCGCGGCCCGCTGCCGGAGGTCTTCACCGAGCGCCTGCGCGAGTGCGAGCGCGCCCTGGACCCCCACGTCGACTGGTCCCTGACCGCGGTGCTGCGCGGCGAGCCCGGCAGCCCGGCCTACAGCGGCCCCGACGCCCGCGTGGACGTGGTCCAACCGGTCCTGTGGGCCGTGATGGTCTCCCTGGCCCGGGTCTGGGAGACCATGGGCGTGCGCCCGGCCGCCGTCATCGGCCACTCCCAGGGTGAGATCGCCGCCGCCTGTGTGGCGGGGGTCCTGAGCCTGGAGGAGGCCGCCCGCGTCGCCGCGCAGCGCAGCCGGGCCCTGACCGCCCTGGCCGGTTCCGGAGGGATGGCGTCCCTGGGGATGTCGCGCGAGCGGGCCGAGGAGCTGGTCGCGCGCGTCGACGACCTGCACCTGGCCGCCGTCAACGGGCCCGAGTCGGTCATCGTCTCCGGCAGCCCCGCCGCCGTGCGCCGGGCCGTGGACCACTGCGTCGACAACGGTCTGCACGGCGCCCTGGTCGACGTCGACTACGCCTCCCACTCCGGCCACGTCGAAGAGCTGCGCGAGGGCCTGCTGGAGCGCCTGCAGGGCCTGAACCCGCAGCCCGGGACCGTGCCCCTGCTGTCCACCCTCACCGGCGAACCCCTGGGCGAGGGCGGCCCCGCCATGGACGGCGGTTACTGGTACCGGAGCCTGCGTGGGACCGTCCGGTTCGCCGAGGCCGTCTCCGCCGCCGTCGAGGCCGGCCACACCGCGTTCGTCGAGGTCGGACCGCACCCGGTGCTGTACCACGGCATCCGCCACACCCTGGAGGACGCCGGGCTCGACGGAACCGTCCTGGCGACCCTGCGCCGCGGCCAGGGAGACCAGGGCCGCCTGCTCACCGCGGCCGCCGAGGCCCACACCTCCGGTCTGGACGTGGACTGGGGCACCCTGCTGCGCGGCGCCGGCGCGCGCCGTGTCGACCTGCCCACCTACCCGTTCCAGCGCACCCGGTTCTGGCCCGAGACCGTGCCCGCGGCCCCGGCCACAGCGCCGGCCGCGCCCCGTGCCCAGGCCCCGCAGCAGGCCCCGGGCGGGGACGGCTCCACCGTGGACGCGCTGGGCCTGGTGCGCACCCTCAGCGCGCAGGTCCTGGAGATCGACGCCCTCACCGAGGCCGACGACACCCGGGCCTTCCGTGACCTGGGTTTCGACTCGATCATGCTCATGGAGCTGGCCGACCTCATCGAGGACGAGACCGGGTACCGGCTCGAGGACACCGACCTGTTCGACCAGCCCACCCCCGGTGACCTGGCCGGCTTCCTCACCGAACAGCTCGGCGAGGCGGCCGAGGGCCTGGCCGCACCGACCTCCGGCGCCGCACCCGCGCGCACGTCCGCTCCGGCCCCGGTGCTCATGCCCGCCACGGCCCGCACCGCACCCGAGGACGACCCGGTCGCCATCACCGCGATGTCCTGCCGCCTGCCCGGCGGCGTGCGCTCGCCCGAGGCGCTGTGGTCGATGGTCGAGAACGGCACCGACGCGACCGGCGAGTTCCCCGACAACCGGGGCTGGGACCTGGACCGCCTCTTCCATCCCGAACAGGGCAGGGCCGGGCACACCTACACCCGGCGCGGCGGGTTCCTGCACGACGCCGACCAGTTCGACGCCGCCTTCTTCGGGATCAGCCCCCGCGAGGCCGACGCCATGGACCCCCAGCAGCGGCTGCTCCTGGAGACCTCCTGGGAGGCCGTGCAGCGGGCCGGGCTGACCACCGACGAGCTGCGCGGACAGCAGGTCGGGGTGTTCGTCGGCGCGATGCCCACCGAGTACGGGCCCCGCCTGGCCGACCCGGGTGCAGGCACCGACGGCGGGTACCGGCTCACCGGCAGCACCCTGAGCGTGGCCTCCGGGCGCATCGCCTACGTGCTGGGCCTGCGCGGTCCCGCCCTGACCATCGACACCGCCTGCTCGGCCTCCCTGGTCGCCCTGCACCAGGCGGCCGCCGCGATCCGCCGCGGCGAGTGCGCCATGGCCCTGGCCGGCGGCGCGACCGTCATGGCCACCCCCGGTATGTTCCTGGAGTTCTCCGCCCAGCGCGGGCTCTCCGCCGACGGCCGCTGCCGGGCCTTCGGTGCCGGCGCCGACGGCACCGCCTGGGCCGAGGGCGCCGGCATGCTCATGCTCGAGCGCGCCTCCCAGGCCCGCCGCGCCGGCCGCCCGGTCCTGGCTCTGCTGCGCNCAGCGCGGGCTCTCCGCCGACGGCCGCTGCCGGGCCTTCGGTGCCGGCGCCGACGGCACCGCCTGGGCCGAGGGCGCCGGCATGCTCATGCTCGAGCGCGCCTCCCAGGCCCGCCGCGCCGGCCGCCCGGTCCTGGCTCTGCTGCGCGGCAGCGCCGTCAACTCCGACGGGGCCTCCAACGGGCTCACCGCACCCAACCGGGAGGCGCAGGAGCGCGTCATCCTCTCCTCCCTGGCCTCGGCCGGCCTGGCCCCCCACGACGTCGACGCCGTCGAGGCGCACGGGACCGGGACCCGCCTGGGCGACCCGATCGAGGCGCGCGCCCTGATGTCCGTCTACGGGGCCGGCCGCGGCGAGGCGGGCCTGCCCGACCTGCGCCTGGGCTCGCTCAAGTCCAACGTCGGCCACACCCAGGCCACCGCCGGTGTCGCCGGGGTCATCAAGATGGTGCAGGCCCTGCGCTTCGGCCGCCTGCCCCGCACCCTGCACGTGGACGAACCCACCGGCGAGGTGGAGTGGTCCGACAGCGGGGTGCGCCTGCTCGCCGACACCGAGGACTGGCCCGACACCGGGCGCCCGCGCCGGGCCGCCGTGTCCTCCTTCGGCATCAGCGGCACCAACGCCCACGTGGTGCTGGAGGGCGTGGCCGAGGAGGGCGCCCCGGTCATCGTTCCGGACGACCCCTTCGAGCGGTCCCGCCACTGGATCGTGCCCGCGGCCGCCGAACCCGAGCCCGCCCCCGAACCGATCCTGGGCGAGGGCCTGGAACTGGTCTCCGGGGACACGGTCTTCGCCGGGTCCCTCGGCGCCGCCGACCACCCCTGGCTGCGCGACCACCGCCTGTGGGGCCGCACCGTCGTCCCCGGGACCGCGTTCGTGGAACTGGCCGCGCACGCCGGCGTGCGTGTCGGCGCCCCCGTGGTCGCCGACCTGACCCTGGAGGTGCCCCTCACCCTGCCGCGCGCCGCGAGCGTGCCCGTGCAGGTGAGCGTGAAGGCTCCCGGACGCGACGGGAACCGCGAGGTCGTCGTGCACTCCCGCGGACCCGGCGAGAGCGCCTGGACCCGCCACGCCGGTGGAACCCTGGCCCCCGCACCCGGCACCGCCGACGCCCTCGAGGGCCCGCTCACCGAGTGGCCGCCGTCCGGGGCCGAGGAACTCCCGACCGAGGGCGGGTACCCGGCGCTGGCCCGCCGCGGCTACCAGTACGGTCCGGTCTTCCGCGGCCTGGAGCGCGCCTGGCGCGACGGGGACGACCTGTGGGCCGAGCTCGCCCTGCCCGACGGCGGGGGAGAGGTGCCCTTCCACGGTCCGCACCCCGCCCTGTTCGACGCCGCCCTGCACGCCCCGATCCTGCACGGGGCCGAGGACGACGGCGACCTGCTGGTGCCCTTCACCTGGGACGGTGTGCGCACCCACGCCGACACCGCCCCCGACCGGCTCCGGGTGCTGGCCCGGCCCCTGGGCGGCGGCCGCTACCGGCTCCGCGCCTGGGACACCGGCGGGCGCCCCGTGCTGTCGGTGGGCGAGCTGTCCCTGCGTCCCCTGGCCGCCGGTGCCCTGCCCGACGACACCGACGAGGAACCCGGCCTGTACCGGCAGGAGTGGCGTTCGGTCCGGGTCCCCATGCCCGACTCCCACCTGCCCACGGGCCTGGCGAGCCTGGACTCGCTGTCCGAGGGCGACCCCGTCCCCGACGTGGTCTTCGCCGAACCGCCCGCCCGGGCCGTCTACGTCGAGGACGACGCTCCGCCCGCCGCGGTGCGCCAGGGCCTGGAGTGGGCGCTGGAGACCGTGCGCACCTGGCTGTCGGACGAGCGCAACGAACACGCCCGCCTGGTCCTGGTGACCTGGCACGCCGTCTCCACCGGCCCGGACGACGAGCTCACCGGCCTGGCCGCCGCCCCGCTGTGGGGTCTGCTGCGCGCCGCCCAGCGCGAGCACCCCGGGCGTCTGGTCCTGGTCGACTCCGACGGGTCCGAGGAGTCGCACCGCCTGCTCACCGCCGCCGTCGGCCTCGGTGAACCCCAGGTGGCGCTGCGCCAGGGCGCGGCCATGGTCCCGCGTCTGGCCCCCGAGGAGACCGCCTCCGCCGGGGCCGCCTGGCGCCTGGACACCCGCGAGCCCGGGACCCTCACCGAGGTCGTGCCCGTGCCCGCGCCCGAGGCCCTCGCTCCGCTGGGCCCGGGCGAGGTGCGTGTGTCCGTGCGCGCGGCCGGCGTCAACTTCCGCGACGTCGTGGTCGCCCTCGGCCTGGTCGAGGGCGAGAGCGGCATGGGGATCGAGGGCGCCGGAACGGTGACCGGGGTCGGTCCCGGTGTGGAGGGCCTCGCACCCGGCGACCGGGTCATGGGCATGTTCGACGGCGCCTTCGGCCCGACCGTCGTGGCCGACCGCCGCCGCCTGGCACGGGTCCCCGACGGGTGGACCCTGGAGGAGGCGGCCGCCGTCCCGGTCGTCTACCTCACCGCCTACTACGCGCTCGTGGACCTGGCGGCGATCCGCCCCGGCGAGAGCGTCCTGGTGCACTCGGCCGCCGGCGGTGTCGGCCAGGCCGCGGTGCAGCTGGCCCGCCACATGGGGGCGAAGGTCTTCGGCACGGCCAGCCCGCACAAGTGGGAGGGGCTCACCCGCCTGGGACTGACCGAGGCGCGGCTGTCCTCGTCCCGCACCCTGGAGTTCGCCGAGAGGGTGCGGGAGGCCAACGACGGCCAGGGCGTGGACGTGGTCCTCAACTCCCTGACCGGCGAGGCCGTCGACGCGTCCCTGGCGCTGCTGCGCTCGCCCAACGACGGGCAGGGTCCCGGCGGGCGGTTCGTGGAGATGGGCAAGACCGACATCCGTGACGCCGAGTGGGTGGACGCCCACTACCCGGGCCGCGGCTACCAGGCCTTCAACCTGCCCGACGTCGACCCGGTCCGGATCGGGCAGATGCTCGAGCGGATCCTGGAACTGTTCGACTCGGGCGCGCTCAGTCCCATGCCGCTGAGCACCTTCGGCATCGGGGAGGCACGCGAGGCCTTCCAGACGCTGCAGCGCGGCGAGAACGTCGGCAAGACCGTCCTGACCGTCCCGGCGCCCTTCCCCGAGGAGGGCACCGCGCTCATCACCGGCGGCACCGGCACCCTGGGCCACGTCATGGCCCGCCACCTGGTGACCGCCTACGGGGTGCGCCACCTGACCCTGGTCAGCCGGGGCGGCGCCGACACCCCGGGACAGGACGGACGCACACAGGAACTGCGTGACCTGGGCGCGGAGGTGGACGTGCGCGCCTGCGACGCCGCCGACCGCGACGCCCTGGCCGGCCTGCTCGACTCCCTGCCGCACCGGCTCGCCGCGGTCGTGCACACCGCGGGCGTGCTCGACGACGCCACCGTGCTCGGCCTCGACGCCGAACGTGTGGAGAAGGTCCTGCGCCCCAAGGTCGACGCGGCCTGGAACCTGCACGAGCTCACCCTCGACCGGGAGCCCGGCGCGTTCGTGCTGTTCTCCTCGGCCGTGGGCACGCTCGGCAACCCGGGCCAGGCCAACTACGCCGCAGCGAACGTCTTCTGCGACGTGCTCGCCCAGCACCGCCACGAGCAGGGCCTTCCGGCCACGTCCCTGGCCTGGGGCCTGTGGGAGGAGGCCAGCGGCATGACCGCCCACCTGGACTCCGGCGACCTCGACGTGCTGGGCCGCGGCGGGCTGCTTCCCATGCCCACCCACAAGGCCCTGGCGCTGTTCGACTCCGCGCTGGTCTCGGGCAGCCCGGTGCTCATGCCGGCCCTGCTCGACCTCGTGGACGGCCCCGACCTGCCGCTGCTGCGCGAGCTCGACCGGCCCGAGGGGGCGCCCGCCCCCGCCGAGGAGGAGGGCCCGCGCCTGTCCGCGGAGGTGCTCGAACCCCTGGGCCCGGACGAGCGGCGCCGCCGCCTGCTCACCGAGGTGCGCAACGAGGCCGCCGTGGTGCTCGGGCACGACCCCGACTCCGGGGAGGCCCGCGTCCCGGCCGAACGCCCCTTCAAGGAGCTCGGTTTCGACTCCCTGACCGGGGTGGAACTGCGCAACCGGCTCGGCGCGGCCGTCGGCACCCGGCTGCCCGCCACCGCCGTCTTCGACCACCCGACGCCGCGCGAACTCGCGCTGCTGCTGGACGAACTGCTCTTCCCGCCCGTCCCCGAGGCCGACCCCGAGCCCGAGGAGGAACCGGACACCGGCGGGATCGACGAGATGGACGTGGACGACCTGGTCAGCCTCGCGCTGCAGGGACAGAGCGCCGCACCCGGCGAAGGGGCCGGCGACGACGGCTGGTGAGCCGCCGCCCCGACCGGGGCGGTGAAGGAACGACCGAGCAGGAACCCCGCGGCCGCGGCCACCCCCCGGCCGCGCCGTGCCCAGGACGCAAGGAGAAGTGGCGATGAGTGCCGACGAGGGGCGACTGGTCGCAGCATTGCGCAGCGCGATGAAGGAGAACGCCCGGCTGCGCGAGGAACGCGACCGAGCCGAGCAGAACACGCAGGTGGCGGTCACCGCCATGGCCTGCCGCCTGCCCGGCGGGGCCGACACCCCCGAGGCCCTGTGGGACCTGGTGGAGGGCGGCGGCGACGCCGTCGGCCCGCTTCCGGACGACCGGGGCTGGCCGGAGGACACCGACGGCCCGCCGCGCTCGGTCATGCGGGAGGGCGCCTTCCTCGACCGGGCCGGGGACTTCGACGCCGGTTTCTTCGGGATCTCCCCGAAGGAGGCCCTGGCCACCGACCCGCAGCAGCGCCTGCTGCTGGAGACCTCGTGGGAGGCGATCGAGCGCGCCCGCCTCGACCCGACGTCCCTGCGCGGCACCGACACCGGCGTCTACGTCGGCCTGACCGCCCAGGAGTACGGGCCGCGCATGGCCGAGTCCACCGACGACGGGCTCGCCCTGACCGGGACGATGGCGTCGGTGGCCTCCGGGCGCATCTCCTACACCCTGGGGCTGCACGGGCCGTCGCTGAGCATGGACACCGCCTGCTCCTCCTCCCTGGTCGCGATCCACTCGGCCGTGCGGGCACTGCGCGGGGGCGAGTGCTCGATGGCCCTGGCCGGGGGCGCGGCCGTCATGAGCAGCGACGGTCTGCTCGTGGAGTTCACCCGCAAGGGCGGGCTCTCCCCGGACGGGCGCTGCCGGGCCTTCGGTGCGGGCGCCGACGGCACCGGGTTCTCCGAGGGCGCGGTCGTGCTGGTGCTGGAACGCCTGGCCGACGCGCGCGCGGCCGGGCGCCCCGTGCTGGCCGTGGTCCGGGGCAGCGCCGTCAACTCCGACGGGGCCTCCAACGGGCTCACCGCGCCCAACGGCCCCGCGCAGGCGCGCGTGATCCGGGCCGCACTGGACGACGCCGGCCTGGAACCCCACGAGGTCGACGCGGTGGAGGCGCACGGGACCGGCACCACGCTCGGCGATCCCATCGAGGCGCAGGCGGTCGTGCGGGTCTACGGGGGCCGGCGCGACGAACCCCTGCTCCTGGGCTCGCTCAAGTCCAACATCGGGCACGCCCAGGCCGCCGCCGGGGCCGCCGGCGTGGTCAAGGCCGTGCAGTCGCTGCGCCACGGGGTCTTCCCGTCCACGCTGCACGCCGACGAGCCCACCCCGCACGTGGACTGGGAGGACAGCGGCGTCGCCCTCGCGCAGTCCAACCACACCTGGGGAGAGGGCCCGCGTCCCCGGCGGATCGCGGTGTCCTCCTTCGGCATCAGCGGCACCAACGTGCACCTGGTGCTGGAGCAGGCCGTGGAGGAGCGTTCCGCCCCCGAACCGGCCGGCGGCCCCGACGCGGCCGAGCACGGCCCCGCCGCCGGGCAGGCCCCCGGACACTTCGCGGCGGTGGCCGAACCCGCCGCGGAGGCCCCCGAGGAGCAGGCCCCGGTCCCGACCGGCGGCCCGGTGTCCTGGCCGATCTCCGCGCGCAGCGGCCTCGCCCTGCACGGGCAGGCCGTGCGCCTGCTGCGCCACCTGGAACGCACCCCCGCCGAACCCCGCGACGTCGCCCTGTCCCTGGCCACCACCCGCGCCCGACTGGAGGAGCGCGCGGTCGTCGTCGGCGGTGGGCCGGACTCCCTGCGCCGCGGGCTGCGCGCCCTGGCCGCGGGCGAGTCCGACCCCGGCGTGGTGACCGGTTCGGCGGACGGGGCGGGCCCCACCGCGTTCCTGTTCACCGGGCAGGGTTCCCAGCGCCCCGGCATGGGCCGCGAGCTGCACGCCGCCCACCCGGTCTTCGCGCGCGCCTTCGACGAGGTCGCCGCCGAGTTCGACCGCTACCTGGAACGCCCGCTCACCGAGGTGATGTGGGCAGAGCAGGACACCCCCGAGGCCGACCTGCTGCACCGCACCGGATGGGCCCAGGTCGCCCTGTTCACGTTCGAGACCGCCCTGTACCGGCTCCTGGACTCCTGGGGCGTGCGCCCCGACTACGTGGCCGGGCACTCCATCGGCGAGATCACCGCCGCCCACGTGTCCGGGGTGCTGACCCTGCCGGACGCCGTGCGCCTGGTCGAGGCGCGCGGCCGCCTCATGCAGGCCCTGCCCGGGGGCGGGTCCATGGCCGCGGTGCAGGCCCCGCCCGAGCAGGTCGAACCGGTCCTGGCCGAGGCCGCCGAACGCACCGGTGCGCCGGTCGCGCTCGCCGCGGTCAACGCGCCCGGTTCCGTGGTGGTCTCCGGCGGCGCCGAGGCGGTCGCGCACGTGGCCTCCGTCTTCTCCGAGCGCGGCCACCGCACCCGGCACCTGTTGGTCTCGCACGCCTTCCACTCCCCGCTCATGGATCCCATGCTCGAGGACTTCGCGAAGGTCGCCGGGCAGGTGCAGCTGCACGCGCCGGTCCTGCCGCTGGTGTCCAACCTCGACGGCGGGCGGGCCGGCGACGAGGTCTGCACCCCCGAGTACTGGGTGCGCCACGTGCGCGAACCCGTGCGCTTCGCCGACGGCGCGGCCCACCTGCGCCGCGAGGGTGTGACCGCGTTCGTGGAGGTCGGCCCCGACGCCGCCCTCACCGCGATGGTCCAGCCCGGAACCGGGGAACAGCACCGCGCCGTCGCCCTGCAGAGCCGGCTGCGCCCGGAGACCGACGCGCTGGCCACCGGCGTCGCCGAGGCGCACGTGGCCGGGGTCCCGGTCGCGTGGGAGGCGCTCAACGCCGGCGCCCGCACCGTCGACCTGCCCACCTACGCGTTCCAGCACCGGCGTTTCTGGCTGGCCACCGCCCCCTCCGGCACGGTCGCCCCGCCGGTGGAGGAACCCGCGGAGGAGGCACCGGCCGTGCCCGCCCTGCGCGCCCGGCTCGCCGGGATGTCGCCCGCCCTGCGCGAGGAGGAACTGCTGCAGACCGTGCGCCGCGAGAGCGCCGTCCTGCTCGGCCACACCGGCGCCCAGGACGTGCCGGCCGACCGGGGCTTCCTCGACCTGGGCTTCGACTCCCTGGCCGCCGTGCGCCTCGGTGCCCGCCTGGGGCAGATGACCGGCCTCGAACTGCCCAGCACCGTGCTCCTGGACCATCCCACCCCCCGGGCCGTCGCCTCGCACCTGTCCGAGGAGATCGCCGCCGACACCGGCGGCGCCGGCCCGACCGTCCCCGACACCGCTGCCGCCGGCGACACAGAGTCGGCCGCCGAACCCGAGCCCGGCCACGGCGACGAGGAGGTCGACGGCATGGACGTCGACGACCTCGTGCGCATGGTCTACGACAACTGAGCCGGAGGAAACGCATGACGGAGACGACGGACAGCAACGACAAGGTCGTCAAGGCCCTCCGCGACTCGGTGAAGGAGGTCAAGCGCCTCAAGAAGGAGAACCGGCGCCTGACCGAGTCCTCCCGCGAACCGGTCGCCGTGGTCGGCATGGGCTGCCGCTTCCCCGGCGGTGTACGCACCCCCGAGGACCTGTGGAAGCTCGTCGACGGCGCCACCGACGCGGTCGGGGACTTCCCCACCGACCGCGGGTGGGACCTCGACGGGATCTTCGACGACGACCCCGACACCCCCGGCACGACCTACGCCCGCCAGGCCGGGTTCCTGTACGACGCCGGCGAGTTCGACGCCGCCTTCTTCGGGATCTCCCCGAAGGAGGCCACCGCCATGGACCCGCAGCAGCGCCTGCTGCTGGAGACCGCGTGGGAGGCGGTCGAACGCGGCCGCCTCGACCCGGACTCCCTGCGCGGCAGCGACACCGGCGTCTACGTCGGCATCACCGCGCCCGACTACGGCCCGCGTGCCAGCCACGCCGAGGACGGCCTCGAGGGCCACCTCGCCACCGGCACCGCCACGAGCGTGGCCGCCGGCCGGATCTCCTACACCTTGGGCCTGGAGGGGCCCGCGATGTCGGTGGACACCGCCTGCTCCTCCTCCCTGGTCGCCCTGCACTCCGCCGTCACCGCGCTGCGCCGCGAGGAGTGCACCCTGGCGCTGGCCGGCGGCGCGACCGTCTTCTCCGACCCCGGCGCGTTCCTCTCCTTCAGCCGCCAGCGCGCCCTCTCGCCCGGCAGCCGCGCCAAGGCCTTCGACGCCTCCGCCGACGGCACCGCCTGGTGCGAGGGCGCCGGCATGATCCTGCTGGCCCGGCTCAGCGACGCCGAACGCCTCGGCCTGCCCGTGCTCGCCGTGGTCCGCGGCACCGCCGTGAACCAGGACGGCGCCAGCAGCGGCCTCACCGCACCCAACGGCCTGGCCCAGCGCCGCCTGCTGCGTTCGGCCCTGGCCGACGCCGGGCTCGCCGGGGCCGACGTCGACGCCGTCGAGGCGCACGGGACCGGGACCCCGCTGGGCGACCCGATCGAGGCGCGCGCCCTCATGGACGTCTACGGCCGCGGGCGCCCCGCCGACCGGCCCCTGCTCCTGGGTTCGCTCAAGTCCAACATCGGCCACAGCGTCGCCGCCGCGGGCGTGGGCGGGCTCATCAAGTCCGTCATGGCGCTCAACCACGACCGGGTCCCGCCGACGCTGCACCTGAACGAACCCACGCGCGAGGTCGACTGGTCCCCGGGCACGGTGCTGCCCGTCGCCGAGCACACCCCGTGGCCCGAGGTGGACCGCCCGCGTGTGGCAGGGGTGTCCTCCTTCGGCATGAGCGGGACCAACGCCCACGCCCTGCTGGAACAGCCGCCGTCGGCCCCGGCCGAGGGATCCGGGACCGCCGAGCGTTCCGGGCACACCGGCCCGGTCCTGTGGCCGCTGTCCGCCCACACCCCCGACGCGCTCTCCGCTCAGGCCCGGCGCCTGCTCGACCACCTGGAGGCCCACCCCGGGCTCGACCCCGCCGCCGTCGGCCACACCCTGGCCACCGCACGCGCAGGGCTCGACCACCGCGCCGTGGCCGTCTCCGCCGACGACACCGAACGCCGCGAGGCCCTCGCCGCGCTCGCCCGCGGGGAGGATCACGACGCCCTCGTGCGCGGGCGCGCGGGCAACGGCCACCGCGTCGCCTTCGTCTTCCCCGGCCAGGGCGGCCAGTGGCCCGGCATGGTGCGCGGCCTCCTCGAGGACTCCCCGCGCTTCGCCGCGCACATCGACGAGTGCGAGAAGGCCCTGACCCCCTACGTCGACTGGTCGCTGACCGAGGTGATCCGGGGCGGCCCCGACGCGCCCGACACCGGCCGCATCGACGTCGTGCAGCCGGCCCTGTTCGCGGTCATGGTCTCGCTGGCCAAGCTCTGGGCCGACCACGGCCTGACCCCCAGCGCGGTCGTCGGCCACTCCCAGGGTGAGATCGCCGCCGCCCACGTGGCCGGTGCCCTGACCCTCGACGAGGCCACCCGCATCGTCGTGCGCCGCGGCCGGCTCTTCGGCCGCATGTCCGGCAGCGGCGGCATGGTCGCCCTGTCCCTGCCCGTGACCCGCGTCGAGGAGATGCTGGAACGCTGGGAGGGCCGCATCGAGGTCGCCGTCGTCAACGGCCCCAACGCCGTCGTGGCCGCGGGCGACGCCGACGCCGTCACCGAACTCGTGGCCGTGTGCGAGAAGGAGAGCATCCACCACCGGCGCATCGACGTGGACGTGGCCTCGCACTGCCACCACATCGTCCCGTTCGAGGACGACATCCTGAACAGCCTGCGCGGCATCGAACCCACCACCGCCGAGACCGGGTTCTACTCCACCGTCACCGGCGAGGCCTTCGACACCGCCGGCCTCGACCCCGCCTACTGGTACCGCAACCTGCGCGGGAGGGTCCGGCTCGAGGAGGCCGTGCGCTCCATGAGCGAGGACGGCTACACCGCCTTCGTCGAGGTCGGCCCGCACCCCGTACTCTCCTACGGCGTCGCCCAGACCCTCGAGGACACCGGCATCGAGGGCACCGCCGTGCTCTCCACCCTGCACCGCGACCACGGCGGCACCGACGGGTTCGCGACCTCCCTGGCCCGCGCCCACGCCCACGGCCTGCCCCTGGACTGGGACACCGTGCACCCCGGGGCGCACACCGTCGACCTCCCGACCTACGCGTTCGAGCACCGCACCTTCTGGCTCGCCCCCACCGGCGGCGGGCGCGCCCTGTCCGCGGAGGGCATCGACGAGGCCGGCCACCCGCTGCTGGGCGCGCGCACGCAGCTGCCCGGCGCCGGGGGAGAGGTCCTGACCGGCCGCATCGGGCCCGACACCCACCCCTGGCTCACCGACCACGGCGTCTCCGGGACCGTGCTCCTGCCCGGCGCCGCGTTCTGGGAGATGGTGCAGCACGCCGCGGCCCCCGGGGAGAGCGTCGCCGACCTGACCCTGCACACCCCGCTGCCGCTGCCCGGCCGCACCCGTGTGCAGATCACCCTTTCGCCCCCGGAACCCTCCGGCAACCGCACCGTGCGTGTGCACTCGCGCCCCGAGGAGGCCCCCGACGCCGCCTGGACCGAGCACGCCACCGGCCTGCTCGTCCCCGCCGAAGCGCCCGCGCCCCGGGCCCTGACCTCCTGGCCGCCGGAGGGCGAAGCGGTCGACCTCGACGGGCTCTACGCCGGTCTGGCCGAGCTCGGGTACGAGTACGGTCCCGCGTTCCAGGGACTGCACGGCGCCTGGCGCGACGGCGACACCGTGTACTCCGAGGTCGCCCTGCCCGAGGCGCTGCGCGGGGACGCCGCCGGCTACGGCCTGCACCCCGCGCTCCTCGACGCGGCCCTGCACACCGTCTCCCTGACCACCGACGCCGGGGTGCGCCTGCCCTTCGCCTGGACCGACGTCACCCTGTACGCCGAGGGCGCCACCGACCTGCGCGTGCGCGTGCGCTCGCTCGACGAGGACGAGTACACGCTCGACCTGTTCGACCCGGCCGGACAGCCGGTCGCCTCCATCGCGTCCCTGGCCGTGCGCCCCCTGCCCGAACGCATCGACCTGGGTGCGCCCGACGACCTGTACTCCCTGGCGTGGAACCCGGTGCAGCCGCGCATCACCGGGCTGCCGAACCTGACCGTGATCGGCGACGACCGGCTCGGCCTGCGCGCCCACCTGGACGCCGTGCACGAACCCGACCCGCGCGCCCCGCTGCCCGCCGGCACCACCGCGGTGCTCGGCCTCGGCGGCGACGGCGGCGCCGACCCGGAGAACGCCCGCCGCACCACCCGCGACCTGCTCGCCCTGCTCCAGGGATGGGCCGACGACGACACCCGCGAGGACACCCCGCTGGTCGTGCTCACCCGCCGCGCCGTCCCCGTCCTGCCCGGCGAGGACGTCACCGACCTCGAGCACGCGTCCCTGTGGGGGCTCGTGCGCGCCGCCCAGACCGAACGCCCCGGCCGGTTCGTCCTGGTCGACCTCGACGACACCGCTTCCGGCGCCCCGCACCTGGCCGCCGCCCTGGCCACCGGGGAGGAGCAGCTGGCCCTGCGCGGGGGCACGCCGCACGTGCCCCGCCTCGTGCGCGCCGAGACCGCCGCGCCCGAGGAGAGCGAGGGGGAGGGCCCGACCGACCTGTCCGGCGGGACCGTCGTCGTCACCGGTGCCACCGGCACCCTGGGATCCGAGGTCACCCGCCACCTCGTGCGCAACCACGGCGCCCGCGACCTGCTCCTGCTCAGCCGGAGCGGCCCCGACGGCCCCGCCGCGCAGGAACTCTCCTCCGCCCTGGAGGGACTGGGCGCCCGCGCCGACTTCGCCGCCTGCGACGCCTCCGACCCCGACGCCCTGCGCATCGCGCTGGCCCGGGCCGAGAGCCCCGTGGTCGGCGTCGTCCACCTGGCCGGCACCCTCGACGACGGCGCCCTGGCGTCCCTGACCCCCGACCACGTCGACCGGGTCATGGCGCCCAAGACCGACGCCGCCCTCCACCTGCACCGGCTCACCCTCGACCAGCCGGTGAAGGCGTTCGTCCTGTTCTCGTCGGCCTCCAACGTGCTCGGCAGCCCGGGCCAGGCCAACTACGCCGCCGCCAACGCCGTCCTGGACGCCCTGGCCCACCACCGCCGGGCCCACGGCCTGCCCGCCACCTCCCTGGCCTGGGGCCTGTGGGCCGAGCGCGGCGGCATGAGCGCCCACCTGGACGCCGCCGACCTGGCCCGGCTCTCCCGCATCGGCATGGCCCGCCTCCTCGGCACCGACGAGGGGCTGCGCCTGATGGACCACGCCCTGGACCTCCCGGCGCCCTACTTCATGCCGATGCCCGTGGACACCGCCGGCCTGCGCTCGCGCGCCGAACGCAGCGGCACCGTCCCACCCGTGTACCGCGCCCTGGTGCCACCGCCCCGGCGCCGGGCCGCCAAGGCCGCCGAGTTCGACGTGGCCGCCCTGCCGCCCGAACAGCGCGCCGACGCCCTCCTCGACCTCGTGCGCTCCGGAACCGCCGACGTCCTGGGCCTGCCCGGGCCCGCCGACGTGCCGGCCGACCGCGACTTCCTCGAGTTGGGCCTGGATTCCCTCACCGCAGTGCAGCTGCGCGGCGACCTGAGGGAGGCCACCGGCGTGCGCCTGGCCTCCGGGGCGGTCTTCACCCACCGCACCCCCGAGGCGCTCGCCCGGCACCTGGACTCCGAGCTGCCCTCCGGGAACGGCGGCGCCCCGGCACCCGCGGCCCCCGAACCCGCCGGGGCCGAGGCCGGGCTCGACGGGGTGGTCGCCCTGTTCCGTGACGCGTGCGTGCGCGGCCGGATCGACGACGGCATCACCCTCATCCGCGCGGCCGCCGCGTTCCGGCCCGCCTTCACCGGGCCCGAGGACTACGGCACGCCCCCGCGTCCCGTGGAGGTCGCCACCGGGCCCGCACGCCCGCGGCTGATCTGCCTCCCGTCGCTGGTCATGGTCTCCGGGGTGCAGGAGTACGCCCGCTTCGGCGGCGCGCTCAAGGGCGAACGCGACACCACCGTGCTGCCCCAACCCGGGTTCGCGCCCGGCGAGCCCCTGCCCGCCACGCGTGAGGCCGCCGTCGACCTCCAGACACGGGCCGTGCTCGACCTGGCCGGGGACGACCCGTTCGTACTGGTCAGCCGTTCCTCCGGCGGGTGGATGGCCCACGCGGTCGCCGAACGCCTCCAGCGGGGCGAGCACGCACCCGAGGCGGTCGTGCTCATGGACACCCCCACCCCGCAGGACCGCACCACCATGCCCGTCATCGAGTCCGGCGTGGTCGAACGCGAACGCCGCTTCGGCCTCATGGACCCGGCCCGCGTCACCGCCATGGGCCGCTACCTCGAACTGTTCGCGGACTGGACCCCGGGCGAGCTCACGATGCCGCTGCTGCTCGTGCGCCCCGAGGAACAGGTGCGCGACGGCGACGGCAACCCCGTCGGCGGCCCGGACTGGCGCTTCGACTGGCCGCGCGAGCACGTGCCCGTCGACGTGCCCGGCGACCACATCTCCATGCTCGAGGAGCACGGCCCCACCACCGCCGAGGCCGTGCACACCTGGCTGGCGCAGAACCTCTGACCGGGGATCTTGCTACCAGAGCCAATTTCAGCGCTGAACCCTGCTCTGGTAGCAAGATCCTGCTCGGTCAACGGCGGCCGGACCTGGCGATGACCGAGAGGATGTAGCCCGGGCGTTTCAGGTCGTCCCAGGTGAAGCGGGCGATCCGCACACCCGGGTACAGCGCTTGCAGCGCGTTCTGGCGCTTGCGGTCCTTGGCCAGCGCTTCGGGGAGGCTGTGCGGGGCCAGGCCGTCCGCCTCCCCGATCAGGCGCAGCCCTTCCCACCAGAAATCGGTGATGGCGAGAGTACGTCCGTCGGCGTCGAAAAAACGGTGTTGGAGATCGGTGGGCGGCAGACCCCCGTCCGTGCAGATGAGACGGACACGTGTCTCGAGCGGACTCTCCGCACGTCCGTCCGCGAGGCCCCACCAAGGGCGGGACCGAACACATCCTTTGCGGCCGTTGTTGGCGGCCTCCAGTTCCTCCAGGCCCTCTTCCAGGATGAGCTTCTGGTGCAGGGCCGAATCGAGGAGGGAGACCGCGGCGGCACGTCCCACTCGGAGAACGGTGTCGCGCAAGGTCCTGTCGGGGGTGGTGGCACGGATCGTCCCGTCCACGCTCGCGACCTCCTCCGGACCGACCTGCCAGCTGTGCAGTGTGACGTGGTGGTGGTGTCGTTGCGCACCCAGCGCCGGGATCACCATGTGGACGGTGTGGCCGTCCCAGGGCGGCAGCCCTTGCATACCCCACAGGTGGGCCGCTGTTTCTCCCCCGGCGAAGGAATGCGGACCCAGTGCGAGCTGGGCTGCCATGACGGACGACCGGAGAAGCTGTCGCTCATCGGCGCGTTCTTCCAGCGCTCGCAAGGCGTAGACCCCGGTGTAGGGGTGCCGGAGCGTCCCGTCGCGTTTGAGGGCGCGGACATCGCTCTTACTCAACCCTGCATCCCGGGCCTGGTGCCAACTGAACACCCCGAACTGGCGGCCGGCGATCGGGAGGATCCTGCTCAGGGGCGAGTGGACAGGTGCGAGAGGCATGCCCGGCAAGCACGGGCTGGTCACGGTGGTGTTCTCCATGACACCAGCGTGCAGAGGCGTCGGTCTTTCCGGCAGAGCCGCTTTCCCCCTGTGGATAACCCCCGGGGATCTTGCTACCAGAGCACATTTCAGCGCCGAAGTCGGCTCCAGTAGCAAGATCCCCGCTGGAAAGCACCGCACAGGAACACCCGCGCCCGCACGCGTGTTGGACCCCACGGCGCACCCCGCGCCCCGGGTGCCCGGGAAAACCGGTTGCCCGGCCTTCTACCCTTGACTACTGATGAGCACCACCACGCCCGCGACCGCGGAACCGACCCCCGGCGCCCTGCGCGCCCGGCTGCGCGACCTCATGCCCGCCGACCGGCACCGCCTGCGCAGGCGGCTGGACGGTCTGGAGAAGATCCGGGACGAGCGCCGCCGGGCGTCCGTGCTCGCGCAGATCGCCCGCGACACCGACGAGGCCGAACTGCGGGTGCAGCTGCGCCGGGAGTCCCTGCCCGAGCTCCACTACCCCGAGGAGCTCCCGGTCAGCGACCGGCGCGAGGACATCGCCGAGGCGATCCGCGACAACCAGGTCGTCATCGTGGCCGGTGAGACCGGGTCCGGCAAGACCACACAGCTCCCCAAGATCTGTATGGAGCTGGGCCGGGGCGTGATGGGCACCATCGGCCACACCCAGCCCCGCCGGCTCGCGGCCCGCACCGTCGCCGAACGCATCGCCGACGAGGTCGGGACCCCGCTGGGCGAGACCGTCGGTTACAAGGTGCGCTTCACCGACTCCTCCAGCAGCAACACGGTGGTCAAGCTCATGACCGACGGCATCCTGCTGGCCGAGATCCAGCACGACCGGATGCTGCGGCAGTACGACACGCTCATCATCGACGAGGCGCACGAACGCAGCCTCAACGTCGACTTCCTGCTGGGTTACGTCAAGCAGCTCCTGCCCAAGCGCCCCGACCTCAAGGTCGTCATCACCTCGGCGACCATCGACCCCGAGCGGTTCTCCCGCCACTTCGACGACGCCCCCATCGTCGAGGTCTCCGGCCGCACCTACCCCGTGGAGGTGCGCTACCGGCCGGTCAGCGACGAGATCCTCGACCCGGAAGAAAAAAACCCGGGCGGTGGCACCGACCGCGACCAGACCCAGGCGATCCTCGACGCCGTCGACGAGCTCGGCAAGGAGGCGCCCGGCGACGTCCTGGTCTTCCTCAGCGGCGAACGCGAGATCCGCGACACCGCCGAGGCCCTGGAGAAACAGAAGCTCCCCGGCACCGAGGTCCTGCCGCTGTACGCACGCCTGTCGGCCGCCGAGCAGAAACGGGTGTGGAGCTCCCACCGCGGCCGGCGCATCGTGCTCGCCACCAACGTCGCCGAGACCTCGCTGACCGTGCCCGGGATCAAGTACGTCATCGACCCCGGCACCGCTCGCATCTCCCGCTACAGCCACCGCACCAAGGTCCAGCGGCTGCCCATCGAGGCGGTCTCGCAGGCCTCCGCGAACCAGCGCAAGGGCCGCTGCGGCCGTGTGTCCGAGGGCATCTGCATCCGCCTGTACTCGGAGGAGGACTTCCTCTCCCGGCCGGAGTTCACCGACCCCGAGATCCTGCGCACCAACCTGGCCTCGGTCATCCTGCAGATGGCCTCCCTCGGCCTGGGCGACGTGGCCGCGTTCCCGTTCGTGGACGGGCCCGACCACCGCCAGATCAAGGACGGCGTCAACCTCCTCGAGGAGCTCGGCGCCCTGGCCGCCGGCGACACGAACAAGGGCGGCAAGCGCTCCCTGACCAAGGCCGGCCGCCGCCTGGCGCAGCTGCCCGTCGACCCGCGCCTGGGCCGGATGGTGCTCGAGGCCGAGGAACGCGGCTGTCTGCCCGAGGTCCTGGTCATCACCTCCGCGCTGTCCATCCAGGACCCGCGCGAGCGCCCCGCCGACAAACAGCAGCAGGCCCAGCAGGCGCACGCCCGGTTCAGCGAGAAGGAATCGGACTTCCTCGCCTACCTGAACCTGTGGAAGCACCTGCGGGAGAAGCAGCGCGAGCTCTCCGGCAACCAGTTCCGCAAGCTGTGCCGCGAGGAGTACCTCAACTACCTGCGCGTACGCGAGTGGCAGGACATCCACGGCCAGCTCCGGCAGGTGCTGCGCCAGATGGACATCGAGGTGCCCGCCCCGAGCGAGAACGCCGCCGACCCGCGCGGTGTGCACATGTCGCTGCTGGCCGGGCTGCTGTCCCACGTGGGCCTCAAGGACCCCGACAAGCACGAGTACCAGGGTGGACGCGGCGCCCGGTTCGCGATCTTCCCGGGTTCCGCGCTGTTCAAGAAACAACCCCGCTACGTGATGGCCGCCGAGCTCGTGGAGACCTCCAAGCTCTGGGGCCGCATGGTCGCCAAGATCGAGCCGGAGTGGGCCGAGGAGCTCGCCGGCCACATCGTCAAGCGCCAGTACAGCGAGCCGCACTGGGAACGCAAGCGCGGCGCCGTCATGGCCTTCGAGCGCGTGACCCTGTACGGCGTCCCGATCGTGGTCCAGCGCAAGGTCTCCTACGGCAAGATCGACCCGGTGCTGTCCCGGGAGCTGTTCATCCGCCGCGCCCTGGTCGAGGGCGACTGGGAGACCCGGCACCACTTCTTCCACGACAACCGCAAGCTCCTGGACGAGGTCGAGGACCTCGAGCACCGCGCCCGGCGCCGCGACATCGTGGTCGACGACGAGACCCTCTTCGACTTCTACGACCGCCGCGTGCCCGATCACGTCGTCTCGGCCGCCCACTTCGACTCCTGGTGGAAGAAGGCGCGCCGCACCGAGCCCGAGCTGCTCGACTTCACCCGCGACGAGCTCATCAACGACGGTGTCGACGAGGTCAGCGAGGACGACTACCCCGACACCTGGCGCCAGGGGCCGTTCGTCTTCCCGCTCACCTACCAGTTCGAGCCCGGCAGCGACTCCGACGGCGTCACCGCGCACGTGCCCGTCAAGTACCTGAACCAGATCGAGAACAAGGGCTTCGACTGGCAGATCCCGGGCCTGCGTGACGAACTCGTCACCGCACTGATCCGGTCGCTGCCCAAGCCCCTGCGCCGCAACTTCGTGCCGGTGCCCGACAACGCCGCCAAGGCGCGCGGCGGCCTCGACCCGGCCGGCGGTTCCCTGCTGGAGGCGCTGGCGGCCGAGCTCGGCCGGATGTCGGGCGAACGTGTCAAGGCCGGCGACTTCGACCTGACGCGGGTGCCCGACCACCTGCGCATCACGTTCCGGGCCGTCGACGACAAGCAGCGCACGCTCGCCGAGTCCAAGGACCTGGAGAAGCTGCGCGTCAAGCTCAAGCCGCGCCTGCGCGAGGCCATCGTCACCGAGGCCAAGGGTGTGGAACGCCAGGGCATCACGTCCTGGGACTTCGGCACCCTCGAGCAGACGCTCGAACGCAAGGCGCTGGGTCCCAACGTCAAGGGCTACCCGGCGCTGGTGGACGAGGGCGAGAGCGTCGCGATCCGCATCTTCGACACCGCACCGGAGCAGCGCGCCGCCATGCGGGCCGGAACCCGCCGCCTGCTGCTGCTCACCGTGCCCTCGGTCGCCCACGCCGTCAGCAAGGGGCTCAACAACCCCGACAAGCTGGCGCTGGCCGACAACCCGCACGGGTCGGTGAAGAAGATGCTCGCCGACGCCGAAGAAGCAGCCGTCGACCACCTGCTCGCCCGCGAGGGCGGCCCGGTGTGGAACGCCGAGGCCTTCGCCTCCCTCGCCGAGAAGGTGCGCACCGACCTGGGTGAGACCCTCGCGGAGATCCTCGACAAGGCCGCGCGGGTGCTCGTGCTGTGGCGCAAGGTCTCCAAGAAGGTCAAGGGCAGCACCTCCATGGCCGTGCTGCCCTCCCTCAACGACGTGCAGGGCCAGCTCGGCGAGCTCGTCTTCGACGGGTTCGTCACCCACGCGGGCCTCGCGCGCCTGGACGACGTGCACCGCTACCTGCGCGGAATCGAGTACCGCCTCGACAAGCTGCCGGAGAACCCGCGCCGCGACCAGGTGAACATGGCCAAGGTCGTGCAGATGTCCGAGGCCGTGCGCCAGGTGCGCGGGCGGCTCAAGCCCGGACGCGAGGCCGACCCGGACGTCGTCGAACTGCGGTGGATGCTGCAGGAGTACCGCGTGAGCCTGTTCGCGCAGGAGCTGCGCACCGCCTACCCGGTCTCCGACAAGCGCATCACCAAGGCGATCGAGGCCGTCAAGACCGCCGGCAAGAAGTGACCCGCCCCCGGGGTCCGCGCGGCCCCGGGGCTGAGCCTCACGCCATGGTCCGCGCGATGTCGCTCATCTTCCTGTACAGGCGCATGCTTCCGGGGATCCCCCGGAACCCGTGCTTCTCGTAGAAGGTGTGGGCCTCCTCGTCGAGGGCGTCCATGACGAAGAAACGCACGGCGAAGACCTCGTTCCCGGTGAGAGCGCGTTCGAAGGAATCGACCAGGAGCACGGGGCCCAGGCCCTGCCCCTGGTAACGGGTGTCCAGGGCCAGCCGGGCCAGGAGCACCGCCGGGACCCGCTGCATGCCGCCCCGCGCCATGGGTTTGGGCAGCTCCTCGCGTTCCAGCGTCAGGGACGTGAAGGAGTAGTAGGCCGCGACCTCTCTCCGGCCCTCTTCGCACCAGACGAACGTGGCGGCGGTGTTGTTGGAGCGGGCGTGGAGCGCGCTTCTGCGCAGCCACGTGTCGAGCTCTTCCTTGCCGCAGGAGAATCGGTCGAGGTCGTGCTCCCGGCTGAGGGACTGGCAGGCGAACACGGACGGTTACCTCTTCTTCACGGTCGAGCGGTGTTTGCGCACGGCGGCGGAGAGCTCCTCGATCGGCTCGGCGGGTTCGTCGAGCGAGTCGATCATGGCGTCGAAGAACTCCGGGGGGACCGTGGCGGACTGCTCACGCTCCACGAGCTCCTGCGCCGCTTCACGCGCGGCCCGGACCACGAACTTCGAGGTCGACTCGTGACTGAGGCGTGCGGCTTCGAGGAGGAGCTCCTTGTCCTCCTGGCTGACTCTGACTTCCAGGCGTTCCGTGGCGGTGCTCATGGGTGGGCCTTCCGGTGTGGGGCTCGGCCGGGTTTCCCGTCCCGGACCGCGAAGCACCTCGATTGTACGGCAGTTGTACGGAAAACACAGGTCATCCGATGCACGAAAAAGGCGAGGCGCCGACCCGGCCCGGTCGGCACCCCGCCTCCGGTCCGGTTCAGACCCGGCCGGTCGCGGCGTTGCGGCGTTCCTCGTTCTGTTTCTTCGAGCCGAAGAAGTCGCCGCCCTTGCGCAGGGTGTCGTCGGTGCCCCACGCCTCCTCCGTGCCGACCTTGCGCAGGTGGGGGATGTGCTTGCGGCAGTGGATGTAGGCCTCCTCGACCTCGACCACCATCCACGCCAGCGCCTTCTGCCCCGGCACCTGCGGCTGCGGCAGGCCCGGCACGCGGGGGCGCAGCTCCGTGTCGACCATGATCCGCACACGGCCGTTGACGTGCAGGCCGATGCGTTCGCGCTCGAAGTCCAGGAACATGAGTCCGATGTGCGGGTTCTCGGTCACGTTGCCCACGCTCGCGAAGACCCCGTTGCCGCGGAACTCGGGGAAGGCCAGCAGGCGGTCGTCGATGACGTGCACGAACCCGGGCGGTCCGGCGCGGAAGCTCGAGTCGCACTCGCCGCCGGCGTCGGACGTGGCGATGAACAGCATCTCCTGCTGGGCGATGAACTCGCGCATCGTCGGGTTCAGGTGGTCGAGCATCTGGTCCCGGTAGAACCGGGAGGCGCGGTCGGAGGTCCCCATCGCCTCCTGGACGCGGTGCTCGCCTTGGGAGCCGGGGAGGGGGATCTGGCTGTCCTGTGTCATGTGCGAGGGCTTTCGACGGTGGGTGTGCGAAAAGCGGGGAGCGGGGCGTCGAGCGGGGCCGGGGCAGGGGCCGACGGTTCCGACCGCCCGGGGGAGCCTACGCGTGGGGTCCGGAGCGTGCGGCGGCGCGCTCGGCACCGGCGATCATGTGGGCGGTGATCCACTGGTACACGAGTACCCACGCCGAGCTCATCGAGGACGACCACGTGGGGGAGACGTCGCTGACCGCGCGGATCAGGGCCCGGCCGACGTGGGGGTAGTGCTCGGCGCGCACCCCGAGCTCCCTGTAGTGCTGGTACCCCAGCTCACGCAGGTAGTCGGCGATGTCGTCGGGGGTGTCCAGGTATTGCACGACGGCGATGAGCGCGTCGGCCATGCGCTGTTCCTGGGGCCCGATGTCCTCGGAGAACATGTCCCTGACCTCGGGGACCATGGAGAACAGGTTGTCGTAGAAGGCCGTCGCCAGCCGCGTCGAGCCTTCGGGCAGGCCGACGACGGAGTGGCGCACCAGGTCGATGACGTCCTGGCTCGGGAGCGGTACGTCGGAGAGGGAACGGAGTGTCACGGACGGGTCCAGGGTGCGGGAGACAGGAGAAAGGAAGCCCGGGACCGGAGACCCGAAGAGGGCCCCAGGGGATGGTGAGCGGCCGGGGGGACGGGCCGACCGAAACAGCCTGTCCGGGTTTCGGACACGCCACTTCGGTCTTTTGGGGAGGAACTGTAACAGATTCGCTAAGACGCGGAGAGTCGTCGCACCGTGGCTGCCCCATCACGTTCCGTCCACCGCGGCCCCCGTGTCACTGCCCCAGGAACCAGTCCGCGAACTCGGCGAGGTCCGCGCACACCCGGTCCGGGCGCCACGGACCGTCCCCCGTCCGCTCCGCCGGAGTGCTCCCGCTGAGGAGCAGGGCCGAGGACAGGCCCGCCTCGTTGGCCATCCGGATGTCGGTGGCCAGACGGTCACCGACCATCCAGCACTGCTCCGGCGCGAGACCCAGCCGGGCCGCGGCCGCGCGCGCCATCGTGGCGGCCGGTTTGCCGACCACGATGTCCACGTCCCGCCCCAGGGCCGTCTCCAGGGCGGCGATCTGGGCCCCGCAGTCGGGGAGCTCGCCGTCCTCCACCGGACACGTGGGGTCCGGGTTGGTGGCGGCGACGTAGGCGCCCCGGCGGGCGGCCTGGAACGCCGCGTTGAACGTGGCGTAGTCCAGGTTCCGGTCCCACCCCATCGCCACCGAATCGGCCTCCTCCCACCGCGAGACCGTGGTCAGCCCGGCAGCGGTCAGTTCTTCGTGCAGCGGGGCCTCGCCGACCACCAGGACACGCTGCTCAGGGCCCAGCCGCTGCATCAGGTGCCGGGCCAGGACGTCGTTGACCGTCACGAGGTCGTCCGGGTCGGCCGGTACCCCCAGCGCGGTGAGCTTGTCGGCGTTGCTCCGGGCGCGCTCCACGGATTTGTTGGTGGCGAACACGACCCGGTGTCCGGCCGCGCGTATCCGTCTCAGGGCGGAGTCGGCGCCCGGGATCAGGCTCTCCCCCCGGTAGACGGTGCCGTCCAGGTCCACAACGAGACCGGGCATGAACTGCACTCCGTTCCACACACGATGTGCCGCCCGTGTTCGCCACGAGCGGCACATCCCCGATCATCCGGCGGTGCGTCGTCGGCCGCCGTTCAGTACAGCGAGTTGCGGCTGAACTTGTAGGCGATCTGCTGCAGGCTGATCACGATCACCAGCAGGATCACCGACATCGCCGCGGCCGGGTAGCGTTCGCCGCGGAGCAGGTTGTTGAAGATGTCGCGGCTCATCGGTTCCCAGTTGGACGGGGCGATCAGCACGGTCAGGCTGGTCTCCTTGAGCACCGTGACGAACACCAGGATGCCTCCGGCGAACAACGCGGGGCGCAGCAACGGCAGCACCGTCGTCATCACCGCGGTGATCCGGTTGGCCCCCAGGCTGCGCGCCGCCTCCTCGACATCGGTACCGATGGCCTGCATGGCGCCGACCGTCGGACGCACCATGTAGGGCAAGCGGCGGATCGCGTACCCGACCACCAGCAGCAGGGCCGTGCCGTACAGCGCCAGCGGCTGGGTGTTGAAGGTCTGCATCAGCGCCAGCGCCAGGGCGATACCGGGCACGATCAGCGGCATCGTCGCCAGGAAGTCCAGACCGGCCGCGCGGTGGCGCACCGTGTAGTAGGCCACCGTGGACGCCACGAACAGCGCGATCAGCAGCGCGCCGCCGGCCAGGGTGAGGCTGTTCGCGATCGCGCCCCAGGACCGGTCCAACACCCGCTCGTAGTGCGCGAGGGTGAAGCTGTCCGGCAGGAGCGTGCCGCGCCAGGTCGTGGCGAAGGACAGCACCAGCACCGACACCAGCGACAGCACGGGGATCAGGGTGAAGGCCGTGGTGAACACCGACAGGCCGGTGCACAGCCCGCGGTGGCGGACCAGCGGCGCCGGCTGCCCCCCGCGTGCGCTGAGCGTGCCGTAGTCGCGTCCCCGCAGGACCATGCGCTGCAGGGCGAAGAACAGCGCCACGACCACGACCATGACCATGACCAGGACCGAGCCCGCCGCCCAGTTGTAGAAGCCGGCGATCTCGCGGTAGGCCTGCACCACGATCAGGTTCAGACCGTCGATCCCCAGGATGATCGCGGCGCCGAAGTCACTGAAGGTCGTCGCGAAGATCAGCAGCAGCGCGGACAGCAGCGAGGGCAGCGCCAGCGGGAGCGTCACGGTCAGGAACGTGATCACCGAACGCGCGCCGAGGCTGGAGGAGGCCTCCTCCACCTGTGCGCTGCTGATCCGGAACGCCGCGACCATGGGCCACAACGCGAACGGGAACAGGAAGAACAGCAGCACGAGCACGAGCCCGGTCATCGAGTACGGGTTGATGAGCTGGCCCGAGCCGCCCACCTGCTGCCAGAGTCCGGTGACCCAGCCGGCCTGGCCGAACATGGTGATGAAACCGCCCGCGGCCGCGAACGTGGGGACCACCATCGGGATCGTGCACAGGACACCCAGGGTGCGCTTGAACGGCATCGCGGTACGTGCGAAACCGTAGGCGATCGGCGTGCAGAGCAGCATCGCCAGCAGCGCGACGCCCAGCGCCAACAGCAGGCTGTTGCGCAGCGCCTCCATGTTCTGCGCCGAACCGACGGTCTCGATGAACGTGGCGAACGAGGCGCCACCGAGGTCGGAGATGTTCTGGTCGCGGATCTCCCCGTCCACCAGCGAACCGAAGATGTTCACGGTCTCGCCGGTGAACGCCACGACCACCATGGACAGCAGCGGGATGATCAGGAACAGGGTGAAGAAACCCAGCACCAGGACCCTGCACAGGGCCAGCAGGTCCAGGTGGAAGGAGCGCTGGCGGCGTTTCCTCCCCGGCGGGGGAGCTGCCGGGGAGGGCTGTTCGCCCCCGGGCGGATCGGCCACTGCGGTGCTCACGACGAACCCCCCTCGGCCACGATGATCCGGTCCGGGTCGATGGACAACCGCACCTCGGTACCGACGGACAGGAGCGCGTCGGCGCCCCGGAAGGTGTCGGTGACCTCGACGAGCTGCCGGGTTCCGGTGAGCACGTCCGTGTCGCCTGCGGCCCCGGTCCCCTCCGCGCCTTCCGTTGCCCCCGGGGCCTCCGGTGCCGCCGGGGCCTCCGTGGCTCCGGCGCCCTCCGTTCCGGCGGCCGGCGCACCGTCGGCCGCGCCGATGTCCACCGTGTAGACGATGTTGGGCCCGAGGTAGGTCACCTTGGTGACCGCGCCGTCGAACGTGTTCCCGGGGTCCGGTCCGGCGCCGTCCCTGGGCCGGACCGAGAGCGCCTCGGGCCGCATGATCAGCCGAACCCCGTCGCCGACGGCGGCCCCGCAGTCGGACACGCGTACCCGTTGGCCGCCCAGCCGCACCTCGGCGCCCGCGTCGTCGGCCTTCTCCACGGTGGTGTCCACGATGTTGGAAGAGCCCACGAAACGCGCGGCCCACGACGAATTCGGCCGGTCGTAGAGGTCGGTGGGCCGGTCCACCTGTTCCAGACGGCCGTCGCGCATCAGGGCGACCCGGTCGGCCATGCCCATGGCCTCTTCCTGGTCGTGGGTCACGAAGATCGTGGTGATGCCGACCTCGCGCTGGATGCGGCGGATCGTGTCGCGCATCTGGATCCGCAGGTTCTTGTCCAGGTTGGACAGCGGCTCGTCCATCAACAGCACGGCCGGGCGCCGCACCAGCGCGCGGGCCAGCGCCACACGCTGCTGCTGGCCGCCGGACAGCTGACTCACCTGGCGCTTGTCATAACCGACCAGCCCGACCTGGTCGAGCGCCTCGTGCACCTGTTCACGGATCGCGGGGGAGGAACGGGCGATGCGTTTGCTGAACAGCCCCGCGAACGCGCTGATCCTTCCGTTGTAGAGGTCCCGCATCAGCAGGCCGTAGGCCACGTTCTGGAACACGTCGTAGTGGGGGAAGAGCGCGTAACTCTGGAACACCATGCCGGTGTCGCGCTTGTGCGGCGGAACATCGTTGATGAACCGGTCCCCGATCCAGATCTCGCCCCGGGTCGGGCTCTCGAAGCCCGCGATGCAGCGCATGGTCGTGGTCTTGCCGCAGCCGGAGGGGCCCAGGAGGGCGAAGAACTCGCCGTCCTCGATCTCCAGGTCCACGTCGTCGACCGCGACGGTCGCGTTGGCTCCCGAGCCGAAACTCTTGGACAGGTTCCGCAGACTGACGGATACCATCGTTCACCTTCCTGGCAGCTGCTGAAGCGGGGCCGCCCCCCGCAGAGACGGTGCCGGCTCCGGCCCGACTGTGCGGGTGGGCCGGGGCCGGCACCTGCGGCACGCTGTGGAATCCGCTCACCGGAGCGGGTCGCCCTAGCCGATCCGCTCGCGCCATTCGTCGCGGGCGTCGTCGTAGTTGTCCACGACCCAGTCGACGTCCAGGTCCTGGGCCTGCGCCTCGACCTCCTCCATCGTGATCGGGGTGCTGGCCTCCACGTCCTCGTCCAGTGGGATGTGCTGCCAGTCGGCGCGGATCTGCTGGCCCTCGGTGGACATCATCCAGTCCATGAACTCCTCGGCGCCCTCCTGGTTGGGCCCGTCGCTGATCCGGGCGATCGGGTTGACCAGGACCGGGGTCTCGTCGGGGATGTGGAAGTCCACCGACTCGCCGCGGTCGGCGTGCTGGTAGGCCATGAAGTCGTAACCCACCGCGATGTTGGCCTCCCCGGTCGTGATGGCCTCGGTCGGGGCCCCGCCGGAGTCCGGGATCGCGGTGGCGTGGTCGGCCAGGGTCTCCAGGTACTCCCAGCCCTCTTCCTCACCCATCTCCATCAGCTGGCTGAGCACCAGCAGGGTGGCGGTGCCCGAGGCGGCCGGGTTGGGGAACTGCAGCTCGCCCGCCCAACGGTCGTCGGCCAGCTCCGCCCAGGTCTGCGGAAGCTCGTCCTCGTCGATCTCCTCGGGGTTGTAGGCCAGCCCCAGGACGAACAGCTCGGCGCCGGTCCAGCCCCAGTCCGCGTGGCGCACAGGGATGTCGCCCCGGGTCTCCTCCATGTCCTCGACGGTGGAGGGGGTGTAGGGCTCGATGAGTCCCTGGTTCAGTGCGTTCTCGAACGGCATCCAGCCGCCGCCCCCGTACCAGACGTCCCCCTGGGGGTTGTCGGACTCGGCGATCATCTCGTTCACGAGTTCATTCGTGCCCGAGTAGTTGACCTCCACCTCGTAGTCGTGTTCCTCCATGAACGCGTCGGCCAGCTCCTGGGTCATGTCCGGCGTTTCGGGGGAATAGAAGTTGATCACGGCGTCGTCGCCGCCTCCGAAACCCCCGCAGCCGGAGCTGACCAGCACGACCGCACCGGCGGCGGCCGTCAGCCTCAAGCCCTTGTTCATCTGCGCTCCTCTCACACGGCCCGGGAACGGGGGTGGCCGCTCTCTCGGACCAACCCGGCACCCGCGCGGAACCCCGAACGGGTCAGGCAGCGCTCACCGGGCACATGGCAGCGGGGGCCGCATGCCAACAGGGTGCCTCCTGATGGGGAAGCGTTGTTCGCTACCGGTTCTGTTCGGATTTCGGACAATAAGCAGGTTCCTATAGCTTCGTCAAGAGAATGGGTAGTAGAAACGTCGTCCCATGTACTTTTTGGTTCGTGGCCGAAAATGTGATGTTTTCCTGTTGTCCGTGTTGCTGATTTTTGATGGGGCGTCCGGAGGAATGCGGGCGGGTCCCGGTCCGGACGGTCGGACCGGAACCCCCGTGGCGGCGCCGTCGGGGGCGGAGGGCTCGCCCGAGCCCCTCCCCGGGGGACCTTCCCGTGGTATAGACCACGTGACACGACCGAACCCCCGGGAACGAGGTCCCACGTGAACGCAGGCCCCACGCCGCACCCGGCGTCCCCCGAAGCCGACCCGCTGACCGGGCGCCGCATGCTCTACGTCGGCACCTACACCCCGGGCTCCGAACCGGCGGGCCGCGGCGAGGGCGTGTACCGGGTGTGGTTCGACCCGAACACCGGCGAGTTCGAGGACGGGGGTGTGGCCGCGCGGCTGACCGGGCCCTCCTACCTCGCCCTCAACGCCCACCGGCCGTGGATCTACGCGGTCGGGGAGCGGGCCGAGGGGACCGTCACGGCGCTGCGTATCGAATACGACGGCGGCCTCACCGAGCTCGGCTCCGAGCCCAGTCACGGCTCCTCGCCCTGCCACGTGCTGGCGCTCGGCGACCACGAGGCCGTCGTCGCCAACTACGCGGACGGCCGGGTGGCAGTGGCCGGTTTCGGCCCCGACGGCGGGCGCCGGTCTGAGCCCGACGTGTACTCCGGCGAGCACGAACCGTGGCAGCTGTTCGAGCACACCGGCCACGGGCCCGACCCCGACCGGCAGGAGGGCCCGCACGCGCACAGCAGTCTGCTGGTGCCCGACACCGTCGATCCGGATCTGTGCACCCTGCTCGTGGCCGACCTGGGCACCGACGAGCTGCGGGCGTACCGGGTGGGGGAGAAGGTCCCGCCCGAGACCGGAGAGCCGTCCGAGGGGTCCGGTCCGGGCATGAAGTTCGTCCCCGGCGGGATCCAGGGGCGGGTGAGGCTCGCACCCGGTTCCGGCCCCCGCCACATGGCCCTGTCCCAGGACGGCCGGCACGTGTACGTCACCGGGGAACTCGACTCCCGTGTGCACGTGGTGCGCTGGACCGGCGACATCGACCACGCGCAGTACCTCGGGTCGGTGCCCGCCACCGCGGAGGAGGCCGCCGGCACGAACTTCCCCGCCGAACTCGCCCTCCACCGCGACCGCCTGTACGTGTGCAACCGCGGGGCGGACGCGGTCTCCACCTTCGCCCTGCGCGACGGCGGCGCGCGCCCGGAACACCTCGCCGACACCCCGGTCGGGGCCTGGCCGCGCCACTTCGCCGTCGTTCGGGGGCACCGCGACGAACCCGACCACCTCGTCGCCGCCGCGCAGAACGGCGGCTCCCTCATGTCCCTGCGCCTGGACCCCGAAACCGGGATCCCCGCCGACACCGGGCACCGGCTCGCGCTGCCCGACCCGGTGTGCGTGCTCCCGGTACCGCTGCGCCGCATCCGGCGGGGGCAGCGGCCCGGGGGCTGACGGGTCGGGGCGGTCTCAGCCGCGCGGGAGCGGGGCGGCACGTGGGTTCATGCGCGCAGCTCCTTGCGTTCCGGGACGGCCCGCGGGCTCACGCCCGCAACTCCTTCCTGAGGATCTTGCCGGTCGGCCCGGTCGGCAGCGCGCTCATGAGGCGGATCTCCCGGGGGTACTTGTAGGCGGCCATGCGCTCCTTGCAGAACGCGACGAGGTCCTCCTCCGTGGCCGCCGACCCGGGGCCCAGCACCACGCAGGCCACGACCTCCTCGCCCATCCGTTCGTCCGGGCGCCCGACCACCGCGGCGCCCGTGACGTCGGGGTGCTCGTACAGGACCTCCTCGACCTCGCGCGGGTAGACGTTGTATCCGCCCCGCACCACGAGGTCCTTCTTCCGGTCGACCACGTAGAAGTAACCGTCCTCGTCGGAGTGGCCGAGGTCGCCGGTGTGGAACCAGCCGTCGCGCAGCACCTCCGCGGTCGCGTCGGGCCGGTTCCAGTACCCCTTCATGGTGTTGTGGCCACGAACGACGATCTCGCCGACGTTGTCCCGCCCCGGCGGGAGCTCGCGGCCCTCGGGGTCGACCACGCGCACGCGCACGCCCCAGATGGGCCGGCCGATGGAGCCGACCTTGCGCTCCTCGGCGCTGGTGTTGACCGTGGTGCTGCTCGCCGTCTCCGAGAGACCGTACCCCTCCAGGACCACGATCCCGGGGAAGGTCTCCTCGACCTCGCGCATGACCTCGGCCGGCATGGGAGCCCCGCCGCACGAGCCGATGCGCAGCGACGACAGGTCCACGCCCGAGGTGTCGGCGCGCAACAGTTCCTGGTACATGGTGGGCACCCCCGCGAAGATGGTGCACCGGTACTTCGCCAGCGCCGCCACGACGGCGTCCCGCTCGAACCGCTTGACCAGCACGATCGTGCCGCCTCGGCGTACCGCCCCGTTGAGCACGCTGGAGAGCCCGAACGCGTGGAACAGCGGCAGGACCGCCAGGCTCACGTCGTCCTCGCGCAGCCCGAGCTGTTCCCCGGAGACGGTGCAGTTCATGTAGAGCTGCACGTGGGTGAGCTCCGCGCCCTTGGGCCGCCCGGTCGTGCCGCTGGTGTAGAGCAGCACGGCGGTGTCGCCGGCCTGCACCGCGGCCGGTTCGCCGCAGTCCTCGGCCCGCAGCAGCGCGTCGAAGTCCGTGGTCCCCTCGGGCCGGTCGCCGCCGCAGGCCAGCAGGACCTGAGGCCGGGCGAGCCCGTCGGCGACTGCGGCCTCCACCCCCTTGAGCGCGGTCTCGGCCGCCCGGGTGTGCGCGACGAAGACCCGGGCCCCGGAGTCGTGGAGGTGGTGCGCGATCTCGGGAGCCTTGAGCAGCGGGTTGAGCGGGACGAGGACCAGCCCGGCCTTGAGCGCGCCGAAGTAGGTGAACAGGAACTCGGGCACGTTGGGCAGCTGCACGGCGACCCGGTCGCCCCGCTCCAGTCCCAGTTCCAGAAGGGCGGTGGCGACGCGGCCGGACGCCTCGTCCACATCGGCGTAGGTGAGCGTGGCGTCCTCGTCGGTGTGGCAGAGGGGCTTGTCGGGGTGGGCGATCCGGGACTCGGTCAGGATGCTGGCGAGGTTGAAGCTCAACGCGGACCTCTTCCGGGGGGTGAGGGCTCACTCGAAGCCATCGGGAACGCACTCGTACCTGATGGCCCGGACGCTACCACGCGTGTGATCTGACGCACAGGGGATTGCGTCGCCCCGGAGTCGCCGTTCCGGGTCGGGTGTAGCGGTGAAACGCCCTCGCGCGTAGTATCAATACTGATACTTTTTCGACGTGGCCAGTATTGACGACCTCCTCGCACGCATGCGGAACCAGCCGGCCTCCGTGAGGTTCGCCGACCTTCAACGCGTGTGCAGGCACTACTTCGGAGATCCCCGACGGGCCAAGGGCTCTCACGAGATCTACAAAATGCCCTGGCCGGGCGACCCCCGCGTCGACATCCAGAACTTCAAGGGCCAGGGCCTGCTTGGCGAACACCGATTACCTGCTGCGCGTCGCCCCAGCGGCACTCTCGCAGCGTTCTCATCAGTCGACGGCGTGGCCGCCGACTCCTTCTTCGGCCTTGCGATAGCACCACTGGTTGCGCCGCTCGCGACGGAAGGCGTCCACCAAACAGGCCCTCGGCGAAGCCGTACCAGGTGAAGCAGGTTCTCGCCGCGATCGACAGGCTGGAGGAGCAGTGATGGGCAGAGCAGGCCACTACGCCTACCGTGTGCGCTGGTCGGCCGAGGACCAGGCCTACCTCGGCACGGTCGCCGAGTTCCCTTCCTTGTCGTGCCTCGAAGGCGACCGCTCCGCCGCTTTCACGGGGATCCAGGAGCTCGCGGCCGACGTGGTCGAGGACATGCTCGACTCCGGGGAGCAGCCGCCCGAAGCGATCGCGGACCGGGCTTTCTCCGGCAAGTTCATGGTCCGCGTGCCCCCGGAGGTGCACCGGGAACTGGCCATCGAGGCGGCCGAGCAGAACGTCTCGCTCAACCGCCTGGTCTCGGCCCGTCTCTCCGGTCCCGCCGGTGCCGGGGCTTCGGTCGGCGACGCGTCCGGCGGGTGAGGCGTTCGGGGCAGGTGCTCAGCCCTCCGCCTCGAGGTGGCGCATCAGGGCCACGGACGCGCCGGTCAGATGGTCGACCAGGGCGTCCGGGTCGTCGACCATGCCGCGTTCGATCCAGTCGATGACCACCTGGGTGCAGCCCGAGACCATCGCCAGCTGAACACGCTCGTTCCGGACCCGGTCGCGTGGCCGGTCCAGCACCCTGCGGGACAGGCGCCCGAACAGCTCGGCGGTGCGGCGCATCAGCCCGCGCCGCCGCATCTCCATGCGCGGGGCGTTGATGTAGATGACCCGCGCCCGGTCGGGGTGCTCGCGCAGCAGCCCCACCCAGGCGGACATCATCCCCCGGAAGAGCTCCTCCAGGCCGTCGGGGTTCTCCGGGGCGCCGCGGTGGATGCCCTCGAACAGCCAGTCGATCAGCTCCCGGTGCAGACAGCGCATGAGGTCGCGGCGGTCGTCGAACTCCTCGTAGAAGTGCCGCTTGGACACCCGTGCGCGCGAGCACACGTCGGCGACGGTCACCTCGTCGAAGGGGCGGGCGGCGAAGAGCTCGAGCGCCGCGTCCTTCAAGCGCGACCTGCGGTCGGCGGCGCGCTCCTCGTGGGAGCGTCCGCCGTAGGTCGAGTTCCGGGCTGCGCCGCGGGCGGCGGACGGGCGGTCCTGTCGGGTCACTGTGTCCTCTCCAGGGGATTTCGGGGGATTCGAGGCCGGCCCACGGGAACCGGGCCGGGCCGAACACCATAGATCCGTCGGCCCGGAGGCGCGGGGGAAAATCTGGAACGCGTGCGTTCCTGACTCTTGTGGGTCGACCACACCTCTCCCATACTGTGTCCCACGCCACACGGGCGAGTGCGGCGCCGCAGGGCCGCGGCCTCACGCACGACCCACCACCCCCGGAGGTTGACTTGGCCCTCCCCGACTCGCGCGCCACCGCCGCCGACACGCGGCGCGGCACCCTCGCCGACCCGCGCGTGATCATCGTCCTCCTCTTCCTCGCCAACCTGCTCAACTTCTACGACCGCACGATCCCCGCGATCGTCACCGAACCCATCAAGGCCGAGTTCTCGATCACCGACGCCCAGATCGGCATGATCAGCGCGGCCTTCACGATCGTCTACGCGCTCTTCGGCATCCCCCTGGGGCGGCTGGCCGACCGGTACTCCCGCAAGGCGATCCTCGTCATCGGCCTCGTCGCCTGGAGCCTGTTCACGGCGGCGACCGGGATGGCCGGCGGGTTCATCATGCTGGTCGTGATCCGCCTGCTCGTCGGGGTGGGCGAGGCGGCGTTCGCGCCCGCCGCCAACTCGCTCATCGGGGACATGTACCCCTCGAAGAAGCGCGCCGGGGCCACCGGGCTCTTCCAGCTCGGCCTGCCCGTCGGCCTCACCCTCGCCTTCTTCACCGTCGGCCCCATCACCGAGGCCTTCGGCAGCTGGCGGGCCGCGTTCGTGCTCGCGGCGATCCCCGGTCTGCTCCTGGCCGTGGTCATGCTGTTCATGCGCGAACCGGAACGCGGGTCCACCGAGGCCGACCGCGCCACCGACCGCGGGGACAAACCCTTCCGCCGGCTCCTGGCCGTGCCCACCCTGTGGTGGCTCTCCATCGCCGGGATCGGGATCCAGGTCTCCGCCTACGCCGTGGCGACCTTCAGCGTCCCCCTGTTCCAGCGCTACTTCGACACCAGCATGTCCATGGGCGGGATCTACGCCGGCATCACCATCGGTGTCACCGGGCTCATCGGCCTCACGCTCGGCGGACGCATCGCCGACTGGGCCAGCCGCGCCTCCGTCGTGGGACGGGTCCTGACCGGTGCGGTCGCGCTGTCCCTGGCCGCGCCCCTGACCTTCGGCGCCTTCCTGCTCGGGCCGGACTCGGTGGGGCTGTTCGTGCTGATCTTCTCGGCCGGGTGGCTGCTGCAGTACATGTTCTTCACCGCCGCCTACCCGGCCATCGCCGACGTCGTGGGCCCCCGCCTGCGCGGGACCGCCTTCGCCCTGTACCTGGCCGCGTCCTACCTGATGGGCGGGGCGTTCGGGCCGGTCGTGGCCGGAGCGCTCTCCGACCGCTTCACGGCGGACGCCGTCGCCGACGGACTCTCCGCCGCCGAGGCCGGCGCCGTGGGGCTGCACACCGGACTGATGGTGGTCATCCCCGCCGGCCTGCTCATCGCCGCGCTCGGACTGTTCGCCGCCACCCGGTACGTGCGCCGCGACCACCAGCGCATGCGCGACTCCCTGCAGGAGAGCGACGACGCCTGACCGCCCGCACCGATCGGCGTAGCCCTGCACCCGCACCGACCGGGCCGGGCACAGGAGGGGCCGTGCGGCACACGCCGCACGGCCCCTCCCACCCCCGGCATCGCCCCGGGGCTGCCGTGTCTCACCCCATCGTCTTCTGGCCGTCCAAGGCCTCGCGGATGATGTCGGCGTGCCCGCAGTGCTGCGCGGTCTCCCGCACCAGGTGCAGCAGGACCTTGCGCGCGCTCCAGAAGACCTCGCCCTCCAGCCACGGCGCCGGTGCGAGCTGGTGGCTGCGCTCCAGGTCGGGGAGGGAACGCACGTACTCCTCGGTCTCGCTCGCGGCCCGGTCGTAGTCGGCGAGCACGCTCTCCAGCGTCTCGTCGTCGACCAGGCGGAACGTGCGGGCGTGCTCCTCCATCTGCTTCGCGAACTCCGGCGACTCCACGTCCACGTCGAGGTCCTCGCCGTTCTCGATGAACTCCATCCATTCCCGCTCGACCGAGGTCACGTGCTTGACCAGGCCCGCCAGGGTCAGTTCGCTGACGGTGGTGGGCGTGGTGGCCTGTTCCTCGTTCAGGCCCTTCAGCGTGTGGAGCAGGAACCCCCGCTGTTCTGCGAGCACCTCCAGGGCGGCCTCGCGCTCGGCGTCGAGGGTGCTCGTGGTGCTGGTGGTCGTCTCGCTCATGATCGTTCGTCCCTGTGTCGTTGTGGCCTGTCACACAGAACGCTACGACCGGCCTCCGACATTTCCGCGGGCTTGCCCAGCCTCGGCCACAGCCGCGTGGCCGGAAGCGCTAGGGCCGACTGCGCTACCATCGCGGTCCTCGGGGCGGAAAGGCACAGTCTCCTCATCCGCACGAGCCTCGATGATGGCGCTGTCGGCGGCGTCTTCGAGCTCCTCGAGGTACTCGGCAGACACCAGCACCAGGCCTCGGGCGGCAAGCGCCTCCGCAAGTTCGGATGCCATGGGGTCGGGTTCCACGGGTTCAGCAGGCATGGATCTGTTGCTCCCTTCCGCACACTTCGGCGCTGTGTGCGCTGAAGACAGTCTGGCGGTACGGCACACGACCACCTCCATGGGTAGCGGTGTGACCCGGGTATCAGGAGGGTCCCCACAACGGCGCGGGCACGGAGTCTGTGACCCCCGCCCTCCACACGTGCCCCGCGCGTATCGGACAATGGGGCCTGTTTGTGACCTCCCACCACCCACCCCGAGGGGAAGACCCATGCCCGTGCAGCGGACCACCGACGTCCGGTACCGGGGCCTGACCGCCCGCGACCTCGCCCTCATCGCCGTGTTCGCCGCGCTCATCGCCGCCCTCAGCATGTTCGTGGCGATCCCGATCCCGTTCTCCCCGGTCCCGATCACCCTCCAGACCCTCGGCGTCATGCTCGCGGGCGCCCTCATCGGGTGGAAGCGCGGCACACTCGCCGTCGCCGTCCTGCTCGCGCTCGGTTTCGCCGGCCTGCCCCTGTTCGCCGGCGGCCGCGGCGGCCTCGCGGTCCTGGTCGGCCCGTCCGGCGGCATGGTCCTCGGCTGGCTCCTGGGCGCCCTGGTCATCGGCGCGCTCACCGAACTCATGCTCCGCAACGGGCGGTACCGGTTCTGGAAGGGCGCCGCGATCAACGTGCTCGGCGGCATGGTCGTCATCTACGCCGTCGGTGTGCCGTGGATGGCGGTCGTGCTCGGCGACGGCGCCCTGGCCTCCCTCATGGCGGTCGCGGTCTACCTGCCCGGCGACCTGGCCAAGGCCGTGATCGCGGCCCTGATCGCCGCGACCGTGCACCGCGCCTACCCGATCCCGCCCGCCGGGCGTCCGGTCATCTCCGCCGAGGAGGACCGCGCCTGATGCTGCGTCTGGAGGGGGTGAGCCACGCCTACGACGGGAACCCGGTCCTGCACGGCGTCGACCTCGAGCTGCGCGAACACCGGATCGGGGTGATCGGCGCCAACGGCTCGGGCAAGTCCACGCTCGCCCGCACGCTCAACGGCCTGGTCCTGCCCGACGCGGGGCGCGTGTGGCTGGGGGAGTGGAACACCCATCGCCATGCCCGCCACATCCGCCGCCGGGTGGGGTTCGTCTTCTCCGACGCCGCCAACCAGATCATCATGCCCACGGTCGCCGAGGACGTCGAGGTCGGCCTGCGCCCGCTGAAACTGGGCCGGGAGGAGACCGCGCGCAGGGTCGACGGCATCCTGGAACGCTACGGTCTCGCCGCCCACCGCGATCACCCCGCGCACCTGCTCTCCGGCGGCCAACGGCAGATGCTCGCGCTCGCCTCGGTCCTGGCCACCGAGCCCGAGGTCCTGGTCTGCGACGAGCCCACCACCCTGCTCGACCGGCGCAACACCCGCATGGTGCACCGGGTCCTGGACACCCTGGAGCAGCAGGTCGTCCTGTTCACCCACGACCTCGACCTGCTTGCCGGGTTCGACCGGGTGCTGGTCGTCGACGGCGGCCGTGTGGTGCACGACGGGTCCCCCGAGGATTCGGTCGCCTTCTACACCCGCCTCATGGACGCGACCCCGGCCACCCCGCACGACCCCGACCCGGTCGCCGGCCCCGCCGCCGAACCGGGCAGCACGCCCGACCCCGCACCGGAACCCGGCGGCCGCCGGTGAGCGCGGTCGGCCTGTACGTGCCCGGCACGGGACCCCTCCACCGGGTTCCGGCCGGGCCCAAACTCCTCGCCCTCCTGGTCACCGGTGTCGCGCTGGTCGCCGCCGCGCACCTGTGGATCTCGGTGGCCGCCCTCGCCGCGGCCGTGGCGGTCTACCCCGTGGCCGGCCTGTCCCTGCGCCACGCCTTCCGGGTGGTGCGGGTCCTGTGGCCGTTCCTGCTGGGCATCGCCGTGTTCCAGACCCTGATGGGGGAGTGGACCGAGGCCGTGCGCCTGTGTGCCCAGCTCGGTGCGCTGGTGCTGTTGGCCAACGCGGTCACGCTCACCACGCGGGTGAGCGCGATGCTCGACCTGTTCCAGCGCCTGGCCCGGCCCCTGCGGCACGTGGGTGTGGACCCCGACCGGGTCGGCCTGGTCCTGGCCCTGACCGTGCGGTCGATCCCGATGGTCGGCCAGGCCTGGCGGGCCGCCCGCGAGGGGTACCTGGCCCGCGGGATGTCCGGGCGCCCCCACCTGCTCGTGGTCCCCGTGATCGTGCAGTTGTTGCGGATGGCGGAGGCGACGGGCGAGGCATTGGTGGCACGCGGCATGGACGAGGGTGAACGAGAGGCCTGACCCCCGCTGGGGTACGCACTCTCGGCCGCATGGGGACAAGCGGTACCGATTCGGCATCGAGCGGGTGTTTTCCGGCTCTTTCGGGTGAATAATGACGGCACTCGACCCGCCTCCCCGTCCATGAAGCCGGTGATACCGTGCTCCGGCGTCCCCCCGCCGCACCCCGAGCCTGGACCAACGCCGCCGTGTCCGCCGTGGCAGCCCTCCTCATCCTGGTCGCCCTGCCCGCGTCCGGGGCCCCGGCCCAGCCCGACCCGCGCATGGTCCAGATGATGATCACGCGTGTCTCCGCCGACCTGGAACCCTTCGACCCGGTCCCCGACCCCGGGGCGCAACCGGGTTCGCTCGACGCCGAGACGCGCGCGGAGCTCACCGCCGAACTCGACGCCCTGGCCGTGGAGCACGACTTCGGCCTCGCGGTGCAGGACCTGCACACCGGTGCCGCCTTCAGCCACGGCGCCCACACCCAGTTCCCGACCGCGAGCGTGGCGAAGCTGTCGGTCCTGGCGATGCTGGTGCGGATCGCCGAGGAGGAGGACCGCGACCTCACCGACGCGGAGCTCGCCCAGGCCGAGCAGATGATCCGGCACAGCGGCAACGAGGTCACCGACGACCTCTACCAGCACATCGGGTTCACCGACGGGTTCGAGGAAGGCATCGAGGCGTTCGGCCTGCAGAGCACCGAACCCAACCCGAGCGGCGTGTGGGGCTCCACGATGACGACCGCCGCCGACCAGCTCCGCCTCCTGCGCGCCCTCCACCTCGACGAGGGGCCGCTGAGCGCGGAGGGCCGCGAGCAGATCCGCGCTCTCATGGAATCGGTCGTGCCCGAACAGGTCTGGGGCGTGTCCGCCGCGGCCGGCCCCGACGACACGGTCGGGCTCAAGAACGGGTGGACACCCCGCGACAACAACGGCGGCCTGTGGACGGTCAACTCCGTCGGGTACGTCGTCGGCCCCGACCGCGCCTACCTGGTGGCGGTGCTCTCCGACGGCCAACCCGACCAGGGCACCGGGATCACGATGATCGAGGAGGCCGTCCTCCTGGTCACAGGCGCCATGGAACAGGGAACCGTGCCCGACGAGCGGTCCCCCGACCGCTGAACCGGGCACGGACGCACGTTCGTGCGGGCTCTCACGCCCGGTGGCGCAGCACCGTCACGGCGAAGCCGGCCCCCTCCGACCAGGGCTTGAGGTCCCAGGTCGCGAACCGGTGCTCCACCTCCAGCCCGGCGGCGGCCGCGTGTTCGTCGAACTCGGCGAGGGTGAGCGTCCGGTCCAGGCCGAAACCCGCGACGACGAACCCGTCGGCCTTGATGTGGCGCGCGACGGAGGACAGCACGTCGGTCTCGGACCCGGGCGCCACGAAGCACATGACGTTGCCGGCCAGGACCGCGGCGTCGAACGGCCCCTCGATCCCGTGCCCGGGCAGGTCGAGTTCGGCCAGGTCGGCGACGGCGTAGGTCGGCCCGGGGTGGTCCTGGGCCGAGGCCTCGATCAGGACCGGGTCGACGTCCACGCCGACGACCTGGTGGCCGCGGCGGTGCAGTTCACCGGAGATCCGCCCGCTCCCGCACCCGGCGTCGAGCACCCGGGCCGCACGGGGCAGCATCGTGTCCACGAATCGCGCTTCCCCGGCGAGGTCGGCGCCTTCGGCCGCCATTCTGCGGAAGCGGTCGATGTACCACTGGGAGTGTCCGTCCTTGGTCTCGCTGAACCAGCGCGTCGCTCTGCTCATGACACGGACCTTAGCCGCGCCCGCACGGGTGCATGGCCCTCCATCTGTGGCGACGACCGTGCCCCTGGCCACAACCGGCCATCCGGGACCACCGGAACGGACGACCGCTGCCCGGCCCCGGAGAGCTGCGCGCGCCTGAGGCGGTCATTCCTCGCGGGAGGCCGGCACACAGAACTCGTTGCCCTCGGGGTCGGCGAGCACGTCCCAGGGGTGCTCGCCGGTCTGGCCCACCTCCACGCGGGTGGCACCCATGGCGAGCAGGCGCTCGATCTCGGCGTCCCGGTCGTCGTCCACGTGCGGGGCGAAGTCCAGGTGCAGCCGGTTCTTGGTCGCCTTGTCGTGCTCGACCGGCACGAACACCAGCCCCGGCGGCACCTGGTGGAAGGGCAGCGTCGGGCCGAGTTCCCCGGCCCACGGCGGCACCAGGACGACCTCCTCCTCGGTGTCGAAGCGGATGTCCCAACCGATCGCCCGGGCCCACCAGGCACCGAGCGCCCGGTGGTCGCGTGCCTCGATCACGGTGGTGTACCAGCGAAGCGCCATGGACGGCTCCTGTCGTCGCGGACAGCCGACCTTGTCCCCGGGCGCCGTGAATCCACCTGAACTCTCGCCCTCCCGGGACCACGGCCCGATAACGTACTGGTGCAGGCCGGATGGCACGATCGTGCTGCTCACTGTTTTCCGGAAGACGAAACAGCATGACAAGCGGCAGATTGATCGGGCGGTCCGCGCGCAGAAGGTTTGCGCCGCTGAGCATGCCGGTCCGGTCGTGGGGCGCTACGAGAGGCGGACGTGATGGCTGGTTACCACACACGTTGGATCCGTCGGGATGTCGTCACTGAAGAAGACCCGGAGCGCATTGCCATACGGGAGGCCCTCGCGTTCGGTAAGGCTCTGTACGACCGTAGGACAGCGCTCGGGCTCTCCGTCGAGGACCTGGCAGCAGAGCTCGCCATGGCGCCCGACGACGTCGAGTGCATCGAAGAAGGCGGGACCCCTCCCACCGTCGCCCTGTTGAGGCGGCTCGCGGCGGCACTGGACGCCGATGTCAGGTTGACCCCCGGGGATGAGGAAGACGCCGTCCGGTTCGAACCACACGCGGCCTGAGAGTGCCATCCGGCGCCGGCACGCACAGCGGTGCCCCCGCCGGAACGCTCCGGCGGGGGCACCCTTCGGTCTGTGACCAGGTCGGACGACCCTAGTCCAGAGGGCCGCCCGAAACGTAGATGACCTGCCCGGACACGTAGCCGGCGTCCTCACCCGTGAGGAAGGCGATCGTGTTGGCGATGTCGTCGGGCTGCCCCGCGCGCCGCACGGGGATCTCCGCCTCCTTGAACGCCTTCATCTCGTCGAACTCGATCCCGATGCGCTCGGCGGTCGCACGCGTCATCGCAGTCTCGACGAAACCGGGGGCGACGGCGTTGCAGGTGACGCCGAACTTGCCCAGCTCGATGGAGAGCGTCTTGGTGAAGCCCTGCAGGCCGGCCTTGGCGGTGGAGTAGTTGGCCTGGCCCCGGTTGCCCTGCGCCGAGGAGCTGGACAGGTTGACGATGCGTCCCCACCCGTGCTCGGTCATGTGGGCCTGGGCCGCCTTGCTCATCAGGAACGCACCCCGCAGGTGCACGTTCATGACGGTGTCCCAGTCCTCCACCGACATCTTGAAGAGGAGGTTGTCGCGCAGGACCCCGGCGTTGTTGACCAGGATCGCGGGCGGGCCGAGGCGGTCGGCGACGGTCTTGACGGCCGAGTCGACCTGGTCGGGGTCGGAGACGTCGCAGCCCACGGCCAGGGCGGTGCCGCCCTCGGCTGTGATGCGGTCGACGACCTCCTGGGCGTCGGACTCCTTCAGGTCCAGCACGGCGACGGAACGACCCTCACGTGCGAGGCGCTCGGCGGTGGCGGCTCCGATCCCGCGGGCCGCTCCGGTCACGATCGCCACTCGAGGTGTTGCGGACATAGGTGCGTGTACCTCCATCTTTCACGCGGTGGGCGCGGAGGAATCCTATCCCCATGCCTGCCGGTCGGTAAGTGTCCGGGGTCCCCTTGAGGGAGGTCCCAGCGGCGCGCGGAGAACTTTTCCGGCCACCGCGACCAGGGAATTGTCCGTGCACGTGCACCGGGTTTCCGGTTTCCCTGATCTTTCGCGGGCCGTGGCCTACGATTGCCTGCAAGAGTCAGATGCACGTGCATACGACCCGTGCACGGGCACGCGCCCGGAGAGGGGTGGAAGGCATGGAGTGCGCGGAGGCGATCACCGAACCCGCCCGAGGGTGGTGGCTCAGGGTCCTCACGCACGGTTCCCGGCGCTGGAACACGCCTGTCTGCGGCGACACACACGACGCCGTCACATGGACCTTCGATCCGCGGCCCCACACGGTGGGCGTCGCACGTGAGATTTCCGAGGCCCTTCTGCACGAATGGGAGATGCAGTACTTGTCCGGGGGTGTCATGGTCGTCGTTTCGGAATTGGTGACCAATGCCGTCCGGCACGGGGTACCCTCCTCCTCCGGTCGGCGCCGCGACCGGGATATTCAGCTCTCCCTCATGCGCAGCGGAGGTGAATTCATCTGCGCGGTTCGCGACGGATCCGATACCTTGCCCCGCAGAAGGCAGACCGACCTCACCCTGGAAGGGGGACGGGGGCTTGCCTTGGTGAGTGCTTTCGCGCGAGAGTGGGGGGTGATTCCCACACAGCCCGGAGGAAAGTTCGTCTGGGCGCAATTCGTGTGAGCCCCGAGGCCGGCGCCCACGGTGCAGCGCCCCGGGCACGGACCCCGGCCGGTACGGACCGGCCTCCCCGCAGGGGTCCGGGGGTCGCGGTGGGCCGAGCGGTCCGGGAGGGGACGTCCTCGGTCGGAGGGGCTCGATCCGCAAAGGCCCTGTCGTGTATGTGTAGTCTCCCGTCCGTACCCCCGAACTCTCCTGAACTCGGATACCCTTGTGCGGCGGAATGACAGAGAGGCGGCGAACGTGGATATCGCTCGATTGCGTGCGGGGAGCGGCCCCACTGTGCGTCGCATGCTCCTCGGCCACGAGCTGCGTGAGTATCGCGAGGCGCGTGGTATCTCCCGCGAGGACGCCGGAGAGCGCATTCGTGCCTCGGCGTCGAAGATCAGCCGTATGGAACTGGGCCGCGTCGGTTTCAAAGTGCGCGATATCGAGGACCTCCTCAAGATGTACGGGGTCACCGACCGCACGCGCATGAAGGCCTACCTCCAGATGGCCAAGGAGTCGAACGAGCCCGGGTGGTGGAAGCGCTACGGCGATTCCCTGCACAAGTGGTTCACCCGGTACGTGGGCTTCGAGGAGGCCGCCGACCACATCCGTGTCTACGAGTCCCAGTTCGTGCCGGGGCTGCTGCAGACCGAGCCCTACGTCCGTGAGGTCATCTCCGCCGGGAACGCCTCCGACGAGGTCACCGAGCAGCGCATCCAGGCCAGGCTCGAGAGACAGAAGCGCGTCGAGGAAGACACCAAGATGCGCATGTGGGTGATCCTCGACGAGGCCGCCGTGCGCCGTCCGGTCGGCGGGCAGACCGAGCAGGGTCTGAGCATCATGAGCGGCCAGATGCGCCGGCTCATCGACCTCGCGGAGAACTACCCCAACATCACGATCCAGATCGTCCCGTTCTCCGCCGGTGTGCACGCCGCGGAGGCCGGTTCCTTCACGATTCTGCGGTACTCGGAGTTCGAGCTCTCCGACCTGGTCTACCTGGAGAACCTGACCGGCGCCGAGATCGTGGACCGCCGCCCGGCCGTGGAGGCCTACACCAAGGCGATGACGGGCCTGAGCGTGGCCGCGGCGACCCCCGAACAGACCAAGGACATGCTCAAGGAGATCCTCGACGAGCTGGAGAAGGGGCGCTCCGCCACCGGCGAGTGAGTGCCGAACCCTCCGTGTGCGGCGTTCGCGGGACCGACATCCTCCGTGCGGTCCCGGGGCGCCGCTCCGTCGTGTCCGGGGGTTTGCTGTGTGGGGCCGCTGTGCGGTGCCGTCGATCCGGCCCCTGTCGTCCTCGGGCGCTGCGCGCCCGTGCGGAAACCTCGCCCGGGGCCGCGTCCGGCTGCGCGCCGGCCGGAGCGGCCCCGCAGGGTACGTGCCCGCGGCGGTCAGCCGAGGAGGTTGTCGAAGTCCCCGTCCTTGGCGCCCAGGATGAGGCAGTCGATCTCCTCCTGCGTGTACACCAGGGCGGGCCCGGACGGGAAGCGTGAATTGCGCACGGCGATGGACCCGTCTCCGAGCCGGGCCATCTCGACGCAGGCGCCTTGCGAGTTGCTGCGTCGGGCCTTCTGCCAGGCGGCACCGGTCAGCTCGGTCGCGCGGACACCGTTGTGTGCGGTCATGATTGCTCCTTCTCTCGAGGGGATGAAGTCGCGTGCTGATGCACTGCCAAATGCACGTGCAGAAGCACTGACACGTTCACAAGCATAGCGTGACCTCGGCCACGTGTCCGGGGGTTTCCAGTGATGTAAGCGCGATGTAATCAGCGGCCCGGAAGTGCGCTGTGAGCTGGGGTTGCACGGGGCTGCAATTCGAGAACGCGCAGGTCACAGGGGTATATCAGGGGACTGCGCTGTCGGAGCAGGAACCGGGCAAGCGGGCCGAAACGGTGACACCTGAGCCGGGGGAGCGGCGCCCCGAGGGGCGCTCGAGAAGCGGTCCGGGGCCCGCCCCGGGGACCGAGGAAACGGTCCGGGGCCCGCCCCGGGGACCGAGGAAACGGTCCGAGAGCGCGGGCCCACCGACCCTCCGGAACGACGAACGGGGTGGGCGGAACACGTCCGCCCACCCCGTCGAGAGGTTCATCCGATCAGCTGCACTCGAGCGCGCCGGTCAGCGCCTCCAGGTTGCCGCGCATGATCGAGGGGTAGTCGTCGCCGGGGGAGTCCTCGGTGACACCCTCGAGCGGGTCGAGCACCTCGACGTCGGCGCCGGTCTCCCCGGCGATGGTTTCCGCGGTCTCGGCCGGCATGAGCGGCTCGGTGAAGACCGTGTTGATGTCGCGCTCCTCCACCACGTCGGAGATCTCGGCGATCTGTGAGGGGGAGGGCTCGGTGTCGGGGTCGACGCCGCTCACGCCCACCTGCTCCAGGCCGTGGGCCTCGGTGAGGTAGGTGAAGGCGGTGTGGCCGACCACGACGTCGTGGTGCTCGCAGGAGGCCAGGCCCTCGTCGTACTCCTCGCCGATCGCCGCGAGCTCCTGGGAGACCTGATCGGCGTTGGCCTCGTAGGCGTCGGCGCCCTCGGGGTCGACCTCGCCCATGCGCTCGGCGAGAGCTGCCGCGGCCTCCTCCATGCGCTCGGTGTCGAGCCAGAAGTGCGGGTCGTGGTCGCCGTGGTCGTGGTCGTGACCGTCGCCGCCCTCGTCCTCGTGCTCATGGTCGTGCTCGTGGTCATGGCCGTCGTCGTCGCCCTCGATGTCCTCGACCGGGATCAGGTCGACCACGCTCGCGACGTCGAGCGCGGTGTCGGAGGCCTCCTGGTCCACGGCCTCGTCCACGGCGGGCTGGAGCCCGTCGACGTAGAAGGCGATGTCGGCCTCGCTGACCTCGCCGATCTGGCGCCCGGTCAGTTCCAGGTCGTGCGGCTCGGCGCCCGGCTCGGTGAGCTGGCTGACGGAGACACGCTCGCCCCCGATCTCGGTGGCCAGCCACTCCAGCGGGTACACGCCGGTGACCAGCGTCATCTCCGCTTCCTCAGGGGAGACCCCGTTGGCCTCGCTGCCCTGCCCGCCACAGGCGGTGAGTGTCATCAGTGTGGCGGCGCCGACGGCAGCGGTCCGCACGGTGGTCCCAGTTCGCATGCCTCAATGATCGGGAGAATGAAAACGGTTGTCAATTTGTCCGTATTGGGTACGCGTCACACGGGAGCGCAGGGCACGACCCCGAGACCGTCCCCGGAACCCCGCCCTGGCGGAAGGAAGGTCCCGTCACCGCGCCTCGGCGAAGCGTTCCACCTCGTTCGTGCGCCCCGCCACGACGATGAGGTCGTCCTCGTGCAGCACGGTGTCCTGGGTGGCGTAGGTGAACGGCTGACCCGGGCGTTTGACCGAGACGACCGTGATCCCGAACTCCTGCCGCACCGCGGTCGTGCGCAGCGGCCGGTCCAGCAGGAACCCGGGCACGGTCGACTTGATGAGGGAGAAGCCCTCCTCCAGCTCCACGTAGTCCAGCACCCGCCCCGACAACAGGTGCGCGACCCGCTCGCCCATGTCGTGCTCGGGCAGCACCACCCGGTGCGCGCCGATCTGCTCGAGGATGCGCCCGTGCCTGCGGCTGGTGGCCTTGGCCCAGATGAGCGAGACCCCCATGTCGACCAGCAACGACGTGGTCAGGATGCTCTCCTCCAGGTGGGAGCCGATCGCCACGACCGCGCGTGTGAACTGCGGTGCCCCGATCTGGCGCAGCGCCTCCTCGTCGGTGGAGTCGACCACCGCCGCGTGGGTGAGCGCCTCGGCGTAGGTCTGCACCAGGCGCGGGTTGGCGTCCACGGCCAGCACCTCCCAGCCGTGGTTCATCAGCTCCAGTGACAGGGAACTGCCGAACCGCCCCAGGCCCACGACCAGGACCCCGCGGTCCTTGTTCCGGCTGCGTCTGTGGTTCACGTCGTCCTCCTCGGTCGGGTGCGCCCTCGCGCACGCGTCAGCCGATGATCGGTCGGGACTCGGCCAGCCCGTAACGCCGGCGCCGGTCGCGCATGGCCAGCGCGGTGACGAAGGTGATGGGGCCGATGCGCCCGGCGACCATGAGCACCACCAGCATGATCTGGGCCCACGGGGGCAGCTCGGGGGTCAGGCCGGTGGACAGGCCCACGACGCCGAACGCGGAGACCACCTCGAACAGCACCGGCAGGAACCGGTGGGTGGTCGCGGTGAGCAGCAGCAGCGTCGCGAACGCCACGACCGTCCCGGACAGGAACACCAGGCTCAACGACTGGCGGATGACCGACGTCGGCAGCTGGCGGTCGAACACGTGCACGCTGTCGTGCGAACGCACCTCGGCCACGACCACGAAGAAGATGACGGCGAGCGTGGCGACCTTGATACCGCCCGCGGTACCGGCGCTGCCGCCGCCCACGAACATGAGCATGATCGTCATCAGGAGCGTGGCGTCCTCCATCTCCGCGACGGGGACGGCGTTGAGGCCCCCGCTGCGCGGCACGACCCCGTGGAAGAACCCGTCGACGATCCGCCCCCACCAGTCCTGCGGGCCGAGGGTGCCCGGGTTGCTCCACTCCAGTGCCGTGACCCCCAGGCAGCCGAAGACGAGCAGCACCCCGGAGGCGGCCAGGGTGATCTTGGTGTGCAGGCTCCACACACGCGGCAGCCGGAACCGGTGCCACAGCTCGATGAGGACGGGGAACCCGATCCCGCCGAGGATCACCGCCAGGGCGATCGGGCCCAGCACGAACACGTCACCGGAGAACCGCACGAGGCTGTCGTCGTAGAGCGAGAGCCCGGCGTTGTTGAAGGCCGAGACCGAGTGGAAGAGCCCGGAGTAGAGCGCTTCCGACGGGGCCATGCCGTGCGCCAGCCACAGCCGCGGGGTGATGAGCACGAACGTGGCGCCCTGCACCACCAGGAAGATCAGCAGGACCCGGCGCACCAGGCCGCGCACGTCCCCCACCCACAGGCTGCGGGTCTCGGCCTGCACGTTGAGCTGCATGCGCAGGCCGAACCGGTGCACGACGGCGGTTCCGAGCAGCGCGGCCAGCGTCATGATGCCCATGCCGCCGACCTGCATGAGCACGAGCAGGACGCCTTGCCCGAACGCGCTCAGGTCCGTGCCGACGGAGACCACGCTGAGCCCGCACACCGACAGCGCCGTGGTCGCGGTGAACAGCGCCTCCACGAAGCCGAGCCCTTCACCCCCGGAGACGGCGTAAGGATGCATGAGCAGGAAGGTGCCCACGAGGTCGACGGTGACGAAGAGGAGCAGGAAGACCCGCGCCGGTTGGAGCCAGCCGCGGGCCTCGTCGAACAGGCGGCGGGAGCGCTGCAGCGCACGGCGGGGATCGCGGTCCCTCACCACGGGTTTCCGGGGCGTGCGGCCATGGGGGTGTCCTCCTGCGGGTGCGGCACGCGTCGCATTGTTCCAGAGGGTGAGCGGGCGTCACAGGTGCCGCGCGCCCTCGTGGTCGAAGTGGCCCGGCGGCTCGAGCTGCAGCGTGGAGTGTTCGACGTCGAAGTGGCCGGACAGGCACGCGTGCAGCTGGTCGAGCATGAGCCCGGTGTCGGCCAGGTCCTCCTCGCGCACCACCACGTGCGCCGACATGACCGGGACCCCGGAGGTGATGGTCCAGGCGTGCAGGTCGTGCACGTCCACGACGGCGGGGTGGCGCAGCAGGTGGTCGCGCACCTCGGCCAGGTCCATGTCCTTGGGCGTGGCCTCCAGCAGCACGTGCACCGCCTCGCGCAGCAGGTTCCACGCACGCGGAACGATGATCGCCGCGATGAGCAGGGACACGAGCGTGTCGGCCTGGCTCCAGCCGGTCAGCCACACGATCGCGCCGCCGGCGATGACCCCGATCGAGGCCAGCGCGTCACCCATGACCTCCAGGTAGGCGCCCTTGACGTTGAGGCTCTCCTTGGCGCCCGAACGCAGCACGAACAGGGCGATGATGTTGAAGGTCAGCCCGAACGCGGCCACCAGCATCATGCCGGGGCCGGAGACGTCGGCGGGCTCCTGCAGCCGGTTGACGGCCTCGTAGGCGATGAAGCCGCACAGCACGAACAGCACGATCGCGTTGACGGCGGCGGCGAGGATCTCCGCGCGCTGGTACCCGAACGTGCGCCGGTCGGTGGCGGCTTTGCCGGCGATCCACACCGCGAAGAGCGCGAGGGCGATCCCGAAGGAATCGGTGACGGTGTGCCCGGCGTCGGCGAGCAGGGCGAGGCTCCCGCTGTAGGCGGCGCCGATGACCTGCACGACCGCGACGGTCAGCATCATGCCCAGGACGATCGCCAGCCGGCCGCGGTTGGCGGTTCCGGCGGTCACATGTCCGTGGTCGTGGCCGGCCCCCATGGGCGCACCTCCTCAGAAACAGTTCAGTCGCCACTGTTTATACAGCCTGCAGTGTCTATACACCAAACTTTGTACAATGATTTTCATGTTGACCTCCACCCAGCGCCTCGACGCGATCCAGCGGCTCGGGCGTGCGCTGTCGGACCCCACGCGCTCCCGGCTCCTCCTCGCCCTCCTGGAGGGGCCGAACTACCCGGCGGGCCTGGCCGACCAGCTCGGCCTCACCCGCCAGAACGTCTCCAACCACCTGGCCTGCCTGCGCGACTGCGGCCTGGTGCGTACCCACGCGCGCGGGCGCCAGGTGAGCTACGAGCTGGTCGACGCCTCCCTCGCCCACGCACTGGAGGACCTGCTCCAGGTGGTGTGGGGCACCTCGCGCTCCCACCAGAGTCCCGCCGGCAGGATCGACCCGGCCTGAGGGCGCGCCGATCCCGGGCCGCGCTCGCCGTCGGTCCGGCCTTCCCTGTCCCGCCCCGCGCTGACGATCGCCCCCCGTGTGCGGCAGGACGCTCCCCGCGTCCGCCGGCTCTCCCGGTAGGCGCCCTACTTGCGGATGGCCGAAAATGGCCACTGTGAGGTCCGCTACAGCCGTGAGGCCCCTGGGGTGCGTGTGGAGGCCCACCTCAGCAGGGGGAATCTTCGACTTTCGCCCGATGTCCCTAACTTTGGTCGGGGAATGACCCCGACCGAAGGCTGACGTGACCCTGAGAGTTCCCTGAACCCGCCCGGGTGCGCCGGTCTTCCGATATAACGCGACGTAGGGTGAATCGTGCGCCCGGCGGAGACGACACCCTCCTCTGAGCCGGGCGCGAGCGAAGACGCGGTCCGGGCTGTTGTCGACGGCCCGGCCCTCACCGACTCCCCACACGACGACACGAACGCCCACCGGTGCGCGGCGCGGTGCGCCCGTGTGCTCAGCGGCGGACGGGCGCAGGTGAGGCCCGCGTCGCCACCGGTATCCCGGCGGGGCCCCTGACGGGGGCGGCCCCCGCCGGCCACACGCCTGACGAAGGAGCGAGGACCTCTCATGTCCAGATTGGCCACCGGAACCGGCGGAGGGGGCGTGCCCTGTGCCGGGCGCACGTGCCGCCGGGCACGACCGGAAGGGGTGGCGGAGTGAACCGTATGGCGACGATGTCGCTCGGAAACCGGGCGCTCGTACTGCTCATCACCCTCGCGGTGCTCTTCTTCGGGACCTTCGCGGCCGCCTCGGCCAAGCGGGAACTCTTCCCGGACATGGACCTGCCCATGGTCATGGTCAGCGCCAACTACGAGGGCGCGACCCCGCAGGTCGTCGAGAGCCAGGTCACCGAGACGCTCGAGCAGGCCGTCCAGGGTGTGGAGGGCGTGGAGAGCGTCACCTCTACCTCGAGCACCGGCAGCGCCCAGATCATGGCCGAGTTCGACTACGGCCAGGAGCAGGACGCCGTCGTCCGCGAGACCCAGGTGGCCGTCGACCAGATGGCCGGGATGCTCCCCGACGACGTCGACCCCGAGGTCATGTCCATGAGCATGGACATGATGCCGGCCATGATGATGGCCATCGGCACCTCCAACGGTGACGAGGCCGGTCTGGTCTCCACGGTCGAGAACGTGCTCATCCCCGACATCGAGTCGGTGCCCGGTGTGCGCTCGGCCAGCCTCTCCGGCACCGCCGAGGAGCGGGTGGAGATCGACCTGGACGACGACGAGCTCGAGGACGCGGGGCTCTCCTCGCAGGACGTCACCGACGCCCTCGAGGCCAACGGCCTGGTGCAGGCCGGCGGCAACGTCGACGAGGGCGACCGCACCCTCAGCGTCACCACCGGCGAGGAGTTCACCTCGCTGACCCAGATCGAGGACGTGTGGGTCCAGCCCTCGCAGGGCGTGGACGAGTCCGCCGAGATGCCGGGCGCCCCTCCGGCCGCCCAGCCGGAGCCGGTGCAGGTCAGCGAGATCGCCGAGGTCACCCTCCAGGAGGAGGACACCCAGACCATCGCGCGCCTCGACGGTGAGCCCAGCATCGCCCTCATGGTCATGGCCACCCCCGACGGCAACACCGTCGAGATCTCCGAGGGTGTCCACGACGTGCTCGACGAGCAGTCCGACCTGCTCGGCGACGACGTCAACGTCGGGGTCGTCTTCGACCAGGCCCCGTTCATCAACGACTCGGTCTCCGACATGCTGGAGGCCGGCGGTTACGCCCTGATCGCGTCGATCATCGTGATCCTGGCGTTCCTGCTCTCGATCAGGTCCACGCTCGTGGTGGCGGTGTCCATCCCGACGTCGGTGCTGGCCGCCTTCGTCGGTATGGCCGGGTTCGGATTCACGCTGAACATGCTGACCCTGGCCGCCATCACCATCGCCATCGGGCGCGTGGTCGACGACTCCATCGTGGTGTTGGAGAACATCAGACGCCACATGAGTTACGGCAAGGAACGCATGGCCGCCGTCAAGGACGGTGTCGGCGAGGTCGCCACGGCCGTGGCCTCCTCGTCGCTGGCCACCATCGCGGTGTTCCTGCCCCTGGCCTTCGTCGGCGGCATGGTCGGCGAGATCTTCATGCCGTTCGCCGTCACCAGCGCACTGGCCCTGGGCGCTTCGCTCCTGGTCGCGCTGACCATCACGCCGGTGCTGTGCTACTGGTTCCTGCGCCCGCGCGAGGTCGGCGACCGCAGCCAGGAGGAGATCCAGGCCGAGCAGTCCGAGGCCGAGAAGCGCACGCCGATGCAGCGCCTCTACCTGCCGATCATCCGCTGGATCACCACCAAGCGCCGTTCGGCCACCGCCCTGACCCTGGCGGCGAGCGTCATCATCATGGGCGGCACCGTCGCCATGGCCACCAACGCCGAGACCGACTGGCTCGGTGAGGCGGAGGAGAACAACTACTTCGCCGTGCAGGAGCTGGAGCCGGGCACCTCGCTCGCGGCCGCCCAGGAGGAGGCCGAGCAGGTCGAGGAGATGCTCTCCGGTATGGCCTGGATCGACACGTTCCAGACCAACATCGGCGGCGACCCGATGATGGGCGGCGGGACCGGCGGCGGTGTCGACCAGATCGACTACACCATCACCGCCGACCCCGAGACCGACCAGATCCGCAACCGCGACGTGCTCCGCGAGGAGTTCGCGCAGATGGACACCGAGAACGAACCCCGCATGGACGCCATGGGCGGCATGGGCGGTTCCGACCTCGAGGTCCAGGTCACCGCCGACGACCAGGAGACCCTGGCCGAGGCCACCGGGATCGTCGAGGACGCCATGCGCGACATCGACGGCGCCGAGGACGTCACCAGCGACCTGAGTGAGACCCAGTCCTCGCTGGAGGTGCACGTCGACGGTGAGGAGGCCGCCGAGTACGGGCTCAACGAGGCCACGATCGGTCAGATGCTGTCCGCGGCCTTCAACGGCCAGGAGGTCGGCAACGCCACCCTCGACGAGGTGCGCCACGACATGGTCGTGCTCACCGACGAGGCCCCCGAGACCCGCGCCCAGCTGGAGGACTTCGAGCTGACCGCGCCCACCGGGGACGACCTCGTGCTCTCCGACGTCGCCGACGTCGAGGAGGTCGAGCAGCCGCCGGAGCTGACCCGCATCGACGGGGTCACCAGCACCAGCGTCACGGCCGCCGCCACCGGTACCGACCTGGGTGCGGTGAGCATGGAGATGGACGAGACGCTGAACGACCTCGACCTGCCCTCGGGCGCCTCGGTCAGCATCGGCGGCGTGAGCCAGGACCAGACCGAGGGCTTCGCGCAGCTCGGCCTCGCGATCCTGGCGGCGATCGTCATCTCGTACCTGATCATGGTCGCCACGTTCAAGAGCCTGATCCAGCCGCTCATCATGCTGGTGTCGGTGCCGTTCGCGGCCACCGGTTCGCTGGGTCTGCTGCTGCTCACGAACACGCCGCTGGGCGCGGCCGCCCTGATCGGCATGCTGATGCTCATCGGCATCGTCATCACCAACGCCATCGTGCTCCTGGACCTCATCAACCAGAAGCGCAGGCAGGGCATGGAGATGGGCGAGGCGATCGTCGAGGGCACCCGCCACCGTCTGCGGCCCATCGTGATGACCGCGGTCGGCACGATGGTCGCGCTGGTGCCACTGGCCACCGGTATCGCCGGCGGCGGGGTGTTCATCTCCGGTCCGGTGGCGATCGTGGTCATCGGTGGTCTGTTCACCTCGACGGTGGGCACGCTCGTGCTCGTCCCGGTCCTCTACCAGCTGGTGGAGTGGCGCCGGGCCAAGCGTGAGGCCAAGTGGGCCGCGCGTTACGAGCGCAAGCGTCAGCGCCGCGCGGAGAAGGCCGCGAAGGCCGACTGACCCACGGTCGGAATGAGACGCGGGTCACATTCACTGGGGTGGATGTGACCCCGCCGTCCCCGTGGCGGGTCCGGGAAGGGCCCGCCACGGGGACGTTTTCATTCGTGCCCTCCCGCGATGGCCGGTTGCGGCCACGGGGTCGGCCTCCCCTGCCGCCGGAGAGCCGATTTGTGCTATCCGGGCAGTCCAGGCACTCTTTCGAGACATGAGTGAAACGAAGAAGAGCCTCGACGACCTCGTCCGTGACGAGCTCGGCGACGAGCCCTCCCAGGACGCCAAGGACTACGCCCGACAGCTCTACGAGCGCTACCGCATTCCCCACACCGACACCACCGACGACGAGACCGCCGACGACGGCAACGAGAAGCCCGCCGAGGGGTCGGCCTCCTCCGACAGCTGACGGGGCCGCACACGCTCGCTCACGCCGGTTCAACGGCGTCTTCAACGGCGTCGGTGCGTCCGCCTCCCCGTCGGCCCCGGATCCCCGCGGTCGTGTTCAGGCGGGCTCGTCGTCGCTCCACTCCAACTCGAACCAGACTTCGCGGCCCCTGCCGTCCCGGCGGGGCTCGCTCCCCCACTTGCTCGCCAGCGCCTCGACCAGATCCAGGCCCCGACCGTTCTCGGACGTGTCGTAGGGGTCCCGGTGCTGGGGCGCGGGCGTGCGGCTCAGGTTTCCCAGGTCCCTGACCTCCACGCGGGCCCACCCCGGGGCCGTGCTGACCCGGATCTCGAACTTCCCGGTCTGTTCCCCGGATGCGCTGTGGGTGATCGCGTTGGTGGCCAGTTCACTGGTCAGGAGTGCCGCGGTGGTCGCTTCGGGTGAGTGCTTGAGGTGTCGTGCCACGAATCGTCGTGCGTGGGAGATCTGATTGGGCAGCCCGGGGAAGCGTCTCCGGTCTGCTCGACTGGTGTGGTCGTTCATGGTGCTCGCCGGTCGTCGGAGGGGCGCGGATGAGAGGTCGGGGACCGGTGGGTCCTCCGGCGATGGCTGCACGGTCAGGAGCGGACTGCTGTTCGCTGGCGTCTCACACATCTCTACTTCCCGAGTGGACGTGCGCGGCCCGGTCGCGTCCGTGCCCGGTCGCGGGTCACGGCGCGGCGTCGCGCACCCAGGTCGGAGCCCCCTGGGTCAGGGAGGGGAAGCGGTGTCGTGGGGAGAGCCGGGCGGCCTCCCGTGCTGGTCGGTCGTCTACGACGGCGGACGTGCCCGACGACACTGAAGGGCGCGTGCGGTTACAGAGCATACGCTTTGTCGCTTTTCGGTGACCCGACGACCCCGCGTTCAGCCAGGGTAGCCGGGTGTGAGCTGGAGGAAGAGGGGTCGCAAGCCGGTTCGGGGCGGCCCGGAACGCGTGAGCCGGTGACTGGTGGGGCGCGTGTGACTCGGTAACGATCCGGTCACATATGTGCTGCCGGTCAAGGTCTTGCGTCCCTTGTGTCCGGAGCGTCAGGGTATGGGGATGTCCGCCCCCCGCACCCCTGTCACCCCTGTTCCGCGCGGTCACGGCATCGTCCTGGACCCCGCCACGCGCTTGGCCGACGAAGGGCACCTGCTCCTCGGCGGGCGGCCCACCCGCGTGGTGCGGCTGAGCGCGCCGAAGGTCAGCATGCTGCTGTGCTGGATGGCCGGAGCCACCCCCGCCGCACCCGAGGCCCGCGCCCTGGCCGCGCACCTGGTCGCCGCGGGCCTGGCCCACCCCGCCCCGCCACCGCCCCGTACCGCCGGTGCTGCGCACCTGGAGTCCCCCGGTCCGGACGAGGGCCGTGCCCTCGCCGGCTCACAGCCGGAGGGCGCCGCCTCCTGCGGCCCGCCGAGTGTGCCCGTCGAGGCCTCCGGCTCCGACGGGCCCGGGGCCGACCGCGCCCTGGGTGCTGCGCACCAGGGGTCCGGTATCGGGGGAGGGCCGGGGCAGGCCTTCGGCCTGGACGAGGTCCCGCATGAGGGCCGCCCTGCTGGTGCTGCGCACCGGGGGAACACCGGCCCGGACGACGGCCGTGTCTCCGGAGACATGCAAGTGGAGGCTGCCGCCTCCGGCGGCCCGAGTGTGCCGGGCGAGGTCCCCGGCTCGGCCGGTGCCCCTGAGGCGGGCCGAACCCCCGGTATGCCGCAGAGCGGCGGGCATGGCTGGGCGTCCGAGGAGGGCGATTCCGGGGGCGACGACGTGCTCGTGCTCGTCCCGGTCGGGGTGTGCCCCGAGCCCGGATGGCTCGCGCCGGCGCTGGCCCACCTGGACGACCCGCGCGTGGGTGCCGTCGTGCCCAGCGCGTTCGTGGACGAGCAGGACCGCGGCGACACCGGTCCGCTCCGCGCCGGGCTGGCCGCCCTGCTCACCCGGCTGACGCTGCCCGAGGCCCTCGGGGCGTCCGGTGGGTGCGCCGACGGGCATGCGGTCGAGCACACCTGCGACGATCCGCCCCGCCGGGTTCCGGCGCTCGTGGTGCGGCGCAGCGCGTTGCTCGCCCCGGGTGCCGCTCCTCCCGCCCCCGAAGCGGACACCGCACACCTGCCGCCCGCCGGGGTTCTCTCTCGGACACTCCCGCCCACTCTGCCCGGGGCGCTCGTCGCGTCCGGATGGTCGGTGCGCCACGAACCGCGCTCCCGTGTGCGCGTCGAACCCCTGCGCGGTGTCGGCGCCTACCTCTCGGCCTCCTTCGAGCTCGGCGCCGACGCGGGGGAGCGCGCAGCCGGGCCCCGGGTGAGCTGGGTGGGTATGGCCGCCCTGGCCCTGGCGCTCGCGGGGCGCCCGGCCGGCGGGGCCTGCCTCGCTCTCGCGGGGTACACGACTGCAGCCGCTGCGCACCGCCTGCCCCCGGCGACCGCCGTGCGCGCGGTCGGCGCGTGTGCGTCCGACGACGCCCGTGCGCTGGTGCGCGCCGCCGAACAGGGCTGGGCCCCCGTCGCGGGCGCGCTGGTCCTGCGCCACCCGGTCGCCGCGGCCGCGGTGGTGGCCTCGGCGGCGCTGACCGGCCGCTCCACCCCCGCGCGTTCGGCCGCCGTGGCCGCCGGGGCGGTGGCACGCACGGTCGGAACGTGGTGGGGCGCTTGGCGTGCGCGCTCGGCAGCAGCCCTCGTGCCCCGCGTGCACACCCCGCTGGCCGCGCGCCGCCCGTCCCGGTGTTGAGTCCGGCTTCACCCGGGAGGTGAGCGTTGCTCAACCTTGCCATTACCCTGAGTGAAAGTGGTACGCGGTGCATTTCCGGCGTCGATGCGGCCTTTGGCGCTGGTGGTCAAGGTGTCGGAGAGTCTCCTGTGAAGGGAGCGTTTCCTGTGTGTTGCGGGAAATGGCACCTGAGGTCCGGGTCGCGCCGGGGGCTGCGCATAACGGTCAACGGTGTTGACTCCGCGGGTGTCCCGGCGCGCCACATCTCCTGTGTGGTAGGGGCTTCCGTGTCACGATCCTTCGTGGTAACGATGCCCGTCGAAGGTTCGACAAAATGCGAGGTGAGGGTCGCCTGAATTGGCGGCGTTGTCTTTTCTTGATGCGCTGGTTACCGCCAGGTGTCTAGTGGTCCCGCAGAATCATGACATTCCGGTCACTGATCGTGGTCCGGTAGGAAGTGTGAATCGGCAGTCACCGGGAGTCACCCCCACCGGTGGTCGCGGGATCACCGGAGCTGGACGAGAACCCCCGGATCAGCTCACGGCCCCGCCCCCCGGGGTCCCTGTTGCGTGACCGACCACAACGCAGACAAGCGCCGGGCTCGGCTGTGAGGTTCGGAGATAGTTTTGGGCAAGTTCCTGGCCAGGCGGCTGTTGAACTACGTCGTGTTGATCTTCCTCGCGACGAGTTTCGCCTACGTGCTCGCCGCGACGAACCTCGCGCCACGCGACTACTTCGAACAGATGCAGCCGCCGCCCGATCCCGAGCTGGTCAACGCCCAGCTCGACCGGCTCAACCTCAACGACCAGACGCCGCTGGCCGAGCGCTACGTCACCTGGATGGGCGGGGCCCTCACCGGTGACTTCGGCCAGACCATCCAGGGCGGCAGCGTCACCGACCAGATGCTCATGAAGGCCGGGGTCACACTCCGGCTCATCGTCGTGGCCACCCTCATCGGCAGCTTCATGGGCATCGCCATCGGCGCCTACGCGGCCATCCGCCAGTACCGCGCCTTCGACAAGGCCGCCACCGGCGCCTCCTTCTTCGTGCTGTCGATCCCCACGGTCGTCATCGCCATCGTCATCCAGGTCGGCGCCGCGGCCTTCAACGACTTCATCGGGTTCCAGTTCTTCCGATATTCGGGCGAATACACGGCCGGTATCCAGGGCGAATGGTGGGAACTGCTCATCAACCGCGTCTACCACGCGATCCTGCCGACCCTCGTGCTCGCGCTCGCCCTGTTCGCCGCCTTCGCCCGCTACCAGCGCAACATGATGCTGGACGTGCTCGGCTCCGACTTCGTGCGCACCGCCATGGCCAAGGGGCTCACCCGGCGCAAGGCCCTGTTCAAGCACGCCCTGCGCACCGCGATGATCCCCACCATCACCTACTTCACGTTCACGTTCGGCATGCTGGTCTCCGGAGCGACCTTCACCGAGAAGATCTACGCCTGGCACGGCATGGGCGCCTGGCTCATCGACTCCATCGCCCGACAGGACGTGCACGTGGTCGCCGCGGTCTCCTGGTTCATGGCGGTCACGATCATGCTGGCCTCGTTCCTGTCCGACATCCTCTACGCCTGGCTCGACCCGAGGGTGAGGGTGTGATGAGGACCGGAACCCGCCACCCCCGCAACACCCAGCCCCCGAGCCCCACCTCGGCCGCCCCGTTGGAGACCACGGCATGAGCTCGACCACCGAACGCCCCGACCGGGGCAGCCAGACCGAGGCACCGGCCGTGCCCCCGGCCCCCAGCCGCCTCAAGGACGTCCTGCGCCAGCTGATCGCCACCCGCCGCGTCATCATCGGGTTCGCGATGCTGGCCGGCCTGGCCCTGCTCGCCTTCCTCGGCCCCGTCATCAGCCCCTGGGGCATCACCGAACGGGACTACCTCGCCACGCTCGATGGCCCTTCGCCCGAGCACTGGTTCGGCACCAACCGCACCGGACAGGACATCTTCACCCAGTCCGCAGCCGGTCTGCAGAAGTCCCTGCTCATCGGCCTGCTCGTCGCGATGATCTCCACCGCCGTGGCCGCGCTCGTCGGCGCCTTCGCCGGCTACTTCGGCGGACTCACCGACCGCGCCCTGATGTGGGTGGCCGACCTCGCGCTGGTCCTGCCCAGCTTCGTGATCCTGGCGATCCTGTCCAAGCACTTCATGGGCGCCAGCGGCTGGCTGATCCTCGTCGTGCTCCTGGCCGGGCTCAGCTGGATGGTCACCTCCAAGATGGTGCGCGGCATGACCATCTCGCTGCGGGAACGCGAGTACATCCACGCCGCCCGCTTCATGGGCGTGCCACCGCGCAAGATCATCCTGCGCCACATCCTGCCGAACATGTCGTCCCTGCTCATCGCGGACGCCACCATCATGGTCAGCACCGCGATCATCGGTGAGACCGCGCTGAGCTACTTCGGCCTGGGTGTGCAGCCGCCCGACATCACCCTGGGCATCGTCATCGCCGACGGCGCCAACTTCGCCACGACCGCCCCGTGGATGTTCCTCTTCCCCACGGCGCTGCTCGTGCTGTTGGTGCTCGCAGTCAACATGATCGGGGACGGGCTGCGCGACGCCCTCGACCCGACCTCGAAGTCGCGCCGGTCCTAGGGGGAACACAGCACCATGAGCATCGACACCATCGAAGGGCACGGGCCCGCACCCGAGGCCGGCGCCACCGCTGACACCCCCGTCCTGGAGGTCACCGACCTCAACGTGACCTTCCGCGGGTTCGGCAACAACCCCGACGTCAACGCCGTGCGCGGCGTCAGCTACAGCGTCCGCAGCGGCGAGGTGCTCGGCATCGTCGGCGAGTCCGGCTCCGGAAAGTCGGTCTCCTCCATGGCCGCCATGGGCCTGCTGCCCGACCACGCGAACATCACCGGGTCGGTACGCCTGCACGGCGAGGAGATCCTCGGCCTCGAGGACAAGGTGATGGCCCGCAAACGCGGCAAGGTCATCTCCATGGTCTTCCAGGACCCCCTGTCGGGCCTGACGCCCGTCTACACGGTCGGCGACCAGCTCGCCGAGGCCGTCACCACCCACGACAAGAAGATCCCCAAGGCCAAGGCGCGCGAGCGGGCCGTGGAACTCCTCGACCTCGTGGGCATCCCCAACCCCGAGCACCGGTACCGGTCCTTCCCGCACGAGTTCTCCGGGGGCATGCGCCAGCGCGTCATGATCGCCATGGCCATGGCCAACGACCCCGACGTCATCATCTGCGACGAACCGACCACCGCCCTGGACGTGACCATCCAGGCGCAGATCCTCGACCTGCTGCGCACCGCACAGAGCGAGACCGGCGCCGCCATCGTGATGATCACCCACGACCTCGGCGTCGTGGCGGGCTTCGTCGACCGGCTCCTGGTCATGTACGCGGGCCGCCCGGTGGAGATCGGCACCGTCGACGAGATCTACTACGGCAGCCGCATGCCCTACACCATGGGCCTGCTCGGCGCCGTGCCCCGCATGGACCTCGAACGCCAGGGCGCCCTCGTACCCATCAAGGGCAACCCGCCCTCGCTCACCGACCTGCCTCCCGGCTGCCCGTTCGCGCCGCGCTGCCCCATCGCGCAGCCCGAGTGCGACCTGGCCGAGCCCGAACTGCTCACGGTCGGCGCCCAGCCCTCCGCCGAGACCATCCGCGCCACCTCGGAGGAGAACGGGCAGGCGCCCGCGCAGGTCGAGGACACCGGGGACCGCCGCGTCGCCTGCATCCGCTCCGGCGAGATCGAGACCAACGACTGGACCGCCCAGGACATCTACCCGGTGCCCGACATCCCCGAGGCCGAAGGGACCGGGGGCGAGCGCGAGCACCGCGCCGAGGTGCTGCGCGTGCACGACCTCATCAAGCACCACCCCCTCATGAAGGGCGCCGTGCTCAAGCGCCGCGTCGGCACGGTCTACGCCGTCGACGGCCTCGACTTCGACATCCGCGAGGGCGAGACCCTGGCGCTGGTGGGGGAGTCCGGGTGCGGCAAGTCCTCCACACTCATGGAGATCCTCGGCCTGGAGAAACCCCAGCGTGGATCGGTCGAGGTCATGGGGCGCGACGTGTCGACGCTGTCCAAGGCCGAACGCTTCGCCCTGCGCAAGGACATGCAGATCGTCTTCCAGGACCCGATGAGCTCCCTGGACCCGCGCATGACGGTCTTCGACATCATCGCCGAGCCCCTGGTCACGCACCGGGTGCCGCAGGACGAGATCACCCGGCGCGTGTACGAGCTCGTCGGCCTGGTCGGGCTCAACACCGAGCACGTCACCCGGTTCCCCGCCGAGTTCTCCGGCGGCCAGCGCCAGCGCATCGGTATCGCCCGCGCCCTGGCCCTGGAACCCAAACTCCTCGTGCTCGACGAACCGGTCTCCGCCCTGGACGTGTCGATCCAGGCCGGCGTCATCAACCTGCTCGAGGAGCTCCAGGCCCAACTCGGGCTGGCGTACCTGTTCGTGGCGCACGACCTGTCGGTGGTCCGGCACATCGCCGACCGGGTCGCGGTCATGTACCTGGGGCGGATCGTGGAGATCGGCGACACCGACTCCCTCTACAAGAGCCCCTCGCACCCCTACACCCAGGCGCTGCTCTCGGCCATCCCGGTCCCCGACCCGGAGAAGGAACGCGGCCGCGCCCACATTGTCTTGGACGGCGACCTGCCCAGCCCCGCAAACCCGCCTTCGGGTTGCAGGTTCCGTACGAGGTGCCAGAAGTTCGTCACGCTCTCCGCACACGATCAAGAACAGTGCACGAACGTGGAACCGCAGATTCTCCCCGTCAATGGCGGGGATCAAGGTTCTGCCTGCCACTTCGCCGAGCGGCAGGAGGGGGCCGTGTGAGCGGCCGCCGAGGTTCCGTCTGGCAGGGCCGGCGCCGTCCCGCGCGCTGGTCGACGCATCCCTAGGAGGAAAACCCCCATGCGAATCGGGAAGTGGCGTTATCTCGCCCCCGCCGCAGCCCTGGTCCTCATGGCCAGCGCCTGCGGCTCCGACGACGGCGACGGCCAGGGCGGCCAGGAGGAGGCCGAGGCGCTGCCCGCCTCGGACCTCAACCCGGCCGACCGCGACGACCTGCAGGACGGCGGCGACTTCGTCTTCGCCCTCAGCGAGTACGAGGATCAGCACAACCTGGCCCACGTGCAGGGCAACAAGGCCGACGTGCGCCGTGTCATTGCCGCGGCCATGCCCTCCGCCTCGAACTTCGACGAGGAGGGCGGGTACGAGAACAACCCGAACTACGTGCTCGACTACGGGGTCAGCGACGACGGCCTCGAGGTCTGGTACGAGCTGAACCCGGACGCCGAGTGGTCCAACGGTGAACCGGTCACCTGGGAGGACTACGAGGCCAACGCCATCACCCGAAGCGGTGAGCGCGACGGCGACTTCGAGCTCGGTTCCACCGTGGGTTACGAGCGCATCGAGTCGGTCGAGCAGGGCGACGACGAGTTCTCGTTCACCCTGCAGCTGAGCGAGCCCTACGGCGAGTGGCCCACGTTCTTCAACGAGCTCTACCCGGCCGAGTCCATGGACGACGACGAGGCGTTCGCGGAGGACTACTACCGCGACCTGCCGCTGACCGCCGGCCCGTTCGGGGACGCCGAGTTCGACGAGGTCGCCGAGCGCATCACCCTCCACAAGAACGAGGACTGGTGGGGCGAGGAGCCCAAGCTCGACCGCATCATCTTCGACGCCATGGACAGCGACGCCATGGCCGGCGCCTTCGACAACGGCGAGATCGACGCCTTCTACCTGGGCTACGACGCCGCCGCCTACCAGCGCCTGGAGGAGCAGGAGGGCGACGGCGCCTACTTCACCCGCGCCGTCAACCACGGCCACCGGTTCATCAACCTCAACGGTTCCAGCCCCCGCCTGGAGGACAAGCGGGTGCGCCAGGCCATCGCCCTGACCATCGACCGCGACGTCATGGCCGAGGTCTCGCTGGGTTCGGTGGACTGGCCCATCACCGGTGAGGTCAACCGCCTGCTGCGCTCCAGCCAGCACGGTTACCAGGACAACAGCGGCGACCTGGGCGACGTCGACATCGACCGCGCTGAGGACCTCCTCGACGAGGCCGGCTGGACCCTGGAGGGTGAGGAGACCGTCCGCACCAACGAGGACGGCGACGAGCTCACCATCGACTTCATCGTCTCCGAGGGCCTGGAGATCGCCCAGGACGAGGGCGAGATCGCGCAGGACATGCTCTCCGAGGTCGGCATCGACGTGCAGATCCAGCAGGTCCCGGCCAACGCGCTGTTCACCGAGTACATCACGCCGGGCAACTTCGAGATGGCCGCGTTCGTGCTCACCGGGCAGCACCCGTTCCACAGCGGGACCAAGGGCAACTACGGCGGCCCGCTCGACGAGGACGGCGAGGACTGGGGCAACAACAACAGCCAGCACTCCACGCCCGAGATCAACGACCTCTTCGACGAGATGGCCGAGGAGACCGACGAGGACCGCTACGCCGAGCTCGCCAACGAGATCGACGCGGCGCTGTGGGACGAGGTCGTGACCATCCCGCTGTACGAGCGCCCCGGCTTCTGGGTCATGGACGAGAACCTGCACAACTTCGGTGAGTCCGGCCTGGCCGTCGAGTGGATCTACGAGGACATCGGCTGGGCGGCCGAGGGCGAGTAACACCCGTCCACCCGCTCCACCCGGAACCGGCCGGTTCCCCACGGTGAACCCCGGGGCGCCGTGCCTCCCCAGCGGAGGTGCGGCGCCCCTGCGCGTGTGCGGGATCGCCTGCTGTGCCGGGTGTCCGGGCGCGTCGCCGGTTCGGATGATGCGACAATCGGGGGCACCATCCCCCGCGGATCGCGCCGCCCTCCACCCCCGCTCGCTGGAAAGTTCCCGATGCGACTGCACCCGACCGTCCTGCAGGTCCCTCTCGCACTGCTGTGCGCGGCGCTCGTCGCCTGCTCGCAGCAGCCCGACCCCGGGCCCTCGGACCCGCCCGTCGGCGCCGACGCCGACCCCGAAGAGGCCGACGAGTCCAGTCCGCCCCCGGAGGACGAGCAGCCCGAGACCCCCGTCGGCTGGGCCACCGAACCCGCGCCCGCCGATGACGAGGGGGACGGCGACACCGAAGCGTCCGGCGAGCCCGAGGACGGCGGCGGCGTGACCGGGGGAGGCGACGCCGACCCGGTGACCGCCACTGACGCCGACGAGCTCAGCGCGCACCTGGAGGAGGACGGCCCCCTCGTCGTCGAGCTGCAGGGCGCCATCGAGCTCGACGGGGACGTGCAGGTGCCCTCCGACACCACGCTCGTGGCATCCGACGAAGGCGCCGCGCTCACCGGCGGCGGACTGGTCGTGGACGGGGCCGACAACGTCGTGCTCACCGGCCTGTCCTTCGATGCTGACGGCACCGCCGTGGCTGTCCGCGGCGGGGCGAGCAACGTGTGGGTGCACCGGTCCACCTTCACCGGCGACGACGGGACCCTGCTCGAGATCGCCGACGGCGCCGACCACGTCACCGTGGCCTGGAACCGCTTCACCGAGGCCGCCTCCGCCCTGACCATCGGCGGCGCCGACGACGAACCCGGTGCGCTCCACGTGACCGTGCACCACAACCACTTCGACGGCACCGCGGGCCACCACCCCCGCGCCCGCAACGCCGAACACGTGCACGTGTTCAACAACTACTTCCGCTCCAACGGCGAGTACGGGGTGGAGTCCGCCCACGCCTCGAACGTGCTGGCGGAGGGCAATTACTTCCAGAACTCCGAGCTCTCGGTCACCCCCGACGAGGACGAACCCGGCAACATCGAGGCCCGCGACAACCTGCTCGTGGACACCCCGCAACCCGAGATCCGAGGCGAGGTGCCCGACCCGCCCTACGTCTACGAGCTCGACCCCACCACGGAGGTCCCCGACCTGGTCGCGGACGGGGCCGGCGTGCCCGAGTGAGCGGGCTCCCCGGGTCGAGCCGGACGCGCTCAGGAGAGTGCGTGCACGTCGTAGGTCTCGCCGGTCCCCGCCCCGTCGTCGTGCACGAACCGGCGGGGGAGGCCGTCCGTGTCGATCCACAGGTCGAACCCGGTCTCCTCCACCGGTGAGAGCACGTTCTCCTGTCCCTGCGGGTCGTATCCGCCCACCAACGCAGTGAAGGTGCCGGTGTAGCGGTGCGCCGGCACCCGCTCCGAACCCTGCGAGTCCCCGTCGGCGGGGTCGTCGGACAACGGAACCAGGTCGGTGTACTCCTCGCCCTCGTACCGGAGGTCCTCCGAGGAGGCCAGCACCTCCCAGAGCTTGGCCGAGGCGAAACCGCGCGAGCACAGGTACGCATCGGCGTCGGAGGGCTCCTCGATCACCGACGGCTCCGGATCGCCCGGCCCCGCCGCCATCGAGCACCGCCCGTCGTCCGCCCCGTGGCGCACCACCCGGGTGCCGTCCACCGCGGTGAAGGTGTGATCGAACCGCGGCTCCGACCCGGAGTCGAAGACGGCCCGCCCGTGCCCGCGCTCGGCCGAACCGGGATCGAGCGAGGCCAACCCCACCGACGCGTCCGTTCCCGCTCCGTGCACGAAGAAGACCACCCGGAACCCCTGCGCCGCGTCCACCCTCAGCGCCGCCGAGCGCACGAACTCCTCCGCCTGTGCCGGATCGCTCGCCTCCACCGGCGGGGCCGCCGACAGCGGCCGGGGTTCCTGCGTGGCCGGTGCCCCGGGTCCCAGGTCGTGTGTGATGACGTGGCCCGCCTGCCACCCGGCCACCACCACGGCCGGGCACAGCACCGCCGCCGCGGCCACCAGCAGCCAGTGGGGTCTGCGCCGCGGCGCGTCGGGTCCGGGGGCGGTCTCGGTGCCGCGATCGGGGGGATTCGTCGACGACACGTCCAGGGCCTCGCTTCTGACGGGAGGAGCCCGAGGGGTCGGCGTACCACGTCCGGGCATGATGCGTACGCGGGGTATGACGCTGCGTCATCGCTTTCCGTTCGAGAACGGGGCGCACGTATTCCGATCCCACCTGGACGAACCGCAGTGCGTACTGCGCACGGGGGTCCTCCACTACCGGGCGCAGGAACGCGAACGTGCTCGTGCGGGACAGCCGCTCCCACACCTCCTGGGACCCGTGCTCCCACACCGTGGTCACCACCCGGCGCGCCACCGTCGACGCGCTGAACCGCCCGCTCGTGAACAGCTCGTGCAACTCCTCCGCCTCCAACCGCAGCACCGTCTGCTCCAGGACCGGCGCGTCCAACAGCCCCAGCAACGCCAACGCGCAGTCCACCCGCGACACCGGATCGGGCACCCACACCCCGTCCAGGCACCGCCGCACCGCGTCCGCCGCCTCCAACGGGTCCAGGGTCCACTCGCCCTCCGGAACCGGGACCGGGACCTCCTCCGCGTCCTCGCCCAGGGCCCGCCCGACCGCCGTCCCCGTGCCGCCGGAGACCCGGTCCCACGGAACCCCCGCCGCCACTCCGATCAACACCGCCGCCACCAGCACCACCACCGCCACGTACTCCAACACCCCCGCACCCCCGTCCCCGCGCACCCGCCGCCCCCTCACCGCAGGACCGGCGCGCGCCGACGCAACCGCCACAACGACCGGTCCAGGCGCTCCGCCTCGGGCGGGGTGCACCACCAGCCCCGCGCCTGCAGCACCCGGCGCAACCGGAGGACCAGCGCCCCCGCGCCCGGTCCCAGGTCGTGCAGGTTCACCGACACCACGGCCCACCCTGCCCGGACCATCGCCCGCCACCGCTGCCCGTCCTGCCGGCGCTGCTCGAGCGTGTGGTGGTGGCGCACGCTGTCGAACTCCACCACCGTCGTCTGGTGCGGCCACCCCAGGTCGGCGTGGAACAACCCCCGGGCGGTGCTCACCGGGCACTGCGGTGTCGGCGGCGGCAGGCCCGCCTCACGGAACAGCACCCGCGCCCAGCTCTCCGGCTGCGACTGGCTCGCCGGCGATGCCAACGCCAGCACCCGCTCCAACCGTTCACGCGCCCGCCATGACCGTGTCCGCCCCGACTGTGCCGCCAGCTCCTCGACCCCCACCAACCCAGCGGCGAGGAATCGGTCCACCAACCCTGTGGCCAGGTACAGGGAACGCGCGTACACCGCACAGTCCAGGGCCGTGCGCAGCGGGACCGTCACCGGCACGTCCGACACCCGCGTGTGCTCGTCCGGCTCCAACCGCACCCGGTGCACCCGCACCGACGGCCGTGCCGGGTTGCGCGCGTGCGGCGGCAGGCACACGTGCTGCACCTGCTCGGCCGCGTCCCGGCGGTCGGGGAAGGCGTCCACGCCCCAGACGTAGGCCGCCGACCGCTCGGCGAGGACCGCCGCCGGGTGCAGGTGCTCGCGCAGCTCCGCGGCGCGGGCCAGGAGGGCGTCGTGGTCGGGAAGGCGGGCGGGGAGGTGCTCTTCGGTCTCCATGGGCCCAGGTTCGGCCCGGCCGAGGCCCGCCACAAGAACGGATTCCGAGCCTGTGGACAACCATGGACGCGAGGAAGGTACGAGACCCGCCCGGCCGCGCGGCGTGACGAGGGGTCCGTGGACGGTGTCCGGCCCCCGACCACCGGGGCTCCGCCCAGGACCTGCGTGACGTGCCGGGTCAGCGCATGGGCGGCGGGCCGATCGCCAGGTGGATGTGGTCCACGTGCCCCTGGGTGTTGTCCTCTCCGATTCCGTGCGGGCGCCCCGTGCCCGGGAACGTGCCGTGGGGGTCGCGCGCGGGGTTCCAGATCTCCCGGTCGTAGATCAGCCCCTTGACCCCGAGCTCCTCGTGGTTCTCGATGACCCAGTTGACGACCGTCAGGGCCGTCTGGTCCATCTGTTCGGTGGGCTCACCGCCCAACGGCGCCACCATGTAGTCGATCGCCTGCCCGTGCCCGTGGTCGCTGTCCTCCTCGGGGCGGAAGCCGCCCGCGGACAGGTAGAAGCCGGGGAACTCCTCGTTGAGCACCTCGTGGGTCTCGCAGGCCTCGGGGATCACGTTGAGGGACCCGCAGGAGACCGTCGCACCGCTGGCGAAGACCACGGCGTCGGGGTCGAAGGTGTACTCGCCCTCCTCGTCGACGAGGTTGACGTCGATGAGCCCCCGGGCCGCCGAGACGTCGTCGACGCCGGCCCCGCCGCAGCTCAGGTCCTCGCCGTCGCGGTCGCAGTCGGTGGGGGAGTGCATGATCGCGATCGCCGACGCGTTGCCGGTGACGGTGTCGACGTCCTCCTCCTCGCCGTCGCACACCGTGTCGTTCCAGCTCTCGCGGCCGGCGTCCTCCTCCAGCTCCTTCTGGCACAGCGCCCCGCGCACCTCCACGCGCACGATGTTCCCGTTGCGCCCCATGGTGTTGTCGCTGGCCCGGATGTCGGTGAGCACCGCGTCGTTGGCGCGCGCGTACTCCTCGGCGCGCTCGGTGGCGGCGTCCTCGTCGTAGGCCGGCATGGGGAAGGACCCGGAGGCGAGGTCGGAGGCGGCTTCGTCCTGCATCGCGCTCACGGCGGCGAGCGCAGCGGCGTCGGCTGCTGTCTGGGCCTGCGAGCGCAGGTCGTTGGCGCCTCCCACACGCACGAACAGGACGGTGAGGGCGAGGAGGGCGAGAGTGAGACCGAACAGCAGCAGGACGCTGGCTTGTCCCTGGTCGTCGCGGAATCGTCCCATGCTGGATCCTGGTGGGTGGGGGAACGTGGGGGCAGTGGCCGCACCGCGCAGGATATCCCGCTGTGTGAGGGTTCGGTAGTGGGGTGTGGACAAAACGCAGTGGCACCATAGGACATTCTGTGCAAGGTCCCGAAACCCACCACCGAGCGCAAATAGTATTGCTGGGCGTGCGGCCTGATAAGACCCGGGTCGGAATTTTGGCGCGACTAGAAAGCGGACCCATGAGTGCCCGAAAGGCGATGACCCCCGCTGAGCAGGACGACCTCCTCCGCCGCGTCTCGGGCGAGCTGCTCTCGTCGGCCCCGGCCGACTGGGTCAAACTCCGGCTCGTCTACACCGGGTTGGTCGACTTCGCGACGGTGCGCCTGGAGGCGATGTTCTCCGACGGGCGCGTCGAACACTGGCTGCCCCCGGCGTCGGCCCCCGAACTCATGGCCGAGCTGCGCAGCGGTATGTACCTGGAGGCCGTGGGCACCTGGTACACCGCCCACCTGGAGGTCGAGGGGCCCGGTCGGTACACCGTGCGCTACGAGCACGACGAGGAACCCCACTTCGGGGAGGCCCGCCCCGACCGCAGCTTCGCCCTCGACCACGTGTGCTTCCCCCGCGGGGTCGACCACCGGCCCGACTGGCTCCAGCTCAAGCTCATGGGGGCCGCCGAGGAGAGCACCGAACCGCTGCCCGAGCACGTGGACGACCTGCCGCTGGAGTGGGCCACCTACACCGACGCCGCCCTGCTGCGCGAGACCGGCGTCCCCGCGGGCGGGCTCACCCCCGAGGTGATGATGGACGTGGTGCAGGAGATCGTCGACCGCACCTTCGACGCCCTGCGCCCCAAGGGGGAGTGGACCGGGATCCTCATCGACCACAAGGAGGTCGCCGGCGTCACCGACACCCGCGTCAGCGTGGACTGGGTCGGCGCCGGCACGGAACTGGAGTGGCTGCCCGCCGAGGCCGACCGGCTCCTGTACACCCTGCGCACCGGCATGTACCAGCAGGGCAAGGGCACCTGGTTCCGGGCGCGGTTCCGGATCGGGGAGTCGGGGGAGATCGCGCTGGAGTTCGACCAGAAGAACCCGCCGGAGTTCGACCCCGCCCCGGACCCCCGGTGTTACCTGTGGGACGTGCAGCGTTTCCCGCGCAGCTCCGACCACATTCCGGACTGGTTGCTCGACCGGTTGAGTGAGGCGCAGCGGATCGCGAAGGCGCAGGCCTGAGCGGCGCAGAAAGAATGCGGCCCCCTTGCACCGGGTCCTTTTTGTGTGACCCATGGTGAATATAGGGTGAATGTGCGCCGGGGGGTTTTATTCGCCCGGTGTGTTTCTGCCGACCGGCCCGTCCCCGTCCAACGTCGCCCCGTAGCGCTCCCGGCAGAAGTCCTGCAGCCGCCGCGCCATGGTCTCCAGTACCGCGTGTGCGTGGTGGTCGTGGGCCCACACCGCGTGCAGGGACACCGCCAGCGTGTCCGCGCCGTCGGTGATGCGCTGCGGCAGGAGCCCGAACCGGGGGTCGTCGGTCACCACCGCCACACCCCGGCCCGCGGCCGCCAGGGCCTGGGCGATCTCGCCGTTGAAGGTCTCCACCACGGTCCCGTAGTGCGCGCCCAGGCCCCGCACCGTGTGGTCGAGCAGGCGGCGCGCGGCGAAGTCACGGTTCGGCAGGACGAGGTCGCCGTCCACGAGCGCGCCGACCCCGATGCTCTCCGCGCCGGCCCGCGGGTGGTCCTCCCGCACGTACGCGTACACCGGCAACCGTGCCAGGGGCAGGCCGGAGAAGCCCGGCGGGGGCGGGCGCGTGGTGATGCCGAGGTCGACCCTGGACACCAGGTCCGGCAGGTCCGGGTCGATGTCGATGCTGGTGACGCTGGGTTCGGGGTCGGAGGCGTCGAAACCGGCGATGAAGGGCGCCACGATGTCGACCAGCGTCGTGCTCGGGGCGCCGAAGGACACCGACGTCAGGCGCCCGGCCGACAGGTGGGCGGCGAGCCGTTCGGCCTGGTCGAAGCGGCGCAGCAGGGCGCGTGCCTCGGTCAGGAACTCCTCACCCGCGCTGGTCAGGCTCAACCGAACCCCCGTGCGCTGGAACAACCGGACCCCGATCTCCTTCTCCAACTGCTTGACCTGCCGGGACAACGCGGGCTGGGTCATGTGCAGGCGCACGGCGGCATGGGAGACCGTGCCCTCGTCGGCGACGGTCACGAAGTAGCGCAGCAGGCGGATCTCCATGCTTCCCGAGCATACGTCACCAAAGAAACAGGCATTGGACAGCATAAAAGCTACTGGGGACCATGAACTGAAACCCACGTCACACCACTCAGGGGGCTCCCATGGCCGACCTCGCCCAGTCCCGACACCTCGGGTCCGCGTTCCCCGGTCCGCATGCACAGGCACTGGCCGACCGCCGCGACGCCACCGTGCCCCGGGGCGTCTCCTCCGTCATGCCGACCTTCGCCCACCGGGCCGGCGGCGGCATCGTCGAGGACGTCGACGGCAACCGCCTCATCGACTTCGCCTCCGGGATCGCCGTGACCACCGTCGGTGCCTCCGCCCCGCGCGTGGTCGAGGCGGTGCGCGCCCAGGTCGAGGGCTTCACCCACTCCTGCTTCATGGTCACGCCCTACGAGCAGTACCTCCAGGTCGCCGAGCGCCTCGCCGACCTGGTTCCGGTCCCCGGCCCCGCCAAGACCGCCCTGTTCAACTCCGGGGCCGAGGCCGTGGAGAACGCCGTGAAGGTCGCCCGCGCCCACACGGGCCGCCAGGCGGTCGCCGCGTTCGACCACGCCTACCACGGGCGCACCACGCTCACCATGGGCCTGACCGCGAAGAACATGCCCTACAAGCACAGCTTCGGCCCCTTCGCGTCCGAGCTCTACCGGGTCCCGGGCTCCTACCCGCTGCACGACGGGCTCGACGGTGCCCAGGCCGCCGCGCGCACCATCGACCAGCTCGAGAAGCAGGTCGGCGCGCAGAACCTGGCCGCGGTCGTCATGGAGCCGATCCAGGGCGAGGGCGGCTTCATCGTCCCCGCGCCCGGGTTCCTCCCCGAGGTCGTGCGCTGGTGCCGCGACAACGACGTCCTCTTCATCGCCGACGAGGTCCAGACCGGCTTCGCCCGCACCGGCCGCTGGTTCGCCTCCGACCACGAGGGCATCGAGCCCGACATCGTCACCACCGCCAAGGGCATCGCCGGCGGTCTGCCCCTGTCCGCCGTCACCGGCCGCGCCGAGGTCATGGACGCGCCCCACGCCGGCGGGCTCGGCGGCACCTACGGCGGCAACCCCATCGCCTGCGCGGCGGCGCTGGCCGCCATCGAGACCATCGAGGAGGACGGCCTGCTCGAGCGCGCCGTCCAGGTCGAGAAGATCGCCACCGACCACCTGCTCAGCGCCCGCGAACAGGACCCGCGCATCGCCGAGGTCCGCGGCCGCGGCGCCATGCTCGCCCTCGAGCTCGTCGACCCCGGCACCGGCGAGCCCGACGCCGCCCTCACCGCCCGCGTGGCACAGCAGGCCCGCGACGCCGGGGTCATCACCCTGACCTGCGGCACCTGGGGCAACGTCATCCGACTCCTGCCGCCGCTGACCATCGGCGACGACCTGCTCCTCGAGGGGCTGGAGATCCTCACCGGCGCCCTGCGGCGTTCCTGAACCCGACCGAACCGACTGGAGGAACACGACCATGGAGCGTGCACACGCCGGTGGCGCCGCCACCTTCGACGTGACCGACCCCGCCACCGGTGCCGTGGTGGGCACCGTGGCCGACCACGGACCGCACTCGGCCCTGCAGGCGCTCGGCGAGGCCCACGACGCCTTCCCGTCCTGGTCGGCCACCCCGCCGCGCCGGCGCTCGGAGATCCTGACCGGGGCCCACCGGGGCATGATCGCCGCCAAGGACCGCCTCGCCGCGCTCATCGTCGCCGAGAACGGCAAGTCCCGCGCCGACGCCGAGGCCGAGGTGGGCTACGCGGCCGAGTTCTTCCGCTGGTACGCGGAGGAAGCGGTCCGCATCCCGGGCCACTTCGGCACGGCCCCCGGGGGAGGGGTGCGCAACGTCGTCTCGCGTGCCCCGGTCGGGGTCGCCGCCCTGATCACGCCGTGGAACTTCCCCGCGGCCATGGCCACGCGCAAGCTCGCCCCGGCCCTGGCCGCCGGGTGCACCGCCGTGCTCAAGCCCGCCGCGGAGACCCCGCTGACGGCCCTGGCGATCGAGGAGATCCTGCTGGAGGCCGGGGTGCCCGAGGGCGCGGTGCGTGTGGTGCCCACGACCGCGGCCGCGCCGGTGGTCTCGGCCTGGATCGCCGACCGCCGGGTGCGCAAGCTGTCCTTCACCGGCTCGACCGGGGTGGGCCGCACGCTGCTGTCCCAGTGCGCCGACCGGGTCCTCAACACCTCGATGGAGCTGGGCGGCAACGCCCCGTTCGTCGTCGCCGAGGACGCCGACATCGACGCCGCGGTGCAGGGCGCGATGATCGCCAAGTTCCGCAACTCCGGGCAGGCGTGCACGGCGGCCAACCGCTTCTACGTGCACCGCCGGGTCGCCGACGCCTTCGTGGAGCGTTTCGGCCGGGCCGTGGAGGCCCTGAAGGTGGGCCCGGGCGAGCAGGGCGCCGACATCGGCCCGGTCATCTCCGAGCGCCAGGCCGACGGCATCCGCTCCCTCGTCGAGTCCGCCGTGGCCGACGGGGCCCGGGTGGCGCACCGTGCCGAAGTCTCGCCCGACCTGCCGCGCACCTTCGTCGCGCCCACGGTGCTGACGGGCGTGGCGCCCGACGCCGCCGTGGTGCGCGAGGAGGTCTTCGGTCCGGTCGCTCCGGTCCTGGTCTGGGAGGACGAGGACGAGCTGGTGGAACAGGCCAACGCGACCGAGTACGGGCTGGCCTCCTACGTCTACGCCGGTTCGGCCGACGCGGCGATGCGCATCGGTGAGCGCCTGGAGGCCGGGATGGTCGGCATCAACCGCGGCCTCGTCTCCGACCCCAGCGCCCCCTTCGGCGGGGTCAAGCAGAGCGGACTGGGCCGTGAGGGCGCTGACCTGGGGCTCGACGAGTATCTGGAGCCCACCTACTTCTCGGTCGCCTGGTCCTGACCCGAGGAATCCGTGCGGGGTGATGTGTTGCCCATCACCCCGCACGCCCATAAAATGAATGAAGATCATTTTTCGCCGCCGAGGAGACCCCATGGCAAACGTCCTCAGGAACTACGTCAACGGCGCCTTCACCGACGCGCACGGACAGGGCACGCTCGACGTCGTCAACCCCGCCGACGGGGCGACGGTCGCGGTCTCGCCCGTCTCCGACCAGGTGGACGTCGACCGGGCCTTCGCCGCCGCCCGTGAGGCCTTCGAGACCTGGAGGGACGTCACCCCGGCCGAGCGCCAGCGCCTGCTCATCAAGCTGGCCGACGCGGTCGAGACCCACGCCGACGAGATCGTCGAGGCCCAGCACCGCAACACCGGCCAGCCGCGCTGGATGATCTCCCAGGAGGAGATCGGCATGGGCGTGGACCACCTGCGCTTCTTCGCCGGGGCCGCCCGCACGCTCGAGGGCCGCGCCGCCATGGAGTACATGGAGGGCCACACCTCGTACGTGCGCCGCGAACCGGTCGGTGTGGTGGCCCAGGTGACCCCGTGGAACTACCCGCTGCTCATGGCGGTGTGGAAGCTCGGCCCGGCCCTGGCCGCCGGTAACTGCGTGGTGCTCAAGCCCTCCGACACCACCCCGGAGTCCACCCTGGTCCTGGCCCGCCTCATCGGCGAGATCTTCCCCGCGGGTGTGGTCAACGTGGTCCTGGGCGACGCCTCCACCGGGCAGCTCCTGGTCGAGCACCCCGAGCCGTCCATGGTCTCGCTCACCGGTTCGGTGCGCGCCGGCCGCGAGGTCGCCGCCTCCGCCGCCAAGGGCCTCAAGCGCGGCCACCTCGAGCTCGGCGGCAAGGCGCCCGCCGTGGTCTTCGCCGACGCCGACCTGGCCGCCACCGCCAAGGCCGTGGTCGAGTTCGGGACCTTCAACGCCGGCCAGGACTGCACAGCCGTCACCCGCATCCTCGTCGAGGAGAGCGCGCACGACGAGTTCGTGGGCCTGCTCGCCGAGGCCGCCGCGGCCACCGCCACCGGCAACGCCGACGAGTCGCAGAACGACTTCGGGCCGCTCAACAACGTGCGCCACTTCGGCTCGGTCAAGGACAAGCTCGAGCGCCTGCCCGAGCACGCCTCGGTGGTCACCGGCGGCGGCCCCGTCGAGGGCTCCGACGGGTACTTCTTCCGTCCCACCGTGGTCACCGGCCTGCGCCAGGACGACGAGCTGGTCCAGGAGGAGACCTTCGGCCCGGTCCTGACGGTGCAGAGCTTCGCTTCCGAGAAGGAGGCCGTCGCACTGGCCAACGACGTCGACTACGCCCTGGCCTCCAGCGTGTGGACCTCCGACCACGGCACCGCCATGCGCCTGACGCGCGCCCTCGACTTCGGCTGCGTCTGGGTGAACACACACGTGCTGCTGGCCGCGGAGATGCCCCACGGCGGCTTCAAGTCCTCCGGTTACGGCAAGGACCTCTCGCTCTACTCGGTGGAGGAGTACACCAAGGTCAAGCACGTCATGCACGCGCTGGAGATCTGAGAGAGGCCGTCCCGGGCGGAGGCCTCAGCCGGCAGGGTCGGTGTACCTGCGGCGCAGGCCGTCGATCAGTGCGTCGAGCGAGAGCTCGAAGGCGCGGTCGGCGGCCTCCCGCGGGTCCTTCGGTCGCTGTGCGGCGAAGCGGGTGAAGTTCGGGGCGAGTTCTTCCAGTTCGCCGGGGTCGAAGATGTCGGTGGGGGCCGAGGCGTCGTAGGCGGCGCCGAACACCAGTGCCTCGATGCCCACGATGATGTCGACCGCGTCGGGGCCGTCGACCCCGGCCTCGTGCAGCCCGCGCGCCACCCGTTCGTACATGCGCAGTGTCTGGGGGGAGTCGGCCACGGGCAGCACCGCCATGACCGGGATGAGGGCCGTGTGCTGGATGAAGCACTGCCGGTAGGAGAGCGCCCACCGCCGCAGCGCCTCGTCCCAGGGTTCGGTCGCGAAGGGCGAGCAGTCGATCTGTTCGTTGATGCGGTCCTGGATCAGGACGAGCACGTCCCGCTTCGAGGCGACGTGGTTGTACAGCGCCGAGGCCGAGACACCGAGCTCACGCGCCAGTGAGGCCATGGTCAGGCGCTTGTAGCCCTGCTTCTCCACGATCCGGATCGCTGCCTGCGACAGGCGTTCGCGCGACAGGATCGGCGAGGAGGGACGGCCCTTGCCTCGGGTGCTGGGGGTTCGCTGGCTCACTGGCGCCTTCCTCCTGCGTGCCGGCGCGGGGATGCCGACGGATTTTTGCCCAGTGTAGAAGCCCTGCGGTTACGGCCGTCCGGCGCGTCGACCGTGCTGACCTGGCCCAGGGGTTGCGCTTCCGCTCTTGACAGCGGAGACGTGGACCCTATTAATGAATGAAGTTCATTTTGATGTTCGAAGGAGCACATCCATGAGTGGCACACACGTCATCGGCAGCACCGAGGTGCTCGAACGCGACGTCGTCGTCGTGGGCGCCGGCCCCGCCGGGCTGATGGCCGCCCGCACCCTCCAGGCCGCCGGCCGGACCGTCGCCGTCCTGGAGGCCCGCGACCGCGTGGGCGGGCGCACCTGGTCCCGGGAGATCGACGGGGCCTTCCTCGAGATCGGCGGCCAGTGGGTCTCGCCCGACCAGACCGAGCTCTACGGACTCCTCGACGAGCTGGGCATGAGCACCTACCCGCGACACCGCGAGGGCTCCGACGTCTTCCTGGCCGCCGACGGCACCCGCCACGAGTTCACCGGCGAGATGTTCCCCGCCGGCGAGGCCACCGAGGCGGAGATGAAGCGTGTCATCGGGCTCCTGGACGAGCTCGCGGCGCAGATCGGCCCCGACCGCCCCTGGGACCACCCGCTGGCCCGCGAGCTCGACACCGTCACCTTCGACGCCTGGATGCGCGCACAGACCGACGACGCCGACGCCCGCGAGAACCTCGGCATCTTCATGGCCGGCGGCATGATCACCAAGCCGTCCCACTCCTTCTCCGCCCTGCAGGCCGTGCTCATGGCCGCCTCCGCGGGCTCCTTCTCCAACCTCGTCGACGAGGACTTCATCCTCGACCGCCGCGTCGTCGGCGGCATGCAGTCGGTCTCCGAGACCATGGCCGGCGCCCTGCACGAGGGCACCGTCCACCTCGAGACCCCCGTGCGCACCATCCGTTGGGACGAGGACGGCCACGGCCCCGCCACCGTCGTCTCCGACCGCCTCACCGTCCGGGCCCACCAGGTGATCGTGGCGGTCCCGCCCAACCTGTACTCGCGCATCTCCTTCGAACCCGCCCTCCCGTGGCTGCAGCAGCAGATGCACCAGCACACCTCCATGGGCCTGGTCATCAAGGTCCACGCCGTCTACGACCGCCCCTTCTGGCGCGACAAGGGCCTCTCCGGCACCGGCTTCGGCGCCAAGGAGTACTGCCAGGAGGTCTACGACAACACCAACCACGGAGACACCCGCGGCACCCTGGTCGCCTTCGTCTCCGACGAGCTCGCCGACGACCTCTTCAAGCGCGACGCCGACGAGCGCCGCAGCATCGTCCTGAACTCCCTCGCCCGCTACCTGGGCGAGGAGGCCCTCGAACCCACCGTCTACTTCGAGTCCGACTTCGTCTCCGAGGAATGGACCCGGGGCGCCTACGCCGCCAGCTTCGACGTGGGCGGCCTGCACCGGTACGGCGCACACCAGCGCGAGCCCGTCGGCCCCCTCCACTGGGCCTGCTCCGACCTGGCCGCCGAGGGCTACCAGCACGTCGACGGCGCCCTGAGGCAGGGGCGCCGCGCGGCCGAGGAGATCCTCGCGTCCGTGACCGAACCCGCCTGACCCGCACGTCCGCACACTCTCAGGGGCCGGCGCACCGCGCACGAACCCCACCCCCTGGTGAGACCGCACGCGGCTCACCGGTTCCCGGCGCCGGCCCCTCGGCGCCCACACCCCACCCGGCGACCACAGGGAGCAACCATGACCGACACCAGCCGGCCCCCGACCCGGCAACAGGGCGAGGACGGCCGCGCCCACTGGAAAGGCCTGAGCACCGGGGCCGTCGGCCTCCTGGGAGGGCTGGTCATCGGCGTGTCCACCATCGCCCCGGCCTACACGCTCTCCGGTGCCCTCGGCCCGACCGCCTCCGCCGTCGGCGAGCACCTGCCCGCGATCCTGCTGGTCGGGTTCGTGCCGATGCTCCTGGTGGCGATCGGCTACCGCCAGCTCAACAAGGCCATGCCGGACTCGGGCACCACCTTCACCTGGGCCTCCCGCACCTTCGGCCCCTGGGTCGGCTGGTTCGGCAGCTGGTGTCTGCTGGCGGCGACCATCCTGGTGCTGTCCAACCTCGCCGGGATCGCCGTCGACTTCTTCTACCTGGCCCTGTCCCAGATCAGCGGCCAGGACTGGGTCGCCGACCTGACGCGCAACGTGCCCGTCAACATCGCGACCTGCCTGGTCTTCATGGCCGCCGCGGCCTGGATCTCCTACCGCGGCCTGGAGGCCACCAAGACCTTCCAGTACGTGCTGGTCACCTTCCAGGTCGTCGTGCTCGCCTGGTTCGCCGTCGCAGCGTTCGGCCACGTCGCCGGCGGCTCGGCCTTCGACGCCACCCCGGTGCGGCTGGAGTGGTTCAACCCGTTCGGCGTGGAGTCCTTCTCCGCCTTCGCCGCGGGCGTGGCCCTGTCCGTCTTCATCTACTGGGGATGGGACGTGGTCGTGACGATGAACGAGGAGAGCCGCGGCACGACGACCACCCCGGGCAAGGCCGCCATCGCCACCATCCTCGTGGTCGTGGCCCTCTACACCGCGGTCTCGGTGGCCACCCTGTCCTTCGCGGGTGTGTCCACCGCCGAGTTCGGCCTCGGCAACCCCGACATCCAGGAGAACGTCTTCGCCGCACTGGCCGGACCGGTCATGGGCCCCTTCGCCGTCCTGATGTCCCTGGCGGTGCTGTCCTCCTCCGCCTCCTCGCTGCAGTCCACGATGATCTCCCCGGCCCGGACCATGCTCGCGATGGGCCACTACGGGGCCCTCTCGTCCAAGTACGCGAAGGTCCACCCCACCTACCGCACACCCGGGTACGCGACCGTCGTCGCCGTCGTCATCGCCTCGGTCTTCTACGCCGTCATGCGCGTGATCTCCGAGAACGTCCTGTGGGACACCATCACCACCCTGGGCATGATGGTCTGCTTCTACTACGGCGTGACCGCCCTGGCCTGCGTCTGGTACTTCCGCCGCGAGGCGACCGCGTCCCTGGGCGCCCTGGTGACCAAGCTGGTGGCGCCGCTGCTGGGCGGGCTCCTGCTGCTCGTCTTCTTCTTCCAGACCGCCTGGGACTCCATGGACCCCGCCTACGGATCCGGGTCCGAGGTCGGCGGGGTGGGGCTGGTCTTCGTCCTGGGCCTGGCCATCTTCGTCCTGGGACTGATCGCGATGGCCGTGCAGTACGCGCGCAGCCCCGAGTTCTTCCGCCGCCGCTTCGAGACCACCGAGTACCCGACCTAGTGTCGGCCCCGACACCACCACGACAAGGGAACGACATGTTCGCGCACAGCACCGCCGACGCGCCCCTCACCACGGTGATGCCGCCGGAGTGGGCACCGCACGACCGCACCTGGATGGCCTTCCCTCCGGCCAACGACACCTTCGGCCCTCCCGGGAGCGCCACCCTGCACCGGGCCCGTGCCGCCTGGACCACCGTCGCCCGCACGGTCGCCGCCCACGAGCCCGTCACCGTCGCCGTCGCACCCGAGGACGCCACGACCGCCGCGGCGCTGCTGGGCCCGGGCATCGACACCGTCGAGGTCCCCCTGGACGACGCGTGGATGCGCGACTCCGGCCCGACCTTCGTGCACGGGCCCGACGGGCGCGTGGCCGCCGTCGACTGGATCTTCAACGGGTGGGGCGCCCAGGACTGGGCCGCCTGGGACTCCGACCGGCGCGTGGGCACCGCCGTGGCCGAACGGTCCGGGGTGCCCCGCATCGCGAGCCCCCTGGTCAACGAGGGAGGCGGCATCCACGTCGACGGCGCGGGCACGGTCCTGCTCACCGAGACCGTGCAGCTCGACCCGGGCCGCAACCCCGGGCTCACCAAGGCCGACGTGGAGGCCGAGGTCCACGCCCGCCTGGGCACCAGCCACGCCGTGTGGCTGCCGCGCGGGCTCTGGCGCGACTACGACGATTTCGGCACCCGCGGCCACGTCGACATCGTCGCGGCCTTCACCGCGTCCGGCACCCTCCTGCTCCACCGCCAGGACGACCCGCGCCACCCCGACCACGAGATCACCCGCGACCTGCGCCGTGTCCTGGAGCAGGCCGTCGACGCCCGCGGCGAGAAGTTGCGCATCGTCGACGTGCCCGCGCCCAGGACCCTCACCGACGAGGACGGCAGCTTCGTCGACTGGTCCTACATCAACCACTACGTCACCGACGGCGCCGTGGTGCTGTGCTCCTTCGACGACCCCAACGACCTGGCCGCAGCGCAGATCCTCGCCGAGGCCTACCCCGGCCGCACCGTCGAGCAGGTCGACGCCCGCGACATCTTCCGCTTCGGCGGCGGAATCCACTGCATCACCCAGCAGCAGCCCGCACCGCGCACCGAACAGGGGAGCGTGCGCTGATGGCACCCTTCGACGTCGTCGAGGCCACGATCCCGCAGCTGCGCGAGGCCCTGCAGCGGGGGCGCGTCACCAGCGAGGAACTGGTCCACCGCTACCTCGAACGCATCGCCGCCCACGACCGTGCCGGGGCCGCCCTCAACGCCGTGGTCGTGACGAACCCCCGAGCCGTGGAGGAGGCCCGCGCCTCCGACGACCGCCGAGCGAACGGGCAGACCCTGGGACCGCTCGACGGCATCCCCTACACCGCCAAGGACAGCTACCAGGCCCGCGGCCTCAGCGTCGCCGCGGGTTCGCCGGCCTTCGAGCACCTCGTCGCCCAGCGCGACTCCTACACGGTCGAACGGCTGCGGGAGAACGGCGCCGTGCTCATCGGGCTCACCAACATGCCGCCCATGGCCAACGGAGGGATGCAGCGCGGCGTGTACGGACGGGCGGAGAGCCCCTACAACGGCGCCTACCTGACCTCCGCCTTCGCCTCGGGCTCCTCCAACGGATCGGGCACGGCCACCGCGGCGAGCTTCGCCGCCTTCGGCCTGGCCGAGGAGACCTGGTCGTCGGGGCGCGCGCCCGCCTCCAACAACGCCCTGTGCGCCTACACCCCCTCCTGGGGCGTGATCTCCATCCGTGGCAACTGGCCCCTGGTGCCCACCATGGACGTCGTGGTGCCCCACACCCGCACCATGACCGACATGCTCGAGCTGCTGGACGTGATCGTCGCCGACGATCGCGAACAGCGCGGCGACTTCTGGCGGGTCCAACCCTGGATCGAGGTCCCGCCCGCCTCACGCGTGCGCCCGCCCGCCTACACCGACCTGGGCGCGGACAGCGCCGACGCCGGCCGCCGCGCCCTGCACGGGCTCAGGATCGGCGCCCCGCGCCTGTACACCGGAACCGACCCCGAGGCCGGGACCGCGCCCGAACCCGGTATCGGCGGCCCCACCGGGCAGCAGGTGCACACCCGCGACAGTGTGCTGCGGCTGTGGGAGGAGGCCCGGGCCGACCTGGAGGCCGCGGGCACACGGGTGCTCGACACCGACCTGCCCGTGGTGACCAACTACGAGGGTGACCGCCCCGGCGCGCCCACGATCAGGACCCGCGGGCTGGTGAGCCCGGAGTACCTGGACCGCGAACTCCTCGACCTGTCGGCCTGGGCCTGGCAGGACTTCCTGCAGGCCAACGGCGACCCGCACCTGGACGACCTCGCCCGGGTCGACGGCTCCCGCATCTTCCCGCACGACCCGGGCACCCTCCCGGACCGCTACGACGGCTTCGACGACGACATCGCCGCCTACCCGGACTTCGTACGCGACCACCCCGGCCTGGAGCTCACGGAGATCCCGCACCTGAAGGAGGGCCTCGAGGGGCTGGTGGCCACCCGCCGGGCCGACTTCGAGGACTGGCTGGACCGCCTGGGCCTGGACGCGATCGCCTTCCCCGCCGTCGCCGACGTCGGGCCCGCCGATGCCGACACCGACCCCGACTCGGCCGACCTGGCCTGGCGCAACGGGGTGTGGGTGGCCAACGGCAACCTGGTCTGGCGGCACCTGGGCATCCCCACGGTCACCGTTCCGATGGGCACGATGGCCGACACCGGGATGCCGGTCGGGCTGACCTTCGCCGGCCGTGCCTACGACGACGCACGTCTGCTGGGGATCGCGGCCGCCTTCGAGGCGACCGGCGACCGGCGCACGGAACCGCCCCGCACCCCGCGCCCGTCCTGATCGCCCCGGGACAGTACGCGTGGACGGGCCGCGCTGGGGGAGCAGGGTTCCTCGGCGCGGCCCGAGCATGTCTGCGGCCGGGCCGAGTTCGCGTTCGGCGGTCGTGGTGAGCAGCCCGTCGACGAGGTGCACCCCGCCCACGCCGGCCGCATCACCAGGACCGACGGCAGCGACGACTGCCCACGCGGGCCCGGCCCCGGTCGAGAGCCTCCGGCGGGAGTACACGTTCCACAGGCTGCACCCCTGAACCCTCGCCTTCCTGAGAAAGTCCACGCTCGCACAGTCGCCGGGTCGGCGGCGCTTCCGCGCGCTACCTGCGGCCGCCGCCCCCGCCACGGCCTCCGCCCCCGCCTCCGAACCCGGGCGAGGCCCCGCCGGACCCGGGGGAGGAGTGCACGGTCGCGAAGAACTCCTGGCCCCACGCGGCGTGGGAGACCCGGCCCTCGAAACCCGGGCGCAGTTCGCCGAGGCTCTCGGAGCGTTCCGCGTCCGAGGCCAGAGCCAGGGACGTCGCGGGCGGAAGGTCCCCCTCGCTCTGTGCACGCCTCAGGTCGGCGTGCACGTTCTGGCCCGCCGGCGTGAGCCCGGACGGCAGCAGGGACCAGGACAGGCACAACCCGAACACCACGGCGCCGATCACGGTGAGCTGGCCCAGCCCGGCGTAGGCGACGTCGTTGAGGACCGGCGGGACCAGGAACGCGAGCACGGGCAGCGGGGCCACGAGCAGCGCCCGCCACCGGAACCGGGCCTTCGGTACGTAGAGCCCCTGCTCGTCGCCTTCCCGGCGCAGCGCCTCCTGCATGCGCCGGCCGAAGTCCGCGTCCAACCTCGGGCCGAGGTCCTTGACGTCCACCCGGGTCTCCTGCCCGGAGAACAGCGCCGCCAGCAGCACCCCGTGGGCCGGCGGGCCGCCCTTGACCCCGGCGTCGCCGCGCTCGAAGACGTGGCCTCCCGGGCGCTCGGGGTGGGGGCGCGCGACCACCAGGCCCCGCTCCTCCATCTCCGTGAGCGCCGCGACGATGTGCTGCGGCTTCAGCACCCGCGACGTGCACAGGTATCCGGCCGCGGCGGCCGACAACCCCGACGGATCCACGGGGCTGTGCACGCGCGCCCGCCCCCGGGCCCGCTGTTTCTGCTTGTGCCGCAGCACCACCAGGGCGGTGCCGGCCGCGCAGAGCCCGACCATCCAGGCCAGCCCCGACCACGTGAGCCAGTGCGGCAACGGCCTGAAGGCCGTGTCGTCGGAGACCTCGACCGTGCCTTCGGGCATCTGCACGGTCACGTCCATGGCCCGTCCGGGTGAGGACCAGCCGTCGGAGAACTCGGCCCGGGCCCCACCGGTCCCGTCGCCGTCGCCGGCGCGGCCCGCTTCCACGGTCCCGCCCTCCGCGCAGGCGCTCTCGTGGCCCTCGTCCTCGTTTCGGACCGCGCACTCGGCCGCGTCTATACCGGGGGCGCGCACGCTCACCTGGGCGGTACGGATCGGGACCGACCACCCTTCGCCGATGAACGGCCAGTGCAGCTCGGGTGTGCCGTCCGGCCCCTCGGTGACCGCTCCGGTGAGTGTGTAGGAGAGCTCGTAGGTCTGCTCCCCGGTCACCGGGTCGCCGGTGTCGCCGATGAGGAACATGCGCCAACCGCGCCCGGTCTCCTCTTCCTGCACGTCGGCGGGCGCCCCCGAAGGGCTGGAGGCCTCGACGTCGTGCACCTGCACGGGGCGGTGTTGACCGTCGCGGTCCTCGACGATCACCGGCAGGTTCCGGAACGGCCCGGGGCTCGGGTCGCTCTTGAAGTCGTAGGTGAAGGTCTCGGTCACCGCGACACTGCCGTCCGGGGCGATGTCGGCATCGACGCGGTACTCCGGGACGCTGTCCAACTGGCCGGCGAGCCCGAGCGAGGTGCACCCCGTCAGCGCCAATGCAGCGGCAGCGAGCGCGGCGGTGGACAGGGGGCGGATGCGGCGGCTGCGCGCGCGGGGCCGTGGGTGCGCGTCAGCCGGGTGATGGGAGGCCATGGCGGTCCAGGGGACGGGGGATGGGACAGGGATATGGACGGCGGCGGGCCGCCTGCGGTTCCGAACGGGGAGCGGCTGGACACGGGCTCAGGCCGGCCGCGACGGGGGAGGACCACCGTATCCGGCGGGAGGGCCGAGACCGCGACGAGCCCCAGGTGGGACGGTCGGTGCCGTCGCGCGCGAGGCTGCGCCGAGCCCTGTTCCGGTGAGCGGGACACCGCCGGACCCGCCGGGGCCGTCACCTCTAACGTCCCGGGCATGGGAATTCTCGACGGGAGAGTCGTCCTCGTCACCGGCGGGGCGCGGGGCATAGGCGAATCGCACGTACGGCATTGTGTCGACGAGGGCGCCGAAGTGGTCTTCGGCGATGTCCTCGACACCGAGGGCCGGGCCCTGGCGAGGGAATTGGGCGCGGCCTGCCATTACGTACACCACGACGTCACCAACCACGATCACTGGACGGCCGCTGTCGAAGAGGCCGTCTCGCGTTACGGCGCGCTGCACGGCTTGGTCAACAACGCCGGGGTCCTGCGCTTTCGAACGATCGAAGACATGACGCTCGATGAGTTCAACCACGTGTGGCAGGTGAACGTGGCCGGTTCGTGGTTGGGTGTCAAAACCGCGGCGGGCGCCATCGAGGGTTCCGGCGGCGGCTCCATCGTCAACACCTCCTCCATCGAAGGGTTCGTCGGTGCCGCCGGGCTGTCCGCCTACAGCGCCGCCAAATTCGCGATACGGGGATTGACCAAGGTGGCGGCGCGCGAACTCGGCAGCAGAGGGATCCGGGTGAACTCACTCCACCCCGGGGCCATCGCCACCCCCATGACCACCGGCGTCGACACCGTGGACGGCGTGGACTCGGGCGGGCTCTTCGCTTCCATGCCGATCTCACGCTGGGGACAGCCGATCGAGGTGTCGCGCCTGGCGAGTTTCCTGCTGTCCGACAAGTCCGCCTACTGCACGGGGAGCGAGTTCGTCGCCGACGGCGGAATGACCACGGGCCCCGGTTACTGACGCATACCGGCCCGGGGCCGCCACCCGCCCGAGGCGCCCGTGTGGGCCGGCTGACCATTCCTTCACGGGACCGAATAGAGGTCCCGACGTCTGTGAGGAGCAGACCGATGGTCGATGTTCGCATGGAAAAGAACCTGCTCCGCCCGGTCGGATACGTCGTCTGCGGTCTCACCGTGGCGTTGGTGGCGGCCGGTTGCGCACGTGGCGAAGGTGAGGCCGACGCGGACCGCTCCGACCCCGAGAACGGCCCACTGACGGTCACTCTCGTGCGGCACGGGGAGTCCTTCGGGAACGCGTCCGGGGTCGTCACCACGTCGGTACCGGGAACGCTGCTGACCGAGGACGGCCATGAAGAGGCCCGCGCGGTGGCGGACGAGCTGAGACCGGAGGGCCACGACGCGGTCTATTCCTCGGTCATGACACGTACCGAGCAGACCGCCGGGTATCTGGCGGATTCCCTGGATCTCACCGTCGATGTCATCGAGGGGATCCATGAGGTCGACCTACCGCTCGTCGAAGGACGGAGCGAGGAGAGCGCCGGCGAGCACATTCTCGAAATGGCAACCCGCTGGGCCGAGGGCGACCTCGAGGCACACCTCGCAGATTCCCTGGACGTGGAGGCCGACGGCCTCGCCACCCTGGAAGGCAATACCGGGGAGAACGGCGAAGAGTTCCTCGAGCGGTTCGAGGGGGCGCTCGAACATGTATATGAGGACGGCGGCGAACGCCCTGTGGTCTTCTCCCACGGGTTCACCATCATGATGGGCGCCCTGCTCGTGGACGGGTCGGTCGATACCGACGAGGTGTCGATGGCCGAATTGGTGCCCCACACGACCGGGACCGTCACGTTGGAAGGAAGCCCGGACGAGGGCTGGACCATCGTCGACTGGATGGGTTCGGGGCGCCCCGAGTAGGCAATCCCGAAAAACACCACCGCGGGAAAGCGCCGTTATGTCGAACGTCTCTCCGAACACGTCGTGGTGTCGGAACCGAAGGAAGAGAGGGCACACATGGGGCAGTCCCGGAAAAAAGTTGCCGTCATCACCGGCGGGGCGAGCGGAATAGGTGCTGCCTGCGCGCGTCGCCTCGTCGCGGAAGGCGCGCACGTCGTGCTCGCCGACATCACGCCCCGGGCGGAGGAGCTCTCCGAGGAGCTGGGCGAGCGCGCGCGTTCCGTCGAGCTCGACGTGGCTGACGAGGACGGCTGGCAGCGGGTCGTCTCGGAGACCGAGGAGGCGTTCGGGCCGATCACCACGCTCGTCAACGGCGCCGGGGTCGTGCACCGCTGCCGGTTCGAGGAGCTGAGCCTGGACGATTACACCCGGGTGATCAACGTCAACCAGGTGGGGGTGTTCCTCGGTATGCGCGCGGTGCTGCCCTCGATGCGCCGGGGCGGTGGCGGTTCCATCGTCAACATCTCCTCGGTGGACGGCATGATCGCCCACCCCGAGATCCTCGGTTACGTGGCCTCGAAGTGGGCCGTGCGCGGCATGACCAAGTCGGTGGCCCAGGAACTGGGGCCGGAGGGCATCCGGGTCAACTCCGTCCACCCGGGACCGATCGACACCCCCATGATCGCTGGCAAGGAAGGCCCGGCCCAGATGGCGCAGGGTACGCCGCTGCGGCGGATGGGCGACCCGGAGGAGGTCGCCGCCGTGGTGTCCTTCCTGGCCGACGACGCGTCGAGCTACTGCACCGCCTCGGAGTTCGTGGTCGACGGCGGTTACACCTCGTTGTGAGCGCGGTCGTGAGCGCGTGTATCTCGCCGGCTCTGGCCTGTACGCGTGCCAGCGCGGCGGACCCGGAAACTGTTGCATGTGGCCACATTTGGTCAGCGACAACTGAATGCGCGGTGGGGAACCCGGGTTCCGGCGGGGGATGTGCGGCATGTGGGACGCCGTTCCCCGGCCAGCTCCGGCCAACAGAACGCTTGGCTCCCCGTGTACTCACCGGTGCAAACCTGGCGCCGACGAACATTACCCAGGGGAGTCTCTGTTGCTCAGGGTGATCAACTGCGAGCTGTGAACGCACGTAACGTCAGCACGGCGTTCGCGAACGGCCACAGCCGCCTGCTCCCGGCCCAGGGGCCCTGACGCGCGCGCCCGTCACGACATCCCCACTTCTGGAGCGTTCCCCCTTGAGACGCCGATCCCCCCGCGTCGCTGTGGCCTCGGTCGCCGCGGCCACACTCGTCACCGGTCTGCTGCACGCGCCGCCCGCCTGGGCCGACGACGACCCCCACTCACCGGCCGACCGCACCGTTCCGGTCCCCGAGACCTGGGAACCGGGCGAGGCCAACACCGAACCCGCCGGCGGTGACCCGCCCGAGGAGGCCTGGACCCCGCCCGGCATCGAACCCGGTTCCGAGGAGGCCCAGGACGACGACGCCTTGGCCGACCACTGCGGCAACCACGGCAACGGCGGGATCCAGGAGTGGTACCCGCTCGAACGCCACCAGGTCAGCGACCGCCTCGAGCTCGCGGTCAACACCGCCACCGGCAACCTCGTCGTCCAGCACCGCGACCTGACCATGGTCGGCACCGGGATGGACCTGTCGGTCTCCAGCTTCTACAACTCCACCGACGGCCAGGACGGCTGGACCCTGTCCCACGGCCAGGAGGTCGGGCTCCAGATCTTCGACGGAACCGTCGTGCTGCAGGGGCCCTCCGGGTTCTGCGAGAGCTTCACCGAGAACGACGACGGCGGTTACGACACCCCGTCCGGCATCAACGGCGACCTGGCAGAGCTCGACAACGGCCACTACGCGCTCACCTTCCACCGGGGTGAGTACGAGGACCAGGTCTGGACCTTCGACGCCCAGGGGTGGCTGTACTCCCAGGCCGACCGCAACGGCAACACCCACCGGATGCGCTACGACCCCGACGGGCACCTCGCCTCGGTCGTGGACACCCAGGACCGCGTCACCACCTTCGACTGGGACGAGGACGCCACCGACCAGGTCACCGAGATCACCGACCCCGTCGACGAGACCGCCTCGGCCTTCTCCTACGACGGTGACGGCAACCTGACCGAGCTCACCGACCGCGCCGGGCAGGACATCGAGTTCTCCTACACCGACGGCGGGCTCCTGTCCTCGGTCACCGACCCCACCGGTGCCACCTGGAGCGTGAGCTACAACGACGACGACCAGGTCGCGTCCCTGAGCGTGCCGAACGGTTCGGACGACGGGGCGACCACGTCCTACTCCTACGACGACAGCCCCGAAGAGGGCAGCGAGACCACCGTCGAGGACCCGAACGGCGGTGAGTCCGGCTTCGTCTTCGACGACCAGGGCCGCCAGACCGAGGCCACCGACCAGGTCGACAACACCCGTTCGCAGACCTGGACCGCCAACTCCGACATCGCCACCACCACCGACGCGCTCGAGGCCTCGGTGACCTACGAGCACGACGAGTTCAACAACCTCATCGGCACGGAGCTGCCGACCGGGGCGGAGACCGCGGTCGGGTTCACCGACGGTGCGAACCCTGCCAAGCCGACCAGCGTGACCACGCCCGACGGTGACGAGCTGTCGATGTCCTACGACGACTCGGGGAACATGGTCTCCGCGAGCCAGGACGACATGGACATCACCGTGGCCGACATGGACTACACCGGTCAGGGGTTGGTGTCCTCCTCCACCGACGCCAACGGCAACGAGACCACGTTCTCCTACGACGATGTCGGCAACCTGGTCTCGATGACCGAGCCCGGGCCCGCCGGTGACATGGAGTTCGGCTACGACTCGCTCTCGCGGGTCACCGAGGTGACCGACGGCAACGGCACCACGATCGAGTACGGCTACGACCGGCTCGACCGCATCGTCTCGGTCTCCCACGACGGCGACGTCGTGGAGTCCATCACCTATGACGGCAACGGCCGCCAGGTGGAGACCCACACCGACCAGGCCACGACGGAGTTCGACTACAACGGGCGCGGTGACCTGCTCGAGTCCGAGCGTTCGGACTCGGGCGGCACCGAGACCACCGAGTACTCCTACGACGCGGCCGGCAACCTGACCGAGCTGACCGAGCACGGCCAGACCACCGAGTACGCCTATGACGCGGCGTTCCGTCTCACCTCGCTGACCGACCACACCGGGGCGGAGACCACGTTCGAGTCGGACGCCAACAACCAGCGCACGCTGATCACCCACCCGGATGGGGCCGAGGAGTCCCGGACCTACGACGACTCCGCGCGGCTGACCGGCATCACCACGACCGGGGCCGAGGACCAGGAGTTGCTGTCCGCGTCGTACTCCTACGACAACGACGGCGCCGACAGCGACCAGATGCAGGCCCGGACCGTGGACGGGGACACCGAGTCCTTCACCTACGACGGGTTGCAGCGTCTGACCAGCAACGGCGAGACCGACTACGTCTACGACGACGCCGGCAACATGGTCGAGGCCGGCGACGACAGCTTCAGCTATGACGACTCCGACCAGGTCACCTCGGCCCGTGGTGAGGATGTCGCCCACGACGAGGCCGGGAACATGGTCGAGCGCGGCTCGGACTCCTATGAGTACAGCCCGACCAACCAGATGCTGCGCTCCGACGATGGTGACGGCGATCTGTCGACGAGCCTGAGCTATGACACCTCGGACCAGACGCAGATGCGCGGGATCACTGACGTGGACGGCGACGAGCGTGTGGACCGGCAGTTGTCCAACACGGCGCTGGGCGTGACGAACATCGCTGCTGAGGGCGACCGGACGAGTTTCGTGCGCGACCCCGAGGGTGAGTTGATCTCGATGGTCGACTGGGCCGAGGACGAGCGGTTCCACTACACGATCGACGGTCAGAACACCGTGCTCGCGCTGACGGCCGAGGGGTCGGAGGCCGATTCCCCGGACGCGGTCTATGACTACAGCCCCTACGGCGAGCAGACCAGTGAGACCATCGAAGACAGCCAGGCCGGGGAGCTGAACGCGTTCGGATACACGGGCGCCTACCAGTTCCTGGACGGGACGGTGCACCTGTCCCACCGGTTCCTGGACACACTCACGATGAACTTCACCCAGCCGGACCCGTCCCGGCAGGAGATGAACAACTCCACCTACGCCGAATGCGACCCCATCAACAAGATGGACCCCACAGGCCTTGTCTCGGTCAAGGAGATCGGAGCATATGGCGGAGGTGGCGCAATCATTGGAGCTGCGGCCGGATGTGTGCTCGTGGGAGGTTTCGGTGCACTCGCGGGAGGCCTGATGACCGGTGGTATCGGCGCCCTTCCAGGTGCGTGGGTCGGTTGCAAGGCTGGCTATGCCGCCGGTGGTGTGATCGGAACGATGGCCGGGGGAGCCTATGGGGCGACCCAATAGGCTCGATCCCCTGAGGTTCGTGTAGTACGAGCAGAGAAAGAAGACCCAGATTTGGTTCTGATGGTTGCAGCAGTCGCAGTGATCATCTGCCTTGGGGCCATGGCTTCTCTTGGATATAAGAGTGGAACTGGCCGTCGCGGTGGAGGGATCGAAAATGCCGTCATGATTATCTCGGGGGTGGCGATCGCCGTTTGCGTCTTTCTCTATTTCTCGTGATTGTACTCCCGGCCCTCGGAGAGTTGAAGAAGTACACCCGGTGGGGCAGCCATTGCCCCGCCGGGCAAGTTCCTGGACGGGAGGGTGCACCTGTCCCACCGGTTCCTGGACACGTTCACCCTCAACTTCACCCAGGCGGACCCGTCCCGGCAGGAGATGAACAACTCCACCTACGCCGAATGCGACCCCATCAACAAGATGGACCCCTCAGGTCTGCAGAGCTATGGACTTTGCTCGGCCTGTCCTGCGTTTCGACCGGCTGTCGCGCAACGCTGCGCTGTGCCTCACGAACGTTTGCTTTGAGGTGGTCACTATGTTCTTCCTGGTCATGTGCGTGAGCTTGTTTTCTGCGTCAGTTCTTGCGCTGGCGCGGATGCTGATAAAGGGCTACAGTGCAGGCCTGATTCACAGGGTCGCAGAACCTTTTCTGTACGCCGTGACCGTGGTCTCTGCGCTTCTCGCGCTGGTGTTCGAGGTCTAGGTGTTGCCCGTGCGCCGAGGGTTATGCGCTGAGTGTGCCAACGACGCAAGAGGATGGAGGGCTCGTGCCCGCGCTTCTGGGCTCTTTGATTCTCTCTGCCGCACTGGTGTACATCGTGGTCAGGGTGAAAAAATGCGGTCCCTTGAAGAACGTTGAGTCCCTCGTTGCGCTGGTCGTCGTTGCGCTGGCTGCTGCTCTGATCTTCGCCGTTGAATGAGGGACGCTGGGGGTGCGTTGCAGGTGCACATGCGAGGACGCGGGGGCGGTGCCACTCAGACGAGAGCGTGGAGGCTGTACTCCGCTGGTCTCATAGCGGTGCTCCTGATCTCTTCCCTGGTCTCCCTTTCATCCGGACTGTGGTGGGCTGCCGCGGTCGCTGCTGTGGGGGTGCTGTCCCTGCTGGCCGTGGAAGTGCACTTGCTGCGTCGGCGCAGAAGGCAAGGATGGAAGCTGCGGCCGATGAACAGGGATGAGGTTCGCCGGGCGAAAGCCCTTCTTGTCTTGGCGTCGGTACTGTGCGTTGTGGCAAGCGGGGTCGGGTTTGTGTTCGGTTACCTGTTGTCATGATGCCGACCGTGAAGTTCATACAGGTCGGCCTGTGTGGGCAATACAGGGCCGAGCCGTCCAGGTCCGGAATGAAGCGGAACTACTTGAGCTATCTGATTGCGGCCGGATGGGTACCTGGGATCGACGTGTCTTCTGGCGGTCACGGCTTCCAGATCGGATCGGCTGACCACCAAAAAATCACGACTCGCGGTCTCCCCAAGGACCGAGTCGTTCTTGGCGGCCCTGGGGATCGTCTCCTTCGTGTTCGCCGTTACGGCCCTGCTGCTCTGAGTAAGGCACAAAAAACGGTGGGGGTGTCCGGCCGTCCACGCCGGACACCCCCACCGCGCCGGTGGCCCGTTGGCCTCTCATCCGGTCATCCGCGCGAACCCGAACGCGCCCCCGTGGTGCGTGCGCTCGAGCTCGGCGGCCGGCCGTCCCCGGGCCGTCAGGCCTTCAGGCCGTGGGGCTCGGGCCACCGTGTGGACCCGGCGGGGCGGGGGCACGCCCTCCCCTTCGGGCCCGGAGGGGTCTTGGGGTCGTTGTCCTGGAGCCGAGGTCCTGCAACGTTCCTTCAGTTCAGGTCCAGAAATCGAGGTTCTGATCTCACGCCGTCATGCGCTCATCCGTTCATGACGCCGTGAGGTCCGTGAGGGCCGTAGGTCAGGACGTCCAGAGCTCGCCCCGCACCTCGTCGGCGTGCTCGGTGAACGAGATGTCCGTCGTCTCACCCGGACCGCAGACCGTGAAGGTCTCGTCCGGCGCGTTCGGGCCCTCGAACCGGACGTGCGCGCACCCGTGGTCGTGGGCGGTGTCCTCCAACGTCGCCTCGACCTGCGTTCCCAGGTCGGTGCAGGTCAGGTCCAGCGACAGTTCCGCCCCCTCGATGGGGAACGTCGTCGTGGGGCCGCAGACGGATTGGAACGGCGTCCGGTCGGCCTCGGCTGCCCCCTCCGCCGGAGCCGAGACCGACGCGGATGCGGGCCCCAACCCCGCACCCAGGCCCAACAGCCCGGTCGCCGCGATCACCAGCACACGCGTGTACATAGGTCCCCCGTGTTCAGCGTTCTGCGTTCGATGTTCCGTGTTCGGTGTTCCGTCAGCTGGTCGGTCCCGCGCCGACCAGACATGCCAACCATGCTCACTGCGGGGCTTTCACCGCCCTTTCATGGCTCGGGGACAGGCCGCCGCCCCCGTACAGCCGACGCGTCCGGAACACCGAGCGCACCCGGCGCGCACGGCACACCCAGCTCACCCAGCCCCAACCGGGAATCGGGTATTCGACCACAGAACGCCCACCCCAGACCGAGCCGCGACCGCTCCGACCCGTAACGTTCCGTGGACCGGCCGTCCTTTCACCCGGCCACAGGGCACCCGGCCAACGGGGGGCCGGGGGACAGGCCGGAACGGCAGGCAGTGCGGACAGACGGCATGCAGACCGGACGGGCGCGGGCCCGACGAACGAGGAGGTAGGCGCGCATGGAGCACGAGGGTCACATGGGCCACGAGGAGCGTCAGGAGCGCGAGGACCGCGACGGTCACGAAGGCCCCTCGGCTTCCGAAAGCCCCACGCCCCCCATGGACTTCGCCGAACGCCGGGCACACGCCGTCGAGGCCCTCGCCGCAGAAGGCGTGTTCGACGACGATGACCACCCGCTGATCGGCGTGCTCGACCGCGACGAGGTCGGCGCCCGCATCCGTGAACTCCACGACGCCTTCGACGGCCCCGGCGAGCGCCTGCACACCGTGGCGGCCAAGGCCGCGACCCTGGTCCCGGTGCTCAGGTGGTTCGCCGAGGCCGGCATGGGCTGCGAGGTCGCCAGCCCGGGCGAGCTCGCCATGGCACTCGAGGCCGGCTTCGACCCCTCCCGCATCGTGTTCGACTCCCCGGCCAAGACCCCCACCGAGCTGCGCCACGCCCTCGAACTCGGCGCGAACCTCAACATCGACAACGTGCAGGAACTCGACCGCATCGACCGGTTGCGCACCACCGTGCACGGCCCCGGCTCGACCGCAGAGCCCGGCCCCGGCCCCGCCTCCACCCCCTCGACCCGCGCCCCGAGCATCGGTTTCCGCATCAACCCCCAGACCGGCTCCGGCGGCATCGAGGCGATGAGTACCGCCTCGCACACCTCCAAGTTCGGGGTGGGCCTGGCCGACCCCGGAGCCCGGGAGATGCTCGTCCAGGCCTACGCCGAACGCCCCTGGCTCAACCAGGTCCACGTGCACTCCGGATCCCAGGGCATGGCCTTGGACCAGATCGCCTCCGGTGTCGCGGCCGTGCACGACTTGGCCGAGGAGATCAACGCCCGCGTCGGACACCGGCAGGTGGACCGTATCGACATCGGCGGCGGCCTCCCGGTCAACTTCACCTCCGAGGAGACCGACCCGACCTTCCACCGGTACCGCGAGGCGATCGAGGATGCGGTCCCGGGGCTCTTCGACGGCCGCTACACCGTCACCACCGAGTTCGGGCGTTCCCTGCTCGCCAAGGCCGGGACGATCGTGGCGCGGGTGGAGTACGTCAAGCACATCGGCGGGCGCCAGGTCGTCATCACCCACGCCGGAGCCCAGGTGGCGACCCGCACCGCGTTCGCCCCCGAGTCGTGGCCGCTGCGGGTCAGCCTGCACGCGCCCGACGGACGGTTCCGCGGCACGACGTCCGCGCACGACACCCGCGCCGACGGGGAACCCGGGTCCACCCCCGCGCCCAGCCTCGCGACCGACTCGGCTACCGGCCCCGCCCTGCGCTCGGACGTGGCCGGACCCTGCTGCTTCTCCGGCGACCTGCTCGCCCAGGACGTGGACCTGCCCGCAGCCGAACCCGGGGACCTCGTCGCCGTGCACGACACCGGGGCCTACTACTTCTCGACCCCGTTCTCCTACAACGCCCTCCCTCGCCCGGAGGTGCGCGGCTACGAGGTCGGCGCCGACGGACGCGTGCAGTGGGAGCCGGTCAGGGCCGCCCAGTCGGTCGGGGAGATCCTCGCCGAGTCCGGGGGCAAGTGACCGGCCCGGTCGTCTGAGACCGCCGGGCCCGCAGAACGTGCCGTTCCCAGGGCCCCTCCCGAACCGATGCCGGAGTGGTAGCTGCCAAGCCGGAACCTGTCTTGCGCACGCCTCCCGTCGCTTCGGCCGGCCACCGTGTCGCCCAGCGTCCGTTCAGGTTGGTGGCGGGTGACGGGAAGGGTGCTGCGCCGGAGGCGTCCGTTGAGGGTTGGTGGCGGGTGACGGGAAGGGTGCTGCGCCGGAGGCGTCCGTTGAGGGTTGGTGGCGGGTGACGGGTGGGCGTCGCCGAACAGCCCCTATCCCGGCCGCTGTAGCCCCGCGATGAGGAGCTCCACCACCCGGCGCGGATCGTACCGGGGGTCCTCCTCCGCGCCGATGCAGATGTTGCCGACCCCGCGCATGAGCTCGTAGGCCTCGATACCGCAGCGGATCTCACCGGCCTCGGCCGCGGCGTCGAGCAGTTGGGAACACACGGGCAGGAGACGGTCCAGGAAGTACGCGTGCAGCGCGTCGAAGGCGGTGTTGTCCGACCGCAGCGCCGCGGCGAGCCCGTGTTTGGTGACCAGGAAGTCGACGAAGAGGTCGATCCATCGCGCCAGCGCCCCGTACGGGGTCGCGCTGCTCGCCAGCAGCTCGGGCCCGGCCTCGGCACAGGTTTCGACCTGGTGCCGGTAGACGGCGATGATCAGGTCGGCGCGCTTGGGGAAGTGGCGGTAGATCGTGCCCATCCCGACCCCGGCCCGGGCCGCGATGTCACGCACCGGCGCCTCCACACCCGAGGTCGCGAAGACCGCGGCGGCGGCCTCGAGCAGTGTCCCCTCGTTGCGCCGGGCGTCGGCCCGCTTGCCCCGCGCCGGCCGCCCCGGGCCCTTGCCGTCGTCGTTCACTGCTCTGCTCTCCGCTCCTCCACACGCTTGCCAAGCGGAACAGTGCTCCGTATAGTCCTTTCCGGATCACTGTTCCGTTTATGCATGATGCCAGAGCCGGAACGCACCCGCCAAAGCCGCGCATGCCCACCATGCGCCGGCGCCGCGTCACCGTGGAGGGAACCGCCATGCAGTACCGCACCTTGGGCCGCACCGGTGTGCAGGTCAGCTCGCTCGCGCTGGGAGCGATGAACTTCGGTGCCATGGGTGGCACCACCCAGGACCAGGTCACCGCCATCGTCGACACCGCCCTCGAGGCAGGGGTCAACCTCATCGACACCGCCGACGTGTACAGCCGCGGCGAGTCCGAGGAGATGGTCGGCAGGGCCATCGCCGGCCGCAGGGACGACGTCGTGCTGGCCACCAAGGCCGGCCTGCCCATGGGCGAGGAGCGCCATCGCCGGGGCGCCTCGCGACGCTGGTTGACCACCGCGCTGGACGACAGCCTGCGCCGCCTCGGCGTCGATCACGTGGACCTGTACCAGATCCACCGCTGGGACCCGGCGACCAGCGACGAGGAGACCCTGTCGGCCCTGACCGACCTCCAGCGGGCGGGCAAGATCCGCCACTTCGGCTCCTCGACCTTCCCCGCCTACCGGCTCGTCGAGGCCCAGTGGGCCGCTCGCACGCACCACCTCGGCCGTTACACCACCGAGCAGCCCAGCTACTCGATCCTGCAACGCGGCATTGAGACCGACGTGCTGCCCGTGGCCCAGGACTACGGGCTGGGTGTGCTGGTGTGGAGCCCGCTGGCCTCCGGTTGGCTGTCGGGCGCGATCCGGCAGGGCCGGGAGGTCGCCACCAGCCGCTCGGCCCTCATGCCGCAGCGCTTCGACACCGCGATCCCGGCCAACCGGGCCCGGCTCGATGCGGTCGAGCAGCTGGCCTCCGTCGCCGACGAGGCCGGACTGACCATGATCCAGCTCGCTCTCGGGTTCGTGACCTCCCACCCGGGCGTGACCAGCGCGCTCATCGGACCCCGCACACAGGACCACCTGGATGCGCAGCTGGCCGCCGCGGACACCGTGCTCACCGGCGACGTGCTCGACGCGATCGACTCCGTCGTCGCCCCCGGCACCGACCTGGCAGCACACGAGAAGAACGACACCCCGCCCGCGCTCCTGGACCCGTCACTCCGGCGTCGCTGAGACCCCTGGCGTGGGCCCCCGGGCCCTTCCCGGCGGGGAGCGGCGCCCGGGGAAGGGGAAGTGGCGCCGGGGCCGGGCGGCTGTGTCCCCGGCGGGACGGAACGCCGGCGCCGGGGGTCACACGGGTGTGTCCTCCGGGAGAGGCGACCGTGCGGCCGCGGTCCGCACCCACAGGTGTTCGTCGTGGCGCATCATCCAGCTCCGGACGGGGGTGACCTCGGACTGCGCGGGCTCCAGTTCCAGACGAGGGAAGCGTGCGAACAGCGTGGGCAGGGCGACGGTGAGCTCCAGGCGCGCCAACGGGGCTCCCAGGCACAGGTGGGGGCCGTGGCCGAAACCCAGGTGGCCGCGGGCGTCGCGGCCCACGTCGAAGGTGTCGGGCCCGTCCCAGCTCGTACGGTCGAGCCCGGCCGCGGCGAACGCCAGGAGCAGGAGCTCGCCCTCGGGCACGGTGACCCCGGCCAGCTCGGTCTCGCGGGTGGTGAAGACGCCCGGAAGCAGGCTGACCGAGGAGTGGCGGCGCAGGATCTCCTCCACCCCCGAGCCCCAGGTCACCTCCTGGCCGGTGAGGCGGCGAAGCTGGTCGGGGTGTTCCAGCAGGGCGCGGATCCCGTTGGCCAGGGTTCCCATGGTGGTCTCGAAGCCGGCGGCGACCAGGAGGAAGAGGTTGGCCACGACCTGGGCGTCCCCGAGGTGGTCGTCCCCCTCGGCCTCGTCGTCGGTCTTGGCCAACGCGCTGACCAGGTCGTGCCCGGGCTCCAGCCTGCGCTGTTCGAGCAGCGCCGCGAGGAAACGGTGTGTGTCGGCGAAGACCTCCGTGTCGGTCAGTTGGAAGATCCGGCGGGCGAGGTCGCCGAGCACGGGCGCGTCGCTGCGGTCGACGCCCAGCAGGTGGACCAGAACTCCCACGGTCAGCGGCCAGGCGAAGTCTTCCTTCAGGTCGACCCGTTCGCGGCCGTCGAGGTCGTCCAGCAGGGACGTGGTCAGGTCCTCGACCAGCGGGCGGAGCTCTTCCACCCGCCGCCGGGTGAAGTGGGTCTGCAGGGGTTTGCGCAGGCGGGCGTGTGCGGCGCCGTGGCTGGTGAGCAGGCTGCCGATGCTGCCGCTGAGCAGGCGGACGAGGGGGCTGGTCGGATCGACGTCGCCCTCGCGCAGGGCCCGCCAGTGGTGCGGGGCGTTGCCTCGCACGTAGGTGTCGGTGCGGTCGGCCAGGACGGTGCGGAGGGCGTCGTGGTGGGTGATGGCCAGGGCGTCGACCCCGCCCAGGTCCACGGGGGTGACGGGACCGGCGGCGTGCAGGGCGTGCGCGACCGCGTCGCGGTCGAAATCGTCGGGGGCGATGCTGATGCGGTGGGTTGCCACGGGGCTCCTTCGTCTTCGTTGCGTCGGAGGTCGGGGATCGGGGATCGGCGAGCGAATGCGGGAGACCGGACCTCGGGGTCGGGAGGGCGCCCATCGGGCCCGGGGGCCGGGGGCCTGGGTGCGTCGGGGGTGACGTGCGGCGTCCCGCGTGACGTCACGCGTGTCACCACAAGTGGCGAGGGCGGGGCCTGAAGACGCGGCGCACACGGAACGCGGGACGCTCTGTGCGCCGTGCGGGCACCGGTGCATGGGCGCGAGTTGCGGTGGAGAGCTGCGCGGAGGTTCGAAGGCTCGGGGCTCAGGAGCCGGGACGCGGGACGCGGAATGCGGGATGCGGGAAGTGGAACGGGACCCGGGTTACGGGACCCTGGGTCACCGGTGACGGGACTCCGGCTACGGGCTACGGATACGGGACACGGGAAGTGGGACGAACTCGTACTCGTGCGCGGCGGGCGCGGGTCAGGCCCTGCCGGAGCAGTTCTTGCCGGGGCGTGCCCCGCCGGATCGGCGCCTGCTGGATCGGCGCTCACCGGATCGAAGCGTGCCGGAAAGGTCGTCGGGAGGATGACTTCCAGGAGGGGTCTACCCGGGATCTGCCGAACGATCGGTGCCCGGGCACGCGCTGTCAGGCCGTTCTGTGGCCGGGTTGGGCCACGCGCGTGCTCCCCGAACCGGGGTCGTCGATCGATGCTGGTCGACCGAGCCCCACGGACCTACGGTGAGTCTCACTGCCCCCACGGGCCCGCATGGCCGTGCGGCGGGTTGATCGTCCCCCCACCCGTCGTCCGTGTCCCCTGGAAGGACTCGCACCATGACCGATCCCGACCGCCCTTTCCCCCACCGCGCTTGGATCTCGCAGGGTGTCGGTTCCGTCATCCTGTTCGGCGTTGCCCTCTACAACCTGGTCTTCCAGGTCGAGAGCACGGCAGAGGTGGTCGGCGTGGCCGTAGCCTTCGTGCTCGCTGTCCTGGCCCTGACCTGGGCAGTGATCGAACTCGTGCGCCATCGGCGCAAAGGAACGACACCCCCCGGTTCGTAGGGCAGTGTCCGCGCGCACGCCTTGCGAGGCCTGAATGCCTCCGGCCCTGAGCGTCGGACCGGCCGGTGCGTGGGGGCGCAGGCCCAGCGCCCCTCCGCGAGCGCGCTGTCCGCACTCGGTGGATTCGCTCGGTGCGCAAGCTGTGGTCCCGGAGGCCTGACAGCCCGAGACCTGCGTCCCCCGGGCACGGTGTATGCGCTCAGTGAGCAGAGGCCAGCGCCCACCGGGCCACGCGCGTGGCGCCCGGTGCCCCGTGGCTCGGGTACCGGGCGCTCAGCATCGCACTCATGGGGCGCGCGCTTTGCGCTTCCGACTCGCCCGTCAGCGCACCCCGCCCGCTCAGCTCAATGGATCCGTCGGCGCAGCGCGGCCACCATCCGCACGTCCGCGACCGTCACGCGCACGTCCCCCGAGTCCAACGGCACCACCGTCGCCGACCGCACGAACCCGCCGTGGTGCCACCGCCGATGGGTGCGCCCCGGGACCGCCCGCGCGGGCACTCGGTCCAACGCGCCGGGCGGGCCGACCAGGAACCGCAGCTGCCACGACCGCGGCTCGCCGATCTCCCCCTCGAGGCCGAGCCGCTTCAACTCGCCCTGCAACCGGCTCGCGTCGACCGTGCGCACGGGCACCTCGTGGAGCGGGAACCGCTGCCCGGCCCCCTCACCGCGCACGACCTCCACCGCGCACTCGGCCCCCTCCGGCAGGACCATGTCCAGCAGCACGTCCATCTGCATCTTCCCGCGGTGCCGCGGCCGCACGTTCGCCGCCTCCACACGCAACGTCGGCGGCACCGGAGAGGTCATCAACGCCAACCGGTCGTTGACCGTGTAGTACGGCTGCACCCGCGACCCGTACGCCCGGTTCGGGCACACCTCCACCGACGGGTAGTCGATGATGCGCTTGTACCCGACCACCCCCGACAGGTGCCGGCCCACCGTGTACTCGGTCCCGTCGGAGAGCACCAGCCGCAGCTCCCAGCGCTCCGACTCCCCGTGCCGTCCGCGCACCACCACGGCCGGGTCCACCACCGCGGTGAACTTGCCGCTGGCCGCCACCGGGGCCGAGAACTCGCGCAGCACCTTGGGCGAGCTCCGCAGCCGGACCGCCAGGCGTGCACGCGGGTCGGGCACAGGGGCCCCCAGCCCGTGGCCCTGCAAGGTGATGAGCCCGTCGTGCACCTCCACGTGCTCGATCTCCGCGTGGTGGCTCGCGCGCCGCACGTGCACCTGCAACCGGCCCTTCGCGCTCCGCGTGGGCACTGCCAGCGCCAGGTCCAGGGTCTCCTCCGGCCGCAGCGGATACCCGTACTGGTGGATCTGCACGTCCTCGACCGGTGATGTGCGCTCCCCGTCGGTGCGCAGCACGTCCCAGGTCCGCGCGGTCAGGTGCTCGGTCGCCGGATCGATGACCACCCGCCCCTGCTCGTCGGGCACGTGCGTGTGGCGTTCCCCGGGCACCGACAGCACCACGCTGTCCGGAGGGTCGTTGAAGGTCAGCGTCGTCAACCCGTCGCCGGTGGCCTCCACGATGCACGCCGGCGGGGTCTCCGTCCGGGGCGCGGGCGCGCGTGGGATGTCGCCGCCCGCACCCGTGGCGGGGCCCGGAACCGGGTCGCCCGGCAGGTACAGGTCGGGGTCCTCCACGTCGTCGGCGGCACCGCGCGCCTGCGGGATCGTGGTGGCGTGCAGGTGGATCAGCCCCGACTGGGCCTTGTCCAGGCGCAGTTCGTCGAAGAGCTGTTCGTGCAGGCGCACCACCCGCGCCGGGTCGAAGCGTTCGGAGTCGCTGAGCGCGGCATGGGCCATCCGGCGCCGCAGGGGTTCGTTGCCCATGAGCTCGGCCAGCCCTTGGGCGATGCCGGTCGCCGACCGGTTGGGCACCAGGATCCCGTCCTGGTGGTCCTTGATGATGCTGGAGGGCCCGTGCGGGCAGTCGGTGCTCACCACGGGCAGCCCGGAACGCATCGCCTCGACGATGGTCATGCCGAACGGTTCCTCGCTCGAGGTGACCGCGGCGAACGCCCCCTGCGCCCAGGCCTCCTCCACGCGCGGGTGGGGCCCCATGAGCCAGATGCGGTCCTGCATCCCTAGCTGTCGCACCTGCTTGGCGAGGCGTCCGCGCTGGCTGCCCCGCCCGTAGATGCGCAGGGTCCAGTCGGGGTGCTCGTCGGCCACGCCGGCGAAGGCCTCCACGAGCAGGTCGTGGCGTTTGCTGGGTGCCAGGCGTCCCGCGGAGACGATGGTGCGCGTGTTCGCGCCGTCCGCGGTGAAGGCGGGGCGGGGGACCGAGTTGGGGATCGCCACGAGCCGTACCCCGGGCAGCGGCATGCGCACGGAGTAGGTGCGCGCGTCGGCCTCGGTGACGGTGACGAACGCGTCCAGCGACGGATAGGTGCGCGCCATCACCTTGCGCAGCGAGTCCTTGTGCTGCTCGAAGGTGAGGTGTTCCTGACCGATCTTGACGATGCGGTCCGGCGCCGCGCGTGCGATGGCGACGTTGAGGCCCGGACGTGTGCCGACGACGACGTCCGAGTCGGTGGTGGAGAGGAACTCGGTGAGGCGGTCGTCGGTGAGCTTGCTGTGCTGGTCGCCGCGGCCGTCCTCGACCGGGAAGACCTCGGGCGGCTGCCCGGCACGGGGGTCGTTCTCGTGCAGCGGGCGCCCGTCCTCGCCGACGGGCACCTGTTCCTTGTCGCGGGTGTCGACGAGCCAGGTCAGGCGGACCCCTGGCGGCACGGGAAGCACGGGCTGCTCACGGTGGCGGAAGATCGACACGATCTCCACCTCGTGGCGGGCGGTGAGCGCGGCCGCCTGGTTGGCGACGGTGCGCACCGTGCCCCCGATCCCGTACATGTCGTTGATCAGATAGGTGATCTTCACCCTGCCCCCGAAGTGTGGCGCCGGAAATGACGCTCCCGCGCCCTCGGGACCCGGGCACGTGGTCGAACCGTGCCTGCTGAGCGCCCGTGTCCATGGGTGCGGGAGTTCTTTGAGGTTATGGGTGGTTTTGTCGCTTCACGGGGGCAATTGTCGAGTTCTGAATGAAGATTTGCGGCCGAGTGTGGGTGTTGGGATGCGGCGTGCGCAGACGGCGCCTACGGGGGCGAACGCACAGGTGAGCGGCGTGGGGGCGGGCGGCTGCCCAAGGCCCGGGGGTGCCGGCCGGGGGTGTGGCCCGATCTGTGGAAAGCGGCCCTGTCCGCGAGGGAAGGCTGATCTGACCGGCTCACCCGGAAACCGCGGGTTCGTCGCTGCGAACTTGCCGAAACGGTTCCGCAGGTGTGTGTCATTACCTTTCGGCAACCCTCGTCTTACCTAGCGTGCGTGGCATGAATGTAACTCAACGTGGTATGAGCGCGCTGTCGGCCATCGGCCTGGCAGCGGGGGCCCTCTACGCCGCCGGTGCGGCACCCGTGGCGGCGGAGACCGTGACGGAGGAGTTCGAGCACGAGGACGCGTCCGGATCGGACCTGACCTTCACCCTGCCCGGTGACCCGTCGAGCACGTGCGACGTGGAGATCGTCGCGCACGGGTCGAGCGGCGAATCGGTCGGTGAGATCGGGACGGCTGGTCACGCCGCGCAGGTCACCGCGACGGTGGAGGCCACACCGGGTGAGTCCTTCTCCGTGGACACCGCGGGGACCGCCTCCAACGGGAGCGGCGCCTACGGCGGTGGCGGACACGACGGGGGCGATGGCGGCGTCACCAGTTCCGGGAGCGAGACGCTGCGCGCCGGCGGGGGCGGCGGCGCGACCGTGGTTTCCCACGAGGGCGAGGAGATCATCGTGGCCGCCGGCGGTGGCGGCCAGGGCGGTCGTGGTTTCGACGGTGAAGACAACGTTTATGTGCCCGGCGGAAACGGCGGTGACGGTGGACGGAACGGTTCGGACGGCGAGCCGCACCGGCTCAACGAGGAGAACGGCGGGGGCGGGGAGGGCGCGACCACCAACGCTCCCGGGCTCGGCGGAGACACCAATGACGACGGGCTCCCGGGCTTCGACGGCAGTGGCGGGACCGGGGGTGCCGGGGCGCACGGGCCGACCGACGGGAACACGCTCGCCGGTGCGGGCGGCGGCGGAGGCGGTGGCCTCTACGGGGGCGGGGGCGCTGGAGCGCCCGAGCTCGACTCGCCCACCGGCGCAGGCGGGGGTGGCGGTTCCACCCTGGCGCCCGAAGGGGCTGACGTGAGGGCCGTGGACGAGTTGGCCGGGGGCGTGAGCTTCACCTATGAGAGCGCGGACTGCGGTGAGACCGAGGACGCGGCGGATGAGGCGACCGATGGTGCGTCCGGCCCCGGCCCTGGGGAGTGGCCCGACTACCCGGAGATCCCCGGTCACCCGGGCGCGGTGGGCTCCCCTGACGGGGACGGAGCTCCCGATGCCCCGCAGGTCCCCGGGCCGGATGGGGCCGGTTCACCCGGTGGAGCGGACGTCCCCGAGGGATCGGGGTGGCCGGACGACCCGCCGCCCTTCCCCCGCGAGGGCTCCGAACGGTCGGAGTGAGCGGGTGAAACCGAGGCGCAGGTGAGGTGAGCGCGCCCGCCCGTGTGTTCGCGCACGCGGGCGGGCGCACCTGTCGGTCCACCGGTCTGAGCGGGGCCCGAGCCGGCGTGGCGGGTCCCGAGTCGCCGGGGTCGTGCCCCTGGAACCCGAACCGGTCGGTGGATCGGGTGCTCTGGAGTCCTCGGCCCCGAGCCGTCGTTGGATCCGGTGCCTCCATGGAAGAAGCCCCGACCCGCGCGTGGATGCCCACGGGGTCGGGGCCCGCCGGGCTGGGGCGCCGGCTGGTCGAGCGCCCGCAGGGTCGGGGGTTCCACCGAACCCGGACGTTGCCGGGGCCAGCTGCTGCGCAGACCCCCGTCAGACCCGGTCAGGTCCCGTCAGATCCCGTCAGGCCCGACCAGGCCCGGGGGGCCGCGGAGCAGTCCCCCGGACCGGACTGAGCCTCGGCCTGTGTTCCGGTCCCGGTCCGGCCTCGGCCCCGACCTACGTTCCGCTCTCCGGCCAGGTCAGGAGATCGGGACGTCGGGGATGTCGTGGAAGAACGGGATCTCCACCGACAGCTCCTCCACCTCACCCGGCACCGAGTACAGCGACCAGTACGTGAGGGTCTGGCCCGGCTCCACCTCGTTCTCGATGGCACCCGGGCGATCGCTCGAGCACAGGCACTGGCTGTCGCCGTTCATGCCCGGGTGGAAGCGGGTGTTCGACGCGTCGTCGCGCACGGTGACGCCGGCGAAGTCGTTGCGCTCGAAGTCCTTGTCCTCGGACCGGAACTGGAGCGTGCCGCTCTCCGCCGTCTCGTTGGTGATGCTCCAGAGCACGGTCACGTACTGGCCGGAGGACTCGCGCGAGACCTCCTCGACCGACGCGACCAGCCCCTCGGCGTCCGGGTCGGCGGCCTCGACGGAACCGAGGCTCTCCCCGTCGGCCCCGTCACTGCCGGCCTCCGCGTTGTCGGCCGGAGCGGTGACCGCCCCCGCCGCAGGCGAGAGCACCAGGGCGCCCGCCGCGACCATCGACAGCGCCCCGGCTGCCAGTGCGCCCCTGCGTCCCCGGCCCTTGCCTGCGACCTTGCTCGTGTGCCCGCCCTCGGGCTCGGACCCGACCCCGGATCCGAGTCCGGCCCCGGTCTCGTGCTGCTCAGTCATGCTCTCTTCCCTCATCCGTCGAATCTGCCGCGACTGTTGCCCTCGCCGGACCGGCTCTTGCCGGACCTGCTCGAACGCGTGCGCGCCCGCGCCCGTGCGGGTGCCGCGCTGCCGGCCACGCTCCTGGCCGGACGCCCGGCCGCGCGCTCGGCCGTGTCCCTGGCCACGTCCCGCGCTCACTTCTCGAAGGAGACGGTGACCCGGCGGTTCTGCTCCTGGCCCGCGTCGGTGTCGTTGTCGGCGACCGGATCGGCCGAACCGTGGCCGTCGACCGCGTAGTCCACGTCCGCGCCGACCAGACCGGTGAGGGCGGTCTCCACGGCCTCGGCGCGCTCCAGGGACAGGGGCTCGTTGACCGAGTCGTCGCCGGTGTTGTCGGTGTGGCCGTCGATGGTGACGCTGTCGGGCTCCACGGAGTCGATCTCCGAGGCCACGTCCGTCAGGGTCTCCTCGGCCTCGTCGCCGAGGTCGGCGCTCTCGGTGTCGAAGAGCACGTCGGAGGCGAGCTCGTAGGTGACATCGTCGTCGGTCTCGTAGCGCTGGTAACCCTCGACGGTCTGGTCGGTCTCGTGGAGGAGCTCGTGCACGACCGGGTCGTCGAGGTCGGGCACGTCGATGTCGCCCGCGTCGTCGGCGTCGGTGATCGGAACGCCGTGGAACGGGCCGGTGATGGGGGTGGTGACCGTCATGGCCTCGACGTCCTCGGAGGGGGCGGGGAAGACGACCCAGAGCGGTTCGACGATGCCTGCGCCGGCCGTGCGGTCCTCGAGCTCGGAGCAGTAGCACTCGCCGTCGCTGCCGGAGACGGTCATCGGCATGTGCTGGGAGTCGCTGCCGGGGTCGAGGAGGGTGGCGCCGGAGGCGTCGTAGCGTCCGTAGTCGCGGTCGCGGAGGTGGTCGAAGTTCCGGATGTCCTCGGGGGTGTCGTTGCCGACGCCGATGCTCAGGCGCAGGAGGTCGTCGTCGATGCGCTCCAGGGCCTGGATCTCGACCTGGAGGTCGGAGCCGTACTCGGTGGAGGTGGTCTCGGAGCTGACCGGGAGCTCGATCGCCTCCTGGGCGCCGCCCCCGCCGGAGGCGTCGCCGTTCTCGCCTTCTTCGTCGCCGTCGCCGGAATCGTTGCCGTTGAGCAGCCCGCATCCGGTGAGCGCGAGGGTCAGCGCGCCGGCCGCGGCGAGACCGCGGAGGAGGGTTCGGTGCGGGAAGGCGGAGGGGGTGGGTGCGGGTGCGCTGGAGGGGGTGAGGGGGTTGCGGGGATCGCGCGCCTCGTGCGCTTCGCGGGCCTCGCGCGTCTCGCCGGGCGTGTGTCCTTCAGGTTTGTGCATGAGGTTTCACCAGGTGTCATGTCGATTCGATTGTCGGATCCGAGGGGCCAGGGCTCCTGCCGGGCCGGCAGTCCACTGCTCCGCGGCACAGCGGTCCACCGTTCAGCGGTCCACCGGACCAGCGGACCTTTGGGCCACCGGACCTTCGAAGCCGCGGATCCCGCGTCGGCCACGGGTCCCACGGGTCCCGAGGGGCGTTGGGGGCGCTCGGGTCGTGTGGTCGCGCGGGGGTACCGCGGATCCCGCTGAACCCGCTCTTCCCACCGGTCCCGCCGACCCCGTCAACCCCACGGAGGCCGTGAAGTCCACGGAGCACACGGAGACTGCGCGGCCTGCGGTGTCCACGGAGTTCGCGGACCCCGTGGAGCTCACGGACCCCACCGGCTCTTCAGGTTCGGCTGACTTCGCAGGTTCACCGGCTTCGTCGGTTTGACCCGGGTTGACCGGCTTCGCCGAACTCGCCGAACTCGCTGGGCCCTCTGGGCTTCCTTGGGCTCCTGGGCCTGAGAGCACCACGAGGCCTGCGAGACCTATGGGGCCAATGAGAGCCACGAGTCCTGCGGACTCCCGGGGCTCGGGACCCGTCCCGGGGGCTGAGGGACGGGGGTTACTGATGGGGCGATGTCTCAGCCCCCGAGGCTCGGATGAGTCTGGGGCCGGTGAGCCGACTTGTCCGTGACCCCGAGACCTCGCTGTCAGAGGGCTCGTGGTCAGAGGACCGGTCGTCATCGGATCGGCCGCCTGAGCACGGGGTCTCCGCGCACGGGCCGTATGACGACCCTCAGAGGTCGGTGCCGCGGGGTTGAGGGTTGCGGACTGCGGGATGCTGTTGTGGTTGTAGGGGGTGTGGAGCCTGGAACCCGGATCTTGTGGTGCGATGCAGCCCGGGCGGTTCCGGTTCGCCCCGCCGGGGAGGCGTCTGCAAGGAGCGGCTTCCCCTTCGAGAAGACGCTCGCCAGGACACCTCTCGGCCACTCGCTCGCCACTCGCTGGGTCACCCGACCGGCCCCGGACTCGTCTCTCCAAGCGCTTCACCCGAAGGGCCTCGCCGGCGAATCATCGCGCGAAGCCGTGCCGAATCGGTGCCTCGGGTGCGGTCCGAGTTGTCCGAGCTCTCCGAGCTGCTCGGGTTTTCTGGCTATCCGGTGAGCTTCTTCCGGTGTCGCTTGGCCATGAAGCCCGTCGCGATGGCAGCGCCCACCAGGGCGATGATGGCGATGAGCCGGCCGGCGTGGAACTCGTCGAACAGTGCCGGTGTCAGGATGACGGCCGCGCTGCCGAGCACTGCCGTCGCCAGGATGAGCAGGACGGCGGGGCGGGCATTGGGGCTGCTCATGGTGTTGTCTCCTGCCGCATTTGCGTAAGGCCGCATGTCTGGGGAGTAGGGGAATCCCCGCGTGCGCGGGGAGCACTGGGGCCGTGGCGCCAAGGACTGGTGGTCCCGAGGACCATCCCCGCGTGCGCGGGGAGCACTAGTTTCCTTTCCTTTCCCTGTTCCCTGTTCCGGACCACCCCCGCGTGCGCGGGGCGCACATGACCTGGTTCGCCTACCACTACCTGTCCGAAGGACCACCCCCGCGTGCGCGGGGCGCACTTGCCGCCTTCACCGACCCGGGGTCGGTCACCGGGACCACCCCCGCGTGCGCGGGGAGCACTCGGCCGCGCCGTCGGGGATCGGGACGCCGGGGGGACCACCCCCGCGTGCGCGGGGAGCACCACCGGTGGGTGCCGCTGCCCACCCCATGCCGGGGACCACCCCCGCGTGCGCGGGGAGCACGACTGGAAGTCCCACGAGCTGGAGATGCCGGGGGCCCATCCCCGCGTGCGCGGGGAGCACCGCCACCGCGAACGCCGGGGCCACGTCGCCCTGGGACCATCCCCGCGTGCGCGGGGAGCACACGGTGACCCCGCACAGCGCGCACTCGGCGCCGGGACCACCCCCGCGTGCGCGGGGAGCACTCTTCCTGACCTGCATGTCTACCGGCGGGTAACCGGGAAATCTGCAACTTGTGGGCATGCAGGTCACAAGTGGTTCTGAGTTCCATGAATCCGAGTCCTGTAGCCAGTATGCAGGTCGTGCGACCGGGTCACTTCACACGGGGCTCCGGGTGCCCAGGGTTGACGGGCATGCGCCTGGATAGTTACGACCGGCTTGGTGTCCGCTGAGCTGAGGTGCCGGGGTCCATCCCAGTACGTACGGGGAGCGCGCCGTCTCCGTTCGATCGTTCGAGGGGCCCGTCCGGAAGCTCTAGACCGGACCGCGCGGCCTCCTCCGACGGCAGGACAGCCACACCCCTGAACGGGACGGCCCCGGAACGGACGAGTATCCGATACGGGCAGGTCGCGCGCTTGTACGGTGGCCGCGTCAGTAGTCACTCTCCGTATCCGAGGGGTGCAGCATGGCCGTCGATATCCACACGCCCAACGTCATTCCGTACCTGCTCTACGACGATCCCGCCCGCATCAGGGACTTCCTGAGCGAAGCGCTCGGCTTCACCGAGGTGGCTACCCACCGCAGCCCTGACGGGGAGGTCGGCAACATCCAACTGCGCATGGCCGACCAGTTCGTGATGCTCAGCCGCGCCCAGCCTTCGATGGGGATGGCTGGACCGGGCGCATTGCCGGCCGTGCACGCGGGCGTCATGGTCTACGTCGACGACGTCGACGCGCACTTCGAGCACGCCAGATCGGCCGGCGCGACGATCTGGTACGAGCCGCAGGACATGCCCTACGGGCAGCGGGAGTACGGCGTCCGGGATCCGGAGAACGGGTTCTGGTGCTTCGGGACCTTGCTCCCCGAGCCTGATCCGAGCTGACCCGGAACGCTCTTACGTAGCTGCAGCAACTGCAGCAACTGCCGCTCGCCTCGATTACCTCGACCACCTCGGCTGCCTCAGCTGCCGCGACTGCCTCAACTGACGCACTCGGAGTTGTCGACCGCTATCTCAGCAGCCGGTCGTGCAGCGGTCGCAAGCCCCCGGCTCTCAGCGACGAGAGCTGCCGGGCTGCCGAGCTTCCGAACCGCCGACCTCCGAGCCTCGGAGTCTCGGAGCGACTGGACCCCGAGCGGTTCAGCGACCGAGCTGAAGACCATCGCCCGCACCCCCCGGATACCCCGGCCTCAACGCCCGCGACCACTGGACAGCACGATGACACGATCCACCGGCCGACCTGCCGATTCGCCCACCGCTCCGCCCACCGGCCGGCCGTCTCGAACCGGGACGGACAGGAGATCCGCACGATCAGGACGAGCCGGTCGAGCCGTAGCCACGATGCCGGGTCGCCCGGAGACAGGGGATGAGGAACACAGGCGTCGGCCAGGAGCCGCAGGGGCCGCAGGAACCGGAGCGGCCGCAGGGGTCCCAGGCCCCCCGGGTGTTCCTGCGCTTCCTCCCCGTTCTGGCCTTCCTGGCCTTTCCAACCAGTGCACCGCAGCCGCAATCGCGGCCGTGCCCGCAACCGCGGCAGTGCCTTCGGCCGCGAAAGCTCTGCTCCGAGGGTGCGGGGAGGCCGCATGATGAGCTACGCAATCGTGGCCGCGGGCTTGGCCGTGCTCGTGGTCGGTGGAGAGCTTCTGGTCCGCGGCGCCACCGGGGTCTCGGCCCTGTTGCGCATCTCGCCGATGGTGATCGGCCTGACCGTGGTCGCGATCGGCAGCAGCCTGCCCGAGCTGGCGGTCGGTATCGAAGCCGCGCTGCGCGGGTACCCGGGTCTGGTCACCGGCAACATCGTCGGTACCAACATCGTCAACCTGCTGCTGATCCTGGGCATCAGCGCTGCTCTGAGCCCGATCCTCACCCAGCGTCAGATGATGCGCCTGGACCTTCCGGTTGTTGCCGTGGTTGCGGTCCTGTTGTTCCTGTTGTCTCTGGGCGGGAGCCTCAGCTGGCCGATGGGCGTGCTTCTGTTGGGCATCGGGGTGGCCTATACCGTCGCGATCGTGCGGAACGCCCGACGTCCTCACGCTGTGGAGCCGTCCTCCCAGAGTTCGGGCGGTGGCACCAGTGGCACCCGTGGAACCGGTGGCACTGCCGGAGCCAGTGGTAACGGCGACAACGCCGAAGCCGGCCACACCGCCGGAGCCGGCGATGCCGGCGGCCCCGGCGAAACCGACGACACCGGTGGCCCCGATGACGCCCACGAAGCTGCTGACACCGCAGACACGGACGTGCCCGAACAACCCGCTCGCGGTGGCCCGGGCCGTCTCGCTCTGGACGCACTGTTCCTGCTCGCCGGGATCGCGCTGGTGATTCTGGGGGCGGATTGGCTGGTCAGCGGCGCGGTCGACATCGCCACAGCGCTGGGGGTCTCGGACGTGCTGATCGGGCTGACGGTCGTGGCGATCGGTACCTCCGCGCCCGAGCTGGTCACCTCGATCGTGGCGACCATCAGGGGGCAGGCCTCCATCGCGATCGGGAACCTGATCGGCTCCAGTATCTACAACATCGTGTTCATCCTGGGCCTGACCGTGGTGGTTGCCCCCGTGCCGGTCGCGGTCTCGGCGGAGGTGCTCTACATCGACATGATCGTGATGGCCGTGGTCTCGCTGCTGGTGGTGGTGCTCTTCCGCACCGGGAGGCGGGTGACCCGCCTGGAGGGTCTGTTGTTGGTGAGCCTGTATCTGGCGTACCTGGCTTACCTGATCATCGCCCGCACGTGATCTGGGTGGTCTCGCGCTGTCGGGGCCATCGGCCGACCACCGTCCGCCATCCACCGGTGCCCGGAACCCGGTACCTGTTACCCCTGACACGGAAAGCTCCGGGGCGGAAGACACGTGCCAGAACTGCAACGGCAAGGGGGCCATCCCCGCGTGCGCGGGGAGCACTCTTCCTGACCTTCATGTCTACCGGCGGATAACCGGGAAACTCCCGGACTGTCCGGGAGATGCGGGCCCGCACGGGCTTGTCGAGCCGGCGCAACTGCTTGAGGACCGGCTCATCGAAGGAGACCTCGTAGGGCTGGTCCGTCACCGGCCCAGCTCTTCGGCCAAGTCGAGCTCCTCCATTGCCTTATCGAAAGGCACGGTGCTCGAGCGGCCGGCCTCGTTGTCGGCCAAGCGCTCGGCAGCGACGCGGGCGTCGCGCTCGTCCAGCAGCTGCTCGTAGTGCTCGACCAAGTCAGCCGGAACGATCGCCGCGGCCCGCTGGTGGCGGCGGCCACGGGTGATGTACGTGATCTCGCCGCCGTAGTGGGCGCGATTGACGCGTTCGGAGAAGTGGTCGCGGGCCTCGGTGACCGAGAGCTCGCTCCACTCATGGGGTTCGTTCCGTTCGATGCCCATACCGCCACGATGCCGCGCCGAGCACCAATCTGGCGTGGTTGGCGCAATCTTTTACCCGCCACCCGTGAATGCGCCCTGCTTCCTTCACATGCATGCGGGACGTGCCCGAGCTGGAGCAAGCCCAGGCTTTGGACGACGAGGGACCATCCCCGCGTGCGCGGGGAGCACGGCATGAACTCTTCCAGCGGCACGCCGAGGTGCGGGCCACCCCCGCGTGCGCGGGGAGCCACGGTCCGGGACCATCCGACCACGACCCGGTCTCGGGGCCACCCCCGCGTGCGCGGGGAGCACTCTTCCTGGCCTGCATGTCTGCCGGTGAGCGCCCGGGAAATCTGCAAGAAGTGGATGTGTAGGTCACAAGTGGTTCTGAGTGCCGTTCAGGTTGATTGTGGAATCAGTATGCAGGCCGTGTCGGCTGCCGACCCACTCGCCTACGTGGAGCGCCCGCCTCAAGCGCATCGCCCATCGCACAGGGAACGCGATGCACGCTGTTCGAGGCACGCGGGCGCACCCCCGATCCGGTTCCCGTTCCCCGGGCCTCGGCGTGCGGTGCTTTGTGCGTGCCGCGCGCAGGCAGCGCACGGGTGGCGAGCGCATTGCGCGTGGTGCAGAGCGGGCCGGAGTGCCTGGGGTTGCACCTTCCGTAGCGGCATGTGGTCCGGTGGACTCACGTCCCGATCCCTTGAGCGCTTGAGGAAAGGTCCCTGCTCATGCATTCGTCTTTCGTGCCATCCCGCCAGATCAAGATCGGGGACGCGGCGGTCTTCGCCGACACCACGCCACGGGCGATCCGCCATTACCACGAGATCGGCCTGCTCCCCGAGCCCGAGCGGGGCAGCGATGACCGCCGCCGCTACGGGTACGAGGACATGATCCACCTGCTGTGGATCCGCAAAATGGCCGACGCCGGGATCGCCCTCGACGACATCCGTGACGCCTTCACGGCCGGCACGGCTACCACCGGCACGGTTGCCGCCGGTCCGGAGAGCGGAGACGGTATCGCGGGCATCCTGGAGCGCTTGGAGGAAACCTTCGCCGAGCAGGAGGCGGAATTGCGGCGGCAGCGGACCGCCGTGCAGCGGATGCGCACCGAAGGCAGCCGGATGGGCCTGCTCTCCGACTTCGTCACGGACCGTCTCAAAGGCCTGCCCGAGGGCTCCTTGCGCCAGGCGGACCTGGACACTCTCCTGGTCACCGAGCGGATCTTTGGCCCGCTCGGCGCGGCCGTCCAGGCCTCCCGCTTCATCGCCTTGGCCACGCATCCTTCTCTGCGGGAGGACTCCGACCGCATCGATGAAGCCGAGGAGGCGCTCGATGACGGTGTCGCCGTCGATGATCCACGGGTGACTCAAGTGGCCGCCGAGCGGCACGCCTTCGAAAGCGCCCTGCAGGCCGTCATCGAGGAATCCGGCCTGGATGAGGAGGACGATGCCCTGTTCGACGCCTGGGACGCTTTGCACCCTGCTGCTGAGGATGACGGCGCTCCCGCCGATGACGGCCAGGACGAGGCCGGCCCCAGCTCTGGCAGGCGGAAGGTCGGCTCCATGAGCGCGCTCGAAGTCATCGGCATGGTGCCTTACGACGCCTCCCCAGCCCGACGGCGCTGTGTCGAACTGGCCATGGAGCTGTCCACCCAAGACTCGTCCGCCACCTGAAAGGCGCACTGGCCACCAGCCACCGCTGCCGTGTAAGACCAACCCGCGTGCGCGGGAAGCACTTACCGGGAAGCGCGCCGGCAGCAGTATCGATGGGACCACCCCCGCGCGTGCGGGGAGCACCCTCGTCGAGCTCAGGGTCCTGGAGCTGGGACGGGACCACCCCCGCGCGTGCGGGGAGCACCGTTCGGTATCCGACCGTTTTCCGAACGCGCCGGGACCACCCCCGCGCGTGCGGGGAGCACTCTTCCTGACCTGCATGTCTACCGGTGGGTAACCGGGAAATCTGCAAGTTGTGGCTGTGCAGGTCACAAATGGTTCCCAGCCCCAGTCCCAGTGCCGCGTCCAGCGTCAGCTCCTGTGCCAGGCGTGCAGTAATGCAGTAATGCAGTGCCCAAGTGATGCAGAGCGTGGCACCAGTATGCAGGCCCTCCCGGGTTGCCTGCATACGAGCAGCGCTTGGCGCTCGTGCGCTCTGTCCGCCTGCCCGCGCGCGCTCGTTCCGCTCGTTCGCCCGTTCGAGCGCGTGCGCGAGCGGGCAGGGGAGTGGCAACGAGAGCTGGGCTGGTCTGCCGTACGAGCTGCGCGGAACGAGCAGCGGGCAGCGACGAGCAGTGAGCAGCGAACAGCGTCCTTGCGGCGACAGCGTGGGCACTGTGGGAACCGCGTGGTGACCGGAGTCCGAACAGCGCGCCCGACCACGGCGCCCGACCAGCGCGGCGATCGTTGGTGACCGGCGACCAGCATGGCCACAAGCGCGCTGACCGGCGGGGCGGTCGCGATCAGGGCCCCGAGCGTGCCGGCCGGTGTCCACAGCATTCACCAGGCACAGCGGTTCCAGCGGATCAAGGGGGTCAGGGAATCCAGGGGAGACCAAGAGGTCCGAAGGGTCCAAGGAACCCGAGGTGTTCCAGGAGTTCAAGGAGGAGATCCCCGTGGGCAAGGCGATCATGTACAACGTGGTCTCGGTGGACGGCTTCGTCGCGGACGAGAACGACCAGCCCGGACCGCTGTTCGACTGGTACTTCAACGGCGACGTCCCGTTGGACGACAACGGCTGGATGACGGTCTCGCAGGCCTCCTACGACCACACCCGGCCGTACTGGGGCCAGATCGGGACGACCATCGTCGGCCGCCACGTGTTCGACCTGACGAACGGCTGGGACGGGACGCCTCCGGGCGGGGGTGAGCACGTGGTCGTCGTGACGCACCGGCCGGCGCCCGAGGACTGGGACCCCGAAGCGCCGTTCCACTTCGTCGAAGGCATCGAAGCCGCCATGGCCAAGGCGCAGGAGCTTGCGGGGGACCGGGTGGTCAACGTCGCCGCCGGCGATGTCGGTGGCCAGGTGTTCGCCGCGGGTCTGATCGACGAGGTGCGCATGGACGTCGCGCCGGTCGTGCTCGGGTCCGGCAAACGCTTCTTCGGATCCGTCCACGCGCAGCACCTCTTGGACGGTCCTGACGTGGTGATCCAGGGAAACAGGGTGCTCCACCTGAGCTATCGAGTGCGCGGTTAGCGTCTCGATCCGGAGGCGCATTGCGCGTCATTATTGAGCGCAGATGCTTCGGTGATATGAAGGCGTTTTCCGGGCGCGAATGCACGTTCTTCGGTGTGCGCCGTGAATGGGTTTCTTTTTTGGCTTTCGCAGTGAGAGTCTTTCTGGGTCGGTAGAGGCGCCACCGGAAACCCTTGACGCAGCCCTGTGCGTTTCTGTTGGTCATGACCATCTGGAGAGTATCTGGCTAGGGTTCTGTTCCCATATCACTCGCTTTGTTCGACCGGAACTTGCGAACGGGGAACAAAATCCCTACCTTGGCCTGGCGCTCTTCGGTATTCAGGGCTGAATGGGCGCGCCGAAGGGCCAGGGTGGACGATAGCTCCGAGGGGGCGCTGCAGAACAGGTATGATCAACCGCGTTCTCTTTTTCTCACACGTCGCACTTCTTCTTTTCTCCGTTCTTTTGGCAGGGTTCACACTGGCTGGTGCGGAACCGAGGATGATGACCACCCAGCACTCTGAAACGGTCTGGATCACCGTGGACGAGGGATCCGCTCAACAGTCGGAAGTGGTCGAGACCGTCCAAGAGGTCGCCGAAGAGCACGACTCAGCGATCGGTTACGCCGCCCGCGATGTGCACCGGCCCGACGCGCTGACCCACATGTACCTGGCCGTAGGCGATGCCGATTCTCCCTACGCCGAGTGGCTGGATCAGGGCTACCCTTCCTTCGGCCGGCTCATGGAACTTCGGGTTCATCCGATCGAGGACTTCTCCCGAGCCACCAGCGCACGGGGCGACTACCTTGTCTTCGGTGACCCAGCCGCTGGTCCGGCGCTGGTCGACGCTCTGTCCCAGCACGGGTTGAAGGAAGAGCAGGGTGTTTCCGCGGCTCAGCTCTGGGAGTTCGCGGTCGACGGCCCGGTTGCGCGCGTGGGGCTGGTGGGGCTGCTGGTCATCGCTGCGGGAACGGCGGCCGGGGTGCTGACCGCATCGACCGCTTACGCCGTATGCCGTCTGCAGGGGCGCTCCTACTGGTCGATCTTGGGCAGAGACCTCAAGGCCCTGGCCAGAGTGTGGGCGATGGCGGTGCCGGCCGTCGCGGCGGTGACCCTGGCCGTGCTGGGGGTCTACAACGGCTGGAACCAGATCGCATTGTTCACCCGGACCGCATTGGTGTTCACGGCGCTTTTCAGCGCGGCAGCCCTGGCCGTGCATTCCACCGTTCTGGCCGTCGTGCACCTGACACCGCTCATCCCGGCGCTCAAGGGCAGACTTCCGGTGCGCTCCACGGTGGTGGGCACGTATCTGGTCCGCATTCCGGCACTGGTCCTGGTCCTGGCCGTTCTGGGGGCTTTCGTCGCAGCCTCACAGCGCGCCGCTGAACAACAGGCGGCGATGCCTGCCTTTGCGGAGACCGAGGAGACATCGCGGCTGGGTCTGTCCCGTGCTCTGAGTGCCCAGGAGGCCGGAGAAGGTGTCGACCGACCGCTGGGACAGTGGCTCCGCTCGGCCGATGCCCGCGGCGAACTTGTCCTGGCAGCCCAGGCTTCGAGCTTCGACACTGCCCAGGACCCCGCGGCGGAAGAGGGCTTCGACGCGGTCATCGTCAACGATCGTTACCTGGAAGAACACGACCTGTTCACTGCGGACGGCCAACGCGTGGAGTCCGCTGACCAGGACCAGGACCACGACCAGGTGCGCATTCTTGTTCCGCCCTCCCAGAGCGAGCGTGTCGACGACTTGCACGCGAACGGCCCAGGTGGCTGGTTCGACATCTACGAGGAGGACCCGGGCAGCGTTGAGTTCTCCGCCGAGGCCTTGGCGGCGGGCCAGGAGGTCTTCACCTACGGATCCTTCGCCGACATGATCCCCCGTCCCCTCGTGCGCGACCCGGTCGTGATCGCCCTGCCCTCGGAACAGGTCCTCTCGGAGAGCAGCTATGTCACCTTCATGACCCAGAATGCAGTGGCCTTTCCCGACCCGGCTGTGGCCGACCGGTTGCGCGAGGATCCACAGATGGCCGAGTACATCAGCATGGTGCAACCGGTCCGAGACCTCGCAGCTGCCGAGTACGGCGAAACCGTCGCCGACATACGCATCGAGGGTCTCAACCTGGGCGCCGCGGCTGTCGTTCTACTGCTGACCTCCGTGGCCACCTGTTTGGTCGTCGTCCGTGTCCGAGCTCAGACGATCTTCGCCCGACACATCAGCGGGTGGTGTTTCCTCGCCGTGCACCGACGGTTCCTGATCGCCGAGGTCCTGGTGCTCTCGGCCTTTGTGGGTTGGTCCTTCCTACGGGCCAGGTCCGATCTCGCCACCTCGTACGGCGGACTCGACCCGGTCCAGGCCGCCCAAGCCTCGCTCGCCCCCGCCCTGGCCGGCTGCATCGCCCTCGGTGCGCTGGCCTTGACCGTGCTCACTCTGGCCGTTCTACACCGCCGCGTGATTCGTGACGGAGCTTCCCAGGCATGAAACGGAGCAGCATGATCGCGACCGAAAACCTGACCAAGTCCTTCGGGGAGCGTCACCTGTGGCGTGACCTGGACCTGACCGTGCACGGCGGACGAATGTTGGCTCTGGTCGGCGCGAGCGGGACCGGTAAGACCACCCTGCTCAACTGTTTGGGCTTGCTCGAACCGCCTACGCGCGGGCGCATCGTGTTCGAAGGCCGCGACTTGGCCGCAAGCTGGCCGGGGCGGCGGCGCCGGTTCCGCCGTGACCACCTGGGCTACCTGTTCCAGGACTATGCGCTGATCGACAACGCCACGGTGCGGGCCAACCTCGAAGTCGCACGCAGAGCTGACGTTGCTGAGCGCTCCGCGGCCCTGGAGCGGGTAGGCCTGGGCGGTCGGGAGAAAGAGACCGTGCACCACCTGTCGGGTGGTGAACAACAGCGGGTCGCCCTGGCGCGGCTGATGGTGAAAAATCCATCGGTCGTGCTGGCCGACGAACCGACCGGGGCTCTGGACGAGGCCAACACGTCCATGGTCATGGACGTGTTGGGCGAGATGGCCCGGAGCGGTTGCGCTGTGGTCATCGCTACCCACGTCACGAGCGTTACGCAGGCCTGCGACGACGTCTTCGATGTCTCCGACCAAGCCTTCCGGGCCGGACGCCTGCCACGGCGCGACCGCGTCTGGTGAGACCGTTGTGCGCGACGAAGCGGACGCAGGGTACTGGGCTCGCGCGAACGCGAAGCGGGCCACGATGAACAACGAGTCGTTCTACAGTGCCGAATGCTGACGGCGCCTACCTGATGCCGGGGGTGTGATTCCCGGTTCTCGGTGAAGGCCCCAACCGGCCGTTCGTGACCGGCTGGCCGGGGCCTTCCGGTAGTGCGGATCCGCGTTTGCTTTCCAGGGGCGGCGCGGGTCCGCTCCCCCCTTTCCACGTCGACACCTCCCAGGCCCACTCCGTCCGCATCTGGAACCACTGGCTCGGCGGCGAGGACCACGACCCGCCCGACCGCGAGCCGGGGGATCGCATCGCCGCGCGAGAGTTCGGGGATCTTACTGGAGCCAGTTTCAGCGCCGAAATCGGCTCTGGTGGCAAGATCCCCGCGGATGGGGCCTGGCCTGGTCGGCCCACTCAGCTCACGGGCACATCCGTGATCTCGCCGAACTCGGGCACGTCGACATCCACGCTCTCGACCCCCTCCTCCAGCGGATACATCGCCCAGTAACTCACCGACTCCCCGGACTCCAACCGGTCGGTGACGCTGGAACCGAGGCGCTCCGAGCACAGGCACCTGTCGTCGGCGTCGGTCAGCGGGCGGTACTTCATGTTGCCCGCATCGACCAGGGAGACGCCGGCCAGGTCGAACATGCCGTAGTCCCCGGGCGTGAGCACGTTGCCCAGGTAGAGGTCGTCGGAGCCGTCGTACTCGATCGTGTACACGACCGTCGCGTACTGGCCGCTCGCGTCGCGCGAGACCTCGTTGACCTCGACGACCGCGTCCATGGTGTCGTCGCTGGTGCCCTGCGCGCTGGCGAGGGCCTCCAGCTCGGCGGGGGCGGAAGGCGCGGAAGACGCCGAAGGCGCGGCGGAGGCCTGGACGGGCGTCAGCGCCAGGAGCAGGGCCCCGGCCGCGCCCACGGCCAGGAAGCCGGTCCGGCGCGCACTTACGCGCGTACCCAGGCGCGCGCTCAGGCGAGCGCCGCCTCGGGACGTGCCCTCCGTGCTGGTGATGGGGGTGGGGATCGGGGTGTCTTCACTACGCATAGGTGCAGTCCTCACTTGCTTCACGCTTCATGCTTCACGTCGCGGGCTTCAGGCTTCGGGCTTCAGGCATCGCGCTTGATGTCTCGACGCAGCCGAGCCTCACTTGTCCAACGTGATCGTCACCCGGCGGTTCTGCTCCCGCCCGTCCTCGGAGTCGTTCTCGGCCACGGGGTCGGCCGACCCGTGTCCCTCGACCTCCCACTCCACGTCCCCGCTGTCCACGAGCTCGGCCAGCAGCTCCTCCACCGCCTCGGCCCGGTCCTGCGACAGCGGCTCGTTCACCGCGTCGTTGCCGGTGTTGTCGGTGTGGCCGTCGATGTGCACGGTCTCGATCCCGGCGTCGTCGATGTCCTCGGCGACCTGCTCGAGGGACTGCTCGGCGTCGTCGTTCAGGTTGGCGCTGTCGGTGGCGAACAGCACGTCCGAGGAGATGTCGTAGCTGATCTCGTCGTCGGTCTCGCTCCGCTCCAGCCCCTCGGAGCCATCCCCGTCACTGTCACCATCGCCGTCCCCGTCGCCCTCGCTGTCGTCCCCGGCACCGCCGGCCAGCTCGTCGACGTTCTCCTGCAGGTCCAGCACCACAGGCTCGTTCAGGTCGGGGTGGTCGGTCTCCTCGCCGTCGCTGATGGGGATGTTGTGGAACGGCGGCGCGATACGCGTCAGCACCGACATGCTCTCCGCGCCCCCGGTCGGCTCGGGGAAGGTCACCCACGCCTCTTCCACGGTCCCGGCCTCGATGCCGTCGTCGAGCCCGCCGCAGTAGCAGTCGTCCTCACCCGCGGTGGAGAACGCGACGTGGTGCTTCTGCTCCTCGGCGTCGAGCAGCGTCATCCCGGACAGGTCCCCGCCGCCGAAGTCGCGGTCGTACATGCCGTGCAGTGTCCCCACGTCGTCGTCGGAGTGGTTGTGCACGCCCATGGTCAGGCGCAGCACCCCGTCGCCGATGCGTTCGAGGGCGCGCACCTCCAGCTCGAGCTCGTAGTCGTCGTGCGCGACGACGGTGGTGCTGACGGGCAGTTCGGCGGTCCCACCGCCGGCGCCCTCGGCTCCATCGCCGTTGTCGCCGTTCTCGGAGGCCTCTCCGCTCTCGTCCCCGCCGGACTCCCCGGAATTGTTGCCGACGAGCCCGCAGCCGGCTGTGAGGAGCACGAACGCGCTGCCGAGGGCGAGCAGGCGCAAGGGGGTGGTCCTGGAGTGTGTGTGTTCTTCGTTGGTGTCCATGTCTCCCGCTCGTATCGGGGACGGACCGGGGTTCATGGGCCCGTCGGGGCTGTTCTCCGTGTTCGGTGCGCTGACGGTCTTTCGCCGCTCTTCCCCGCTTGTCTCTCCGATGCAGCGCGCGTTCGGAGTTTTCGGAGGGGCTCCCCGATCCCGTACCGGCGGGCTCACGTGCCGCCCCGGACGGCGGAACGACCGGGCCCGCGTTCACTGCGCGCCCGCCCGGGGGCGCAGCGCGACACGGGGTGGGGGAGCCTGCGCGCCCGGGCACCGGGGCTCTCGGGCGCGCGCTCCACCCGACTCAGCCCATCGCCACGTCGGTGATCTCGCCGAACTCGGGGATCTCCACGTCCACGCTCTCCACCTCGTCGGGAACCTTGTAGAGCGCCCAGTAGGTGTAGGTCTCGTTGGGGTCGATCCGGTTCTCGGCCGAGTTCCCGTGCGTCACCGTGCAGATGCATTCGGTCTCGGCGTTCATCAAGGGGTGGTAGCGGGTCGCTCCGCCCTGGTCGGCCAGGGTGACCCCGGCGAGGGCAGAGCTGCTGTAGTCGCCGTCCGAGTCGAGCGTCGTTCCCATGTGCACGCCGTCGGTCCCGTTGTTGGAGATGCTGTAGACCACGCTCACGAAACCGCCGGAGGGGTGGCGGGAGACTTCGTTGACCTCCGCGACCATGTCTGCGGTGTCCTCGCCGGTCCCCTCGGAGCTGCCCAAGACCTCCAGGTCGGCGGAGGAGGGCGCGTCCGATTCGGTGGCCCCGGCGCTGACGGGTACGAGGGCCAGGGCCAGGGCCGCGGCCGTGCCCAGGACGAGCGTGCGGGTGGGGCGCGGACCCTGCACGGATTCTTGGCGGGGGGTCTGTTGCGTGCTCATCGCTGGTGTCCTCACTTGTCCAGGGTGATGGTTACGCGGCGGTTCTCCGCGCGGCCTTCGTCGGTGTCGTTGTCGGAGACGGGGTCGGCGGACCCGTGCCCCTCGGACTCGTAATCGACGCCGCTGCTGTCCACGAGCTCGTCGAGCAGGTCCTCGACCGCGTCGGCGCGGTCCTGTGACAGCGGTTCGTTGACCCCGTCGTTGCCGGTGTCGTCGGTGTGGCCGTCGATGTGCACGGTCTCGATCCCGGCGTCGTCGATGTCCTGGGCGACCTGTTCCAGGGTCTGTTCGGCGTCGTCGCCGAGGTTGCTGCTGTTGGTGGCGAACAGGACGTCCGAAGAGATGTCGTAGCTGATCTCGTCGTCGGTCTCGTTGCGCTCCAGCCCGTCGGAACCGTCGCGGTCGCCGCCGTCGCCGTTGCCTCCATCGGAGTCCTCGTCCGAGCCTTCGGAGCCGTCCTCGTTCTCCGGCCCGTCCCCGACCATCTCGTCGGAGATGTCGCGCAGTTCGAGGAGCACCGGCTCCTCCAAGCCCGGGTCCTGGATCTCTTCGCCCTCGGACACGGGGACCGCGGGGAAGGGCGCCGTGGTGGGGGTCAGCACCGTGAGGGACTCGGCCCCGCCTTCGGGCGCGGGAAAGGTCACCCATGCCTCTTCGAACGTGCCGGCCTCGACGCCGTCCTCCAGGCCGCCGCAGTGGCATGTGCCGTCGGAGGACAGGGTGAATGGCAGGTGCTGTAGTTCGGTGGAGGGATCCAGGAGGCTGATACCGGAGATGTCCTTGTCGCCGATGTCCTTGTTCTCCAGGACCCGGAAACTTCCGATGTCGTCGTGGCCGTGGTTGCCCACGCCTACGGTCAGGCGCAGGATCCCGTCCCCGACGGTCTCGAGTGCCCGAACCTCGATCTCCAGGTCCGGTCCGTACTCGGAGGAAGTGGTGGTCGAGCTGACGGGAAGCTCGGAGCCGCCCTCGCCGTTCCCTGCGGCCTCCTCTCCGCCGTCGTCTCCGCCCTCGCCGGGGTTTTCGGAGTTGTCTCCGACGAGCCCGCAGCCGGCTGTGAGGAGCACGAACGCGCTGCCGAGGGCGAGCAGACGCAGGGGGAGGGTTCCAGGGGGCGTGTGTTCTTCGTTGGTGTCCATGTCTCCCACTCGGTGTCGAGGACGGACCGGGGGTCAGGGGTCCGCATTCGGCCGTCAGTCATCTCGACGAGCCACGCCGAACCCAACACAGTGTTTCTAGCTTGCTGGTCGACGTTGGCTTCTTGTCCTTCTTGGTTAGCTCCGATGCGTGCGGTGTCGGATGAGTTCCCGCTCGGAGTTCGCAAAATCCCGACGTCCACCGCACGGCCACCGCCCCGGGCCGCGTTTCTGCCCGTCCGACCAGGAGTTCGATGGTGTGGATCCCGCCTTGACCGGGGCAGAAAGAAGTGTGGACACAGTGTGATGGTGCGTAAACCCCCAGAGATCGAACGAGGCCAGCGCGGCCGGACGAGCCTCGAAGGCCCCGAAGGCCCCGAAGGTCTCGGAACCCACGAAGCCCACGGAGGCTACGGAGACCGTGAAGGCCACGAAGGCCACGAAGGCGGAACTGCAGGACCCAACCCCACGACAACGGACCCCACCCGTAGGCCCGGGCGGGGTCCGTGGAAACGAATGCGGATTGTGGAAGGAACGGGGATCAGGTGTGGCGGGACGCGACCCGGGCTCGGAACCGGTGTCGGGATCTGGATCGGGGCCGGCTCCGCCCTCGGAGCTGGTTCCGACCTCGGAGCTGGTTCCGGCTCGTGCTCTGGGGTCGGAACGGAAGCCCGAAAAGAGCCCGGTGCGGAACGCGGCGGAGAACCCGCGACGGAACTCGGCACGGAGCCCAGGATCGAACCCGGAGCGGGATTGCAGACCGGGGCCGGAAGGCCCTCAGGAGCAGCCCGCGGGACGCTTTTCGGGACGGCCCCCGGAACATTCCGGGTCCGGGTCAGCTGCTCGGCGGCGTACCGGGGGAGTCGGAGACGAAGGTGCCCCGCTGCGGCAGTGTCACGACCCAGCCCTCGGAGCGAAGGAGTGCGATCGCTCTGCGGGCCGTGTCTCTGGCGACGTCGTAGTCGGCGACCATCTTCGACTCGGACGGGATCGGATCTCTCGGCTTGAGCTCCCCTGACTTGATCCGGTCACGGAGCGCCGTGGCCACCTGCTTGTAGATGGGGGTCGGGTCGAAGCGGTCAACATCCATGGCGGACACGTTAAGAACGTTTGGAACAGAGAACATATGGGCAATGTTGCCAACAAGGCATACAAGTTGAGGTAACGTGAGCCCCCTACAGCCCCTCAAGCAGGAGCCCGGAGGTGCCACCGGCACCCCCGGGCCCGGGACAAGCGAACGGAGCCGCTTGTCATGTCGAACGTCGTCACCCCAGTCGTCGATACGCCCCCGCGAACACCGACCCCCGGAGTGCAGCGCCCCCGCTCGGGAGGTACTGCGGTCACTGCTTCGGGAGAACGAACACTCCGCGCCCCTGCACGGCTCTCAGGAGCCCGGCATCTTCCAGGTATCCGGTTGCCTTCAGCACCGTTCCTCTGGAGACCCCGAACTCCTGCAGCAGCTGTGTGAGTGAAGGGATGGCTCTACCCGCCGGGTAGACCTCGGCCTCGATGCGGGCCAGGAGGATCGCAGCAAGCTGCTTCCACACCGGGTCCATGCCCTCGTCGTCGATTTCCGTGTCAGGCCCGTAGCCACTCGGCAAGTCCATGTCCAGAGCATGGCTGAGTGAGGGTCAACAGTTCCCAGTGGGTCAGTATCAAGAAGTCTATGTACGGGTAGGTAAGAGTGAAGTACGATCAGAGCAACCGATGAACGCAAGGACCCCGGCGACGTGTAGCAGCACGCCCCGGGGCCATGGCCGACCTGTAAGGGCAGATCGACATGAAAAGCGTACTTGCGGTGCCACCCGAACGTGTGTTGGCACCTGTCCCCAACCTCAGTCCGCCTCCGTCTACGCTCCAGCCTCCGCCTCCACCTCCTCCCTGTGAGGCGAGCTCGACCCCGGAACGGGCCCCCGCTCAGCCGCTGGTCCGGACCCCCGAACCCCTGAAACTCCTCAACTCGTTCCACCCGCTCGGCGCCTTCGGCTCCCTCAGCTCAGTGAGCTCTCTGAGTCCGCGGAACCCCTCGATCCTGCCGAACCCGCTGAGCACCCTCAGGCAGCTGAGCTCACTCCACTCGCTCGGCTCCCTCAACTGGGGACGGGAGGAGCGTCGACAGCGATCGCGCCGGGTGCGCAGGTACGCGTCGGACCTGTCGCACGTGTCTCCCGCTCGCCGCGTCCTCTCCGTTGCCCCCGCTGCCCTCGCAGCCGGCCCGGGCGCACCTGCGTCCGCGACCGCTCCCTCCTCCGAAGGTGGGGCCGAGGTCGGACCCGGCGCCGCATCCGGACCCGGTTCCGGGGTCGAAGTCGGGACCGGGACCGGGGTCGATCCCACCGCCACGGTGATTGGGTCCGGAGGTAAGCATCGTCGAGCGGCGGCCGGAAGGGGCTCCGGGGGTAAGCCTGGAGTCCGTCGTCCCGGATGCGGGCTCAGCTCGATGCTCGACCCCGGGCTCGTGTCCGAGTCCGGGGCAGCCTCCGAGTCCAGGTCCGCGCCCGAGTGCCGGACTACGTCCGAGCCCGGGGCTGAGTCGACGCCCGCATCCGTGATCAAACCGATACATGGCCCGGGGGCTGGGTCGGATCTCGCGCCGGAGCTCGAGTCGGCGCCCGAGATCCGCCCTTTGTCCCCTGAGGTCCGGCCTTCGGGCGACGAGACCTGGCCGACGGCCCCCTCGAGCCGACGCTCGAGCTTGCCTTCGGCCCCTTCGGCCCTTTCGGTCCTTCCGGGTCGAACCTCGGCCTCTCCGGGGCGATCTCCGGTGCCTCCGGGCCGGTCTCTGGTCCCCGCGGACCGGTGCTCGGGCCCCGCGATCGGGGGCCGGACCCCCGCTTCCGGGGTCCCCAACACCGCCGAACGGGGGTCTGGAAGGCCTCCTGAGCCCTCGATCGGGGCCTCTCAGAAAATTTTTTCGCCGGGTCTGGGGGTCTGATCCGTGCCTGATGACGAACTCGATAACCCATCAGAAATCGCCCATAAGGGTTCGTGGTGGAAAGCCACCAACGCCGAAACGGGTGAGCCACAACCCAGAACTCGGTTCCGGGAAGGTCTGAGTTCTTCCCCTTTGTCCGATCCGGCGTCCGGCCTCCCGGTCGGCTCGATCAACCGGTCTGACCTGGGATTTCGTTCTGAAGAGCAGGAAGTCGAGGCGTGCCCCGAGCCCGGGTGTGCGCTGCTGATACACCATCGGGGGTTGCACATGGGGCTGGATGGCGCTGAATTCTCCAAAGAGCAAGAAACGCTCTGCGTGTGCCAGGGGGAGGAGCCCTCGGTGGGTTCCATCGCCAGTGTGATCAGCAGTATGCTTCTGACACCGCCCCTTCCGGGGAACGAGGTCCAACTCATCATGTTGGCCGATCTGCTGTTCGGCCGACTGGACCAACGTCTCCGGGCGGGGGAGGAACCGCCATTCTCGTGGAACGTCCTGGGGGCCGAAGACGAGGAAGGGCGTCAGTTCGTGACAAAACGGTACGACGCCCTGTCCGAGAACCTCAGGATGGGTTCCTCGCCGGGAAAGCTCGTGGAAAGCGGACGCCACCTCGAGAAAGCCGGTGTAGAATGGCGGCAGCTCCTCCAGGCAATGGAGGTAGGTTCGGCAATGCCCGAACCGTGGTGGAGGTCGGTGCCGCGGCCCGTGGAGGGGGCGGGCCTTGGACGACCGAGTCCGGGCCGCAGGGTGGATTGAGGGGGATGAAGCCCTGCGGTACCGGCCACCGCGAAGCAGCAGGACCCGCAGTACCAGCAGCACCAGCAGGGCCAAGCAGGATCGCATGACCCGCAAGACAGCATGACCACAAGAGAATGAGGCCGGAAGACCACAGGTCACGAGGTGACACGGTCGACCGGCCCACAAACCCCCGGTTCATGTTCAGGTGACGCCGAGCAGACACTGGAAGTGAACCGGGACTCCAGGGCCCCCGGGCCTGTCTCAGGAAACAGGCCCGGGGGTACCTGGACACAGAGCCATATTGTGGGGGAGAAGGGCTCCGCGGCGAAAGCCGCGGAGCCTCTTTCTGTGCGGACGGACAGTGCGATTCCGGTCCGGGCCTTAACCTGATTCCGGTGGGCCCTGCGCCTCGAACCTATATAGAACAGTTTTCGCGCAGATTCACACAGACCTGCGCATCAGCATGACTGGTGTCTATATAACTTCGGGGCCCTCTCGATCGGTGCGACAGAGGATCAACGGAGCGCGCGGCACCGGATTTCCAACTGAAGGCGGAACCGGACCCGCTACTTGCCGGCCACCGAGAAGCCCCCATCGAGCATGGCGACGGCGGTGGGATCTTCGCCATGGCGGCCGTCGAACTCGGTGAACGCCTGTTCGGTCTCCGCGTGCACCTGCTGCACGACCGGGAGCCATTCGCGGTGGGTGACGATCCAGAACTGATCGTTCCGCATGGCCTCGACGACCTGCTCGCCGACCTTGTCCGGGCCCGCGCCACCAGCGAGCTGAGCAGCGTTGCGCACGATCGACTCGGCGTCGACCTCGCGGCCGAGCATCTTCTTCTGCAGTGCTCCGTCGTTCTGGACGATGCGGGTCGCGACCGTGCCCGGACAGAGCACGGAGACCCCGATCTCCGTCTCGTCGAGCTCCTCGCGCAGGACCATGTTGAAACCGATACTCGCGAACTTGGACGACGTGTACGCGCTGGTGTTCTTCATGGGCACGATCCCGGCCATGGACGAGGTGCTCATGATGTGCGCCCGGCCGCCGTGCTTCTTGAAGCGGGGGAGGAAGGTGTCGACACCCAGATACTGGGCGTCGAGGTTGATGCTGTGCACCCAGCGCCACGTCTCGTACGGGGTGTTCTCGAACGCTGCGGTGCCGCTCACGCCGGCGTTGTTGCAGAGGATGGAGATCGGGCCCAGCGCCTCTTCGGCCTGGTCGGCGGCCTGCTTCCAGAGAGCCGGGTCGCTGATGTCGAACACGACCGTGGTGACGGTTCCGCCCTTGGCCCTCAGCTCGTCGGCGGCGGCGTTTACCCGCTCCTCGTCGATGTCGACCAGCGCCACCTTGGCTCCGGCGGCCACGAGAGCCCGGGCGATGCCCAGGCCCAGCCCCGATGCTGCCCCGGTGACGAACGCTGCCTGTCCTTTAGGCCACGACATGGTGCACCCCTCTTTTCGGGTCTGATCCGGTCCGTGCCGGTTGGGTCAGGACGGCTCCGGACGGCTCCGGTCGGCACGGACGGCTCTGGTCGGGGCCGGACGGCTCCGACCGGATCGCTGACCAGGCCAGGCTCTCGAAGAGACCGGACGAGCGGCACCGACAAGTGCGCTCGAACGCCGTCGATCTGACCGCCAGACGCGCGGCCGGCCAACGGGCCCAATGGCTAACGGGCGACGACCGACGACCGACGGCCGACGCCTGCAAGCTCCGGGGTAAAACGACCGGAACGACCGGTTCGGGGGCCTTATGGATCCTCGGAACTTCCGTTGTGCCCACAGCGTCTCGACCGGGTTAGAGCCCACGCCTCCCCGGGGGCGTACCTGGTCAGGCGCGTTCAACCCCGGGGCGTAGCCGCGGCCGGTGCATTTGGGCGGTGCATCACGCCCGGCCACGCTCGATCGGCCAACCCCCGGCTCACTCAACGGCGGAGTGCGAAGGGTGCGGTCCCACGTCAACCACCGGAGCCCCGACCTGGGAATGAGCGGGTCTCATCCTGTCCCTCGGATCTCTCGGGCTTCTCGGAGCTGAAGGGCAGGCACAGAGCGGGCGGAGCAACCGGGGTAAACAGGTGGATCCGGTGGATCCCCGGCCCGGGAGCGAGCGTAGGGAACGGATGAGCGTGTACCCCCGGAGGCCATGCCTCATACGGGGGAGCCGGACCTGAGGCGCCACTGCGGGGAAAACCGCGGAGCCCCTTTCCGCGTGGGCGTCAGTCCTGCTCAGGGTTTTCGCCCGAGTTCTGTCTATCCCACTCATCGAGCCATTCTTGAAGAATTTCTTCTGAGTCCTGAACATCAGGATGATGGGCACCTAGAAATACTCTTTTGTCCCTCAACAGGCCCCTCAATAGTTCGACGGCTCGGGTGGTATCGCCGGATTCGAAGGTCCAGATAGCAATTTCTCTTCGGGTGGTGAGGGTGCGGGGGTGTTCGCGTCCGAGTGTGCGGGCGTAGTCGTTGAGTAGTTCTTCGCAGAGGGAAATAGCTTTGCCCTGTTGTCCGGATTCCCCGAACCAGCCGGCAATGTTCGCCCTAGTGAGGAGGGTGTCAGGATGGTTGGGCCCTAGGATGTGGGTCTGGTCGGCCAGGAGATCCTCGAAAAGGATGATGGCTCTTTTGTGTTGGCCGAGTCGGAAGGCGAGATTGTTGCGGGTGATGAGCGTGTCGGGGTGATGGGGGCCTAGGATCCGGGTTTGGTCGGTCAGGAGTTCTTCGTAGAGGTTAATGGATTTGTTTTGGTGGTCGGTTTCGCCGAGGCAGAGGGCGAAATTATTGCGGATGCGGAGTGTTTCTGGATGGTGGGGGCCGAAGATGCGGGTGTAGTCGGTGAGGAGTTGCTCGAAGAGGGTGAGGGCTTTGTTGTGGTCACCGGCCTCGCTGCAGGAGTGGGCGAGATTGCTGCGAGTTCGGAGGGTGCCGGGGTGATTGGGTCCGAGGGTGTGGGTGTAGTCGGTGAGGAGCTCCTCGAAGAGGGTGAGGGCTTTGTTGTGTTGGCCGGTTTCTCCGAGCCAGCGGGCTATATTTGCCCTGGTGTTGAGCGTGTCGGGGTGATGGGGGCCTAGGATCCGTGTTTGGTCGGTAAGAAGTTTTTTATTGAGGGCGATGGCTTTGTCGAGGCGGTCGGCTTCGCCGAGCCAGAAGGCGAGATTGTTGCGGGTGGTGAGGATGTGGGGGTGGTTGGGTCCGAGGGTGTGGGTTTGGTCCTTGAGGAGTTGCTCGAAGAGGGTGATGGCTTTGTTGTGTTGTCCGGTTTCTCCGAGAAAGGAGGCGAGATTACTGCGGATGCGGAGGGTGTGGAGGTGGTTGGGGCCGAGGATGTGGGTGTAGTCGGTGAGGAGGTGTTCGAGGAGAGTGATTGCTTTGTTGAGATCACCGGCCTTGCCGTAGGAGTGGGCGAGGTTGTTGCGGATGCGGAGTGTGTCGGGGTGGTTGGGGCCGAGGATGTGGGTGTAGTCGGTGAGGAGTTGTTCGAGGAGAGTGATTGCTTTGTTGAGATCACCGGCCTTGCCGTAGGAGTGGGCGAGGTTGTTGCGGATGCGGAGTGTTTCGGGGTGGTTGGGGCCGAGGATGTGGGTGTAGTCGGTGAGGAGTTGTTCGAGGAGGGTGAGTGCTTTGTTGAGATCGCCGGCCTCGCCGTAGCAGCTGGCGATGCTTGCTCTGTTGGTGAGGGTTTTGGGGGGGTCGGGGCCGAGGATGCGGGTGTAGTCGGTGAGGAGTTGTTCGAGGAGGGTGAGTGCTTTGTTGAGATCGCCGGCCTCGCCGTAGCAGCTGGCGATGCTTGCTCTGTTGGTGAGGGTTTTGGGGGGGTCGGGGCCGAGGATGCGGGTGTAGTCGATGAGGAGTTCTTCGTAGAGGGTGATTGCTTTGTTGAGATCGCCGGCCTCGCCGTAGCAGCTGGCGATGCTTGCTCTGTTGGTGAGGGTTTTGGGGTGGTCGGGGCCGAGGATGCGGATGCGGTCGATCAGGAGTTCTTCGTAAAGGGTGATTGCTTTGTTGAGATCACCGGCCTCGCCGTAGCAGCTGGCGATGCTTGCTCGGTTGGTGAGGGTTTTGGGGTGGTCGGGGCCGAGGATGCGGGTGCAGTCGGTGAGGAGTTCTTCGTGAAGGGTGATTGCTTTGTTGAGATCACCGGCCTCGCCGTAGCAGCTGGCGATGCTTGCTCGGTTGGTGAGGGTTTTGGGGTGGTCGGGGCCGAGGATGCGGGTGCAGTCGGTGAGGAGTTCTTCGTGAAGGGTGATTGCTTTGTTGAGATCACCGGCCTCGCCGTAGCAGCTGGCGATGCTTGCTCGGTTGGTGAGGGTTTTGGGGTGGTCGGGGCCGAGGATGCGGGTGCAGTCGGTGAGGAGTTCTTCGTAAAGGGTGATTGCTTTGTTGAGATCGCCGGCCTCGCCGTAGCAGCTGGCGATGTTTGCTCTGTTGGTGAGGGTCTTGGGGTGGTCGGGGCCGAGGATGCGGATGCAGTCGGTGAGGAGTTGTTCGAGGAAGGTGAGGGCGTTCTCATGGTCGCCGGCGTCTCCGTAGCAGCTAGCGAGGTTGTGGCGGGTGGTGAGTGTGTCGGGGTGGTCGGGGCCGAGGATGCGGGTGCAGTCGGTGAGGAGTTCTTCGTAAAGGGTGATTGCTTGGTTGAGATCGCCGGCCTCGCCGTAGCAGCTGGCGATGTTTGCTCTGTTGGTGAGGGGTTTGGGGTGGTCGGGGCCGAGGATGCGGATGCAGTCGGTGAGGAGTTGTTCGAGGAAGGTGAGGGCTTTCTCATGGTCGCCGGCGTCTCCGTAGCAGCTAGCGAGGTTGTGGCGGGTGGTGAGTGTTTCGGGGTGGTCGGGGCCGAGGATGCGGGTGCAGTCGGAGAGGAGTTGTTCGAGGCAGGTGAGGGCTTTCTCATGGTCGCCGGCGTCTCCGTAGCAGCTAGCGAGGTTGTGGCGGGTGGTGAGTGTGTCGGGGTGGTCGGGGCCGAGGATGCGGGTGCAGTCGGAGAGGAGTTGTTCGAGGCAGGTGAGGGCTTTGTTGTGTTGGTCGGTTTCGACGAGCCAGAGGGCGATATTTGCCCTGGTAGCGAGTGTTTCGGGGTGGTCGGGGCCGAGGATGCGGGTGCGGTCGGTCAGGAGTTCTTCGTGAAGGGTGAGGGCTTTGCTGTGTTGGCCGACTTCGCCGTGCGAATTGGCGAGGTTGTGGCGGGTAGTGAGTGTGTCGCTGTGGTGAGGTCCGAGAACCTGATCGGAAAGTGAGTGCATTTCAGACCAGTAGCGGACGGCTTCTGCGGCACGGCCAGTTTCGCCCAGACTTCGCCCCGCTCGGAACAAGAGGGCATGGCCATTGGGCTCCCACAGCCAGCGCTCGCCACGCCCGTCGGAGGCGGAATGACTGCGAAGCGACCGAGCGTTGTCACGGAGTTGCTGGGCCAGGAAGCTGTCGCGTTCAACTGCGGGCCAGACATCCATCAGGGCGTCAGCCGTGAAGCGCACGGCCTCGTAACTCGGCCGGGTGAGATGGTGTTCGCGCGTTGCGCGCTGTACGAGCTGATGGCAGCGCACGACTGAGGCATCTGTCCTCGGCTCAGCTGGATCATGCTGGCTGTTCCCACGGCTGGTGCGGGAGATCAGGCTCAATCGTTCGAGATTGGCCAGAGCTCCGCGCACTTGATGGGCGCCGATGCTCGGTTGGGGCAGGGGATCTGGAGCGCCAGTACGGCCACGCATGGCGTTCGTGAGTTTCTGGCTGAGGCTCTTCTTGGCCGGGGCCGCAGGTGGTGAAGGGTCCACCCATCTGACGACAGGTTCCGAGGCCAGCACGTCTTCGGGGATGCCGGTCCCGTCCAGGAGCGCGATGATCCCCATCAGTGGGAGCGCAACCCCCTTCGGGCCATAGCTGTCAGCTTGCTCGAGTGAGAGTTCCCAGGTCGTGGCGAGCCGGGCCTGGCTCTCCCAGTCCGGGAAGACGTCATGGAGACTCGTCATCCGGTCGTGGAAGAGCTCGAGATAGGCAGGCGCGTTCAACCGGCGATCGACCATGTAGCTGACCGCCTGGTTCAGCGCCAACGGCAAATACCCCAACGCTTCGGCGAGATCGTCCACGTGCTCGTCGGTGTGGGGGATACCGGCCTCGACCAGGGCGTGCGCGAGGAAAGCCCTGGCCTCTTCCGGACTGTAGACGTCGATGTCGATACGTTCTCGGCCCTGTACCGACAACCCGTGGTCGCGCCTTCGAGTGGTCACCAGTACCCGACCGTTGGGTTGGTCGGCGGGTGGCCAGAGGTCATCGACCTTGGCGGGGTCGGTGAGGTCGTCCCAGACCACGAGCCACCGGCGGCCCTGGTGTTTGTTCGGGTCGCCCAGCCAGGTCAGGAAGAGCTTCGCGGCTTCCTTTGGGTCGTCGGGGACCTGAGGGAAGAGGAATCGCGCCGCTTGTGCATACGCGGTCGTGATGCGTTCGGCGCTGGAGGCTTCGGCCCACACCAGCACGTCCACCCGGTGTTCGGGGTCGGTGACCTGTGTGAGTGTACGCGCGTAGTGGGCTGCGAGCTGGGTTTTTCCGACCCCGCCGGTTCCGGAGAGCACCTGGCGGAGCACCACCGTTCCGGATTGCCCGAGCGTTCGCTCGAGCTCTCCGGTCATCTCACGGGGACGGAAGTGCAGTGCCGGACCGGGCACGGCGCCGACGCGCACAGGCCAGTCGACCTCGTGGGGCG
>NZ_JADBGI010000016.1 GCF_014892575.1 Nocardiopsis coralli | reverse complement strand
GTCGATGCCGGGCATGCGCACGTCCATGAGCACCACGTCGGGGCTGTGCTCGGCCACCGCGGCGGGTACCCCGGCGCCGTCCGCGGCCTCACCCACGACCGTGATGGTCTCGTCGCCGGTGAGCATCATGCGCAGCCCGGAACGCACGAGCGGGTCGTCGTCGACCAGCAGCACCCGCACCGGCGTGTTCGTGGTCTCGGTCAACATCTCTCCTCCGGGGCGGTGCCCGGCGCCCCCGCCGTGGTCTCGGATGTGCGGTCGTGTGCCCAGGGAAGCACGGCGGTGAGGCGGAACTCGCCCTCGGCGGCGCCGTGTGTGATCTGCCCGCCCTCCAGGCCCACACGTTCGGTCAGCCCGGCCAGCCCCGCGCCCACGCCGGGGATCTCGGTGGGGGCCATGCCGGGCGGCAGGACGTTGACCACCGTCACCTCCAGCCCGTGGTCGGGGCCGCCGGACAGCCCCACCACCACACGGGAGCCGGGCGCGTGCTTGCGTGCGTTGGTCAGGCCTTCCTGCACCACCCGGTAGGCGGTGCGCCCGACCGACCCGCCGGGCACCTGCTCCTCGGGCACATCGCGTTCGAGGGCCACACGCTGGCCCGAGGCCACCGCCTCGTCCACCAGGGCGTCGATCTCGGCGGCACCGGGCCGGGGCGGGGCGGTCCCGGCGTGGTCCTCACCGGGGGCCAGGTCGCCCGAGCGCAGCACCTCGAGCACACCGCCGAGCTCGTCGAGGGCCTGGTGGGCGTTGTCGCGCACCACGGCCACGGCGGTCGCGAGCTCCTCGGCCTCCAGGGGCGCGGCCTTGCCCTCCCTGGCGCGCTCGGTGCGGTAGGCCAGCGCCCCGGCGTGCACGCTCAGCAGGGACATGCGGTGGGCCACGACATCGTGCATCTCGCGGGCGATACGTCTGCGTTCCTCGGACCGGGCGTCATCGAGATGGCGTTCGTGTTCCTGCCGGGCGCGGGCGACGTCCTCGCGCAGGCGCTGCACGAGCATGCGCCGCGACCGGACGGCGGTGCCCCACCCCACGCAGGAGCTCATGATGGCCGCGGCCATCACGGCGACGAGCAGCTGCATCCCGAGACCGGTCACGGCCAGGAGGATCCAGGGGCCGGCCGCGAGCGTGAGGAGCACGAACGGCACGATCCACACACGCCAGGGCCGGTAGATCGCGGCACCGGTGAGGGCGACGATCAACGCCCCCAGCGCACTCGTGGCCGCTGCCGCGGCCAGGCCGGCCACCCACATGACCGCCATGGGGTGGGAACGCCGCCACCACAGGCTCAGACAGGCGACGATGCCCAGGGCCCCGTCGACGGCGAAGAACCCGGGCGGGGAGTGGGCCCCGTGGACGGGGCCCATGAGCGCGGTGGTGACCAGCTCGAAGGACCACATGAACAGGGCGAACAGGAACAGCACGGTGTCGACCACACGGTCGCGGACCGTGCGCCGCTGGTGTTCGGTCCCCACGTCGGCCCCGGTCGGTGCGGCCACCGGTGTCCCTCCCCTCCGCCGTCGTTCACGCCGTCGAGTCGATTCTGACCGATCTCGAAGGATCGTGCTCCGGCCCTGTGGACAACTCGGTCCGCCCCCTCTGAGCTGCACGGCCCTTCCGGTCTCGGCCGTCCGGCGGCCGAACCTGTCCGCCCGGACGATGTGCCCGCGGTTCGCCCCGGACGAGACTTCCGGCATGAGCACTGCGGACGATGCTGCGAACCCTCCCCCGGCGCTGGAGCTGGACCGGCTCGGCAAGACCTTCCGGGACACCCCCGCGGTGGACGGCGTGAGCCTGTCGGTGCCGCGGGGTTCCCTGACCGGGTTGGTGGGACCCAACGGCGCGGGCAAGACCACGTCGCTGTCGATGGCGGTGGGGCTGCTGCGCCCCGACTCCGGCACCGCGCGTGTGCAGGGGGTGGACCTGTGGACCGACCCGATCGGTGCCAAACGCCTGCTGGGGGTGCTCCCGGACGGGCTGTCCCTGCCCGAGCGGCTGACCGGGGGCGAGCTCCTCGACCACTGGGGACGCCTGCGCGGACTGGGGCGCGAGGTCACCCGTGAGCGCGCCGCCGAGCTCCTGCGGGTGCTGGAGCTGGACGGCCCGGACGCCGACGGGGTCTTGGTCGCCGAGTACTCCACGGGCATGCGCAAGAAGATCGGGCTGGCCACGGCCCTGCTGCACGCCCCGTCGGTGCTGGTGCTCGACGAACCCTACGAGGCGGTCGACCCGGTCTCGGCGCGGGTGCTGACCACGCTGCTGCGGCGCTTCACCGACGGGGGCGGCGCCGTGGTGGTCTCCTCGCACGTGATGGCGTTGGTCGAGCAGCTCGCCGACCGGGTCGCGATCATCTCCGGGGGCCGGGTGCTGGCCGACGGCACGCTCGACGAGGTGCGCGGCGACGACCCCGCCCTCGAGGACACCTTCGTGCGTCTGGTCGGCGCCCGCGAGATCGGCGAGGGGGAGCTGTCGTGGTTGGGGAACTGATCCGCCTGAAGCTCACGCTGCAGCGGCACGCGCGCTCCGGAACCTCGGCGGTGGCGATGGCCCTGATCGTGGGCGGAACGCTGCTGACCTGGTACTTCATGATTGCTGCCCCGGATCCGGCCGTGCGCGCGCAGTTGTGGTCGCTGGCCACGGCGGTGTGGGCGGCCGGGTGGATCATGGGACCGACGCTGGCCAACGGCGTGGGGGCGCTGCGTCCGCAGTACTTCGCGCTCATGCCGCTCGAGCGGCGCCGGGTGGGGGCCGGGCTGCTGGTGACGGCGTTCGTGGGGGTGGGCCCGGTGCTCACCCTGGTGGCGGTGGCCTCCCTGGGGCTGCACGCCTGGCGGACGGACCCGGCGACGCTCCCGGTGGCGCTGGCCGGGGCCGCGGTGCTGTGGGTTCTGTTGCTGTCGCTGTCGCGTTTGGTGTTCCGGGCGCTGGGCGCGGCGATGCGCACCCGGTTCGGTATGGAGCTCGCGTCGGTGCAGTGGGGCCTGTTCATGGCCGTGCTCTTCTTCGGGTGGATGGCGGTCCAGCCCGCGATCTCGGCGATGGCGTCGCTGCCGCGCACGGGGCTCGGCGCGGGGCCGGTCCCGGACGTGCTCGCGGCCCTGCCGACGGGGTGGCCGGCCCGGGCGGTCGGGGCGGCCGCCGCCGGGGCGTGGGGACCCGCTCTGGCCTGGCTCACGGCGCTCGTGGCGGTGACGGCGGCGGTGGCCCTGGCCGCGGCGGTGCTGTCCGCGCCGAGCACGGCCCCGCGCAACATGCGGCGCCGCGCACGCCCGGCCGGCAGCCGGGTCCTGGATCCGGGACGCCGGTCGCTGCTGCCCGACACCCCGCTCGGCGCGGTCGTGGGCAAGGAGCTGCGGCAGTGGTGGCGCGACCCCTGGCGCGGGCTGGAGGTGCGCGCGGCGATGTGGGCGGCCCTGTTCATGGGGCTGCTGGCGTGGTCGGTGGAACCGTACGCGTTCCTGGCACCCTTCACCGGGTTGATGATGGCGATGGTCATGACCCTGGCGACGGCGAACCTGTACGCGATGGACGGCACGGCCCTGTGGATGGCGGTGGTCGGGCAGGAACCGGGGACCGCCCGGGCGGACGTGCGCGGGCGACAGGTCGCGGTGCTGGCCCTCATGGTTCCGGTGGCCTCGGTGCTCAGTGCGCTGTTCGTGGTCGGCACCGGCGAGCACTGGGCCTGGCCCGCCGTGATCACGGGCATGGTGACGCTCTTCGGGGTGGGCAGCGGCCTGTCGATCCTGTTGTCGGTGGTGATGCTGACCCCGGGTGTGGACCCGCACCTGCGCGTGGACGCCAACGACAGCGGCGACAACCAGCTCCAGGTGTGGACGGCGCTGCTGGGGACCCCGCTGCTGTCGGCTCCGGCGATCGGCGCGACGGTGTGGCTGTACCTGGCCGGGGCGCCCTGGTGGTCGGTCCCGGTCGGGCTGGTCAACGGCCTCGTGGTCGCCTGGGGCCTGGGGCGTCTGGCCCACCGCCGCCTGGACTCACGCTGGGCGGAGACCTTCACGCACATGCGTCACGGCCGGGAGGCGGCGTTGCAGGCGCTGCCGGAACGGGGGTCGTGGTTGGACTCCCTGCAGCGGGGCGCCCTGAACACCAACGAGGAGACCCGCCCCAAGGGCACCTGACCCCGCGGTGATCAGTGCACCCGCGCGAAGGCAGTCCTGCGTGCCCCAGCAACGACCACGAGCGCGGCCCCGACGTGCACCGAGCTGCTCTGCACCGCCATCGCGCGCGTGGCGGCGCGTTCCCCGACCCGGTCGAGCACGAGCGACTGGAAGCGCTCTGCACGTGGGTGGACACCCTCACCTGAGCCCGCGGCGAGTCAGGCGTCGTCGGCGGGCTCGGCGTGCGCGACCTTGGCGAACAGCCCCTCCAGGCCGTCGAGGAAAGCGGTCAGCGCGAGCTCGAAACTGGCGTCGTCGATCTCCGCGGCGTGCTCCGGCAGCCGGTGGGCCTGGGTCAGGTTCGGGTACCGGTCGCGGTAGATACGCACGTCGTCGTCGAACCCGCGCGCGAACGACTGGGTGGCCGCGCCCACGACCAGGTACTTGGCCGATGCACCGATCATCGTGGCCTGCTTGGGCGGCCAGCCCGCACCCACGAGCCCCCCGTGCACGGCGTCGGCTCGACGCAGGGCCTCCTCGCGGCGGCCGGGGCCCGCGGCGGTGACGGGCAGCAGGTTGGGGTGGCGTGTGAGGGCGTCGCGGTAGGAGCGCGCCCAGCGGGCCAGCCCTTCGCGCCAGTCCTCGGCGAACCCGGTGACGTCGATGTCGGAGGTGACCTCCTCGGAGACCTCCGTGAGCAGCTCGTCCTTGTTGCCGTAGTGGCTGTACAGGGAGGCGGCGCGCACGTCGAGCTCCTGGGCGAGCTTGCGCATGGACAGCTTCTCGAGCCCGTCCCGGTCGATGAGCGCCAACGCGGCCGCACGGATGGCCGGCTTGCTCAGGATCGGCGTCTTGGGTCGGGCCACTGACCTGTCTCCCTCTTCTCCGGGCTCGGACTCCCCCGGAACCGTCGGTGTCCGGGCCGATCATCGCACGTGGGCCGGGCGGCCTCCCCACCGCGGGCCGGGTGCGGACGTGATCCGGGCCGCATCGGGTCTTGCACGAGCGGCTCGGGAGATCGTACCCTCCAAGAACCGAACAGTGTTAGGTTATTGGGGAGCTGACCGTGATCGACTTCTCGTTGAGCGATGAACAACGAGCCGTGCGCGACTGGGTCCGGACCTTCGTCGAGCGCGAGCTCATGCCTCTGGAGAACGAGGTCCTGCGCCGCGAACGCGCCGGCGCCGAGCCGGGCCTCAACGCGAACGAGGTCAAGGAACTGCGCGCCCTGGCCCGCAAGTCCGACTTCTGGGGCGTGGAGACCCCCGAGGAGTACGGGGGGATGGGGCTCGACCCGATCACCGCCGCCGTCATCGAGACCGAGCTCGGCCGGACCTTCCTGACCTTCAAGTTCGGCGGCGAGGCCGACAACATCCTCTTCTACGCCAACGAGCAGCAGAAGCAGGAGTACCTGCAGCCGACCATCGACGGCGAGCGCAAGTCCTGCTTCGCCATCACCGAGCCCGGCGCAGGGTCCGACGCCAAGGCGATCCGCTCCACCGCCGTGCGCGACGGCGACTCCTGGGTCATCAACGGCGAGAAGACCTTCATCACCGGCGGGAACGAGGCCGACTTCGCGCTCGTCTTCGCCGTCACCGACCAGGACAAGGGCGCCAACGGCGGCGTCACCTGCTTCCTCGTCGACCGCGAGCACGGGTGGACCTCCGAGCCCATCGACACCATGGGCGAGCGCCGCCCCGCCTCCCTGGTCTTCCAGGACGTGCGGGTGCCCCACGCCAACATCCTCGGCGAGGAGGGGCGCGGCTTCGAGCTCGCCATGAAGTGGATCGGCAAGGGCCGCTACCTGCTGCCCGCCCGCGCGCTCGGCGGCTGCGAGCGCCTGCTGGACATGGCGATCGACTACTCCAAGACCCGGCAGACCTTCGGCGCGCCCATCGCCGACCGCCAGGCCATCCAGTGGATGATCGCCGACTCCCAGACCGAGATCGAGGCGCTGCGCCTGCTCGTGCTGCACGCCGCCTGGCAGGTCGACCGCGGCCACGACTCCCGCCACGCGCAGTCCATCGCCAAGCTGTACGGCGGCGTGAAGGCCAACGAGATCGTCGACCGGGTCATGCAGATCCACGGCGGTATGGGCTACACGCGCGAGCTGCCTGTCGAACGCTTCTACCGGGACCTGCGCCTGCTGCGGATCTTCGAGGGCACCGACGAGATCCAGCGGCGCACGATCGCCCGTGACCTGCTCAAGGGACATGTCAAGGTGGGCGCCACCCTGGGCTGACACGGGAAAAGGGACCGCCCGGACGATGTGGATGTCCGGGCGGTCCCTTCGTGTGTGCGGGTGCAGGGGCGCACCCACGGGTCTTAGCTGACGCCGACCAGGTCGCAGACGAAGACCAGGGTCTCGCCCGGCTTGATGACGCCGCCGGCGCCGCGGTCTCCGTAGGCCAGGTGCGGCGGAATGACCAGCTGGCGGCGGCCGCCCACGCGCATGCCCATCACACCCTGGTCCCAGCCGGGGATGACCATGCCCGAGCCGATACGGAAGGCCAGGGGCTCACCGCGGTTCCAGCTCGCGTCGAACTCCTCGCCGGTGGAGTGGGAGACACCGACGTAGTGCACCTGGACGGTGCTGCCGTGGCCGGCCTGCTCGCCCTCACCGACGGTCAGGTCGGTGATCTCCAGGTCGGCCGGCGGCGGGCCGTCGATGAAGTCGATCTCGGGACGCTCGAGCGCCATGGTGGTACCCCTCGTTCTCCATGTGGACAGAGGGGCCCAGGTTATCCGCGGGGCCGGGGTGCCGTGGCCGGGGCGCTGGAAGGGGCCGAGGGGGCGGAGGCACGGACGCCGACCGTGGCGCCGACTGGGGGCGCGGCGGTCGCACCGGCCGCGCTCCGGGACTCCGCACCCGGATTCGCGGCGGGGACACCGGCCGTCGCCAGGGCGGCACCGGAGGCGGCGGCCACGGTCGCGGCGACCACGTGCCCGCGGCCCTCGACCTTGACCGGGCCGCTGTCGGCCGGGACGAAGACCGACTCCCCGCGGTCGAGGGTCACGCCCTGGCCCACCTCGGCGACCAGGTCGACCTGCCCGTCCAGGGCCAGCACCACGCAGGGCCCCGTTCCGGGCAGGTGCGCGGCGATCCGTCCCGGGCCGATCTCGTGCAGCGCGAACTCCGGTGCTCCGGGTCTGAACTCGCGTCTGCCCTCGTGGAACGCCGGCTGGGCGTAGGGGATCGGCAGCACGGAGAAGTCCACGACGTCGAGCAGTTCGGGGGCGTCGACGTGTTTGCGGGTCAGGCCGGCCCGGAGCACGTTGTCGGAGCTGGCCATCACCTCGATCGCGGTCCCCTGCAGGTACGCGTGCAGGTTGCCCGCAGGCAGGAACAGCGCCTCGCCGGGCCGCAGGGTGATGCGGTTGAGCAGGAGCGAGGCGACCGCCCCGGGGTCGCCCGGGTACCGGCACGCCAGGTCGGGGACGATGCGCCCGTGCGGGCCGCGCCGGTCGCAGGCCGACCATTCCTCGACGAACTCCGACAGCAGCCGTTCGCGCCGGTCGACGGCGAGCGTGAGCAGGCGGGTCAGGGCGGAGCGCAGGGCCGTGTGGTCGTCGGAGGAGGACAGGTCCGCGCGCAGGGCGCGGGCGAGCTCGCAGGTCATGCCGCGCAGGTCGTGGCGTGCGGCCCCGGGTTCACGGAAACCGCACAGGGCCTCGAAGGGTTCCAGGGCGAGGAGGAGTTCAGGTTTGTGGTGGGGGTCGCGGTAGTTGCGGTGCGGGGCGTCGACGGGGATCCCGCGGTGTTCCTCGGCGTCGAAGCCCTGGCGTGCGCGCGCGGCGTCGGGGTGGACCTGCAGCGACAAGGGCTGTTCGGCGGCCAGGTACTTGAGGAGGAACGGCAGGCGCGCACCGAACCGCTCGGCGACCTCCGACCCCAGCACCCGGTGCGGGGCGTCGGCGATCAGGTTCGGCAGCGGGTGGGCGGAGCCGTCGTCGGAGACCGCGGCGCTGGGTGCCCCGTGGTGGGCCCCGAGCCAGAGTTCGGCCTGGGGTGTGCCGTCGGGTTCGGTGCCCAGGAGGTCGGGGATGGCGGTGCGCGCTCCCCAGGCGTAGGGGCGTACCTGGTTGGTGAGCCTGTGCATGCGCTCCCCGCTTTCCGGTCTGCGTCGTCCCTCCCCGTGGCCGTGACGCGAGGGCCGTGCGGGCCGCGAGAACCGCGAGGTCGGTTCAGTTTCGCGAAGAGCCCCGCCGGAGTCGATCCGGCGCGCCCCCTCCCGTCGGGGCTCGGACACTGTGCACCTCACCTGGCACGTTGCCTGTGGAGCGGGCCTGGATGGTACCGGGTCCGCCATGACGACCACGAAAGTTACTCGGAAGTAAACCACGAGCGGGGCCACGTGAACAGCACCACATGGTCACCTTCCGGTAGCTGCGTCCGACTCGGCCCCGTCCACCTGGGCCTCTCCTACTACTGACCGTTATGCCCTGATTCGGAGACTACGACGATTCCGGGACGGAACGGAGTGCGGGTGACCGGTTCTCGGGCCCGCCCACCACCGCGGGGCGCTCCCCGCGCCGGCCGGTAGCGTGATGCACGGCCACCCCGCCGACGAACCATCCACCGAGTCGTCCACTGACCGAGGGAACCCCCACCATGCACATCCGCCCCGGAGGCCCGGAGGACACGGCGACCGTCCTCTCCCTGTTCGACGACGCGGTCGCCTGGCTCGTGTCGCACGGCCGGGAGGGGCAGTGGGGCACCGAACCCTGGTCCCGGGACCCGGCCCGGGTGGAACGCGTCAGGGGCCTGGCGGCGGAAGGCCTCTGGATCGCCGAACTCCCCGACGCAGGCGGAGGCCCGGAACCCGTGGGCGCGCTCACGGCCACCGGGAAGCCCCCGGCCTACGCCCCCGAGGTGGGCGAACACGAGCTGTACGTCCACATGCTCCTGGCCTCCCGCGCACATCCGGGCCGGCGGATCGGCTCCCAGCTCCTCGGCCACGCCCGTGAACAGGCACGCACACGGGGCATCTCCCTCGTGCGCGTGGACTGCTGGAGCGGCGGGGACGGGGCCCTGATCCGCTACTACGAACGACAGGGCTTCACCCCGACGGAACGGGCCGCGGTCGGGGACAGGGAGGTCCAGGTCTTCGAGACCCGGGTCTGACGCCGGGCCCGACCACCGCCCCGGGGGCCCGCAGACCGCAGGCCCGCGCCGCGGCCGGCCGCTACCGCCCCGCCTTCGCCCTGGCCTCGTCGGCCATCTCCACGAGGCGGTCGATCATCTGCTGGTTCATGTCCGCCGAGGGTTCGGGCATCCCGGCGATCGCCGCCATGTACAGCCCGTCACCTGCTCTGAGGATCACCTCGGCCAGAACGGGGTCGGGCACGGCCTCGCGCAGCATCTCGCCCCAGCGGGTGAACGTGCCCCGCACCTTGCGCACCGCCTCCTCGGGCAGGTCGTCGTGGCTGCGCAGTGCGGCGATCACCGCCCAGTACAGTTCGCGTTCCTCGGTGCTCTGCGGCAGCGACGTGCGCAGGAAGACCCGCACGACGCCCTCGTCCCCTTCCTCGGCCTCGCGGAACTCGTCCTCGGCCATCTCGGTGAGCCGGTCGATGAGCCCGGTCAGCATCGCCACCTTCGACGGGAAGTGGTACAGCAGCCCGCCTTTGGAGACCGAGGCCTGGCGGGCCACCGCCTCCAGGGTGACGGCGGAATAACCGTGGCTGATCAGGATGTCCTGTAGTGCGTCCAGGATCCGGTCGCGCGTGTTCGAAGCAGTCATCACGATTGACACTGTACCGGCCGGACGGTACTGTACCGGCTGGACGGTTCAAGATGGGGGATCTGCATCTGCCCCCGTCCCTCCCGAGCCCGGCGCAGGCGACACCACGCCTCCGGGCCGGCCGCCCTCACACCGTGCGGCGGCAGGAACGCGAATCAGACGTAACGAGGAAAGATGAGTTCCGCCATGGCCGGGAACGGCCCCAACGAAACGCGCGGCGGCCAGAACCCGCCCGCGCTCGCGGGCCCCCGCGAATGGGCCGCACTCGCGGTACTGGTCCTGCCGGTGATCCTGATCTCGGTCGACATGACCGTGCTGGGCTTCGCCGTGCCCGCCCTGAGCGAGGCACTGGAGCCCTCCGGCGGCCAGCTGCTGTGGATCATCGACATCTACGGCTTCGTCCTCGCCGGCCTCCTGATCACCATGGGCTCCCTCGGCGACCGCATCGGCCGCCGGCGCCTGCTCATGATCGGTTCGGCCGCCTTCGGGCTGGCCTCCCTGATGGCCGCCTTCGCACCCACACCCGAGGTGCTCATCGCCGCACGCGCCCTCCTGGGCCTGGCCGGCGCCACCCTGATGCCGTCGACGCTGTCCCTGCTGCGCAACATCTTCCTCGACGCGCGCCAGCGGCTGTTGGCGATCGCGATCTGGGCCTCCGGATTCTCCGGCGGCGCGGCGCTGGGCCCGATCCTCGGCGGGTGGCTGCTGGAGCACTTCTTCTGGGGTTCGGTCTTCCTCATCAACCTGCCCGTGATGGCACTGATCCTGGTGCTCGTCCCGCTGCTGGTCACCGAGTCCCGCAACCCCGACGCCGGCCGTCTGGACCTGGCGAGCGTGGTCCTGTCGATGGCCGCCATGCTGCCGGTCGTCTACGGCATCAAGAAGCTCGCCACCGAGGGCGTGGACGTACTGCCCTTCGTCTCGCTGGTGTTCGGCCTGGTCGTCGGGTGGCTGTTCGTCCGCCGCCAGCGCAGGCTCGACGACCCGCTCATCGACGTGGGGCTGTTCCGCTACCGCGTGTTCAGCATCGCTGTGGTCACCAACCTGATGATCGTCTTCGCGATGGTCGGGTCGCTGTTCTTCCTCACCCAGTACCTGCAGCTCGTGCTCGGCGTCTCGCCGATGCGGGCCGGACTGGTACTGCTGCCCGGACTGCTCCTGTCGGTCGTGGCCGGCCTGGTCGCCGCCCGGGTGGCGCGCCGCCTGAGCCTGTCGACGGTGATCGGGGTGTCCCTGCTGGTGACGGCGAGCGGGTTCGCCACGCTCGTGTTCACGCCGGTGGAGAACGTGACCCTGGGCGTGGTCCTCATCTCGGTCGGGTTCGCGCTCATCGCGACCGGGTCCGGGTTCGCCGAGACCCTCACCAACGGCGCGATCATGTCGACCGCCCCGCCCAAGCGCGCGGGTGCGGCCTCGGCGATCTCCGAGACCGCCTACGAGCTGGGCGGTGCGTTCGGTGTCGCGGTGCTGGGCAGCATCCTGACCGGGTTCTACCGCACCAACCTCAGCGGTGTGGAAGGCGTATCGGACCCCCTGATGGAGACCTCGCGCGAGACCCTGGGCGGCGCCGCCAACGCGGCCGAGGCCGTGGGCGGTTCCGCGGGGAACGCGCTCATGGACGCCGCGCAGGTGGCCTTCACCGACGGCATGCACCTGACCTCGGTCATCGCCGCGGCCATCATCGTGGTCGCCGCGGGCCAGGCCTGGTTCTCGTTGCGCGGCCAGGGCAACCCGGCCGTGGAGAACCGGGACCCGGAGCCCGAGGTCGTCAGGCACCGCAAGGACACCGACGAGACCGCTGAGGCATCGGAGGCCGCAGAGGCGGCGGAGACCGGCGCCGAGAAGTAACCGGAGACCGGGCAACGGTACAGAAGGGCCCCGGCCGCGGACACAGGTTCCGCGGCCGGGGCCCTTTCGTGTGCGCGGGTGCAGGGTCGCTGCGGGTCCAGCGGCAGGCTCAGGCAGCGCTGCGGGCCCAGGGACGGGCGCAGGGGGGCCGCCGCGACTTCAGGGCAGGCGCACCAGTTCGACAGGGCCCCCGCCCTGCCACCCGGGCGGGATGACCGCGTAGGCGTCGGCCAGCGCCGCGCCGCGCAGGCTCCCGGGGCGGTCGTGGCCGACGGGGACCGCCCGGTCCTCCTCCACGCACACGGCGACCAGGCGGGTGTCCCGCGGGTGGGCGCCGACCTCGCCGTCCACGGTGAAGCGTCCTTCCACCCGCGCGGGGTCCTGGCGGCCGGCGAGCGCGCTGACCAGGGGCGTGAACAGGGTCAGGGCCGCGACCATCGCCGCACCGGGGTTGCCGGGCAGGCCGACCACGACCTGGTCACCGGAGCGCGCGAGCAGCTGAGGGTGGCCCGGGCGGCAGCGCACCCCGTCGACGACCGTGTCCGCGCCCGCTTCGGCCAGGATCGAGCGCACGTGGTCCGCCGGGCCCTTGGAGGAGGAACCGCACACCACGACCACGTCCGCGCCGCCGCCGGTCATCGCCTCGGCCAGTTCCGCGCGGTCGTCGCCGAGGTGGCGCAGGGGTTCCACGTGTGCGCCCGCCCAGGAGGCCACACCGGGCAGGATCGGGCCGATGGCATCGCGCACGCGCCCGTCGCCCGGGAGGCCGCTGCGGGTGATCTCGTCGCCGGTGACCACGATCGTGACCGTGGGGGTTCGCAGCGGGAGGGTCTCGTGGCCCAGGCTCGCGGCGATGCCGAGCGAGGCCGGACCCACCCGGTGGCCGCTGGTGAGAACCGTCTCACCCGGCGCGGTCTCCTCGCCGGACCACCGAACGTGGCGGCCGCGTTCGACCTCACCCGTCACACGGGCCCCGCCGGATTCGGGGTCGGGTTCGACGCGGGCGCGTTCGTAGGGCAGGACGCTCTCGGTGCCCTTGGGCACACGCGCGCCGGTCGCGATCTCCACCGCCTCGCCGGGGGCCAACGCCTGGCAGGGGCCGACGCCGCCGGCGAGGTGGCGTCCGACCAGGCGCCAGGGGCCGGGTCCGGCCACGGCGTAACCGTCCATGGCCGAGGCGTCGAAGGCCGGAAGCCCCACGAGGGCGTGCACGTCGCGCGCGAGCACACCGCCCGCGGCACGCTCCAGGGGCAGGTCCCGCACCGGGACGGGCAGGGTCTCCCCCAGTTCCCGCGCCCGTCTGCGTGCCTGGTCCCAGGACACGTCCCCCTCGTGTTCACACCCGTGCATGTCGGCCTCCACGTCGCCCTCGCCACCGGACCCCCCATTGTCCCTTCCGTGCGAAGGCGCAGGAGGCACCAGGTCGGGGCCTGTCGGCGCACGGACACAGGGGCCCCGGCCGCCCTGAGGGCCCCGTGAGCCCGTCGCGCCACGCACCTGGGAGCGGTCCGCGCAAGGGGCAGGAACGCTCCGATTTGCCGTCTCGCCACTTTCCGCTAAAGTCTTTACCAGCGGCACGGCGAGGGCCACGGAAACGGGGCCCGCACAGACGCCGAGCANGGACACAGGGGCCCCGGCCGCCCTGAGGGCCCCGTGAGCCCGTCGCGCCACGCACCTGGGAGCGGTCCGCGCAAGGGGCAGGAACGCTCCGATTTGCCGTCTCGCCACTTTCCGCTAAAGTCTTTACCAGCGGCACGGCGAGGGCCACGGAAACGGGGCCCGCACAGACGCCGAGCAGCACGCGGACGTGGCTCAGCTGGTAGAGCATCACCTTGCCAAGGTGAGGGTCGCGGGTTCGAATCCCGTCGTCCGCTCGGAGGAGACGCGGGGAGCTTCAAGCGCCTCACGTGTAACTCGGTGGAGTGGCCGAGAGGCGAGGCAGCGGCCTGCAAAGCCGTCTACACGGGTTCGAATCCCGTCTCCACCTCCCATCGAACGGGGCGGTTAGCTCAGTTGGTTAGAGCGCTACCTTGACACGGTAGAGGTCACAGGTTCGAATCCTGTATCGCCCACCACGTATCACCAGTTCAGGGCATGTTCCGGAGCGATCCGGCACATGCCCTGAGTTGTGTCTGACCGTCGTTCGACGGCACCGGGCGCCCCGGCCCCGCGGACACCCTCAGGCCCTGGCCTCCTCCACCCGTATGAATCCCACCAGGTCGGCTTTGGACACCCGGTACGGCAACCGGTGCCCGATCAGCGCCCTGCACACGCCGCACGGCGCTGCGCGCGGGGCTGCAGGGGGCCGACATGGATGTGGCACGTACCCAGGGGTCGAGGACGGGCCACAGTGCTGCCAAGGGAGGTTGGAGGAGCGTCAGCGTCGGTGATCGGGCCCGGATTCGACAGCGACCAGCGCGGTCCACTCCGCAGCGGGGAAGGACAGCAGCGCGTCATTCCGGTTCTGGGTGTCGCGCATCTGGACCCGACTCGGCAGGTGGCGCAGTTCCACGCACTGAGCAGCGTTCTCCGAGTACGAGGACTTGTACCACTCGCTCACAGCAACTCCTCCAGCAGTCGGACCGTGTCATCCACGGGGAAGCAACGACCGATCACGTGCGTCACGATCCCCTCGATTTTGTCAGCTTCCTCGGTCGACGCGTACACGTGGTTACCGCTGGCGTGATCAGAGGCGGCGACCTTCCTGCCGTCCATCAAGCGGTACACCTGGATGGGCGTTGAGACCGGAAGGATCGGGGTGTGGTCAGGGATCAGGTGGGCCGCCAAGCGTCCCCGACCTATGTGTCGGAGCAACGCTTCGAGCTGGTCGGCCCTGACATGGTCGGGAAGACCCTTGAGCGCGGAGAGTGGGAATACCACCGTCACGAAGGGGTCGTTCCTGCGGGTCAACGACTCGTACCGTGCCACCCTCAGTTGCGCCAGCCGCTCGACCTCGTCCGCCGACGCGGTCGGATGACCTGTGCGGAACACGTGACGTGCGTACTCGATCGATTGGACCATCCCGGGAACCAGGTTGGAGACGGTCACACTCGCGATCGAGACGGCCTTGTCCTCCAGAGCCCCGGCCGAGCGCATCCACGGTGGCATCTGGAGCCCTGTCGCGACCGGTTCCCAGGCTCGCGCCAACCGCCCACGGCCGTGCAAGACCTGATCCAGCTCTTCGACCTTCGCACGCTTGGGGGTGACGACACCGTTCTCCCATCGGGACACGGAGGCCGAGGAAGATTCGACCCGGTCAGCGAGTTCACCCTGGCTCAAACCGGACAATTCACGGAGCTTGCACAGCAGCGATGTGAAGTCGTTCTCAGGCACACGTCGAGGCTATACACGAACTTGCACGCGAACCCATTGCTTTCCAGTTAGTTATTACTCCCTGTGTAAATGCACAGGTCACATTCAGGGTGAGTCCATGGATGTGATCGAACAGCTACAGCACCTTCAGGACGAACTCAACGCTCGCGGCCTGCACTCCCAGATCGGGGAGAAGCCCCACTGGTTCAGCTTGGGCCCCTTGCCCACCCTGACCTGTGGCCCCTACCTCGGGTACGCACAGGTCACCGTCACCGACCACGGTCTCTACCGGTGGCTGGACGGGCGCGGCAACTACAAGACCCACGCCCGTGTGTTCGCCTCACTCGTGGTCGACGACCTCATCCGCACCCGCGCGGGCACACAGACCCCGCCCGAACTGCCCGAGTGGCGCACAGAAGCAGAACGCCACGCGCCCCCGCCTCTACCACGACGCAGCCAATACCGGCGAGGAAACGACCACCCCTGACCGCCCTCCGCGCAGCTGGGCCCCGACCGCACTGGTCGGGGCCCAGCTGCGTACGCATACCCCTCTACCCGCCCCGAGCACGGCCACGGATGGAGTCCAGCGCGGTCAATGCGGTCTCGTCGGCCTCGGGCAGGGTGTGCAGGTAGCGGGCCGTGGTCGCGATGTCGGAGTGGCCCAACCGTTCCTTGACCACTTGCAGGTCTGCTCCCCCGGCCAACAGCCACGAAGCATGCGCATGCCGTAGATCGTGGAAGCGCACCCGCTGTCCCACTTCGGCGCGGGAGACCTGCTACAAGCAGGCGGTCCTCGTCCTGCGGTGGTTTCGCAACGACACCGCCATCGACGCTCTGGCCAGGGACAACCACATCTCCCGGGCCACCGGATACCGCTACGTCGACGAGGGCATCGACGTACTCACCGAGCAGACTCCCGAGCTGTACGAGGTCCTCGATCATGCTCGCCTGAGCCCCGAAGATCCCCTGATCCTGGACGGGAAACTGTTTCCTTGTGACCGTTGTTCGGAGCCTGGCCCCAACGGGGAGAGCGACCTTTGGTACAGCGGGCACAAGCACCGCCATGGCGGCAACATCCAGTTCCTGGCCGATGCTCGTGGGGAGCCGGTGTGGGTCTCTGATTTCGAGCCCGGGTCCACAGCCGACATCACCGCCGCCCGCCTGCACGTGCTCCCGCTCTTGCACAAGGCCACGTCCGACGGTGTGGTCGTGCTGGCCGACCCCGGCTACGAAGGTGCCGGAGTGGGTGTGCGTACCCCGATCAAGCATCCGCCCGAGGTCGACGAGTATCGCCGGCATGTCGATGACCGGGCCCACAACAGGCTTCTACGCGGCCTGCGGTGCATCGGCGAACGCGCGATGGCGGTGCTCACAGGCCGGTGGCGAGTACTGCGCCACAGCACGATGAGCCCGTCCAAGATCGGTGCGATCGTGCAAGCCGCGTTGGCACTGACCAATATCGAGAAGCAAACTCACTGAGATCACCTCAGTGAAGTGATCTGAGATTGCTCTGGCCCGGTGGACAGGTGCCCGCGGGCAGGATGCCTTCCTCCCGTTACTCCCGGTGGGTACATATCGCCGCTGCTGCTGACGATCAGCTCCGCTCTCGTGAGCCACAGCCACCCGTGTGAGTTGGAGATCCGCCGCCGCGTGGGCCGGCGGCGGATCGATTCTGCTGGTCCTCAGGCTGTGCGGCCCGGCGCCAGCGTTCGCGTACCTGGACGATAGTGCCGCGCACCACGCGCATGAAGTGCGCGAGTTCGGCCATCCGAGCCCCGGCCGGGGTATGTGCACCCAGCAAGTGCGCGCCGCGCCGAGCACCGTGCTCCCAAGGGGCGAAGAGTTCCTCACGCCGAGCGAAGGTCTCCACCCAGTCCCCGCTGAACCGGTAGAGCTCCCGACGCCGGCCTGCCGGGCGTTCCCTCCGAACGAGGGAGAAAACCTCCAGGAAGCGCACCGCCTTGGAGATCGCACCGGGGCTCACCTCGAGTCGCGCGCACAGTTCGTACGCGCTCAAGGCTCCGGTGTCCGCGACCAAAAGGTGCGCGAGGACCCGGGCGGGCATGCGCGGTGTTCCGGCGAGCATGATCGCGCCTGCGAAGTCCTCGGCGAAGTCGCGCACCCGTTCGGGGTCGGTCTCAGCGGGCTTGGGTGCGGCATCCGGCCCTTGCGGAAAGCTGGAGCGGCCTCGTCGGGCACGCCGGTGCGTGGCCTCCTGCGCGCGCTCCGGGCCATAGCCCTCGCGCCCGCCGTTGCGGGCCACCTCACGACTGACGGTGGAGGTGGGCCGCCCCAGTTCCCGTGCGATAGCCGCATAGCCCTGACGGGTGTGGAGGCCGGCCGCGATGCGGTTGCGTTCCACGGCGGTCAATCGTGCTCCCGGCATACGGCGGCTCCCGCACTCATGTGTTGCAATGAACGCCGATCATACTCGGACCTCATTGCAACACATGTGCACGCGAAGCATGTGGAACGATCCGCAAACTTTCCCGTTGAACGGAGCTGAGCTTTGCCTGCCTTTCCTGTAGCCCGAACCGGCTTCCATGAGCTGGTTCACGCATACGGAAAGACTCGCTAGCGTCTCGAACATGACACTTCGCAGCGAGCCGCACACCGTCCCGGTCACGATCATCGGGGCAGGCCCGGTCGGCCTGAGCTTGGCTCTGGGGCTGGCACGTCACGGTGTGCGTTCGGTGCTCCTGGAACGCGCGTTGGGCACCAGCGAGCGTTCCAAAGCCCCGGCCCTGCACCTACGCACCCGCGAGATCATGCGGCAGTGGGGCGTGGAGCGCACCTTGCGCGAGGCCGGGACCCTCTTGGAGAAGATGCCGGTGTACACGGCCTCCGGGCGCCGCATGCTGGAATTCGACTTCACACGTCTGGCGGGGGAGGCCGAACGGCCCGGGATCCTCTTCCTGGAGCAGGGCCACACCGAGCGACTACTCCTGGAGGCGCTGCGGGACAGCGGTTTCTGCGACGTGCGCTTCGGCGCTGAGGCCACCGCCGTGGAACCAGGTACACAGAGCACAACCGTCAGCTACACGCAAGGGGGAAGCGACCACGTGGTGCGTTCTCTCTTCACCGTGGGTTGCGACGGGGCACGCAGTATGGTCCGTACCGGCCTCGGCCTTCCTTTCGACGGTGCCACCTTGCCGGTACGGGCCACACTCGCTGATGTACATGTCCATGACGAGCGCGACAGCCTGTCGTGGCCGCGCAACCACAACGGGACGCGGAGCATCACCGGAGCACAACGCTTGGCACCGGGGCACTGGCGCCTGATCAGAGTGGAATCGGCGACCCGATCCGCAGACAGGGCTGAAGCCCGAGGCAACAGCAAGACGCGCGACGAGGACATCACCGAACAGGAAGTGGACACCTGGGTGCGCGATGTGCTGGGCCCCGGCCCAGCACCGGTGATCTGGGCGAGCCGCTTCCAGTTTCAGCAACGCTCCAGCCCGCGCTACCGCGTGGGGCGAATCCTGCTCGCCGGGGACGCCGCCCACGTGTTCCCACCGGTGATGGGGCAAGGGATGAACGCCGGCATCCAGGACGCACACAACCTCGCTTGGAAACTGGACGCAGCATTGGACGGCGGGGACGTCGAGTCCCTACTCGCCTCCTACGACCAGGAACGCCGCCACGCCGTCGGAGCCGTGTCCCGCTACGTCGAACGCCGCGCCCGCATAGGGATCCAGGCACCCCGCGCGGTGCGCTCCGCCGCCCTGACGGTGATGCGAGTCGCGATGGCAGTGCCCGCCGCACGCAACCGAGGCCTGCGGAGGCTGGCCATGCTCGACCGCGGCTACACGCGCTCACCGCTGCTGGATCCGGCCGACCGCGCCGCCGGCGTCCGCCTGCCCGACCCCGTGCTGCGCGACGCGGAGGGCGCTCCCCTCCGGTTGCACGACGCGCTCCCAACCGGAGCCGTGCTGCTACGCCTCGGGGCTCAGGGGTCGACCGCCGGGCACGCGGCGCCTACCGATCACGTCGAGGGGATACCGATTCTGCACATCGGCTCCGACGGCCACGACGCCCCCTCCAGAACGCTGCGTACGCTGCTCGGCGCACCACAGGGCTGGATCCTGGTCCGCCCGGACCGCCATGTGGCCTGGGCCCACACCACCTTCGACAACCCGGCCCCCGCCATACGACGAGCTCTGGGCCGCCACTGACACCTTCCCCCGTCCCGGCATTCGTCCGGCCTGCCTGGGGCCAGGGGCGCGCGATGACGAGGCCCTCCGGGCCAGGGGCCGGCACGCCGGAGTGAAGACCCCACAGAAGCTTCGCCCATGTGCACCGATGCGGCACCCCCGTAGCGCTCATAGCTGCCAGGGCTTTGACACCCGTGACCGGCAGGGACTTCGCAGCAGCAGCAAGCGCGCTCGCCCAGCAGAAGGCGCATCCACGACTCGCCGAGAGGACGCGGTTGCTCTCCGTGCAGCCGCCGCTGCCCGCTCCGGTCGCCGAGCTCAACGCGTTCCAGCCCGCCATCCTGGAGAGCCATGCCCCTGGTTCGGCAACGGGCCGGGGAGCAGCAGGCTTGTCGGAGCCGGGCCTGCACCGCACCAGTGGCAGAGTGCCGGGACGAGGCGTACAGTTGCGTGCTGGGCGTGTCGGGAAGTCTGGTCGACGGCAGCTTTCGCCTACCGGAAACAGGCTCCATGTACCGCTTCGCCGCCGTATGCCATCTGCACATCCACCGGTCCGGAGCAGCTCGACACGGTGCGGGCGGAGGACCTGGAACGCCGGTCCTCATCCTGCGCGGCTTGCCGGCCCGCGTTCGATGAGATCTCGTCCCTGCCAACGGCGGGGTCCACACCGTCGAATACGCCCGTGGCAGAGACTCGGCGCCGGTGCTCGATGTCTGCCGAGAAGCGCCGTACCCGGCCCACGGTGCGCCTCCTCTCCCCCGCCACAGAAGTGGTGCGTCCTCCGCTCAAGCAAGAAGTGACCCACGACCATGCTCGAATCCACCCGGACCCGCGGTTTCGGCCTCTGGCAGCCGATCCGATGGTCCTCTCCAGGTAGAAGCCTCCGGTTATGGCCCCGGCGCCGCAGACCGGAGGGCCGGTCGACCCAAGAGGCCGGCCCCTGGCTGAAGCCTGCGAGGGTCTTCCTCCTACTGTTCCTGCTCGTGGACCTGGTGGGTACTGGTCTGCTGATGTCGTCGTGGGCGACGACATCGGGCGGTGGTCTGGACTTCACCTCTGCACTGTTCACTGCGACCACGTCGTTGGCTGTGTGCGGGCTGAGCATCGTTTCGATCGGCGATGATCTCAGTACTTGGGGCCAGGGTGTGGTCTTGGCCCTGATGCAGATCGGTGGCATGGGGATCATGACCCTGGCCGCGCTGTTGGGCACTGCCGTGATCCACCGGTTCGGGTTACGGATGCAGCTCAACGTGCAGGCCGAGACCCGAAGCCTGTGGATCGGTGACGTGCGTGGAGTCGTCAGTCGGGTCCTCATCATCTTCGCGGTGGTCCAGGGAGCCGTGTTCGTTCTGGTCACGCCGCGTCTGTGGCTGGGCTACGACATGGGGCTCGGTGAGGCCTCCTACGTCGGACTGTTCCACTCGATCTCGGCGTTCAACAACGCCGGCTTGTCCCTGTACGACGACAGCCTCACCCGCTTCTCCGGCGACGCACTCGTCCTCTTTCCGGTCGTGTGCGCCGTCATCCTCGGCGGGATCGGCTTTCCGGTCCTGATCGAGCTGCGCCGCCACATACGCGCGCCGCGCAGATGGAGCCTGCACACCAAGATCACCGTCACGACCGCTCTCGTGCTCTTCACCGCCGGCGCAGTCCTCGTCACGTTGATGGAATGGGACAACCCCGACACACTCGGGCAACTGAGCGGGTGGGCCAAAATCACCGACGGCCTCTTCCACGGTGTGATGCCCCGCAGCGGAGGGTTGAACGTCGTCGAAACAGGTCAGATGCAGGACTCCACCCTCCTGCTGACGATCATGCTCATGTTCGTCGGTAACGGCAGCGCCGGGACGGCCGGAGGTATCAAGGTCGCCACGCTCGCGGTGATCTTCCTGGTGATCCTGGCCGAGGTCCGGGGCCAGGACCAGGTGCACGTCTACGGCCGCCAGCTCCCCTCCGAGGTGATCCGCCAGGCTCTGAGCCTGGTGTTCCTGTCCGCGACCATCGTCGCTGTCAGCACTGTGCTGTTGGTGCACACCACGGCGTTCAGTCTGACGCAGGTGCTGTTCGAGACCACGTCCGCATTCGCCGTCGTGGGCCTGTCCACCGGCATCACGGGCGATCTGCCCCAGTGGGCGCAGATCCTCCTGGCCGTGCTCATGGTGGCCGGCAGGGTCGGGCCCATCACCTTCGTCACCGCGCTGGCTTTCCGGGAACGCCACCGCCGCTACCAACTGGCCGAAGCACGACCGATCATCGGTTGAGATCCCCAACACGACGAAAGTGCCAGCATGCCGCACGGAAGAAGGAACCTGGACAAGCGCGCCCTGGTCATCGGGCTCGGGCGCTTCGGTAGCTCCCTCAGTCTGGAACTCGTCGAACGCGGCTGGGAGGTGCTCGGAGTGGACACGCAGCCGCGGCTGGTCCAGAGCTACGCCGAACAACTCACCCACACCGTCATCGCCGACGCCACCGACGAAGAGGCTCTGCGCCAGGCAGGTGCCCACCAGTTCCATCGGGCAGTGGTGGCCATCGGCGACCGCTTGGAGGAGAGCATCCTGGCCACCTCCCTCCTCGTCGACATAGGGGTGCAGGACATCTGGGCCAAAGCCATGAACCGCCGGCACGGACGCATTCTGGAACAGATCGGCGCCCACCATGTCGTCCTGCCCGAGCACGACATGGGTGAACGTGTCGCGCACCTGCTGTCCGGGCGCATGCTCGATTACGTGGAGTTCGAAGAAGGGTTCTCCCTGGGCACGACCAAGGCACCGCGGGAGCTGATCGGCAAGCCCCTCGGGCAGACCAAGGTCCGGCAGAAGTACGGCGTCACGGTGGTCTCGGTCAAGCGAAGGGGAAAGACCTTCACCTACGCGACTCAGGAAACCCAGTTGCACACGGGCGACGTGATCGTTGTGGCCGGTCGAACCGACGATGTGGAGCGATTCGCCGAGTCGGCGCCCTGACGTTCACCTCATGAGCGCTCGCGGGTCACCCCGGGTCGGCGCACTCGGATTCGCGGCCGGCGGCCCCGTGCGCGTCGAAGCCGTCGTCCATCGGGGTCACGGTTCCGGCCGCGCCGTCGACCGTGATCAGGTCGCCGTCCTGGATCCGCCGGGTGGCGTCGCGCAGGCAGATCACCGCCGGGATGCCGTACTCGCGGGCCACCGTCGGCCCGAAGCCGAACGGCATTCCCCTGACCGGTGCGAACCGCGGGTCCTCCAGCAGATGCTGGATGGCGGCCTTGGCCCGGGGTCCGTACACGTCCGCCATCGAGGGCAGACGCGGCCGCATCCTCTTGTTGCGGAGGAAGTCGGTCATGTCGATGTAGAGGCGGCCGCCGACGCCCGTGATCAACCGCACCGCGCCGCCTGTGCGTCGATCCTTCATGTAGGCACCGATCCACTCCTCCGTCAGCGCGTCCATCACATGCCCATCGGGGTGAGTGGGCGAAGCAGCCCCTGGATGTTGCCCACCTCCGTGTAGGCGCGAGGCCGGGGCAGGTGCTCGTCGTCAGGGAGCGGGAACAGGGTGGTGATCGCCCGGGACTGCAGCAGCCACAGCACGCCGTCGGGGTCGTAGGCCCACTCGGCGTCCTGCGGAGAGCCGAAGTGCCGCTGCAGGCGCTCGCCCGCGGCGCGCGGCTCCCCAACCTGCTCCGGGGTGAGGCACCCGTCGTCGGGACCTTCGTTGCCGTCCGGGCCCATCGGTAGTGGTCGGGATCGGTGCTGCCATCGACCACTGCGGTGCCCAGCCCGCGCACGGCGTCGGCGACCATGACCGATCGGCTGCCGCTGAGCTCGCTTCTCCTGACGATGTACACAGTGGGCCGGACCAGATAATGTTAGAAGATAACTTGTTATGAACTAACATCAATCGATTCCGGAGACATGGCGCACTGGCATGAGCGGAAGAAGGAACGCACCCGGAACGCGCTGCGGGAGGCGGCGTTCCGGCTCTTCGCCGAGCACGGGTACGAGGAGACGACCGTCGCGCGGATCGCTGCGGAGGCAGGCGTCTCGCACATGACGTTCTTCCGGTACTTCCCCTCCAAGGAGGACGTGGTCCTGCACGACGACTACGACCCGATGCTCGAAGAACTGGTTCGTGCCCAGCCCTCGGGCAAGCCTCCCCTGCGGCGTGTGCGCGACGCGGTCATGAGCGCGATGCCGACCGTCTACGAACAGGAGAGGGAGGTCCTACTGATTCGCTCCCGGCTGCTGCTGACCACCCCGCCCCTGCGTTCCCGCATGGCGGAGAGTCTGAGCGGGTCACAGACGGCCTTCGAGAGAGGGCTCAGCGACCCGGCGGAGGCCGAGGCGCCACCGCTGGCCTCACGTGTCGTCGCGTCGGCCTGTGTCGCGGCGCTCACCACAGCCATCACCGCCTGGGTCGAGGAGGGCGGCACGGGGTACCTGCCCGGGCTCATGGAGCAGGCCTTCGACGCCCTCGAAACGCCTGGAGCGCGGGATGGCTGAGAGCACCACCACTGACGACGTCATCTCCGTGGCGGATCTGCGCGTGCGTTACCGCGGTGCGAGCGGGGACGCGGTGCGGCAGATGGACTTCACCGTGGCACAGGGAGAGGTCTTCGGGTTCCTGGGCCCTTCCGGGGCGGGCAAGTCGACGGTCCAACGCGTGCTGACCCGGCTCCTGCGCAGTTACGACGGCCATGTGCGAGTACTCGGCCGACCGCTTCCGGCGTGGGGCAGGGACTACTACGAGCACATCGGCGTGGGGTTCGAGCTGCCCGCCGAGTTCACCCGCCTGACCGCGAGCGAGAACCTGGAGGTGTTCGCCTCGCTCTATCGCGGCCCAGTGGCCGATCCCGCTGAGCTGCTGGACCGCGTCGACCTGGAAGCGGCCGCCCACCAGCGGCTGAACACCTTCTCCAAGGGCATGCGGATGCGCCTGAGCCTGGCACGGGCCCTGCTCAACCGCCCCCGACTGCTGTTCCTGGACGAGCCCACCTCGGGCCAGGACCCCGTACGCGCGGCACGCCTGCGCGAGGTCATCCGGGCCGAAGCGGACCGGGGCGCCACCGTGTTCCTCACCACCCACGACATGCGCACCGCCCAAGACCTGTGTGACCGTCTCGCCTTCGTCGTCGGCGGGCGGATCGCCGCCATCGACACCCCGGACGGTTTCCGCCGCAGATACGGTCGGCCCGGTGTCGTGGCCGAGTACACGATCGGTGGCCGCCCCTTCCGACGTACCTTCGGCCTTGAGGACCTGGGCGCCGGCGGTGAGCTGTCGGAGCTGGTGACCTCGGGCGCGGTCACGACCCTGCACACACGTGAGGCCACACTCGACGACGTCTTCGCCGCGATCACCGAGGTCCGGCTGTGAACCGGCTCGCCGGCACGTTCGCGCTGGAGGCGAAGCTGGCCTGGCGCTACGGCATCGTGGCGATCGCCGCCGTTCTGGCCGTGCTCTGGACCGGGTTGCTGCTGGCCCTGCCCGTATCGGGCACGCAAGCTGTGGTTCCCTTTCTCCTGTTCCTGGACACGGCCGGGTTCGGCGCGCTGTTCGCCGTCGGTCTGCTCATGTTCGAGCGGGTCGAGGGCACCGCCGCCGCCCGGGCCGTCACCCCCGTCAGCCCCCGAGAGGGCGCTCTCGTACGTGTGGGCGTCCTGAGCCTGCCGGTCGTGGCCATGGCGGTGCCCATGATCGTGGTGGCCGCGCCGGACGGCCGGCTCTGGGGTGCGCTGGGGTATGCCACGGCCGGGGTCGCGCTGACTTCGGTGCTCTTGGTCGCCGTGTGCCTCGGGGTGGGCGCGCGCACCCGTACAGTGCAAGGAGCCCTGCTCGCCACGGCCCCGGCCATCGCTCCGCTCATTGCTCTTCCCGTGATGCATCTGGCCGGTGTGGTCCAGGCCCCGTGGTTGTGGGCCGTGCCCACCACCTCAGGCGCCGAGATGATCAATCGTGGTCTGACCGGTCAGGTGGGGACGCCGGAGGGGCTCGGTGGAGGCATCGCGCTGTTGTACGCGGTGGGGTGTGCGGTGGCCGTCTGCTGGTGGGCTGGCCGGCGCTCCGACCCCGAAGTCGCGGCGGTTCAACACGGGCGCGGCCGCCGCGCGCCCACGAAGTCCCATCCGCTGGACACCGCCTCCGGACCGCATCAGGGCGCCAACCTTCGACCTGACCGGGCCGGCGCTCGCCACCTCGCCCGTACCAGGCGTTGGGGCCATCCCCTCATGGGCTTGGCCCGCTACGAACTCGTCGGTGTGGGCCGTGACCCACTGCTGGTGACCGTGGCGCTGGCGCCCTTGCCGTTGGCCCTGCTGTTGCGGTGGGCCTGGCCGCCCCTCGTCGAGTACCTACGATCCACCCACGGATTCGACCCCGCTCCGCACACCCCTGCGGTCTTCGGCGCACTGGTCCTGCTGCACATCCCGGTAATGGTCGGAGCCGTGGTGGCTCTGCGCGTGGCAGAGGACATCGACGACCGGATCTTGCTCGTACTGCGCGTCTCACCCTTGTCACTCACCGCCTACTTCGTGTTCCGTACCGGGACGGCTTGCCTCATCGCCCTGGTCGGACTGACGATCGCCGTGCCCCTGTCCGGACTGGCTCCGACGATGTCCCCGGGCCTGGTCACGGCCGTGGTGCTCGCCGCACTGTTCGCACCCTTGGTGGTGCTGGCCACTGCGGCGTTCGCGAGCAACAAGGTCGAGGCCCTGGTCGTGATCAAAGCGGTGGCGGCCGTTTCCGCCCTGGCCCCAGTGCTGGCCTGGGTGCTGCCTACGCCCTGGTGGTCTCCGCTGCTCGCGCTGCCGCCCGCGTGGTCACTCCTGGCCCTGCCCGGGTATCCAGGTGACACCGCGCCTTCCCCGGTGATCCTGCTCGGCGGGCTGGTGACCGCCGCGGCCGCCGCCCTGGCCCTGGGCCGGCGGATACGGTCACGTCTCCAACGGTGGCCTGGAGGATGACGAGCTGGTCAACATCGCCTTCCTCCTCCTCGGCGCCGGGCTGGACACCACGGCCAACATGATCGGCCTGGGAGTCTTCCTTCTGCTGCGCCACCCCGACCAGCTCGCCGACCTGAGTGAGGAGCCCGGTCAGAGCGCCCGCGTCGTCGAGGAGCTGTTGCGTTACCTGAGCATCGTCCCCTTCACCCTGCGCACCGCGCTGGAGGACTTGGAACTGGGCGGCCAACTGGTCCGTGCGGGTGAGACGGTGACCGTATCCATCGCGGCGGCCAACCGCGACCCCGAAGCTTTCGCCGAATGACGGCCGGGTCCTGCTGCTCGACCCCGAGCCGTCACCCGACCAGCGCGACCGGACGGCCGAAGCCGTCGAGCTCTGCCCCTCGGGTGCTCTCACCTACTCAGGGAGTGAGTAGTGAGTGATGACGACCAGGCTCGCCACCGACGCCGACGGAACGAAGGTCCGTGGAGCCGACGCGGGCAGGCCCCATGGCCGTTCCACACCCCCGGCATGGACAACGCAACCGACAGGAGGCGCCATGGGGAATGAATGGCCGGCACTCACCCCGGCGCAGGAGAGTCTCTATCTCACGTTGTGCGGCAGGGCGCTGGAGCCCCGCGCAGGAGACCGTTCTCCGCCTGCGCCGTCCGCGCCCTTGACTCCTGCTCCCCGGACTGATTCTCTGTGAACAAATATCCATTCTGTTTTCAGGGTCATGGAGGCGTCGCATGGACGTCGATCTCATCTCCGCACTCACCTCACCGGAGCGCGACACAGCGCTCGAGCGCCTGTGTGCGGGACCCCCGGTCAAGACCGCCACGTACTTCGACGGGACCGCGATCACCCTGGTCACCGGGTACGAGGAGATCGTGACGGTGCTGAGCGACCCCCGGTTCAGCAACGATCCGAGCAAACAGACCAAGTTGGACTTCTCGGATGTCACAGGGCTCCCCGAGGAGGTGCGGCCCTACTTCGCGGCGGCGCTGGGTGCCCAGGACCCACCGGACCACACCCGGCTGCGCCGGTTGGTCTCCAAGGGGTTCACCTTCCGCCGTGTGGAGCGGCTCAAGCCTCGGATCCAGCAGATCACCGGCGAACTACTCGACGCGCTGCCGCGCGAGGCCGACCTCGTCACGGAGCTGGCCTACCCACTGCCGATCCGGGTGATCTGCGAGCTCCTCGGCGTGCCGTTGGAGGATCAGGACCGCTGGCGCCGGTGGGCGCGCGGCATGAGTTCCCTGGATCCGGAGATCATGGGCGCCAGTTCCCGAGGCCTGGTCGCCTACATCCGGGAACTGGTCGAGGTCAAGCGCGCGGAACCGGGCGAGGACCTGCTGTCCGCGCTCGTCGCACATGACGAGCTCATCGAACCCGAGATCGTCTCGCTGTCCCTGAGCATGCTGCTCGCCGGACACGAGACCACCGTCGCGATGATCTCCGGGGGTGTGCTGATGCTGCTGAACCACCCCGATCAGCGGGAGCGACTGACCACCGACCCGGAGGCCGTGGCCGACGCGGTCGAGGAGTTCCTGCGGTTCAACGGGGCAGCGGACGTGGGGGTCTTCCGCTACACCCTGGAGCCGGTGGAGTTGGGCGGGGTCACCATCCCGGCCGACGAACCGGTGATGCCGCTGTACTTCGCGGGCAACCGGGACCCGCGCAACTACCCGCAACCGTTCGAGCTGCGACTCGATCGCGGACGTGCCGACCATCTCGCCTTCGGTCACGGGATGCACTACTGCCTCGGCGCGGCGCTTGCCCGCGCCGAGCTGCAGATCGTCTTCACCGAACTGCTGCGCCGCTTCCCGGACCTCGCCCTGGCCCACCCGGAGGCGCCGCCCACGTGGAAACCCGGCCCGTCACGGGCACTGGACACCCTTCACGTGCGCCTGCGCTGACCGCCCGGACCACACGAGATCACGCCGACGAACAAAGGAGGGTGCTCGTGCCACCCACGTTCACCCAGAAGGAGAGGGAACGCGTCACCGGCATCCTCCTGGAGACGGGCCTGAGACTGTTCACCACCCAGGGTCTGCGCAAGACCTCCCTGGCGGAACTGGTCGCCCCGGCCGGCATCGCCAAGAGCTCCTTCTACGCCTTCTTCGACTCCAAGGAGGCCCTGTACCTCACACTCATGGAACGCCGGTCGGGCGAGGTGCGCAAGCGTGTGATCGACGACGCCCTGCTGAGCACCCCCGACACCCGCGAGGCGCTGCGCCGTTTCCTTTACGCCAGCGTCACCGAGCTGTCCACCGAACCCCTCTACCGGCGCCTGGCCACCCACCCGGAGGAGATGGCCGCGGTCGCCCGGAAAGTCTCGGTCGATGCCCTGCCGACGGGCCAGGGCAACCTGCTCACCGCGTTGAACGACTTCGTCACCGCCCGCCGGTCCGAGGGGGAACTGGTCGGAGCGGACCCGGCCGCGATCGTGGGAGCTCTCCAGAGCGTGCTGTTGCTGCCCATGAACACCGAACACCTCGCCGCTCCCGGGCACTACCAGCAGACCCTCGACCTCGTGATCGACCTCGTCGTCTCGGGACTGACCGCCACAAGCGGGCTCCGTTCATGAGGGCGCTCCTGCTCACCCAGGGCACACGCGGGGACGTCCAGCCCTTCCTGGCTTTGGCCCTGGCGCTGGAGGCCTCCGGCCACACGGCGCTGGTCGCCGGTCCCGCGCACTGTGCTTCGCTGGCCGCCTTGCACGGCGTCGATTATCACCCCACCCATGACGGGGTCACCGGGCTGATGGGAGATCCGGAGTTGGCGGGCGTCATGGACACCGGGCTCCGGGGGATGCGCGGCGCGGCCCAGACGGTCCGGTTGCTCCGGCGCATCAAGGACACGACGGGCCGGGTGTACGAGGACATGGCGGAGGCGGCCGAGGGCGGCGCCGACATCGTGGTCCACACCGCAGGTCTACCGGGCGAGCACATCGCCGAGTATCTCGGGACCCGGGCCGTGCCCGTCGCCTTGCAGCCTTCCTGGATCCCCACCCGCGCCTTCCCTGTCCCGGGCGCGCCGTGGCCGGGTTGGATGCCCAGCGCGTTCAACAGGCTCAGCTACCGGTTGACCGCCCTGGCCCTGCGCGGCCAGCGCCGTGCCGCGATGCGCCTGCGCCGCGAGAGGCTCGGCCTGGTCCGCCCAGGTCGGCACGGCCCACCGGATCTGCCCGACGGCCGCCGCGTGCCCCTGCTCCAGGCGTTCAGCCGACACCTCCTGCCCGACGGGGTCGACTACCCGCCGGGCGTGCGCACGACGGGGTTCTGGTTCACGCCGCCTGACGAGGCCTGGGAGCCGTCACCGGCACTGGCGGGCTTCCTCCGTATGGGCGAGGCCCCGGTGTTCATCGGGTTCAGCAGCGCCCCCACCAAGGACCCGACCGCAACGTGGCGGCTGCTCACGCGTGCCGTGCGGCGAGCCGGTGTACGCGCGGTGATCGCGACGGGTTGGGGCGGCATCGCCCCGGAAGACGCACACGAGACCGTCCTGGTCATCGACCAGGTCCCGCACGAACACCTCTTCCCGCGCTGTGCCGCTGTGGTGCATCACGGCGGCGCGGGCACCACCGGGGTGGCACTGACCAGCGGCCGCCCCCAGGTGATCTGCCCCTTCTGGGGTGACCAGCCTTTCTGGGCCCGGCGCGCCCACGCCATCGGGGCGGCCACGCCTCCGCTGCGAGGCCAGGACCTGACCGAGGGCTCCCTCGCCGCCGCAATCAGCCGCGCGGTCTCCAACACGGAGATGATCGCCACGGCGGAACGGATCGGTGCCCGGGCACGGGAGGAGGAGGGCGTGCTCGGCGCGGTGCGCATGCTGGAGGATGCGGCGGCGGATGCCTCGCCCCCCAGGGGTCAGTGAAGGGGGGCGAGACCCGCCCGTGTCTGCCTCAGACGGGCAGATTCCGACGCAGCGCCCACACCCCCGCGGCCAAGAGCACCGCGGCCAGCCCCGTGAGCAACGGACAGGTGGCGTTCGAACCGCTCATGGCCGAACTCGGCCGCCGCGGCGCCCCCGTCTTCATCCATCCCGCCGAGCTGCCCGGACTTCCTGCTCGACACCACCCGCTCCGCGGTCAACCTCGTCCTGTCGGGCACCACGCCACCGGGAGATCCGCTTCATCCTGTCCCACGGCGGCGGCTTCCTCCCCTGCACCGCCCACCGCTTCGCCCTCGCGCTGCAGACCCACCAGCAGGTCAGCGGCGTCCAGCCCGTCATGGACCACGAAACAATCCTCACCGAGCTGCGGCGCTTCCACTTCGACACCGCGCTGAGCGCCAACCCCGACACCTCCCCACCCTGCTCGCCTTCGCCGACCCCACCCGCATCACCTTCGGCAGCGACTTCCCATACGCGCGCGCCAAGATGTCCTCCTACTTCACACAGCAGCTCGACGCGTACCCCGTCGACGCCCAGCAGCGCACAGCCATCAACGACGGCAACGCAGAGGCTCTCTCCCCACGCCTCACCCACTGATCGACAAGCTTCCGGCAGGGGAACCGGTTCCCCTGTCGGCCATCAGGTCCAGCGGGAGCGGGGCGGGACCCCCGAGTGCAGGATCAGGGCTCCAACGGCGTGAAGTCGCGCGACGCGACGAACCCCGGCCGGCGCTCCTTGGCCGCGAACGGCTCGACCAACGTGTTCTCCACACTGTTGAACACGACGAAGATGTTCGAGCGCGGGAACGGTGTGATGTTGTTGCCGGACCCGTGCATGCTGTTGCAGTCGAACCACAGGGCGGAACCGCTGGGGCCCGTGAACTGCTCGATCCCGTGCCGGTACGCCAGCTCGGCGATGTCCTCCTCCTGCGGGACACCGACCTTCTGGGACCGGAGCGAGGACCGGTAGTTGCCGTCCGGGGTGCGGCCCAGGCAGGGCACGAACGTGCGGTGTGCACCCGGCATGAGCATCAGTCCCCCGTTGAAGGGGTAATTGTCGGTGAGCCCGATGGACAGGCTGACCGCGCGCATGTCCGCCATGCCGTCCTCGGCGTGCCAGGTCTCGAAGTCCGAGTGCCAGTAGAAACCCCCGCCCCGGAACCCCGGCATGAAGTTCACCCGGCTCTGGTGGACATAGACGTCCGTGCCGAGGAGCTGCCGTGCCCGGTCCAGGATGCGGGGCTGCCGGAGGAGCCGGGCGACGTGGTCGCTGAGCAGGTGCGCGTCGAAGACCGAACGCACCTCGTCGGAGTCCGGCTCGATGACCGTACGCTCGTCGGCGCGCACGTGCGGGTCCCGGGTCATCGCCTCGATCTCGCTCCGGCACGTGGACACCTCCTGCTGGGTCAGCAGGCCGCGCTGGACATGGAACCCGTCACGGGCGTGCGCGTCGAGCTCGTGAGCGCGGGCGGGCCCCGGCGGTCCTCCGGGGCCGACGGTCGGCTCCTCGCGGGTGATCCACACGCGTCCCGCGTCGGTGTCCACACGTGTCGGGTACCGGTCCTGGGGTGGTGCGTCAACGATGGTCATGGTCGACCGTTCCTTCCTCGGTCTGCTTCGACTTCTGTGTTCGCAGGCGGCCGGCGGCACGGACCGCGCAGGATCCCCGAAGAGGCGTGAGCGTTCGGCACCGTGGGAGAGCAGGTCCACCCGCGAGCGACCGGATCTGTCGGTGCGCCGCCCTGGCCGGACGGCCTGGCCCGCGGGGTCGCGTCAGTGGCGACGTTCTCGAACCGATCGGCGCGGCCGGAGCGTCGGATGGCTCCACGGGCACTCCTGCCCTGGTTGCGATGGCGGCCGCCGCCGTCCTGCGATTCGCTCTGTACGGGACGCACTGCCCTTGAGGGGGCATCGGCAATCAAGGGCGAGAGGTGCGGCCCGAACGGGCGGCTACGCTGGACAACGCAGTTCGAGAGCGGGGAACAGGCGGGGTGGACCGGGGATGGTCGGTAGTGGACGGTCGGACGAGGCGGATCCACAGGGTTCGGACCCCGTAGAGCAGCGGATGTGGGCCAATGAACGGCGTGAGTTCTCGGTCGCGGCCCGCGAGGAGGACCTGTACACGCGTGAGGCCGGTGCCGACGCCCGCGAGGCAGCGGCCGACGAGCGTGAGGCCGAGGCGGACGCGTGGCTGGGCGCGAACGGCCTGATCGACGAGTCCGAGGCCCGCGCCCGGGAGGCGCGCCGGGCCGAACGCGAGCTTCTGCGCCGCGAGCGCGAGGCCGACCGCGCGAGCCGGCTCTCCGAGCTCGCCGAGACCGTGCAGGAGATGTCGTCGGGCAACACGTCCGACTACCCGCTGGCGGTCCGCTTCGCCGAGCTGTCGACGCTCCTGTTCACCGCCGGTTCCGTCGGTGAAGTGCTCGACCATCTGGTCCTGGCGGCCGAGGAGGTGATCGGAGGCGGCGACGCCGTCAGCGTGACCCTGCGTCGCGGGGACGAGTTCACCACCGCCGCCTTCCGGGGAGATCTGGCCCGCCGGCTCGACCACCTCCAGTACGAGTTGGGCGAGGGTCCTTGCCTGGACTCTGCGTCCACCACGGGGAGTGCCTACGCCGCCAGCGCCGATCTGGGCCCGGAGACGCAGTGGCCGCGGTTCGCGCGGGCCGCCGCCGGGATCGGTGGCGGGTCGGTCCTGTCCCTGGGATTGTTCCCGGACCCGAGCGCATCGTTGCCGCGCTTGGGATCGCTGAACTTCTACGCGCACGATCCGCATGCCTTCGAACCCGGCGACCGGGACCTGGGGATGCTCATGGCCGCCCACGCGGGGGTGGCGCTCGCCTCGACGACGAGGGTCACCGAGGCCGAGCTGCGCAACTCGAACCTGGAGCGGGCCCTGGAGAGCCGCGACGTCATCGGTCAGGCCAAGGGCATCCTCATGGCCCGCCAGAAGCTCACACCCGAGCAGGCCTTCGACAAACTCCGTGAAGCCTCCAACAGCCTCAACACCAAGCTCTCCGAGGTTGCCCGCCGCCTGACGGAGACGGGCGAGTCCCCGCTCCCACGGTGAGCGCTGCACGGGGCGGCGGGGGTCCGGCGTTCTTCGACACGGGCGAATATCGGGGTTCGCCCACGGGTAGCTGCGCGAACAGGGCGCTTGATTCGAACCTAGGTTGGCAAGCAACTCAGGTCGGGTGCGGTAAACCAACCCCCACTCGGCCGCCCCTTCATGTGCACTGCGCCCGAATTCGTGCACTTCGTATCTGTTTTGCCCACACTCGACCAGGGCAGCTCCTCCAGTAGGTCCAACAGAGGGCCTCGATGACGGAACGTTCGGCATTCCCCTGATTGCCACGTTCCGGCGTTCCACCTTCACTGCGTGTATGCGATGAAGGTTGGAGAGGACTTGTTGTGTCCGAAACAGCGACGCCCGCCCCTGTGTCTGCAACCGACCGGGGTGATCACCGCGAGGACGGTGAGGCGGAGGACCTCCTCCTCGAGTTGAGGGACCTGCCGATCCAGGACGAGACCTCGTGGCGGCTGCGCGACCGGCTCGTCCGGCTCTACCGGCCGACCGTGGCCCGGGAGGCCTCACGCTTCCGGAACCGCGGGGTCGACCACGAGGAGCTGTGCCAGGTCGCCTACCTCGGGTTGATGAAGGCGATCTCGGGGTTCGACCCCTCGTACAACAAGCGTTTTCTGTCGTATCTGCTGCCGACGGTGTCGGGGGAGATCAAACGCCACTTCCGGGACTCCGTGTGGGCCGTACATGCCCCGCGTTCCGTCCGCGACCGCCGCGCGGAACTCAACAGGTTCGTCGGGGAGTTCACCCGCATCCATGCACGGGCGCCCCGCCAGTCCGAGATCGGCGCCCATTTCGGCCTGGACAGCCAGGCCACGGGGGAACTACTCAACGCCTCCGAGTCCTATTCGGCGGCGTCCATCGACACCCCCAGGAGTATGGACGGCGAAGGCGCGGAGGAGCCGCTCAGCAACGGGCTGGGGTCGATCGACCACGAACTCGATTCCGTGGTCGACAAACAGGCGTTGAGGGCATCCCTGGCCGAGCTCTCCGAGCGGCAGCAACGGGTGGTCGTGCTGAGCTTCTTCTCCGAGATGGCCCAGACGCAGATCGCCGAGCAACTGGGCTGCTCCCAGATGCAGGTCTCCCGTGTTCTGCGGGGCACGCTGGACCAGCTGCGTTCACAGCTCCTCGGGGAGGGCGAGGAGGAATGAGCACCGGTGAGCGCTCGCCGCTGAGCCGGCGCCGTCACTGAGCGGGCCACCCAGCCGGCCGCGCGCCCGGTTCACCGGGAGCGCGGCCGGCGCCGGAGACCGAGGTCCACTCAACCCCGGTCCTCGTCGTCGGGCCGAAGGTTCTCGGAGACGCCACGGACGGTGTCCTTGACGTCCTCCTTCCCCTCACGGAGCTTGCCCTTGGCCTGCTCGGCCCGGCCTTCGCCCTCCAGGCTCTCGTTACCGGTCACCTTGCCGGCCGTCTCCTTGAGCTTGCCCTTGGCCTGCTCGACCTTGCTCTGGCCCTTCTCTTCCTTGCTCATGTTCCGCCTCCTTCGCTCACGGCCTCCACCGCGCGCTTCCCTTCGGCGGCGGAGAGGTGACTGTTGCCTGTGGCCGCCCACTGCCCCTACGGCCGGACCAGTTGCAGCGAAGGTTAGGTGACTTGAGTCACACATCCGAAGCCCATGGCCGGTCGTGTACCGCGCGCTCACGCTGACCCGATGACGGCTCCGACCGGCGGCTCAGACCTCGTCGCCGTGCTTGGGCAGCACCACGACGGGGATCCGGGCGCGGTGCAGGATCCCCTGGCTCACCGAACCGAGGAACAGTCCCCGGATCGTGCCGCGTCCCCGGGAGCCGACGACGATCGCGTCCGCGCCCTCCGCGCAGCTGGACCCCGACCGCGCTGGTCGGGGCCCGGCTCCCCAACGTCGTCGAGCGCCCGAGCCTGCGTCGGCACGGCACGCCGATGGCGGTCCCCTGACTCGCGCCGACGAAGAGCCCACGCGCGTCCGTTGACCTCAACTTTGGTTGAAGTTCTACGGTCGAAGGGACACTCGCCGACGTTGGAGAGGTTCGAACCCATGAGAGTCGTGCGTGCTGAAGAGTTCGGTGGACCCGAGGTACTGAAGGTGGCCGAAACCCCCGATCCGGTCCCCGCTGCGGGGGAAGTGCTGGTGACGGTCGCCGCGAGCGAGGTGCTGTTCCTCGACGTCCAGCTGCGCAAGGGCTGGGGACAGGACTATTTCGAGTTGGATCCGCCCTACGTGCCCGGCGTCGGGATCGCCGGCGTCGTGTCTCAGGTCGGCGAGGGGGTCGAGACCTCTTGGATGGGACGGCGGGTCGCCGTGAGCCTGTCGGTGGCTGGTGAGTACAGCGGGGGCGGCTACGCAGAGAAAGCGGTCGCTCGCGTGGACGAGGTCGCCCCCGTCCCGGATGACGTGAAGCTCGTGCACGCTGTGACAGCCCTGTCGGACGGTGTCATGGGGGTCAGCCGCACCGAGAGGGCCCGACTGAGCGCTGGAGATGTCGTGCTGGTCACCGCGGCCGCCGGTGGCATAGCGGTCTGGCTGATCCCCGAGGCGGTCCGGGCCGGTGCTCGGGTGATCGCGGCAGCCGGAAGCCAGAGCAAGTTGCGGACGGCGGCGCACCTGGGCGCCCACGTCACCGTGGACTACACCCGGTCGGACTGGGGCGAGCGGATCCGTGAGGCCCTGGCGGGTGAGACGTTGTCGGTCGTGTTCGACGGCAGCGGCGGCGACGTCGGGGAGACCGCGATGGGGTTCACGGGTCCTGGCACCCGCTTCTTCGCCTACGGGTCGGCGGGCGGCGAGTTCGCCGACATCGATGAGGAAGCGCGGCGCCGTGGGGTCGAGGTCTTCGGCTTGGACGAGGATTTCAGCCTCGAGGACCAACGGCGCTGGCGCCGCACCGCCCTGGCGTGGCTGGCCGAGGGCCGCATCACCCCGGTGCTCGGCCAAGTCGTCCCCCTGGCCGAGGCTGCCCGGGCACACGCCGCCATCGAGGCCCGCACGGTGTCGGGCAAGACCGTGCTCGTCAACGGTGACGGACAGTGACCGGCGAACGTCCGGGCCTGCCGGACACATCGGACCTGCGAGGAAGCGTCCTCACCCCCTCCGATGAGGGCTATGAGGCCGCACGGGGGATCTTCAACGACAGACTGGCCGGACACCCGGCGATGATCGTGCGGTGTGCGGATGCGGCGGACGTCCGTCGGGCCCTTCGGTGGGCTCGGGCCGAAGGGCTGGAGGTCTCGGTCCGTGGCGGCGGGCACGGCCTGGGCGGCTGGGCCAGCAATGACGATGGCCTCGTGGTCGACCTGACCCGGATGCGCCGGGTGCTGGTCGACCCCGGAACACGGACCGCGTGGATCGGCGGCGGGGCGCGCGCGGGAGATGTGGTGTCCGAGGCCGCACGGCACGGGCTCGTCCCCGTGACAGGGGTGACGCCCTCGGTCGGTATGGGTGGGTTGGCCACCGGTGCGGGCGAGGGCTATCTGACCCCGCTGCACGGGTACGCCAGCGACAACGTGCTGGAGTTCGAAGTGGTGACGGCGTCCGGCGACACCGTGCAGGCCTCGGCAACGCAGCGACCGGATCTCTACTGGGCTCTGCGCGGGGCGGGCCCCAACTTCGGAGTCGTGACCGCGATGAGGATCCGTCTGCATCCGCTACCGGAGCAGGTGATCGGCGGCTCCCTGACCTTCACGACGGCCGACATACCCCGGGCGACTCGTAACTCGTGGGAATTGATGGAGCACGGTTCCCCCTTCTCCTTCCCGCAGACCATGTACGCCCGCGGTGGCGACGGATCGCCGACCGTCACCGTCTTCCCCGGGCACACGGGTCCATCCGGTGTCGCAGCGCGTGAGATCGGCGCGTTGCGGGCGGGCACCGACCCCGTCGACGACACGGCGGCGACGACCTACGCCGGGCTACTGCACCAGCTCGATCCGGACGGCGACGTCGAGGACGAGGGTGGGAGCCGCCACCTGTGGGACTGCTTCCACCTGCCCTTCGAGGGTGCGCGCGGTGAGCAGGTCGATCTGGTGCTCTCCCTGCTCCCGTCGTTCGGGCCGAACACCATGATGGAGCTGTGGCCCACCCGACCAGCGGAGATCGTAGGCTCGGAGAGCGTGATCCCACGATCGCGCGGCGTCACGCTCGTCGTATTGGGGATGTGGACCGACCCCGCCGATGATGCGCGTGAGATCGGCATCGTCGAGCGAATCAGTGACACCCTGCGATCGTCGGGCCTGGTCCGGGAGAGCCCGAGCGCGTCCAACCACGTCACGGTGTACACCGTGAACCGGGTCCGGGATCTTTACGGAGCCGACGATTTCGCCCGGCTGCAACGACTGAAGTCGCTCTACGACCCCGACAACGTCTTCCGGAACTGCTACAACGTTCCACCCGGGAGCTGAGCGGTCCTTCACGTGTCCCTGAATGTCCCACCGAGGGGCGGGTCGCAGCAGAGCGGCCCTGCCAACAGTCGCTGTCGCCCGCCCATCGGTAAGAGCATCCGCAGTTCACGAGAGCATGTCGGAAGCGCGGTCGGCGTCTTCGAGGGTCACGGCGAACGACGAGCCGTCCCTCATGTCGAGAAAGAGCGCGGGCCCCTTCTTCAGGATGACCCCTTTTTGGGCACGCCCGCCGAGCCTGACCCCCCAACCGCCGAAGTCGCGCATGGGGGACACATCCTGGGACGATGCGCGAACTATGTCGGATCTACTGAACCAGTATTTCGGGAATCCCACGATGGAGCGCACCGCCACCCCCTGGTCGTCCACCTTGACGCTGAAAGCAGACATCGAAACTGCCAGAAGCGCAACAATGAAGGCGACGGGCAGAAGAATGAACCCCACGGCCAGATCCCAGAAAACCACTGCCAGAATTGCGGTCAGCAACGCCGAGCCCCACATGGTCAGCGATGCCGGAAGGGACAGGTACTGCATCTTGTACATCTGAGCCACTCTTTCATCGGCTGCTCTTCCACGGTCAGAACAAGGTATCAATGGCGCCGATCGGACGTGCGCGCAGGTGGCCGGACTGAAGAGCGAAAGAGTTGTCGCACCCCCGGCACCTTCTACGACCTCCCCACTTCATCCGTGGAGATCTTTGCGGACGGGGCCGGATCGAAGACCGAACCCAACCGATCACGCCGAACGTCCATGGAAAGAACAACGATGCAAGCAAACATCGCGATCCCGAACGTCCAGAGCCCCATGAACAGTATGATCCCTACGTGGAACGCCACCCCGGCAGCAAGAACCGGAACCCGGAAGCGCTTCTCGAAGAGCAACGAGAACGCGAGCAGGAGCTCGACGAGCATCACGAGCCAAGTACCTGCGGCCGTGACCACGGGGATCGCGAACAGGCTCCCGATGCCGTCGAGGTATCCGGGCAATCCGAAGTTTCCGTTGAATATGTAATACAGAGCAGAGCCTTCGGACCACTCCGGGACCGCGAATTTCGCTGTTGAGCTGTGCAGGGCACCATGCAGAAGGAGAGGTTACGTGGATAATTCATGGATTCGCAACCCCTTTCTGGAACGGCGTGACGCCAGTGCAGCGAAATCACAGGCCACAAGGCATTCCCGAGGAATAATCAAACATACGCACCCTCACCGAATATGAGGAGATGCCGGCCATTCTCTCGGTTCGGATATTCGGCGGAGAGTTGCGATCCCACCCAGATATGAGCGCAAGGCACCCTTGAACTGCGAAGATGCGATTTCGTGCACCGCGCGCCTACGCTGACCGGATGACGACTCCGACGTGCACGTGTGGATCCACCAGTTTCGAGGAGGGCTTCATCGACGACGTCGCCCAGGGCGCTGTGCGCTGGATATCGGGCAGCATCGAGTTCGGCATGCTCGGTTTCCCCAAGCGCGGCGGCGACCGCGACCACCGTTTCATCAGCGCCCTGTGCTGCACCCGGTGCGGGGTGCTCACACTGAGAGCACGGCTCGACATCTGAGCCCCCGCGCCGGGGTCGAGGCTCAGTCCTCGTCGCCGTGCTTGGGCAGCACCACGACGGGGATCCGCGCGCGGTGCAGGATCCCCTGGCTCACCGAACCGAGGAACAGCCCCCGGATCGTGCCGCGCCCGCGGGAGCCGACGACGATCGCGTCCGCGCCCTCCGCGGCGCGCAACACCCCGTCGACCGGGTTGGACTGCGTGTGCACCGAGTCGATCTCGATGTGCAGGTCGTCGCGGCCCTCGAGCGCCTCGTCGAGCATCTCGGTGATCAGGTCCTTGGAGCGCTTCTCGAACTCGTCCTCCATGGACCGGAACCCGCCGCCGGCCATCGCGACCGGGTCGTAGGGGTAAGGCACCTCCCAGCTGTTGACCACGACCAGCTCTCCCCCGGTCTCGGCGGCCATCTCCACCGCCAGGCCGAGCGCTCGGCGGCCGTTGCGGGAGCCGTCGACGCCGACGACGATGCGGTCCAGGGACGTCGTGGGTACGTGTCCCTGGTCGTCGTGGGGCACGACCACCACCGGGCAGGGGGCCTGCGCGGCCACACGCACGCTCACAGAACCCACGAACAGCGCGGAGACCGTGCCCAGTCCACGCGTTCCCAGCACGAGCAGGTCGTGGGGACGGCTCGCGTTGATCATCGCCTGCGGGGCGTCCACCATGCTCCCCACGGTCTCGGTCTCCAGGCCCGGCTGCAGTGCGACCGCGCGGTCCCGGGCCTCGGCGAGCACACCGGTGGCCTGGCCGCTGATCTCCTCTGTGGGCTGGAACCGCGGTGTGGAGCGGTCGGTGGGCACGACCATCGGCATCCCCAGGGCGTGCACGATCCTCAACACGGCCCCGCGGCGTACGGCCTCCGCGGCGGCCCACTCCAGTGCCGCCCAGGAGTGGGCGGATGCGTCGATACCGACGACGACCTTCGACGCGTGTTCCTGATCCGCCGACATGTGATCCTCCTCGGAGCGGGTGCTGTTGCACTCACCCCCGGAGTACCCGCTGGGGCACGGGGGACGCCCCGATCGGTCAGGACAACCCCGGTCAGAGCTCCGGGGACGGCCGGGCCGTACCCTCACCAGGACCGCCCGGCCTCCCCCTTCCCCCCGGCCCGGCCCCGCCCCTCGGAAGGAACACCGCTGTGTCCGCGCTCACCGCCGTCGCCAACTTCGCGAGCCGCACGTTCGCGCTGTGGATCATCGTCCTCAGCGCCCTCGCGCTGGCCTTTCCCCACGTCTTCGCACCCTTGGAGCCCTACACTGTCCCGCTCCTCGCGGTGGTGATGCTGGGCATGGGGCTGACGCTGAGGTTCAAGGACTTCGCCGTGGTGGCACGGCGTCCGGTCCCCCTGCTGATCGGCGTGTTCGCGCAGTACCTGATCATGCCGTCGCTCGCCTGGGCCCTGGGCAAGGCGCTCGCCCTCCCGCCGGAGCTCGCACTGGGGCTGATCCTGCTGGGGTGCGTGCCCAGCGGCACGGCGTCGAACATCATGGCCTACCTGGCCCGCGGCGACGTCGCGGTCTCGGTCGCCATGACCTCGGTGTCGACGCTGGTCGCGATCGTGATCACCCCCTACCTGGTGCTCTTCTACGGCGGCCACCTCCTGCCCGTGGACACCGGCGCGATGGTGCTGTCCATCGCGCAGGTGGTGCTGCTCCCGGTGCTCACCGGGCTTCTCCTCCAGGCGCTGCTGCCGAAGGTCGTCGAACGCATGATGCCGGTGGTTCCGACGGTCTCGGTGGTCGCTGTGGTGATCATCTGCGCCGGTGTGGTGGGGAGCAGCCGGGACACGTTCCTGGAGGCCGCTCCCCTGGTGATCGTCGGCGTCGTCGTGCACAACCTGGTGGGCCTGGCGCTCGGCTACGCGGTCGCGTGGATGACGCGGGTCCCCGAGTCCCAGCGCCGCGCCATCTCCTTCGAGGTGGGGATCCAGAACTCCGGGTTGGCGGCCACGCTGGGGGCGGCCCACTTCGGCCCCGCGGCCGCGCTGCCGGGTGCGATCGCCGCGGTGTGGGCCAACCTGTCCGGCCCGGTGCTGGCCACGTTCTGGGGACGCCGGGGTGTCGAGGAACCGGCCCGTGAAACCGCCGACTGAGTTCGCGAATTTCCGGGACCGTTTCCTGACGGGGCCGGTTCCGGTCGTGTCCACGAGCCGCCGACGGAGTAGTCCTCCGGACGGATGCCGTTGCCCTCCTGCTCCTCGTCACCGAGCGTGAGGCCCCGACCTGCTTGTAGTCCTCCACCCGCATCGTGAAGGCCCTCGTTCCCCTGGCCGACGAAGGAGTGGTACGGGGGTTGGTTGATCGTCACCCCCTGCAGATCCGGGTGCTGGGGGGCGTCCTTCGAGGTGAACTCGAGCATCTTGGCGCACTCGGTGTGGCACTCCGGGTTCTCGGTCCCGTGGTCGTAGTCCTCACGCGTGTCGGCCTCGTCGGCGAACTCGGCGCCGTGTCGTCCTCGTAGCCGATCTTGTCGTCGCCGCTGCCTGCAGCCGCGCGGCGCACGGGTCCTCTTGATGCTCTTTCCACGTCGGTCCTCTCGGGGGAAGGGGATCACGGGGGTCTTGGGGGCCGCGAAGGGTCTCGGCCGGGTCGGCCCTGGGCCGTCAGGCCTCCCGGGGGAGCAGGGCGGACACGTGGTCTCCCTGCAGCGCACGGGCGTGCACCTGTTCCACGGCGCACCGCACGGCCCCAGTGCGCACGGCGTCCGCGCCGAGCTCGGAGACCGTGATGTCGAGCCAGGGCGCGTAGAGGTACTCGGCGAACGTGGCCCGCGCCGCCTCGACCAGGCCCGAGAGCGCGGGCGCGACGGCGCCGGAGAGCACGATGCGGTCGAGGTCGAGCAGTCCGACGAGTACCACGCAGATGCGGGCGAGCCGGTCGGCGAGGCGGTCGACGATCTCCACGGCCAGCGGGTCGCCGTCGCGGGCGGCGGCGAAGACGTGCTCGGCCTGCACCTCGTCCTGCCCGTACGCGGCCAGGGCACCGCCCCCGCCCGAGGCGAGGGCCTCCCTTGCGTGGTGCCGCGCCCAGTGCCCCAGGGCCTCCGGAGACTCCACGCCGTTGACCAGCTCGAGCATGCCCAGCTCGCCCGCTCCGCCGCGGGGCTGGCGCAGGAGTTCGCCGCGGAGCACGAGGCCGGCACCGAAGCGTTCCCCCGCCAGCAGGGCGGCGAAGGAGGAGTCCGCCTCGGCCCCGCCCGTGTCCAGTTCGGCGAGGGCGGCCAGGTTGGCGTCGTTCTCCACCACACACGCCCAACCGCGCTCGACGCCGAGCGTGACCAGGTCGGGGTTGCTCTGCTCCCAGAAGCGGTTGAGGCCGACGGGGGACCGCCCCTCGGCGTCGACCGGGGCAGGGACCCCGAGCACGACGGCGCCCACGTCGCCGGGGATCAGGCCGGCGTCGTCGAGCGCGGAGTCGATCGCGGTGAGCACCTCCTTCCGGCGCTCCTGCCCGCTCTGCCGGTCGGGGTCGAACCGGCCGGGTTCGAAGGCCCGTTCGCCGTGGCCGATCTCCCGGCCCCCGAGGTCGGCCACCGAGGCGGAGATGCGGTGCTGGCCCGCGTCCACACCGATGACGTGGCAGGCGTCCCGCCGGAAGGCGTAGCGGAGCGCGGGGCGCCCCTTGGTGTAGGTGCCGGCCCGCCGGGAGTTCTCCAGGACCCCGAGCCACCCCTGGTCGGCGAGTTCGCGGCACAGGTCCAGGACAGTGGCACGCGTCAGTCCGGTCTCGCGGATGAGTTCGCTGGCGGTGACGGGTTCACCGCTCCAGACGTGGTCCAGGACCCGTCGGGCGTTCAGCCGCCGCATCAGCTGCGGTGATCCCACCTGCTCGCCCTCGGCGCCGCCTCGCATCTCGCCCTGCCCTCCGTCGGTGCGATCCGTTCGCCGGGATTATTGCAGCCCCTAAATTAAACGTCTATATTTAGGCGCGGCATCAACGATGGTGTCCTGGATCACAGGAAGGAGTGCCGTGATCTCAGCAGGACGGGGAGCCCCCTCCCCTCTCCCCCGTTTCTCCAGGCGGGCCGCGCTCGGAACCATGGCGGGCGGCGCGCTCGCGTCGGTCCTGGCCGGGTGCGGCTCGGGCGGTGGAGGCACACGGGTCTCCCTGCACCAGTCCAAACCGGAGGCGATCCCCTACTTCGGCGACCTCCTCGAGCAGTTCAACGACGAACACCGGGGCAGCATCCACGCCGTGCACGACATCTCCGCGAACCTCTCCAGCGGTTTCGCGCGCGGCAACCCGCCCGATCTGGGCTGCCTGAACTACAACTTCGAGATGCTGCGGTTCCAGGAACGCGGTGCGCTGTCCGACCTCTCCGATCTCGAGGCGGAGGCGAACATCGCCCCCGAGGTCCGGGAGCTGGTCGAGCACTTCCCCACCTATCCGGGGCGCACCAGCGTGATCCCCTACTCGATGATGGCCGCTGCCGTGCTCTACAACGAGGAGATCTTCGCCGAGCACGACCTCGAGATCCCGACGACCTACAGCGGTTTCATCGAACTGTGCGAGACCCTGCAGGAGGCCGGGGTCGACCCGGTCTACTCCACCTACGCCGACGCGTGGACGGTCTCGCAGGGCCTCATCGACTACAGCGTCGGCGGGAGCATCGACGTCCCCGCGTTCATGGACGAGCTCAGGGACCTGGGCCCCGAGGCCGGCCCCGACGCCCCGGTGTCCTTCTCCGACACCTTGCGCGAGCCCTTGGAGAAGATGCTGCGGATCGCCTCGTTCTCCCAGCCCGGTGCCGCCGCCCGCAACTACGGCGACGGGAACGTGGCCTTCGCACGCGGCGAGGCGGCCATGTACCTCCAGGGACCGTGGGCGCTCACGGAGATCGACCGCATCGACCCCGGGCTCCCGATCGGCATCTTCCCCCTGCCGATGACCGAGGACCCCGACGACGCCGGCGTGCGTGTGCACCTGGACCTGGCGCTGTGGATCCCCGAGGCCGCCTCGCGACCGGACGAGGCGCGGGAACTGCTGCGGTTCCTGATCCGGCCGGAGATCGCCGACCCCTACAACCAGGCCAACCTCGGCTTCGGGGTCCGGGAGGACGCCCCCGACGTGACGGACGCGCGCCTTCAGGACCTGCAGTCCTACGTCGACCGTGCCGCCTTCTACCAGGGCATCTCCCAGGCCCTGCCCGGCACGATCCCCTTCGAGAACTACTGCCAGGCCATCGTCACGGGCCAGAGCCTCGAAGCCGTGCTGCGCACGCTCGACGAGGACTGGGCCCGGCTCGCCCGCAGGTGACCTTCTTCCCCCCGGACACACAAGGATCCCCATGGCAACCACCGTCGAACGCGGGGCGCCGCCGGACGCCGGGACGCGCGACCGCCCGCCCCCGCGCAAGCGTTCCCGGCGCGTCGACCGCACCTACCACCTGTTCCTGGTCCCCGTCCTGATCCTCTTCTCGGTCTGCATCACGCTGCCGGCGGCGATGGGGATCTTCTACAGCTTCACCGACTCGATCGGCTTCGGCGAGTACGAGTTCGTCGGGTTGAACAACTACCTCGTGCTGTTCTCCGACCCGGCGATCCTGTCGGTCTACGGGTTCACCCTCGGGTTCGCGCTGTGCACCGTCGTCCTGGTCAACGTGGTCGCGCTCGGGCTCGCGCTGGGCCTGACCGGCCGCATCCGTGCCCGGGTGACCCTGCGGACGGTCTTCGTCCTGCCGATGGTGGTCTCGGGGATCATCATCGCCTTCGTCTTCCAGTTCGTCTTCTCCCACACCATCCCCGCGGCGGGGCAGGCGCTGGGCATCGGGCCGCTGGAGGAGTCCATCCTGGCCGATCCGGACCTGGCGTGGATCTCCATCGTGCTGGTCACCGCGTGGCAGGCGATGCCCCAGGCGCTGTTGATCTACATCGCGGGGCTCATGACGGTGCCCCAGGACGTCTACGAGGCCGCCGGCATCGACGGGGCCTCGGCGTGGAACCGGTTGCGGCACATCACCCTGCCGCTGATCTCGGGTTTCGTGCTCATCAACGTGATCATCGGGTTCAAGGACTTCCTGGCCGCCTACGAGATCATCCTCGGCCTCACCGACGGAGGGCCCGGGACCGCGACGCGTTCGGTGACGATGGCGATCTTCGCCGGGTTCGAGGACGGCGACTACGCGTACCAGATGGCCAACTCGACGGTCTTCTTCCTGATCACCCTGGCGATCGCGCTCGTGCAACTGCGTCTGACACGAGGAAGGACGGGCGGCTGATGGTGCTCCCCGAAACACGCACCCGGCAGAACAGGGACACGAGCCCCCGCGGCGAGGGGAAGAAGCGGTGGAGCACCACGATCGTGCTCCTGCTGTGTTCGACCACGGTCCTGTTCCCGTTCTACGTGGCCTTCTCCATGGCGTTCAAGACGGGCGAGCAGGCGGTGGACGGCGAGGCCTTCACCCTGCCGTCGCCCTGGAGCGTCGAGGGGTTCGTGCAGGCCTGGGCGCTCACCGACTATCCGCGGGCGTTCGCCGTCTCGGTGTTCATCACCGCGGTGGCGGTCACGGGCACGGTGCTGGCGAGCGCGATGGCCTCGTACGCGATCTCGCGGAACTGGGACCGGAAGTTCTTCCGGTGGTCGTTCTACTACCTGTTGTCCGCGATGTTCCTGCCGTTCCCCGTGCTGGCACTGTCGCAGGTCAAGCTGACGGGCATGGCGGGGCTGGCCAACCCCGCCGGGGTCGCGCTGCTGCACGTGATGTTCCAGCTCTCCTTCAGCACGCTGCTGTTCACCGCGTTCCTGCGTTCCCTGCCGCACGAGCTGGAGGAGTCGGCGCGGATGGACGGCGCCTCGACCTGGTTCACGTTCTGGCGGATCGTCTTCCCGCTGATGGCGCCGATGAGCGCGACGGTGGCGATCTTCGCCTTCCTCAAATCGTGGAACGACTTCATGATGCCGTCGATGATCATCGAGGACTCGTCCCTGCAGACACTCCCGGTCATCCAGGAGGTCTTCCAGACGCAGTTCAGCAACAACTACCACGTCTCCTTCGCCTCCTACCTGATGGCGATGGCACCGGCGGTCATCGCCTACGTGATCTCCCAGAGATGGGTGATGTCCGGGCTCACACAGGGCGCGGTCAAGTAACTCCGACAGCCACACCGCAGAAAGGGACCCACCTTGTCGCTCCACCCCACCGCCGACTCGGCGGAACTGCCGGCCGAGTTCCGCGTCGATCCCGACTGGTGGCGCCAGGCCGTCGTCTACCAGATCTATCCGAGGTCGTTCGCCGACGCGGACGGCAACGGGATCGGCGACCTGAAGGGCATCACCTCGCGTGTGCCCTACCTCCGTGACCTGGGCATCGACGCCGTGTGGCTGAGCCCGTTCTACCCCTCGGCCCTGGCCGACGGCGGGTACGACGTCGACGACTACCGGGACGTCGATCCCCGTATCGGCACCCTGGAGGACTTCGACGCCATGGTCGCGGCCCTTCGGGAGGCCGGCATCAAGCTCATCGTCGACATCGTGCCCAACCACACCTCCGACCGCCACGAGTGGTTCCGGGAGGCGCTGGCCGCACCGCCGCGCTCGGCGGCGCGGGACCGGTACATCTTCCGCGACGGCCGCGGCCCCGGCGGTGCGCAGCCCCCGGCGGACTGGGTCTCCAACTTCGGCGGGCCCGCCTGGACCCGGGTCCCGGACGGGCAGTGGTACCTGCACCATTTCGCGAGCGAGCAGCCCGACCTGAACTGGAAGAACCCCGAGGTGCACGCGGACTTCCTCGAGACCCTGCGGTTCTGGTCGGACCGGGGTGTGCACGGGTTCCGTGTCGACGTCGCCCACGGGCTCTCCAAGGACCTGCCGGAGAACCTGCCGAGCCAGGCCGAGCTGGACGCCACCCCCTCGGACGGCAACCACCCCACCTGGGACCGCGACGACGTGCACGAGATCTACGCCGAGTGGCGGAAGGTCTTCGACGAGTACGACCCGCCGCGGATCGGGGTCGCCGAGGCCTGGGTGGAGTCGGACCGGCGCCCGATGTACGCGAGCCCGCGGGGCTTGGGGCAGGCGTTCAACTTCGACCTGTTGGAGGCCGGCTTCGACGCGGCCCAGTTCCGCCGGATCGTCGGTTTCAACCTGGAGCTGGCCGAGCGCGGGGAGTCCTCCACCACCTGGGTCTTCTCCAACCACGACGTCGTGCGCCACGCGACGCGTTACGGCCTGCCGCCCGAGCCCGACGGCGAGAAGACCGGGACCCGGTGGCTGCTCAACGGCGGGCAGGAACCCGAGCTGGACGCGGCCGCGGGCCTGCGGCGCGCGCGTGCGGCGACGCTGTTCAAGCTGGCACTGCCCGGCAGCGCGTACCTGTACCAGGGTGAGGAGCTGGGCCTGCACGAGGTCGCGGAGATCCCGGACGAGCAGCGGCAGGACCCGTCGTTCTTCCGGAACCCGGGTGTGACGCGGGGCCGGGACGGGTGCCGGGTGCCGATCCCGTGGTCGGCGGAGGGCCCGTCCTTCGGCTTCGGCCCCGCCGAGCCCCACCTGCCCCAGCCGGCGTGGTTCGCCGGGTACGCGGTGGAGGCTCAGGAGGGGGACCCCGCCTCGACCCTGAACCTGTACCGCGAGGCCCTTGCGCTGCGGCGGCGGTTGCAGACCGGGGAGTCGCTGGAGTGGGTGGAGACCGGGGCCGAGCACGTCCTGGCCTTCCGCCGCCCGGGCGGTTGGGTGTGTGTGACCAACTTCGGCGAGGCGCCCGTCGACGTTCCTGACGGCGACGTGCTGCTGTCGAGCGCGCCGTTGGAGAACGGCCGGCTGCCCGGTGCCACGACGGTGTGGGTGCAGCAGTAGGCCTGACGAACGCGGGGCCCCGGGCCGCGGAAACAGGTTCCGTGGCCCGGGGCCCCCGGGGCGGGCCGGCGGCCTCACTCGTACTCGGTGCCGCCCCTGCGGGTGAGGTAGGCGTCCGAGACGAACTTGGCGATGGCGCGGCCCACGAGCACGTTCGAGAAGCGTTCCCGGGCCGGGCGCACCACCACACCCTCGCGCAGGTGCAGACCGCCGCCGCTCCAGGTCTCCTCGCCCTGCGCCGCTGCGAGGAGTTCGGCCTCGTCGTAGGGGCCCTCGTAGACCGTCGGGGCCTGCGGCAGGTCGAGGTCCTCCAGGAGTGCGGGCAGGTCGGCGGCGTCGATCCAGGTGCGGGTGCCGTCGGCGTCCACGCGGATGTCGAAGACCGCGTAACCGGGGTGCTCGCTGCGGCCGGTCTCGCCGTAGGCCAGGTCCTGCACGCCCGAGCCGAAGACCTCGCCGAACACACCCACGCGGTCGGCGCCGAACCGCTCGGCCGCCTTACGTGCTGCCTCGGGAACGCCGTGGGCGGTCACCGCCTTCCAGTACAGGTTGTCCTCGGCGTGGGCGAGCGCGAGGTTCTTCGCGCCCTGCCCCTTGGAGGAGACGAACCCCTCGCCGGTGGCGGCGACGTAGGTGTACAGGCACGCGGTGCCGTGGATCTTCTCCGTCGCGACGACCGGCTCGTCCGGTTCGAAGACGTCGGGATAGCGCTTGACGTTCTCGATCTCGATCCACCGCAGCAGGTCGGGCGCCGGCACGAAGTCACCACTCATGTGCAGCGGCACCTCCGGGACCCACTTGGTGATGCCCAGCTCACCGGAGAAGTCGGTGCCGGCCTCGTGCTCGGCCGCCAGGTCCCGGTCGACCAGCTGCTGCGGACGGCACACGATGCCCTGGGAGAGCTCGCCCCGCAGCCGGATCGCTTTCACCCGGTTGCGCTTGGAACCCGCGAGCTTGCCGGTCAGCCCGATCTCCTCGACGAGACCGTCCGGCAGGAGGGCGCTCTCGGGGATGTAGACCGCCCAGTCCCCGGTGCGGTAGGCGCCCTTGGCGACCACGGCGTGGAAGAGACCGACCTGCGCGAGCTCCAGCGCGTCGGCGTCGGGGTGGGGGTGGATCGTGAGCTGCTCGGCGGTGACCCGCAGCGTGGACATGGGGGTTCCTTTCGCATCGGGGGTTGGAGGCGGTGCGAGAGACCGGGTCTCGCGTGCCTCACTATGGTTCGCGGCGCTTCGGGGCGGCAATGTCTTTTTGTCCCCGCGGGCCCCGGAGGCCGGTGGGGCCCGGCGCGGGGCGGCGGCATAACCTGGGGTGATGCCCAGGACCGACAACCGCCGCCTGCCCCGGTACACCGCCGGTGAGGTCGACGTTCCCTACGCCGTCAGCGGGCACGGGGAGGTCCTGGAGCTCGACACCGTCTGGGCGGAGCACTCGCACCCCACACACGAGCTCCTCTGGAACGAGCGGGGTGTCTCCTCGGCCCGTGTGGGCGCGCGCATCTGGTCGGTGACGCCCAAGCTCGGCCTGTGGATCCCGGCGGGGGTCCCCCACTCGGGACGAGCGCCCGCGGGGACCTGGCACCGGGCGGCACAGTTCCGGGTGGGCTCGGCCCCCGGCCCGGCCCCGGAACCCGTCGCGGTGGAGATGACCCCGCTGTTGTGCCTGCTGCTGGAGCGCCTCGGCACCGAACACCTCGCACCGGAGGCCCGGGAGAGGACCGAGCTCATGGTCACCGACGTGCTCACACCCGCGGCCGGTGAGTTCTTCCTGACGCTCCCCAAGGCGCCGCTGCTCGCCCCGATCGTGGCCGCGCTGCGTGAGGACCCCGCCGACGGCACGACCCTGCGCGCCTGGGCCGGCCGCCTGGGGGTGAGCACGCGCACGATCACCCGGGCCTTCGTGGGCGAGACGGGGCTGACGTTCAGCGCGTGGTCGGCCCTGGCCCGTGTACAGCACGCCATGACGCTGCTGGCGCGGGGCGAGCGGGTCGACGAGGTGGCCGAACAGGTGGGTTACTCGTCGGCCAGTGCGTTCGGGACCGCCTTCCGCAGAGCGACCGGCATGGGCCCGGGACAGTTCCGCCCGAGGTGAGCGGTCTGTCCGTTACGCGACATCGGGTGTCCCCTGTACGCGATTGCGGACAGGGCGAGCGCGCTCTACCTTCTCTTAGGCAAGCCTTACCTCTCATTCGAGGCCCCTCCCCTGCCTCGAGAAACGGGACCCCATGCCACGCGTATCCTCCACCGCAGCCGCCGCCGCAACCCTGGTGCTCGCGCTCTCCGCCTGCTCGACCGAGACCGACAGCGAGGAGGGCGGCGGCGAGATCACCATCGAACACGCGCTCGGAACCACCACGCTGGACTCCCCGCCCGAGCGCGTGGCCACGGTGAACTGGGCCAACCACGAGGTCCCGCTCGCCCTGGGCGTGGTCCCGGTGGGAATGGCCGCGGCCGACTTCGGCGACGACGACGGCGACGGTGTGCTGCCCTGGGTGGACGAGCGGCTCGAGGAGCTCGACGCGGACACCCCCGTGCTCTTCGACGAGACCGACGGCATCGACTTCGAGGCGGTCGCCGACACACAGCCCGACGTGATCCTGGCCGCCTACTCGGGCCTGACCGAGGAGGACCACGACACCCTCAGCGAGATCGCACCCGTGGTCGCCTACCCCGAGACCCCCTGGGGCACGACCTGGCGCGAGATGATCGAGCTCAACAGCGAGGCCATGGGCATGGCCGAGGAGGGCCAGGAGCTGGTCGCCGAGCTCGAGGGCGAGATCGCCGACACCGCCGAGGCGCACCCGCAGATCGGGGACCGGGCGACCATGTTCCTCACCCACGTGGACACCACCGACCTCAGCGAGGTCAGCTTCTACACCGCCCACGACACCCGGGCCCGGTTCTTCGAGGACCTGGGCATGCGCACCCCCGACAGCATCGCGGCCGCCACCGAGGACACCGACCAGTTCGCCCTGACGCGGACCGCCGAGCAGGCCGACGCCTTCGACGACGTCGAGATCATCGTGACCTACGGCGGCGACGAACTCGTCGACGCGCTGGAGGGCGACCCCCTGCTGTCCCAGATGCCGGCGGTGGAGAACGGCGCGGTCGTCAACCTGCCCGGCGACAGCCCGATCGGCACCGCCGCCAACCCCACGCCGCTGTCGATCCCGTGGGTCCTGGACGAGTACCTCTCCCTCCTGGCCGAGGCCGCGGACGCGTCGCAATGACCACCTCCACGGCCACCGACCGGCGCGAGCGCAGTACCCGGCGGCCGCTCCCGCTCAAGACCCTGGCGCTCGTGGCGCTGTGCACGGTGCTGGTGCTGCTCGCGGCCCTGTCGGTCACCACGGGTTCCCGGCAGGTGGGGTGGGCCGACATCGTCGCGGCGCTGGGCGGGTCGACCGACGGGTTCGACCGGGCCGCCGTCGCCGCGCGTGTCCCCCGGACCCTGCTCGCCGTGCTCGCCGGCGCCGCCCTGGGTGTGGCGGGTGCGGTGATGCAGGGCGTGACCCGCAACCCGCTGGCCGACCCGGGCATCCTCGGTGTCAACACCGGCGCCGCGTTGGCCGTGGTCGTGGGCATGGCCTCCTTCGGTCTGGCCTCGGCCACCAGCTTCGCCTGGGTCGCGATCGCCGGGGGCGCCGTGACGGCCGTGTTCGTCTACGCGGTCGGGACCCTGGGCGGCGGGGGCTCGACCCCGCTCAAGCTCGCGCTCGCCGGAGCCGCGACCTCCGCCGCCCTGACCTCGTTCATCAGCGCCGTCGTGCTCTCGCGCAACGACATCGCCGACAACGCCCGCTCCTGGCAGATCGGCGGCCTGGGCGGTGGGACACAGGAGAGCCTGCAGCAGATCCTGCCGTTCCTCGTCGTCGGCTTCGCCCTGTGCTGGTTGTGCGCCCGCGGGCTGAACATGCTCGCGCTGGGCGACGACCTCGCCGAGGGGTTGGGCGAACGTGTCGCGCTCACCCGGGGCACCGCGTCCCTGGGCGCCGTCGTCCTGTGCGGGGCCACCACGGCCGTGACCGGGCCGATCGCTTTCGTGGGGCTGGTGGTACCGCACGTGTGCCGCCTGCTGGTGGGCGCGGACCACCGTTGGCTCCTGCCCTTCTCCGCCCTGGGCGGGGGTGTGCTGCTGACCGCCGCCGACGTGGTCGGACGGGTGGTGGCACGCCCCGTCCAGATCGACGTCGGCATCGTGACGGCGCTGATCGGCGCCCCGTTCTTCATCCACATCGTCCGACGCCAGAAAGTCCGCGCGCTGTGAATCCCCGTACCCGGGACCGCCCTGCCACCACGGGGCACTCCCCCGCACCGGAGCCCGCCTCCACCCTCGAGACCGTGGTCCGCGGCCGTGTGCGCCGCGCACGCCGCCGGCGCACGATCATCGCCGTTCTGGCCGTGCTCGTGGCCGCCGGGTTCGCCGCGAGCCTGATGTTCGGGCAGACCTTCTACCCGCCCGGCGACGTGGCGCGCGTGGTGTTCGGACAGGAGGTGCCGGGCGCCTCGTTCACCGTGGGGCGGCTCCGTCTGCCCCGGGCCGTGCTCGCCGTCGCGGCGGGGCTGAGCTTCGGCCTGGCGGGCGTGACCTTCCAGACCATGCTCCGCAACCCGCTGGCCAGCCCGGACATCATCGGGATCAGCTCGGGGGCGAGCGCGGCGGCCGTGTTCGCGATCGTCGTCCTGGGCCTGAGCGGGACGGCCGTGTCGACCGTCGCGGTCGTCGCGGCGCTGGCCGTGGCGCTGCTCGTGCACGCCCTGTCCGCGCGCCGGGGCGCCGCCGGGACCCGGTTGATCCTCATCGGGATCGGGATCGGCGCGATGATGGACAGCGTCACCGCGCACGTGCTCGACCGGGCTGCCGAGTGGGACCTGCAGGAGGCCATGCGCCGGCTGACCGGCAGCCTCAACGGGGCCACCTGGAACGAGACCGTGCCGGTGCTGGTGGTCCTGGTTCTGGTCGGCCCGCTGCTGCTGGCGATGTCCCGCGACCTGGAGATGTTCCGGCTGGGTGAGGACACCGCCCCCGCCCTGGGGGTACGTGTGGCCCGCACGAGGCTCCTGGCGCTGACGGGCGCGGTGGGGCTCATCGCGTTCGCGACCGCGGCGGCCGGACCCGTGGCCTTCGTCGCGTTCCTGTCCGGGCCGATCGCCGCGCGTCTGGTCGGCCCGAACGGTTCGCTGTTCCTGCCCGCGGCGCTGGTCGGGGCGCTGCTGGTGCTCGTCGGCGACTTCGCGGGCCAGTTCCTGCTGGACTCGCGCTACCCCGTGGGTGTGGTCACCGGCGTGCTCGGCGCGCCCTACCTCGTCTACCTCATCGTCCGCACCAACCGATCGGAGGGCTCCCTGTGACCACGGAACACTCGCTGCGCGCGGAGGAACTGAGCCTGGGCTACGGCGACCGCCTCGTGGTCGACTCCCTCGACCTCGACCTGCCCGCCGGGCGCCTGACCGCGGTGGTCGGGTCGAACGCGTGCGGCAAGTCCACGCTGCTGCGTTCCCTGGCCAGGCTGCTGAAGCCCCGGAGCGGGCAGGTGCTGTTGGACGGGCGTCAGGTGCACCGGATGCCGCCCAAGGAGGTCGCCCGGACCCTGGGCCTGCTACCGCAGTCGCCGGTCTCTCCCGAGGGGATCACCGTCAGCGACCTCGTGGGCCGGGGGCGCCATCCCCACCAGCGCATGTTCTCCCGGTGGGGCAGCGGCGACGACCAGGCCGTGGCCGAGGCCCTGGACGCCACCGGCACCGCCGACCTGGCGGACCGGCCCGTGGACGAGCTCTCCGGGGGCCAGCGCCAGCGCGTGTGGATCGCGATGGCGCTGGCCCAGCGCACCGACGTGCTCCTGCTCGACGAGCCGACCACGTTCCTGGACGTCAACCACCAGGTGGACGTGCTCGACCTGCTGACCGACCTCAACCGGGCGCACGGCACCACCGTGGTGCTGGTGCTGCACGACCTCAACCTGGCCGCCCGCTACGCGGACCACCTGGTCGCCCTGGCCTCGGGGAACGTGCACGCGCAGGGCACACCGGAGGAGGTGCTGACCCCGGAGAACGTGCGCGCGGTCTTCGGCCTGGAGAACCGGATCATCACGGATCCGGTGTCAGGCCGGCCGCTCATGCTCCCGGTCGGACGCCACCACAGCCGGGCGTGAGGGGCGGATCAGTCCAGTTCGGGGTCGTCGGGCCGCTCCCTCTCCAGGCCGGGCCGGGCGTTCTTCCAGTGCCCCCGGGTGAAGTCGGGGACGGGCACGGAGCCACCGCTCTCGAGCGAACTCTCCGACAGCGGCACCAGCGAGGACAGTGAGGCCGAGTCATAGACGTCGATGTCGGGCGTGAGACCGAGCCGCATCAACTGGATGGTCCGCCACTGGAGGATGTAGTCCATCCCGCCGTGGCCCCCGCCCTCGTCGCCGATCTCCTTCCACAGCCAGTGGTCGTACTTCTCGTAGGCCTCGTCGAAGTCGCGCCACTCGTGGTCGTCGTGGTCGAGGGACTCCAGGTAGATGCGCTGTGGGTCGCTCATCCACACCCCGCGTGTGCCGCCGAGGGTGTTGGCCCGGGTCTGGGGGTGCGGTGTGTTCACGTCGTGGTCGACCCGGATCATCCTGCCCGCGGCGGTGCTGAGCAGGCAGACGTTGCGGTCCCCGGAGATGTAGTCGTCCTGCCAGGCCGGGTGGTCGCTGTCCAGGTTCTCGGCGCGGTACTCGGTCAGGGAGAGCGCCGGGGAGGAGAACGAGACCAGGCGGTCGAGGCGGTCGCCCCGGTTGATGTCCATGGCGGCGGTGATCGGGGCCAGCCCGTGCATCGGGTAGTGGCTCGCGTTCATCTTGGTCTGCCACGCGCGGCGCCAGTCCTCGGGGTGGTAGGCGCCGTGGAAGAGGAAGGGGTCGCGGAGGTCGTGCACGTATCCGCCGGAGCCGTGCAGGAGGTCCCCGAACAGCCCTTCCTTGGCCATCATGAGGACACGCATCTCCTCCTGGCCGTAGTTGACGTTCTCCATGAGCATGCAGTGCTTGCGGGTGCGTTCGGAGGTCCGCACCAGGTCCCAGATGTCGTCCAGGGTGACGGCGATGGGCAGTTCCACCGCGGCGTGCATGCCGTGCTCCATGGCGTCCTTGGCCTGGGGGTGATGCCACTCCCACGGGGTCGCGATGTAACACAGGTCGACGTCGTCGCGTGCGGTGAGTTCCTCCCACGCATCGGTGGACCCGGCGTGCACGGCCGGGCGTTCGCCGCCGGCCTCCTCGACGGCGTCGGCGGCTGCGTCGGCCCGGTCCTGTTCGAGGTCGCACAGGGCGGTCACCCGGACCCCGTTGATCTGCAGGAAACGGTCGAGCATGTCCGCGCCGCGTTGGCCGGTACCGATCACCGCGAGGCGGACCTCGTCGTGGGGTTCGAAGGGGACCTCGGTCATGGGGGACTCGTCGCCGCCGCGTTGCGGGGCGTCGTCGGCGGACGCGGGTCGTGCGAGGACGGTACCGAGACCGGTGGCGGCACCGGCCGCTGCTCCGGAACGGAAGAGGTCGCGGCGGGTGGGGGGACGGATCACGTCGATTCCTCCTTGGGGGGTGAGGGGGGTTGGGGGGTGAGGGAGGTCAGGGGGTGACGGGTGCGGCCGTCGGGGCCGCGGGGTCGGAGGGGAACGGGGGTTCGTGACCGGGGATCAGGGGGTCATCGTGCGGTGCGGTCGGGGGTGATCGAGGGGACGTCCCAACGGGCGCCGTTGGCCCAGTAGCGGGCGATCTCGTCCAGGTCCCGGTCCTTGGTCTCCGGGGCGAGGAACCAGATGAAGACGAACGCGATCGCCGCCAGGGCCCCGAAGATGCCGAACACCCCGGCCCCTCCGACGGACTCCAGGAGGGGCGGGAAGGCCTGCGCGACGATGGCGTTGGCGGTGAGGTTGGCGGTGAGCATCAGGGAGGCGCCCAGCGCCCGGTACTTGGCCGGGAAGGTCTCCCCCGCGTAGACCCACACCAGGGCGCCGAACCCGAAGGTGTAACCCATCGTGAAGAGCACGATCGCGGCGAAGCCCACGACGGACGTCCACCCGCCGAACCCGTCGCTCAGGGCGAAGACGGCCACGAGCACGGTGTTGGCGACGATCATGGTGCCGACGCCGGTCAGCAGGACGGGGCGGCGCCCGGCGTTGTCGACGACGAACATGGACACGATCACCGCGAGCAGGGCGCAGAACTGCACGATCGCCGGCAGCCCGAGGAGGGCCGCGTGCCCGGAGAACCCGAGGTCCGCGAAGATGTGCGGCGAGTAGTAGATGGTGGCGTTGATACCGGTGATCTGGATGAAGAACCCGAGGCCGATGGCGAAGACGCTGGCCCTCAGCAGGTGCCCGCGGAACATGTCGCGCAGGCGGCCCGTCTCCTGCTGCAGGTCGGCCTCGATCCGGGCGATCAGGGGCTGGGGATCGTGCCCGGGGTTGATCCTCTCCAGTGATGCGCGGGCCGCCCGGACCCTGCCCTTCAGCAGATACCAGTGCGGTGTCTCCACCACGCGCAGCAGGAGGAAGAAGACCAGGGCCGCGGGCACGGCGGCCATCCCCAGGATGGCCCGCCACGACTCGGTCGCGGCGAGCAGCCAGGCCACGAGGTAGCCGGCGATGATGCCGGCCACGGTGGTGACCTGGTAGGCGACCATCAGTCCCCCGCGCACGCGGGTCGGCGAGGACTCGGCGATGAAGACCGGGACGACGATCAGCGAGATGCCGATCGTGATCCCCAGGCCGAACCGGGCCGCCAGGAGCGACGCGTACTCGGGCGCGATCGCACAGAGCACGGAGAAGCCGACGTATCCGATCGCGATGAGCTGCATGCTGAGCTTGCGCCCGATCGCGTTCGAGATCCACCCGCCGTTGAGCGCCCCCACGATCTGGCCGACGACGACCGCCGTGGCCAACCCCGCCAGCTCGCCCGAGGACAGGCCGAGGTCGGTCTCGAGGAAGAGCAGCGCTCCGGCGATGTTGGAGATGTCGTAGCCGTAGGTGATCCCCAGGGCGACGGCGCTGAGGGCGACCACGACCACTGATCGCGACGAGTTCCGGATGTCGTGGATGAAGCTCATGCATACCTCTCTCAGGTGGACACGAGGGTCACGTCTCGGTCTCCTCACTCACGGTGTGGACGGTGTATCCGGCACCCTCCAGGGCCGCGCGGGCCTCGTCGGGGAGCCGGTCGTCGGTGATCAGGGAATGGAAGGTGTCGGCGTCGCCCACGACGCCGAAGGAACGCCGGCCGTACTTCGAGGAGTCGGCGACCACGGCGGCCACGTCCGACCGCTGGGCCATGAGCCGGTTGACGCTCGCCTCGTTCTCGTTCACCGTTCCGGCCCCGACGTCGGCGGAGAAGGAGTTGACCCCGATGAAGGACCGGTCCAGCCACAGGTGCTTCATGATGAGTTCGGCGAACGTGCCGACGAGCTCGTAGCTCTTGCTGTTGAGTCGGCCGCCGGTGACCAGGATCGAGATCTCAGGGTGGACGGCCAGTCGGCTGGAGATCTCCACCGAGTTGGTGACCACCGTGAGCCCGCTGTGCAGGTCCTCGCGGTTGCCCAGGGCGTCGGCGATCGCGTAGGTGGTGGTGCCGCCGGACAGGCCCACGGACTGGCCCGGTTCGAGCGTCGACAGCGCGTGTTCGGCGATGAGCTCCTTCGAACGCCGGTGCTGCTGGGTCTCACCGCGCAGGGCCAGCGAGTAGGCCACCGAACGGCGCCCCGCTCCCCCGCGCCGGCGTTCGATCAGGTTGTTCGCCGCCAGGTGGTCGAGGTCGCGCCTGGCGGTCGCCTCCGAGACGCCCAGGTCGGCGACGATGTCGGTGATCGAGATCGTGCCGGACTCCTCGATGTTCTCGAGGATGTAGTAGATGCGCTGCTGACGGCTCATCGGCCTGTGCTCCTGACATGGTGGCGGGACACATCGACCGGAACAGTGTCCCGTCGCACGTCTGCCTGTGCCACGAGCTCCGGGTGGCTGGGGTGCAGTCGTCCGGCGCAGGGGGCGAGCACCGCGGCGGCGCCGTATCCGACGGCGCGGCGCAGGGTCGTGGTGAGCGGTTCCGGTTCGTCCGCGGCAAGCCCCAGCGCCAGGCCCGCGGTGACGGCGTCGCCCGCGCCGGTGGTGTTGCCCCTCAGCGCTCCCGGGGTGCGCGCCCTAAGGAGCGACGGGGCGCCGCCGTCGGTGTCGGGGCTTCCGGGTGTCCGGCCGGCCCCCGGGGCGAGCCCGGTGGCGGCGATGATGCCCTCGGCCCCGGCCGTCACCAGCACGTTGCCTGCACCGAGCCGCCCGAGGCCGGCGATGCCCTTGTCGACGGTGCCCGGGACACTCTCGGCGAGCTCGTCGGCGTTGCACTTGACCCAGGTGGCCCCGGCCCGGGCGGCCTCCTTCAGGGCCTGGCCCGAGGCGTCGACGATGCTGGGCACGGAATGCCGGTGTGCGATGGCCACCAGGTCCACGACGAGGGCGGCGGGCGTTCCCGGGGGCAGGCTCCCGGACACGACCAGCGCCCGGAGGCCGCCGGCCCCGCAGCGGTCCTCGATGTCGTGCAGGAGCCGTTGCCAGACGTGGTCCGGGTGGGGCTGCCCGGTCTCGTTCAGGAGTGTGGTGCGGCCGTCCTCCTCCACCACGGTCAGGGTCCGCCGCAGTCCGGTCGGGGAAGCGGTGAACGCCCACCACGAGCGTTCTTCCGTGTCCGCGGGCTCGACCGTGCGGTCGAGGGGACCGGCCGCGAGGGCGGGGACACCGGCGCCGTGCACGATGCGTGCGACGTTGACGCCTTTGCCGCCGAGCCGTGCCGATCCGGGGCCGACCCGGGACACCGTTCCCGGGACGAGCGCCGATGCACGCCAGGTCCAGTCGTGTGCGGGGTTGGGGGTGACGCACATTACCGCGATACCGATCCCCCCTCGTCCCGCTGCCCCTGTTCCGAGCGTTGCGGGCACACGGACACCGAAGGGTCGTCCCGCGAGAGCATCGCGGCGCCGATCAGGCCGGCGGCCGATCCGAGCCGGGCTCTCGACAGCGCCGGTCTCCGGTGGAAGGTCAGGGTGTGCTCGAGCCTCTCGGAGACCGCCGCGCTGATGCCGGCCTCCTCGCTCAGTCCCCCGCCGAGGATGATCGCCTCGGGCGCCAGCAGGGTGACGATCTGGTGGCAGGCCTGGTGGATGGCCCCGAGCGCGCCGTCCCAGACCTGCGCGGCGACACGGTCGCCCGCACCGATCCTCGCCAGCACGTCGGCCGATCCGTTCACCGCGCGGCCGGTGCGTCGGGTGTAGGCCTCGGCGATCGCGCGGGTCGAGGCGATGTTCTCCAACGGGCCCGTGAAGAGGCCCTCCGAGGTCTCCACGTTCACCTCGAGGAAACCGACCTCGCCCGCGTAACCGCCGGAGGAGTACGACCGTCCGTCGATCCTCAGCGCAGCGGCGATCCCGGTGCCGATGGTGATCATGACGGCGTTGTGCGCGGCTCCGGCGTCGCCGAACTCCGCCAGGCCGGCAGCGCGCACGTCGTGGGACATCGTCGCGGGGAGCCCGGTCCGGTCGCGGAGCTTCTGCGCGAAGGGCACGCCCCGCCACCCGAGGTTGGCCGAGTGCACGGCCAGGCCCCGGGCCTCGTCGACGATACCGGGCACCACCACGGAGACCGCGGCGACCGCGTCGCGCCCGTACCGGTTGCGCAACCCCTCGGCCGCGTCGGTGACGAGGCCGACGATCCGGTCCTCGACGCCGGGCCCGGGCCCGGGGGTGGCGACCGTGGCCCCGTCGGTGATCACACCCCGGGGGTCGACGAGGCCGATCTTGACGGCCGTGCCGCCGACGTCCACGGCCAGGGCCGCGGCACCGGGGCCGACGGCACGCCCGTGCGCGGCGGTGGTCAGCGCGTCACACCGTTCCATCCCCGGCGTCCTCAGAGGCTCTCGTCGTCCAGGACGACCGCACGGCTCAATGAGCGCGGGTGGTCGGGGTCGAGCCCATGGCGCCGGGCCCGGGTCAGGGCGGCCGCGTGGAGCCGCACCAACTCCGCGAGCGGATGCCGGTCGGAGGCCTCGAAGCGGGCGCCGGCCGTGCCGACCTGCTCGGCGAGCCCGGGCGGGGCGCCGCCGAACTGCCAGGTGACCCGGCCCGGGCCCGCGATCGCGATCGGGCCGTGCCGGTACTCCATCGAGGGATAGGACTCCGTCCACGCCTGGCAGCTCTCACGCATCTTCAGCGCCGCCTCGTGGGCCAGCCCGAGGCACCAGCCCGACCCGAGGAAGGTGAACTGCTCCGAGGCGAGGAGCTGTTCGTCCAGGGGTTTGCCCAGCGGGCCCGTTCCGGTGGCGTCGTCGAGCTCGAGCTCCGCCAGCAGGTCCCGGGTGTCGACGACGGCGCGGTCCAACCCGAACCGGTCGGCCCCGAGCGAGCCCAGCAGGAGGACCAGGGCCGACGTCGCGAACCGTGTCTGCACGACGCTGTGTTCGTCGGCGAACGGCAGACGGACGGCGTGTGTGGCGTGCCGGGCCAGTGCCGAGTCGGGGTCACCCACGATCGCGACCGTCGGGACCCCTGTGGGCAGGCGCCTCAGTACGTCGAGGACCTCGCTGGTCGTGCCGGATCGTGAGATCAGCACGACGCTGTCGTAACCGCGGGACAGGGGCGCTTCGGTGGGGGTGAAGGCGTCGGTCTCGCCGAGCCCTTCCTGTTCACGTGCCGCGGCGTAGGCCTGTGCCATGAACCACGAGGAACCGCAGCCGAGGACCTGGACCCGCTCACCGTGTCTCGGCAGGACCCCGGCGTGTTCGGGCAGCGCCTCGGACAGCACGCGGTTCCACACCGCCGGCTGCGACCGAAGCTCCTCGAGCATGTGGCGTCCGCTCATGGACTCCCCTCCGACCTCGCATTTATGTGACGTTTGCCACGAAGCTAGCATCGCCTTCATGATCGGTCCAGGGGTGTTTCCGTCATCGAAGTGAGCGAAGTGCTCGAACCCGTGCACCCCGACGTAGGGCGACGAAGGAGGATGGTCGGGATGCCGCTTGTTTCCCTCACCGAGGCCGGCAACCGCTGCCGGGCGGAGAACACCGGGCTGGGCGCGTTCAACGTGGTGCAGCTGGAGATGGCGACCACACTGGTGGACGCCGCCGAGGCCGTGGGCGCACCCGTGGTGCTGCAGATCAGCCAGAACGCCGTGAAGTACCACCGGGGACGCCTCGAACCGCTCGGGCTCGCGGCCCTGCGGGTGGCGGCCGACGCACGCGTCCCGGTCGTGGTCCACCTGGATCACGCCACCGACGTCGCCCTGGTCGAGAGAGCCGTCGAACTGGGCTTCAGCTCCGTCATGTACGACGGCTCGGCCCTGGCCTTCGAGGAGAACGTCTCCACCACGCGCGAGGTCGCGGAGTTCTGCCACGCGCGGGGGGTGTCGGTCGAGGCCGAACTGGGCGAGGTCGGCGGCAAGGACGGGGTCCACGCCCCGAGCGCACGCACCGACCCCCGGGAGGCCGCGGCCTTCGTCCGCCGCACGGGCGTCGATCTGCTGGCGGTGGCGGTGGGCTCCTCCCACGCCATGACCGAACGCACCGCCGAGCTGGACACCGGCCTGATCGGCGCCCTCGCCTCGGCGCTGGAGGTCCCGCTGGTCCTGCACGGTTCCTCCGGGGTGAGCGACGACGGCATGAAACAGGCGATCAGGGCGGGGATCACCAAGGTCAACGTCGCGACGCACCTCAACGTCTGCTTCACTGCTGCCGTGCGGGCCTCACTGGACGACCGCCCGGAGGCGGTGGATCCCCGCCGATATCTGGGTGCGGGTTACGCAGCGGTCGGCCCGGAGGTCGAGAGGCTGCTTTCGCTCTACTCCGGCTAGGGTCACCCGACCGGGCCGTTCGACCTCGCCTTTCGGGGCGCACGGCCCGATGTGGGGCGCGACGCGTGTTCCGGGCGGCGGGATTCCGCAGGGGCAGCCAAAAGGCCAGAAAGCGTTCCTTCACCTGTGCGGCTCTTCACACCGGGACGGCCCGTACGAAAGACCGGCATTTTACCGAGTCTCAGTTGAAGGTGAACGCGTGTTATTTTTGACTGGCAATAGCAGCGTACTTCAGGGGGACCCATGGCACAGAAGGTGGAAGTTCTTCTCGTCGATGATCTGGACGGCGGAGAAGCGGACGAGACGGTGACGTTCGGTCTGGACGGGTCCACTTATGAGGTCGACCTGAGCAGCGACAACGCAGCGAAACTCCGCGACTCCCTGGACTCTTTCATCGAGGCCGGCCGGAAGAAGGCCCGTAAAGCCGCCAAGGGCAAGGTGAAAACCGCGCGCTCGTCCTCGAACCAGCAGCGCGCCGCGGAGATCCGCGCGTGGGCCAAGGAGGCGGGCCTCGAGGTGAACGAGCGCGGCCGCATCCCCCAGTCGGTGGTCGACAAATACGAGGCCGCACAGAAAGGCTGAGGCCGCGGCTCCACTCTCCCGACCACCGGGCACGTGACTCGGCCGGTGGTTCTCGGCGGGCCCCTTCGGGGGCCCGTCTTTTCTGTGTCAGGAACGCTGCTCGATCGCGCGGCGCAGTGCGGTCATGCCGCGTACGAGCGCGTCGAGGTCGTCCGGGTGCAGAGAGGTCAGCACCTCGGTGGAGGGGTCGGGTTCGGCGAGGAACTGGCGTTGGATGTCGCCGGCCATCGGTGTGGCGACCAAGCGGGTCACGCGCCGGTCGGCCCCGGATTCCTCACGGGCGAGGTAACCGAGGGCGACCAGTTTGTCCACGCTCGCGGAGACGGTCGGGGCGGACACCTGCAGGGACCGCGCGAGTTCCCGCCCGGTGGTGGCGGAGCCGGTGGCCACGAGCAGCACGATCTTGAGCTGGTGGAGCGTGAGTTCCAGCCCGAGGAAGGGCTGCATGCGCTGCCCCGCGAGCATGCGCGCTAGCGCACGGCGTTCGGTCGTGTACTCCGCTATGAGCTGCTCGCTCGTCTTCTCCGGCATCCTCCGGCACCTCCCCCGCGGTCAATCTAGCAGCGGAACATCGGTTAGGCTCCACCTAACTGTTAGCCGGTGACGCCGTATCCCGTGAGTGAGGACCGCACCTTGAGCACGCCCCAGAACCTGGCCGACGACATCGATCTCGAGGCACTGCGGGAGCGCTACGCCCGCGAACGCCGACGCCGCCTGCGGCCCGACGGCAGGGCGCAGTACCGCTCAGCCACCGGCTCGTTCGGTTACTACGCGAAGGACCCCTACACCGAGTGGACCGAACGCGACCCGCTCACCGACTCCGTGGAGGTCCTCGTCATCGGCGGCGGCTTCGGCGGCCTCTCGACCGCGGCCCGGCTGCGGCAGGCCGGCGTGGAGTCGCTGCGCATGACCGACGAGGCCGGGGACTTCGGGGGCACCTGGTACTGGAACCGCTACCCCGGCATCCACTGCGACATCGAGTCCTACTCGTACATGCCGCTCCTGGAAGAGGTCGGCTACGTCCCCGAGTGGCGCTACGCACCCGGCGAGGAGATCCGGCAGCACGCCGTGGCCATCGCCGAGACCTTCGGGCTCTACCGCGACGTCCTCTTCCACACCCGGGTGACCTCGCTCGACTGGGACGACGAGGCCGCAGAGTGGACCGTGGGCACCGACCGCGGCGACCGCGTACGCGCCCGCTACGTCGTCACCTCGTCCGGGACCCTGACCCAGCCCAAGCTCCCCGGGATCCCCGGTATCGAGGACTTCCGCGGCCACACCTTCCACACGAGCCGCTGGGACTACGCCTACACCGGCGGCGACCAGTACGGCGGCATGGACGAGCTCGCCGACAAGACGGTCGCGGTCGTGGGCACCGGCGCGACCGGGGTGCAGATCGTGCCGCACCTGGCACGCGACGCCGAACGCCTCCTCGTCTTCCAGCGCACCCCCTCCACGGTCGACGTGCGCGACAACCGTCCCACCGACCCCGAGTGGGCGTCCTCCCTCGGGCCGGGGTGGCAGCGCGAGCGCATGGAGAATTTCCTCTCGGTCGTCTCCGGTGAAGAGACCGACCGCGACCTGGTCCAGGACGGCTGGACCGGCACCGCCCGCCTGCAGCGGCAGATGATCACCGGGGCGCGCGACACCGAACTCTCCGAGGAGGAGCGCGAGCGCCTCGACGAGCTCGCCGACGCCCGGAAGATGGCGCAGATCCGTGCCCGGGTGGACGACGTGGTCGAGGACCGGGAGACCGCCGAGGCCCTGAAGCCCTGGTACCGGTACATGTGCAAGCGGCCCACGTTCAGCGACCACTACCTGCAGGCCTTCAACCGGCCGAACGTGGAGCTGGTCGACACCGCCGACCACGGCGGCATCACACGCATGACCGAGGACTCGATCGTGGTCGGCGACCAGGAGTACCGGGTCGACTGCGTGGTCTTCGCGACCGGGTTCGATGTGGGGGTCTCGGGCGTGCTGACCGGGGCGCTGCCGGTGCGGGGCCGCGGAGGCACGCAGCTGCTGGAGGACTGGTCGCAGGCCGGACCGCGGACCCTGCACGGGTTCTACAGCCCCGGGTTCCCGAACCTGTTCCACCTGGGCCCGCTGCAGAACGCGACCTCGGTCAACTTCACGCACATCCTCATGGAGCAGGCCGAGCACATCGCCGCTGTCGTGGCCGCGGGGCGCAAGGCCGGGGCGCGGGTGATCGAACCGACGGCGGAGGCCGCGGAGTCCTGGGCGCAGACCCTGCGGGGATGCGCCTACGACAACAGCCGTTTCCAGCAGGAGTGCACCCCGGGGTACTACAACAACGAGGGTGCCGGCAGCCCGGGATCGCTCTCCTACAGCCCGGGCCCCGTCTCCTTCCACGCGCTGCTGGAACGGTGGCGCGACGAGCACGTGCACGAGGTCCTGCACACCGAGGCCTGATCCCCTCCCCCGACCAGTGAGGAACCGTATGCCCACCCATGCCCGCAGTCCGCGACGTACCGCGACGGTGCGCACACTGGCCGCCTCAGCGCTCGTGGTGAGCACGGCCGGCTGCTCCCTCGCCCAGGGCGAGGCCGCGGACGGCCCCGCCGAGGACGTGACCGCCGAGCACCTGGTGCAGGCCACCGAGGTCCACGAGGAGACGGGGATGACCCTGCTCGAGGGCCCGACCTTCGCCCCCGACGGCGAGCTGCGGTTCGTCGACGTGACCGCGCCCGAGGGCGAGCCCAAGGTGTTGAGCCTGGACACCGACTCCACCGAGCTGAGCGGCGTGTACACCGATGATGAGGGCTCCTACACCTCGGCCCAGTTCAGCCCGCACGACGACCGGCTGTACCTGACCGACTTCGGGGGCGGGCGCATCGTCTCGGTCACCCCCGACGGCGAGGATCCGGAGGTGTTCTTCTCCGGCGAGGTCGAGGGCGAGCGGATGTTCCCCGACGACCTGGCCTTCGACGAGGAGGGGAACATGTACGTCAGCGACATGGCCGGGTTCGAGGAGCCCGCGTGGGAGGAGAAGGGCCGTGTGGTCCGGGTCGACCACGAGACCGCCGAGGCCGCGGTCCTGGCCGACGAGCTGCCGCCGCCGAACGGGATCTCCTTCACCGAGGACTTCGCCGGGCTGTGGGTCGGCCTGTACGGCGCCAACCGGGTCGACCACTACGAGCTGAACGGGGACGGCACCGAGGTGGCCACCTCGCACGCGGCGATCCACTTCGACGGCGGCACGAGCCGGATCGACTCGATCGCGGTCGACGGAGACGGGAACCTGTACCAGGCGATCCACGGCGAGCCGGCGATGTACGTGTACAGCTCCCTGGGCGAGCACCTGGCCACGGTGCGGGTGCCCGAGGAGGACGCCGAGGGCCTGTACTCGGCCACCAACGTGGCGATCGAGCCGGGCACCACCGACGCCTACATGACGGTGAGCGGTGACGACGGCGGCCACATCTACACCTTCGACGCCCTGGCCGAGGGCGTCCGCCAGTCCAACGGCGGCTGAGGGCCTAACCCTGCGCGGGCCGTCCGTCCTCCGGGGCGGGCGGCCCGTTCCCGTGCTCGGGCGGGCCGTACTCGGCGTCGTGGGCCTCGGCGAACCTGGCGGAGTTGCGCTTGCGCTTTCGGGCGAAGGGCCAGGCGATCGCGAAGGCCACGACCATGAACGCCCCCAGCACCAGGGCCAACGGGTCGCCGTCTCCTCCGATGTGCCGGAGCACCTGGAGCACCAGGAAGGGGCCGGCGGCCACGACGAACAGGACCACCAGGAGCTTGGTGGAGTTCCCGCGCCTGGCCTGGGGAACCAGGTGCCGGGCGAGCCGGTCGGTCTCCGGGTCCCCGCTGAGCACCCCCTTGCGCAGGTGGCGCTGGGCCGCCCGCAGGGTGTCGGGGTCGGCGTCGCGGGGTACCGCGCCGTCCTTCGTGGTCCACTTCAGCATGAACAGTCCGACGCCTGCGCCGAACGCTCCGCCGAGAACCAGCGAGCCGAACAGGACCAGCAGCCAGGGCCACGCCTCGGCCAACGTGGTGTTGCCGAACAGGAAGAGCGGGACGGCGCAGATCCCGATCAGAACGGCGCCGTAGAGGGTGACGGCCACGGTGACCCGGCCCATGTAGGTCCACGGGTGGTTCTGCCCGTAGCGCTGGAGCAGCATGAACTGCCGGACGATGTTGAACCGGCCCATGCGGGGGGATGTGGTCTTCTCGGTCATGGTCCGGTCCCTGCCCCGGCTGCGGGAGAACAGTGCCCGCTGGCCACATTTGGCCAGTGACAACATTCATCCCCTGAAAACGTCCGGCGCCCGCGCCCGGACGCGCGCAGGGCCGGGCACGGGCGGCGCCGTCAGTCGAAGACCACGGTGCTCCTGCCGTTGGACAGCACCCGCCGCTCGCAGTGCCAGCGCACCGCGCGGGAGAGGGCCAGCGCCTCGGCGTCGCGCCCGACCCGCTGCAGCGCGGCGGGGTCATGGGTGTGGTCGATCCGGATCACCTCCTGCTCGATGATCGGGCCCTCGTCGAGGTCGGAGGTGACGTAGTGGGCGGTGGCGCCCACGAGCTTGACCCCGCGCTCGTAGGCCTGGTGGTAGGGCTTGGCACCCTTGAAACCCGGCAGGAACGAGTGGTGGATGTTGATGGCGCGGCCCTCCAACGCCTTGCACGCCTGGTCGGAGAGCACCTGCATGTAGCGGGCCAGCACCACGAGCTCCGCGTCGAACTCGTCGACCAGCTCCAGGAGCCGCGCCTCCGCCTCGGGTTTGCTCTCCGGGGTGACCGGGACGTGCACGAACGGCAGTCCGGCGCCCTCCGCCATCGGCCGCAGGTCCTCGTGGTTGGACACCACGGCGACGAGCTCGGCACCGAGGCTCCCCGTGCGCCAGCGGAAGATCAGGTCGTTGAGGCAGTGGCCGGTCTTCGACACCATCACCAGGACCCGGGCCGCGCTGCGGTCGGAGAAGCTGAAGTCCATCCCGAAGTCGGCGGCCACCGGCTCGAACCGGCGCTCCGTCAGGGCGAGGTCGGCCTCCTCGGGAGCATCGACCTGGGCGCGCAGGAAGTACCGCCCCTGCACGGGGTCGTCGAACTGCTGGTACTCGCCGATGTCGCAGCCGTGCTCGACGAGGAAGGAACTGACCGCGTGCACGATGCCGGTGCGGTTGGGGCAGCTCAGGGTGAGGACGAACGATCGGGTCATGGGGGTCTCCTCAGCATTCCACGATGTTGAGAGCCAGCCCGCCGCGGGCGGTCTCCTTGTACTTGTCCTTCATGTCGGCGCCCGTCTCCCGCATGGTCTTGACGGCCTTGTCGAGGGAAACGTGGTGCTGACCGTCGCCGCGCAGGGCCATGCGCGCGGCGGTGACGGCCTTGACCGAGGCGACGGCGTTGCGCTCGATGCAGGGGATCTGGACCAGTCCGCCGACGGGGTCGCAGGTCAGCCCGAGGTTGTGTTCGATGCCGATCTCGGCGGCGTTCTCCACCTGTTCGGGGGTACCGCCGAGCGCCTCGGCGAGGGCCCCGGCCGCCATGGAGCACGCCGACCCGACCTCGCCCTGGCAACCGACCTCGGCGCCGGAGATCGAGGCGTTCTCCTTGAACACGAGCCCGATCGCCCCGGCGGTGAGCAGGAAGCGCACCGCTGCGTCGTCGTCGAACCCGGGCAGGACCCGCTCGGCGTGGAGCAGGACGGCGGGCACGATGCCGGCGGCGCCGTTGGTGGGCGCGGTCACCACACGTCCGCCCGCCGCGTTCTCCTCGTTGACGGCGAGCGCGTAGAGCGTGATCCACTCCAGGGGATCGGCACCGCCCGCGGCAGGATCGTTATCCAGGCGGGTGCGGAGTTCGCGGGCGCGGCGCCTGACCTTGAGGCCGCCGGGCAGGGACCCCTCGGCGCGGGTGCCGTTCTCGACGCACTCGTGCATGACCGCGCGGATCCGCAGGAGGCCCTCGCGGATCTCCTGGTCGGTGCGGCGCACACGTTCGTTGGCGTACATGACGCCGCTGACCGGCAGCCCGCTCTCCCGGGTCCGGCCGAGCAGTCCGTCGCCGGTGGTGAAGGGGTACGGCACGGGGGTGGCGTCCTGGACGAGCACGGGGCTGCCGGTCTCGTCCTCGTCGAGCACGAACCCGCCGCCGACGGAGTAGTACTCGCGGCGTTCGAGGACCTCCCCTGCGGCGCCGAGGGCGTGGAGCACCATGCCGTTGCTGTGGAAGTCCAGGCGCCGGTTGCGGTGCAGGACCACGTCCTCGTCGGTGTCGAACCGGATCCTGTGGTGGCCTGCGAGAGCGATCCACCCCTCCTCCCGCACGGCGCGCACGGCGGGTTCGGCACCGACGGGGTCCACGAGGTGGGGTTGCTCCCCCATGAGCCCGAGCACGACGGCCTTGACGCTGCCGTGGCCGTGCCCGGTCGCGCCGAGGGAGCCGAAGAGTTCGCAGCGAACGGTCGCGGTGGCCGGCAGGGTTCCGGTCGAGGACAGGCGCGAGACGAAGAGCTGCGCCGCTCTCATCGGGCCGACCGTGTGGGAACTGGAAGGCCCGATTCCTACCTTGAAAAGGTCGAATACGGAGATAGTCACCTTTGCCCCTGAAATACTAGTTGTATCGCTTTGATGTCGACTTGTTCTGGGGCTGCGGCACCAGGTCCTAGGATGGGCGCATGATCACCACCCCCAAGGAGCTCGAACCGCCGTCCATGTCGCTGGCCGACCGCGCCTACGCCGAGATCCAGGAACGCCTGATCATGCTGGACATCCCGCCGATGGCCCCCATCGACGACGGGGTCCTGAGCGAGTCCCTGGGCATCGGCCGCACCCCCGTCCGCGAGGCCCTCAAGCGGTTGCAGACCGAACGCCTGGTGGTCTCCTATCCCCGCCGCGGCACGTTCGCGACCGGGGTGGACATCAGCGACCTGGCCTACATCAGCGAGATCCGGGTGAACCTGGAACCCGTGGCCGCACGCCGGTCCGCCGAGGTGGCCGGGCGCGGCACCAGGGAGCAGCTCTCCGGGCTCGCCGACAAGATCGAGGCCCTGGACGTGGAGAACACCGACCGCAGCGAGCTCATGCGCTGGGACCTGCGGGTGCACCGGAGCATCTACCGGGCCGCGGCCAACCCGCACCTGGAGGACACGCTCCTGCGCTACCACAACCTCGCGACGCGGCTCTTCTGCCTGTTCATCGACCGGCTCACCCGGTTGGACCGGCACATCAGCGAGCACGTGACCCTGCTGCGCGGCATCGCCGACGGCGAGGGCGACATGGTCTCCGAGCTCGCACGCGAGCACGTCATCGGTTTCGAGAAGGCGATCCGCGCGGTCACCTGAACGGGGGCGGCCCGTCCCGCCGCCCCCGCCAGGGGCCCGCATCCGGGCCGTCACCGGCCTCCTCCCAGCGCGGCGGCGCTCCGGACCGTGTGCCGGAGCAGCTGCGCGGTGGTGACCGGGCCGACCCCGCCAGGGACCGGGCTCAGGACACGGACCCGCCCGTCCACGGCCGCGTGGTCGACGTCGCCGGCCAGACCTCCGTCGGGGGTGGGTGTGGTCCCGACGTCGATGACGACCGCGTCCCGGCCGACGTGCCCGGCCGTGATGAGCCCGGGCCTTCCCACCGCCACGACCAGGACGTCGGCGGTGCGTGTATAGGCCTCCAGGTCCTCGGTGTGGCGGTGGCAGACCGTCACGGTGGCGTCGCGGCGCAACAGCAGCTGGGCCACGGGTCTGCCGACCACGTTCGAGTGCCCCACGACCACACACGAGCGCCCGAGCAGGGGGATCTCGCAGTGGTCGAGCAGGGCCAGCACCGCGGCGGCCGTCGCGGGCGGGTGTGCGGGCAGCCCGGCCGCCAGGCGCCCCTGGGAGACGGGGTTGGCCCCGTCCACGTCCTTGGCCGGGTCGATGGCGCCCGCCAGCTCACCGAAGTCGGCGCCGGCGGGCAGCGGTGTCTGCAGCATGATCCCGTGCACGGCGGGATCGGCGCTGAGCCGTGACAGGGCGGACCGGATCTGTTCCGGGCCCGCCTCCGGCCCCAGGTCGATCACGTCGCACAGGAGCCCGGCGGCCGAGGCGGCCCGGGCGATCTGGCGTACGTACCAGGCGCTGGAACCGTGGTCGGTGGCGACGACGAGGGCGAGCCGCGGCGTGGTCCCGGCCAGGTTGAGTTCGACGGCGTCGGCGGCGACCTCGGCGCGGATCCCGCGCGCCACCCCGGTGCCGTCGAGGGATTTGGTGGCTGGAGAGGGAAGTGTGGTCATCGGAGGATCTGCTCCCTGACTGCTTCGGTGGTCTCGTCGGCCCTGCGGAGGACGGCGTCGGTGGCGGCGACCGCTCCGGCCAGTTCGTCCCGGTTCGGAAGGTCCGCTCCCGCGCCCAGGTTGATCTCGACGTTGACCCGTGAGGTGGCCGCAGCGGCCCGGGCCGCCTCGGCCGCCGCGGCGATGTCGGAGACGACGTTCGGGTTGCACAGCGGGCGCAACTGCTCGGCCAGGTCGAGCACACGCGAGGCGACCGCGACGACCTCGGCCGGGACCCGCCCGGCCTCGGACAGCGCACCGGCGATCGCCCGGGTCCGGGCGTCCTGCTCCTCGGGTGTGGACCGCGGCATCCGGTGGGCCCGGCCCACACCCCGGAACGCCGAGACGTCCTGGTCGGCCAGCACGAGCGCACGTTCGCGCAGGGTGTCCGCGCTCTCGCGCACCCGCTCGACGGTGGGCGCCTGCTCGGCCTCGGCGGGCCCGTTGCTGTAGCGGGCCACCATGGCGACCAGCGCCGCGCCCTGGGCGGCGTGCAGCGCACCGGCCGCCCCTCCGCCCGGTGCGGGTACACGTGCGGCGAGCTCGCTGAGATAGGTGTCGACGGTGTCGGATCGCATGGGGTCCTCCGGTGGGGGGCGAGGGAGGGGCGCCGATCAGCGGCGGATGCGCTTCATCTCCGGGTCGACCAGGGGTTCGGCCGCGACCGTGGCCCTGACCCTGCGGTCGAAGTACTGGATCTCCACGGGTGTGCCGGGCACGGCCGAGGAGGGCAGCCACGCGTAGGCGATCGGGACGCCGAGCGTGTGGGCGAAGGCCGCGGAGGTGACGTAGCCGGCCGGTTCCCCGCCGATCAGCACCGGCTCGGAACCGAGCAGGACACTGCGGCCGTCGTCGACGGTCAGGCAGGTCAGGCGCCTGGAGACCGCGTCGGGGTCGAGGGCCTCGACCGCCTCGCGACCGATGAAGTCGCCCTTCTTGCCCATGCGCACCGCGAACCCGATGCCGGCCTCGTAGGGGTTGTGCTCGGTGTTCATGTCCGCACCCCAGGCGCGGTAGCCCTTCTCCAGGCGCAGGCTGTTGAACGCGGCCCGGCCGGCGGGGGCGACACCGAGCTCGCGCCCGGCCTCGTACAGCACGTCCCAGAGCTTCTGCCCGTACTCCGCGCTGGTGTAGATCTCCCAGCCCAGCTCACCGACGTAGGACACGCGCAGCACCGTGACGGGGATGCCGCCGATGTGGGCGCGCATGCAGCGGAAGAACTTCAGGCCGTCGTCCGAGAAGTCGTCGCGGCTCAGGGGTTGGACGAGGTCGCGGGCGAGGGGGCCCCACACCCCGATCCCGCAGGTGCCGCCGGTGACGTCGCGGAGCTGCACACTCCCGTCGGCGGGCAGCTCGCGGCGCAGGCGGTCGAGGTCGAGGTTGCCGTTGACCCCCACCTGGAAAGTGTGCTCGTCGAGCCGCGCGACCGTGATGTCGCTGCGCACACCCCCGGCCTCGTCGAGCAGGAGCGTGTAGGCGACGTAGCCGGGCACGCGGTCCATCTTGCTGGTGGTGAGCCGGTCGAGGAAGGCGATCGCTCCGGGGCCGGTGACCTCCAGGCGCTTGAGCGGGGTCATGTCGTACATCGCGACGGCGTTGCGCGTCTTCCACGCCTCGGCGGCCGCGATGGGCGAGTGGTACATCGCCGACCACGGGTCGCGCGGCCGCGGATACCACTCGGCGGGCAGCTCCTTGACCAGCGGGGCGTTGGCCTCGTACCAGTGCGGGCGCTCCCAACCGTGGCTCTCCAGGAAGAACGCGCCGAGCTCGCGCTGGCGTGCGTGGAAAGGGCTCACCCGCAGGTCCCTCGGTGAGAACTTGGGCTGCGAGGGGTGCGTGACGTCGTAGATCTCGATGAAATTCTGCTTGGAGGTCTCCTCGACGTAGTCGTCGACGGTCTCGATCTCGTCGAACCTGTGCACGTCGCAGCCGTGCAGGTCGACCTCGCTGCGCCCGTCGACGAGCAGCTGGGCCACGGAACGGGCCACGCCGGAGGAGTGCGTGACCCAGACGGCCTCGGCGATCCAGAACCCCGCGACGTCGGGGGACTCCCCGATCAGGGGCCCGCCGTCGGGGGTGAAGGAGAAGATCCCGTTGAAGCCGGCCTCGACCTTGGCCGTGCGCAGGGCGGGCAGCAGGCGCTTGCTCTGCTCCCATGAGGGCGCGAAGTCCTCGTCGGTGAAGGGCAGCATGGACGGCATCTCCTCCTCGGAGGTGGAGCCGTCCTCGTTCTCGGGCAGGTCGGTGAGCGAGACCGGGATGGGACGGTGCGCGTAAGTGCCGATCCCGATGCGGTCGTTGTGCTCGCGGTAGTAGAGGTCGTGGTCCTGGTGGCGCAGGATCGGCAGGCGCGCCTCGGAGAGCTCGTCGTTGCGGCCGACCAGCTCGGGGACCTGGTCGGTGCGGGCGTACTGGTGCGCCATGGGCAGCAGCGGCACCTTCATGCCGACCATGTCGCCCACCCGGCGGCCCCAGAAGCCGGCGCAGGAGACCACGATGTCGGCGGGGATGTCGCCCTGGTCGGTGTGCACCCCGGTGACCCGGCCGCCCTGCTGGTTGATGCCGAGCACGCGTGTCGATCCCCGGAACTCCGCCCCGGCCGCCTCGGCCCGGCGGGCCAGGGCGATCACCGCGCGGGAGGCCTTGCCGAGCCCGTCCGTGGGGGTGTGGAACCCGCCGAGCACCTCGTCGGGGGCGAGGAGCGGGTGGAGCCGGGCGCACTCCTCGGGGCCCACGACGGTTCCGGGCACGCCCCAGGAGGTGGCCCAGCCCTGCTTGCGGTGCAGGTCGGCGAGGCGTTCGGGGGTGGTGGCGATCTCCAGGCCGCCGACCTGGTTGAAGCACCACGCGCCGTCGACGTCCAGGCCTCGGAGCTTCTCGGCCGTGTACTGGGCGAACGCGGTCATCGTCTTGGAGGGGCCGGTCTGGTAGACGAGCCCGGGCGCGTGCGAGGTCGAGCCGCCGGTGAGGGGCAGGGGCCCCTGATCGACCACGGTGACGCGGTTCCATCCACGTGCGGTGAGTTCGTCTGCGAGGTTGGCGCCGACGATGCCGGCCCCGATGATGACGACGCGGGGGGTGGGACTCATGAGGGTCTCCTAACTCGTGGTCACCCGTGGATGCCCTGTGTGATCGCGCGCGGGCACGGAAGTGGTGCGGCCGGGGTGAGAGGCGAGAGCGGGGGCAGGGGTGCTTCGGGAGGGCTCTCGGGGAGAGGGGTGCGGGCGGGCGGATCCGCCGTGGGCCCTCGGAGGTTCGCGGTGACCTTCCGAGGCGCCGGCATGTCGTCAGCAGACTGATATATCAGATGGTCGGCAGATTAGGCTCCGGAAATTACCGCGGTCAAGAGCTCGCCGGAAAATCGACCGGACAAAAATCGACCCTTGCGCCCGCTCCGGACGCCTCCTTATGCTGAGCGCCAACTGATATGTCAGATCAGTTTCTGTTCGTCCCCAGGTCGTCCGACCTTCTCTCCCCTCCCCGGTTCCCCGCGTGGAAGGAATCCCCATGACCCCCTCACCCAGGGCCGGCGCGCCCGACCTCCCCCACGGTCGGCTGTCGGAGGTCGACCCCGAGGTCGCCGCGGCGGTCGACGCCGAGCTGGACCGGCAACGCTCCACGCTGGAGATGATCGCCTCGGAGAACTTCGCACCGCAGGCGGTGCTGGAGGCCCAGGGATCGGTCCTGACCAACAAGTACGCCGAGGGTTACCCGGGCAAGCGCTACTACGGCGGCTGCGAGAACGTCGACGTCGTCGAGCAGCTGGCCATCGACCGTGCCAAGGCCCTCTTCGGCGCCGCCTACGTCAACGTGCAGCCGCACTCGGGCGCCCAGGCCAACGCCGCAGCGATGTTCGCCCTGCTCAGCCCGGGCGACACCATCATGGGCCTGGACCTGGCCCACGGCGGCCACCTCACCCACGGCATGCGCATCAACTTCTCCGGCAAGCTCTACGACGTGGTGCCCTACCACGTCGGCCCCGACCACAGGGTCGACATGGACGAGGTCGCCCGGCTGGCCCGCGAGAAGCGTCCGAGGCTGATCGTCGCGGGCTGGTCGGCCTATCCCCGCCGGCTCGACTTCGCCCGGTTCCGGGAGATCGCCGACGAGGTCGGGGCGTACCTGATGGTGGACATGGCCCACTTCGCCGGGCTCGTGGCCGCCGGCCTCTACCCCGACCCGCTCCCCCACGCCCACGTGGTCACCACGACCACGCACAAGACCCTGGGCGGGCCGCGCGGCGGGGTCGTGATGTCGGCGGACGAGACCCTGGCCAAGAAGTTCGACTCCGCGGTCTTCCCCGGCCAGCAGGGCGGCCCGCTCGAACACGTCATCGCCGGAAAGGCGGTGCTGTTCAAGCTCGCCGCAGAGCCCGCATTCGCCGAGCGCCAGCGCCGCACGGTCGAGGGTGCCCGGATCCTGGCCGACCGGCTCTCGGCCGAGGACTGCACGCGCAAGGGCGTGCGCCTGGTCTCCGGCGGCACCGACGTGCACCTGGTCCTGGTCGACCTGCGCGGATCCGAGCTCGACGGCAGGCAGGCCGAGGACCGCCTCCACCGGATCGGCATCACCGTCAACCGCAACGCGGTGCCCGACGACCCGCGTCCGCCCATGGTCACGTCGGGCCTGCGCATCGGCACCCCGGCCCTGGCCTCACGGGGCTTCGGCGCCGCCGAGTTCACCGAGGTCGCCGACGTCGTCGCCGAGGCCCTCGACCCGGCGCTGGACGAGGCCGCGGCGGGTGCCCTGCGCACGCGCGTGGAGAAGCTCGCCGCCGACTTCCCCCTCTACCCGCACACGGACGGAGCACCCTGATGGCGCCGCGCACCCCCGGAGCCGACCTGCCCGAGCACCCGGAGTGGCTCTGGAGCTCCCCCGAGCCCAAGGCCTCCTACGACGCGGTCATCGTGGGCGGCGGCGGGCACGGGCTGGCCACCGCCTACTACCTGGCCGTGAACCACGGGATGACCGACATCGCCGTGCTGGAGAAGGGGTGGCTCGCGGGCGGCAACATGGCCCGCAACACCACCATCATCCGGTCCAACTACCTGTGGGACGAGAGCGCCGGCCTCTACGAACACTCCCTGAAGCTGTGGGAGGGCCTGGAGGACGAGCTCGACTACCCGCTCCTGTTCTCCCAGCGGGGCGTGCTCAACCTGGCGCACTCCCTGCAGGACGTGCGCGACAGCGTGCGGCGGGTCAACGCCAACCGGCTCAACGGCATCGACGCCGAGTGGCTCGACCCCGCGCAGGTGGCCGAGGTCTGCCCGATCATCGACACTTCCGAGGACCTGCGCTACCCGGTCATGGGCGCCACCTGGCAGCCGAGGGCCGGGATCGCCAAGCACGACCACGTGGCCTGGGGGTTCGCCCGGGCGCTCGACCGCATGGGCGTCGACATCGTCCAGAACTGCGAGGTCACCGGGTTCGAACGGGTCGGCGACCGGATCGTCGGGGTCGAGACCACCCGCGGCCCGATCCGTGCGGGCAAGGTCGCGATGGCCGCCGCGGGCCACTCGTCCGTGCTCGCCGACACCCTCGGCCTGCGCCTGCCGGTGCAGAGCCACCCGCTGCAGGCGCTGGTCTCGGAGCTGCTGGAGCCGGTGCACCCCACCGTGGTGATGTCCAACGCCGTGCACGTCTACGTCTCCCAGGCCCACAAGGGAGAGCTCGTGCTCGGCGCCGGCATCGACGCCTACAACTCCTACTCCCAGCGGGGTGCCTTCCACACGATCGAACGGCAGATGGCCGCGGCGGTCGAGCTGTTCCCGATGTTCGCCCGGGCGCACGTGCTGCGCACCTGGGGCGGGGTCGTCGACGTCACCCCCGACGCCTCCGCGATCGTTGGCCTGACGCCCTTCGAAGGCCTCTACGTCAACTGTGGTTGGGGCACCGGCGGGTTCAAGGCGACACCGGGCGTGGGCTGGTGCTTCGCCCACACCATCGCCAACGACGGCCCCCACCCCCTCAACGCCCCCTTCTCCCTCGAACGCTTCACCACGGGCGCCCTCGTCGACGAGCACGGCGCCTCCGGTGTCGCCCATTAGGAGTCCACATGATGCTGATCCCCTGCCCGTGGTGCGGGCCGCGTGACGAGATCGAGTTCCACTACGGCGGGCAGGCCGGCGTGGCCTACCCGCAGGACCCGCAGGCCGTCTCCGACCAGGACTGGGCGGAGTTCCTGTTCTTCCGCGACAACCCCCGGGGCGAGTTCGCCGAGCGCTGGCTCCACGCGGCCGGGTGCCGCCGATGGTTCGGCCTCCGGCGCGACACCGTCACCAACCGGGTTCTCGACAGCGACGACACGAGGACGGTGACCCAGTGAGCAGGTTCAGGCTGCGGACCGGGGGACGGATCGACCGCGACCGCCCACTGCGCTTCACTTTCGACGGCCGCGAGTACCAGGGGTACGAGGGCGACACCCTCGCCTCGGCCCTGCTCGCCAACGGGGTCCACCAGGTCGCCACCAGCATCAAACACGGGCGGCCGCGCGGCATCATGGCCGCGGGTGTCGAAGAGCCGAACGCGCTCGTACAGATCGAGAAGCCCTTCCCCGAGCCGATGCAGACCGCGACCACGGTCCGGCTGGCCGACGGCCTGGAGGCCACCGGGCTGCCCGGCCAGGGGCGCCTGGCCACCGACCCGGACCCCGCGCGGTACGACTCCATGCACGCCCACTGCGACGTGCTCGTGGTCGGGGCCGGTCCCGCCGGTCTGACCGCGGCGCTGACCGCGGCGCGCAGCGGGGCCCGTGTGATCGTCGCCGACGCGGACACCGAGTTCGGCGGCGGGCTGCTCGGGACCTCGGAGCGGCTGGACGGCGCGCCCGCCGACACCTGGGTGCGGCAGGCCGTGGCCGAGCTGGACCGTTACCCCGAGGTCCGGCAGCTGCCCGGCACCACCGTCTTCGGGCACTACGAGAACAACTACCTGGTCGCACTCGAGCACCGGGGCGAGCACGCGCACACCCGCCAGCGCGTGTGGCGGATCCGCGCCCGCGAGGTCGTGCACGCCACGGGCTCGCACGAGCGGCCGCTGGTCTTCTCCGGCAACGACCGGCCCGGGATCCTGCTCGCCGGGGCCGCACGCACCTACCTGCACCGCTACGGGGTCGTGCCGGGCGAGCGGGTGGCCGTGTTCACCACCGACGACAGCGCCTACGCGGCCGCCGTGGACCTGCACGACGCCGGTGTGGAGATCGCGGCGGTCGTGGACGCCCGCGGGTCGGTGCCCCCGCCGTGGGAGTCGCTGTGCACCGAACGCGGGATCACGCTGATGCCGGGGTCGGCGGTCGTGACCACCTCCGGCCGGGAGCGCATCGACCAGGTCCGGGTCGCCCCGTGGTGGCAGGACGAGGCGGCACCCGGCGCGGAGCACACGCGCATCGCCTGCGACACCCTCCTGGTCTCGGGCGGGTGGAACCCCGCGGTGCACCTGCACAGCCAGGCGCGTGGGGGCCTGTGTTTCTCCGAGGACCTGGGCGCGTTCGTGCCCGACGGGTACCCGCCGTCGGTGCGTTCGGCGGGTTCCGCGGCAGGGGAACCCACCACCGACGCGTGCCTGGCCAGCGGGGCGGACGCGGGGGCCCGGGCCGCCGTGGCGTGCGGGCTCACCGCTGAGCCGGCCGATCTCCCCAGGGCCGGGTCCGTGCCGGTCCGGTCGGGCCGCACCGTGTGGATGGTGCCCTCCCCCACCGACTCCACGGGGGACACGCAGTACGTGGACCTGGCCCGGGACGCCACCGTCGCCGACGTCCGGCGGGCGATCGGGGCCGGCATGGAATCGGTCGAGCACATCAAGCGGTACACGACCCTGAGCACCGCGCACGACCAGGGCAAGACCTCGGGGACCCTCGCGAGCGGCGTCATCACCGAGCTCCTGGGGCGCAGTACGGGTGAGATCGGCACGACCACATTCCGGGCGCCGTACACCCCGGTGGCCTTCGCAGCGCTGGCCGGCCGGGAACGCGGCGACCTGTACGACCCGGTGCGGGTCACCTCGATCCACGACTGGCACGTCGAGCAGGGTGCGCCGTTCGAGGACGTGGGCCAGTGGAAGCGCCCCTGGTACTACCCGCGCGGGGACGAGGACATGGAGGCCGCGGTCCTGCGCGAGTGCGGCGCGGTGCGCTCGGGTGTGGGCATCCAGGACGTGTCGACGCTGGGCAAGATCGACGTGCAGGGCCCGGACGCCGCCGAGTTCCTCGACCTCGTCTACACCAACAAGATGAGCACGCTGAAGGTCGGGCGCGTGCGCTACGGCCTGATGTGCCACGCCGACGGGATGGTCTTCGACGACGGCACGGTCGCGCGCGTCGATGAGCACCGGTACCTGATCACGACCACGTCGGGCGGCGCGGCCGGGGTCCTGCAGTGGTTGGAGGACTGGCTGCAGACCGAGTGGCCGCACCTGCGGGTGCACCTGACGTCGGTGACCGAGCACTGGGCGACCATCGCGCTCGCGGGCCCGCGCTCGCGCGAGGTGCTGTCGCGGGTGGCGCCCGGCATGGAGCTGGACAAGGACGGGTTCCCGTTCATGTCCTGGAAGGACGGCACGGTCGCCGGGCACGGGGCCAGGGTCTTCCGGATCAGCTTCTCCGGCGAGCTCGCCTTCGAGGTCAGCGTGCCGTGGTGGCACGGGCGCGAGGTCTGGGAGGCGCTCGTCGAGGCGGGCGAACCCCTGGGGATCACGCCCTACGGCACCGAGACGATGCACGTCCTGCGTGCGGAGAAGGGCCTGCCGATCGTCGGCCAGGACACCGACGGCACCGTGACCCCGTACGACCTGGGGATGGGCTGGGCGGTGTCGAAGAAGAAGGACGACTTCCTGGGCAAGCGCTCCTTCACCCGTGCCGACACCGCACGAACCGACCGCAAGCAGCTGGTGGGCCTGCTGCCCGCCGACCCGGACCTGGTGCTGGCCGAGGGCGCCCAGGTGGTGGAACACCCCGAGCTCCCGGCACCCCCGGTCCCGATGCTGGGCCACGTCACCTCGAGTTACCGCAGCGCGGTGCTGGAACGCGGGTTCGCCCTGGCCCTGGTCGAGGCCGGGCGCGACCGGATCGGCGACACGGTGCACGCCACCGCCGGCGACCGGCTCGTCGCGGCCACGATCACCGACCACGTCTTCTACGACAAGGAAGGAGCACGCCGCGATGGCTGAGATCACCGGTGAGTCGCCCCTGGCCTCCCGCACGGAGCTGCTGGCCGAGACCTCTGTTCCCGGGTCCCTGGACATCGGGGAGATCCCGTTCCTGACCCAGGTGACCCTGCGCGTGGCGCCGGAGGGCGCGGCGGCCGCACGGGTCGCCGACACCCTGGGCGCACCCCTTCCGGGCCCCGGCACGTCCGCGGTCGCCGGTGACCTCCTGGTGCTGTGGATGGGGCCGGACGAGTGGCTCGTGGTGGGTGAGCAGGGCCGGGCCCCGGACGTGGAGGAGGCGCTGCACAAGGCCCTGGACGGCGAGCACGGCGCGGTCGTGGACGTGTCCGGGCAGCGCACGGTGGTGGAGATCGCCGGGCCGCGTTCGGAGGAGTTCCTCAACAAGGGCTGCTCGCTCGACCTGCACCCGTCCTCCTTCGGCCCGGGCCGGTGCGCGCAGACGCTGTTGGCGCGCACGGAGGCGACCCTGCTGCGGCGCCACGGGGCGACCCCGGTCTTCTGGGTGCTGGTCCGGTCGTCCTTCGCCCGGCACCTGGCGGACTGGTCGGCCGACGCGGCCGCCGAGTACGGGGAGGGCGCGGTCCTGGCGTGAGCGAGACCCCGCCGTGGATCCGCCACTGAACACGGGCCCCGGCACCCCCGCCGGGGCCTTCCCACGTCCCGCACGGCGCGGTCCCGAGGGGCCGCGCCGTGCAGTTCTGTGGGTGGCCGGTCAGGTCCGGCCGGGGGCGATGGCCGCCTCGACCCAGGTGTGGAACTCCCCGATGTGGTGTTCGGAGGGGACCAGGACCCCGCCCCGGGCGTACTGGCGCGAGGACATCGCCGGCTGGCACCGCTCACACGCGTCGAAGTCCTGCTGGTTGACCCGGTGGAAGATCTCCACGGATCGCGACAGGTCCTTGCCGCTGTCGACGACCTCCTGCGTGTACAGCCAGTCGCACTCGACGATCGTGCGGTCGACGGCCACCGGGTACATGCGGTGGAAGATGACGTGGTCGGGAACCAGGTTCACGAACACCTGCGGCCGCACCGTGATCGCGTAGTAGCTGCGGTCCTGTTCCTCGCTCACCCCGTCGATCCGGCCGAACCCCTCGCTGCCGTCGACGGTGAAGCCCTCGACGTCCTCGCCGAAGGCCGCCCCGTGCCCCACGTAGAACTGGGCGGCGTAACCGTCGGCGAACTCGGGCAGCACCTCGGTCAGTTCCGGGTGGATCGTGGCGCAGTGGTAGCACTCCATGAAGTTCTCGATGATGAGCTTCCAGTTGGCCTTCACGTCGTAGGTGATGCGTTTGCCCACCGTGAGCCCGTCGACGCCGTAGTTGTCGATGGCCTCGGTGCTGCCCAGGCGTGCGACGACGTCGGCGACGACGGTCTCCTCGAAGGAGGGCGGGGTGTCGGCCAGGCACACCCACACGTAACCGAGCCATTCGGTCAGGTTGAGCGGCTGCAACCCGTAGGCGGTGCGGTCGATGTCGGGCATCGACGTGAGGTTCGGCGCGGCGATGAGCTTGCCGTCGAGCCCGTAGGTCCAGGCGTGGTACGGGCACTGGAAGGAACGCTTGACCGCGCCCGATTCCTCCGTGCACAGCCGGGCGCCGCGGTGGCGGCACACGTTGAGGAAGGCGCGGGGTTTCCCGTCGCGGGCGCGGGTGACGATCACGCTCTCCCGGCCGATCTGCACGGTGCGGAAGGCGCCCGGCTTGTCCAGGTCGGAGCTGCGCACCGCGCAGAACCACTGGGCCTCGAAGATGTGCTCCTGTTCGAGTCGGAAGGTGCCGGGGTCGGTGTAGTCGGTGCCGGGCAGGGTCGGGATGAGGCTGTCGGCGGGGACCTCGTCGGCGGCCTGGGTGTGCACGGACGTGCCTTCGGTCAACGGGGGGCTCCTTGCGCGGTGTTCGGGAACTCCGGAACTCGGTGTGTGCCGGCCGGGGCAGGGGCCGGGGACATGCGGGCAGGGGGCGGTGGGGACGGAGTGCGGGCGGGTCGGGGGCGGGCGGGCCGGGGACAGGATCCTGCTGCGGGCTCAGGGACGGGGGCGGACGCCCAGGGGCCGGGGGTCGGCGGCCACGGTGGCCTTCACGCGCTCCCCCAGGTGTGTGATCTCCACGCCCTGCCCGGGGTCGGCCAGGGACGCGGGCAACCAGGCGTGCGCGATACCGGTGCCGACCGTGTATCCGACGTCGGCGCGGGTCACGTGTCCGACCACGGCGCCCTCGGCGTGGACGGGGTCGGCCCCTCCGACCCGCGCGCGGGGGTCGTCGATCGTCAGGCGGGTGAGCTGCCGGACCGCGGGGGTCCCGGCGCGCTCCTCGAGGGCCTCCCTTCCGCGGAAGTACCCCTTGCCCATGCGCACGGCGTGGCCCAGGCCGGCCTCGTAGGGGTCGTGTTCGGTGGTCACGTCCCTGCCCCAGGAGCGGTGGCCCTCCTCCAGGCGCAGGCTGTCGAAGGCCGCGCGCCCGGCCGCGATGAGGCCGTGGTCGCGGCCGGCCTCCCACAGGGTGTCCCAGAGGAGCCGGCCGAGGTCGGCGCTGGTGCGCAGCTCCCATGCGGGTTCACCGATGCCGGAGGTGTGCAGGGCGATGACCGGCGCGGCCCCCAGGTGCAGGCGCAGGGCCAGGGGCCGCCCGGGGGTGTGGTCGGACAGGCCGTCCGCGGAGAGCTCCTGCATGAGGGCGTGCGCCCGCGGGCCCCACAGTCCGAGGCAACAGGTGCCCGGTGTGAGGTCGCGCAGGTGCACGCTGCCGTTGCGGGGCAGGTGCCGGCGCAGCCAGTCGACCCCGGTGGTGCCGTCCGCCCCGACGAGGAAGCGTGCTTCGTCCCGGCGCACGACGGTCAGCTCGCCGCGGACCCTGCCGTCGTCGTCGAGCATGAGGGTATGCACGACCGCGCCCGGTTCGTGGTCGACCTCGTTGGTGGTCATCGTCTGCAGGAAGCTCAGCGCCTCGGGGCCGCTGATCTCCACGCGGGTGCGCGGTGTCAGGTCGAACAGGGCCGCACGTGCGCGGGCCACCAGCGCCTCGGCGCCCACGACGGGCGAGCGGTCGCGGTCGGGCCACCCGTGGCGTTCGACGACCCTCTCGACCTCGGGCAGGGCGGCGTTGGCGTCGTACCACTGCGGGCACTCCCAGCCGGCCGACTCCACGGAGCGGGCCCCCAGTTCCAGCTGACGTTCGTGGAAGGGCGAGGTGCGCAGGGGGCGGTCGGCGTCGGCGGGGCGCGGGACACGCGCCCCGGTGTCGAGGGAGGCGCGGGCCCGGCGGCTGTGCCGGTACACGTAGACGGGCGAGCGCTGGACCTCGTCGAACCGGTCGAGTTCACAGCAGTGCAGGTCGTCCCGGGGCCTGCCGTCGACGATCCATTCGGCCACCGACGCGGCCACCCCGGCGGCGTGCGAGGGGCCCACCGCCTGGACGACCCAGAAACCGCCGAGGGCGGGGTGTTCGCCGAGCAGGGGGTGGCCGTCGGCGGTGGCCAGGGCCTCCCCGGGAACGGTGTGTGCGTCCGTCCTCCCGGCGAGCCCGGGCACCAGGTCGGCGACGGGACCCCAGTCGGGGAGCCCGTCCCCCGGGTCCCCGTCGGGCTCGGCCCGGTAGCCGTGGGCGCGCAGGTGGGGCGAGCCGGGGCGGCGGCCGGTGCTGAGGGCGGTGTCCCCGTGCCGCAGGACCGGCCCGCGCGCGTCGAAGCCCTCCTCCTCGCCCTCCTCGGTCCCCGTTCCGGTGTGCAGGACCCGGTGTGGCAGGTCGGTGACGGGCAGCGGAAGGCCCACGGTCGCGGCGATGCGCGGGCCCGAGGCGCCCGCGCAGGAGACCACGGCGTCGGCGCGGAAACTGCCGTGTTCGGTGGTGACGGCGCGGACGCGGTCGGCCCGGCGTTCGATGCCGGTGACCCGGTGGAACGGCAGGAACCGCACCCCGCGCTCGGCCGCCCGTTCGGCCTGGGCGCGGGCCGCCCCGTGCAGGTCGACGACGCCGTCGCCGGGGGTGTACAGGCCGCCCAGGAGCGGGGCCGTGCCGAGCTCCGGGTGGAGTCCGGCGCACTGTCCGGGGGTGAGCAGCGACGCCTCGATCCCCCAGGAAGCGGCCCACCCGTGCTGGTGTTTGAGGCCGTCCCACCGTGTCGGGGTGGTCGCCAGTTCCAGCCCTCCCAGGTTCCGGAACAGGGGCCGTCCGTCCGCGGCGAGGCCCGCGTAGGTCTCGGCGGTGCGGACGGCGCTCGCCGACAGGGTCTTGCAGGGGCCGACCCGGAAGAGGAAGGCGGGGGCGAGGGGGTGTTCGGGGGCGGAGCCGACCGTGGGCAACGGTCCCTGTTCGAGCACGGTGACCCTGGTCCACCCGCGAAGACTCAGCTCGTCCGCGAGGGCGCAACCAACGGTTCCCGCGCCGATGACGACGACATGGGGCTGCGTGGCCATGACGGCCCTCCTGTGCCTCCGGTGTTGCTGAATATGCAACACGATGCGGGATGCGCAACGACGTAGGGACCAATGTGAAGTACACGAGAAGGCGCTGTCAACCCCCGCGGAAAAAGATCGGGAGGCCCGCTTTTCGCACCCTGGACACAACAGAAAAAGGGTGGGGACCGAAACTCGGACCCCACCCTCTGAACAGGAAAAATGGTAATTCGGGTCAGCGTTCCACGTGGCCGAGTCTTCCGGAGAATTCCCGGGCGGCCGAGTCCAGCTCCCGGGACAGCTGCCGCACGCGCCGGTTGGAGAGCCGGTAGGAGGGTCCGGACACACTGATGGCCGCGACGACGGACTCACCCGGGCCGCGCACCGGGACCGCACACGCGTGCAGACCGGGCTCGAGCTCCTCGAAGCTGGTGGAGTACCCGTCGTCGGCCACCGCCTGCAACACGGGCCGCAGCTCGTCGGGGTCGGTGATGGTGCGCGCGGTGTAGGAGGGCAGCTCGCCGCGGAGGAACTCCTCCCGCTCGTCCTCGGTCATCGACGCCAGCAGGACCTTGCCGCTGGAGGTCGCGTGCAGGGCGGTGCGCTGGCCGGTCCAGTTCTGGGCCGCGATCGCCGACGACCCCCGCGCCTGACTGACGTTGACGGCGCTCATGCCGTCCAGGACCGCGATGTTGACGGTCTCGCCCAGGCGCTGCGCGAGGTCCTCGCACAGCGGAGCACCCAGGCGACCGACGTCGATCTGCCTGGTCACGGCCCCGGCGAAACGCAGCATGGCGAAGCCGATGGTGAACCGGCCGCGCTCGCCGTCCTGTTCGACGAGCCCCTTCGACTGGAGCGTGTAGACCAGCCGCGATGCCGTGGACTTGTGCACGCCCAGCTCGGCGGCGATCTCGGTGATGCCGGCCTCCCCCTGACGCAGGAGGAATTCGAGGACAGCGACCGCGCGGTCGACCGACTGCACGATCATCGAATCTTTGCGCTCGGAGTTTCCCATAGAGAAACAGTAAGCACGCAGAACGGACATCAGCAATTCTGCGCCGACCCCTTGACGCACTCTCGAGCGGAGCCGCACGATGATGTTGCGCATTACACAGAGCGTTCCTCATTACGCAACGGAGGGTTCCGATGCTGCTTGCCGCATGCACCGTGGAGGACCTGCCCATGGGCGAGTCGGTCCGCATCGACGCCGACGTGCCGATCGCGGTGTTCAACGCCGACGGCCGCCTGTACGCGATCGACGACACCTGCTCCCACCAGGACGCCTCGCTCTCCGAGGGCTGGTTGGAGGACTGCTTCGTCGAGTGCCCCCTGCACGAAGCCCTGTTCGACCTCCGCACGGGCATGCCGAGCTGCCTGCCCGCGAAGAAGCCCGTCCGCACCCACCCGGTCGTCGTCGACGGCGGCCACATCTACGTGCAGCTCGTCGAGCAGGAGGCGGTCGCATGAGGACGGTCACCGTGGTCGGCGCCTCCCTCGCCGGTATGCGTTCGGCCGAACACCTGCGGGCCCAGGGTTTCGACGGCCGTCTCGTGGTGGTCGGCGACGAACCCCACCTGCCCTACGACCGGCCCCCGCTCTCCAAGCAGTTCCTCGCCGGGACCGCCGACACCGCCTCCCTCGCCCTGGGCGACCGGTCCGACTTCGACGACCTGGACGCCCAGTGGCGCCTGGGCGTGCGCGCCACGGGCCTGGACGCCTCCGCCGGAACGGTCACGCTGTCGGACGGCACCGAGATCGCCACGGACGGCGTGATCGTGGCCACCGGCGGCCGGGCCAGGACCGTGCCCGGAGCCGAGGGGCTCGACGGCGTGCACACGGTGCGCACGATCGAGGACACGCTCTCCCTGCGCGCCGACCTCGCCGAGAACCCGGGCCCGGTCGCCGTGGTCGGCGCCGGCTGGATCGGCACCGAGGTCGCCTCCACCTGCCGGGCGCTCGGCCTGGAGGTCACCGTGGTCGAGGCGGCACAGGAACCCCTGGTGCGCGCGCTGGGGCCGCGCATGGCGGGGATGTGCACGAGCTTGCACGCCGAGCACGGGGTCACGCTCCGGTGCGGCGCCGGGGTGCAGGAGTTCACCAGCACACCGCACGGTTCGGGGCGGCGGGTCACGGGGCTGGTCCTGGCCGACGGCACCCGGGTTCCGGCCGGTGTGGTCGTGCTGGGGGTGGGCATGAGCCCGAACGCGGACTGGCTGGCCGGCTCCGGGCTCGAGGTGGACGACGGCCTGGTGTGCGACGCCGGCCTGGTGGCCTCGGCCCCGAACGTGGTCGCCGTGGGGGACGTGGCCCGCTACCGCTCGGCCACCGGGCAGCTGGTGCGCCACGAGCACTGGACCAACGCCTCGGAACAGCCGGGCACCGCGGTGCGCAACCTGCTCGCGGGCGCGACCGTGGCCGAGTACCGGCCGTCCCGGTACGTGTGGTCGGACCAGTACGGGTGCCGCCTGCAGGTCGCCGGGCTCACCGAGGACGCCGACGAGGTCGAGGTGGTCGAGGGCTCGGAGGAGAGCCGCTCCTTCGTGGCCGCCTACCGGCGCGGGGGCACGACCACCGGGGTCTTCGCCATGAACAACCCGAAACTCTTCACACGCACGCGGCGGAAGCTGCTCAGGCCCGCGCCCGCTTGAGAGCGCACCGCGCGGTGCCCCGTTCACCCGCGTGCGCGCGCACGAGAGGCGCCCGGCCCCGGGAGGACCCCGGTTCCGGGCGCTCTCTTCTGTGCTGTCGGCCGTGCGGCGCCCTGTTCAGGACTCCCGGCGCCGGGCGAGCACGTGTCGGCGCAGGCCTTCCAGGGCGAGCACGACCACGGCGCCGGAGATCAGGTGCATCAGGGTGAGCGAGGTGATCGTCACCGCGTCGGCCCCGTAGGTGAACACGCTCCAGAGCGTGCCCACGGCCAGCAGGGCTCCCAGCACCTGGGCGAGCCGTATGACGCCCGGCCACCAGCGTGCGATCACCGAGGCCAGGACGATGCCGAGCACCATGGGCACGATCGACGAGGAGGCCACGGAGCCGGCCTGGACCACGTAGTCCGGTTCCCCGGCCTCCACCAGGACGAGCGAGGCGCCCGAGACCTGAGCCGTACCCCAGACGAGCAGGTTCAGCACGGTCGCGGCGACGGCCCCGAAGAGCGCCGCCCGCCACCAGTTCAGGGCGGTGCGGGTGCGCTCGGGGGCCTGGCTGCCGGTGCGGACGGTTTCTGTGGATGTCATGTCGGCCTCCTGGTGTGCGTGTTCTCGGTCTGACACACAGACTCCGACCTGAAGCTTTGTTGAGGTCAAGGGCCGATTTCCGCCTCACCTGCACGGGAAGAATTCCGGGCCCGGGTGCGTTGCAAGCCCCTCGCCCACCCGTGGCCCGACCGCCCCCTCCACCACCCTCAACGGAGACCTCCCGTCCGGTACGCGCACGGGTGCGCGCAGACCTGGCCCTTTCGGACGTGACCTGGCCGGAGTACCGGGGCTGGGTCCAGCGGCCACGCAGCACCCTCGGCCGACCACGCACAACGCTCGGTGGGAAAATCCCAGCCGACCACCTGCCCGACCTACCGCCGCCCACAAGGGCCATCAGGTGTTGCGAAGCCCCCAGATTCCACCCCGAGGGCGGGCCTGTTCTCCCTTCGGAGTCAAGACCGGGTTCCCGTCAGCTCGGGCGCACGGGCACCCAGGGCGCTGAGCGCGCAGAGCACACCGAACCCTCCTGCGACGAGCAGCGCGGCGGTGCGGTCGTCGCCGGTGGGCAGGCCCGTGCCCATGATGGCGGCGTCCCCGGCGTCGGAGGCGACACGGATCCCGATGGCGGTGAGCAGCGGCCACCCCGCGGGGACGAGCATCATGGCCGCGCCGCAGGCGAGGTCGCGCACGAGCATGGTGCGGGTGAGCAGTGCGAGGTCGGGGTCGGGCGCGCCCTCGGACAGCCCGATGGCGGCGGTCATGGTCTCCGGCCGTGCGAGCACGACCACGGCGTAGCCGACGGTGACCGCACCCATGACTCGCGGGAAGGCGCTCAGGAGGAATCGGCCGGCGGTGCGGGGAGTGCTGCGGGTCCGGGGCGATACACGTTCGGAGGACACGGGGTCACATCCGTCTCTGTGGGTGCTGGGTCGCGGGGAGGGTAACCCGCGCGCCGGGCTCCCGGCCCTCGTGGCACGCAGGGGACCGGACACGAGGGCCTTGACCGGTCTTTCGCGGATGGCTAATCTCGGGGACAGGTTGTTCGTCATAAGAACAAGTATTCACAATGCGAACGGAGGCCTCATGGTCCTGCCCCTGGACGAGGCGGTCCGCACCCTCATCCGCGACGGGGACACCGTCGCCCTCGAAGGGTTCACCCACCTCATCCCCGTCGCCGCGGGGCACGAGATCATCCGCCAGGGCCTGCGCGACCTCACCCTGGTACGGATGACCCCCGACATCGTCTACGACCAGCTCATCGGCGCCGGGTGCGCGCGCAAGCTCGTCTTCTCCTGGGGCGGCAACCCCGGCGTGGGCTCGCTGCACCGGTTCCGCGACGCGGTCACCCACGGCTGGCCGGTCCCCCTGGAGGTCGAGGAGCACAGCCACGCCGGCATGGCCAACCGCTACGTCGCGGGCGCTTCCGGCCTGCCCTTCGCGATCCTGCGCGGCTACAGCGGCACCGACCTCGTGGGCAACAACCCCAACATCAGCACCGTGACCTGCCCCTTCACCGGGCAGGAGGTGGCCGCCGTCCCCGCGGTCAACCCCGACGTCACGGTCATCCACGCCCAGCGCGCCGACCACGACGGCAACGTGCAGCTGTGGGGCATCACCGGGATCCAGAAGGAGGCCGCCCTGGCCGCCGAGCGCGTCCTGGTCACGGTCGAGGAAGTCGTCGACACCCTCGAGCCCGTGCCCGGCCAGGTCCTGCTGCCCGGCCGGGTCGTCGACGCAGTCAGCGTGGTCCCCGGCGGAGCGGCCCCCTCCTACGCACACGGGTACTACGAGCGCGACAACTCCGCCTACAAGGCGTGGGACAAGATCGGCCGCGACCGCGAGGCCTTCACCTCCTGGCTCGACGACCTCACCGGAAGTACCCCCGGAGCCCGCCCCGAGCGGTCGGGCGCGACCACCCCCGACCCGGCAGGGAGCACCTCGTGACCACCGTGACCTGGACCTCCGACGAAATCATGACCGTCACCGCGGCGCGCTCGCTCGAGGACGGGATGTCCTGCTTCGTCGGCATCGGTCTGCCCAGCACCGCCGCGAACGTCGCCCGGCGCACCCACGCGCCCGGGCTGTGGATGATCTACGAGTCCGGAACGCTCGGCACGGTCCCCGACCACCTGCCGCTGTCCATCGGCGACGGCATCCTCACCGACACCGCCGACACCGTGGTCTCGGTCCCGGAGGTCTTCAACTACTGGCTGCAGGCCGGGCGCATCGACGTCGGTTTCCTCGGCGCCGCCCAGCTCGACCGCTACGCCAACATCAACACCACGGTGATCGGCGACTACGACGACCCCAAGGTGCGCCTGCCCGGTGCCGGCGGCGCGCCCGAGATCGCCGCGTCCTGCCGCGAGGTCATCGTGATCATGCGCCACAGCAGCCGCGCCTTCGTCGACCGGGTGGACTTCGTGACCTCGGTCGGGCACGGGCGCGGCAAGGGCGACCGCGAACGCCTGGGCCTGCGCGGGGCCGGGCCGACCCGGGTCATCACCGACCTCGGCGTGCTCGAACCCGACCCGGAGACCAGCGAACTGGTGCTGACCGGCGTGCACCCGGGTGTGGAGGTCGACCAGGTCGTGGAGGCCACCGGCTGGGACCTGAGGATCGCCGACGACCTCGTGCGCACCCCCGCCCCCACCGACGGCGAGCTGTCCGTGCTTCGCTCTCTCACCGGGGCCCGCTGACACCGGCCCCGCCGCCCGACCGGCCCGCATCGGCCGGAACACACCGACCGTGCCCGGCCACGACCCCACCACGACCAGGAGGCCCCCGGTGAGCGACACCTACGTCCTCGACGCCGTCCGCACCCCCTTCGGCAAGTTCGGCGGAGCGCTGTCCGGCGTCCGCCCCGACGACCTCGCCGCGCACGTCGTCGGCGCCCTCGTCGACCGCGCCCCCGGCCTGGAGCGTTCCGGGTCCCCCGTCGGCCCGGGCGGCAGCGAAGGCGAACCGCCCGTCGACGAGGTGCTGTTCGGCAACGCCAACGGCGCCGGCGAGGAGAACCGCAACGTCGCCCGGATGGCGTCGATCCTCGCGGGGCTGCCCACCTCGGTCCCGGGGTCGACGGTCAACCGGCTGTGCGGGTCCGGCCTCGAGGCGGCGGTCCAGGGCAGCCGCGCGATCCAGACCGGCGACGCCTCCCTGGTCCTGGCCGGGGGTGTGGAGTCGATGAGCCGCGCCCCCTGGGTCGTGCCCAAGCCGCCCAAGGGGTTCCCGGCCGGCGACGCGACCCTGCACTCCACGACGCTGGGCTGGCGCATGGTCAACCCGTGCATGCCCGACCAGTGGACGGTGTCGCTGGGCGAGGCGACCGAGCGCCTGGCCGACAAGTTCGGGATCGCCCGCGACGAGCAGGACGCCTTCGCCCTGGCCAGCCACGAGAGGGCCGCCGAGGCGTGGGAGAAGGGGGTCTTCGACGGCGAGATCGTCCAGGTGCCCGGCGCGCACCTGGACCGCGACGAGTGTGTGCGGGAGACGTCCCTGGACAAGCTCGGCGGGCTCAAGACCGTGTTCCGGGCCGAGGGCACCGTCACCGCGGGCAACGCCTCACCCCTCAACGACGGCGCCGCCGCCCTGCTGCTGGGCGACAGCGCCGCCGCCGACCGCACCGGGCTGGAACCCCTCGCACGCATCGCGGGCCGGGGCGCGGCCGGTGTGGACCCGGACGTGTTCGGTGTCGGTCCGGTGCGTGCCGCCGAGATCGCCCTCCAGCGGGCGGGGATCGGCTGGGGCGACCTGTCGGTGGTCGAGCTCAACGAGGCCTTCGCCGCCCAGTCCCTGGCCTGCCTGCGTTCGTGGGACGGTCTGGACCCGGCCGCCGTCAACCCCAACGGCGGCGCCATCGCCCTGGGGCACCCGCTGGGTGCGTCCGGGGCCCGTATCCTCGGCTCCCTCGCCCACGAGCTGCGCCGGCGCGGCGGCGGGTGGGGCCTGGCCACGCTCTGTATCGGGGTCGGCCAGGGGCTGGCCGTCGTCCTCGAGGCCTGAGCCCCGCACGAGCCCGCGCACGAACCGAAAGGACCACACGATGCCCACCACCCCCGAGGCGAGGACGGGGTCGGGGCTGTACGTGCCCCAGTACGTCCGCGACCACGACACCCATCCCCCGCTGGACTACCCCGGGTACAACAGCACGGCGCTGCGCCACCCGAAGCGGCCGCTCACCCTGCTGCCGCACACGCTGACCGAGGTCACCTCCCCGGTGCTGGGCCACGAGCGGGTCGGCGAGCTCGACCACGACCTGACCCGCCAGCACGAGGGCGGCGAACCCCAGGGCCAGCGGATCACCGTGCACGGGCAGGTGCGCGACAGCGACGGCAGGCCGGTCCCGCACACCCTGGTGGAGGTCTGGCAGGCCAACGCGGCCGGGCGCTACCGCCACACCGGCGACAACTGGCCGGCCCCGCTGGACCCCTACTTCACCGGGGTCGGGCGCGCCATGACCGACGCCGAGGGGTTCTACCGGTTCGTGACGGTGCGGCCGGGCGCCTACCCCTGGAAGAACCACCAGAACGCGTGGCGCCCCGCGCACATCCACTTCTCCCTGTTCGGGCAGGCCTTCACCCAGCGGCTCGTCACGCAGATGTACTTCCCCGACGACCCGCTGTTCTTCCAGGACCCGATGTGGAACTCGGTGCCCGAGGAGGCCCGGGAGCGTATGGTCGCCCGGTTCGACTACGGCAGCACCGAACCCGAGTGGGCGCTGGCCTACCGCTGGGACATCGTGCTGCGGGGCCGCGGGCAGACCCCGTTCGAGTCCGAGGAAGAGATCGCGGAGGACGACGAGTGAGCACCTACCCCACCACCCCGTCCCAGACGGTCGGCCCGTACCTGCACATCGGTCTGCCCTGGCCGGACGGTCCGTTCGCGGTCGACGAGGGCACACCGGGTGCGGTGTGGATCCGCGGGACCGTGCGCGACGGGGCCGGCGAGCTGGTCGCCGACGCGCTCGTCGAGACCTGGCAGGCCGACCCGGACGGCCGTTTCGATCACCCCGACGACCCGCGCGGCGCACGTTCGTACCCGGGGTTCCGGGCGTTCGGCCGCTGCCCCACCGACGGCGAGGGCTCCTACGGCATCCTCACCCTGAAGCCGGGCGCGGTACCGGGACCGGACGGGGACCAGGCGCCCCACATCGACGTGTCGGTCTTCGCGCGCGGGATGCTGCACCGGGTCGTCACGCGCCTGTACTTCCCGGAGGAGGAGGCCGCCAACGCCGCGGACCCTGTGCTCGCCAGCGTGGAGGACCCGGAGGCGCGGGCCACCCTCGTGGCGGGCACGGCCCCCGACGGCTACCGTTTCGACATCCGGCTGCAGGGCGAGGGAGAGACGGTCTTCTTCGACATCTGACCGCCCGCCCGGGCGCTGCCGCCGACCGCGCCCGTCCGTCCACCGAGGGAGCCACATGACCGGCCTGTTCGACGGGGTCCTCACGCGGGGCCCCGTCGGTCCGTGCACCGACGACACCGCCTGGCTGCGGGCGCTGCTCGACACCGAGGCGGCGCTGGCGCGGGCCCTGGCCGACACCGGCCTGATGACGCCCGCGCAGGCCGAGGCGGTGGCGGGCGCGTGCGACCCGGACCTGTACGACACCGGGGCGTTGGGACAGGCGGCCGCGGGCGGGGGCAACCCGGTGATCCCGCTGGTCAAGGAGTTGACCGGACGGGTGCGGGCCGTGGACGCCGAGGCCGCCCGCCACGTGCATCAGGGCGCGACCAGCCAGGACGTCATGGACACCGCCGCGATGCTCCTCTCGCGCCGGGCCGGGGACGCGCTCCTGGCCGACCTGGACAGCGCGACGGAGATCCTGCTCTCCTTGGCCGCCGAGCACCGGGACACCCCCATGGCCGGGCGCACCCTGCTGCAGCAGGCGCTGCCCACGACCTTCGGGGCGGTCGCGGCGGGGTGGGCCCACGGGCTCTCCACGGCCGGCGACGGGCTGTGGCGGGCGCTCGACGAGAGCGCGGCCGTGCAGCTCGGCGGGGCGGTCGGGACCCTGGCCTCCTTGGGCACGGACGGGCCCCGCGTGGCCGCCGCGCTCGCCCGCCGGCTGGGCCTGGCCGAACCGGCTCTGCCCTGGCACACCGAACGCGGCCGCATCGCCGACCTCGCCGGCGCCCTCGGGCGTGTGGCCGGCGCCGTGGGGACCGCCGCACAGGACGTGGTCCTGCTGTCCCAGACCGAGATCGGCGAGGTCACCGAGGACGGCGGCCCCGGGGTCGGGGGTTCCTCGACCCTCCCGCACAAACGCAACCCGGTCGCCGCCGTCAGCGCCCTGGCCTGCGCCCGCCAGGCCCCCGGCCTGGTGTCGACCCTGCTGGCCGCGCAGATCCAGGAACACCAGCGGGCGGCCGGGTCCTGGCACTCCGAGTGGCTGCCGCTGACCGACCTGTGGCGGCGCACCGGCAGCGCGGCGGCCTGGATGCACACCAGCGCCGAGCGCATGCGGGTGCACCCCGACCGGATGCGCACCGGACTGGACGCCACCGGCGGGACCGCGCTCAGCGAACGGGTCACCACCGACCTGGCCCCCGAACTGGGGAGGTTGGAGGCCCACCACCTCGTCTCGGCCGCCTGCGCGGAGGCCGTCGAGACCGGACGCGACCTGGTCGGGGTGCTCGCCGAGCGCCTCGACGGGGTCCGGAGCCCCGACCGGATCCGCGCCCTGCTCGACCCCTCCGGTTACCTGGGGGCGGCCGGCCTCTTCACCGACCGTGTCACCGGCGCAGGCGAGGCGGGGAGCAACGGCAGCACGACCAGCGAAGAAGGAACCCATGAGCGTTGAACTCCACCACACCGTCAGCGGCCCGGAGGACGCCCCGGCGCTGCTGCTCGGGCCCTCCCTCGGTGCGGCCTCCGACATGTGGCAGCCGCAGGTCGAGGCGCTCTCGGCCCACTTCCGGGTGATCTGCTTCGACACCCGCGGGCACGGGGACTCCCCCGTTCCGGACGGCCCGTACTCCATCGCCGAGCTGGCCGGGGACGTCCTGCGCCTGATGGACGACCTCGGGGTACGCCGCGCCCACTACGCCGGGCTGTCGCTGGGCGGCATGATCGGCCAGTGGTTGGCGGTGCACGCCCCCGAGCGCATCGACCGGCTCGCGCTGCTGGCGACCTCCCCGCGCATGGCACCGGCACAGAACTGGCTGGACCGGGCGAAGCTGGTGCGGTCCGAGGGCACCTCCGCGGTCGCCGACGGGGTCGTGGACCGCTGGTTCACCCCCGGTTTCGTGCAGGAACACCCCGACCAGGTGCAGGACCGGCGCGACCGGGTCGCCGCCACCGCCCCCGAGGGGTACGCGTCGGTGGCCGAGGCGATCGCCGAGTGGGACATCGTCGCCGAACTGCCGCGCGTCGAGGCCCCGACCCTGGTCATCGCCGGGGCCGACGACCCGGCCACCCCGCCGGAGGGGCACGGTTCGACCATCGCCGAGCAGATCCCCGGTGCGCGCCTGGCCGTGCTGGACCAGGCGGCGCACCTGCTGTCGTGGGAGCAGGCCGAGCGGGTCAACACGCTCCTCGTCGAGCACTTCACCGCCGGGGACCGGCACGCCGCGGGGATGCGGGTGCGCCGTTCGGTGCTCGGCGACACCCACGTGGACCGCGCCGAGGAGCGAAAGACGCCGTTCAGCGAACCCTTCCAGGACCTCATCACCCGGTACGCCTGGGGTGAGATCTGGACCCGGCCCGGCCTGGACCGCCGCACCCGCAGCTGCATGGTGCTCACCGCGCTGACCGCGCACGGCCACTGGAACGAGCTGGGCATGCACGTGCGCGCCGCCCGCCGCAACGGCCTGAGCGCCGACGAGATCGGCGAGGTCTTCCTGCAGGCCGCCATCTACTGCGGGGTCCCGGCGGCGAACAAGGCCTTCGCGATCGCGCAGGAGGTCCTGGCCGAGGAGGCCTGACCGGGCCTCCGCACTCGCTGCGCCACGAGGGCGCCCGGCCGCGGCCGGGCGCCCTTCGGTGTGTCCGGGGTCAGTCGTCCGCCGCCGGGACCCGGGGACGGGCTCCGGGATCGGTACCTCCGTCCGAGGTGCCGGGGCCCGTACCCCCGTCCAGGTGTTCGGGTTCGACCGGGGCGGGGCGGCGGGCGCAGAAGACCGCCAGGCCGCCGAGCACCCCGACCAGCGCGAAGGCGTAGAAGCCCCACGGGTAGGCGATCCCGGCGGTGATCAGCGCGCCTCCCAGCACAGGGCCGGTCATGGCGCCCAACCGGCCGACACCCGCCGACCAGCCCAGGGCGGTCGCCCGGTTGGCGGGCGGGAAGACCCGGCTGATGTAGGCGTAGACGAGCACCTGCGAGCTGAAGACGAAGCACCCGGCCAGGAGCACGGCCGCGTACGCGCCGACACCGGGCAGGCGGATGCTGAGCGCCGCGAGCAGCACCGAGGCGACCGCGAACCAGACCAGGTTGGTGGCGCGCGGGCCGAAGCGGTCGGCGGTGCGGCCGGCCACGATCAGGCCGACGACGGCACCGGTGTTGAGGGCCAGCAGCAGTCCCAGGGCGGCGTCGAGTTCGTACCCGGCGGCGCGCATGATCTCGGGCAGCCAGGTGTTGAGCCCGTAGACCAGCAGCAGGCCGCAGAAGGAGGCCGCCCAGAACGCGAGGGTGGACCGTCCCAGGCCGCCCCGGAACAGCGAACGGACCGCGTCGGAGCTCGCGCCGGCGGCCGGACGCTGCGGGGCCTGCTGCCCGAAGGACTCCGACTCGGGCAGGTACCGGATCATCAGCGGCACGAGGACCAGCGCGGGCAGGGATCCGGCGATGAACATGGCCTGCCAGCCCAGCGTGGGCAGGATGAACAGGGCGATCAGGGCGGTCAGCATGGCGCCCACGTGGTAGCCGGTCATCAGCGTGGTCGTGGCGCTGCTGCTGCGGCCCTTGCGGGCGTACTCGGTGGACAGGGCGATCGCGGTGGGCAGGCAGCCGCCGAGTCCGATCCCCGCCAGGAACCGCAGGAGCGCGAAGGCCCACAGCGAGGGCGCCCAGGCGCACAAGGCGGTGAGCAGGGAGAAGCTCGCCACCGCGTAGATCATGACCTTCCGCCGGCCGATGACGTCGGTGACGGTGCCGATGAACAGCGCCCCGATCGCCATACCGGCGAGCCCTGCCGTGGTGGCCATCCCGGCGGTGTTCGGGGTCATCCCCCACTGGCCCTCGTCGAGCAGCGTGGGCAGCGTGGTGCCGAGCACCACCATCTCGAAACCGTCGAGCACGACGGCGATCCAGCACAGGGGCATGACCCACCCTGCGTGGCGGACGGACGATCTCACGGGGCGCCTCCTGGAGGGGCGTGATGCGTGTGCGGGAACGCGGACACGCGGTCGGTCGGTGCGTGGCGGGGGGCGATCGGTGTCAGAGGGATCGGTGTCAGAGGGACAGGGGCCAGCCGGTGTAGGCCTCGGCGAGGTAGGTCGAACCGGCGGCGCTGCTGGTGACCGAGTCGAGCTCGCCGCGCTGGCGGTTGAGGTCGAAGTCGCTGCCGGCGGGGTCGGTGTGCAGCATCGAGGTCATCCAGTAGGAGAAGTGTTGGGCACGCCAGACGCGGCGCAGGGCGGTGGGGCCGTAGGTGTCCAGGGTGCCCTCGTCGCCGGATCCGAAGAAGTCGGTCAGGGTGCGGGCGAGCACCTGCACGTCGGCCATGGCGAGGTTGAGGCCCTTGGCGCCGGTGGGCGGGACGGTGTGTGCGGCGTCGCCGGCCAGCAGCAGGCGGCCGTGGCGCATCGGGGTACGGACGTAGCTGCGCATGGGGATCACCCCGCGCTGGAAGATGCGGCCCTCCTTCAGGGAGAACCCGTCCTCTCCCGCGACACGGGCCTGGAGTTCGTCCCAGATGCGGGCGTCGCTCCAGTCGGCGGGGTCCTCCCGCGGGTCGCACTGGAAGTACATGCGCTGGACGGTCGGGGTGCGGCTGCTGATGAGCGCGAACCCGCGTTCGGAGTGGGTGTAGATCAGCTCGGGCGCGGACGGCGGCGCCTCGGCGAGGATCCCGAACCACCCGAAGGGGTAGGTGCGGAAGTGGTCCTGGGCGGTGCCGTCGGGGAAGGCGTTCCGGCTCACCCCCGCGGACCCGTCGCACCCGGCGACGACGTCGCAGCGCAGGCGGGTTCGGGTACCGTCGCGGTCGGTGAAGGCGACCTCGGGCTCGGTTCCGCCGACCCCGTCGACGACGACGTCGGAGACGCCGAAGCGCAGGTCGGCGCCGTCGCGAACGCGGGTGGCGATGAGGTCCTTGAGCACCTCGTGCTGGGGGTAGAGCCACACGGACCGGCCCACGTGGCGGGCGAAGTCGATGCGGTGCCCGCGGCCGTCGAAGCGCAGTTCGATGCCGTCGTGCCGGGCCCCCTCGGTGTGGACGCGGGTGTCGATCCCGGATCCGGAGAGCAGGTCGACGGTGCCCTGTTCGAGGATCCCTGCGCGGATGGTGCCCTCGATCTCGTGGCGTTCGCGGATCTCCACGACGACGGAGTCGATGCCCTGCGCTGCGAGCAGGTGGGAGAGGGTGAGGCCGGCCGGGCCCGCGCCGACGATCGCGACCTGGGTTCGGGTCTCGTGAATGTGCATGAGGTCAACGGAACCCGTGCGTCAGGTCACAGTCCAGGGGTGTGTTCCGTTGACCGGAAGATCCGTGCAATTATGTGCGCATGCCGAGCATGCGTACGGATGACGACCGTTCGGTGACCGCCCGAGCCCTCGATCTCCTCGGAGCCCTCACCCCTGAGCGCCCCAGCGCGACCCTGGCCGAGCTGGCCCGCGCGGCGGGCCTCGCCCCGGCCACCGCCCACCGCCTCGTCGGGGAGCTGCTGTCGTGGGGCGCGCTGGAACGCGGCGCGGACGGGCGCTACCGGGTCGGGCTGCGGCTGTGGCGCACCGGCCTCCTGGCACCGGTCGCCGACCGCCTGCGCGAGCGGGCGCTGCCGTACATGCAGGACCTCTACGAGATCACCCGCGAGAACATCCACCTGGCCGTGCGCGACGGCGACCACGCGCTGTACGTGGAAAAACTCGCCGGACACCGCTCCGTCCCGGTGCTGTCCCGGGTGGGTGAACGCCTGCCCCTGCACACCACCGGCGTCGGCAAGGCGCTCCTGGCCTGGTCGGGACCGGACCATGTGCAGGCCTACTGCGCCCGCGGCCTGGAAGCACGCACCCGCCACACGATCACCGAGGGCGGCAGGCTCGCACGGGACCTGCGCCGGGCGGTCGAGCGCGAGTACGCCTCCACCCACGAGGAGATGACCCTCGGTTCGTGCTCGGTCGCGGTGCCCGTGCGCCCCGACCGGCAGGCGCCCCCGGTCGCAGCGCTGGGCATCGTGGTGCACTCGGTCCGCGCCGACCTGCAGCGGCTGGTCCCGGCGCTGCGGGTGGCCGCCACGGGGCTGGGACGGCGCCTGGCCGAGGACCCGGACCCGGGCGTGCCGGGCCGGCCCGGGTAGTCGGTCCGCGCGGGCTCAGAGCGCCGAGGGGTGCCGGGTCAGCGGCATGACCTCGATGTCCATGTACGGGAACAGCGGCAGGGCGGTCAGGATCTTGTGCAGCTCGTCGGCGGACTCCACGTCGAAGACGCTGATGTTGGAGTACTGGCCGACGATGCGCCAGATGTGCACCCACGTGCCCTCGCGCTGCAGCTGCTGCGAGTAGGCCTTCTCGCGGGCGACGGTGTCGGTGCGCACCTGCTCGTCGAGGTCGCGCGGGATGTCGACGTCCATGCGGACGTGGAAGAGAGCCATGTCGGGCCTTCCGGTCAGGTGCGGGTGAAGCGTTTGACGGCGTCGGGGTCGAGCTCGACGCCGAGCCCGGGCCCCTCGGGCAGGTGCAGGCGCCCGTCGGCGTAGCGCAACGGTTCGGTGAGCAGCTCCTCGGCCAGCAGCAGCGGCGCGAACAGCTCGGAACCGTGGTTGACCCCGGGTTCGGAGCACACGAAGTGCAGCGAGGCGGCGGTGCCCACCGGCCCCTCCAGGGACGTCGCGCCGTGCAGGGCGACCCCCTGTGCCTTGGCGATCGCGGCGACCTCCCGGCTCTGGCGCAACCCGCCGACCTTGGTGGTCTTGAGCGCGATGACGTCGGCCGCCCCCTGGCGCACGACCTCCAGGGCGTCGTGGGGGCTGCACACCGACTCGTCGGCCATCACCGTGGCGCCGGTGCGGCGGGTGAGCTCGGCCAGCACCTCGATCTGGTTGCCGGGGGTGGGCTGCTCGACCAGATCGACGCCGGCCTCGACGAGGCGGGGCACGTGGGTCAGGGCGGTGAAGCGGTCCCAGCGGGCGTTGACGTCCACGCGCACCGACGCGCGCCCGTCCAGGGCCCGGGCGATCTCGGCGACGCGGCGGGTGTCCTCGTCCGGTGGCAGGGCGCCCATCTTGAGCTTGAAGCTGTGGTGGAGCCCGGACTCGAGCTTGCCCTCGACCTCGTCCAGCACCTCGCCGACGGGGGCCGAGCCGAGCGCCCAGGTCACCTCGATCGAGTCGCGGCACGCACCGCCGAGCAGGTCGTGCACGGGCACCCCGAGCGAACGGGCCCAGGCGTCGTGGAGGGCGACGTCGACGGCGGCCTTGGCGAAGCGGGCGTTGGCGACCACCCGTTCCAGGTCGGCCATGATGCCCGGGAGCTCGTTCACCCGGCGGCCGACGATCACGGGGGCGAGGTAGCGGTCGACGATCGCCTTCATGGTCTCGACCGATTCGCCGCCCCACCAGGGACCGCCGGGCACGACGCCTTCGCCGTGGCCGGCCACGCCGTCCTCGGTGGTGACGGTGACCAGCAGGATCGGCTGGGCGGTGGCGGTGGTGGTCGCGAACTTGTGCGGGCGTATCAGGGGCACGTCGAGGATGACGCTGTCCACGGAGCGGACGGTGAGGTCGGGCATGTGCGCTTCCTGTGCGAGCGGGCAGGGGGCGGCCGCCGGCCCGGTGCGGGCCGACGGCGGCGAGGACGGGACGGGGTGCCCTACTCGGCGGGGTCGAGGGCGAAGCGGTACTCGACCCGGTGGAGGCCGTCCTCCCCCTTGACCGGGTCGAGGATCAGTTCGGGCTTGGTGGCGGAGGCGACGTCGTCCTCCACCCACTCGCCGCCCCGGAAGTAGAGCTGCGTGGTGATGGGGTGGCGGCCCGGGCTGGACACGATCAGGTGCAGGTGGGCGGGGCGCCACGGGTGGCCGTTCTGCGCCTCGATGAACTGCCCGGTGGGGCCGTCGGTGGGGATCTTGTACGGCGCGGGCAGCGCGGTGGTGATGGAGTAGCGGCCCTGCTCGTCGGTGACGATGGTGCCGCGCAGGTTCCACTCGGGCAGGTGCGGCGCGAACTGCGAGTAGTACCCCTCGGCGTCGGCGTGCCAGAGCTCGACCTTCGCGCCGCCGAGGCCGTTGCCGTCGAGGTCGGTGACCTGGCCGGAGAAGACGAGCTGCTCGCCCCGGCGGTCCTCCTCGCGCATCGGCATGGTGCACTCGGCCGGCAGCTCGGGCGCGTCGGCCACGTAGTAGGGACCCTCGATGCTGCCCTTGGTTCCCTGGCGGGAGCGGGCCAGGACCTCCTCGACGGAGTGCTCGATGAACACGTCGAGGAACAGCGGCCACTCGCCGCCCTCGCCGACGTCGATGAGCCACTGCTTGAGGACGCGGTACTCGGCGTAGCTGACCTCGTGGTCGAGGATCACCCGGTTGAGCGCGCCGAGGGCGTCCTTGGCGATCGCGGCCAGGCGCTCGGGCGGGGTGTCGGCGCTGACGCGCTCGGCGGTGAACTTCTCGGTGGCGGCGGTCCCGGAACCGGAGGCGGTGGGGGCGTCGGTGGCGGTCATCGGGGTTCTCCTCGCGGATGTCGCGGACGGGAGCGGAGCGGTGTCGCCGCGGGGGTGCGGGGGTGCGGGCCGGGAACGGGACCCACCCCACGGGGCGTACGCTGTGCGTACTGGTTAACCGCTGTGCGTACGAGGCTCAGTGTGCGTTGGTTCACCGGTGCTGTCAATGCCAGACTTCGCGGGCACGGCCCGGACACCCCGACTCGGAGGCCCCATGACCAGCAACGACCGCGACTTCATCCGGAGCATCGAACGGGGCTTCACCGTCCTGTCGGCCTTCGGCGAGCAGCGGCCGACCCCCACCCCGGCCGAGGTCGCCGAGGCCACCGGGCTGTCCCGGCCCGCGGTCCGGCGCATCCTGCTCACCCTCCAGCGGCTCGGGTACGTGGACAACGACGGGGACCGGTGGCGCCTGACCCCGCGGGTGCTGAGCCTGGGTCGGCACTTCTCCGCCTCCCACGCGCTGACCGAGGCCGCCCAGCCCCTGCTGCTCGAGCTGGCCGACCGCACCGGGGAATCGGCCTCCCTCGGTGTGCTCGACGGGACCGACGTGGTCTACGCGGCACGGGTCCCGGTCCGCCGGATCATGAGCATCAACGTCTCGGTCGGCACCCGGGTCCCGGCCTACGCCACGTCCATGGGGCGGGCGCTGCTGGCGTGGGAGAGCCCGGACACCGTCGACCGGGTGGTCTCGGGTTCGGGCTTCGCCCCGTTGGGCCCGGCCACGGTCACCGACGCCGACGCCCTGCGCGAGGCGGTCGGGGCGGTACGCGAACACGGGTACGCCCTGACCTCCGACGAGCTGGAGCGCGGGCTCATCACCCTGGCCGCCCCGGTCCGCGACGCCTCCGGGGTCTCCGTCGGCGCCCTGGCGAGCTCCACCTCGACCGGGCGGGCCTCGGTGGAGGAGTTCCGGGACGCGGTGGCCCCGCTGATCACCGACGCGGCCGAGCGGCTCAGCAGCCGCATGGGGTTCACCGGCCACTAGCACCTCGGGGACCTCACTGACCTGGGACTCCACCGGGGGACGGCCCGTGTCCCCCGGCTCCCGCACAGCATGACGGGCCGGGGCTGTCCGGCTCCAGACCCCCTGGGCCAGTCCTAGGCATTTGCCCGGTGTGACTCAGGACACCGAGTGTCAAGGTGGTGGGCAACTTCGCCGAAACGACCTGTTCACGGCGGGTTCACGAGCACCACAGGAGGTACCCGGTGACCGAGACCCTGGGCCATGTCCGATCCCTCCTCGACGACGCACTCATCGAGGACGAGGCCAACGGCCGCCACCAGATGCACCGGTCGGTCTTCACCGACGAGGAGCTCTTCGAGCTCGAGATGAAGTACATCTTCGAGGGCAACTGGGTCTACCTGGCGCACGACAGCCAGATCCCGAACGTGGGCGACTACTTCACCACCCACATCGGGCGCCAGCCGATCGTCATCACCCGCGGCAAGGACGGCGCGCTCAACGCCCTCATCAACGCGTGCAGCCACCGCGGCGCCATGCTCTGCCGCCGCAAGACCGACAACCGCACCACCCTGACCTGCCCCTTCCACGGGTGGACGTTCAACAACGCCGGCAAGCTGCTCAAGGCCAAGGACCAGCGCAGCGGCGGCTACCCCGAGCAGTTCAACAAGGACGGCTCGCACGACCTCACCAAGGTCGCCCGGTTCGAGAGCTACCGCGGGTTCCTGTTCGGCAGCCTCAACCCCGACGTCAAGCCGCTCGACGAGCACCTCGGCGACACCCGCACCATCCTGGACATGCTCGTCGACCAGTCCCCCGAGGGCCTGGAGGTGCTGCGCGGCGCCTCCACCTACACCTTCGACGGCAACTGGAAGCTCCAGGCCGAGAACGGCGCGGACGGTTACCACGTCTCCTCCACACACTGGAACTACGCGGCCACGACCGCCCGCCGCAAGTCCGGTGAGTCCGCGAACGAGACCAAGGCGATGGACGCCGGCACCTGGGGCAAGCAGGGCGGCGGTTACTACTCCTTCGACCACGGCCACCTGCTGCTGTGGATGTGGTGGGGCAACCCGCAGGACCGCCCGCTCTTCCCGCAGCGCGAGGAGCTCGCCGAGAAGTTCGGGGAGAAGAAGGCCGAGTTCATGGTGGGCGCGTCCCGCAACCTGTGCCTGTACCCGAACGTGTACGTGATGGACCAGTTCTCCAGCCAGATCCGGCACTTCCGGCCGATCTCGGTGGACAAGACAGAGGTCACCATCTACTGCATCGCGCCGAAGGGCGAGAGCGACGAGTCGCGCGCCAACCGGATCCGCCAGTACGAGGACTTCTTCAACGCGACCGGCATGGCCACCCCGGACGACCTGGAGGAGTTCCGCTCCTGCCAGAAGACCTACCGGGCCACCGCCTCCCCGTGGAACGACCTCAGCCGCGGCGTCACCCACCAGCTGAACGGCCCGGACGAGACCGCGCGCGGCATCGGGCTCGACAACGTGCTCTCCAGCGGCGCCAAGACCGAGGACGAGGGCCTGTACCCGATCCAGCACGGCTACTGGCGCGACGAGATGGTCAAGGCCCTGGCCGAGGAGAGCGCCCACCGGATCGAGCAGAACACCCAGAGCTGAGGCCACCGACCATGACGATCACCGCATCCGTGCCCGCGACCGCCGCCACCATCACCCGCGCCGAGGTCGAGGACTTCCTGTACCGCGAGGCCCGGCTCCTGGACGACCGCCGGTTCGAGGACTGGCTGGAGTGCTATCACCCCGAGGCCGAGTACTGGATGCCGGCCTGGGACGACAACGGCGAGCTCACCGAGGACCCCCAGCGCGAGATCTCGCTCATCTACTACCCCAACCGGGGCGGCCTGGAGGACCGGGTCTTCCGCATCCGAACCGACCGCTCCAGCGCCACGTCGCTGCCGGAGCCGCGGACCGGCCACAACATCTCCAACGTGGAGATCCTCGACCGCCGCGACGGCGAGATCGACCTGCGCCACAACTGGTTCTCGCTGTACTACCGGTACCAGACCACCGACACCTACTTCGGGGTCACGCACCTGACGCTGGACCTGACCGGCGAGCAGCCCCGCATCCGCCGCAAGAAGATCGTGCTGAAGAACGACTGCGTGCACCACGTCGTCGACATCTACCTGCTCTGATCCCGCTCCCCCAGCCCCCGGAAGGAGGCACCCCATGGCGCACCAGGTCGCGCTGGCCTTCGAGGACGGCGTCACGCGCATGATCTCCTGCAACCCGATGGAGACGGTCGCCGACGCCGCCTACAAGGCCCGCATCAACATCCCCTTCGACTGCCGCGACGGCGCCTGCGGAACCTGCAAGGCGTTCTGCGAGAGCGGCGACTACGACGGCGGCGACTACATCGAGGACGCCCTCACCGACGACGAGGCCGACGAGGGGTACTGCCTGCCCTGCCAGATGACCCCGGAGAGCGACCTCGTGGTGCAGGTGGCCAGCACCTCGGCCGCCGCCAAGACCGGCGCCGCCCGCCACACCGGCACCCTCACCGAGCTCCGCCACCTGTCGGAGACCACGGTCGCCTTCACCCTGGAGGTCGACGAGCGCGACGAGCTGGCGTTCCTGCCCGGCCAGTACGTGAACGTGGAGGTGCCCGGCACCGGGTCGACACGTTCCTACTCCTTCAGCTCGGGCCCCTCCGCCCGCGAGGTCTCGTTCCTGGTGCGCATCACCGAGGGCGGGCTCATGTCGGAGTACCTGCGCGACCGCGCCCGCGAGGGCGACCGGCTCGACTTCACCGGGCCGATGGGGAGCTTCTTCCTGCGCGAGCAGAAGCGCCCCGCCCTGCTGCTGGCCGGCGGCACCGGGCTCGCCCCGATGCTGTCGATCCTGGAGCGGATGAAGGACTCCCCCGCCGAGCACCCGGTCCACCTGGTCTACGGCGTCTCCACCGACGAGGACCTCGTGGAGCTGGAGGCCCTGGACCGGCACGCCGCCGAGCTCCCCGGGTTCACCTACTCCTACTGCGTGGCCGACCCCGACAGCGGCGCCCCCAACAAGGGGTACGTGATGTCGCTGATGGGCCCCGAGCACCTGCACGGCGGCGACGTCGACGTGTACCTGTGCGGCCCGCCGAAGATGGTGGAGGCGGTGCGCGGGCACCTCGACGACGAGGGCATCGCCCCGGCCGCGTTCCACTTCGAGAAGTTCAACCCGGCCGCCGCCCCCTCCGACGGGGAGAAGGAGGGCCTGCGGTCCTCCCTCGGGGAGAAGGTGGCCGGATGAGCGCCTCGGTCCACCCCGGCCGGTTCGACGGCAAGGTCGTCGCGGTCACCGGCGCGGCGCAGGGCATCGGCCGCGCGGTGGCCCTGCGCATCGCCGCCGAGGGAGGCACGACGGTGCTGATCGACCGTTCCGCGGTCGTGCACGAGGTCGTGGAGAAGATCCTCGGCGACGGCGGACGCGCCGAGGCCCTCACCGCCGACCTGGAGTGCTTCGAACCCGCCGAGGAGGTCTTCGACGGGATCCAGGAACGCCACGGCCGCATCGACGTGCTCGTCAACAACGTCGGCGGCACGATCTGGGCCAAACCCTTCGAGAAGTACACCGCCGACCAGGTGCAGACGGAGATCCAGCGTTCCCTGTTCCCGACGCTGTGGTGCTGCCGGGCGGTGCTGCCGCACATGATCGAGGCCGGCGGCGGCACCGTCGTCAACGTCTCCTCGGTCGCGACCCGCGGCGTGAACCGGGTCCCCTACTCGGCTGCCAAGGGCGGCGTCAACGCGATCACCGCATCGCTGGCCCTCGAGGCCGCACCGCACGGCGTCCGGGTGGTGGCGACCGCGCCGGGCGGGACCGAGGCCCCCGCCCGCAAGGTGCCGCGCGGGCCGTCGGCCGCCACCGACCAGGAACGCGCGTGGTTCCAGGAGGTCGTGGACCAGACCACCGAGCACTCCCTCATGGGCCGGTACGGATCGCTGGAGGAACAGGCCGCCGCGATCTGCTTCCTGGCCTCCCCCGAGGCCTCCTACATCACCGGGAGCGTGCTGCCGGTGGCCGGCGGCGACCTCGGCTGACGGGAGGGGTCACACCCCCCGGCCCCTCCCCTTCTTCCGCGCTCTTCCCCTCTCTCCCGCCCCGCGCGCCCCTGCCCTTCCTTCGCGCGCCCTCGGCCTGCTCGCATTCCCCTGTTCCCCCTCCGTCGCCCTGACCCCGCTCGTCCCACCGGACCCATGGCATCCGGCGGCGGCTCAGCCCCGCCGCACCATCCCGCCCGCAAGGGAGACCACCCATGCCTGCTTCCCGGGAGACCGCCTCCGCGACCCCCGACACCACCTGGAAGAGCCCCCGCCACCGCAGCACGGTGCGCTGGGTCGTCCTCATCGCGGCGCTCGCCGTGCTCTTCGACGGTTACGACCTCGTCGTCTACGGGACCGTGCTTCCGACCCTGCTCGCCGACCCCACCGACCTGGGCGAACTCACGCCGGGCCAGGCGGGGGCACTGGGCTCATACGCACTCGTCGGCGTCATGGTCGGCGCTCTGACCGCCGGGGCCGTCGGCGACCGCGTCGGCCGGCGCCGTATGATGATCATCAACATCGTCTGGTTCTCGGTCGGCATGGGGCTGACCGCGATGGCCACGTCCGTGGTCGCCTTCGGCGTGCTGCGCTTCGTCACCGGCCTCGGTGTGGGCGCCCTCGTGGCCACCGCCGGCGCGGTCGTGGCCGAGTTCGCTCCGCCCGGCCGGCGCAACCTGTACAACGCGATCGTCTACAGCGGGATCCCGGCCGGCGGTGTGATGGCCTCGCTGCTGGCGATCCTGCTGCAGGAGGCGATCGGCTGGCGCGGGCTGTTCTGGATCGGCGCGCTGCCGCTGGTGATCCTGCTGCCCCTGGCGCTGGCCAAGCTGCCCGAGTCCCCGCGCTGGCTTCTCTCCCGCGGCCGTACCGAGGAGGCCGCACGGGTCGCCGAACGCACCGGGGTGCCCCTGCCCTCCGCGAGTGAGGACGCCGCCGAACGCGACGACGGCGGGCGTTCGGGCTTCGCGCTCCTGGCGAGCCGCCCCTACCTGCTGCCGACCGCCCTGCTGGGCATGATGAGCTTCGCCGGGCTGCTGCTCACCTACGGGCTCAACACGTGGCTGCCGCAGATCATGGGGCAGGCCGGGTTCGACACCCAGGGCTCCCTGGCGTTCCTGCTGGTGCTCAACGGCGGCGCCATCCTGGGCGCGCTCTACGCCTCCTACCGGGCCGACCGCACCCACCCGCAGCGCATCATCGCCGTCACGTTCGGGCTCGCCGCGCTCGCCCTGGTCGTGCTGACCCTGGGCCTGCCGGTGTGGATGCTGCTGGCCGCGGTCGCCATGGCCGGTGTCGGCACGATCGGGACCCAGGTGCTGGTGTACGGGTTCGTGTCGAACTACTACCCGACCTCGGCACGGGCGGCCGGCGTGGCCTGGTGCGCCGGGTTCGGGCGGCTCGGGGGGATCCTGGGGCCGCTGGTGGGCGGTGTGCTCATGGGCGCGGGGCTCAGCAGCGAGGCCTCCTTCTACGTCTTCGCGGGCATCGCGGTGCTCGGCGCCGCGGTCACGTGGAGCGTCCCCCGGGAGGCGCGGCGGGCAGCAACCGCGGCATCACCCGAGGTCATCGGGGCGGAGTCGGCCGCGAGCGGCGACAGCGCACCTTCTAGCCTGCACAAGTGAGTGAAACAGGACACCCGGTGACCACTCTGCGCCGACACGAACTCGACACCCTCAACGCACACCTGGCCACGGCACGCTCCGACCGTTCCCTGCTGGTCCTGCTCGAGGGGCCGCTGGGCTCGGGGCGGACCACCCTGCTCTCCCGCTTCACCCGGCAGTGCGGCGACGGGATCACCGTCTCCGTCTCGGCCCTGCCCTGGACCAGCGACAGCCCCTACGACCTGGCCGAACAGGTCCTGGACGCCCTTCCCCTCCCCGGTGCCGCCGGGGAGGCGGGGCGTCCCGCACCCTCGCCCCTGATGCTGGCCGAGGCCTTCACGACCGCCGACCGCCCGGTGACGGTGGTGGTCGACGACGCCCACTGGACCGACACCGAGTCCCTGCGCGCGCTGGTCACGGCGGTGCGCAGGGCCGGGTGCGGTCGGGTACTGGTCCTACTGGCGGCCGACGACGGGGCCGCCGACCTGTCCCCCGCGTTCCGAAGACTCCGCGACCGCCACGTCGACCACACCGTGCCCCTGCGCCCGCTGACCAGTGCCGAGATCCGCGACCTCGCCCACACGGCCGCGGGTGTGCACCTCAGCCCGGGCAAGGCGCGGCTGCTGCACGAACACACCGGCGGCGACCTGTCGTCGGTCCTGCGGATCCTGGCCGAGGCCACCCCGGACACGTGGCGGGACACCTCGCGGTCGCTCCCGGTCCCCGCGTCCGTGCACGCCGAGGTGCACGAGGCGCTGCACCGGTGCTCGCCCGCCGGGGCCGCCGCCGCCCGGCTGGTGTCGGTGCTGCACGAACCGGTGCGCTACGAGGACGTGCGCGACGTGCTCGGGGTGCGGGATCCGCTGCCCGGGTTGGACGAAGCGGTCCGGCACGGGCTGCTGCGGGTCGTGGACGGCACCGCCCGCACCTGTTTCCGGTTCGTCTCACCCATGGCCCGGGCCGCGGTCTACCGGTCGGTGCCGCCGGCCGAACGCCGCGAGCTGCACCTGCGTGCGGCCGCGGGGCTGGACGGGACCGACGCCGTCCTGGAGCACCGGGCGGCGGCCGCGCTCGGCGGGGACGAGGAGCTCTCGGCCGCCCTGCGCGACCGGGCCGGGGTCCACGCGGCCGCCGGGGAGTGGCCGACGGCGGCGCGCCTGTTCCTGACCGCCGCCGAGCTCACCGACGGCTGCGACACCCGCGACGCGTTGACCATCGCCGGGGTGGACGCGCTGGTCGGGTCGGCCGACATCCCCGCGGCGATGATGCACACCCCGATGCTGGAAGAGGTGCGCCCCTGTCCGTCCCGGGACGCCTCCCTCGGTTACCTCGACATCCACCGCGGGCGCCGGCGCGCGGCGCACGCGTCCCTGCACCGGGCGGTGGCGGCCCTGAACCCCGCCACCGACCCGGCCGGGTTCGCGTCCGTGGCCCAGCGGCTGGTGCTGCACTCCTTGTGCGAGTGGCGCCCGGAACGGCTCGTCCACTGGGCCGAACGGGTCCAGGAGACCGGGGAACCGGGCACGTCGCCGGTGGTGGAGGCGTGGGCGATCCGCACGCTCGGGCAGGCCATCGTGCACGGCGAGGGCGACGGGTCCCGCGAACGCCTGGTGGCCGAGATCGGGTCGGTCTCGGCCACGCACACCCAACGGTTCCAGATGGCCGCTGGGTGGGTGGCGCTGGCCATGGACGACCCGGTGCCCGCCCGCGGCCTGCTCGAGAGCGCCCTGCCCACGAGGGAGGGCGACGGCTCGGCCCGCATCTCCCTCTGGGCGGAGGCCTGGCTGGCCCGCACCCACTTCGTGCTGGGCGAGTGGGACGAGGCCCTGCGGGTGGTCGCGCGCGCCTCGGCCCGGTTCGAGCGCTACGAGCTGACCCTGCTGAGCCCGCTGCTGCACTGGACCGCCGCGCAGGTGCACGCGCTGCGCGGGGACCAGGCCGCCGCCGGGAACCACCTGCGGCGGCTGGACACCTCGCCGGAGGGGTACCCGATCCAGGTCATCCCCTCGGCGATGTGCAACATCCAGTGCGCCGCGGTGCGGGGCGACCACGAGGCCGTGCTGCGGGCGGCGCGCCCCCTGCTGGAGCTGTCGGAGAGCGTCGACTTCCACCAGCCCGGGTTCTGGCCCTGGCACGACATGTACGCGGACGCACTGGTGCTGGCGGGCCGGGTCGAGGAGGCCGACGCGTTCCTGCGCCCGCACGAGGAGCGTTCGGCTCTGGCCGGGCACCGTTCGACGATGGCCAAGCTCAGCGCGGCCCGGGGGCGGATCCACGCCGCCCGGGGCGACATCGACCAGTGCCGGAGGGCGTTCGAGCGGGCCCTGGAGCTCATCGAGGACATCCCCGTGCCGTACTACCGGGCGCGGATCCACTTCGGCCACGGCCAGGCCCTGCGCCGGGCCGGCAAACGGCGGGAGGCGGACGCGGCGCTGGCCTCGGCGCGGGAGATCTACGTGTCGCTGGGTGCGTCGGTGTACGTGGACCAGTGCGACCGCGAGTTGCGCGCGGGCGGGTTCAACCGGCCGCGTTCGGAGGACCCCACGAAGTTGACCGCGCAGGAGTGGGCGGTCACCGAGCTGGTGGCGTCCGGCATGACCAACCGGGAGGCGGCCGAGCGGCTGTGTGTCTCCGTCAAGACCGTCCAGTACCACCTGACCAGGATCTACGCGAAGTGCGGGGTGCGCTCGCGCAGCGCCCTGGCCGCGAAGTTCGCCGAGGCGTGAGCGGGGAGGAGCAGCGATGACGGCGCAGTCCGAGCAGGGCCGGGACACCCGCGGGTCCGGGCACGACCGGGCAGTGGGGTCCGATGGGGCCGGCGGCGGCTCGGCGGGAGGGGGCCGGCCGCGGTTGCTGGAACGCCCCGACCGGCGGCCGCCCTCCCCGCGCAGGGTCCTGGCCGACCTGGGCCCGTCGTACGCGGCGTCGGCGGTCGTGGCCCTGGTCTTCTCGGCGACCGGACCGGTGGCCGTCATCTTCGCCGCGGGTTCGTCCGGCGGGTTGAGCGGGGCGGAGATGGCGTCGTGGATCTTCGCGGTCTTCTTCGTCAACGGCGTGCTGACCCTGGGCGTGAGCTGGTTCTACCGCACCCCGTTGGCGTTCTTCTGGACGATCCCCGGGACGGTGGTGGTCGGCAACGCGCTCGCCGGCGGCCTGCGGTGGAGCGAGGTCTTGGGGGCGCTGGTCGTGACCGGGGTGCTGGTCACGGTTCTGGGCCTGAGCGGCCTGGTGCGGTGGGTCAACGACGCGCTGCCGTTGCCGATCGTCATGGCGATGGTCGCGGGGGTGTTCCTGGACTTCGGTCTGGGGCTGGTGGGCTCGGTCGGGTCCCTGCCGCTGGTCGCGGTGCCGATGGTGGCGGTGTTCCTGCTGTTGTCGGCGCTGGGCCGGTGGGCGCGGTGGATGCCGCCGGTGCTGGGCGCACTGTTGGTGGGGGTGGCCGCGGTGGTGCTGACCGGGAGCGCCGGCGGTGCCCCGCAGACGGGCTCCCCCGTGGCCCTACCCCTGCTGCAGGCGCCCGAGTTCACCGTGCGGGCCCTGACGGAGCTGGTGGTCCCGGTGGCCATCACGGTGCTGGTCGTGCAGAACGGCCAGGGTGTGGCGGTCCTGCGGTCGGCGGGGCACCGGCCCCCGGTGAACGTGTCCGCGATCGTGAGCGGGGTGTGGTCGGTGGGTGTGGCCCCGCTGGGCGCGGTGTCCACGTGCCTGACCGGCCCGACCAACGCGCTGCTGGTCGCCACCGGTGAGCGGGCGCGCCAGTACACGGCGGCGCTCACGCTCGGGGTACTCGCGATGGTGCTGGGTGTGTTCGCCCCGGTCTTCGTCGGGCTGATGTCGGCGGCGCCCGCGGCGTTCGTGGCGGCGCTGGGCGGGCTGGCGATGCTGCGGCCGTTGCAGAACGCCTTCGTGGCCGGGTTCGGGTCGACGCACACGCTGGGTGCGCTGGCGTGTTTCCTGGTGACCGTCGCCGACGTGCAGCTGTGGAACGTGGGCGCCCCGTTCTGGGGCCTCGTCGTGGGCCTGGCCGTCTCTGCGCTGGTGGAACGGCGGGGGTGAACCCGCTGTCAGCGTGCGCGTTCGGAGACCCCCGGCGCCGCGCGGTCGCGGGGTTCGGGGTGGCCCGGCAACCCCTGTCGGCGGTAGAGCGCGGGCCGCACGCCCTCCCACGGGGTGGACTCCTCGAGCACCTCCAGCACCTCGACGTCCTCCCCGCGCACGAAGCACTCCCGCGAGGGCAGCCAGTAGTTCTCCAAGGAGGGCGGGACCCCCTTGACCCCGCTGAGCAGGCCCTCCTCCGCGTCCCAGAGGCCGTGGCGCGAGCGCAGCAGGACCCGCAGCTGCCAGTCGCGTCCGGCGGGCCCGGTCTGTCCCCACCGGGCGGCGCTGCGGTGCTCGGAGACCTGCGCGATGCGCCGGCGGATCTGCAGCACCTGGCGTCCCACCGCGGGGTTGCGCCCGTGCCCGCCCAGGGCACGCAGGTACCGCTGCTCGACCCCTTGGCGGGTGATGTTGGTGGCACGCGCGATCCGGCTCCAGGCGACCGGTTCCGGGCGTTCGCGCAGGGCGGCGAGGTGGCGGCGCTCAGCGGTGTCCAGGGTCTCGCGGAGTTCGTCGATGAGGCTCAGGGTGTCCAGCCGGTCGGCGTCGGAGGCCTCGACAGAGCTTCCCAACGCCACGACGTGCACGAAGTCGTCCGCGTGGTGGGGGTAACGCGCGTCGAGGCGGCGGCTGGCGGCCGAGCGCAGGTGTTCGGCGGGCAGGGGTCGGGGCACGGCTCCTCCAGGTCCGGGAACACTTCGCGGGGGGCGATTCACACGCTACGGCGCGCGGACCTGCCCGTTCAGGCGTTTCGTCGAACTCGCCCTTCCGGGTGCGGACTTCCCCGCACTCCCCAGGACATTCGGGACGGGGTGTCACCCCTGTGTGAGCTGGGGACTCGTGAAGCGCTCAGATCTCTTGCGTTACACGGGTTGACGCCGAGTAATTGGAAATCTAGTTTTCAGTTTCCTGTTCTCCCGACACGAGGAGCCCCGCATGATCGAACGCCGCCTCTTCCTCGGAGGGACCGCGCTCGCCGCCGGCGTCCCCCTGCTCGGCGCCGCCGGGTGGTCCGCCTCCCGGGCCCGTCCCGCCTCGGCTCGTACGCGCACGCGCAATTCGGGAGCGCTCCCGGTGAGCTTCACCAACGACTCCGGGCGCTACCCCGACGACGAGATCCTGCTGTACATCGTCGGTACGGACCTGACCACCGACGAGCACTGCTGGGTGGACTCCGACGGCACGCCCCACCCGGTCAGCGAGGACGACAACACCGACGACGGGTACACCGACTACTCCATCCCGCTGGACTCGGTGCCCGACGACATGACGCTCCCCTTCATGTCCGGGCGCATCTACATCGCGCTCGGCGGCAAGCTCGGCATCCGCATCGTCGCGGACGGGGACGGCAACCCCGCGCTCCAGCTGCCGTCGGGCTGGGTGGAGGACGAGCCCGGCTTCGACGTGCTGCACGACTCGGTGGAGTTCACGCACAGCGAGGACGGCATGTTCTGCAACACCACCATGGTCGACCAGTTCAGCGTGCCCATCGGGATCGAGCTGGCCGGGCAGGAGGACCACGCGACCGGGTTCTTCGTCCCGGGCGGGCGCGACGCCGTCTTCGAGACGCTCGCCGGCGACGCCGACTTCGGCGACCTGGTCTTCGACGACCTGCGCGTCATCGCCCCCGGCCACGGCCTCGGGGTGGGACGGTTCGACGGTTCCTACTACGACCCCTACGTGGACCGGGTGTGGGAGTACTACGCCGACACCGACCTGGTCGTGACCACCAACGCCGGGACCTTCACCGGCAGGGTCGAGGGCGACGAGCTGGTCTTCGACGGCGGCGTGGCCCCCATCGCCCGCCCCTCCACCGCCGACGTGCTGTTCTGCGACGGCGCGCTGGACGCCCCCAACGACGGCATCACCGGCCCGGTCGCGGCGATCGTGGGCGCGGCCCTGAACCGCTCGACCCTGCTCGACCACTCCGAGCAGCCCACCGACGACCCCGACGGGTTCTACCTGGACGAGGTCACCAACCGGTACGCGGCCGTCTTCCACGAGAACACCGAGGACGGAAAGGCCTACGGGTTCGCGTTCGACGACGTGGAGGACTTCGCCTCCTACGTCCAGGACCACGGGCCCAGCGCCTTCGCCGTCACCCTCACACCCTTCTGATCAGGGACCGGGCCGCCGGACCGATGCGCCGGCGGCCCGGCCGCGCTCATAGGATCGTGCGGGACGGGGCGGACCGCCCCGCACGAACGCACGGGACCGGGCCGGGGCGCCGGTGCCGGAAAGGAACGTGATCGACGTGGACGTCTCCGGGCTCCGGGCCGTGAAGGACCACACCCAGCTGCGCGAACTCGTGGGCGAGCCCGCGCCCGTCGTCGTCGCCAAGGACCGCGGGTACCTGGACGAGCACGGGCTGGCCTTCCTGGAGCGCAGCCCGTTCGTGCTACTGGCGACCTCGGGTGCGGACGGCACCTGCGACGTCTCCCCGCGCGGTGAGGAACCGGGTGTGTTCCGCGCCCTGGACGCGCACACGGTCGCCATCCCCGACCGGCCCGGCAACCGCCGTGTGGACTCCCTCGTCAACATCGTGGACAACCCCCGGGTCGGGCTGTTGTTCTGCGTGCCCGGCACCGAGGAGACGCTGCGGGTGAACGGCACCGCGACGATCGTGGTGGACGAGGAACTGCGGGAGAGCTTCGCGGTGCGCGGGCGCGCGCCCAAGCTGGTGCTGGTCGTGCGCGTGGAGGAGGCGTTCTTCCACTGCGCGAAGGCGTTCCGGCGTTCCTCGCTGTGGGACCCCGCGACCTGGCCCGACCGCTCGGAGCTGCCCACGCTCGGGCAGGTGCTCAAGGACCTCGAGAAGAGCCCGGAGCCGGTCGAGGCCATCGACGCGGCGCTGGAGGCGGAGAACCGGGCCGCCCTGTACTGAGCCGGGAGCGTACCGAGCCGCCCCGGGCACCCCGATCAGCCGGGCGGCCTTGTCCGCTCTTGGCCGGGACCTCCGTGTCTTCGTGCAGCCCGCCGGGTAGGTCAGCCGACGCACTCGCCTCCACCGGCTCGGAGGGCGTCATGGCAACCGACCTGAGCAGGATCGACAGCGTGGTGTCGACCCTGGCGCGCGACAGCACCTACATGACATTCGAGGCGATCCCGTCCGCCCTCGCCGACGGCGCCGAGCGGGCCGGACTCCACGGGGTGCGCCTGTACCTGGGCGACCGACAGCAGCGCACCCTGAACGAGGTGACGGGCGACAGCAGGGGCGCCGGCCTGGACGGGGAACGGCTGCGGGTGGACGGCACCGTGGCGGGTCTGGCGTTCATCCAGACCCGGGTGGTCCGGGTGGGCTGGGAGCCGCGCTTCTGGGTCCCGATCATGAACGGGAGCGAACGCCTGGGGGTACTGTACGTGCACCGGGCCGATCACCTCGACGAGGAACCTCTGTACCGGCTGGCCGCGATCGCCGGGCTCCTGGTGGTCGACAAGCGCCCCAGCAGCGACTCCTACGCGCGGTTGATCCGCACCCGCCCGATGTCGGTCGCCGCCGAGATGCAGTGGACGCTGATGCCGCCCAACACGTTCGCGACCGACCGGGTCACGCTGTCGGCCACGACAGAACCGGCCTACGACAACGCCGGGGACTCCTTCGACTACGCCGTGTCAGGCGACATCGCGCACATGGCCCTGTTCGACGCGATGGGCCACGACAACGCGGCGGGGCTGCTCGCGAACCTGACCGTGGGGGCGTTCCGCAACGAGCGGCGGCGCGGCACCGAGCTGTCGGAGCTGCCCGCCGGGGTGGAGGAGATCCTCACCGAGGACTTCGTGCGTTCGAGGTTCACGACCGGGATCATGGCTGAGCTCGACACGGCGAGCGGCGAGTTCCGGTGGGTCAACTGCGGTCACCTCCCGCCCGTGCTCCTGCGCAAGGGCGACCGTGTGATCACCCTGGAGTGCGAGCCCACCCACCCGTTGGGCATGAACTTCGGGGTGCCCGTGACCGTGTGTCACGCACAGCTCCAACCCGGGGACCGGGTCCTCATGCACACCGACGGCGTGACCGAGGCACGGGACTCCCGCGGGGAGGAGTTCGGGATCGACCGTTTCGTGGATTTCATCGTGCGCCACGAGGCCGACGGGCTGCCTGTGCCCGAGACGCTGCGCCGCTTGGTGCAGGCCGTCCTGGCCCACCACGACGGGCAGCTCGAGGACGATGCGACGGTCCTGTTCTGCGAGTGGCACGGGCGGTAGGAGGGGCGCCGGCCCGTCAGGGCGTGCGGCGGGAGGCGCTGTCGGCGGGCAGGGGTCCGGTTCCCGTCGCGCGGGTGAGCACGTCGACGAACGACTGGGCGCGGGCGAACTCCAGGGACGTGAACGGCAGGTCGGGGCGGAGCGCCACGAGGTGTCCGCCGTCGGCACCCCGCAGGCACAGGGTGGCCCCGCCGTTGCCCTCCCCCTCCATGTGCGCGGGCTCCTGTTCCCCGGGCCGGACCTCGGTGGCGCGCAGCAGGCGTGCGAGGGCCTGCGGCAGGGTCGAGGTCCCGTCGAGTACGCGTCCGACCAGGCGGAGGGTGTCGCTGGTGTCGTCGGTGAGGTCGTGCGGGGTCGCGTTCTGCAGCGCCCGGGTCCGCGCTCCCGCCCTGTGCACGGCGCCGCGCAGCAGGTGCGGGCCGACGTGGGAGGGGCTGAGTACGAGGAGTTCGTCGGTGACCTCCTCCCCGGCGGGATGCACCTGGACCGTGCGGATGTCGGCGCCGGTGCGGGCGAGTTCGTCGGCGAGGCGGGCCAGTCCCCCGGGCTGGTCGCTGACCTCCACGCGCAGGCGCCAGATCCGGCGCGGACCGGCGGCGTCCGGATCGTCGTGGGCGGCACGGTGGTCGGCCGAACGGGAGGCGTGGTGCAGGGCGCGTCGGCGGTGGTGGCGCCAGCAGCGGGTGGCCACGACCGCGAGGATGAGTGTGATGCCGACGGCGGCCAGGGCCCCGGCGGAGGAGTGTCCGAGCAGGAGGACGAGGGTGTGGGCGGCGGCGCCCGCGGTGAAGACGGCGGCGAGTTCGGCGAGCTCGGCCCACAGGGGGTGGCGGTCGTGGGTCGGGTGTGCGGTGTCGTCCGGACGGGTCCGCGGTGTTCCGGTGGCAGCGTCCATGGGCCCAGCATGGGGGACCGTCGTTATCGTCCGGTTACCGGATGTGAAGCCGAGGTGAGATCTGCGCAAAGCCGCGGGGCGTGCCTCATTCGGGGCGGCCGACGGTGAACTCGGCCAGGGTGATGCCGCGCCGGCTGTGGTCGCCGGCCAGGAACAGTCCCGCCCCCTCCGCCAGGTCGGAGAGCTCGGCCACCTCGCGTTCGCGGCCGTTGAAGTAGGCGAGCATGCGCACGTCGAGCTCGGTGACGGCCGCTCCCCCGCCGTACTCGGCCACCAGCACCGTGCCTCCGGGGCCTGCGGCCTCCGCGCAGCGGCGCAGGATCGCCAGGGCCGCGCCGTCGTCCCAGTCGTGCAGGACCCAGCAGAGCAGATAGGCGTCGTGGCCGGCGGGCAGCGGGCTGAAGAAGTCCCCGGCGACCGCGTCGCCCCGGTCGTCCAGACCGGCGTCCCGGAACGTCCTCCGCGCGGAGTCCGCTGCGCCGGCGAGGTCGAGGACGGTGCCGCGCAGCGAGGAGAAGCGGCCGAGGAGCTCATGCAGGAGGGTCCCGTCGCCGCCCCCGACGTCCAGGACGTGCCTCAGGGAACCCCACCCGTACATGCCCGCGAGGGTGCGCGCGTGCTCGGCCATGCGGGAGCCCATGACGCGCTCGAAGGAGGCCGCCAGTTCGGGCGAGGCGGCGAGGTCATCCCAGAACGTCGAGCGGAAGTACCGCCCGTAGGCGGACTCGCCCGTGCGCAGTGCCGGGGCCAGCTCGGACAGGCACAGGTCGGCGCGCCCGAGGGCCCCGTCCGCGGTGATCCATTCCCGGAGCGACCACGGGTGGTCGGAGCGCAGGGCCTCGCCGGTCGCGGTCAGGGCGAAGCGGTCGCCGTGGGCGGTGAAGAGTTCTTCGGTGACCAGGTGGCGGAGGACCCGTTCGAGGGATCCGGGTTCCGCCCCGACCGCCTCCGCGAGTTCGTGTGCGGTGCGGGGGCCGTCGGCGAGGTGGTCGGCGACGCCGAGGGTGGCCACGGCGCGGATCGCCATCGGGGTGACCGGCTCGGCCTTGTGCCACAGGCGCGCGGCGTCCTCGCGGCCCTGCGGCTCGCCGGTGGCCGGTCCGTGCATGTGGTGTTCCTGCGCCATGGGTCGCCCCTGTTCCCCGCGTGGCCGTGTCCTCGGACGTTATCCCGTCGGGTACCCGGTTGTCAGCGGACGGTGGACCGCCGCCCTCCGGGCCCGTGCGATCCGGCTCCGGCGGGGGTAGGTCGGTAGGCATGGCACACACCGTCGAACACCGCGCCCGGGCCCTCCTGCTCGACGGGGACTCCCTGCTCCTCATGGAACGCGACCGCCCCGACCGTCCCGGCATCTACCACATCACCGTCGGCGGAGGGGTGGAGCCCGGCGACCCGACCCTGACCGACGCGCTGCACAGGGAGGTGCGCGAGGAGATCGGCGGGGAGCTGGAATGGGCGGTCCCGGTGCACGTAGTGGTCGAGCGGCACCCCGGTCTGGTGCGGATGCAGCACGTCTTCGCCGCGCGGCTGGGGGCGTGGGACTTCGCGCTGCGGTCGGGGCCGGAGTTCGACCAGCCGTCGAACGGCCGCTACACCCCCGTGCACGTGCCGCTCACCCCGGAGGCGGTCCGGGCGACCGCGCTCGAACCCCGCCAGTTGCGGAATTTCGCCGCCGAGCACATGGACCTGTTGCGCGCGTGGACGGCCTCCCGCACCGCGCCGGGTTCCCCATTCCCCGGTGCCCCCGCGGTGTCCCGCGGCGGCGCCGCGTGACCGTCGAACCGACCGGGGCCCGGAACCACCAGAAGGCCCGGCCGGAGGCCGAGCCCTCCACATCGCACCGGGCGTCGGAACCGGCCGCCGGTGCCCGAGCCCCCACGAGGCCCTTCGAGCACCCGGCCACGAGCACACGAACGTCGCGAACTTCCCGAGCGCCGAGCCACCACATCGACCCGCCCCGCCGGGATGGCCCGCACGGGCCCTCCCGGAGCAGCCCCCGCGGTGTCCCGCGGCGGCGCCGCGTGACCCTTCGCCCGCAGAAGCCCAGTGCCCCGAGGGCACAGCCGGAGGCCGACGGCTCCACGCCGAGCGCGCCCCACCCATCCCGGTCCGAGCCCGGAGAACCCGGCCCCGGGAAAGGCCGGGCCGACAGGCCCTGCCTCGAGCGCATGACGCCCGAGGAACCAGAAGGTCCGGCCGGAGGCCGGGCCCCGACATCGATCCGCCCCACCGGGGCAGGCCCGTACGGGCCCTCCCGGAGCGGCCCCCGCGGTGTCCCGCGGCGGCGCCGCGTGTTCGCATGGAACAGAAGGAACCCCCCGGTCCGGACCGGCCCACGGGGCCGGCGACCGAGACACCCCCGAGGAGGCCGAGTGGACCCAGTGGACCGAACGGACCGAATCGACCACGCCCCCCGAGTGCCCCGGCAGGCCCAGCCGACCGGAACGGCCGAAGGACCCGCCGGCGGCGTCGGCGTCCCGGTGGACCTGCCGGACGCGGGCACGCTCGCGCGCCGTATCGCCCGCGGCGAGGCGAGCGCGACCGGCACCGTCCGGGACGCGCTGGCGGCCGTCGAGCGCACCTCCCACCTGCGCGCCTTCACCCAGGTGTGGGCGGAGGAGGCCCTGGAGCTCGCCACCCGCATCGACGCCGCCCTCGCCCGCGGCACCGACCTCCCGCTGGCCGGGGTCCCCTTGGCCGTGAAGGCGTCGGAGGGCACCGACTCCCGCCAGGCGCAGGCGCTCATCGCAGCGGGTTCGGTCCCGATCGGTTCCACGTCCGTACCAGGCCCCGGAACCGAGTGGAAGACCTGGGGCCGCACCGACGCGGGCCCCACCCTCAACCCCTGGGACGGCGACGCGGTGCCCGGCGGCTCCTCGGCGGGCTCGGCGGTGGCGGTGGCCGCGGGCGCCGTGCCGTGGGCGACCGCCAGCGACGGAGCCGGGTCGACCCGCATCCCGGCCGCCTGGTGCGGGGTGTCCGGCTACAAGCCGACCACCGGCCTGCTCCCCGCGCGTGACCGGGCGGGCCTCACCGTGGGCGGGCCGATCGCGCGCACCGTCGCCGACCTGGAGCTGTACCGCAAGGTGGTCCTGGGCGCGCGCCCCGCCCCGCCACCCACGCGGATCCGGGTGGCGTGGTCGCGCACGTTGGGCTTCAACGACCCCGACCCCGAGGTGGCCCAACTCGCCGAACAAACCCTGCACCGGTGGGCACGCGCCTCCGACGCGGTCGAGGCCGTGGACGCCCGTGTGGAACTCACCGATCCGGCCGATTCCTGGTTCGCCCGGCGCGGGGACGGCGACGTGCAGGACCACGACCCCGTGGACCGCCGCAACACCCGGGCCCTCGCGCAGCTCTTCTCCGGGTTCTCCGGCGCGGACCTGTTGGCGACGCCGACCACACCCAACCCGCCGCACCCCCATTCCGGCCCCGGCGAGGTGATGAGCGTGGGGTTCACGTGGTTGTTCAACCTCACGGGACACCCCGCGGTGAGCCTGCCGGCCGGGCGCACCCGGCGCGGCCTGCCCGTCGGCCTGCACCTGGTCGCACCGCACCACGCGGACGCGGCGCTGTTGTCCGCCGCGCGCGACGCCGAACGCTGCGCGGGCCCCGCAACGTGAACGCCGCCGAGGGGTCGTGCCTCGTCGTCCTGCGGGGCAACTCCGCCTCCGGCAAGAGCACGACCGCTCATGCCCTGCGCGAGGCCCACGGGCGCGGGATGGCCCTCGTCGAACAGGACCACCTGCGCCGGACGTTGTTGTGGGAGAAGGACCGCCCGGGAGCGGCCAACATCGGTCTCATCGACCTGACGGTGCGCCACGCGCTCGCCCACGGCTACCACGTCGTGCTCGAAGGGATCCTCCGCGCCGACCACTACGGCGCGATGCTCACTTCACTCGCGCGCGACCACCCCGGCCGCACCCGCGCCTACTACTTCGACCTGCCCTTCGACGTGACCCTGGAACGGCACTCGAACAAAGCCCTGGCGGCGGAGTTCGGCGAGCCCGTGCTCCGCCGCTGGTGGCGTCACCACGATCTGGTTCCGGGCCTCGGTGAGACCACGATCGACCGCCACTGGACCGTGGAGGGGGCGGTCGCCCGCATCCTGCACGACTGCGGCCTCCACGCACTCCACGACCCGTGACCGCGGGGCGGTGACGCCCGGGTCAGGTGCCGGTGAACGTCGGGGTACTGCGGTCGAGGGAGGCGGCGACGCCGGCGCGGTGGTCGTCGGTGCTGATGAGCGCGACCTGTTCGGCCGCCTCGCGTTCCATGGCGGCCGGCAGCTGCGCGCGCAGGTCGGCGCGGAGGGTGGCCTTCATGGAGCGCACGGCGAGGGGCGCGGACGCGGCGATGCTGCGGGCCTGCGCGAGGGCGGCCTCGAACACGGCGCCGGCGGTGTCCTCCTCGGTGAGGTGGTCGGCGAGGCCGATGGCGCGCGCTTCGGTGCCGGTGATGCGGCGGGAGGTGTAGAGCAGGTCGGCGGCGTTCTGCTCGCCGACCAGGCGCGGGAGCGTGAGGCTGATGCCGAATCCCTGGTGCAGTCCGAGGCGGCCGAAGTTGGCGTGGAACCGGCTCGAGGGTGCGGCCACGCGGAAGTCGGCGGCGCAGGCCAGGCCGAGCCCTCCGCCGACGGCCGCGCCCTGGACGGCGGCGATCACGGGGACGGGCAGGTCGAACAGGCGGCGCCCCTCGGCGTAGATGGCGCGCAGGCTCCGGTCGGGGGTGTCGCCGACGCCGGTCCCGGAGAAGTCGAGGCCGGCGCAGAAGTTCTTGCCCTCGGACGCCAGGACGAGCGCGCGGCACTCGGGGGAGGCGGCGGCCTTCTCGGCCTCGTCGGCCAGGCCCCGCAGGAGGCCGAGGTCGAAGTGGTTGTGCGGCGGCCGGTGCACCCGCAGGACGCCGACGTGTCCGTCGAAGCGCACGGACAGTTCCTCGCTCATGGGTCGCTCCCCGGGTCGGTGGTGGAACGGAACCGAGGTTACTGGGTGGTAGTCCGGCGGCCGCGGGCGGGCATGACGAAGGCCCCTCCCGCAGGAGGGGCCCCGGCCCGGCTCGGATGCCCCGTAGGGCGCGTGTTGTCGCTGCACGCTCTCCGCCAGGCAAAAGCCACCATACGCGCCCGTTCCGGACCCGGAACACGGAGGGCCGCGACGGGCCGCTCCGCGCGCGGGCGCGCAGGCCCGGGGTCGCCCGCACAGCACCGCTTCCGGCGCGCGGGAAACTCCGGAAGATTCTTCGGGGACGGGGTTTCCGGTGGCGTCGTGTACCGGAACCCGGCCCCGCCGAGCATCAGCGCATGTGCACCAGGTGCGCCGGCAGCCCCGCGAGCGGCGGCGCCTCCGGAAGCCCCTCCGCGTCGAGCCCCCACAGGTGCTCGACCAGGCCGTAGGTCAGCCCGATCATGTCGACGGGGGCGAGGGCGGGCAACCGCAGTACGAGCGCGTCGCCCCGGCGCGGCCGCCCCACCCACAGGTCGGTCGCGGCACGGTCGGCGTGCACGGTGAGCCCAAGGAGGTCGAAGGGTTCGTCGGCACGCCGAGACCACGCACCGGACGAGGAGGACAGTTCGTCGAGCAGGAAGGCGTGGCGCTCGGCCGGCCCCGCCTCGGCCCCGGGGTCCCAGAAGACCGTCCCGTGGTCGGCGGGGGCGGGTTCAGCCGGCCCGTCCGCGCGCAGGGCGGCCAGGAGGGCGTCGGGCCCCGGCTCGGGGGCGCACTCGAAGCGGGTCTCGGGGTGACCGTCGCGCGAGACGGTGATCCGGGGGCGAACCGCGAGCGAACGCGCCCCACCCGGGGCCGCCCCCGATCGATCCGGGCCGGCCCCGGGTCCAGCGGGGTCCGCCCCGGCCAGGTCCACCCTGCTCAGCAGGGACCCGGGGTTGGCACGCTGCAGCCCCGCGAGGTCGAAGAGCAGGGGCGCCCACCACGCTGCGGCGGGCCACCGGCGGGACCCGGACACGGCCCGCCCCGACTGCTCGTGCTCCATCGCCACTCCTCCCGTCGGGGGCGCGGCCGCCCGGCCGCGCCCCCGTGGTCTACCCGGCGGCACTCGCGTCAGGCAATGATGTTGCGGACCCAGTCCGGGCAGTGCCCCTGGACCCCGTCACAGTAGGACGTCACCACACCGAAGGGCGCTCCCCTGGCGTCGCGGAAGTTCACCACGGTCGTCGTGGGCTGCGTGTCTACGACTTCGCAGAAGAACCACCAGCTGCACTCCACCTGGAGCACGGTCGTGCTGTAGGTGTAGCTGGTCCCGGACTGGTGCTCCTTCTCGAGGCCGTCCGGGCTCTGGGTGAAGGCGCGGACCGCGTCCGTTCCGAGGTTGTGCTTCTGCTCGACCTTGTACTCGCCGAACCCGGTGTCGCCGCCGCTCCACCGGCCGGCGCGCATGGTGACCTCGTCGCCGTCGACGTCGTTCCAGCTGTCGACGATCTCGTAGGGGTTCTGCTGGGCGGTGTCGTCGGCCGAGGCGCCGTCCTCGCCGGTCACCGCGGCCTCGATGTCCTCGGGGGCGAACCCGGCGTCCTCGAGCTCCTCGAAGTCGAAGCGGCCGTCGGTGGGGAGTTCGCCGGCGTCGACGACGGCGAAGGTGACGCTCTGCCCCTCCTCGAGCGTCGAGGGGGCCTCCTGTGCGGTGGCGGTCGGGGCGAGCGCGACCAGGAGGAATGGCGCAGCGGCGATCCCTGCCAGGAATTTTTTGGTCCAGTTCACGATCTCAACTCTCCTTGAGTGGGGGTTTTCGGTGAACCGGGAATCAATCTAGACAGAACCGGAGAAAGAAAACAGCGAACGGCCGGGTTCGGCCATGAATTCACCCCGCAATGACCTCACGCCAGAGGACCGAAACCCCGGAACATCGGGCCATACCGCTCACCATCGACAGCCGAAACGGCATGGAGAACTGACCCATGTCCACATCGGGCCAACCCCGGAATCGACACCCGATACCGAAACCCAGGAAGGTCGCAATAAAACCCTACCCCACGGGGAACCCCATTCCGAATTTCCGGCCGAGAAGAAAGAAAGGCACCGCTCCGAATTCCGGAAACCATCGCACCGCACCCCGGCGCCGCACGGCCCACCCCCGCACACCCCGGACCCGCGCCGCCCCGAGCGCCCCGCCGCCACCGCACGGTTGTCCGCCGGCCCCGTGATGTGGGTCGCATTCACCACGGATCCGAGCCACTCGGACACCCGGCTGCACGCAGTCGAGCGAGCCTCCGAACACATTCAGTGATCATCTCCCCGCAGGTAAGCCCGCACACGCGCGTGAGACCGAGGGGGAAACACTACTGAAGGTGATCACGGTGGAACGCAGTGCCCCATACCGGCCACTGTACGAACCCTGGGCTTTAGGTTAGCCTTCCCTTGGTCCGGACGTCCCCGCCCGCACCCCATGTGTTCGCTCTCCCCCTCATGCCCGCATCCGGCCCACGGATGCATCCGGCATGCCCGCAATCAGGAGGACCTTCCATGAGCTCGCTCGCGCGGTCCGTCGAGGACCCGCACGCCGCAGAGCCGGCCGATCCGCCGGACCCGGCCCCGGAGCACCTCGCGCAACTGTTCGACGCCGGCAGTGCTGAGCACTACCACGACCTCACCCGCGAGGCCTCGGGCCGCGTCGCCCGCAGAGTGGCCGCCGCAGAACAGCCTCTCACCGGTGCCACCGCCGAGGACCTGCGCCCCGGCATGGAAGCGGTTGACCTCGACCGCCCGCTCGGCGACCCCGTCGCGGCCCTGGACGAGCTCGAGCACCTCTACCTCGACGACGCCGTCTACTTCCACCACCCCCGCTACATGGGGCACCTCAACTGCCCGGTGGTCCTGCCCGCGCTCATGGGCGAGTCCGTGCTCTCCGCGGTCAACTCCTCCCTCGACACCTGGGACCAGAGCGCCGGCGGCACCCTCATCGAGCAGCGCATGATCGAGTGGACCTGCGACCGTATCGGGTTCGGGTCCTCCTCCGACGGGATCTTCACCAGCGGCGGGAGCCAGTCCAACCTCCAGGCCCTGCTGCTCGCCCGCAACGAGGCGCACGAGCGCGAGGACCCCGACGCCCGCCTGGCCGACCTCATCCCCCGGATGCGCGTCCTGGCCTCGGAGGTCGGCCACTTCAGCGTCGCCAAGTCGGCCGCGCTCCTGGGCCTGGGTTACGAGTCCGTGGTCTCCGTCGCCTGCGACGACCGGCGCCGTATGCGCCCGGACGCCCTGGCCGCCGAGCTCAAGCGGTGCCGGGCCGAGGGGCTCCTCCCCATCGCCGTGGTCGCCACCGCCGGCACCACCGACTTCGGCAGCCTCGACCCCCTGCCGCAGATCGCCGACCTGTGCTCGCGCAGCGGTGTGTGGATGCACGTGGACGCCGCCTACGGGTGCGGCCTGCTGGTCTCGCGCCACCGCCACCTGCTCAGCGCCATCGAGCGCGCCGACTCGGTGACCGTCGATTTCCACAAGTCGTTCTTCCAGCCGGTCAGCTCCAGCGCCGTCCTGGTACGCGACGGCGTGACCCTGCGCCACGTCACCTACCACGCGGACTACCTCAACTCCCGCTCGGACGGCAGCACCCCGATCCTGTCGCCCAACCAGGTCGACAAGAGCCTGCAGACCACCCGCCGTTTCGACGCGCTCAAGCTCTGGCTGACGCTGCGTGTGATGGGCGCCGAGGGCATCGGCGAACTCTTCGACGGGGTGCTCGACCTCGCGGTGCAGGGCTGGCAGCTGCTCGACCAGGACGAGCGCTTCTCGGTCGTGACCCGCCCGACACTGAGCACGCTGGTCTTCCGGTGCGCGCTGCCCGGGGTCGACGAGGACCTCGCCGACGCCGCCAACCGCTACGCCCGCGAGGCGCTGCTGGACTCCGGTGCGGCCTTCGTGGCGCGCACGACCGTCGGCGGACGCCCGTACCTGAAGTTCACGCTGCTCAACCCCAAGGCCACCGTGGACGACATCAGCGAGGTGCTCGACCTGGTCGCCGGACACGCCGAGCGGTTCGTCGCCGAGCACGGTGCACCCGCCCCCGACGCCCTGTCGGCCGCGGACGCGGAACCGACCTCCACCTCGACCCACGGGAGTGCCCAGTGAGTGACAGCCCCCGCACCCCCGATACCCCCGATACTGCCGACACCGCGCAGAAGGTGTACGACTTCGCCGCGATCGGCGTGGGCCCCTTCAACCTGGGCCTGGCCGCCCTGAGCGACCCCGTCGCCGAGCTCGACGGGCTGTTCCTCGACCAGAAGCCCGAGTTCGACTGGCACAGCGGCATGATGCTGGAGGACGCCGAACTCCAGACCCCGTTCATGTCGGACCTGGTCACCCTGGCCGACCCCACCTCGCCGTTCTCGTTCCTGAACTTCCTCAAGGAGAACGGGCGGCTCTACCCCTTCTACATCCGCGAGCGCTTCTATCCCCTGCGCGCGGAGTTCAACGACTACTGCCGCTGGGTCTCTCGCGGGGTCGGCGACAACGTCCGGTTCGGCCGACGGGTCGAGTCGGTGGAGTTCGACGACGGGCGCGCGCTCTACACCGTGCGCAGCACGGAGACGGCCACGGGGCGCACGCACACGGACCTGGCCCGCCGCCTGGTGCTGGGCACCGGAACCCCGCCGTACGTGCCGCCGGCCTGCCGCGACCTGCCGGGCGACGCGGTGCACAGCTCCGGGTACCTGTACGCCAAACAGGACCTGCAGAAGAAGGACAGCATCACCGTCGTGGGCAGCGGCCAGAGCGCCGCGGAGATCTTCTACGACCTGCTGCAGGAGGCCGACACCCACGGCTACCGGCTGAACTGGGTCACCCGTTCGCCGCGGTTCTTCCCGCTGGAGTACACCAAGCTCACGCTGGAGATGACCTCGCCGGAGTACGCCGACCACTTCTACTCGCTGCCCGAGCACAAGCGCGAGGAGCTGGTCGCCTCCCAGAAGAACCTGTACAAGGGCATCGACTCCGACGTCATCGACGCGATCTACGACCTGCTGTACCAGAAGAGCCGGGTCGCGGCCCCGCGTGTGCGCCTGATGACCAACACCGAGGTCACCGGGGTGGACCACGACGAGCAGGCGTACCGGCTGGAGCTGCGCAACTCCGATCAGGAGCGCGACTTCGCCTTGCAGACCGAGGGGCTCGTGCTCGCCACCGGCTACCGGTACCAGGTCCCCGACTTCCTGGAGCCGATCGCCGACCGCCTGGCCTGGGACGGCCCGGGACGGTTCGCGGTGCGCCGCGACTACCGGGTGGACCTGGCCGCGCACGAGGGCGGGCCTTCCGCAGAGGGCGCGGGCGACGGCGGGGCCGGTGCGGTCTACGTGCAGAACGCGGAACTGCACACGCACGGCTTCGTCTCCCCCGACCTGGGAATGGGCGCCTACCGCAACTCCTGCATCCTGCGGGGGATGCTCGGGCGCGAGCCGTACACGGTGGAGCGGTCCATCGCCTTCCAGGAGTTCGGTGCACCCGGCAGTTCCGGCGCCGGGACCTGGGAGGGCGAGGACCTGACCCCGCTGCCCGCCGACGACGCTCCTCTGGAGGCCTCGAACCGATGAGCGAGACCACGCACGACGGCGCCGCGGTGTTCACCCGGGACGACCCCCACCTGGGCCGGTTCACCGTCCGCCCCGTCGACCCCGACACCGACGTGCCGCTGCTGCACCGGTGGCTGACCCACCCCAAGTCGTCGTTCTGGCTGATGAACGGGGCGAGTGAGGAGGACGTCGACCGGATGTTCCGGACCACCGCCGCCTCCGAGCACGAGCACGCCTACATCGGCGAGTGGGAGGGCGAGTCCCGGTTCCTCGTGGAGCTGTACGACCCCGCCCACACCGAGCTCAAGGACGCCTACACGGTGCGCTCGGGCGACGTGGGCATGCACTTCCTGGTCGCACCGACCGACAGCCCGGTCTCCGGGTTCACGCGCTCGGTCATCACCACGGTCATGGAGCTGGTCTTCACCGACCCCTCCGCCGACCGGGTCGTGGTGGAGCCGGACGTGCGCAACGGGCCCGTGCACGAGCTGAACGCGGCGATGGGGTTCCACGTCGACCGCACGGTGTTCCTGAGCGAGATGGACAAGGACGCCTACCTCAGCTTCTGCAGCCGGGAACAGTTCGCGGAGGCCACCGCGACCGACACGACGACGGGAGGGGAGCGGCGATGAGCGTCAGCACCCACGACGAACACGACCCGGCCGGCCTCGGCGCGGACGACCCGCGCACGGCCGCAGTCGGCCCCTACGGCGCCGCACCCCAGGACGCGACCGCGCACCTGGACCCCGAGCTGTGGGGGCGCGCCAACCGGCTGCTGGTGCGCAAGGCCCTGGCGGAGTTCACGCACGAGCGGCTGCTGCGGCCGGAAGCCGCCGGTGAGGGCCGGTACACGCTGAAGAGCGACGACGGCGGCATCGAGTACCGGTTCACGGCCCGGGTCCGGGCGCTGGACCACTGGATCGTCGACGCCGACAGCATCGAGCGGGTCCGCCGCGGTGGCGAGGCCCTTGCGGTGGACGCCCTCGACTTCATGCTCGATCTGCGGGACACGCTCGGCCTCAGCGAGGAGGTGCTGCCGGTCTACCTGGAGGAGATCAGCAGCACCCTGGCCGGAAGCGTGTACCGGATGGCCGACGGGCAGCTGGGCTCCCCCGAGCTGGCCCGGGCCGGGTTCCAGGCGATCGAGGCCGGGATGACCGAGGGCCACCCGTGCTTCGTGGCCAACAACGGGCGGCTGGGCTTCGGCGCCGGCGAGTACCAGGCGTTCGCGCCCGAGACCGCCGCTCCGGTGCGCCTGGTGTGGGTGGCGGCGCGCCGTGCGCTGACGACCTTCACGTGCTCGGAGGACCTGGACCGCGAGCGGCTGCTGGTCGCCGAGCTGGGACCGCAGGTGCTGTCCTCCTTCGACGCGCAACTGCGTGACCTGGGGCTGGACCCGGCCGACTACCACCTGATCCCGGTGCACCCGTGGCAGTGGTGGAACCGGATCTCGGTCACCTTCGCCGCGGACGTGGCCCGCCGCGACCTGGTGTGCCTGGGGTACGCCCCGGACGAGTACCGGGCCCAGCAGTCGATCCGGACCTTCTTCAACACCTCCGCGCCCGAGCGGCACTACGTCAAGACGGCGCTGTCGGTGCTGAACATGGGGTTCCTGCGCGGGCTGTCGTCGGAGTACATGGAGGCCACGCCCGCCATCAACGACTGGCTGACCGAGCTGGTCGCCGGCGACCCGATCCTGGCCTCGACCGAGGTGGAGATCCTGCGCGAGCGGGCCGCCGTCGGGTACCGCACCGACCACTACGCGCGGGCCGCGACGAAGGGTTCGCCGTACCTGAAGATGCTGGCGGGGCTCTGGCGCGAGAGCCCGGTGCCGCGTCTGGCGTCGGGCGAGCGGGTGGCGACGATGGCGTCGCTGCTGCACACCGACGCCGACGGCCGCCCGCTCGCGGCCGAGTTCATCGCGGAGTCGGGCCTGGCGCCGACCGACTGGCTGCGCAGGTACCTGGACGCGTACCTGGTGCCGCTGCTGCACTCCTACTACGCACACGACCTGGTCTTCATGCCGCACGGTGAGAACGTCATCCTGGTGCTGCGCGACGGGGTGCCGCAGCGGGTGCTGCTCAAGGACATCGCCGAGGAGATCGCGGTGATGAGCGAGGACGCCGAGCTGCCGGAGGCCGTGGAGCGGATCCGGGCGGAGGTGCCCGAGGACATGCGGTTGCTGTCGCTGTTCACGGACGTCTTCGACTGCTTCCTGCGGTTCCTGAACGGGATCCTCGCCGACGAGGACCTGGTGAGCGAGCAGGAGTTCTGGGCGACGGTCGCGGCGTGCGTGACCGACTACCAGGCGTCGGTGCCGCAGCTGGCGGACAAGTTCGAGCGCGATTCTCTGTTCGTGGACGAGTTCGCGCTGTCGTGCCTGAACCGCCTGCAGCTGCGCAACAACAAGCAGATGGTGGACCTGCAGGACCCGGCCGGGGCCCTGCAGCTGGTCGGCACCCTGGAGAACCCGCTCGCCCGGTTCCGTCCGGGCGACGTGTCCCGGTAGGCGCGCTGGGAGGGGCCCGTCAACGGCGACGGGCCCGGGTCGCGGCCCCGTGGGGGGTGGTTCAGGTCCCCACGGGGCCGTTTCTTGTGTCCGGCGGCTCAGCCCGGCACCGTCTCCCCGGTGTCCTGCCCGGTCTCCGGTTCTCCGGGCTCCTGCCGGGTCTCCGGGGCCTCCTGCGGAGAGGACAGTCCGGCGACGGCGGCGTGCAGCCGCTCGTGCCGGTCCCGGGGCACACCGAGGCGGTCCAGCCACACGCCGAGTTCGCCCTCCTCCAGGTCCCGTTTGGCGGTCTCGGCGCCCGGCCGCCGTACGGTGACGGTCCCGTGGGTCAGGGTCACGTGGCTGCCGTCGCCGGGATGGCCGGCCACGATCAGCATGGACCGGAACGACGAGTCGGGGTGGCCGCTCACGTAGTGGTTCCCCATGTCCACGTCGGCGGGGCGTACGAGGAGTTCGTCGGTGGTGTGCTGGCGTTCCCACGTCCCGCGCGTCCACCGCTGCAGCTCCCAGGAGACCGTGCCCTCCTCGACGACGCGGCGCACGCGGTGGGTCGTGCCGGCGTAGGTGTCCTGCGCCCCGTCGCGCAGTTCGATCGTCCGCAGCAGCCCGGATCCGTAACCCGGGTCGGCCAGCAGCCGCCGCCCGTCCAGCAGGACCTCGACGACCATGTGGGCCCGCGGCGCCTCGCCGGGGTCCCCGACCCGCCCCAGCCGGCGCCGCACCTCGTAACCGAGGCGTTCCAGGGCGGCGGCGAGCAGGGTGCCGTGCTCGAAGCAGTACCCGCCGCGCCCCTGTTCGAGGAACTTGCGGCCCACCGAGGCGAGGTCGGTGCGCGGCCCCTCCCCCAGCAGCACGTCGATGTTGTCGAAGGTGAAGGCGCGGACGTGGGCCTCGTGCAGGCGGTCGAGGGTCGCGCGGTCGGGGGTGCGCGCGTCCACACCCAGGCGGTCCAGGTAGGCCTGCAGGTCCAGTTCAGCCGTGTTCCAGCGGTCCTGGTGCGTCATGATCGGTTCCTTCCCGTGGATGCGGTCAGTGCGTGTACTCGGTGCCGCGCAGGCGTAGCGCCACGACGACGGCGAGGGCCGCCCCGGTGAGGCCGGCGGCCACGAAGGTGGTCTGGGTGGCGAGGGTGAAGGCCGGGCGCACCGCCTCCATGAGGGCCTGGCCCGCCTCCCCGCCGAGGCGTTCGGCGACGGCCGCGGCGGCACCGACGCTCCCCTGGGCCGACTCGGCGTCGGCGGGGTCGAGCCCGGCGGGCGCGCCGGTCTCCAGCACGGCCCGGTAGACGGCGATACCGAGGCTCCCGATGAAGGCCATCCCGGCGGCGTTGCCCAGGCCGGCGAAGACGTCCTGGACCGCGGTGGCCGACCCGGTGTGCTCCTCGGGTGCGGAGGTGATGAGCAGCTGCGAGGCCGTGGTCATGAAGACCGACCCGGACACCGTCATGACCGTGATGGCCGCGACCAGGCCGATGGGGTCGTGCACCCCGAGCGGCGCCACGGCCGCCAGCGCGCTGAGCCCCATGAGGACGAGCGTGCCGGCGAGGGCGGGTGCCGGGCTGACCAGGCGCTGCACGACCGGGGTCAGGAGGGTGCCCAGGATGCCGCCGGCGGCGGGGCCGAGCATGAGCAGGCCCACCTGCAGGGCGCTCATCCCCACGACCACTTGCAGGAGCTGGGTGACGAACATGTCGGTCGCTCCCATCCCCACCGAGGCGGCGAAGAGGACGACCACCAGCACACGGAACACCTTCGGGGTGAACAGGCTCAGCGGCACCAGGGGATGTGCGCTGCGTGCCTGCCGTCGCAGGAAGAACACGACCAGCACGGCCCCGGTCAGGGTCGAGAGCGCGGGCAGGGGCGCAAAACCGCTGTCGGCGGTCTCCTGCAGGCCGTGGACCAGGGCCATGACCATCGCGATGGACAGCACGACGCTGACCAGGTCCACGCGCACCGACGGGTCGGGGCGGTCGCGCGGGAGCAGGATCGGGCCGGCCAGCAGGAGCGCGAGGGCCGCCGGCACGTTGACCAGGAAGACCGAACCCCACCAGAAGTGCTCGAGCAGCAGCCCGCCCAGGGGAGGGCCTGCGGCGGCACCGCCGGTGAAGGCCGCCATGAAGACGGCGAAGGCGACGGAGAATTCGCGTGTGGAGCGGAACATCATGCGCAGCAGCGCGAGCCCCGCGGGGGTGAAGGCGGCGCCGGCGATGCCCAGGAGGGCCCGCGCGACGATGAGCATCTCTGCGGTGGCGGCGAAGGCGGCCAGGAGCGAGGCCGCCCCGTAGACGAGGACGGCGGCCAGCAGGAGCCGGCGGCGGCCCAGACGGTTGGTCAGGAGCCCGAACGTGATCACGCTGGCGGCCGACAGGAACTCGCCGATGTGCAGGATCCACAGCTGTTGGGCCCCGGTGGGCGCGAGGTCGGCGCTGAGCGAGGGCAGGGCCAGGAAGAGCACCGTCATGTCGGTGGCCAGCATGAAGATCGGCAGGGACATGGCGGCCAACCCCGCCCAGGCCCAGGGCCCGGCCCGTTCGGTGGTGTGCGCGGTGTGCATGGTCGCGGTTTCCCTTCCGGATCGTCGTCCGCGGTCCATGGGGTGACTGTGGCCGGTGCGGGTTCCGGAAGGGCTCCCCCGGGGTTCCGGTGGCCTGGGCGAGGACCGGAACCCGCCCGCACGCACGGTTTCCGGGGTCCGGTTCTCCCTGGACACCCCGGGTCGGGGCCGTGCGACGATGAGGCCATGCGCGTTGACGTGTTGGGGCCGGTGCGGCTGAGTACCGACGCCGGTGAGCCGGTGCCCGTGCCCGAGCGCAAGGTGCGTCTGCTGTTGGCCCTCCTCGTCTCCCGGGAGGGTGAGGCGGTACCCGCCGACACCCTGGTCGAGCAGGTCTGGGGCGACGGCCGGGCCGCCCACCCCACGCGTGTGCTCCGGGCCAAGCTGTCCCAGCTCCGTTCCGCCCTGGACCTGGCCGCGGAGGGCGGCCGGGGGCTGTTGGTGCACACCCCGGCGGGTTACCGGTTGGACCTTCCGACCGGGGCGGTGGACGCCGAACGGTTCCGGGACCGGGTGGAACGCGCCCGCGCCGCGGGATCGGCGCGCGAGCGTGCCGACCTGTTGGGCGGGGCGTTGGCGCTGTGGCGGGGTGGGGCGTACGCGGACGTGGCCGACGAACTCGGGCTCGCCCCCGTCCTGGCCGCCCTGGAGGACGCGCGGTTGGGCGCGCTCGAGGAGCGGGCGGAGGCCCTGGCGGAGTCGGGTGAGCCCGAGGCCGCGGTGGAGCTGGCGAGCGCACCGGCGAAGGAGCACCCCACCCGGGAGCGGCTCACCGGTGCGTTGATGTCGGCCCTGTACCGGACGGGACGCCAGCGGGACGCGCTGATGCTGTTCGAGTCGTTGCGCGAACGCCTGGCCGAGGAGCTCGGGGCCGACCCGGGGCCGCAGTTGCGCGCACTCCACGAACGGATCCTGCGGCAGGACCCGGAACTGGCCGCCGCCCCCGGGGCCGGTGAGCGCCCCGCCCCGGGGTCCGAGCAGAGCGCCCGGGGCAGGCTGCCGTCCGAGATCTCGCCGATCATCGGCCGTGCCGAGGAGGCCTTCGAGGTCGGCTGTTACCTGGACCGGGGGAGGCTGCTGACGCTGACGGGGATCGGCGGGGTCGGCAAGACCCGGCTGGCGGTGCACGTGGCGCACGCGCGACGGGAGCACTTCCCCCGGGGTGTGTGGTTCGTCGACCTGACGGCGCTGTCGCCCTCCCCCGGGTTCGCGGCCGGGGCAGAGCCGTGGGAGGTGGCCTACCGGGTCACCGATCTGGTCGCGGCCGCGATCGGGCTCCCGGTGCGCACGGTGCCCGACGACTGCCTGCACCGCCTCGGGGACGCGCTGGGTGAGCGCCCCTCCCTGCTGGTGCTGGACAACTGCGAGCACGTGGTCGAGGAGGCCGCCGCCTTCGTCGGGGGGCTCCTGGAGAGCGTGGCCGGGGTGCGGGTGCTCGCCACCGGCCGCGAGCCGTTGAACCTTCCGGACGAGCAGCGGTACGACCTGCGGCCGCTCACCGTCACCGCCGAGGGCGGCCCCGGCCCGGCCGTGCAGTTCTTCACCGAGCGTGCGCGCGCCGTGGACCCGGGTTTTGTCCTGGACTCGGAGACCGAACCGGTGGTGGAACGCATCTGCCGTGCCCTCGACGGTCTGCCGCTGGCGATGGAGCTGGCCGCCAACCGGGTGCGCGCCCTGTCGGTGCACGAGCTGTCGGACCGGTTGGCCCACCGGCTCAACCTGCTCTCCCGCCCGGGCGGCCGGGTCCCGCGCCGCCAGCAGACGCTCAGGGCGATGATCGACTGGAGCTGGCGCCTGCTGGACGGCGCCGAGCACAGGGTCCTGCGGCGGCTGGCGGTGTTCCGGGGCGACTGTTCCCTGGCGGCCGCGGAGGCGGTCTGTGCCGACCCCGACGGCGCCGGGGACGAGGGGGTTCCGGCCTCGTCGGTCCTGGACGTGCTGACCGGGTTGCTCGACCGGAGCCTGGTCACCTCGGAGCCCGTGGGCCGCGAGCGGCGGTTCGGCCTGCTGGAGTCCATCCGGATCTACGCGGCCGAGAAACTCGCCGAGGCGGGCGAGCTCGAGGAGGCCGAGCGGCGCCATCTCAACCACTACACGGATCTGGTTCGGCGGGCCGACGCGGGCCTGCGCGGCCCCGACCAGCGCGCGTGGCTGTGCCGGATGGACACCGAGCACGTGAACCTGCCGCAGGCCCTGGACACGGCGCTGTCGCACGGGGAGGGCGCCCACGCGGTCGAGCTGACGCTGGGAACGTTCTGGCACCGGTGGATCACCGGGCGCATGGCGCACGTGGGCGAGGACCTGGCGGCCGCGGTCGCGCTGCCCGGCCCGCGCGATGACCGTTTCGCCCGCGCCGAAGCCCTGTCCGTGGCGCTGGAGGTGCACGAGCACCCCGAACGGGCCGAGGCGCAGGTCGATCGGGCGCTGTCGCTCTTCGGGGCCCGGACCCGGGTGGAGCGCGCCGAGGTCCAGTGGTTCGCCGGTCTGAACCTCTTCACCGCGGGGCTCGAGGGGGCCGGCGAGCGCCATCTGTCGGAGGCGATCGGCACGTTGGCCGAGCACGGCAGGGACTGGTCGGCGGCGGTCGCGGTCTGCTACCGCGACTGGATGCGGCTGTCGGTGCACGGCACCCTGCCCGAAGGGCTGCCCGACGGCCGCGGGGCCGGGGAGGTCCTCGAAGGTCTGGGCGACGACTGGGCCGTGGCACAGAGTCTGTCCGTGGACCACCTCGAGGCCGAGGTCCTGGGCCGGTACGGCCGGGCGCGGGCGGTGTCCGAGCGGGCGCTGGCGCTGTGCGAGGACCTGGGCCTGCCGACCGAGGTGTGCTGGTGGCGGGTGAGCCTGGCCGTGTGCATGCTCCGTGACGGTGAGGAGACCGGGGCCGCCGACCTGTTGCAGCGGGCCAGGGAACAGGCGCACGGGCTCGTGGACACCTACTGCCTGGGCTACGCCGATCTGGCCGAGGCGATGGCGGCGCGCCGGGACGGGGACCTGGTCCGTGCCCGCCGGTGCCTGGACCGCTGGACCGGTGTGGCCGCGACGTCCGGGGCCGGCCCCCTCACCGGTCTGGAGGAGGGTTTCCTCGCTCTGGCCGAGGGGGAACCCGAACGTGCCGCGACCGCCCTGCGCGGCCTGCTCCCGACGGTGCCCGCCACGGACGCCGCGCCGGTCCTGGCCCGGGCCCTGGAGCTGCGGGCCGGAACCGAGGCGCTCGGCGGCGACCCCGTACGTGCGGCCGAGGCTCTGGGCGCGGCCGCGGGTGTGCGCGCGGGTACGGCACCCAACGTGCTGGAACGCGCGGACCTGGGGCGTGTGCGGGCCCTGGTCGCGGACCAGCTCGGCGAGGGGCCCTTCGCGGAGGCGCTGGAACGGGGCGCGGGCACGACACCTTCCGACGTGCTGGAACGGCCCCTGCGGGGCTGAGGCGGGCCCGGGGCCGACCGGGGACCGGAACCCCGGGGGAACGTTTCCGGAACCCCGCGGGGCGAGTGTCGGGGTGTCAGCAGGACACGACGCCCCGAAGGGATCGCACGGCCATGACCGACACGACACGTTCCGCGCACGCCCCCGGCCGCGATACCGCTCCCCTGCGGGTGGCCGTCCTCATCGGCAGTGTCCGCAAGGACCGCTTCGGCCCGGTCCCGGCCCGGTGGATCACCGCGCAGCTCACGTCCCGCCCCGAGCTGGACGTGGACCTGGTGGACCCGGCCGAGTACGACCTGCCCCAGGTCCTCAACGGCAACGACCCGGGCGAACCGCTCCCGGAACCGGTCAAGGCGCTGGGTGAGCGGTTGCGGCGGGCCGACGCCTTCGTGGTGGTGACCCCGGTCTACAACCGCAGTTACCCCGCCTCGTTGAAGACCCTCGTCGACTGGTTCGACGAGGAGTGGACGGCCAAGCCCGTCGGTTTCGTCTCCTACGGCGGTCTGACCGGCGGGGTCCAGGCGGTGGAGCACCTGCGCGCGGTCTTCGCCGAGTTCAACACGGTCTCCCCGCGTGAGGCGGTGCTGTTCCCGAACTTCTGGGAGGCCTTCGACCACGACGGCCGGCCGGTCGACGCCGGGACGGTGTCCCGGGCGACCGACGTCTTCGCCGACCAGCTCCTGTGGTGGGCCCGGGCGTTGCGGCGTGCGCGCGCCGAGTCCCCCTTCCCGGTGGAGGGCGAGCAGTGAGGGCCCCGAGAGGCCCGTACACGAGCGGGCGGGCACCGGGCCGCCCGGCAACGGAAGAGGTGGAGTGAGATGGGTTTCGAACCGAGGTCGGTGGCGGCCTACAGCATGGACGACGTGGGGTTGTGGGCCTGGGAGGACGAGGACTCCGGCGCTCACGTGGGTTACATCGCCGACGAGGAGGAGGGCTCCCGCATGGGCCTGGCCTTCGTCCGGTTCCGTGCGGGGGTGAACTTCGACTTCGCGTGGCCCTACGACGAGATCAGCGTGGTCACGCGCGGGTCCCTGACGGTGCGCACCGGCGGAGAGGTGATCACCGCGCGGGAGGGGGAGATCCTCACCCAGCCGAAGGGGGTGGCCGGGACCTTCGAGATCGACGAGGACCTGGAGATGATCTGCGTCCACTTCCCCACGTTCGCCCGGGCCTTCGGGATGACGTTGCGCGAGTACAAGGCCGAGACGGACGCCGGGCGGGAGCCGTCCGGCGGTGAGGCGGCGCCGCGCGGCCGGGAGTGGGCCGGGGGCGCTTTCGACCCCACTCGAATGCAGGTGTTCGGCCCGGGTGACGTGCCTTCCTGGGGGACCGTGGAGGAGGAACCGCTGTCCCGGGTTGGTTACCTGGCCGACCGGGCCGAGGGGTTCCCCATGGGCATGGCCTACTCGGAGTTCGCCCGGGGCGGGGTCCACGACCTGTCCTTCCCCTACGACGAGGTCGCCGCCGTGACGCGGGGTTCGTTCACGGTGCGCAGCGGGGGCCGCTCGTTCCGGGTGGGGCCCGGCCGGATGCTGTACATGCCCGCCGGGGTGTCTGCGGTCTTCGAGATCGAGGAGGACACCGTGGCCGTGGGACTGCACCACCCCACGTTCGCGGAGGCTTTCGGGCACGACCCGCACCAGGTGTACTGACCCGAGAGGTTGGTGACGCGGCCCGAGGCGCCCCGCCGCCCGTCCCCCGCGGGGGTCAGGCGGCGGGGGTCTCGGTGAGGTGCCCGTCGTGCAGGCGCAGGACCCGGTCGGCCCCGCGCGCTTCGTCCGCCGAGTGGGTCGCCACCACGACCGCGCACCCCCGGTCGCGTTCCTCCGCCAGCACCTGCGCGATGGCGGCGCGCGCCTCGGTGTCCAGGCCGGTGGAGGGTTCGTCCAACAACAGCAGGTCGGCCTCCTGTGCCAGCCCCTGCGCGACGAGCACACGCTGGCGCTGCCCGCCGGAGAGCGCGTGCAGCGGCCGACCGGCGAGATCGGCCACGCCGAGCCGGTCCAGGCAGTGCGCGACGGCCCCGTGGTCCTCACGCCGCAGACGCCGCCAGGCACCCCGGCGGGCCCAACGGCCCATGCGCACGGTCTGGACGACGGTGAGCGGCAGCGCGTCCGGAACCGCGCTGCGCTGGGGCACGAACGCGGGCCGGTGCGACCCGCGGTGCTCCACACGTCCGCTCCGCAGCGGATGTGTGCCGGCCAAGACCCCGAGCAGGGTCGACTTCCCGGACCCGTTGTCCCCGACGAGCGCGGTGACGGTCCCTGCCCGGATCTGCGCACTCACGCCGCACAGGACGTCGGCCCCGTCGTGTCCGGCGTGCACGGCGTCCAGGCTCACCCGCGCCCTGGTCCCGGTCTCGGTCTCGGTCGTCATGGTGGTCTCCGTTCCTACGCCCGGCCGGCCCTCAGGCCCGACTTGCAAATGATAACGGTTTTCATTGTAATGTGTCGGGCATGGAAGCACTGCTCGGACCCTTCGAGGTCTCCTTCGTCCAGCGCGCGCTGTGGGGCGGCGTCCTGGTTTCGCTGACCTGCGCGCTCGCCGGAACATGGGTGGTGCTCCGCGGCATGGCCTTCTTCGGGGAGGCCGTCTCGCACGGCATGCTCCCCGGCGTGGCCCTGGCCTCCCTGCTCGGCGGGAGCGTCTTCGTCGGGGGCGTCCTGGCCGCGGGCGCCATGGCCGCCGGGGTCACCGTGCTCAGCCGTTCACCCCGCCTGAGCAGGGACACCAGCATCGGCCTCCTCTTCGTCGGCATGCTCTCGATCGGCGTGATCGTGGTCTCGCACTCGCGGTCGTTCGCCGTGGACCTGACCGCGTTCCTGTTCGGGGACGTGCTCGCCGTGACCCCGCGCGACCTCGTCCACCTGGCCGGAGCACTCGCGGTGGTCGCCGCCGTGGCGTTCGCCGGGCACCGGTCCTTCCTCGCCCTGGCCTTCGACCCGCGCAAGGCCCACACCCTGGGGCTCTCCCCCAAGTGGGCCCACGCCGCGCTCCTGGCCCTGGTCACCCTGGCGGTCGTGGCGTCCTTCCACGTCGTAGGCACCCTGCTGGTCTTCGGCATGCTCATCGCCCCGCCGGCCACGGCCGTGCTGTGGGCCCGCACGGTTCCGGGCATCATGCTCGGCTCGGCCGTGCTCGGGTGCGCCGCGACCTACACGGGCCTGCTCGTGTCCTGGCACGCCGGAACCGCGGCCGGGGCGACCATCACCGCGACGGCCGTCGGCTTCTTCCTCGTCTCCGCCCTCGCAGCCCATGTGCGCGGGCTGCTGACCCGGCGTTCCTCCCCGCTCCCCGTCCCGACCCCGCCCTCCGCCGCTGCCCAGGGCACGGCCCGCACCGAGAGGACCCCCACCCCGTGACCCGCACATCCCGCACCCGGATCCCCCGTACGTTCGCGCTCACCGCCGGGGCGCTCGCCCTGGCCGCGGCAGCCACCGCGTGCACCGGCGGCACGGGCGAGGAGGACACCGACGCCGGCGCCGACGGCGAGGCCACCCCGCACGGTTACGTCGAGGGCGCCGAGGAGACCGCCGAACCCCAACCGCGCCTGGTCGTGGCCGACGAGGAGGGCGAGGCACAGGTCCTGGACCTGGTCACCGAGGAGGCCACCGACCTCGACCCGCTGCCCGACCCGGTGTCCCTGAGCGGGGACGGCCGGTTCGCCCACCTGTCCGACGGCGAACGCACCCGCGTGGTCGACACCGGGGTGTGGACCGTCGACCACGGCGACCACAACCACTACTACCGCGCGCCCGTCGAGGACCTCGGCGAGGTCGACATGCCAGGCCCCGTGCGGAGCGCCTCCGACACCGATCACAGCGTGCTCACCGGCGACGACGACACCCTCGTGCTCGACCGCTCCGCACTGGAGGACGGCGCCACCGAGACGGCCGACGCCGGCACCGAGTCGGAACCCGGAGCGCTCCTGGCCCCGTACGAGGGGTTCCTCGTGCACGCCCACGAGGACGGCACGGTCGAGGTCCTGGACGCGGAGGGTGGGACCGCCGAAGAACTCGACGAGACCTGCGAGGACCCCGCCGACAGCGCGCTCACCCGGTCCGGCCTGTTCCTGGTCTGCGACGGGGGCGCTCTGGAGGTGACCGGGTCCGACGAAGGGTTCTCCGCCGAGGCGCTCCCCTACCCCGACGGGACCGACGACGGCGACCGCGCCGAGTCCCTGGGCCACCGCCCGTTCGCCACCACCGTCGCGGCCCCGGCCGGCGACGACGGCGTGTGGGTCCTGGAGAGCGGTTCCGAGGGATGGAACCGCCACGACCTGCCCGACACGGTCGCGGCCACCGCGATCGGCGAGGGCGGCCCCGTGCTCGCCCTGACCGGGGACGGCCGGCTGCACGCCCTCGACCCGGAGACCGGGGAGGAACGCGCCTCCACCGACCTGCTCGCGGGCGTCGATCCCGAACACCCGCCGGTGGTCGAGGCCGATGCCGGGCGCACCTATGTCAACGACGCCGAGGAGGGCCTCGTGTACGAGATCGACCACGACGACGACCTGCGGGTGGCGCGCGAACTGGAGACCGGCCCCGCTCCCCACTTCATGGTCCGGACGGGGTACTGATGGGCGCCCCCGCACACCCGCGCACCCACGCGCGCATGCACCTCCTGCTGCCGGCCGCCGCCTGCGCATGCGCGCTCGCCCTCAGCGGCTGCACCGGGGATGCCGGCGACCGGGACCACGTGGTGGTCACGACCAACATCCTCGGCGACGTCACCGAGAACGTGCTGGGCGGCCAGGCGGAGGTCACGGTACTCATGCCGCCGGACGCCGACCCTCACTCGTTCGAGATCTCCGCGCAGGAGGCGGCCCTGTTGGAGTCGGCCTCCCTCGTGGTGCACAACGGGCTCGGCCTGGAGGAGGGCGTGGAGCACCACGTCTCCGCCGCCGAGGAGGCCGGGGTCCCCACCCTCGAGGTCGGGACGCACGTGGACCCCATCGACTACACCTCCGACGAGGACCGGGGCGAGCCCGACCCGCACTTCTGGACCGACGCCCAGCGCATGCTCTTGGCCGTCGACCTCATCGCGGAGGCCGGGGCGGAGGAGCTCGACGGTGCCGACACCGACGCTCTGCAGGCCGACGCCGAGGACTACCGCGGGGAGATCGAGGAGCTCGACACCTGGATGGCGGAGCGCTTCGAGGCCCTGCCGGAGGAACGGCGGTCCCTGGTGACCAACCACCACGTCTTCGGCTACCTGGCCGAACGCCACGGTTTCGAGGTGATCGGCGCGGTCGTGCCCAGCGGCACCACGCTGGCCTCGCCGAGCAGCGCGGACCTCGCGGACCTGGCCGAAGCGGTCGACAGGGCGGGCGTGGAAGCGGTCTTCGCCGACTCCTCCCAACCCGACCGGCTGGCCCAGGCCATGGCGGAGGAGGCAGGGACCGAGGTCGAGGTCGTCCCGCTGTTCTCGGAGTCGCTCACCGCGGACGGCGGGGGCGCCGACACCTACCTGGAGATGATGCGCTCCAACACCGACGCGATCGCCGACGCACTGACCGAGTGAGCCCCCGGCCGTGCCTGTCGAGGGCCGTGGGCCGCGTCCTCCCCTGTCCCCGCGCGGCGCTCCCCCGCTCACGTCCGACACGCCTCCCGACCATCCCCACCCATCCCCGCACAGAGGAGAAGCACCATGTTCACCCCACGCCACACCGGTACGGCCGCCCTGGCCGCATCGGCGCTGCTGCTGACCGGCTGCAGCGGCGGTTCCGGCGACGACCCGGCTCAGGCCGGGGACGGCGCAGACATCACCGACCCGGTGGTGACCACCTATGACGGGGGCATCCTCGTCCTCGACGGATCGACCCTGGAGGTGGAGGCCGACATCGAGCTCGACGGTTTCAACCGGCTGAACCCGGCCGGGGACGGGCGGCACCTGCTCGTGTCCACCTCCGCCGGGTTCGAGGTGCTGGACGCGGTCGCCGGCGAGCTCACCGGGACCGTGTTCGAGGCCGGAACCCCGGGCCACGTCGTGGTGCACGAGGGCCGCACGGTGCTGTTCGACGACGGCAGCGGCGACATCACCGTCTTCGACAGCGACGAGGCCGGCGAGATCGAGCCGGAGGAGGCCGAGACCCACAGCAGCGGCGAGCCCCACCACGGGGTCGCGGTGGAGCTGTCCTCCGGGGAGCTGGTGCACACCGTCGGCGACGAGGACGAGGTGTCCGGTGTCGCGGTCCTGGATCCCGAGGGCAACGAGGTCGACCGCACCGACGACTGCCCGGGTGTGCACGGTGAGACCGTCGCCCAGGACGAGACGGTCGTCGTGGGCTGCGAGGACGGCGCCGTGCTCTACGACGGCGACGGGTTCGCCAAGGTCGACAGCGAGGACGACTACGGGCGTATCGGCAACCAGGCCGGGTCCGAGCACTCGCCCGTGGTCCTGGGCGACTACAAGGTCGACGAGGACGCGGAGCTGGAGCGCCCCGAGCGGGTGGCGCTCATCGACAGCGCGGCCGAGGAGCTGGAGCTGGTCGACCTCCCGGCCAGTTACACGTTCCGTTCCCTCGGGCGCGGCCCGGAGGGCGAGGCGCTGGTGCTGGGCACCGACGGCACGCTGCACGTCATCGACCCCGAGGAGGGGGAAGTCGTCGACGGGGTCGAGCTCATGGACGAGTGGGAAGAGCCGCTGGAGTGGCAGCAGCCGCGCCCGGCCCTGTTCGTCCGCGGGTCCACGGCCTACGTCAGCGACCCGGACGCGGACGAACTGCACGCGGTCGACCTGGAGTCCCTGGAAGTCACGGCCACGCAGGGGCTCGAGGGTGAGCCGAACGAGCTGAGCGGCGTCTCCGCGCCCTGACCACGGCTCCCACGGACACTCTGCTCCGCAGCCACCGGCGGTGGGCCCGCCCTCTCCCCGGGCCCACCGCCGGTCCCTACTCCTGCGTCCCGGCGCCTATGCTGTCCGGTGCCCGAGGAACCGTGTTCCCCGCCACCGCGCAGTCACCGACGACGGAAGGCACCCATGCCGGACTCCCCCTCCCGGATCCCCCACGGCATCGACACCTCCGAACCCCACTCCGCCCGCATCTACGACTTCTGGCTGGGCGGCAAGGACCACTACCCCGTCGACCGGGCCGTAGGTGAGCAGATCCGCTCCGCGCTCCCCGTCATCGGGGACATGGCGGTCAAGAACCGGGCCTTCCTCAAGCGCGCGGTGCGCTTCCTGGCCCGGGAACGGGGCGTGCGCCAGTTCCTCGACGTGGGCACGGGACTGCCCACGGCCGACAACACCCACGAGGTGGCGCAGGCGACGGCGCCGGACTGCCGTGTGGTCTACGTCGACCACGACCCGCTGGTGCTGGCCCACGCCAGGGCCCTGCTCACCAGCACCCCGGAGGGACGCACCGCCTACGTCGACGCCGACCTGCGCGACCCGGAGACCGTCCTGCGGGAGGCCTCCCGCACCCTCGACCTGTCGCGTCCGGTGGCGCTGACGCTGCTGGGCGTGCTCTTCCACGTGCCCGACGACTCGGCGTACACGATCGTGCGGGACCTCATGGCGGCTCTGGCCCCGGGCAGCTACGTGGTCCTCACCCATGCCACCGACGTGGTCACCGGGCCGGCGATGCGCGAGGCGGTCCGGCAGTGGAACGAGGCCGCGTCCGTCCCGATCACGTTGCGCGCCCCGGCACAGATCGAGCGCTTCTTCCAGGGGTTGGAGCCGGTGGAACCGGGCCTGGTCTCCCTCCCCCTGTGGCGCCCGGACGCCTCGCAGGTGGGCACACCGCAGGAGATCGACGAGTTCGGCGGCGTCGCGTACAGACCCTGACGTGTGCCCCGGGCCGCGCCCCCGCAGTTCACAGAACACCCGTTCAGGGACGCCCCGGACACCTGCTGTTAAGGTATGGCTCACCTAACCTCAGGAGGTCCCCACCCATGGTCACCCCAACGGCCACCCTCGCCCCTGTTCCGGCCCTGCGTCCGACCGCCGCCGCACACATGACCCGCCGCGGGTTCGGGTTCGCCGGCGCCGCCGTGCTCGCCCTGACCGCGTGCGGGCCGGGCGCGGACTCCCCCGACGAGCAGGAGGGCGGCCGCACCGTCGAGGACGCGACGGGCGAGGTCGAGGTGCCCGAGCAGGCCGAACGGGTCGTGGCCCTGGACAGCCTGGTCATCGACACCTGCGTCGCCCTGGGCGCCCCGCTCGTGGGCGCCGCCGAGGCCGGGTCCGTCGACACCCTGCCGGTCTACCTCGGTGAGGACGTCGAGGGCGTGGAGACCGTCGGCAACATCGCCGAGCCCAACCTCGAGGCGATCGGCGCCCTGGAGCCCGACCTGATCCTGGGCACGAAGCTGCGCCACGAGGACCTGCACGAACAGTTCTCCGCGATGGCCGCGACCTTCTTCGTCGCCGAACCCGCCATCGGCTGGCAGGACAACGTGCTGGCCATCGGCCGGGCCCTGGGCCGGGAGGACCGCGCCGAGGAGGCCCTGGGTTCCCTGCTCGCCGAGGCCGTCGACGCGGGGCAGGAGGTGGGCGCCGAGGGCACCACCGTGCACGTGCTCCGCCGCGTGGACAACGGGGTGCGCCTGCACGGGCCCGACACCTTCTCCGGTTCCGTGCTGCGCGAGATGGGCTTCAGCGTCCCGGACATGGACTGGGACGACAACGACATGGCCGAGCTGAGCTTCGAGAACCTCGACCGCGTCGACGCCGACGTCGTCTTCGTCACCGACGACACCGACCTGGACGACGAGCTGCTGTCCGGGGTCCCCGCGGTCGCCGACGGCAACGCGTACGGGGTGGACGACCGCACGTGGATCTCGGGGATCGGCGTCGTCGGCGCCGGCCACATCATCTCCGACGTGCGCGGCTTCCTGGCCTGACCCCGGGCTTCGACCCGGTCGGACCCCGCTCGACCGTCCGTCCCCGACCCGCTCAGGCGCGCTGGGGGCGGCGGTCGACCGGGACGATCATCGGGGTCTTGGTCTCGGGGTCGGGCACCACGCGCACCGGCAGCCCGAAGACCTCCTCGACCAGCCCGGCGGTGACCACGTCCTCCGGTGCGCCCTGGGCGACGATCGCACCGTCCTTCATCACCACCAGGTGCGTGGCGTAGCGGGCGGCGTGGTTGAGGTCGTGCAGCACGGCCACGAGCGTGTGCCCGCGGTTGTGGTGCAGGTCCGCGCACAGGTCGAGCACGTCCATCTGGTGGGCGATGTCGAGGTAGGTGGTGGGCTCGTCCAGCAGGAGCAACGGCGTCTGCTGGGCCAGCACCATCGCCAGCCACACCCGCTGCCGCTGCCCGCCGGAGAGCTCGTCCACCGACCGGTCGGCCAGATCGGTGACCCCGGTGGCCTCCATCGCGTCGGTGACCACGGCCTCGTCCTCGGCCGACCACTGGCGCAGGAACCCCTGGTGGGGGTAGCGCCCGCGCGAGACCAGGTCGGCGACGCCGATCCCGTCGGGCGCCACGGAGCTCTGCGGCAGCAGCCCGAGGCGGCGGGCGACCTCCTTGGCCGGGTAGGAGCCGATGGCCTTGCCGTCCAGGTGCACCTCCCCGTCGGCGGGCTTGAGGGTGCGCGAGAGGGCGCGCAGCAGGGTGGACTTGCCGCAGGCGTTGGGGCCGACGATGACCGTGAACGAGTTGTCGGGGATCGACACCCCGAGGTCGCGGGAGATGACCCGCTGGTCGTAGGCCAGGGTCAGCCCGTGGCCGTTGAGGCGGGTGTCGTCGTGGCCGTTGGTGCTCATGTGTTCCTCGAGGTGGTCAGGCACGGCCGCCGCGCCATTCGGTGTACAGAAGCCAGATGAGGTAGGTGCCGCCGATGACGGCGGTGACCACACCCACGGGGAGCTGTGTGGGCGCCAGGGCGCGCAGGGCCACCAGGTCGGCGACCACGAGCAGTGTCGCACCCATGGCGGCCGCGCCCACCAGGGTGGTCCCGCCCGAACGGGTCAGACGGCGGGCCAGCTGCGGCGCGGCCAGGGCGACGAAGCCGATCGGGCCCGCCACGGCGATGGCGGCGCCGGTCAGGGCGCTGGCCGCGGCGAAGGCGACGATCTGTGTGCTGCGGGTGTTCACGCCCAGGCCGCGGGCGGTGTCGTCGCCCAGTTCCATGAAGCGCAGGCGGCGGGCGTAGGCGAAGAGCACCCCGCCCAGCAGCACGAACGCGATCCACACGGCGGCGACCTCGGCCCACCCCCGGCCGTTGAGGCTGCCGATCATCCAGATCTGCGCGCCCAGGGCGTCGGTGAGTTCGGCGCGGGTCATGAGGTAGTCGCGCACCGACGAGAGCATGGCGCTGATACCGATCCCGACGAGTACGAGCCGGTACCCCTGCACGCCGTTCTTCATCGCGAGCAGGTAGACGACGGCGGCGGTGATCAGCCCGCCGGCGATGGCCCCGAGCGACACCCCGAGGCGGCCGGCGCCGAAGGCGAGGATGGCGGCGACGGCACCGGTGGCGGCCCCGGACGTGAAGCCGATGATGTCCGGGCTGCCCAGGGCGTTGCGCGACAGGCTCTGGAAGACGGCCCCCGCCACACCGAGCGCGGCCCCGACGCCGAGCGCGGTCAGGGCGCGGGGCAGGCGGGTGTCCTGCACGAAGAACACGTCGAGGTGTTCCCCGTAACCGAAGATCGCCGCGGGCACGGCCGACAGCGGCACCTCGTAGTCGCCGACGGAGACCGACAGCGCCAGGGTGAAGGCGCTGACCAGGACGAGTACGAGGACGACGGCCAGCGTGCGGGGCCGGGCCAGGAAGGACAGGCGCCCCCGCAACGGCCGCACGGGCACGGTTCCGTGCGGGGCGTGGCTCCGGGCGGGACCGGGGCGCTTGCTCAGGGTGTCACTCACAGCTGGGCCATCTTTCTGCTGCGGACCAGGGCGATGAACACGGGGGCGCCGACGATCGCGGTGATGATGCCGACCTCCAGTTCGGCCCCGGGGACGACGAGTCGGCCGACGACGTCGGAGGCGGTCAGCAGGATCGCTCCGAGCACGGCCGAGTAGGGCAGGAGCCAGCGTTGGTCGGGCCCGGTGATGATGCGTGCGATGTGCGGGATGACCAGGCCGACGAACCAGATCGGCCCGGCCGCGGCGGTGGCGGCGCCGCACAGCAGGATGATGCCGACGGCGGCCAGGGCGCGCACGACGGGGATCCGGGCCCCGAGGGAGGCGGCGAGGTCGTCCCCGAGCGCGACGGCGTTGAGGGAGGGGCCCATGCACAGGGTCAGCACGATGCCGGCGACAAGGAACGGCGCGACCTGCCAGAAGATCTCGATGTCGCGTCCGACGAGGGATCCCACCTGCCAGAAGCGGATCCGGTCGAAGGCGAAGTCGTTGAGCACCACGACGCCGTGCACGAGCCCTTGGAGCACGGCGGCCAGGGCGGTTCCGGCCAGGGCGAGGCGGACCGGGGTGGCGGCGGCGCGTCCGCGGGACCCGAGCGCGTAGACGGCGACGGCGGCGAGGGCGGCGCCGATGAAGGCGGGCCAGACCAGGGCGGTTCCGCTGACGCCGAGCACGACGCTGGAGACGACCACGGCCGCGGCGGCGCCGGAGTTGACGCCGAGGATGCCGGGTTCGGCGAGCGGGTTGCGGGTCAGCCCCTGCATGAGGGCGCCGGCCAGACCGAGGGCGGCGCCGACGAAGACGCCGAGGATCGTGCGTGGCACGCGCAGGCTGCGCACGACGTCGTGGTCGTAACCGCCGTCGTAGTGGACCAGCGCGTTCCACACCTCGACGGGCGCGATGGCCTTGGATCCGACGGAGATGCTGAGGAGCACGCACCCGCCGAGCACGGCGAGGGCGAGCAGGAGCCCGGTGGGGCGGGCCACGCGACGGGCGCGTGTGGGTCCGGGGGGACTGGGAGCGCGCAGAGCCACGTGCTTCCCCGTTCGTGTTCGCGTCGAAGACAGAAGGTGAGGCTTGCCTTAGTATGGACCGACGCATCATCGTACGGCACGTCGGACAGCGCCCACCGCCCGACGTATCAGGCCAGGCTTACCTTACCAATCCTCCACGCGAAGGGTCCGATCGATGCCCCTGTCTGCATTTTTGCCCCGTTCCCTTCCCGCCGTGGGCCTCGGCGCGGTCCTCGTGGCGGCCGGCTGCTCACCGGGCGGCGACGACCCCTCGGAGCCCGACGGCGAGACCCGCACGGTCGAGGCGGCCAACGGTTCCGTGGAGGTACCCGCCGAGCCGCAGAGCGTGGCGGTGCTGTGGCGCCCGACCCTGGGGGCCGCCACGCAGCTCGGCCACGACGTGGTCGCGACCATGGGCACACCGGGCCAGAGCGGGCAGGGGCTGGAACCGTTTCTGCCCGAGGGGGCCGACGCCGACGCGCTCACGGTGGTGACCAACTCCCCCTCCGAGGAGGACGTCAACATCGAGGAGCTGGCCAACACCGCCCCCGACCTGATCATCGGCGTGGACACGCAGATGGGCGCGCAGGCGGAGATGCTCGACGACCTGGAGCAGATCGCGCCCACCGTACTCCTGGAGTGGGACGGCACCGGGGCCTGGCGCGGCCACCTGGAGGAGGTCGCCGAGGTCCTGGACGAGCCCGACCGGGCCGAGGAGGCGGTGGCCGAGTACGACGAAGCGGTGGAGGAGGCGCGCGAGGAGCTGTCCGACGCCGGCACCGACCCCGCCGAGACCGAGCTGTCGCTGGTGCGGCTGCAGGACGAGAGCGAGGTGCGCCTGGAGACCTCGGCCTCGTTCCCCGGGCAGGTCGTGGACGACCTCGGCTTCGCCCGTCCCGACGACCAGATCGACCCCGACGGTGAGACGGACTTCGTGCCGCGCAGTTACGAGAACCTGGACTCCGCCGACGGGGACGCGGTGTTCGTGCTGACCGGGTCGGGTTACCCCGAGGCGCCCGACACGTTCTCCGACGGGGTGTGGGCGAACCTGTCAGCCGTGCAGGACGAACAGGTCTTCCACGGCGACCACGACGTGTGGGGCGCCGCGTCCTACTACGCGGCGCACCGGATCGTCGAGGAGGTCACGGCCGCGCTGACCGGTGAGGCCGAGCCCGCCGTTTAGATCGTAGGTGGGGTTCAGATCGTTGATGGGGATTGCGCCCGGGGGGCGAAGGGGTGAGGCCTTCCCTCGGGCCCTGGGGGTGGGGGCTGTGGTGTGGCCTCGGGGGTGCTGGTTCGTTGGGGGTGGGTTCGTCGAAGGTGGGTTCGTCGAGGGTGGGTTCGTCGAGGGTGGGTTGTCGGGGTCTCGGATGGGTGTTCTGTGGTGTTGCCTCGGGGGTGGTGGTTCGTCGGGGCCGGGATCGTAGCCCGGCCGGGCCTGCACGCAACCCTCGTCGGCGCCACCCCCAGTCGCTGAACTCGGTGGAACGCGGCAGCTTTCTTGTGGTTGTTCGGGGCGCCTCGGGGTGTGCGTTCCGGCCCTGTTCGCCGGGCTGACCCGACCCACCTCGACGAACCACCCTCACCCCCGAGGCCCCCGCCCGCAGCCAAAAGAACGGTGGGCACGGGCGAACGGCAACTACCCCACTCCCTGGGGCGCTTCATTGCGACCAACGGTCCAGGCGTGCGGGCGGCCTTCGCTCCTGCGACCACCACTCTGGCCCCGCGCACTCCCGGCAGGGCATTGAGTCCAGGGGTGGCAGGTGTGCGGACGGCCTCCCGGGCCCCGCGCACTCCCAGCCGAGCATTGAGTCCCAGGGGTGGCACGTGTGCGGACGGCCACCCGGGCCCCGCGCACTCCCGGCCGAGCATTGAGTGTCAAGGGTGGCACGTGTGCGGGCGGCCACCCGGGCCCCGCGCGCTCCCGGCGGAGCATTGAGTCTCAGGGGCGGCACGTGTGCGGGACCGATCGGTCTTGGAGATTCTCCAGGCCTCGTGAGCGTGATGTCAGGTGGGTCACCGGCGAGCACCTGCGCCAACACGTCCTGCTCGAGAGATTCTCCGTTCGGGTCGCGCTGCGATGTGACCGTCGAAGACGGGGGTGGCGACCGCGGTCCTGGAGATTCGCCAAGCCCTGGGGCGGCTGCCGGGTGTCGTCGGCGTGTGTGCCTCCTCCGGGCCCTGCGCACTCCCCGTCGAGGATTCAGGCCTGGTGGCACGTGTGCGGGTGGCCTCCTGCCGGGGTCTGGGCTGACTGCTCACCAATCGCGCGGTCGCCGGGTCGCCCGGTCGTGCCCTGATTTCTGGTGGGGCCGAGAGGGAGGGCGCTCGATCCTGTGTCTCTGCGCCTCTGTGTTGTTGATGGTGCTCATAAGGGCGCTGACAACGTTTTCAGGTGCTCAGAAGAGCACTACCAACCGCGGGGAAGGGCCGCTCGGTCCAGGAGCAGGCTCACGTGCGATCGGGTCCGGTGGGGACAGAGTGCGGGCCGCAGCCGTGGGTGGGTATGTGTTGGGCCTTCGATGGAGATGCTCCAGAAGCGGTGCCTGGTGCCTGGCGCCCGGAGCGTGGTGGGCTGTGGGCCGTGGGCCTCGGCGGGGCCGGTTGCGGCAGTTGCCGTCCCAGCGTGCACCGCTGGATCCGGTCCTGGAGATTCTCTGACGGCCAGAGCGGGGCTCGGCAGGGGGACCGAGCCCGGTGCGGGCGGCCTATGGAAGGGGCCTGCTGGTCTAGCCGGTGCCGGTGTCGGTGGTGCCGGTGGTGTCGGTGGTGTCGGTGACCTCAGCACCCGAGCCGCCCTTGGCGCCGCCACCGGTCCCACCGGTCCCGTTGGTGGGGGTGTTCTCGGTGCGGGTGTGGCGGTACTTGGCGCGGTTGTGGGTCGAGCACAGGGGCTGGAGGTTGGTGGCCTTGGTTTCGCCGCCGTGGGAGAACTCGGTGATGTGGTCGGCCTCGCACTGCGAGACCGGCACGTCGCACCCGCCGTTCCAGGCGCAGGTGGTGTGCCCGGCAAAAGCGGCGGTGCGCAGGTAGCCGGGTGCGAGGCGGTGGGCGCGGCCCAGGTCCAGGGGCAGGCCGGTGCGGTCGTCGAAGATCAACCGGCGGATCTGGGCCGTCGGCGCCATGGCGCGCACCGCGGACAGGGCCAGGACGTTGCCGTCCTCGGTCACGGCCACACCGGAGGAGACGGGCACACCGGGGAAACCGGAGGGGCCCGGGAAATCGGGGGTGGTGGAGGGCGGCCCGGTGTTGGCGTTGGTGCCACCCGCGGTGGCGGTGGCGGTGGTGGTGACGCCGCCACCGGTGCCGCCGCCGGGGTCGGGGCCCGGTTCGGCGCCCGGCTCGGGGCCGGGGGCGGCACTCGCCCCGGTGTTCCCGGTTGCCCCGGTGGTGTTGGCGCCACCTGCGGTGGCGGCGCCCACGGCCCCGGCTGCGCCGGTGTGGCCGACGCCGTTGGCGCCGTCGGAGTTGTTGGTGTCGGTGTCGGTGTTGAAGGCGAAGCCGAAGCCCAGCAGCGCCGACAGGGGCACGGTGATGTTGATGACGGCCTTGGTGCCGGGCGGCTGCGAGCAGCCGCCACCGGCGGTGGCGCCAGTGGCAGCGGCAGGGCCGCCGGAGCCAGCCCCGGCGCCAGCGCCGTCGGCGTGGCCGACGGAGTCGGTGCCAGCAGCAACGGTGGTGGCACCGGCGAAGCCGTTGCCGTTGCCGTTGGTGGTGTGGCCGTGGTGGCCGTGGGCGAACCCGGCCGCGGAGATCAGGGCGTCGTAGGTGCGCGCGTAGCGCGAGGTCACCGACTCACCCGCGGGGATGAGTTCGATGTCGGCACCGGTGCCGGTGGTGCCTTCGGCACCACCAGGCGTCTTCTCGGTCGCCCCGTACGGGGCCGTGAAAGAAGCCAGCGCCGCCTTGAGGCGCTCACCGTCAGAAGCAGGGCCCCAGGCCTGGAACGTGAAACCGGCGAACGAGGTCTGCAGGCGGGCCCCGCGCTCAGCGAAAGCGGCCTCTTCGTTCTTCTCCGCCCGGTTGGGGTTGTAGGTCAGCCCCAGGGCGTGGGCGGTGCGGTCCAGGGTCTGCACCGAGGTGGCCGGCTTGACCCGCTTGAGGTTGGCCAACCCGTGCTCGAGCTTGGCCCGGTACAACTCCTCGTCCGGGTTCTCACCCACATCGCGGTTTTCGACCTGGCGC
>NZ_JADBGI010000015.1 GCF_014892575.1 Nocardiopsis coralli | reverse complement strand
CGACACCCACCATGATCCCCAGTAGATCTTGCTACTGGAACCAATATCAGCGCTGAACCCGGCTCTGGTAGCAAGATCCCCGAGGTTCCAGCCGGCCCCGACCGGCTCAGTCCTCCTCGGCCACCACCAGGACCTCCAGCGTGCGCGGCCCGTGCACACCCTCGACCCGGTCGAGCTCGATGTCGCTGGTGGCCGAAGGGCCGCTGATCCAGGTCAGCGGACGCGTCGGATCCAGTATCCGCACCGCCTCGGGCACCGCGTCCACGACCTGGCCGGCCCGGACCACACACAGGTGGTAGTCGGGCACCAGCGTCGTCGCGCGCCGCCCCTGGTCGGGCTCGCCGTCCAGCACGATGGTGCCGGACTCCGCGATCGCCACCGCGCACCCGGTCACCGCGCCGTCCACGCCGTCCAGCACCTCCAACGGAAGCGGGTCCTGCCGGGAGTCGGGCACACGCTCCACCCCGGTCTCGGCGAACCACCCCTCGGGGGCGCCCGAGGGCACCGCGATCCGCTGTGCCCCGCGCCTCTCCAGCGCGGCGGCGACCTGCCCGGCCACCTCCTCGGGCCGGACCCTGTGCACCAGGGCCTTGTAGTCGGCCAGGCGGTCCACGAGCACGTCCAGGGTGGGCCCCATGCCGTGGCTGTCGGCGTAGGTGCGCTGCAGGGTGCGCTCGGCCGGCTCGTCGGCGGGAACGTCCTTCAGGGCCGCGCGCACCCGGCCCAACACACGCTCTCGTGCGGTCGTCATGAGCGGCCCTCTCCTCGTTTCTTCCACCACCGGCGGAACGACTCCTCCGGGATCTCGGGCACCGAACGGGTGTCGGTCCAGTTCCCGGCCAGTCCCGGAAGGTGCTGGGGCACGGCCCCGCGCGCCAGGGACGCGGCCCGCTGCGCGGCGTCCAGCCTGGCCGACGACGACAGCGCGGCTTCCGCACCGGCCATCATCGCCTTCTCGCCCGTGTGCCCCGGGCCCTCCGCGACCTGCTCGCGCAGGTGCACCAGCACCTCGGGGATGTCGATGGCCACCGGGCACACCTCGTAGCAGGCCCCGCACAGCGACGACGCGTACGGCAGGGCCTTGTCCACCTCCGACGACATCCCCTGCAGCTGGGGTGTGAGGATCGCGCCGATCGGGCCCGGATACACCGACCCGTAGGCGTGCCCGCCCGCACGTTCGTAGACCGGGCAGGTGTTGAGGCAGGCCGAGCAGCGGATGCACCGCAACGCCTGGCGCCCCACGGTGTCGCCGAGCACGTCGGTGCGGCCGTTGTCCAACAGCACCAGGTGGAACTCCTGCGGACCGTCGCCCGGGGTGACCCCGGTCCACATCGAGGTGTAGGGGTTCATGCGCTCGCCGGTGGAGGAGCGCGGCAGCAGCTGCATGAACACCTCCAGGTCGTCGAAGGTCGGCACGATCTTCTCGATCCCGACCACGGAGATGAGCGTCTCGGGCAGCGTCAGGCACATGCGCCCGTTGCCCTCCGACTCCAGTACCACCAGCGTCCCGGAGTCGGCGACCACGAAGTTGGCCCCCGAGATCGCGGTGCGGGTGCTCAGGAACCGTTCGCGCAGGTGGACGCGGGCGGCCTCGGCCAGCGCACGCGGGTCGTCGGTCAGTTCCTCCGGGGCGGGCACACCCCACTCGGCCATGTGCTGCAGGAAGATCTCGCGGATCTGCGCCCGTCCCAGGTGGATGGCGGGGACCAGGATGTGCGACGGCAGGTCGTCGCCCAGCTGCACGATGAGCTCGGCCAGGTCGGTCTCGTAAGCGGTGATGCCGGCCCGCTCGAGCGCCTGGTTCAGCTCGATCTCCTGCGTGGCCATGGACTTGACCTTGACCACGTCGCTCTGCCCGGTGTCCTGCACCAGCCGGGTGACGATCTCGTTGGCCTCGGCGGCGTCGGAGGCCCAGTGCACCGTCCCACCGGCACGCTGCACCGCCTCCTCGACCTGCTCCAGGTAGTGGTCCAGGTGGCGCAGGGTGTGTTCCTTGATCGCCGCGCCCTCCGAACGCAGCGCCGACCAGTCGTCGCCGAGCTCGCCGACGACCTGGCCGCGTTTGTCGCGGATCGTGTGGGTGGCCTTGCGCAGGTTGTGGCGTAGTTGGGAGTCCTCGACGGCCGTGTGGGCGGCCTCGGGGAAGGGCGGGATACCCAGGAACGTCGCACTCATCGGCGGGCCCCTTCCGTGGCTGGGGAGGCGGTCGGCGGGACGGCGGGCGCGCTCGTCTCGGTGTGGGCGAGGATCTCGGCGATGTGGGCGACGCGCATGCCCGAACGCTGGCGCTCAAGGATCCCGCCCACGTGCATCAGGCAGGAGTTGTCGACCATGCACAGCACCTCGGCACCGGTGTCGACGGCGTGGCGGGCCTTGTCCGCACCCATGGCCGAGGACACGTCGCCGTTCTTGACGGAGAACGTGCCGCCGAACCCGCAGCACTCGGTGGCCTGGGCGACCTCCACCAGCTCCAGGCCGCGGACCGCGCGCAGCAGCCGGTACGGGCGGTCGCCCAGTCCGAGCATGCGCAGCCCGTGGCAGGTGGGGTGATAGGCGACCCGGTGCGGGTAGTAGGCGCCCACGTCCGTCACGTCGAGCACGTCGACGAGGAACTCGGTCAGGTCGTACACGCGCGGCGCCAGGTCCGCGACCTTGCGGGACAGGCGGCTGCCGTTCTGCCCGAGGCGCGGGTAGTGCTCGCGCACCATCGCGGCGCAGGAGGCGGAGGGGACCACCACCGCGTCGGCGTCGCCGAAGGTCTGCACGAAACGCACCGCCATCTTCGCGGCCGGGCGGCGGTAGCCGGTGTTGTAGTGCATCTGCCCGCAGCAGGTCTGCCCCTCCGGGAAGACCACCTCGTGTCCCAGCCGCTCCAGCAGGTCGACCACGGCCCGCCCGGTCCCGGGGAACAGTGTGTCGTTGACACAGGTGATGAACAGTGCGATCCGCATGTCCCTCCTTCGTTCCACCCGTTGGTGGTCGGACCACTCTGGCACGCAGGTGGGGGCGGCGCAAGGCATCTGCGGCTGTTTAGGCGGGTTCTGGGGTTTCGCTGCGTGTCGGGAGGAAATTGGTATGATCTCTTAGTGCAGAGGGTGCGGAGCTGCCACGATGGAGCGCCTCATCCGGCACCCGACCCGACCACCACACCTGGAGACCCCGTGACCGACCTCGACGCCCGGCGCACCCCCGTGACACAGAGGGCCGTCGAGGAGATCAAGCGCAGGATCGCCGACGGGCGCTTCGGCCCCGGCGACCGCCTGCCCACCGAGCGCGACCTCGCCGCCGACCTGGGTGTGTCCCGCAGCTCCATGCGCGAGGCCATCCGCGCCCTCATCACCCTCGGTGTCCTGGAGTCGCGCCACGGCGCCGGCGTCTACGTCACGGCCCTGCGCCCCTCGGACCTGCTGGAGACCTTCTCCGTCCTGGCCGAGGTCTCCCAGGGCGCCACCCTCCTGGAGGTCCTCCAGGTGCGCCGCATGCTCGAGCCCGCCGCCACCGCCCTGGCCGCCGCGCGCGCCGACGACGCCCAGATCGCCCACATCGGAACCCTGCTGGAGGACATCGACGGCGGGGACGGCACCGTCTCGGCCGACCTCGGCTTCCACCAGGCCATCGTCGCCGCCACCGGCAACGCCACCCTCGCCGCCGTCAACGACGGTCTCAGCTCCGCCAGCTTCCACACGCGCGTGTGGGCCGGTCACCGCGAGGCCGGGCTCACCGCCAAACTCCGCGAGGACCACCACCGCATCCACGAGGCCCTGCTCGCCCGGGACCCCGACGCCGCACGCGCCGCCGCCACCGCGCACGTGCTGCGCGTCGAGGACTGGCTGCGCGCCGAGCTCCGGGGCCAGGCCGATCTCCGGGGGCAGGCCGCAGCAGGCCCCGGTGACCAGGGCCCGGCCGATGCGGATCCTGCCGGCACCGTCGACCCCGCCGCCGCCCGGGAGCGGTGACGGCGGGCGGCGCTCACTCCTGGCCGCGCACCCGGTCGGCGAACTCCTCCGCGCGCAACAGCCGCGCCAGCTCGCCGCGCCGCGGCACCGGAGGACGCTCCTCCTCCGGCACCGGCGAGGGATCGGGAACCTCACGCGGCAACTCGGCGTCTATACCCAGCGACCCACGGTCCTCGATCTCGTCGATGCGGTGATCCTCGGGCTGTTCCTCCAGGTACTCGGCCACCGCCGAGTCCTGGTCCGGCGCCCCCGCGTCCAGCTCCGCGTCCACGTCGTCGATGTCCGTGCGGTCGAGGTCCTCGGGATCGGGTCGTGCACTCACCGGCGCCCCCTCGCCATCGGTCCTACCACTGGATCATTCCCGGTCGGAGCGGTCGTTACCAGTGGGGCCGCGGGGCCGTGCGCGCGCCGTACGAGTGCGGCGAACCGCACTCCGCGGGCCGCGCCCGCACGACGGTGACCGGGGGTAAGCTTCGACCGCCGTCGAACCAATCTCCCTCTCCATGAACGGAGTCCCACGAGCAGTGACCGTACGCGAAGGGGTCCGCAGGACCGTCGAGGCCTCCTGGTTCCAGGCCGTCGTCATCACCCTGATCCTCGTCAACGCCGTCATCCTCGGCTTCGAGACCTCGCCACGGATCATGGCCGAACACGGCGACCACCTGATGCGTGCCGACCGGGTCATCCTCACCCTGTTCGTCACCGAGCTGGCACTGCGGCTCTTCGCCTACCGCGGGCGCTTCTTCAAGGACCCCTGGAGCTGGTTCGACCTCGTCGTCGTCGGTATCGCCCTGGTCCCCGCCAGCGGCCCCTTCGCCGTGCTGCGTGTGCTCAGGGTCCTGCGGGTCCTGCGCCTGGTGACGGTCGTGCCCGCCCTGCGGCACGTCGTGGCCGGCCTCTTCCGCGCCCTGCCCGGTATGGCCTCCATCATGGTGCTGGTCCTCCTGCTGCTCTACGTCTCGGCGGTCATCGCCACCAAGCTGTTCGGCGCCGATTCCCCGCAGCACTTCGGCGACCTGGGCGCCTCGCTGTTCACGCTCTTCCAGATCTTCACCGCCGACGGCTGGGCCAACATCGCCGACGACGTCATGGCACACCAGCCCTACGCGTGGATCTTCTTCGTCGTCTTCGTGCTGGTGTCCACGCTCATCGCCCTGAACCTGTTCATCGCGGTGGCCGTCGAGGCGCTCAACAAGACCGGCGACGACGAACAGGCCGAGCCCGAACCGGTGCTCGGCCCGCGCAGCCCCCGGGGGCCGCGCGGAGACGACCACCAGGAGCGCATCCTGGAGGAACTGCGTTCGCTGCGGACCGAGGTCGAAGCACTACGCAGCGAACGCGCTTCTGTGGAAAGCTAGGCGAGCCCACACCGTACGGACAGGAGCGACCGGATGTCCGCCAGCACACCCCTGCCCCGCGCCGAGGCCACCGGTGACCGGGCCGAGGCCGCCATCGCACTGGACCGCCGCGACGAATGGAAGGCCCTGGGCGAGCACCGTTCCGGGTTCGACTCCACCCGTCTGCGCGACCTCTTCGAATCCGACCCCGAACGCGTGGACCGCAACACCCAGCGCGTGGGCGACCTGCACGTCGACCTGTCCAAGAACCTCGTCACCGACCGCACCTGGCAGCTGCTGGCCGACCTCGCCCGCGCCACCCGCGTGGCCGACCTGCGCGACGCCATGCTGCGCGGCGACCGCATCAACGTCACCGAGGACCGCGCGGTCCTGCACACCGCCCTGCGCGCCCCGAGCGAGGCCGTGATCCGCACCGACGGGCACAACGTCGTCCCCGAGGTCCACCGGGTCCTCAACCACATGGCGTGGTTCGCCGAACAGGTCCGCTCCCGCACCTGGCTCGGGCGTACCGGGCGCGCCGTCACGCGTGTGGTCAACATCGGCATCGGCGGCTCCGACCTGGGCCCCGCCATGGCCTACGAGGCGCTGCGCCCCTACACCGACCGCGGGCTCGAGTTCCGCTTCGTCTCCAACGTCGACGGCGCCGACCTGCACGAGGCGCTCATCGACGCCGACCCCGCCACGACCCTGTTCGTGGTCGTCTCCAAGACCTTCACCACCCAGGAGACCATCGCCAACGCCACCGAGGCCAAGCGCTGGCTGCTGGACGCGCTGGGCCACGAGGGCGACGAGGAGGCCGTGGCCCGCCACTTCGTCGCGGTCTCCACCAACGCCGACGAGGTCTCCCGCTTCGGTATCGACACCTCCCACATGTTCGAGTTCTGGGACTGGGTCGGCGGCCGCTACTCCTACGACTCGGCGGTCGGGCTCTCGCTCATGGTCGCCCTGGGGCCCGAACGCTTCCGGGAGATGCTCCGCGGGTTCCACGTCATGGACGAGCACTTCGCGACCGCGCCCCCCGAGACCAACCTGCCGTTCCTGCTGGGGATGCTGGGGGTCTGGTACGGCGGTTTCCACGACGCCCACAGCCACGCCGTGCTGCCCTACAGCCACCACATGGGGCGCTTCCCCGCCTACCTGCAGCAGCTCGACATGGAGTCCAACGGCAAGTCCGTCCAGCGCGACGGGCGGCCCGTGGGCTGGCACACCGGCCCCGTGGTCTGGGGCACCCCCGGCACCAACGGACAACACGCCTACTTCCAGCTCCTGCACCAGGGCACCCGCTTCGTGCCCGCCGACCTCATCGGGTTCGCCCGACCCGGCCCCGACCTGCCCGCCCACCTGCGCGGCCAGCACGACCTGCTCATGGCCAACCTCTTCGCCCAGGGCCAGGCGCTGGCCTTCGGCCGGACCGCGGATGAGGTCGCCGCCGAGGGTGTGCCCGCCCACCTGGTGCCGCACCGCACGTTCCCCGGAAACCGGCCCACCACCACGATCCTGGCCGAACAGCTCACGCCCGCGGTGCTCGGCCAGCTCGTCGCGCTCTACGAGCACAAGGTGTTCGTGCAGGGCGCCGTGTGGAACGTCAACTCCTTCGACCAGTGGGGGGTCCAGCTCGGCAAGGTGCTCGCCAAACGTGTGGAGCCCGCGCTCACCGAGGGCGAGCAGGTGCCGGGCCTCGACGCCTCCACCGCCGCGCTCGTCGAGCAGTACCGGCGCATGCGCCACCGCGGCTGACCTTCGCCCGGGCGGGCGTGCGCGACAACACCTTTGCGCGGCCCGCCCGGGACGGCTAATCTGAACACGTAATGCGCAACTGACATCGAGACCGATCGCCCGAGTGTGCGGGGCTCGCCGAAGAGGCTGGAGCCGACCCCGCTCGGGCCGCCACAGTTCCCAGCCCGTGGTGCGGTCTCGATGTCGGCGACACCCTCGCCCCAGCAGTCCGCCGCCCGCGGGCACCTGCGCATCGAGGCCCACCCCATGACGAAGGGTGGTCCCACATCGTGAATCCGCACACCACGTCAGCTCCCAGCGGCGCGGCCACGCTCAGCGCCCGCGATCTGTCCCGCGCCTACGGCACCCATGTGGTCCTGGACGGGATCGGCCTCGACGTGGCCCCCGGTCAGCGCCTGGGCCTGGTCGGGGAGAACGGTTCCGGGAAGTCCACGCTCCTGCGCCTGCTCGCCGGGACCGAGGACCCCGACTCCGGCAGCGTCGAACGCCCCGACGACACCGGGTTCCTGCACCAGGAACTGCCCTACGGGCCCGGGCACACCCTCGGCGACGTCGTGGCCGACGCGCTCGCGCCCGCGCGCGAGGTCGAACAGCGCCTGGCCCGCTGTGCCGAGGCGATGAACGACGGCCCCGGCGACGAACACGTCCTGGCCGAGTACGCCGACGCCCTGTCCGAGGCCGAACGCCTCGAGGTCTGGGACGCCGACCGGCGCGCCGATCTCGTCGTGGCAGGTCTCGGCATCGACGGGCTGGGCACCGACCGCACCGTGGAACGCATGTCCGGCGGACAACGCGCCCGCCTGGCCCTGGCCGCCCTGCTCATCCGGCGTCCGCGGGCCCTGCTCCTGGACGAGCCCACCAACCACCTGGACGACGCCGCGCTGGAGTTCCTCGAGGGGTACCTGCGCGGCCTCCCGGGCCTGGTGGTGCTGGCCAGCCACGACCGGGTGTTCCTCGACGCCGTCTGCACCGGCCTGATCGACCTCGACCCCGCCGTGGAGGGGCCCGTCTTCTACGGCGGTGCCTACACCTACTACCTGCACGAGAAGAAGCTCGAGCGGGAGCGGTGGGAACAGCGCCACCAGACCGAGCAGGAACGGTTGAAGGCGCTGCGGGAGTCGGTACGCACGACCGCGCGCAAGGTGGGCTACAACCGTCAGCCCAAGGACAACGACAAGATGAACTACGACGCCACCGGCGAGCGGGTGGCGCAGCAGGTCTCGCGGCGGGTGCGCGACGCACGCGGGCGGCTGGAGGCGCTCGAACGCGACCAGGTGCGCAAACCTCCGCGCAAGCTCTCCTTCTCCGGGCACCTGACCGCCCGGCCCGACACGGCCGACGGCCAGGCCCTGATGCTGCGCGACGCGCAGGTGCCCGGCCGGCTGAGCCTGTCATACCTGGACGTGCCCGCGGACGGACGGCTGCTCGTGACCGGTCCGAACGGTGCCGGCAAGTCCACGCTCCTGTACACGTTGGCGCGCCGCCTCACCCCGGTCTCCGGAACGGTGACCTGGGCGCGGGGCGCCACGGTGGCCCTGTTGGAACAGGACGTGGAGTTCACCGACCCCGAACGCACCCCGCGCTCGCTGTACGAGGCGCTCAACGCCGGGCGCCCCGACGCCCCGCGGCTGGTGGAGCTCGGGCTGGTCGCCCCGCGTGACCAGGACCGTCCGGTGGGCCTGCTCAGCGTGGGACAGCGCCGCCGCCTGGCCCTGGCCATGCTCGTGGGCCACGCGCCCGACGTCCTGCTGCTGGACGAGCCGACCAACCACCTGTCGCTGTCCCTGTCCGAAGAACTGGAGGAGGCCCTGGGAACCGCGCCCGGTGCGGTCGTGGTCGCCTCGCACGACCGGTGGCTGCGCCGCAACTGGGAAGGGGAGGAACTGCGCCTGGTCGGGGGCGCCGCCGACCACTGACCGGTACCGGCGCGGGCACTGGAAACCCCCGCACACCTCGTGCAAACTCTCGGTAGTCAATTGATTGCTCAGAGATGTCAACGGGGGTCTCCGGTACATGACCACGCCCATGGACGCGCCGGAGTCGTCCCGCAACGCCGACCCCGAGTCCCTGGCCTCCGGGGACCGGGGTTCGGCCGGACGGTCGCTGAGGCAGATCGCCTGGCAGCGGTTCCGGCGCGACAAGGTCGGCATGGCCGGCGGCGTGGTCGTGCTCCTGCTCATCCTCGTGGCCCTGTTCGCGCCCCTGCTCGCGTCCTGGTTCGGGTCTCCGCCCAACCAGTTCAACCAACCGCTCGTGGATCCCCTCACCGGGGGCGTGCTCCAGGACCCCGACCGCCCCGAACTGGGCCTGGACCCCTGGGGCGGTATCAGCGCCCAACACCTGCTCGGCGTCGAACCCGTCAACGGCCGCGACCTGTTCAGCCGCATCGTCCACGGCGCCCGCACCTCGCTGCTCGTGGCCACCGTCGCCACCGTGGTGTGCGTGGTCATCGGCACCGTGCTCGGTATCGTGGCCGGTTACTTCGGCGGCTGGATCGACACCGTCATCAGCCGGGCGATGGACATCTTCCTGGCTTTTCCCCTGCNGCCGCATCGTCCACGGCGCCCGCACCTCGCTGCTCGTGGCCACCGTCGCCACCGTGGTGTGCGTGGTCATCGGCACCGTGCTCGGTATCGTGGCCGGTTACTTCGGCGGCTGGATCGACACCGTCATCAGCCGGGCGATGGACATCTTCCTGGCTTTTCCCCTGCTGCTGTTCGCGATCGCCCTGGTCGGCGTCATCCCCGACGGCGCCTTCGGTCTGGAGGGCAACGACCTGCGCATCGGTGTGCTGGTCTTCATCATCGGGTTCTTCAACTGGCCCTACATCGGCCGGATCGTGCGCGGGCAGACGCTCACCCTGCGTGAACGGGAGTTCGTGGAGGCCTCCCGCAGCCTCGGTGCCGGGAGCGGGCACATCGTCTTCCGGGAGATCCTGCCCAACCTGGTCACGCCGATCCTGGTGTACTCCACGCTGCTGATCCCCACGAACATCCTCTTCGAGGCCGCGCTGAGCTTCCTCGGTGTGGGCATCAACCCGCCCATGGCCACCTGGGGCGGCATGCTCGAGAACGCGCTGCAGTTCTACACGACCTCACCGCACTTCGTGATCATCCCGGGTCTGGCCATCTTCGTCACCGTGCTCGCCTTCAACCTGTTCGGCGACGGGCTGCGCGACGCCTTCGATCCCCGCTCCTCCGACTGACCGGCCGGTGCCCGCACGAACCCGCCGTGCCCCGCACGGACCCTGCAGTGAACCCGATCAGGAGGCAAGGTGAGTACCCACCACGTCACACGCGCGGTGCCGCGCCGAACGCACGCCGGCCGGGGCCGGACGGTAGGGCCACCGGCGGCGGCGAGCGCCCTGGTCGTCCTGCTGGCCGCCTGCGGTGGCGGCGGTGCCGGCCAGGAGGGCGAGGGCGAGTTCAACGAGGGGGAGACCTCCGTGGTCAACCCCTCCGACGAGACCGGTGGCACCCTGCGTTACGGGCTGGCCGCCGATTTCGACTCGCCCGACCCGGGCAACACCTACTACGCCTTCAGTTGGAACTTCAGCCGCTACTACGCGCGCACCCTGTTGACCTACCAGGAGGAGCCGGGGGAGGCAGGGACCGAGCTCGTGCCCGACATGGCCGAGGAGATGCCCGAGTCCAACGACGACTCCACCGAGTGGACCGTGCGCATCAAGGAGGGCCTGACCTACGAGGACGGGTCGCCGATCACCGCCGAGGACATCAAGTACGCGATCGCGCGGTCCAACTTCGGTGAGCAGGCCCTGCCCAACGGGCCCAAGTACTTCGTGGACCTGCTCGCCGACAGCGACGGTTATGAGGGGCCCTACGCGGCGGACGACGGCGACGACCCCTTGGAGGGCTTCGGCGGTATCGAGACCCCGGACGACCACACACTGGTCTTCCACCTGGAAGAGCCGTTCTCGGAGTTCCCCTACGTGCTGATCCAGCCCCAGACCGCGCCCGTGCCGGCCGACGCCGACGAGGGGGAGCAGTACCAGAGCCGCGTGGTCTCCTCGGGTCCCTACAAGTTCGCCGAGGACTACCGGCCCGGTGTCGGCCTGAACCTGGAACGCAACGAGGAGTGGGACTCCGACACCGACGACACGCGCCCCGCCCTGCCCGACCGGGTCGAGCTGGAGATCGGCGTCGAGCAGAACGAGATCGACCAGCGCCTGGTCAACGGCGACCTCGACGTGGACCTGGCCGGCGTCGGCGTGGGTCCTGCGATGAAGGGCACACTCATCACCGACGAGAGCAGGCGCCCCAACGTCGACAACCCGCAGACCAGCACGTTGCGGTACTTCAACGTCAACACCGTCGTCGAACCCCTCGACGACCCGGCCTGCCGGGAAGCGGTGATGCACGCGGCCGACCGCGACGCCCTGCAACGGGCCTGGGGCGGCGACACCGGGGGCGACATCGCCACCCAGGTGATGCCGCCCTCACTGCCGGGGTCGGACCAGAGCATCGACCTGTACCCGTCGGACGACAACACCGGTGACCTGGACACGGCGCGGGAGAAGTTGGAGGAGTGCGGCGAGCCCGACGGGTTCAGCACCACCATCGGTACCCGCTCCGACCGGCCCACCGACGTCAGTTCCGCGGAGGCGCTGCAGCAGTCGCTGTCGCGGGTGGGCATCGAGACCGAGATCCAGCAGTACCCGTCGGACTCCTACACCAACACCCAGGCCGGGTCGCCCGACTTCGTGCACGACAACGACCTGGGGCTGACCGTCTACGGGTGGGCGCCGGACTGGGCCAGCGGTTACGGGTTCATGAGCAAGATCCTGGACGGCGAGGCGATCCAGCCGGCCGGCAACTCCAACATCTCCGAGCTCGACGATCCGGAGATCAACGACTGGTTCGACGAGGTGCAGACCATCGACGACCCGGACGAGCGCTCGTCGATCTACACGCAGATCGACGAGCGGGCGATGGAGCAGGCGGCGATCCTTCCGATGGTCTTCGAACGCATCGTGGTCTACCGTCCGCCGCACCTGACCAACGCCTATTACCACGCCGGTTACTCGATGTACGACTTCATGGCGCTGGGCACGACGCGGGAGTAAGCACGCCGGTGGACCGTCCTTTGCCCCGGCGTGGCCGTCCTGTCGTCGCCGACGGGGCCGGAGGGTTCACCCGGGCAAAGAAACGGCCCCGGTTCCGTGGTGGAACCGGGGCCGTCTTCGGTCGGGGCCGGTCGTGCGTGAGCGGGGATCACACGGTCGGTGCCCGCCCTGGGGAGGTCGCCGGCCCGGTGGGGTTCACCGGGCGGGTCTCACCCCTGTGGTCCATGTGGGGTTGTCACCAGAGGTGGTCGACGATGGTCTCGGCGTCGTCGATCTGGTCGTGGTAACGGTCGGGGTAGGCGGAGCGCTGAACGTCCTGGGCGACGGTGCCCATCTCCTCGTCCTCCCAGCTCTCGTCGGGGAAGACGACCTCGAGCTCGTCGTAGAAGGCGTCGGTGGCCCACCCGGCGTCCAGGCGGTCGTCGGCCGAGCCGTAGTGGTCGCGCTGCTGGTAGAGGCCGACGCTGTCGCGGTCGCCGCCGTCGTAGTTGTTCAGGTGGGTCTCGACGATGGCGGTGGACATGGCGATGGTTGCGGCCTTCTGGTCCATGTCGCGGTCCTTGGAGGCCTCGACGACCTCCTTGGCGCAGGTCGTGGTGCGGGCGTCCATGTTGCCGGCCATGTCCTGGGTCAACTCGTCGTTGAGGTCGTCGGCGGCCTTTTCGGCGTCCTCGGTGAAGCTGCCGTCTGCGTTCTCGAGGTCCATCCCGACGGCGGTGCAGCCGTCGTTGTCCTCGTTGTTGCTCTCGTCAGCGGCTGCGATTCCGGGGCCCGCGAGGAGCAGGCCGCCGCTGAGCAGCACGCCCGATGTCGCAGTAAACACAAACTTCGGCATCGATTCGATAAAAGGCATACGTGCAATGTAGGGCGTGACCTGGATTTTGGTAGTGGTTGGGGTCACATCGGGCACGTGTGAAAACCGACGCCACACCCGATCAACCCTGAGGGGTGGTTCTGGCGTCCGGGGGTGAGGAGATCACGTGGAACCGATCGAGCCGATGCTGGCACGCACGGTCGACCACCTGCCGACCGGCGAACGGCTGCTGTACGAGCCCAAGTGGGACGGCTTCCGTGCCGTGGCGGGGACCGGGCCGGTGGAGATGTACTCCAGGAACGGGCGGCGCCTGCACACCCGCTTCCCCGAGATCGCCGAGGCCCTACGGGAGCAGCTGCCCGGCGGGGTGGCGCTCGACGGCGAGATCATCCGGTGGTCCGATGACGGCCGCCTGGACTTCGGGGCCCTGTTGCGCAGGAACGGTGTGAGCTCGCGCCACGCACGCCAACTGGCCCGCAGCGAACCCTGCCACTACGTCGTCTTCGACCTCCTGGCGCTGGCCGGACGCGATCTGACCCACCGGTCGCTGGAGCACCGGCGTGCCGAACTCGAACGCCTCATGGGCCTGGTCGCCCAACCGTCCCCGCTGACCCTGGGTTGGCAGACCGACAACCCCGACGTGGCCCGGCAGTGGTGGCGGGAGATGCCGGCCGTCGGCGTGGAGGGGATCATGGTCAAGGACGGCGGACGCTCCTACCGGCCGGGCCGCCGCGACTGGCGCAAATACAAACACCGCGTCACCACTGAGGCGATCGTCGGCGGCACAGTCGGCGAACCCGACCGGCCGCGCGCGCTGATCCTGGGCCGCACCGACCCCGACACGGGGGAGCTGCACATCGCCGGCCGCACCCAGGACCTGACCGACGACCAGGCGCACGAGCTGGGTCCCTTCCTCACCAAGGCCGGCCGCGGCGACCACCCCTGGCCCCGGACCTTGCCGCCCTCCTGGGGGCAGACCGAACGGCAGCGCTATGTCCAGGTCGTGCCCGAGACGGTGGTGGAGATCTGCCCCGACACCGCGACCGTCGCGGGGCGCTGGCGGCACCTGGCCGAGTACGTACGCCCGCGCACCGACCTGCGCCCGCGGGACGTGCCAACCGGGCTCGACGTGGATTGAGTCGGCCGGCGCCGTCGCCCGGGACCGGGTCCGTACAGGATCGGCCTGCCGAGCGCACGACCGTCCGGTCGCCTCGCGCCCCTAACCGGGGAACAGGGTCCGTGCGCGGGCGATGAAGTCCAGTCGCTCGGCCCATCCCATGGTGTCGGCGTCCGCGACGACGCGGTCCGCGCCCGCTTCGGCGTAGGCGGTGTACACCTCGGCCAGCTCCTCCGGTGTGCGGGCGAGGAGAGGGGCCGCCTCGGCCTCCTCCGGGGGCATCCCGTGCTCCTCGACGGCGCGGGCGGCGGCCGCGGTGCCCGGTGTGCCGGGCTCGTTCAACTCTTCCATGGCGGTGGGCAGCACCGCTCCGATGTCGATCACGCTCATGCGGGCAACACTGCTACCTCAACAATGGTCGAGGTCAACCTTCGGGGGCGTGCCCTGATTCCGTCGGTGGGCTGCATGCCGTCCGACCTGGACCGGGGCCGAGTCAGCCGGCGCTGTCCACGGCCGCGGCGAGTTCGTCCCGGCTCATCTTCGAGCGGCCCTCGACACCGAGCTCCTTGGCCCGCGCCATGAGCTCCTTCTTCGTCGGGGCGTTCCGCTGCTCCGGTGCGCTCTTCTCCGCCGAGGCCTGCTCCTGCGACCGCCGTGGTGCGGGCGCCCGGCGGGCACCCCCGGTCTTCCTACCGCCCTTCTTGCCGCGGCGCTCCTGCAGCGACCGGCGCAGCGCGTCGTCCAGGGCCACGACCTTGCCCTGCTCCTCGGGTTCCTCGGGCTCGTAGCTGATCGTGCTGCCCTTGGCCTTGGCCTCGATGAGCTCCTCGAGGCGCCGTTCGTACTCGTCGGTGTACTGGTCCGGTTCCCAGTCGGCGGCCATCGCCTCGATGAGCTGCTCGGCCAGTTCCAGGTCCTTGTCCTCGACCTCGCCGGAGGGCGGACGCATCACGTCCTCGGGCTCGCGGATCTCGTCGGGCCAGTACAGCGTGGACGCGGTCAGCACCCCCTGCTGCGGGGTGATCAGCACCAGGTGCTCACGGCCGCGCATCACCATGCGGCCCAACCCCGCGCGCCCGGACTCGGTCAGCGCCCGGCACAGCAGCCGGTAGGGCTTGGCCGCGCCCTTGTCCGGGCCGACGTAGTAGGTCGAGGCGTACCAGAGCGGGTCGATGCTCGCCGTCTCGACGAACCCCTCGACCTCGAGCGTCTTGGAGCGCACCGGTTGGATGCGTTCGAGCTCCTCGGGTTCGAGGACGACGTAGGAGTCCCGATCCGAGCCGTACTGGGCCCCCTTGACGATGTCGTCCTGGGACACGGGCTCACCGGTGCTCTCGTTGACCCGCTTGTACCGCACCCGGTCTGAGGTGCCCTTGACGAACTGGTGCGTCGTGGGGCCGTGGCGCTCCCTCGCGGAGTACAGCCGGGCGCCCATGCTGACCAGCCCGAAACTCAGCGTCCCGGTCCAGACGGGGTTGGCCATCGGTATCACCCCTTCCTGACCCAGTGTGGGACAGGCCCCACCAATCACCAGGTGGCCCGGTGCAAAACCTCGGCACACGTGCACGCCGGTGCCCGGTCGGCAGGGGCGGGCCACGGCGCGTGGTCGTGATCGAGTAAATACTCTGCGTTACATTTTTGGTGGTGGAGGGGGACCGCTCCGCGGGCCGTCCCCGCCCTCCCGCACCCGAGAGAGAAAGCGCGCCGTGCTGACCTACATCCTGCGCCGCCTCGGCGCCGGTCTGCTGCTGTTGGCCGTGGTCACCATGGTCACCTTCGCCATCTTCTACGTGGTGCCCCGCTGGGCCGGGCGCACCACCGAACAGCTGGCCACGATGTACGTCGGGCGCGCGCCCACCCCCGAGGCCATCCAGGCCACCATCGACCGGCTGGGGCTCGACCAGCCCATCGCCCTGCAGTTCTACGAGTTCGTGCGCGGCATCCTCTTCGGGGCCGAGTACCAGTTCGGGCGGGACACGGTCCAGTGCTCCGCACCCTGCTTCGGGTTCTCGTTCCAGACCTACCAGGAGGTCTTCCCCGAGATCGTCGCGCGCCTGCCGGTGACGGTCTCGCTGGCCATCGGGGCCGGCATCATCTGGCTCGTGGGCGGGATCGCCGTCGGTGTGGTCTCCGCGGTGTGGAAGGGCAGCATCTTCGACCGGGTCGCGATGGCCGTGGCCCTGGCCGGGGTCTCCCTGCCGATCTTCTTCACCGGTCTGCTGTCGCTGGCCTTCCTCGTGCACTCCTGGGGGCTCTTCGCCACCCCGATCTACGTGCCCTTCACCGAGAACCCCCTGGGCTGGGCCGAAGGCATGGTGCTGCCCTGGCTGACCCTGGCGTTCCTGCACGCTGCGATGTACGCACGCCAGACCCGGGCGGGCATGCTCGAGACGCTCAGTGAGGACTACATCCGCACCGCGCGCGCCAAGGGATTGAGTGAACGCAGGGTCGTGCTCAAACACGCCCTGCGGCCGACCCTCACCCCGATCGTCACCATTTTCGGCCTCGATCTGGGCCTGGTGCTGGGCGGCGCCGTGCTGACCGAACAGGTCTTCTCCCTGAACGGGATCGGCCGCTACGCCGTGCAGGCCATCACCCAGAGCGACCTTCCGGTGATCCTCGGCGTGACCCTGTTCGGCGCCTTCTTCATCGTGGTCAGCAACCTGATCGTCGACCTCCTCTACCCGTTGATCGACCCCCGAGTCCGCGTCCACGGCTGACCGGCAACCACCAGAGAGGCCCACCATGACCCAACCGGACTCCGCCGGTGCCCCCGTCGTCCGCGTCGACGACCTGCGGGTGAGGTTCCCGACCCTGGACGGGCAGGTCCGGGCGGTCGAGGGACTGTCCTTCGAGGTACCGGTCGGCGGCGGCCTGGGCATCGTGGGGGAGTCGGGGTCGGGCAAGAGCGTGACCTCGCTGGCGCTGATGGGCCTGCACCGGGGGACCCGCGCGGACATCTCGGGTTCGATCGAGGTGGCGGGCCGCGACGTCAACGCAGCGAGCAACAAGCAGTTGCGTGCGATGCGGGGCAACGACATCGCGATGGTCTTCCAGGACCCCATGCAGTCCCTGCACCCGCTGTTCACCGTCGGGAACCAGCTGGTGGAGGCCCTGCGTGTGCACCGCTCCGACGTCTCCCGCGCGGACGCGCACGCCAAGGCGGTGGAGTCGTTGGAGCGGGTGGGGATCCCGGAGCCGGCCAAGCGCATCAACTCCTATCCGCACGAGTTCTCGGGTGGGATGCGCCAGCGTGTGGTGATCGCGATGGGGCTCATGTGCGATCCGAAGGTGTTGCTCGCCGATGAGCCGACCACGGCGTTGGACGTGACGGTGCAGGCCCAGGTGCTCGACCTCCTGGACGGCCTGCGGCGTGAGCTGGGAATGGCGTTGATCCTCGTCTCGCACGACCTGGCGGTGGTGGCCGGGTCGGTGGACGAGGTCGTGGTGATGCGCCACGGCGAGGCGGTCGAACACGGGGACGTGCGGCGCGTGCTGGCCGAGCCGCAGCATTCCTACACACGCGCGCTGTTGGATGCGGTTCCGCGCGTGGAGGTCTCACGGGCGCAGCGCCGCGCCCAGGACCGCGCCGACCGCGCCGACCGCGCCGGCGAGGGCGGAGGCACCGCGCCCGGAACCGCGGACGAGACCGCTGCGGACGAGACCGCCCCCGGCGAAACCCCCGCCGGGAACGGGGCCCACGCCGCCCCCGCCCCGCCGCCGGCCGGGGCCACCGCCTTCGGGCAGAAGCCGCCGGCCGACGAAGAACCGGCCCAGGAACCGGGCCCCGGCACCGGGTCGGCAACCGTCTCCGAACCGAGCGCCCCGCCCGAGACCCAGGGCGAGCCGCTCCTGCGCGTGCGCGACGCCGCCCAACGGTTCAAGGTGCGAGGTGGTCTGTGGGGGCGTTCCAGTGACTTCTGGGCGGTCAGGGACGTCAGCTTCGACCTCCACCCCGGCCAGACGCTCGGTGTGGTGGGCGAGTCGGGGTCGGGCAAGAGCACGTTGTCGCGGATGGTGATGCGGCTGTTGGAGCCGACCGAGGGCACGGTGGAGTTCGAGGGGCGCGACATCACCCACCTGCCGGAACGCGCGCTGCGGCCGTTGCGGCGCGACATCCAGATGGTCTTCCAGAACCCGTACTCCTCGCTCAACCCCCGGGTCACGGTCGGCGACGCGATCGGCACCGCGCTCAAGGTCCAGGGCGAACGCGACCGGACCACCATCCGCACGCGCGTCCGGGAGCTCCTGGACCGCGTCGGCCTCCAACCCGACCACTACAACCGGTTCCCGCACGCGTTCTCGGGCGGGCAGCGCCAGCGGATCGCGATCGCGCGGGCGCTGATCCTCAAGCCGAAGCTGATCATCTGCGACGAGCCGGTCTCGGCCCTGGACGTGTCCACCCAGGACCAGGTGCTGCGCCTGCTGTCGGAGCTGCAGGACGATTTCGGGCTGACCTACATCTTCGTGGCCCACGACCTGGCTGTGGTGCGCCAGGTCAGCGACCGGGTCGCGGTCATGCGCAAGGGCGAGATCGTGGAGATGGGCGACAGCGACACCGTCTACGAGAACCCCCGGAGCGAATACACCCGGCAGCTGCTCACCGCCGCGCCCGTGCTGGACCCGGACGAGGCGCGCCGTCTGCGCGCCGAACGCGTGGCCGGGTCCGCCACCGCCTGAACCTGCGGCCGGCGGGCCCGGCCCCGCGCGGGGTCAGGGCGCCAGGCCCCGCAGCAGGGAACGCAGCCCGAACCGGAACCGCGCCGCCCAGGCCGCCGCGTCCAGGGCCTCCTCACCGTCCTCGTCGGAGTGGCGCACCTGGTGCACCACCGACCCGATGCAGTACGCGTGCAGGGCGTCGGCCGCCATCTCGATCTCCTCGCCCGACAGTCCCGCCTCGTCGAAGGCGTGCCGCATCAGCGCCCACGTCGTCGCGCTGTTGGGGGTGCGCGGGGCCCGGTGAGCCAGCAACGACAGCGCACCCGAGTAGGTCAGCAGGCGTTCCCGGTAGGCCTCGGCCCACGAGGTCAGGCGCTGGTCCCAGGGGCGCTCGTCGGCCACGGCCTCTTCCTCCACCTCCGTCTGCCCTTCGCCCTCGTCGCCGACCTCGTCGTGGAAGGCGGCGCCGGTGGGCGGGGGAGAGGCGACGTAGGCGGCGATGGAGGTGAACAACTGCTCCTTGCCGAGGGGGAAGTGGTGGTAGATCGCCATCGCCTCCACCTCCAGGGCATCGCCCAGGCGGCGCATGGACAGCCCGCCCAGCCCTCGGCCGGCGATGATGTGCAGCGCCTCGATGAGGATGCGCTCACGGCTGAGTCCGGCGTAGTTCCTGCTCACGGTCTTCCTTTCGGGGTCTGCCCGACGAAACTGGCACCTCGGGTTGGCCCGGGGCGGTGCGGCGCGCCGGTCACGGCACCGGCTCCGGCTCCGGCAGGCGCGAGGCGGCACGGGCGGCCTGCTCGGGGCGGGCGCCCAACACCCGCAGGGCCGCATCGGCCAGCGCCGCCGCCACCGGACGGGGATCACCGACCGGCCCGTCGGTGCGCTGGGCGATCGCCGTCTCGGCCAAGCGCAGCGGGAGTTCGAGGGTGGCCGGGTCGGTCGGTCCGCCCGCGTCCTCGGCCACGGCGCGGGCGAGCACGCGGTAACGCTCCCGCAGCCGGTCCCGGCGCCGCTGGAACGGTGCGAAACGGGGGCCGCGCACCTCCGGCAGGGTATAGAGCGCACCCAGGTTCCAGCGCGCGGCCAACAGCTGCCCGGCGTCCCAGCGCACGAGCGCGTACAGCTCCGCCGCGGGGCTCGTCGCCGCCCCGCGCAGCCGTTCGGCGGTCTCGAGGGTGCCCTCGATGGTGCTCATGAGCAGGGCTTCGAGGATCGAGTCCTTGTTCTCGAAATGGTGGTAGAGCGAGGCCTGGCGCATACCCACGTGCTCGGCGATGCGGCGCGTGGAGGTCGCACCGAAACCGCGTTCGGTGAACAGTTGCGCGGCCGATTCCAGGATCTCGTCGCGGGGGGAGAGACCCTCGTGGCGCGGGGGAGTGTGGCGGGGGCGGCCGACCGTGAACGTCATGTCCCCCATTGTGGCGGGCCGCACCGCCACCCGCGCCCGTATCCGTCCGCCCGTGTGAGCAAGACGTAACCGGGGCGACATCGAACAGAACAGCGGTGAAACCACAGGAGCTCCCGCGACGGAAAAACTGTCGTGCGACAGGAACCCGTCAGACCACGGAGCGCCCCATGGCCACCGCACCGGCCCGCACACCCCGACCGCCACAGGACCCGGACCCCGCGCCGCCCGGAGGCACCTCCACCACCGCGGGCGCCCGCGCACACGCCCGCGCTCAGCACGGACGCACCACCCCGCACATGCGGCACGTCCCCGCCACGCACGCACCCGACCTGCCCGGACGCACGCCGGAAGGGCTCGACCCCGCCGACCTCACCTGGGCCGAGACCCTTGCCCCCGGCGGCCACACCGGCATCACCCTGGCCCGCGGCACCCGGGTGCGCCTGTTCGACCCGCACGGACACGCCTGCGCCCACCTCATGCTCGTGCGCGCCGACGCCACCCACGAACGCCTCAACACCGCGGACACCGTCAAGGTCCCCTGGCAGGCCTACCTCGGCGCCGGGCACCCGCTCCTGAGCAGTCACGGGCGTGTCCTGGCCACCGTCGTCGCCGACACCGGGGGACACCACGACGCCCTGACCGGCACCACCTCCGGTCCGGAGCCCGGAACCGGGGACGGCGCCGCCTCGGGCCGCGCCCTGCTCACCCTGGCCGCCCTCGAACACGGCCTCACCGCGCGCGACCTGCCGCCCACCGTCTCCTTCTTCCAGGGCGTACGCGTGGACCCCGACGGAGCCCTGATCCACACCGGTAGCGCGGGGCCCGGACACAGCACCGACCTGCTCCTGCACACCGACACGATCCTGCTGGCCGCCGGCACCGCCCACCCCCTCGACCCCGACCCCCGCTGCACCGCCCTGGACATCCGGGCCTGGCGCGCCCCCGACGACCTCGCCCGGCTCCTGGACGGCCGGCTCCTCGGACCCCTGCCGCCCGAGCACCGCACCGCCGCCGACAACACCGAGGCCGACCTGCACGCGAGAGGAACCCGATGAGCACCGCCACCGCACCACACCCCGCACCCCTGGTCGAGGGCGCCGTCGTGCTCGACCGCACCGTCCCCGCCCGCGCCGCCTGGTCGGCGGTCGTGGCCGCCGGGGACGTGCTCACCATCGTCGACCTCGAGGGGAACCAGGCCGTCGACTGCCTGCTCCACGACGCCCACGACACGACCGAGCGCTACTCCTCCGCGGAGACCGTGCGCGCCCAGGGCAACGTCTTCCTCACCACCGGATCCGTCCTGCGCACCGACACCGGGCGGCCCCTCATGACCGTGGCCGCCGACGAGGTCGGCCGGCACGACACCCTCGGCGGCGCCTGCTCCACCTACTCCAACACCCTGCGCTACGGGCAGCACACACGCTCCCAGCACGCGTGCATGCAGAACTTCCTCACCGAGGGCGCCCGCCACGGGCTCACCGTCCGCGACCTGGCGCCCAACATCAACTGGTTCATGAACGTGCCCGTCGACCCCGACGGGGCCCTGGGCATCGTCGACGGGCTCTCCGCACCCGGGAAGCGGGTCGCCGTGCGCGCCGAGACCGACACCCTCGTCCTGGTCTCCAACTGTCCCCAGGTCAACAACCCCTGCAACGGGTTCGACCCCACCCCCGTCCGCATGATCGTCACCCGGCCCGGGACGGGGGAGTAGATGTCCTTCGACACCGTGCTCGTGGCCAACCGGGGCGAGATCGCCGTGCGCATCATCGACTCCGCGCGCTCCCTGGGCCTGAAGACCGTCGCCGTGCACTCCGAGGCCGACCGGGGCTCCGCCCACGTCCACCGCGCCGACGACGCCGTGTGCATCGGCCCCGACGACCCCGCGCGCAGTTACCTCTCCCGCGAGGCCGTGCTCGACGCGGCCCTGCGCTCCGGGGCCGGGGCGATCCACCCCGGGTACGGGTTCCTGTCCGAGGACCCGGTCCTGGCCGAGGAGGCCGAGGCCGCAGGCCTGGTCTTCGTCGGTCCCACCCCCGACCAGCTGCGCCTGTTCGCTGCCAAGCACACCGCCCGCACCGAGGCCGTACGCGCCGGGGTGCCCGTCTTCGCCGGCAGCGCGCTCCTGCCCGACGCGGAATCGGCCCTGGAAGCGGCCGCCTCCATCGGTTACCCGGTCATGCTCAAGGCCACCGGCGGGGGCGGCGGCATCGGCATGCGTGTGTGCCACGACCCCGACACCCTGGCCGCCGCTTTCCCCGTCGTGCGCCACCAGGCCCGCTCCGGTTTCGCCACCGACGGCGTCTTCGTCGAGCGCTACGTCGAACACGCCCGCCACGTGGAGGTGCAGATCTTCGGCGACGGCACCGGGCGCGTGCTCTCCCTGGGCGACCGCGACTGCTCACTGCAACGCCGCCACCAGAAGGTCCTGGAGGAAGCCCCCGCGCCCGACCTGCCCGACGAGGTGCGCCGCCGCCTGCACGCCTCCGCCCGCGGGCTCGCCGCCGGCGTCGGTTACCGCTCTGCCGGGACCGTGGAGTTCCTCTACGACCCCGAACGCCGGGAGGCCTCCTTCCTCGAGGTCAACGCCCGGCTCCAGGTCGAACACCCCGTCACCGAGACCGTCACCGGGGTGGACCTGGTCGCCTGGATGCTGCGTCTGGCCCGGGGCGAACGCGGGTTCCTCGATCCCCACCTCAGGCCCGGAGGGGCGACCGGCGCCGTGGCCACCGACGGGCACGCCGTCGAGGCCCGCGTCTACGCCGAGGACCCCGCCGCCGGCTTCCGCCCCAGCACCGGGACGGTCACCGGGCTCACCCTGCCCGAGCACACACGCGTGGACACCTGGGTGGAGACCGGAACCGAGGTCACACCCCACTACGACCCGCTCCTGGCCAAGATCGTGGTCGGCGGACCCGACCGTGCCACCGCCTGGGACCGTGCGGCCGAGCGCCTGGGCCGCACCCGCGTCGACGGCCTCGAGACCAACCTCGGCCTGCTGCGAGCCGCCGCCGTCCACCCCGACGTGCGCGCGGCCCGCCACAGCACCGCCACCCTCGCCGGCGTCGGCGACCCCGAACCCCGCATCGGCGTCGAGCGCCCCGGCCTGATGACCACCGTCCAGGACACCCCCGGCCGGGTCGGCCACTGGAAGGTGGGGGTCCCGCCCAGCGGCGCCATGGACGACCTCTCCCTGCGCCTGGGCAACACCGCCCTGGGCAACCCCGAGGGTGCGCCCGGGCTCGAGTGCACCGTGCAGGGCCCCGCCCTGCGCTTCTCCCACCCCACCACCGTGTGCGTGACCGGTGCCCCCGCCACCGTCACCGCCGACGGCCGCGAGGTCCCCCAGTGGGAACCGGTCACGGTTCCGGCCGGGGCCCTGCTCGACGTCGGCACCGCACACGGCCCCGGGCAACGGGTCTACGTGCTCGTCGCCGGGGGCATCGACGTGCCCTCCTACCTGGGCAGCACCGCCACCTTCACCCTCGGCCGCTTCGGGGGACACGGCGGACGCGCCCTGGTCGCCGGGGACGTGCTGCGCGCCGCCCCCGCCGCCGGGAGCCCGCGCGGCCCGGTCCCGGAGGAGGAACGGCCTGCCTTCGCCCGCGCCTGGGACCTGGCCGTCACCGAAGGACCCCACGGCGCACCGGAGTTCTTCACCCGCGCCGGCATCGACCGGCTCCTGGACACCGACTACACCGTGCACTTCAACTCCTCGCGCACGGGCGTGCGCCTGGAGGGGCCCGCACCCGAGTGGGCCCGCCCCGACGGCGGCGAGGCCGGGCTCCACCCCTCCAACATCCACGACACCCCCTACGCCGTGGGCGCCCTCGACTTCACCGGCGACACCCCCGTGCTCCTGGGCCCCGACGGCCCCAGCCTCGGGGGGTTTGTCTGCCCCGTCACCGTGGTCACCGCCGACCGGTGGAAACTCGGCCAGCTGAGCCCCGGCGACACCGTGCGCCTGGTCGCCGTGCGCGCCGGGGACGCACCCGCGCGCACCGCGCCCGTCCCCGCCCGACCGCCGGCACCGGCCGGGCCCGGGGACGGCGACGACGGGATCCTGCACCGCATCCCCGCCACCGACCGCACACCGGACGTCGTCCACCGCCGGGCGGGCGACGACAACGTGCTCGTCGAGTACGGGCCCATGGTCCTCGACCTGGGACTGCGCGCCCGCGTGCACGCCCTCCACACCCGGCTCGAAGAGCTCACCGCCTCCGGGGAACTGCGCGGTGTGCTGGACCTGACCCCCGGCGTGCGCTCCCTGCAGGTACACACCGACCCCGACGTGCTCGACACCCGCCGACTCACCGGACTGCTCGCGGAACTGGAGACCGAACTCCCGGCCACCGACGACCTCACCGTCCCCAGCCGCCTCCTACGCCTGCCCCTGAGCTGGGACGACCCCGCCACCCGGGAGGCCGTCGACCGGTACATGTCCGGGGTACGCGACGACGCCCCCTGGTGCCCGTGGAACATCGAGTTCATCCGCCGTGTCAACGGCCTCGACCACACCGACGACGTGTACGACATCGTCTTCGGCGCCGAGTACCTCGTCCTGGGCCTCGGCGACGTCTACCTCGGCGCACCCCTGGCCACCCCGCTCGACCCCCGGCACCGGCTGGTCACCACCAAGTACAACCCCGCCCGCACCTGGACCGCGGAGAACTCCGTCGGCATCGGCGGCGCCTACCTGTGCATCTACGGGATGGAAGGGCCCGGCGGGTACCAGTTCGTCGGCCGCACCACCCAGGTGTGGAGCAGGCACCGCCACACCGGACCCTTCGAACCCGGCTCACCCTGGCTGCTGCGCTTCTTCGACCGCATCAGCTGGTACCCGGTCGGCACCGAGGAACTCGCCGATCTGCGCGCCGACACCGCCGCGGGCCGCGCCCGCATCGACATCGAACACGACACGTTCTCCCTCGCCGAACACCGGCGCTTCCTCGAACGCAACGCCGACTCCATCGACGCCTTCCGCGGGCGCCGGGAACAGGCCTTCGCGGCCGAACGCGCCGCCTGGACCGCCTCCGGTGAATCCGCCCGGGCCGAACGTGCCGCCCGCACCGCCGTGCCCGCCCCGGCCGAGGACACGCCGCCCGAGGGCAGCGAACCGGTCAGCGCCCCCTTCACCGCGGGCGTGTGGCGTGTGCACGCCTCCGTCGGCGACCCCGTCGGCGAGGGCGACCCCCTGGTCTCCCTCGAGGCGATGAAGACCGAGACCGTCGTGCGCGCCCCGGTCTCCGGGACCGTGAGCGCCCTGCGCGCCGAACCCGGGACCCAGGTCGGCCCGGGCGCCCTCCTGGCCGCCGTCACCCCTGCCCCCTGACCGACACTCCCTCTGGAGCACCCATGATCGTCCTGGGCGCGGGGGTCACCGTGCTGACCCTGTCCCTGCTCGGGGTCCTGGCCGCACGCCGTGTGCGCGGCCGGGCCTCCTCCTACCTGCTCGCGGGCCGGGCCCTGCCGGCGTCGCTGGTCGGCGCCGTACTCATGACCCAGGCCGTCGACGCCAACGCCACCCTCGGCAACGCCGACGCCGCCGTGGACGCCGGGTTCTGGGCCGGGGCCTCCCTCCCGTTGGGGCTGGCGCTGTGCCTGGTCCTGGCCGGGCTGTTCGTGGCGGGCCGGATGAACGCCATGGGCTGGGTGACCCTGCCCGAGTTCTTCCGGCACCGCTACGGCCGTGCGGTCGAGCTGGCCGCCGCCGTGCTGACCGTCATCGCCTTCGCCGTCCTGCTCGCGGGCAACCTCGTCGCCCTGGGCCTGCTCACGGAGTTCTTCCTCGGCATCCACCACACCGTCGGCATCGCCCTGGCCGTCCCGGTCGTGCTCGCCTACACCGTCGCCGGAGGCCTGTTCGCCGGCGTCTACACCGGGCTGTTGCAGATCGCCGTCAACGCCGTCGCCGTGGTCTGCCTGACCGTGTGGACCGCCACCACCCACGGTTTCGGCGCCCCCGAAGGGCTGGGCCCCGCCGACCTGGACCAGCTCGCCTCGGCCGACTCCGGCGCCGTCCTGAACTGGGCGACCCTGCTCGCCCTGGGACTGGGCAACCTCATGGCCATCGACCTCATGAACCGGATCTTCGCCGCACGTTCGCCCTCGGCCGCGCGCCGTGCGTGTTTCATCGGTGCCGGCGGGATCCTCGTGCTGTGCCTGCCCCTGACCTTCGTCGCCCTGGCCGGGGCCGGGGTGGTCTCCGGCGGCGGGCCCGTCCTGTTCGTGCTCCTGGACGGGCACGCCCCCGTGTGGCTGGCGGTGCTGACCGTCTCCGGGCTGGTCATGGCCTCCCTGACCACGGTGGGCGGGGTCCTGCTCAGCGCCTCCGCCGTGGTCGTCCGCAACGTGCTCAGCTCGGACCCGCCCGCCGAGGGGTCCATGGACGGGCGCACCACGTGGGCGATCCGCGCGGCCATGGTGCCGCTCGCCGTGGCCGGGGCGTTCGTGGCCGTGCGGGTGCCCCAGAGCGGGATCCTGCTCACCCTCGCCTTCGACCTGTTGCTGGCGAGCATGGTCGTGCCGTTCCTCCTGGGCCTGTACTGGAACCGGGGCGGGACGGCCGCGGCGGTCGCCGGCATCGCCGCAGGGCTGACCGTGCGCCTGGTCGCCTTCGTGCTCACCCCGACGATCCACGGCGCCGAGAACACCCTGCTGTACCTGCCCAACGACCTGCTCACCGAGGCCGCCGACGGGTGGAGCACCATCGCCGCCCCGGTGGTCTGCCTCATCGTCCACACCGCCGTCGCGGGGCTCACGCGCCCTGGGGCTAGAGTGACTGTGACCGACCACACTCGGGCAACGGAGGACACAGATGTCACCGGTCAAGCAGGGCAGGAAACAGGCGATGCAGCGCCTGGCCGAGGACCAGGAGCGGGCCGACCGGCTGCCCGACCTGCTGCGCTCGGTCTCCCGGGCCCAGAGCGCGCTGGAGACCGCCCGTGAACAGGGAGCCCCCGCCGAAGAGGTGCGCCGCCACGGCGTCGAGCTCGACACCGCCCTGACCGAGGCGATGCGGGCCGCCTACGCCAAGGAACGCACCCTCGTGGGCCCCAAGGGCTACACCGACCGCATCCACCGCCGCAAGCGCCTGGCCACCCCGGCCGTGCGCCGCGCCACGGAGGACGCCGAGGAACTGCTCACGGCACGCGAGGACCACCGACTCCACGGGGTCCAGCGCATCCCCCGCCGCACGTTCTGACCCCCGACGGGCCCCGCACCGCGTGAACTGCTCCCCGGAAGTCGGACTGTGAAATCCAGTTCCATCTACCCGGGGAGCAGTCGTATGAGGGCAGACAGCTCGCTCACCCCGAAAGTGCGGCCCTGAGCAGCTCCTGCGCGGAGTGGGTGGGCGGGACCTGCCCCTGGCGCCAGACCGCGCCGAACTGCCGCCGGAACTCGACGTGGCGCACGTGTACGCGCACCAGCCGCCCCTGTTCGAGGTACCACGCGGCCGGGAGCCTGCTGATGACCGCCGGGGCCACGTCGGCCGCCGCGGCCTCCAGCACCGAGATGTTGCTCGAGAACTCGAGGGCGGGCTCCGACAGGCTCGACCGCTCGACCCCGTGGTCCAGGAGCGCCGCCTGGACGACCGCCCGGCATCCCGATCCCTCCTCGCGGGTGACCAGCGGGGTCTTGGCCAGGGTCCACGGGCTGATGCGCGGGGTCCTGGCCCAGGGGTGGGCGGGGGAGACGAACACCGCGAGTTCGTCGGAGGCGACGTACGTGTAGCGCAGCCCGGGCGGCGGCTCGTTCCCCTCGACGAACCCGATGTCGACCTCGGCGTCGGCGACGAGCCGGACGACCTCCCGCGTGTTCGTCGCGCGCGACCGTACGCTGCGCGGATCGTTGCCGTTGCCGATGTAGTCGCCGAGCCACTGCGGCAGGAGGTACTCGGCGACCGTGAGGCTGGCGGCGACCCTGAGCCGGTCCTGCGCAGCGAGCATCGTCTCCAGGGCCGCGTCCATCTCGGCCGCCGCCTCCAGTACACCCTGGGCGAGTCCGAGCAGGGCGGCGCCGTCGCCGGTGAGCTGCGAGGACCGGGACGCGCGCACGACGAGCGACCGTCCCAGGCTCTGTTCGAGCCTGCGCAGCCGCAGTGAGGCGGCCTGCTGGGTCACCCCGAGTTCCCCCGCGGCGAGGGTGATGGACCCCGTGCGCCCGATCGCATCCAGGAGTTCGAGGGCGCGAAGATCCGGCATCTGGTTGCTGAACACCATTCCATATTACGCACAACCACGGCTTGTGGCATGGCAATCAGACGTTCGTGGTGGGCACCCGGCAGCGGGGCTAATGTGAAATGGAAATCGCATTGAAAAGCTCATTCCCCTGTTGGAGGGAATCATGGCCAAAATTGTTCTCGTCCTGTACCCGGACCCCGTTTCCGGATTTCCGCCGGAGTACGCGCGGGACACCATTCCGGAGGTCTCCGCGTACCCGGGCGGTGCCACGCTGCCGACGCCGAAGGACTTCGGTTTCACCCCCGGTGAACTGCTGGGGTCCGTGTCCGGCGCGCTCGGCCTGAAGGAATGGCTGGAGTCCGAGGGGCACACCGTCGTGGTCACCAGCGACAAGGAGGGCCCCGACTCCGTCTTCGAACGCGAACTGCCCGACGCCGACATCGTGATCTCGCAGCCGTTCTGGCCCGCCTACCTCACGCCCGAGCGGATCGAGAAGGCGGAGAACCTGCGCCTGGTCGTCACCGCCGGCATCGGTTCCGACCACACCGACCTGAACGCGGCCAACGCGCGCGGGATCACCGTCGCGGAGGTCACCTACAGCAACAGCATCAGCGTCGCCGAACACACCGTCATGCAGGTCCTCGTCCTGGTGCGCGACTTCGTGAAGCAGCACCGGATCGCGGCCGAGGGCGGCTGGAACATCGCCGATGCCGTCGAGCGCTCCTACGACCTCGAGGGCATGCGCGTGGGTGTCTTCGCAGCCGGCCGCATCGGCCGTGCGGTGATCGAGCGCCTGGCGCCGTTCGGGGTGCAGCTCAGCTACACCGACCGGTTCCGGCTGCCGGCGGAGTACGAGGAGCAGTACGACCTCACCTACTACGAGAGCATCGAGGACCTCGTCACGGAGGTCGACGTGCTCACCGTGCACGCCCCGCTCACCGCACAGACGCAGGGCCTGCTCGACGACGAGCTGCTGGCGACCATGCCGCGCGGTTCGTACATCGTGAACCCCGCACGAGGGGCCATCGCCGACCGGGACGCCGTCGTCCGCGCGCTCGAGTCCGGTCAGCTCGCCGGCTACGCCGGCGACGTCTGGGACCCGCAGCCCGCGCCGGTCGACCACCCGTGGCGCTCCATGCCGAACAACGCCATGACCACCCACACGTCCGGCACGTCCCTGTCCGGGCAGGCGCGTTACGCGGCAGGGACCCGGGAGATCCTCGAGGACTGGTTCGCCGGGAACCCGATCCGCCCCGAGTACCTCATCGTCGAGGGCGGTTCCTACGCGGGCACCGGCGCACACTCCTACGCCGAGCAGTCCTGAGGCCAGGCCCGGCAGGGCCTGCGGCGGGCGCGGAGCGGGGACCAGCGGGGCGGACGGGTGCGTGGACCCGCCCGCCCCGTGCCCGTCCCGGCGGTGGGCACGGTCGCGCCGGGGCGCCCCCGTTCCCGCCCGGCAACACAGCGAGAGAGAAACGACGACCCCGGGAGCACCGGTGAACAGTTCCGAAAGGCCGGCCGCCGGCCTGCGCGGCCTGCTCGGCCGGTGGGCCGTGTTCGTCAGGCACGGCACGGTCTCCCCGCAGCAACGGCCGCCCTGGCACGTCATCCTCGCGGCCTCGCTGGCCGGGGCGATGACGATCGGGGTTCTGGCCCTGACCGGCGACGTCGCGGGAACGCCCGTGCTCGTCGCGGCGTTCGGCTCCTCCTGCGTCCTGGTCTTCCTGCTTCCGGACGGGCCGCTCTCACAGCCGGCCGGCGTCATCGGGGGCCACTTCGTCTCCGCCCTCTGCGGTCTGGTCGTGCACACGCTCATGCCGGTCGAGTGGTGGAGCCTGGGCCTCTCGGTCGGCGTCGCGATGGCTGCGATGGCCGCACTGCGGATCGTGCACCCGCCCGCGGGAGCGACGCCCATCGCGATCATGCTGACCCACGGTGGCTGGGACTACCTGTTCACACCCGTTCTGGCCGGTGCGGTGCTGCTGACGTCGTGCGCACTGCTCCACCGGCTCCTCATGCGGCGGATCTCCGGTGGTTGATCCCGGACCGGGCCCGGTTCCGGATCAACCGGTGAAAACACCCACCACGAGGTTGATGGCCACCGCCATGATCACCGTTCTGAAAACGTAGGACAGCAGTCCGTGGCGAAACACCACGGACATGATCCCCGTGTCCGTCACCGACATTCCACCGGGGATCCCCGAACTGATGCCGATGGAGAAACTGAAATAGATGAACTCCCGGTACGAGGGCGCTGAATCGATCGCAAAATCGATCCCGCTCCGGCGGCCCTCGTCGTAGTACAGGTACGCGTAATGGGTGGCGTACATCAGGTGGAGGCCGGCCCAGAGCATGAACACGCTCAACAGAGCGACGAGGGCCGGCACGTAACCCGCGTCCGTGCCTCCCAGGACCAGCATCGCGATGGTCACGCCGATCCCGCACAGCCCGGCCACGGTGACACTGAGCTCGTCGAGGACCGGTCCGAAGGTCTCCCGCAGGGATTCCTCGCGCGTGGACTCCGCGTCCATCGGCCACAGGACGGCCGCCCCGCTGACCGCGAACACCGCCGCCGTACCCGCGATCCCGACCAGGGCGCCGTGGGCGGTCTCGGCCCAGAGGCCCGCCAGGAGCCCGCCGACCACCCCGATGAACAGTGATGCCGCCAGGCGGGACGTCGCGCGGATCGTGAGCCGTCTGAGCGTGAGCATGATCCTCCTCCGGTCGGAGACCACCCGGTGTGCGGAGCCAGGGGCCCATCCTGCCCCGTCGCGGCCGCACCGAACGCGATGGACGCGCGCCGGGCAGGTCGCGCCGGCGGCGGGCAGCACGAACGCACCTGCGGGCCGCACGGGGTAGTTTGGGTCCCGACCAGGCCAGGACAGACCCCCGCGGTCGACGGGGACGGGGCCCACGGGCCCCTGTGGGGAGCGCGGTAGGAGATGGCGGATTTCATCCGCATTGATCCAACGTCGAAGGTTCCGCCCTACGAGCAGATCCGGGCGATCGTCGCGATCGCCGCGGCCAACGGGGAGCTCCCCGTCGGGTACCGACTACCGACGGTACGGGCGCTGTCCGGGCAGCTCTCGGTGGCGGTCAACACGGTCGCCCGTGCATATCGGGAGCTCGAACAGGCCGGAGTCGTGGAGACCCGGGGCCGCTCGGGAACGTTCGTGGCGGCCTCCGGTGACGACCAGCGGGCCGAGGCCCTGGAGGCGGCCCGTGCCTACGCCGAGGTCATCCAGCGGGTGGGCCTGGACGAGGAGGAAGCCGTCCGGATCCTGCGCGCTGCCCTGGAGAGCTGACCCGGCACTGCGCGTCACACCACCGGGGCCTGGGACAACGACGGATCCCGCGCCCGTCCGGTTGCATCGTGTCCGGAAGCGGCCCTGCCCCCTGCTCGGCGTCCGAGACGCGCTGACCTCCCGTTAAGGTCGATCTGTGCCGCCGTCCCCTGCGCGGCACGTACTCGACCCCCAGGGAGGTGCCCATGGCCAGGAGAGGCGGAGGATCCAGAGGCGGAGGCCGGCGCAGCGGCGGCGGTTCGCGCCGGAGCGGAGGCTCGCGGCGCAGCGGCGGCAGGTCCTTCGGCGGCCGCGGCGGCGGTGGCAAGTCCTTCGGTGGCGGCGGCAGCTCGCCCGGCATCGGCGGGGCGGCCCGCAGCGGCGGTGCACCCCGGCGCCGCACGTCCCCGGGCACGCCCGGCAGCCGCGCCGGCGGCCCCGGTATGGCACGCGGTCCCATGCCCCCGCCCGCCCCGTCCCGGCGCCGATGGTACGGCGGGTACGGCGGCGGGTACGGCGGTGGATACGGCTACGGGTGGCGCCGCAGCCGCCACTACCACCACGACCCCTATTACCACGGCGGTCACCCCTACCCGCCGCGCCGCAACCCCATCGGCGCCGTCATCGGCTGTGTCGTGGCCCTGTTCATCGGGACGATCGCCCTGCTGATCATGTTCTTCGCGTTGTTGTTCTGAATCTGGTTCACTGCTCCCGCCCCCGCACATCCCCGTGGACCCCCGCGGGGCTGCATCCCCCGGCGACACCCCCCGAGTTGACCCCAGACCCGTCCGGAAAGAGCACCCCACGTGTTGCACCTTCGCCACCCCCAGCGCCCCCTCGCCCTCGTCGCGATGGTGGCGCTCCCTCTGGCGCTGACCTCCTGCACGAACGCCGAGGCACGGTCGGCGTGCCAGAACGTCGAGGCCGAGATCGGCGAGATCGGGATGGCCGCGCAGAGCGTCTACCAGGACTACGTCGAGGACGGCATCGAACCCCAGGAGCAGCACCTCGACATCCTGGACGCCCACTACGAGGACATGGTCGTGCTCGAGGAGAACCTGAGCGGCAACAAGCAGGAGACCGCCTACGAGCGGACCGAGGCCACGGCCTACCTCCTCGACGGCATCGACGAGCAGGACCCGTCGCTGGTCACCGAGGGCGCCGACCGGATGGCCGAGACCGAGGAGGCCATCCTCGACGCCTGCTGAGGCGCTACGCACGTGACGGAGGGGGCGGGGTCCAGTGGGGCCCCGCCCCCTCGGCGTTCCCGGGACACGGCGCTCAGCGGCGCAGTCCCAGCACGGAGACGATGTAGAAGGCGATCATCCCCAGCCACACCAGGGGCAGCACGCCGGGCGGCCCCAGGGTCACCACGATCGCGGTGATCGGAAGGCTCAGACCCAGCGTCACCAGGGACAGCACGAGCCGCACCGTGTTGGAGGGCACCCCGACCTTGGGCCGGTCCTTGCGCAGCTGGGCCTCCACCTGGCGGCGCACCTTCTCGTCGATGGTGGCGTCCACGTTCTCGACCACGGACGCGGCCAGGGCCTCGTCGTACTCGGGCCCCAGTTCCCGGCCGGCCCGCAGTGCGGCGGCGAGTTCGTCCCTGCGCTGTGTGGAGGAGTGGTCGTCCATGCCCTCCATGGTCGCACCGTGCCGCCGGTCGATGCCCCGATCGCCCCGCAGACCCGGGCACAGTCAGGGACAGCCCTGAGACAGACGTGGGGGCCGTCCCCGATGGGACGGCCCCCTACGTCGTTCGGCCGGTTACGGCAGGTCCTCTAACTCGCGAAGTCGAGGAGCTGCTGTGCCCGGCTCGGGTGCCGCAGCTTGGACAACGACTGCTTCTCCAGCTGCCGGATGCGCTCACGGGTGAGGCCGAGGTGCTTGCCGATCTCGTCCAGGGTTCGCGGACGGCCGTCCATGAGGCCGAAGCGCAGGGACATGATCGTCGCCTCGCGCGGCTCGAGGTCCGACAACGCGTTGCGCAGCTGGTCGGCCATGAGCTGGCGGTCGACCACCTCGGAGGCCTCCGAGGCGTCCACGTCCTCGATGAGGTCGCCGATGCGCGTCTCGCCGTCCTCGCCGATGGTGGAGTCGAGGCTGATGGGCTGGCGCGTCACACGCAGCAGTTCCTCGATCTGCGTCGGCGTCTTGTCCAACTCCAGCGCCAGCTCCTCGGGCGTGGGCTCGCGGCCCAGCGCCTGGTGCATGTCGCGCTCCAGACGGCTGACCTTGCTGAGCAGCTCGAGCACGTGCACGGGCAGGCGGATGGTGCGCGCGGAGTCGGCGAAGCCGCGCTGGATGGCCTGGCGGATCCACCACATGGCGTAGGTGGAGAACTTGAAGCCCTTGGTGTAGTCGAACTTCTCGACCGCGCGGATCAGCCCGAGGTTGCCCTCCTGGACCACGTCCAGCAGGGACATCCCGCGGTCGCTGTACTTCTTGGCCACCGACACGACCAGGCGCAGGTTGGCCTCGAGCATGTGCGACTTGGCGGTGCGGCCGTCCTCGGCCACCCACTCGAGCTCGTCGCGCTCGACCGGGGCCAGGTCGTAGGACTCGTCGACCTCACCGTGCTGGCCCAGGCGGTACTCGGCGTAGAGCCCGGCCTCCACACGCTTGGCCAGGTCGACCTCCTGCTCGGCGGTGAGCAGCTGACGGCGACCGATCGCCTTCAGGTAGGTGTGGACCGAGTCGCCCATCGCGGGGGACTGGTCGTCGAGGTCGGCCTCGCCGGAGTCCGGGTCGGGGTTGGTCTGGGTGTTCTCGGCCTTCTTGGCGCGCCGCGGCGAACGGGGCTTCCTCCGTGTGGAGGAGCCCTTGCGGGGCGCGACCTTGCCGGATGCGGCCTTGGGTGCCTCGTCGGTGTCGAGCACCGTGGCGATCAGAGTGTCTTCCAGCACGTCGTCCTCGGCGTCAGGGTCGGCCACCAGTGCGGAGTCGTCGCCGCTCTTGGAGAGGCGGACCCCGTTCTCGGTGAGTTCACGCAGGATGGTGCGGCCCTCGGAGGCGGAGACTCCGGCCGCGGTGAAGGCGGTGCGCAGTTCGGAGAGGGACACCTGTCCCTGCGCACGGCCTCGGGTGATCAGGTCGGTCAGGGCCGCGTCGACGGTGATCTCCTCGGTCGGAGCGCTGCCGGCCGTCGCTTCGTGATCCGTCTGGTCCGTGAGGTCCGTGTCTTCCGAAGCGGTCATGCCAGTGCTTGTCATCCGGGCAACTCCCTCCCTTCCTCGGCGATTGGCACGCGGCGGAGGGTTCCCGCCGACTGGACGCGCCAATATGTCCAACGTGTCGGGGAGTCAAATGTTCCCTGTCTCGATTGCATATCGGCGAGAGTGGCATAAGTCACTGTGTCGCCAGTGGCCATCTGATCGCCGGAGCGGGTAAAGGGAACCGCCCCTGAGGGGTCGCGGCAGGACCGAGTACCCCCGGACCCGGGGGAGGGCACGGGGACGCGGACGGGTGGGCCGATGGCAGTAGCCAACCGCGGGCCTCCTTGGGACTGAGGGGCCGAAGGACCGGATACTCGGGTAGACGCGAAGAAGCCTCCGGAAGTTCCCCGGACCCCCGCATCATCGCGCGGCCGGAGGGCTCCCGTGCCGTGTGCACCCCGACCGGGCCGATGGGCACACGCGCTGCTCCGGCCCCAGGGTCCCACGGGTTGGGAGCGCACCGGTAAACGCCGCTTCGTCCCCCGATCGTCCCCGGACGCCGCTCAGGCCTCCCGCAGGGCCCGGAGGTCCGGTTTGCCCGACGCCAGGAGCGGGATCGACGTGCGCAGGTCGAGCTCGCGCGGGGCCGCGTAGGCGGGCAGGTGTTCGCGCACGCACGTCCGCAACTGCTCCAGGGTCGGAGGGGCGCCGGCGTCGGCCGGGACCACCACGGCGCTCACCCGCTGGCCCCACTCCGGGTCGCGGCGTCCCACCACGACCGACTCGGCCACCCCGGGGTGGGCGCTCAGCAAGGTGTTGACCTGGCCCGGAACGACCTTGTGCCCGCCGGTGTTGATGACCTCGTCGACCCGGCCCAGCACGCGCAGGCGCCCGTTCTCGAACCGGCCCAGGTCCTGGGTGCGCAGCACACGGCGACCGGAGGGCTCGAGGTCGAACGGGTCGGGTCCCGGTTCTGAGCCCGTCGGGTACCGGTACCCGCTCGCCAGGACCGGCCCCGAGAGCACGATCCGTCCCGGACCGTCCGGCTCCTCGGGCTCCACCTCGGCGCGGACCCCGTCGAGGGGAACGCCGTCGTAGACACACCCGCCGCAGGTCTCGCTCATGCCGTAGGTGGTCATGACCCGCGCCCCGGCGTCACGGGCGCGCTCCAACAGCTCGGGTTCGGCCGCGGCCCCGCCCAGCAGGACCGAGCCGAACCGGCTCACGTCCGCGCCGGCCGCGAGCAGGCGGCGCAGCTGCGTGGGGACCAGCGACACGTGCGGGGTCAGGCGCTCGGCCAGCTCGGCCACACCGTCGGTGTCGAAGGGGGCGTGCACGGGTTCGGTGTCCATGGCCAGGGCGCGGGTGATGACCTGCAGGCCCGAGATGTGGCCGGCCGGCAGCACACACAACCAGGTGTCACCGGGCGCGGCCCCGATGCGCTCCACCGACGCCCGTGCCGACGCGAGCAGCGCAGCCGCGGACAGCTCCACACCCTTCGGCGCGCCGGTCGACCCGGAGGTCGTCACCACCAGCGCGGTGTCCTCGCCGACCGGGGTTCCTCCCTCCAAGGGGGTCTCGCCCTCAGGGGTCAGCACCGAGTCCGGGCGCATCGCCTCCAGCAGCTCGCGCGCCCGGGCGTCGGGGGTACCAGCCGGCACCGGGAGCAGGGCCGGGCCCTCGCCCTCCAGTGCACGCGCGTACAGCTCGGTGATCCGCTCGGGGGACAACCCCACCGCCGCCCGCAGCGCGCGACCTCCCGAGGAGGCGCGGGAAGGGGCGGGGGACGGCTCGACGCTCTGGCTAACCACGCCCGCCAGGATATGTCCGCCCCGGCCGCGCCCGTCCCCGCCCACGTCGCGGGCCCGGGGCAGGGGAGTCCCGGACGGGCTGGCAGAATGCATAAAGTTGACGTTCGGGCGTACCGTGCATCCGATGCGCACCGCGCGTCCCCAGTGTCCCCGTGAGGAAAAGGCAGTAGCCGTGAGCAGCGTGATCGACTGGCAGCGGTCGGGCGAGTATTCCGACATCATCTACGAGACCGCGGAGGGCATCGCCAAGATCACGATCAACCGCCCCGAGCGGCACAACGCCTTCCGGCCCCAGACGCTCTTCGAGCTGCAGCAGGCCTTCAACATCGCCCGCGACGACGCCGAAGTCGGTGTGATCATCTTCACCGGCGCCGGCGACCAGGCGTTCTGCTCCGGCGGGGACCAGAAGATCCGCGGCGACGATGGTTACATGGGCGACGACGCCGTGGCCAAGCAGGGCATCGGCCGCCTCAACGTGCTCGACCTGCAGGTCCAGATCCGCCGCCTGCCAAAGCCGGTCATCTGCATGGTCGCCGGCTGGTCCATCGGCGGCGGCAACGTCCTCCAGGTGTGCTGCGACCTCACCATCGCCGCCGACAACGCCCGCTTCGGCCAGACCGGCCCCAAGGTCGGCTCCTTCGACGGTGGTTACGGCTCCTGGCTGCTCGCCGAGACCGTCGGCCTGAAGAAGGCCCGCGAGATCTGGTACCTGTGCCGCCAGTACGACGCGCAGGAGGCCCGCGAGATGGGCATGGTCAACACCGTCGTGCCCCTCGCCGACCTCGAGAAGGAGACGGTGCAGTGGGCGCGCGAGATGCTCGACAAGTCCCCGCTGGCCCTGCGCATGGTCAAGGGCGCCATCAACGCCGTCAGTGACGGTGCCGCGGGCATGCAGCAGTTCGCCGGTGACGCGACGATGCTCTACTACATGAGCGAGGAGGCCCAGGAGGGCCGCGACGCGTTCAAGGAGAAGCGCCGCCCCGAGTTCGACAAGTACCCGCGCCGCCCGTGAGCCGCCCGGTCCCGCCCCCGGCGGCCGGATCCGCCGGGGGGCGTGCGTACGCGATCGGCCTGCGCAACCGGTTCCGCGGGATCACCGTGCGCGAGGGGCTCCTCGTGCACGGTCCCGCCGGCTGGGGCGAGTTCTCCCCGTTCGCCGAGTACGGCCCCCGGGAGAGCTCGCGCTGGTGGCAGGCGTGCGTCGAGGCAGCCCACACCGGTTGGCCCGAGCCCGTGCGCACGACCGTCCCGGTCAACGTGACCGTGCCCGCCGTCGGGCCCGAACGCGCGGCGCAGATCGTGGCGTCCGGGGGCTGTGCCACCGCCAAGGTCAAGGTCGCCGAGAAGGGCCAGGACCCGGCCGAGGACCTCGCCCGCGTCGAGGCCGTCCGCGACGCCCTCGGCCCCGGGGGTCGGATCCGTGTGGACGCCAACGGGGCCTGGGACGCCGACACCGCCGTCTCCATGATCACCGAGCTGGACCGCTTCGGCCTGGAGTACGCCGAGCAGCCCTGCGCGAGCCTGGAGGAGCTGGCCCGCGTCCGCCGCCGCGTCGACGTGCCCGTGGCCGCCGACGAGTCGATCCGCAAGGCCGAGGACCCGCTCAAGGTCCGCGCCGCCGAGGCCGCCGACGTGGTCGTGCTCAAGGTCCAGCCCCTGGGCGGGGTCCGTCCGGCCCTGGAGATCGCCGAGGCCTGCGGGCTCCCGGTGGTCGTCTCCAGCGCCGTGGAGACCTCCGTCGGGATCGCCGCGGGTGTGGCCCTGGCCGCCGCCCTGCCCGAACTGCCCTACGCGTGCGGGCTCGCCACGGTCCAGATGCTCACCGGCGACGTCACCGCCGAACCGCTGCTGCCGGTCGACGGTGCCCTGCCGGTCCGCCCGGCCGCCGTCGACGAGGAACACCTGCGTGCGGTCGAGACCGACCCGGCCGGCTGGCGCGAGCGCGCCGAGGCCGCCAGGAAGGCGGGGCAGGGCCGCTGAGGCGGCCCCCGCGACGGGGACCGCGCCGGATCTCACAGCCGGGTCGGCTCGCACCGGGGCCGCCGAGCGGGTTGACTGGGAATTGGTACACACCTTGACGAACGAAAGCGTTGTGGATGAATCCGTCTACCGCCCTGGCGCGGGTCCTCGTTGACGAACTGGCCCGCTGCGGCCTGACCGAGGCCGTCGTCGCGCCCGGGTCGCGTTCGACTCCGCTCGCGCTCGCCCTGGTCGCCCACGGTGACATCAGGGTGCACGTGCGTGTCGACGAGCGCTCTGCCTCGTTCCTGGCCCTGGGGTTGGCGCGGGCCTCCCGCACCCCCGTGGCCGTGGTCTGTACCTCCGGCACCGCCGCCGCCAATTTCCATCCCGCCGTCATGGAGGCCGACGAGTCCGGTGTGCCACTGCTGGTGCTCACCGCCGACCGGCCCCCGGAACTGCGCGGCACCGGCGCCAACCAGACCGCCGACCAGATCGGCCTGTACGGCAGCGCCGTGCGCATGTTCGCCGAGGTCGGCACACCCGACCCGGTCCCGGGCATGGCCGCCTACTGGCGTTCGCTGACCGGCCGTGCATGGGCCTCGGCCCGCGGCGGCCGGCCCGGTCCCGTGCACCTCAACGTGGCCTTCCGCGAGCCCCTCACCCCCGACGAGGACGAGGGCCCGGAGTGGCCCGAGCCGCTGGACGGCCGCGAGGACGGAGGCCCGTGGACCGTGCGTCCGCAGCGCGCCCCCGAACCCGCGCCCTTCGAACTGCCCGACGCCGAGCGCGGCGTCATCGTGTGCGGCGACGGCGACTACGACCCGGTGCCCTTCCTGGCGCTGTCGGAGCTCACCGGGTGGCCGCTGCTGGCCGAGCCCACCTCCAACGCCCGCCGCACGGGCGCGGTCTCCACCTACCGTCAGTTGCTGGCCTCGCCCCGGTTCGCCGCCGAGCACACGCCCGACCTCGTCGTGAGCGTGGGGCGGCCCAACCTGTCCCGACAGGTCCTGGCCTACCTGAGGCGTGCACGCCGCCACGTCGTGGTCACCGCCGACGCGGTGGGCGATCCCTCCGCCCACCTGGCCGACTCCTTCTCCGACCCGACCCGGACCGCGACCGACGTGGTCGCGGCCGTGGCCCCGCCCGCCCGCACGCAGCAGGCGGGCCCCGCCGACACGGCGTGGTCACGATCGTGGCAGCGGGCCGAGAACGCGGCCCGTGCGGCCGTGGACGGGGTCCTGGACGCCGAGGAAACGCTCAGTGAACCCCGCCTGGCCCGCGACCTGGCCGCGCACCTGGATCCGGGTTCCCTGCTGTTCGCCGGATCCAGCATGCCCATCCGGGACCTCGACTCGACCATGGCGGCCCGCTGCGGCCTGCGCCTGGTCGGCAACCGCGGGGTCAGCGGCATCGACGGCACCGTCTCCACCGCCGTGGGCGCCGCCCTGTCCCACCAGCGCACGGGGGAGGGGCGCGCCTACGCGCTCCTGGGCGACCTGGCGATGATCCACGACCAGAACGGGCTCGTGATCGGCCCCGGCGAACCCCGCCCCGACCTGGCGATCGTGGTCGTCAACAACGACGGCGGCGGGATCTTCTCCGGTCTCGAACAGGCGGGCCACCCCGACTTCGAGCGGGTCTTCGGAACCCCGCACGGGCTGTCCATGGAACGCATCGCCGCCGTGGCCGACCTTCCCTACACACGCCTGGAGTGGGCCGGGGACCTGTCCAAGGCGCTCATGGGCGAGGGGCTGCGCATCATCGAGGTGTGCACCTCGCGCGCGGCCGGCGCCGACCTGCGCCGCCGCCTCCAGACGGCCGTCGACGAGGCCCTCGACCTGCTCGTGTGAGCGCCCCGGGGGCCTCGCCGCGGGCTCAGACCTGCGGGTCGACGTCGAAGAGTTCGGCGACGTCGTCCAGGACCTCGTGGGCCGAGATCACACCCACGCCCGACATCCAGTGCTCGTCGTCCACGTCGGTCTTCTGCCCTTCGAGCTGGTCCCACAGCGGGTTGGTGACGTAGCGCTCCTTCTCGTCGTCGACCTCGCCTGCCTCGCCGTCGTCGTAGGTGGCCACGACGATGTGCTCGGCCTCGAGCTCCAGCAACCGCTCGGGGCTGTGGTAAGTGGCGATGTCGTCGGCGTCGGTCTCGGTGTGCTCGCCGCCCGGGATGCCCAGGTCGTCGAGGATCACACCCACGTAGGACTCACGCGTGTACAGGCGCACCCCCTCGGCGTCCCCGGCGAAGCGCACCACCGACACCGTGGGGGCCTCGCCGCCGTGGTCCTCGGCGATCTCCTCGCCGATCGCGGCAGCACGGTCCTCGTACTCCCCGATCAGGCGCTCGGCCTCGTCCTCCTCACCCATCGCCTCAGCGGTCAGGCGGAGGTTGTCCTTCCACGACACGCCGACGTCCTCCGACATGACGGTGGGGGCGACCTCCGAGAACTGCTCGTACCCGTCGCCGTGGCGCACCTCGGCCGACAGGATCAGGTCGGGTTCGGCGGCGGCCACCAGCTCGGGATCGGTCTCCCAGAGCATGCCCACGGACGAGGCCCCCGAGGCGTCACCGTTGTTGTGTTCGCTCTCCAGAAGGTATTCGGGGAGGGTCTCCTCGTTGTCGGCGGGCTGGGTGTACCCCACGACCTCGCCGCCCAGGGCCAACGCGGCGTCCACGTACGTGGCGTCCAGGGGCAGGATCCGTTCGGGGGCGGCGGGGATCTCCGTCTCGCCCATGGCGTGCTCGACGGTGCGGGGGAAACCGGCCCCGCCCTCGTCGGGGCCGTCCCCGCCGTCCGGGCCGCTCGCTCCGCAGGAGGTGGCCAGCAGGACGCCGGAGGCCGCGGCCAGGACGGACAGGGCGCGGAAGCGCATCGGAACGGGGGTGTGCACGGTGGGGCTCCATGGGGGCGTGACGGGGTTCGAACCACCCGTGGACGGGTGTCTCAGCAGGGCGGATGACGTTCCTGGACAGACCGTGGCAAACTTAGGTCATTCAAGTGTGGCTAGGCAAACCTAACCCGGGTTGGCCTGGCCTTCGTCATGACGGGAGACACGAGTGAGCAGGACGACGGCGGTGTCCCCCGAGCCGCGGCCGCCGACCGTCCGCACCGACCGGGGCCGCGGCCGGACGGCGGGCATCCTCGCCCTGCTCGTGGCGGCCGTCGCCCTGGCCGCGACGGCGAGCGTCCTGGTCGGGGCACGGACCCTCGACCCCGCCACCGTGTGGCAGGCCCTGACCAGCGGGGCCGGCGCGGAGGCCGACACGATCGTGCACGAGATCCGCGTGCCCCGTACCGTCCTGGGGCTGCTCGCCGGCATCGCCCTCGGCCTCGGCGGCACCCTCATGCAGGGACACACCCGCAACCCCCTGGGCGACCCCAGCATCCTGGGGGTCACCTTCGGCGCCGCGCTGGCCGTGGTCGCCGCGATCCACTTCCTGGGCGTCACCGCACTGCACGCGCAGGCCTGGTTCGCCTTCGCCGGAGCCGGTGCGGCCGTGGTGTTCGTGCACGCCGTGGCCTCCGTGCCCGGGCGCGGACCCACACCCCTCACCCTCGCCCTGGCCGGCACCGCCGTGAGCTGGCTGGCCTACTCGGTGACCTCCGGGCTGGTGTTGCTCGACCAGTCCACGATGGAGAGCTTCCGCTTCTGGCGCGTGGGCTCCCTCGTCGGCCGCGACCCCTCGATCATCGGACCCATGGCCGTCGTGGTCCTGATCGGGGCGGTACTGGCCCTGGCCAACGCCCGGGCCCTCAACGCCCTCGCCCTCGGGGAGGACATCGCCCGGGGCCTGGGCTTCCGTGTCGCACGCGCCCGCCTGGTGGGAATGCTCGCCGTCACCCTGCTCACCGGAATCACGGTGGCCGCCTGCGGACCCATCGCCTTCGTCGGGCTGGTCGTGCCGCACCTGGCCCGGTCCCTGGTGGGCAGCGACCACCGCCTGCTGCTGCCCTGCTCGGCGCTCATGGGCGCGGCACTGCTGATGGTCGCCGACGTGGCCGGACGGTTCCTGGCCCCGCCCGGCGAACTCCAGGTCGGCGTGGTCCTGGCCTTGATCGGGGTCCCCTTCTTCATCCATGTCGTCCGCCGCCGGAGGCTGTTCGCCCTGTGACCCCGACCTTCGACCGGCCCGTCCTCCACACCCGGCGCGCGTTCACCGCGGGCCCCGTCGCCCTGCGCCTGCGTCCACGGCTGATCGGCACCTGCACGGCGGCGGCCCTGGTGCTGGTGGCACTGGTGGGCCTCAACCTCTCCCTCGGCACCGTGGTCCTGTCGCCGGCGACGGTGTGGGCCAACGTCGTCGGGCTCACCTACGACGACCACTTCACCGTCTGGCAGGTGCGCATGCCGCGCATCGTGGTGGGTGTGCTGGCCGGCGCCGCCCTGGCCGCGGCCGGAGCCATCACCCAGACGATCATGCGCAACCCGCTGGCCAGCCCGGACCTGCTCGGGGTCACCCACGGGGCCAGCGCCGGTGTCGTGGCCGTCCTGGCCCTGGGTGGCAGCTACGGCGCCGTCAGCGGCCCGCTCGCCCAGATCGGGGCCCCGGCCGTCGCGCTGCTGGGCGGGCTGGCGGCCGGGGCGCTGTGTTACGGGCTCGCCTGGAGGAGCGGGATCGACGGGTTCCGCCTCCTGCTCGTGGGCGTCGGCATCTCCACGGCCCTGATGAACGTGACGATCTGGATGCTCACCCTCGGGGAGGTCGACGACACCGGCCGGGCCATGGTCTGGATCGCCGGGAGCCTGAACATGCGTTCCTGGACCGATGCGCTGCCCGTGGCCGTCGCGCTGGTGCTGCTGCTTCCCCTCGCGCTCGTCGCCGCCCGCACCCTGGACGCGCTCTCCTTCGGCGAGGACGTCACGCGGGCTCTGGGCGTGCGGCTGGAGACCGCCCGTACCGCCGCGCTCGTGCTGGCGATCCTGCTCGCCGCCGCCGGTACCTCGGCGGCCGGCCCGATCCTGTTCGTGTCCCTGGCCGCGCCGCAGATCGCGCTGCGCCTGGCCAGCACCCCGCGGCCGCCCGTCCTGCTGTCGGCGCTGGTGGGCGCCGGGCTGGTCGCCACCGCCGACCTGATCGCGCGCACGTTCTTCGGTTCGGCCCAGATGCCCGTCGGCATCGTCACCGGGTGCCTCGGCGCCCTCTACCTCATCCACCTGCTCGTCCGCGGAAACCGAAAGGGGCAGGCGTGAAGACACCACCCGCCCACCTCGACAGTCCGGCCGGAACCCCCGCCGCACGGTTGAGCGCCCGGGGGCTGACCCTGGCCTACGACGACCACACGGTGGTGGACTCCCTCGACCTCGACGTCGTCGAGAACACCGTCACGTGCGTGGTCGGCCCCAACGGCTGCGGGAAGTCCACCCTGCTGCGGGCGCTCGGGCGCCTCATGCGGCCCCGGGCGGGATCGGTCGAACTCGACGGCCGCGACATCCACCGTGTGCCGACCCGCAGTGTGGCCCAGGTGCTGGGGATCCTGCCGCAGCAGCCGACGGCCCCCGACGGCCTCACCGTCGGCGACCTCGTCGCCCGCGGGCGCCACCCCGCGCAGAAGTGGTACCGCCAGTGGGCCGCCGAGGACCGCACGGTCGTGCAGGGGGCCCTGGAACGCACCGGCCTCGCCGAACTCGCAGACACCCCGCTGCAGGAGCTCTCCGGCGGACAGCGCCAGCGGGCCTGGATCTCGATGGTCCTGGCCCAGGGCACCGACCTGCTCCTGCTCGACGAACCCACGACCTTCCTCGACCTCGTCCACCAGATCGACGTCCTGGACCTGGTGCGCGACCTGAACCGCAGCGGCGGCCGCACCGTGGTCATGGTCCTGCACGACCTCAACCTGGCCGCGCGCTACGCCGACACCGTGGTCGTCATGCGCAGCGGCACGGTCCTGGCCTGCGGGCCGCCCGCCGAGGTGTTCACCCCCGAGCTGCTGCGCGAGGCCTTCGACCTGGAGGCCGTCGTCACGGCCGACCCCGTCTCCGGCGGTCCGCTCATCGTCCCGGTCGGCCGCGCCGGGGGAGGGGCCTGACCGGACACCGTGCGACCGGGGGAAGGGTCAGCCGTCGGAAGCGGGAAGGTACGCGGGGTCGGTCAGCCGGAGCAGCAGCTCGGCCGTGACGTAGCGGATCTTCCCCAGCGGGGTGCGCGGGTCGTAGCCGAGGGCGCGGGTCAGTGCCTCGTGCCGGGCCTGCACGGTCGAGTGGTGGGTGCCCAGGGCGGCCGCCGCCGAGCGCATGCTCTCGGACTCGACGAGCACCCGGAGGATGTGCGCCGCGCGCGGGTCGAGGCGGGCGAGAGCCACGACGTCCTCGTGCGGAGACCGCGGGTCGTGACCCCGCGCGACCAGCAGCAGCCCGCCCAGGTAGGACGCGTCGACCACGGGGTCGGTCCCGTCGGCCAGACGCAGGGCGACGACCGCCGCCTCCCAGGACTCCGGTGCCCGGTCGGCGCGCACTCGTGTGCCGAGGCCGGCGGGACCGGCCGGGGACACCGCCTCGCCCGGGGCGGAGGGATCGGCGGTGTCGAGGGTGGCGCGCAGGAGCCCGTACGGGGTCGGCACGGTCGCGGTCGGCGCCCCGAACTCGGGGGCGTCGGCGGGCGTCGCGATGATCCGCACCGGTGACGCGGCACGGAGGTGGAGCCGGGCCAGGACCTTCGTCCGCTCCGCGACCGGACTCTCCGCGTCGATGACCGTTTCCAGGCCACCGGCGGGGCGGCGGCGCGCTTCGAGCAACTCGACGCCCAGCGCGAGGCGCTCCACGATCATCTCGTCGTCCGCGAGCGCGTCGCCGCCCCGTTCCAGCCACACCGACCAGCCCTCACCGGACCGTCGGGAGGAGCACCGGGCGCCGGGTGCGTCGTCCGGTACACCTCCCTCGGGTCCGCGCCGGCTCACCCGCCCGCGGACCTCGGCACCGGCCACAGTCCCCGAAAGAACGGCCGCGCCCCGCAGCAGTCCGTCGACGCCGGCGCCGCGCTTGAGGAGCACATCGAAGTACTCCACGATCCTCAGGGATTCACTCGCCTCCGGATCGACGGACCTCAGGTGGCCGACCAGCCGCTCCATCGGTGCTCCTTCGCCGCTTCCGCACAGTCTAGTGACCCGCCGCGACGGGCCTCAGGCGCCGAGGAGGCGGGCCACCCAGGAGTTCCGGGCCTCCGTCATGGCGTGCGCGAGCGCGGTGTGCGGGGCGGCCAGGTCGAAGCCGTGGAAGCCGCCGGGCCAGACGTGGAGTTCGGCCTGGACGCCGTCGCGCCAGAGCGCGCTCGCGTAGGCCACGTCCTCGTCCCGGAAGACCTCGGCGGATCCGCAGTCGATGAACGCGGGAGGCAGCCCCGACAGGTCGGTCGCACGGGCGGGGGCGGCGTAGACGGAGACCTCGTCGGTCCTGCGGCGCTCACCGAGCAGCGCCGTCCAGCCCATGGTGTTACTGGCCCGGTCCCACAGGCCCACCCCCTCCATCTGGGCCGACGAGACCGTCCGGTCGCGGTCGTCGAGCATCGGGTACATGAGCATCTGCCCGGCCAGGGCCGGTCCGCGCCGATCACGCGCCATCAGGGTGACGCCGGCTGCGAGGCCGCCGCCCGCGCTCGCGCCGGCGATGAGCAGGCGCTCGGGGTCGATGCCGAGTTCGGCGGCGTGTTCGGCGGTCCACAGCAGTCCGGCGTAGCAGTCCTCGACCGGGTAGGGGTCGGGGAACTCGGGGGCCAGCCGGTACTCGACGGTGACCATGACGGCGTCGTGCTCGACCACCCAAGGGATGACCTGGGTCAGTGCCGAGAACCGGTCGCCCGAGACCATGCCGCCGCCGTGTGTGTGGAAGATGCCGGGGCCGGGCCCCCGGTGGTCCCGGCGCTTGATGACCGAGACGGTGATGTCGTCGCCCAGATGCCCGGGGACCGTGACGTCCCGGCGGGTCAGCCCGGCTTCGGCGAGAACCTCGTCGGAGGTCTGCGCCGGCGCGGCCTGTCGCAGCTGCGGAATCATGTCTGCGGTCAGGGTCGGCGGGATCTGGTCGGCGAGCGCCGCGAGCACGGCCTCGAGTTCGGCGTCGAACGGTGGGCGCGGGAAAGCAGACAACACGGGCTCCTTCGTTCGGTTTTTCAGGGCGTCGATCAGCTGTTCCGGATGAGGATCTTGTTGCCGACCCCGTTGCGCAGCGAGTGGAGAGCGTCGTGCAGTTCGTCGAACGCCATCTCCTGGACCCACCCGGTGGTGTCGTACTGTCCGCGGCCCATCGCGGTGATGACGGCGTCGAACTCCTCGGCGCTGTAACCGACCGCTCCGACGATCTCCGTCTCGGCCATCATCAGGTGCGTGGGCTGGATCTCTGCCGGTTGTTCATAGAATCCGGCCACCACCAGGCGGCCTCCGGGAACGAGGCCGGCCACCGCTGAGGACACCGCTGCTCCTGCGCCTGCCGCGTCCACCGCGGCGTCCACCCCTTCCCCGTCGGTGAGCTCGGCGACGGCCGCCGCGAGATCCTCGTTGGCAGGGTCCACCACGGTCGCGCCCAGAGCGGCGACGGCGGCGCGGCGCTCCGGGTTCGGCTCCGACACGAGGACCCGGTCGACCCCGCGGGCCTTGAGCGCGAACCACGAGCCGATCCCGATCGGTCCGGCGCCGGCGACGAGCGCCGTGCCGCCCGCCTCGACCCCGCTGCGTTCGACCGCGTGCCAGCCGACCGCCATGGGTTCGACGAGCGCGCCCATCCGAAGGTCCACGTTCTCCGGGAGAACGTGCAGGAGTGAGGCGTCGAACGTCACGAACTCCGAGAGACCGCCGCCGGGGGCGGTCGCACCGAGGGAACCCATCAGGCGGCAGATGAACGGCAGCCCCCTGCGGCACGGCGTGCACTCGCCACAGGAAACGCACATCGGGTAGACGGCGCCCCGGTCACCGACCCGCACGCCGTTCACGCCTTCGCCGACCTCGACGACCGTGCCCGCGAACTCGTGCCCGAGCGTCTGCGGTAGCTGCGCGCCGGTCAGCGGGTGCGGGTTGTCCAGATCGAACGGCAGGGACTCGGGACAGAAGTAGTAGTGCAGGTCGGAGCCGCAGATGCCGGTGAAGGCGGTGCGCAGTTTCACCTGCCCGGGGCCGGGACTGGGTTCGGGGACCTCCTCCACGCGGAGGTCTTCTTTGCCGTGGAACCGTGCTGCTCTCATGGTGTGCTTCCTGAGGTCGTGGTGAAGGTCTGTCGTGTCCGCTGCTCGGGCCGTCATGCGCCGAACAGGCGGGCCACCCAGGCGTCGCGCGCGGCGGTCGCCGCCTGGGACACGGCGGCCTGCGGGGCGAGCATGTCGAAGCCGTGGAAGCCGCCGGGCCAGACGTGGAGTTCGGCCTGGACGCCGTCGCGCCAGAGCGCGCTCGCGTAGGCGACGTCCTCGTCCCGGAAGACCTCGGCGGATCCGCAGTCGATGAACGCCGGCGGCAGACCGGAGAGGTCGGTCGCCCGGGCAGGGGCGGCGTAGACCGACACCTCGTCGGTCCCGCGGCGCTCACCGAGCAGGGCGTTCCACCCGGTCCGATTGCTGGAGCGCACCCACGTGCCCTCATCCGGGTACTGAGCCGTCGACACCGGCGTGTCGCGGTCGTCGATCATCGGACAAATGAGCAGCTGGCCGAGCAGCCGCGGGCCGTTGCGGTCACGCGCCATCAGGGTGACGCCGGCTGCGAGGCCGCCGCCCGCGCTCGCGCCGGCGATGAGCAGGCGCTCGGGGTCGATGCCGAGTTCGGCGGCGTGTGCTGCGGTCCACCGGAGCCCGGCGTAGCAGTCCTCGACCGGGTAGGGGTCGGGGAACTCGGGGGCCAGCCGGTACTCGACCGTGACGACGACGGCGTCGTGCTCGACGATCCACGGCAGGAGCTGTTGCACGCCCACCATGCGGTCCCCGGTGATCATGCCGCCGCCGTGCGTGTGGAAGATCCCGGGGCCGGTCCCGGTCCGGCCCGCTCGCTCGAGCACCGAGACGGTGATCTCGTCGCCGTTGTACCCCGCGATGGCCAGGTCCCTGCGGGTGATGCCGACGTCGGCCAGAGCGTCGTCGGAGAGGTCCAACGGGGTCCCGCGTGAACGCATCGCGGAGATGGTCTCGGGCGTCACCGGTTCCAGTTGGTCGGCGATGGCGGCGAGGGCCACCGCGGCCTCGCGGTCGAACGGCGGGCGGACGGGCACTTCTGTCATCGGAACTCCTCAGCGGCGCGCGACCACGGGGACCGCGCCTCATCGTTTCGGCGGTGGTCCCCATCGTCGAGTGGTCGGGGGTCGGCCGACCACCGCCGATCGCGGCGGATTCCGGCCCTGCTCTCCGCCGTTCGCGCGCGCCCGGCAGCGGGACAGCGGTGTGCCCCTGCGGTGGGAGGACGAGTTCGAGCGTTCCCGAGGCCGATGTTGGCGCGGCTTCTGGAAGTCGGCAGGGGGGTAGGCAAGGATCACCCCGGGGCCTACGGTGTGTGAGCTCGCAACGGTCCGGAGTGATGAGCACGAGTCGTGTGTGGGAGTTGTGTCCGCGTTCACCCGGTTTTCACCGGACCGAGTGGAGCTTCGGCCAAGGTCGTAGTCGACCAGGCAGAGGTCCCCCTGCCCGTCAGTCTCCGTGCCCCCACCGGAGCCCGTACCCGGCCGAGGGCGTGGAGAGCCACGATCCACGAGGAGAACGAGTGCCCGAATCCGCGCCCCGCCGCCGACTGCTGCCCCTGTTCGCAGAGGTCGGGGGCGGCCGTTCCCCCAAGACCTGCCAGTACCGGTGCGGCAACGCCTGTTTCCACCCCGCGCCCAACAAGAGCGACAACCCCTACTTCGGTGACATCTTCCGTGCGGTGCTCTCCCGCCGGACCGCCCTGCAGGGCGCGGCCGTCACCACCGGTGCGGGTGCTCTGGGCCTCTCCTCGGCCGGGTCGGCCGCCGCGAACGAGCGGAACCACCCCTCGCCGCGGCCCACGTTCGAGGCCGTCCAGCCCAACACCGACGACGTGGTGACGGTCCCGCCGAACTACGACCACCACGTCGTCATCAGGTGGGGCGACCCGGTCCTGCCCGGCGCCCCGGAGTTCGATTTCGAGAACCAGACCGGTGAGGCCCAGGAGCAGCAGTTCGGTTACAACTGCGACTACGTCGGCTTCCACCAGCTCGATGACGACCACGGCCTGCTCTGGGTGAACCACGAGTACACCAACGAAGAGCTCATGTTCGCCGGGTACACCGACGGCAACGACGCGGACCTGGAGCAGATCAAGGTCGCCATCGCCGCGCACGGCGGGTCGATCCTCGAGCTGGAGCGCCAGAACGGCACCGGCGAGTGGCGCCTGGCCGGGGGCGATCGGCCCTTCAACCGCCGCATCACCGGCAACACCCCGTTCCGGATCTCCGGGCCGGCCGCCGGACACGAGCTCCTGCGCACCGAGGCCGACCCGGAGGGCGTCGAGGCCCTGGGCACCCTCAACAACTGCGCCGGCGGTTACACGCCCTGGGGCACGTTCCTGAGCGGCGAGGAGAACTGCGACCAGTACTTCGTGGGCGGCGACCAGGTCGCCGAGGAGGACCGCGAGGCCCTGGCCCGCTACTCCATCGAGGTCGAGGGCGACACCTACGTGGGCCGCCGCTTCGACCGGGTCGAGGAACGCTTCGACCTGGCCAAGCACCCCCACGAGGCCAACCGCTTCTACTGGGTCGTGGAGATCGACCCCACCGACCCCGAGTCGAAGCCGACCAAGCGCACCATGCTCGGCCGCTTCAAGCACGAGGGCGCCACCACCGCCATCACCTCCGACGGGCGTGTGGCCGTGTACATGGGCGACGACGAGCGCTTCGAGTACATCTACAAGTTCGTCAGCGCCAAGCAGTACGTGAAGGGCTCGCGCAAGCACAACATGAGCCTGCTCGACACCGGGACCCTCTACGTGGGCCGCCTGACCGGCAACAGCCCCGAGGAGGAGATCGACGGGACCGGAACCCTGCCCAGCGACGGCGAGTTCGACGGCAGGGGCGAGTGGGTGCCGCTGGCCAGCAACACCGAGAGCTTCGTGGACGGCTTCACCCTCGAGGAGGTGCTCATCCACACCCGGTTGGCCGCCGACGCCGTGGGCGCCACCAAGATGGACCGCCCCGAGGACTTCGAGCCCAGCCCGGTGACCGGCAAGGTCTACTGCTGCCTGACCAACAACGACGCCCGCGAGCCCGGCCAGGCCGACGAGCCCAACCCGCGCGGACCCAACAAGCACGGCCACATCCTGGAGGTCGTCGAGGACCGCAACGACGCCGGCGCGGAGTCCTTCACCTGGAACGTGCCCATCGTCTGCGGCGACCCCGAGGACGAGAGCACCTACTTCGCCGGCTACGACAAGTCGAAGGTCATGCCCATCTCGGCGCCCGACAACGTCACCTTCGACAAGGACGGCAACCTCTGGGTAGCCACCGACGGACAGCCCTCGGCGCTGGAGATCAACGACGGCCTGCACGTGGTCCCGGTGGAGGGGCGCTTCCGCGGCGAGCTGCGCACCTTCGCGACCGTCCCGGTCGAGGCCGAGTGCTGCGGGCCGCTCATCACCGAGGACAACAAGACCGCCTTCATCGCCCCGCAGCACCCGGGCGAGAACGGCACCGTCGAGGAGCCCACCAGCACCTGGCCCGACGGCGACTTCGCGCGCCCGTCCGTGGTGTGCATCTGGCACACGCAGGGGCGTGACGTCGGCACGGCCTGACCGGCCGCTCCACAGATCACCGGCACCGGCGTCCGTCGTGGGGGACTCCGGTGCCGGTTCGTGTGTACGGGGCCGGGGCTCAGCCGGTCCTGCGCCGGGCCCGCTCCCGCGCCGCGTCGTGGGCCCGGCGCACCAGCTCGAGCAGCATCGGGGTGGTCCCCGGCCCCGGGTCGACCACCGCGATCCAGCCCTGGTCGGCGTAGAGGGGGTGGGGCAGGAGCACGTCCGCCGCACCGAAGTCGTGCCCGCCGCCCTGCTCGGGGTCGGTGACCAGCTCTGCGAAGGCCTTCTTGCCGACGTGGACGTTGATGCGCCACCGGCCCGGCGCGTCCAACCCGGACCCCGTGTCACCGGGGTAGTCCTTGGTCACGAACGTGGCGTACGGCTGGCCGTTCGGGACCTTCCCGTCGGGTGCGTAGTAGAAGAAGTGGTCACCCCACGCGATCTCCGGGAACCCGCTGCCCTCGGTCGGGGCGAGTTCGAGGACACTGTCGAAGGAACGGACCGTGTCGAGGAATTGCTGCATACTCATGATTGAAGTGTGCGGTTGAAGTGCTAATGGAGGGTTGACCGGTGCCTCCCACGGATCCCCGCCCCGGCGCAGGCCTGACGACGTCCGCGGTCGCTGCGGCCGCCGGGTACTCCGTGCAGCAGGTCCGCGACCTCGAGGCCCTCGGAACCCTGCCGCCCGCGAGCCGCGCGGCCAACGGCTACCGCGTGTTCACCCGGGACCACGTGCGTGTGCTGCGCGCCTACCGCGACCTGGCCCTCGCGGTCGGACCCGTCCGTGCCCGCAGCGCGCTGCGCGACGTGCGCACCCTGCCGGGGGAGGAGGCGTTGGCGCTGCTCAGCTCCCTGCACGTCGGCCTGGTCCGGGAGCGGCAGGAGGCACTGGACGCACGGGCGGCCCTGCTGGCGATCCGGGAGGAGTCCTTCGCCGACCCCGCCCCGAGCAACGAGGACACCATGACGATCACCGAGCTCGCCGGGGCGATCGGTGTGCGGACCTCGACCCTGCGCTTCTGGGAGAAGGAGGGGCTCGTCGTGCCCGAGCGGGTCGAAGGCCGTGCGGGCGCGGCCCGGCGCTACCCGCTCGCGGCGATACGGGAGGCCAGGATCACCGCCGCGCTCAGAGCGGCCGGCTACCGCGTCCCCGAGGTGCGGGACACGATGGCCGCCCTCCGGGGGCTGTACCGGTCGGGGGACCGCCTCGACACGGAGGGCCCGCTCGTCGCGTTGGACGAACGGGTCGGTTCGATCGCACGGAGGATGTCGGCGCTGTTGCGGGCGGGCGCGGAACTCGCCGGCCTCACGCGGGCGGTTCGGTGAGCGCCTCACGCATGACACGGAACTTCGACTCGGTCTCGGCCAGCTCGGAGTCCGGGTCGGAACCGGCGACGATCCCGCCCCCGGCGTACAGGCGTGCGTTGCGCCCCTCCACCCGTGCGCAGCGCAGCGCGATGCCCCACTCGGCGTTGCCCGCGCCGTCGACCCAGCCGACCGGGCCGGCGTAACCGCCGCGGTCCATCCCCTCGACCTCGGCGATCAGGCGCATCGCGGTCTCCGTCGGTGTGCCCCCCACGGCGGCCGTGGGGTGCAGGGCGGCCACGGCGTCCAGGGCCGAGACCCCGTCGGCGAGCCGGGCGCGCACGGGCGTGGCCAGGTGCTGGACGTTGGCCAGCCGCAGCAGGTGCGGGGTACCGGGCACGTCGAGCTCCTCGGCCAGCGGGCCCAGCGCGGTGCGCAGCGACTCCACGGCCAGGTGGTGCTCGCGGTCGTCCTTGGCCGAGGCCATGAGGTCCTCGCCCAGCGCCCGGTCGGCCTCCTCGTCGTCGCCGCGCGGACGTGTCCCGGCCAGCACCAGCGAGGTCAGGCGGTCGCCCTCCCGGCGCAGCAGGAGCTCGGGGGTGGCCCCGACCATGCCGTCCACGGAGAAGGTGAAGCAGCTCGGGAAGCGCAGGCGCAGCCGTTCCAGGAGCACCCGGACGTCGATGGGCCCGTCGGTGGCGGCGACGGCGTCGCGGGCCAGGACCGCCTTGTCCAGCCGGCCGTCGCGGATGCGGGAGACGGTGTGCGCGACCGCGCCCTTCCACTGCTCCGGGGTCAGTGAGCCGTCCCGCCAGGTGACCGGCCCGATGGGGCGGGCGGGGGAGCGGCTGTGGACGAGCTCGGGCGGGTGGGTTCCCGGGGTGTCCGTGACCGTGGTCAGCCAGGTGCGCCCGTCCTTGCGGCCCACGAGCACCCGCGGGACCACCAGCGCCGTCCCGGGCGAGGTCGGGGCGAAGGTGAAGGTCCCGAAGGCGACCGGTCCGGTCCCGGGCAGGCCGACCTCGTCCCGGACGTCGGCACCGGCGACCAGACCCTCGATCCAGCGGGCAGCGTCGGAGAAGCGTGCGGTGTCGGTGGGGGAGGTGCCCTCCGGGCGGGGCCCCAGGTCCAGGCGTACCGCCTCGCCCCAGCCCACGAGGCCGTCCTCCCCGGAGAGCCAGGCCAGGGGTGCCCCGGCGGGCAGGTGGTTCACCAGGCTCTCGGCGCGGCCGCGCAGTTCGACGGTGCGGACGGCGAGCTCGGGTGGGGTCAGGGCGGAGTTCACGGCATCCGAGTCTAGGACGTCGTTCGGGAGGGTGTGTCCGGTTCGGCCGGGGCCCGAGGTGCCGCGGTCCCCGTCGGGCGCGCGTCCGTGCTGAACCGTGGGAGAGGTCCGGTTGACCCCCGGCGGGGATACAGGTACCCAGAACCCCTGTGGTTGCGCGGATTGTGTGTCATGCGCAAAGATTCCCGATGCCGTCGCCGTGCGACGTTGTCCACATTAAACCTGGATCGATACGGAATCTTGACATCTTGTCCTACTCTTGGTCGCGGCGTGGCGCCAGGGGGACGGCGGCATGCGAGACCACCTCTCGGAGGAGACTGATCAATGGGTTCTGTGGCACGGTCGTCCAAGACCCCGCCGCGCGCCGTGACGTGGTGGGGTGCGGCTGCAGCCGCCACCACCGTGCTGCTCTCGGGCTGCTCCGTCGGCCGGGACGACGACCCGCAGGACACCTCCGGCGACCAGGCGGCCCCCTCCGTGGCGTGCGAGGCCGGGCAGGACAAGCGCGACATGCGCGGCGCCTGGCTGACCACCGTGCGCAACATCGACTGGCCCTCCGAGCCCGGACTGTCCGAGCAGGAACAGAAGGACGAGCTCGACGCGTGGCTCGACGACGCCGTCGACATGAACCTCAACTCCGTGTTCCTGCACGCGCGCCCCACCGCCGACGCCGTCTACGACTCCGACATGGAGCCGTGGGCGCGCTACCTCACCGGTGAACAGGGCGGGGACCCCGGCTACGACCCGCTCGAGTACGCCGTCGAGCAGGCGCATGAGCGCGGCCTGGAGATGCACGCCTGGTTCAACCCCTACCGGATCGGCCACCTCGAGCCGGACCTGGAGGACCTCACCGACGACCACCCGGTCAGCCAGAACCCCGAGTGGCTCGTCGAACACGGCAACGAGGCCTACGTCGACCCCGGCAACCCCGAGGTCCGCGAGTGGGTCACCGGCGTGATCATGGACGTCGTCGAGCGCTACGACGTCGACGGCATGCACTTCGACGACTTCTTCTACCCCTACCCGGTCGAGGGCGAGGAGTTCGACGACGACGCCATGTGGGAGGCCCACGGCGGCGACTTCGACCAGCGTGAGGACTGGCGGCGCGACAATGTCGACCAGCTCATGCGCGACGTGCACGGGCAGATCCAGGAGACCAAGCCCTGGGTGAGCTTCGGCGTTTCCCCGTTCGGTATCTGGCGCAACGACTCCACCGACGACACCGGATCGCCCAGCGCGGGCCTGCAGTCCTACGACGACCAGTTCGCCGACACCCGGACCTGGATCGAGGAGGGAACCGTCGACTACGTCGCCCCGCAGCTGTACTGGGAGCGGGGCTTCGAGACGGCCGACTACGAGCAGATGACCGACTGGTGGGCGAACGAGGTCGAGGGCACCGACGTCGAGCTCTACATCGGCCAGGGCGCCTACCGCCTGGGCAGCGACGACTGGAGCGAGGACGACGCCCTGAGCTCCCAGCTCGACTACTCGTCCGAGAACGAGCAGGTCGGCGGCGACATCTACTTCTCCATCAAGAACCTGCGCGAGAACGAGGCCGCCGTCGGCGAGCTCCTGGACTCGCACTACGCCCAGCCGGCGCTGCCCCCGCAGGTGGACTCCGGCCAGGACGAACCGCAGGTCGGTGCCGTCCAGGGGCTGGACGCCACCGTCGAGGACGGCACCGCCCAGGTGACCTGGGACGAGGACGAGGACGCCCGCTTCTACGCCGTCTACCGCCTGACCGAGGAGGCCGTCGAGGCCGCGGCCGGCGGTGACCCCGAGGAACAGTGCGCCGCCCTCACCCCGGAGAACCTGGTCGAGGTCACCGGGAAGACCGAGCTGGCCGACGGCGGTGCCGACGACGAGACCGCCGGTTACGTGGTCACCGCGCTCGACGACTACCGGGCCGAGGGCCCGGTCGGCGAGGTCGTGGACGTGCGCGGCTGACGACCGGGACCCAGGTCCCCGTGGCCCAGCAGGAGGGGCCGTACCCGTCACCGGGTGCGGCCCCTCCGTCGTGCGCGGGCCGGCGACCGGGCCCGGGGCCGGGCTTGGTCGTATCTGCCAGGGATCAGCGCCCGAGATGCCGCACTTGCTGTAGGAATCCGTCTTCAGGGCTCGTATGTGCGGCATATAAGGTGAACCCCATGCCGACATTCCGGATCAGTGAGGCCGCCGACCTCCTCGGCGTCAGCGCCGACACCGTCCGCCGCTGGGTCGACTCCGGGCGCCTGCCCGCCGACCGGGGCGGGAGCGGGCACCGCGTGCTCGAGGGCGCCGACCTCGCCGCGTTCATGAGCTCGGGCGACCACGAGGACCCCGCGCGGCGCACCTCCTCGGCCCGCAACCGCTTCCGCGGCCTGGTCACCCACGTGGTCCGCGACCGTGTCATGGCCTCCGTGGAGATCCAGGCCGGGCCCCACCGCGTCGTGTCCCTCATGAGCCGCGAGGCCGCCGACGAACTCGGCCTGGAGGTCGGCAGCACCGCCACCGCCGTCGTCAAGTCCACCAACGTCGTGATCGAGACCACCGGAGACCGCCATGCCTGAGACGCCCCCCAGCTCCCGCATCCCACGGCGGGACACCCCGGCCCTGAGCCTGATCGCCGCCGCCACCTGCCTCACCCTCGCCGCCACCGCCTGCGGCGGGGGAGAGTCCGACGAGGACGGCCAGGGCCAGGACGCCGGGGAGCTCTCCGGCGAGCTCGACGTCTTCGCCGCCGCCTCCCTGACCGACGTCTTCGAGGACCTGGCCGCCGACTTCGAGGCCGAACACCCCGACGTCGACGTCGTGCTCAACTTCGCCGGCAGCAGCGAACTCGCCGTGCAGATCAACTCCGGCGCCCCCGCCGACGTCTTCGCCGCCGCCGACACCGCCACCATGGGCCAGGTCACCGACGACCTCGGCCTGGACCCCGACTGGGCCGGGGAACACGGCGAGGACGGCGCGCTCTTCGCGACCAACACCCTGCAGATCGCCGTACCGCCGGACAACCCCGCCGGGATCGAGACCTTCGACGACCTCGCCGAGGACGGCACCGACGTCGCCTTCTGCGCCGACGAGGTCCCCTGCGGCGCCGCCACCGCCGAGGCCATGGAGGCCGCCGGCACCGACATCACCCCCGTCACCTACGAGGAGGACGTACGCGCCGTCCTTACCAAGGTCGAGCTCGGCGAGGTCGACGCAGGCCTCGTCTACACCACCGACGTGGTCTCCGCGGAGGACCGCGTCGAGGGCATCGACTTCCCCGAGGCCGAGGAGGCCGTCAACGACTACCCGATCGGCCTGCTCTCCGGCGCGCAGAACCCCGAGGCCGGCGAGGCCTGGATCGAGCACGTGCTCGGTGAGGACGGCGCCGCCGAACTCGACGCGGCAGGGTTCGGCACCCCGTGACCACCGCTTCCCCTGCCACACCGGCCGCCCCGGGACGGCGCCGACTGCGCGCCCGCTCGGGGCGGCCGCCCTGGATCCTCGTCGTACCGGCCCTGGCCGCCGTCGCCTTCCTGGTCCTGCCCTTCGCCGGACTGCTCGTCAGCGCCCCCTGGCCCGACATGGGCGAGCGCCTGCGCGACCCCGAGGTGCTCAGCGCGCTCTGGCTCTCGCTGACCACCGCCACCGCGGCCACCGTGGTCTCCCTGCTGCTCGGGGTTCCGCTCGCCTGGCTGCTGGCCCGCACCGAGTTCCCCGGCCGCCGCCTGGTGCGCGCTCTGGTGACGGTGCCCCTGGTCATCCCGCCCGTCGTCGGCGGTGTGGCCCTGCTGCTGGTCCTCGGCCGCAACGGCATCCTCGGCACCCATCTGGACACCTGGTTCGGGATCACCATCCCCTTCACCACCGCAGCCGTGGTCATGGCGCAGGTCTTCGTGGCGATGCCGTTCCTGGTCATCAGCGTCGAAGGGTCCCTGCGCGGGGCCGACCGGCGCTACGAGGAGGCCGCGGCCACCCTCGGCGCGAGCCGAACCACCGTCTTCACCCGGGTCACCCTGCCCATGGTGCTGCCCGGAATCGCGGCCGGGGCCGTGCTCTGCTGGGCCCGCGCACTCGGGGAGTTCGGTGCGACCATCACCTTCGCCGGCAACTTCCCCGGGACAACACAGACCATGCCCCTGGCCGTCTACATGGCCATGCAACGCGACCCGGAGGCCGCCGTCGTGCTCAGCCTCGTCCTGCTCCTGGTCTCCCTGGCCGTCCTGGTCACCCTGCGCGAGAGGTGGGTGAACGCCTGATGGGCAGCTTCCTCGACGCACAACTGCGGCTGAGCCGCGGCACGTTCGCGCTCGACGCCGCCCTCGGCGCCGAACGCGGTGAGATCCTCGCCCTGCTCGGCCCCAACGGCGCCGGAAAATCCACCGCCCTGCGTGCCCTGGCCGGCCTGGTGCCCCTGGAGGACGGACACGTGCGCGTGGACGGGCGCGACGAGACCACCACCCCGGTGGAGCAGCGCCCCATCGGCATGGTCTTCCAGGACTACCTGCTGTTCCCGCACATGAGCGCCCTCGACAACGTCGCCTTCGGGCCCCGGTGCCAGGGCGCCGGCCGGGCCGAGGCGCGCGAGCGGGCCGCGGGGCTGCTCGAGCACCTGGGCCTGGCCGAACACGCCGGTGCCCGCCCCGGACGCCTCTCCGGCGGCCAGGCCCAACGTGTGGCCCTGGCCCGGGCGCTGGCCGTGCGACCGCGCCTGCTGCTGCTCGACGAACCCATGGCCGCCCTGGACGCCAGCACCCGGGTGGAGGTGCGGGCGCGCCTGCGGCACTGGTTGGAGGGGTTCGAGGGCGCCACGGTCCTGGTCACCCACGACCCGCTCGACGCCATGGTGCTCGCCGACCGGATCGCGGTGGTCGAGGGCGGCCGCGTCGTGCAGCAGGGCACCCCCACCGAGGTCGCCCGCCGGCCCCGCACCGCGTACGTGGCCCGGCTCGTGGGGCTCAACCTCTTCCGCGGCACCGCCGAGGGGACCACGGTCACCCTGGACACGCTGGGGGAGGAGGAAACGGTGGAGGTGCGCCTGCCCGCGCCCGCCGAGGGTCCCGCCCTGGTCGCCTTCCCGCCCCGGGCCGTCGCGCTGTACTCCGAACCCCCGCACGGCAGTCCCCGCAACGTCTGGCGGGTGCGTGTGGACGGGGTGGAGCGCTTCGGCGACCAGGTCCGCGTGCACCTGGCCGGCCCGCCCGACCTGGCCGCCGACGTCAGCCCCGCCGCCGTGGCCGAACTCGGCCTGGTGCGCGGACAGACGGTCTGGGCGGGTGTGAAGGCCGCCGAGGTGGAGTCCTACGGCGCCTGAACGGGGCGCTCCGGGGCGCGGCGCGAGTTTGGCGAACGGGGCCGGGGAAAAGCTGCCCTTAACGGGATATTCGCGGCGCGGCCTGGGGAGACTGTAGGCACCCGGAGACGGCGGTGAGTCCCCCAACGGCGGAGGAGGGTGCCATGTCCCTGAGAGAACATGAACGGCGTATCCTCGCGGAGATCGAACGCAAGCTGGACGAAGAGGCGCCCGATCTCGCGGACCGACTCGACACTTTCGCGGCCGAGGACCCGGACGCACCGGCCGACCCCGACCTGGGGAGCTGGAAACCCTGGGCGGCGTGCGCGGTCATCGCCGCGGTGACCGCCGGCCTGCTGGTCCTGCTGTTCCTGCTCACACCGGGGACCCCACAGCCCGAACCGTCCGGCGAGAGTGTTCCGGGCACGGGCGAGAGCCTGCCCGCCGACGACCCCGCCGGTGAGACGGTGGAGGCACCTGGATCCTGACCGACCGCTCCGGCCGCATCGGCCGGGGGGACGCACGAGGGCCGTCCGGCGCTGCGCCGGACGGCCCTTCCATGTCGACGGGTGGAGCGGGGTCAGCCGTCCTCGCCCAGGACCACGGTCCAGTGGGGGCCGTCGCCGTCATCGACCACACCGACGCCGACGGTCGTGAAGTCGCAGTCCACGAGGGAGTCGCTGCCCCCGCGGCCGCTGTCCCAGGAGTCCATCGCGGCCTGGGCGTCCTCCGGTCCGGAGGCGGAGAAGTGCGCGGTGCGGCCCTCGTGGCCGTCCAGGCCCGATGCCGGCCCGCCCAGCTCGAACCCGGACCGTCCGGTGGAACCGAGACCGGCCTGTTCCGCGCTGTTGTCGCGCGCGGCCTGCGTGAGCTGCTCGTCTTCGGTGAGGATCTCGCAGCCCGAGGCCGTGCGTGCGTCGTTGATGAGGGAGAGGAGCTCCTCCTCGGCCTCCTCCCAGTACTCGACCTGCTGCCGGTCGGGCATCCCCGGTGCGTCCGCGTCAGGCCCGGAAGGCGGGCCGGCGGTCGGCCCGGACGGTCCCGTGGGCCCGGTCGGTCCGGCCGGTGCGGACGGCGGACCCTGCGGCCCGCCGTGGTGGTGTCCGAAGGGGTCTGCGGGGTGGGCGGCGCCGGTGGCGGCGGCGCAGGACAGCGCCACCGCACCCACGGCCAGTGACCAGCGGCGGATGGAGTGAGTGAGTTTCACGTCGCCTCTTTCGTCGGCAATGGGGGACCGGCCGGGCCGGCCTGGCCACCCCGGGGTGCGGTGGAGGGTCAGCCGGTGCTGCTCGCGGTGGTCTCCTTCCAGGCCCCGTCCGGCCCGGCGTGCAGGGTGACGCGCTCGTAGGAGACGTTGCCCTCGTCGTCCACGACGCTCTGGACGTAGGAGAGCGAAGCCCCGTCCGGCCCGGCCTGTGCGTCGCTGCCGGTGAAGTGCGACTCGGCCAGGGCGAGGGCGGGAGCCCCCAGGGTGAGCCCGGCGGTGATCACGGCCACCGCAAGGACCCGGCGTTCGTGCCCCATCTGTTCCTCTTCTCGGTGCATGTCAGGAAACGGGTGTGGAAAACGATCAGGCGCGGTGGTGCATGCACCACCGCGCCTGATTCCGGAGTGTCCTAGCGGGTACCGCTGATGGTTCCGCCCTGGCCGGCGCCCCACGGGCCGGCGTACTCGTAGCCGTCCACGTAGACGCTGCCGCCGTGGTGGTGGCCGTGGCCCTGCTCGACCTTGTCACCCTTGTGGTGGAAGTCGGGGCTCACGACGGCGGAACCGGTGCCCCACTGGGTGGCGCCGGTCGGACCGGCGTGCTGGCCGCCGGAGCCGTAGAAGCTGTCCGCCATCGCCACGGCCGGGCCGCCGAGGGCCAGGGCAGGGGCTGCAACGGCCGCGAAAGCGATGCGGGTCAGGGTCTTGCGGTTCATCAAGTGTCCTCTCGACACGGATACGCTCTTCCGGTTCGGCCGACCCGGCTCGCTCGGGGCGAAGGGCCTGTCCGAAGCCACCCCTGTCATGCCCCTCGACCACGGGCTATAACGCTCCGTAGCGAATAAATAACTTAAAGTAAAATTAGGTTCCCTGTGTTGGACCTTTACCCGGGTTGGCCTGGGGGGCACTTGAACGCGGGCTGCCTTGGCAGTAGTGGGGGCTGCGCCTTCCGTCCGATTTTGTCGCTTATGGGGTTGGCTTGGCGATTGCCGCCGGCACCCCACGACGAAGGCCCGCACCGGGAGAGTCGCACTGCTCCCGGTACGGGCCCTTGGCTCCGGAGATGGTGCGTTAGGGCAGGCCGTTGGTGAAGTCGGCGGCCAGCGGGCCGGCCACCGACGAGCCGCCGCCACCGCCGTCGACGACCAGGGCGAAAGCGACATCGCCCTTGTAACCGACCATCCACGCGTGGCTGGGCAGCTCGTCATCGTCGTCGGCGTCCTCGGCGGTGCCGTACTCGGCCGTGCCCGTCTTGCCGAAGACCTCGCCCTCGAAGTCGATGTCCTCGGCGGTGCCGTCGGTGATCACCGCGCGCATCATCGGCCTGATCGCCTCGGCGTTGGCGATGGGACGCGGCTCCGGCAGGTCCTCGACCTCCGGCTCGTTCACCAGCACCGGGTGGCGCCATGAACCGTCGGCGATCGCGGACGGCAGGGTGGCCATGTGCAGCGGCGAGGTCAGGATCTGGCCCTGGCCGATGCCCTGCGAGCCCAGCATTGTCGCGCTGTCCACCGCCGGGAAGACCGGCTCGTGGCTGGTCACACCGACGTCCAGCGGCTGGTTCATCCCGAACTGCTCGGCGCTGGCCTGCAGCTGCTCGCCGTTGAGCCGGTCGCCCAGCTCCGCGACGAGCGCGGTGTTGCAGGAGGTCGCGAACGCCTCGGTCACCGACTGCGATCCGTACTCGGCCTCGTTCGCGTTGCGGAACGGCCACCCGCCCAGCTCGTACTCCTCGGGGCAGTCCATCGTCTCGTCCGTGGACATGCCGTTGTCGAGCAGCGCACTGTAGCTGACGATCTTGAACGCCGAACCGGGCGGGTACTGGCCCTCGAAGGCGCGGTTGAACCCGCCGGGAACGTTCACGGCCGCGAGCACCTCACCCGTGGACGGGCGCATCGCCACCAGACCCGCGGGGTCGTCGGCGTCGATGATCGCGTTCGCTGCGGTGTTCTGCACGTCCATGTCGATGCTGGTGGTGATGTCCTCGCCGTCGGAGCCGTCGAGCGTCGCCACGGTGTTGTCCTCGGTGGCCTCCACCGAACCCTCGGCCTGGGCCTCCTCGGCGTCGGCCATCACGATCGTGGTCGCGGCCTCGCCGGCCAGGTGCTCCTCGTAGGTGCGCTGCAGGCCGTCCACACCGATGGTGTCGCCGACGCTGTAGGCCGGGCCGAGACGCTCGACGTCGTCCTCGTCGGCCTCACCGAGCGAGCCCGCGAGCATCTGCAGCGAGCCGGAGGAGTCGGGTCCGTCCAACCGGGTGCCGTCGGCGGCGAGGATGTGGCCGCGCTCGCCCCACACGGCGGTGCGGGCCAGGACCTGGCCCTCGCCCAGCCCGGGGTAGGCGACCTCGGGGGAGAAGTCGATCCACCACTCGCCGTCCTCGCGCAGGAGCGGGAGCTCGCCCTCCCAACCCCAGTCGTCGGCGTTGGTCAGCGAGACGGTCACCTCGTAGGAGGCACTGCCCTCGCCACCGTCCACGGACGGCTCGCCCACGTTGACGTCGATGGCGTCCACACCCAGTCCGGCGTCGATGCCGCCGAGGATCTGCGCGGCGTCGTCGCCCATGGTGGTCTCGGCCAGGGCCTCGTAGTCCTGGGCCTCCCAGCTCGAGGCGAAGGCGGCCGTGGCCTCCTCCGGCTCGGGCAGCTGCCACACGTACCAGCCGATGCCGCCGCCGATGAGGGCGAGCACGAGCACACTGGAGGCGCCGATGATCAGGCCCTTGCGGGACTTGCGGCCCTCGCCCTCGGGCTCCGGCCCCGCGTCCGCGCCGTGGTCGGCACCGTAGCCGTCGTGGCCGTTCCCGCCGCCGCGGCCGCCGCCGTACAGGTACTCGTAACCGTCGGAGGCCGGGGGCTGTGCCGGGGCCGGGCCGCCCGGGTAGGGGGTGTCGCCCTGGTACGCGGGCTGGCCGCGGTAGGGGTCGTCCCAGTCGTGGCCCTCGGAGGGGCCGCCGCCGTACGGGGACCCGTCGGAACCCGCGCTCCAGGAGTCGTGCGTGTGGTCGTCGGAACCGGGGGAGCCCCAGGATCCAGCGGCACCGGCCGCGGCGGCCCCTGCGGCGCCCGCAGCGCCTGCTGCGCCCAGACCCCAGGCGGCGGCGCCCCAGTGCCCGCCGTCCTCGTCGGAGGCGTTCCGGCCGCGGTCCGGGTCGTCGGGGCGGCCCTCGCCGTGTGCGGTGCTCGTGCCCCAGGCGTAACCGCTGTCGTGCTGGTCGCCCGCGGAGTGTCCGCCCCACGTGTGGTCGGTGTCGGAGCCGTAGGGGGAGTCGTGGCCGGTGCCCCAGCCGCCGGAGCCCCAGGCGTCGTCCTGGTTCCCGGTGCTGCCTTCGGTACGTTCGGCGCCGGCGCTCCACGCGTCGTGTTCGCCGTGCACCGGGTCGGTGCCCCACGAACCTTCAGCGCCGCCGTACGGGGACCCCTCCTGGGAGCCCCAGGCGTCACGGGTGCTGTCTCCGGAGCCCGTGCCCCATGTGGAACCGGTGGTGTCGGGGTGCCATTCGCTGCCCGCGTCACCGGCACCTGCGTCTGCGCTGCCCCAGGCACTGCCCGCGGCAGCCCCTGCACCGAAGCCGCCCATGCCGGTGCCCCGATCATCGGGGTCGCCCGTGTGGTCGGAGTCGGAGCCCCGCGCCTCGCGGTCGCTGCCCCAGGTGGCGTCGGTCCCGGCCGCGCCGGGGTCGCCTTCGCTGTATGCGGAGCTCGTGCCCCAGGCGTCACTGGAGTAATGCGCGCCGGAGCCCCAACTGTCGTAGGACTCGTGCTGTGCCTGGTCGGCGTCCCGGTCCCATCCGGAACCGGTGGTGTCGGGGTGCCATTCGCTGCCCGCGTCGGCGGCGCCGGTGTCTGCGGTGCCCCAGCCGCTGCCTGCGGCAGCCCCTGCGCCGAAGCCGCCCATGCCGGTGCCCCGATCATCGAGGTCGCCCGTGGGGTCGGAGTCGGAGCCCCGCGCCTCGCGGTCGCTGCCCCAGGTGGCGTCGGTCCCGGCCGCGCCGGGGTCGCCTTCGCTGTATGCGGCGCTCGTGCCCCAGGCGTCACTGGAGTAATGCGCGCCGGAGCCCCAACTGGCGTAGGACTCGTGCTGTGCCTCGTCGGCGTCCCGGTCCCCTCCGGAACCGGTGGTGTCGGGGTGCCATTCGCTGCCCGCGTCGGCGGCGCCGGTGTCTGCGGTGCCCCAGCCGCTGCCTGCGGCAGCCCCTGCGCCGAAGCCGCCCATGCCGGTGCCCCGATCATCGAGGTCGCCCGTGGGGTCGGAGTCGGAGCCCCGCGCGTCGCGTGTGGCGTCGCGGTCGCTGCCCCAGGTGGCGTCGGCCCCGGCCGCGCCGGGGTCGCCTTCGCTGTATGCGGAGCTCGTGCCCCAGGCGTCGTCGTGGTCTCCGAGGGAGCTTTCGGCGCGTCCGGCACTGGTGCCCCATGCGTGGTCGGCGTCGGAGCCGTAGGGGGAGGCGTCCGCGCCCCAGGCGCTGCCCGCGGCGGCACCTGCGCCGGCACCAGCACTGGCGTCCGGGTCGCCCGCGCCCCAGGCGCTGCTTCCGGGCGCGCTCCAAGCGCCGCCCGCGGAATCGGCGTCGGAGCCCCAGCTGTCGTGGGCGTCGTACTGTGCCCGGTCGTCATCACCTGTGCCACGCGAGGCGCCCGTGCCCCACGTGTCGTCCGCGTTCCACTCGCTGTCGGTGCCCGCAGCACCTGCGCTCGCAGTGCCCCAGGGGTCGCGCGCCTCATCGGCGTCCGGGCCCGTGCTGCTCTCGGAACCGCGGGCATCGTTGTCCGGGTCGGAGTCGTCGTCCGAGCGAGGCCCGTCGGAACCCTTGCCGGCCGTGGCGGTCCACGCGCCGTACTCCGAACGCGTGGAGCCCCAGGCGTCGTCCCGGTCACCCCACGCGGAACCGGATGCTCCGGTGGTGCTCTCGCCACGCGCGGCGCCCGCGCCCCACACGTCATCCGAGGAACCCGCGCCCCACGTCTGGTCGGCGTCGGAACCGCGGCCGTCCTCGGAGCCCCACGCGCCGGCTACAGCAGCCCCTCCGAAGGCACCCTCGCCCCAGGCGTCACCGGAGCTGCGCTCGGGGCGGTTCGTCCACGCGTCGGGGGTCTCATCTCCGCTGCGCGAGGCGCCTGCGCCCCACGTCTCACCGGGGGTACCCGCGTCGGTGTTCCAGGAACTGCCCGCGGCAGCCTCCGCGCCCGGGTCGCTCGGGCCGATCGCAGAAGGCGCGCTCCACGCGCCGCCGGCGCTGCCCGTGTCGTTGGAGGAACCGGTGCCCCAGGAACGGTCGCCTGCGCTGTTCGCGGCGTCGTGGTGCGCCTCGGCTCCATCGTGTGCGCTCCCGGCGTCGCTTCCGCCGTGTGCGGCGCTCGCACCCCACGGGTCGTTCCCGGAACCGGCACCCCACGCCCGGTCGGCGTCTGCGCCGCGGCGGGACTCGGCGTTCCAGGCGCTGCCTGCGGCGGCGTCCGTGCCCCATGCGTCGCTCGTGGAACCGGCGCCCCAGGAACGGTCGGTGGGGTCGCTCTCGCTGCGCGAGGCACTCTCGCCCCAGGCGTCACCGGCGTCGTCACGGTCCCCGTCGTCGGCCGCGCGCGCGTGCGCGTGACCGTCGCCGCCGAAGGCGGCGCTGCCGGCTCCCCCACCCGGCACGGGTGCGCCCCACGGCGTTCCGGGGTCCCAGGCGTCGTCGGCGTCGCCGGACCCTGCGTCGCTCCCGGAAGGTGCGTCACCGGGCACGGGGGGACCCCAGGGGGTGTGGAGCTCGGCGTCGGAACCGTCCTCGGCATCGCCCTCTGCGTCGCCGGAGGGACCCCCGCGGAAGGGGTTGTCCCACCCGTCCCGGGCGGGCTCCTCCTTCTCGGGGCGCTCGTAACCGAAACCGCCCGTCTCCTCGCGTGCGCTCTCCGGCGGCCGCTGAGGGATCCGGTACGGGTTCTGCGGGCGCGCCTCGGGGGCGCCGCCCGTGTCTGCGGAATCCTCGGGCGGCCCGGAGGAATCCGGCTGCCGGGGGGACCGTTCGTCCACGCCTGACCGTCCTTCGTTGAGTGGTCCTCGATACCACGATGCCCCGCTCCCACAGGAGCGGGAGCGGGGCACAGGGTTTGATGGCCGGCGTGGCGGTCGCCTCTCGGCGCAGGGCACAACGGGGCTCCAGGCCGTACGGTCACCCTCCCGGAAGAGGGGCCGGACGCGGTATTCCGCGAAGGCAATAGTTGAGGCCCGGGGGACACTTGCTACCACGCCGACCAACAGTGACTCTAACCCATGTCGGCCGCCCGTTGTTCCGGCACCTCCAAGAGAGCGGCATGCACTATGTCACGGCCGGTCCGAGGCAAAAAAGGCCGGTCCCGCAGAGGGGTGCGGGACCGGCCGGGAAGCCCGTCAGGGCAGGTCGGAGGGCAGGGGCGCGACGGCTCCGGGGGCGTGTGCCCTAGGACTGCCGGGCGGCCCCGTTCAGCTCCTCGCGGGTGAGCATCTTGAGCCGCTTGCGGCCGCGCTCGGCACCGAGCTCCTCCTCGCGGGCCTCGATACGCTGCCAGCCCTCCCAGGTGGTGAACTCGACGCCGCGCTCGCGCAGCAGGTCCCGGAAGGCCTCCGGCTCCGGCTCCACCGCCGGGGTCAGGGACTCGCGGTCGCCGACCAGGTTGGTGATCGTCTCCAGGGCGTCGCCCTTGGTGTGGCCGATCAGGCCGACCGGGCCGCGCTTGATCCATCCGGTCGCGTAGACGCCCTCGACCGGCTTCTCGTCCAGGTCCAGGACCCGGCCGGCGTCGTTGGGGACCACGCCGCGGGCCTCGTCGAAGGGAAGCCCGGCCAGCGGGGACCCGAGGTAACCGATGGCCCGGTAGACCGCCTGCACCTCGGTGTCGATGTACTCGCCGGTGCCCTTGACGTTGCCGTCGCCGGTCAGCTCGGTGCGCTCGGTGCGCAGCCCGGTCACGCGGTCCTCGCCGAGGATCTCCACCGGGCTGTGCAGGAAGTGCAGGTGCAGGCGCTTGGCGTCGCCGCGCTCGTCGCGGATGGCCCAGTTCTGCAGGATCTTGACGTTGGTCTTGACCTGGTTGGACTCCTCGCAGGCCTGCACGCTGTCCTCGTCCAGGTCGAAGTCCTCGGGGTAGACGATGACCTCGACGCCGGGCTGCTTGTCGAGCTCGCGCAGCTCCATCGGTGTGGCCTTGCACTGGGCGATGCCACGGCGCGCGAACACGTGCACGTCGGTGATCTGCTTGGCGCGCAGACCCTCGTAGACGTTGTCGGTGATGTCGGTCTGCAGCAGGTCGTCCGCGTCCTTGGCCAGGATGCGAGCCACATCGACGGCGACGTTGCCGGCACCGATCACCGCGACACTGGTCCCGTCCACGTGCCAGGAGGGGGCCACATCGGGGTGGGAGTCGTACCAGAAGACGAACTCGGAGGCACCGTGGCTGCCGGGCAGGTCGACGCCGGGGACGTCCAGCGGACGGTCCCGGTCGCTGCCGGTGGCGAACACGACGGCGTCGTAGTGGTGCTGCAGGTCCTCGAGCTTGAGGTCGACGCCGTACTCGACGTTTCCGTAGAAGGTGACCTCGGGCTTGTCGAGGATTTTGTGCAGGGCCCCCTGGATCTGCTTGATCCGGGGGTGGTCGGGTGCGACGCCGTAACGGACCAGGCCGTAGGGCGAGGGCAGCTTGTCGAGGATGTCGATGCTGACGGACGTGCCGCACGCGGACAGGGTCTCGTCCTTGGTGAGCAGGTCGGCCGCGTAGATTCCGGCCGGTCCCGCACCAACGATTCCCACTCGCAGGGGTCGCGTCATCGCACAGCTCCAAGTCTTCGCGCCAGAGTCGGACGCCATCAAAAGGTAAGGCTTGCCTAATCTATCCGGTGTCACGCACCGGAAACCCCACTATAAAGGTAGGAAATTGTGCTCCCGCGCCGGAGTCCTCCCGGAAGGGGGTCGAGTCCGTCCGGGCGCGGAAAACCCGCTCACAGCGGGCGCGAGGCCCTTCGGCGTCCGATCGGAAAGGGCCTCAACCAGGGGTCAACGCACGGTCGGCGGCCGTTCAGCCCCCGTGTGGCTGTGGGGAAAGTCACTCATGGCCGCGCTCGAGCTCCGCCTTCACCGAAGCCGCGAACCGCGGAACCTGTTCCTGGCCCGACAGCTTGGCCACGGCCGCCATGATCGCGTCCGAGGCCTCCCGGCGGGGGCGGGCCCGGTGGGCTTGCCCCGACCATGGTGACAGGTCCACGGGGGCGCCGAACCGCACCCCGACGCGGTTGAACGAGGGCACCTTGCGCCCGGGCGGCAGGATCCGTTCCGTGCCGGACAGCGCCACCGGCACCACCGGCGCCCCCGTCGTCAGCGCCAGCCACGCCAGGCCGGTCTGCGCCCTGTACAGGCGGCCGTCGGGGGAGCGGGTGCCCTCCGGGAAGATCCCGAACACCTCGCCGCCGTTGATGACCTCCACGCTCTCGTCCATCGCCTCCTGGGCGCTCTGCCCGGGGCGGCGGTCCACCGACAGCGGGCCGAGGGCGCGCAGGACCTTCGAGACCGCCTTGCGCGGCAGGGTGCTCTCGTCGAACAGCTCCCGCTTGGCGATGAAACGCACCGGCCGGGGGCAGGCCGTGCCGATGAAGAGCGGGTCGATCAGCGCCAGATGGTTGGACGCCAGGATCACCGGCCCCTCGGCGGGGACGTGGTGCACGCCCTCCACGCGCTGGGGCCACACGACCCTGCTCAGGGGGGCGACGACGACCTTGGCCGCTCCGTACAGTGACACGATGCCGACCCTTCTCGTTCTGTGTGGGGCTGACGGGGGTGGGGTTCGGCCGGGGCGGCGCCGGCGGCCGAGCCCCGAGCTTATCGCCGAGCACTCAGCACCCACGGCCACAGGTCCTCGGAATCGATGTCGCGAAGCCCTCCCGTGATACAGGACACACCCCGTAGGGTGATGGCCGGACCACAGGGTGATCGTGAAACGGGGAAGCCAGCCATGCCCACACTCGTCGACGTCAGCCACCAGATCACCGACGGGATGACCACCAGCCCCGGGCTGCCGGCCCCCGCGGTCGAGGAGGCCGGCTCAGGTGCCGAGTCCGCACCCGGAACCGGTGACACCGGAGGCCGCGTCAGCCTCGTCGGGGCCACCGGCACCTACGTCGAGATGCCCGCCCACCGTTACCGCGACGGCGCCGATCTGGCCGACCTCGACCTCGAACGCGTCGCCGACCTGCCCGGGCTCGTCGTCGACGCCACCGACCGGCACCCCATCGACGCCCGCCTCGTGGAGAACCTCGACGTGCGCGACCGCGCGGTGCTGCTGCGCACCGGCTGGGACCGCCACTGGCGCACCGACGCCTACGCCGACCCCGACCACCCCTACCTGGAGGAGGCCGCGGCCAAGCTCCTGGTCGAGGGCGGGGCCGCGCTCGTGGGCATCGACTCCGTGGGGGTGGACCGCACCGCGCCCGCCTCCGAGGGCGCCCGCCCCTCGCTCGGGCTGCTGCTCTCCGCCGGGATCCCGGTCGTGCGCCACCTGCGTGCGCTCGAGCTCCTGCCCTCCGACGGGTTCCGCTTCCACGCCGTACCCGCCAAGGTGCGGGGCATGGCCGCCTTCCCGGTGCGCGCCTTCGCCGTGACCGGCTGAACCGGAGGCCCCGCCCGATGTGGGCGGGCCCTCCCTCACAGGTCGGCGTCGACGTCCTTCTGGGCTCGGCGCCGTTCGCGTTGGGCCCGACGCTCGGCCTCCTTCTGCGCGGCCCGCTCGTCCTGGGCCACGGCGCTGGTCATGGCACTGGAGAGCGCACGCAACTCCATGTTGATGCGCGGGTAGGCGGGCAGCCGCGGCATCGCACCCATCCGGGGCGTGCGCCGCTCGTCCAGGGACGACACCAGCTCCTTGAAGGCCAGGTCGACCCGTTGCAGCGTGATGGTCCCGACCGGTTCGGGGTTCTCCAACTGCAGGGCCGACAGCGCCAGGTACCCGGTGCGCTGGGTGGCCACCACCACCGGCCACAGCGGCCGGGTCGAACGGGCGCGCGGTACGTCGCCCACGGCGCTGTCGTAGACACCGCGCAGGCTCACCAGCGCCGCCCGCATGTCCCGCCGCAGTTCGTAGCGGCGGGCGTCGGAGATGCGGACGTCCTGGTCGAGCACCTCCACCACGCAGCGGCGTGCGGTGTCCAACACCTTGATGATCGTCTGCGGGAGCCGCGTCGCCGAGGCCCGCCGCCACAGGATCAGCGCACCGGCCATGCCGACCAGCGAACCCACGACGGTGTCGATGATGCGCGACTGCGCGAGCTGCTCGACGGGGTAGGGCACCGCGGTGTAGGCCAGCAGCAGCGCCATCGGGGTCATCGTGACCGACCCGTAGAAGAAGTTGCGGCCCACCACTGCCTGGGTCAGCCCCTGGAAGCAGCCCGCGATCACCACGACCGCCACCAGCGGCAGGTTCTGGGCGAGCAGGAGCGCACCGATGAGAACGCCGAGCAGGGTGCCGAGCGAGCGCTGCAGCGACCGGTTCAGTGTCAGAACCACGTTGCCGCCCTGCAGCACCGCGGTCGTGGTCAGCGCCACCCAGTAGTAGTGGTCGAGCCCGATCCACAGCCCCAGCGCACCGGCCACGGTCACGGTGATCCACATGCGCAGCGCGGTCGGCAGGATCAAGGACTGGCCCGTCAGGCTGGAACGCAGTGCTCCCCACAGCGCCGGGTACCGGTCGTCGTGAAGGCGGCTGCCGCGCTCGTCCTCCTCCTCGGCCTCGTCGGGGGTGCGCCGTGCCGCCCCCGCCGCACGTGCCAGCAGACCGTAGACCCGGCCCTCCAGGGAACGCGGGCGCAGGCCCCGCCGCAGCTCATCCAGCTCGTCGGGGTCGGGGGCCGCAGCCGGATCGGCCACGGACGCGGCCATCTCGTCGGCGAAGTCGGCCGCACCGTCCGGCAACCGTTCGGTGCGCGCCATGCACACCTGCGTCGTCGCCAGATGGATGTCGGAGACCCACCGCAGCAGTGAACGCAGCCGGGCCGCCTCGGGGGTGCCCCGGTACCCGCGGGTCTGGGCCAGGAGCACGATCCGCCACGCGTCGGCCACGGCCACCGAGGCCTTGTGCTGGGCGTGGTCCAGCTCCTTGGTGCCCACCGCCCGCAGGAGCTTGGCGAGCTGGCGGAACGCCCCGGAGACCGCCTGGTACTCGGGGTGGCGGGCCCGCACCGGCGCGCCCGACATCGACACGCACCAGCCCACGGCCGCACCCAGCGCGGCCAGCCCCGCGTGCATCGGGACGTCGGCCGGGCCGCCCGGGACGATCGTGGAGATCGTTCCGACCAGTACGAAGAACATCGGCCCCGGCTTGTCGACCCGCCAGGCCGCGCACAACCACGTCGCGACCCCCGCCGTGAGTCCGATGGAGAAGACCGCGGCCCAGGGGGACAGCGCCGAGGCGAGCGACCCGACCGCGACCGCGGCCACGAACCCGAGACCCACCAGGGCCAGGGCCGCCGACCGGTAGGCGTAGGGGGTCTTCTTCTCGTACAGGACCGTCATCGACCCCAGGGCCGCGAGCGTGGCCATCCGGGGCTCGATGAACAGGGCGACCACACCGAAGGAGACGATCATCGCCACGGCGGCCTTCACCGCGGTGGTCCACTGCCAGCTGGTGCCCGGCTCCAGGCCGAACAACGCCTTCAGATCGACCTTGGGGCGGGGGCGCTCCGCCACGGCCGCACGTCTGGGGCCCTCGTCGCGGGAACCCCCCACGTCCATGGGGCCGGTGTTTCCAGTGGTTCCCAGATCTCGCACGGTCTCCATCCTAGAGATCGGTCCCTGCCGGGACGATCGGTGGTCATCTCTCCTGGTCGCGCGTGCTCTCGCCGGCCCGTGCACGGGCAGAACCGAGCTCGGCCTCGGCCCGCTCGGCGCGCTGCACGGCCGTGTCGCGTTCCTGCTGGGCCGCGGACAGCCGGGCCGCCGCGGCCTCACGGGACTCGGCGAGCGTGACCTCGGCGCTGCGGCGCTGTGTGTCGAGCTCGCCGGCGATGCGGTCCCGCTCCCCGGTGAGGCGCTCGACCTCGGCCATGAGGCGCTCGCGTTCGGCGGCAGCCGCCGCGGCTTCGTGCTCGCGCTGCTCACGGGCGCGCTCGAACTCGGCGTCCAGACGTGCACGTTCGTCGGCCAGGGTCCGCTCCGCGGTCACCGCACGGTCCTCGGCGCGGTCGGCGCGGTCTCGGGAACGCTGCTCGGCGAGGTCGGCCTCGTCCGCGCGCCGGGCGTGCTCGTCGCGTTCACGGCGCAGCTGGGTGATCTCTTCGCGCGCAAGGGCCGCGCGGCGTTCGGATTCGGCCCGCTCGTGGTCCAGTTCGGCCTGCGCGCGAGCGCTCTGCTGTGCCAGGCGTCGCTCGGCGGCCGCCAGGCCCGCGTTGGCCTCGGACGCGGCGGCGTCGCGTTCGGTCACGGCCCGCTCGTGCTCCTGAGCGTACCGGTCGCGCTCCGCCTCCGCGCTGTCGCGGCGTTCGATGGCCTCCTGGGCCATGCGTTCGGCCTCGTGCGTGGCCTCGACCGCGGCGGCCGCGGCCTTCTCCGCGCCGCGCTGTGAGGTCTCGGCCTGCCGGCGCCGGTTCTCCGCCTCCAGACGGGCGGCGTCGGCCTCGGCGACCCGCCTGGCGCCCTCGACCCGGGCCGACTCCACCTGGGCCTCGGCCGTGGCGGGGTCGCTCATGGTGGCGAACGCCTCGGTCGCCGAACGCAGGGTCTGCTCGAGCTGCTCGCTCTGGACGGCGAACCGGGTCAGCAGGTCGTCGGCGCGCAGCCGTGCCGCCGTGACCGGTTCGCCGCGTCCGCCTGCGGGGGCGGCGGGCGCATCCGCGGGGGTGTCGGAACCCTCACCGCTGCGCTCGGCCGCGTGCTCCGCGCTCGCGCGCTCGGCCTCCTGGGCCTGGCGCTGGCGTTCCTTCCAGGCACGCCATCGGGTGTGCTCGGGAAGTTCGCAGTACTGGGGCGGGCGCCCGGGGGAGGAGGACCGGGGGACGGGGCGGTCGCATCCGGGGAAGGTGCAGGTGTTGGTGTCGGAGGAGGCCACGGGGTGAGGGTAGCGTCTCGCCGCGACAGTGTGCCGGGGTGTGTCGCACGGGACACGGCGGTGGGTGGCCGCCGTGTCCGCCGGGAGCGCTCCTGCCCTTCCGTACCGGGTGTCATCGCACCCCGGGCACGCGAGAGCCCCCGGACCCTCGGGCCCGGGGGCTCCACCGATCTCGCCCAACCGCCGTTGCCGGTCCGGTCGCGGGCCAGGATCAGTCGTGGGCGCCGAAGCCGTCCACGCGGCAGACCATGGTGGTCACGAAGGGCTGGAAACCCTCCTGCTCGAGGAAGTCGATGTCCTCGGACGCGGTGGCCAGCGCGGAGAACTCGATGTCGCGGATCCCCGACGCGCTGAGCTGGTGGCGCATCTCCTCCAGGAGCTTGGATCCCACCCCGGTGCCGGTGTACTCGGGGTCGATGGCGAAGGTCTGGACGATGGCCACACGGTCGCCGCGGTCCCAGCTGCCCAGGGCGTTGTCGCGCAGGGTCACCATCGCGTAGCCGGCCAGGTCTCCGTCGTGCTCGGCGAGGATGGCCATCGTGTCGGGGTCGCGCATCCACTGCAGGTACTGGGCCCGGCGGCGCCGCCAGGACTCGTCCAGGCTCACCGCGCCGATGATGTCCTGCAGGTGCGGGGCGGTCACGGTGTGCCGCTGGTGGAGGGCGCCCCACAGGTCTGCGAGTTCCTCCACCTCGTGGGCCCCCAGGTACCGGAAACCGAGGACGCCCAGGTCGGACGGTCGAGGTTTGGTCATCAGCGAAGTTTGCATTTTCTTCTCACCCGTTCCAGCAGCGTGGGGTGGTGGCCACCGGGGTCGACGGACCCTGGGGCTCGGTGGTTGAGCTGTGACTCTGACTGTACGTGCGGGTATGCGCCCGTACATGCTCGACACGAAGAAAGTCGCGCAGGAGATCTCCGAAGAAAAAGAAGTGCGGTTCTTTCTTTCGCCCGTGCGGTCTCGGGTCCGCCCGGGGTGGACGGTGGTGCTGCCCCTGGACGGCTGAGCGCTGTGCACGGAATCACGCTCCGAAACCAGTCAACATGACCGAAACCAGAACGAAACAACAACACACTGTCTTAAGTTGGACTACATGATCGACGTTCGGCGGTTGCAGCTCCTTCAGGCCCTCGACCACCACCGCACCGTTGCGGGCACGGCCGAGGCCCTCAACGTCACACCGTCGGCGGTCTCCCAGCAGCTCGCGTCCCTGGCCAAGGAGGCCGGGGTCCCCCTCGTCGAACGCCAGGGCCGCCGCTTCCTGCTCACCGGGGCCGGACGGGTCCTGCTGGAGCGCGCGCACGTCATCTTCGCCGAGATGGAACGCGCCAACGCCGACCTGCACGCCTACTCCGCGGGCGACCGCGGGGTCGTTCGGGTGGGCGCCTTCTCCACCGGCATCAGCGACCTGGTCGCCCCCGCCCTCGCGCGCCTGCGCGGGAGCCACCCGGGCTGGAACTTCGAGGTCGTCCAGGCCGAACCCGAGTCCAGCACCGAGATGCTGCGCTCGGGCCGCATCGACGTCGCGCTCACGATGTCGACCTCCCACATGCCCGCCGCGGGGGACCCCGAGTTCCACACCGAACCGGTCATGGTCGAGCTCTTCGACGCGATCCTGCCCTACCACCATCCCCTCGCCTCGCGCACCGACCTGCACCTGGCCGAGGACCTCGCCGAGGAGGACTGGATCATGTCCGCCCCCGGCACCGCCTGGTACTCCTGCGTCACCGCCGCCACCAGCCAGGCCGGGTTCCAGCCCCGCGTGGCCCACATCGTCGACGACTTCAGCGCCGTCTTCGCCCTCGTGCGCGCCGGCCTCGGCATCGCCGTCGTGCCGCGCCTGGCCTGGACCGGCCTCAACCCGCCGCACGTGGTCGTTCGCGGGGTGCGCGACACCGCCCGCCGCCACGTGGTCGCCGTGACCCGCGCCGGTTCCAGCGCCGAACCCCTGCTCACCGCCGTGCGCGAGGCCGCGAGCAAGGTGCCCGTGCCCTCCGTGGGCCCCTTCGCCGTCGCCGGCTGAGCTCACCCCTCCTCGGGAGGCTCCGGAACGTCGTCCAGCACACCGCGCGCCGCCTCGTGCAGGTAGCGCGCGGTGACCCGGATCGGCTTCCACACCCACCCGCCGGTGCGCCCGGCCAGGTAGACCTGCCGCACCCCGCCCAGCTCGCCCAGAGGGGCGTGCGCCACCCCGCGGCGCGTCGTGGCGGCCGAGCGCGGGACCAGGGCCACCGCCAGCCCCGCCGCGACCATGTCCTCGATCAGCGCCATGTTGTCGATCCGGTGCACCAGGCGCGGCGTGAAACCGGCGTCGGCGCACATGCGCTCGACCAAGGCGTCCTCGTCGCTGCGGAACGGGCTGGCGATCCACGACGCGTCCGCGTGCTGCTTCAGGCGCCGCCGGGTGAGCGTGCGGCTGTCGGCCCCCGCCGAGGGCTGGGAGAGCAGGAGCTCCTCCGTGCCGATCGGGCGCACCGTCAAGGTCTCCGGGAAAATCCGGGGAAGAAGGCTGTACTGGTACACCACCCCGAGATCGGCGCCGCCCTCCTGCAGCAGGTCCAGCGCCTGCACCGACTCGTACTCGGTCAGGTCGACCTCGATGCCCGGGTGGTCCTCGCGCAGCCGCCGCAGCGCCGGCAACACCACCGGGGCCGCGCTGGTGTACATGACCAGGTGGACACGGCCCACCGGCTCGCCGCCGCCCTCGAACTCGGCGCGCGCGGCCTCCACCCGCGCCAGGATGTCCACCGCGTGCTCGGCCAGGCGCCGCCCCGCCGGGGTCAGGCGCACCCGGCGCCCGTCCGGTGCGATCAACGGGGCACCGGCCTCACGCTCCAACACGGCAAAGTGCTTGGACACCGCCGACGTGCTCATCCCGGTGACCTCCGAGACCGCCGCCATCGTGCCCAGGCGTTCCAGCTCGACCAACAGGCGCAGCCGCGTGAAATCCATCCACCGAAACTACATGGTTCATCAACCGGAGCTCCCTGGACAGAAACGGAGCGTCTGGATGCAATGGTCCGGTGATCCTCTCCTTCTTCCCCTCGCTGCGCCGTGCCCGATTCGGGGTGCCGGCGCCCCTCATGCTGGTCATCGGCATGTTCGCCCTGCACACCGGCAGTGCCCTGGCCGTGCACGCCTTCGAGGCCGCCGACCCCGCCACCGTCACCTGGATGCGACTGACCTGGGCCGCGCTGCTCCTCATCGCGCTCGGCGGGCCCTCCCTGTGGCGCGCGGTACGTGCTGCGAGCGCCCGAGAGCTCGGCGCCGTGGTGATCCTGGGCACAGCGAGCGCGGGGATGATGCTCTTCTACTCCGAGGCCACGGCCCGGATCGAGCTGGGCACCGCGACCTCCATCGAGTTCCTCGGAACCCTCGTGGTCGCCGTCCTGGCCATGCGCCGCCGCCGGGAACTGGTCTGGATCGTCGCCGCCGTGGCCGGGGTCGTGTGCCTCACCCGCCCCTGGGAGGGCGACCTCGACCTCGCCGGGGTCGGCTTCGCCCTGGCCGGGGCGCTGTGCGTGGTCGGCTACATCGTGCTGACCCAGCGGGTGGGGGCCGGGTTCGGCGCGGTGCACGGCCTGGCGCTGTCGATGGTGGTCGGCTCCGTGGTCACCGCACCCCTGGGCGCGGCGGGCGCGGTCGTGGACCCCGACCCGCAGCTGATCGTGTTCACGCTGCTCATCGCCCTGCTGTTCCCGATGATCCCGTTCCTGTTGGAGATGGTGGCCCTGCAGCGCATGAGCCGCACGGCCTTCAGCACCTTCTCCAGCCTGGAACCGGCCGTCGCGCTCATCATGGGCATGCTGCTGATCGGCCAGACGCCGGTCGCCGTGCAGGTCGCCGGCATGGCGCTGGTCGTGATCGCCGGAATCGGGGCCGCCCGCGGAGACCGCTCCGACGGCCCCGCCGTGCGCCGGGTGGTCCGGCGCCGGAACCCCGACCCCGGTCCGGGGGTGGAGGACGGCCCTCCCGGACCGGCCTCTTCCACCGACCCGGCCCACCCGGCGCCCGCACCGGCCTCGCCCTGACCCCGGCCCCGGGCCACAACGGCTCGGGGTCAGCCCTGGTCGGGGGCGCCGCTGCCCTCGGCGATCTCGCGCAGCGCGCGCACGTGCGCGTCGAACGCTGCGCGGCCCTCCGGGGTCAGGCTCAACGACGTGCGGGTGCGCCGGCCCACGGCGAACTTGCCGACCTTGACGTAACCGGCCTTCTCCAGCACCGAGACCTGCTTGGACAGCTGTGAGTCCGAGACCTCCACCGCGTCGCGCACGAACCGGAACTCGGCCTGGTCGGCGCCGGCCAGCGCCGCCACCACCGAGAACCGGACGGGGGAGTGGATGACCTCGTCCAGACGGGAACGCGGATGCTTCACGCCCGGCCCCCGGAGGTGCGCAGCATGTAGGCGGCCAGCACCCACGGCGGCACCGCCGTGGCCACCGCCATCGGCACCCACCAGGCCGGATCACCGGGGAAGGCCCGCAGACCCACGTTGAGGGCGACGGTGTACAGCACCGCCCAGCCCGCGATCATCCCGGTGTGCAGCCACGCGAACCCCCGCGGCTTCACCGGCCGTGTCGCGGCCCACACCACGAGCACCACCACCATGACCATGAACACGGCGAAGACACCCGTACGCAGCGGTCCGTGCGGGGCCAGCCCGACGGCCAGAACCACCGCGATCGACCCCGTGCCGTAGAGCGCGCAGTAACCCGCCAACCAGCGTCCGCCCCGGCGGACCCGGTTCTCCACCGAGCCGGCCCGTTCCAGGGCGTCGCGCGCCTCGTCCTCCCGCATGGGACCCCTTCCTCCACTGCACGTGATGCCAGAGTGGCACCCGCCTGCGCCCCGGGCAAACGGTTGCCCGGCCGGGAACCCGCGAGCGGGCGGCGCCCCTACTGGTCACGCGCCACCGCGCCCATGTACTAGCTTGGGGCGATCATGTCGTCCCCATCTGATCTCGAACTCCTGCGCGCCCACGAACCGGTGCTCGTGTGCACCGAAGGGGAACTGTTCTTCCCGACCGACGTGGACGCCTACGTCCGCAACTGCAGCCTCTGGATCGAGGAACCCGGCGGCCGCGAGAGCCTCGCCGTCCCCGCCGGCGAACTCACCCTCGACCGCCTCTCCCAGGCCGAGGAGGAGTGGCCCCGCCGCCACAAGCACTTGCGGTTCGTCCAGGCCGACACCCTGCGCGAAGAGGCCCGCCGCTTCAAAGGCATCGCACGTTCGGTCATCCCCAAGAGCGGCCGCCTGGTCGCCGTCGGTGTCCTGGGCCGGGTCCTGGACATCCTCATGAAGGTCTCCCTGCTCGTGCGGGGGACCGTCCCCGGCGGTGTCACCTACGCGGCCGTGACCCGGTACCGCGAACGCCTCGACGACGGCCGCGCGCACTACTACGGCAGGGTCACCCGCGAGGGCGGCTACACGATCCTGCAGTACTGGTTCTTCTACGCGATGAACGACTGGCGCACCATCTACGGCGGTGTCAACGACCACGAGGCCGACTGGGAACGTGTCACCGTCTACGTCGTCGAGGAACCCGACGGCACGACCCGCCCCGTCTGGGTGGGCGCCTCATCGCACGAGTACCACGGCGACGACCTGCGCCGGAGCTGGGACGACCCCGACCTGCACCGAGAAGGCGACCACCCGCGCATCTACGTCGGGGCCGGATCGCACTCGCACCAGATGCTGCCCGGCGACTACCTCATCCAGGTCGACCCCTCCTTCCTGCGCGGGCTCGTCCGCGCCTGGCGCCGCCTGACCGAGCGCCTCTTCCGCGCCGACAGCGCCATCAACCGGCACGGGATCGGGGTCCCCTTCGTCGACTACGCCCGCGGCGACGGCGTCACCCTCGGCCCCGGCGGCGACCGCGAGTGGAACGCCGTCCTCATCGACGACGACACCCCGTGGGTTCGGGGCTTCCGCGGCCTGTGGGGACGCGACACCCGCGACTTCTTCGACGGCGAGCGCGCGCCCAGCGGGCCCCGGTACGAACGCGACGGCACCATCCGCCGCTCCTGGGCCGACACCCTCGCCTGGGTCGGCCTGCAGAAGGTCGCACCCACCGAGGAGGCCGCCCGCGCCGAACTGCGCGCCCACGTCGAGGACCTCGACCGCACCATCGCCGACCTGGACGCCGACCTCGTGCGCGGGCGCGAGGCGATGCGCCGCCTGGACTCCGCACGCATGGCCCTGGACCGCGAGGCCCACTCCCGCCAGCGCTCGCGCGAGTACGGCAAGCAGCTCGAGGAGCGGGAGGAACAGCACGCCCGGATGTACGAGCGCAGGGTGCTGGCCGAGGACGAACGCGAGTCGCACCGGCAGGCCCTGGAGTCCGACACCCCGCTGGTGCCCGACCCCACCGGCCACCTCAAGGCCCCGCACATGCCCTACGCCTCGGGGGAACAGCGGCACAACCGTTTCCAGCACCTGTGGGTGGCCCTGAGCACCCCGCTGCTGCTGGTCTCGCTGGCACTGACGCTGTTCCTGCTCGACGGCCAGCAGACCCTCTACGCGATGATCGGCGTCGTGTTCGCCTTCGCCGCCGTCGACGCCATCGCCCGGCGCAAGTTCCGCCAGTACCTGGTCGGGATCGCGGTGCTCGCAGTGACCCTCGGCCTCCTCGCGGGGGTGGTGGCCGCCTTCATCGCCGACTGGCGCATCGCGGTCAGCGTGCCCATCGGCATCGTCGTCGTGGTGCTGCTGGTGGTCAACGTGCGCGACCTCGTCCGGCGCTGAGCCCGCCCGACCCCGCCCGCAGCACCCCCGCCCGCCGGGCCGGCCGACCCCGGCCCGGCGGGCCCGCACCCCGGACCCCACCTGCCCCGGCCCGTAAACTGGATGCATGGACGAGCCGCTGTTCGGGGCGCCCCCGGTGACCGTCGCACCCGGCGCCGTGCACGTGCCGGGGTGGCTCGGCGCCGACGCACAACGCACCCTGCTGGAACACTGCCGCGCCTGGGCGAGCGGCCCGGCCGGGACCCGTCACCACACCATGCCCCGCGGCGGCCGCATGAGCGTGTCCATGACCAGCCTCGGATGGTTCTGGAAGCCCTACTCCTACAGCGGCCTCCTGCCCGACGGCACACCCGTGCAGCCCTTCCCCGAGCCCCTGGCCGAGCTGCCCCGCCGTGCCCTGGACGCCTACGGCCGGCCCCTCACCGAGGACGATCCGCCCTACGACATCGCGCTGGTCAACTTCTACGACGCCGACGCGCACATGGGCATGCACCAGGACAAGGACGAACACGCGGACATGCCCGTGGTCTCCCTCAGTCTCGGCGACACCTGCCTCTTCCGGTTCGGCAACACCGAGACCCGCACCCGCCCCTACACCGACGTGGAACTCCGCAGCGGCGACCTCTTCGTCTTCGGCGGCCCCTCCCGCCTCTCCTACCACGGTGTGCCCCGTACCCGGCCGGGCACCGCACCCGCCTGGCTCGGGCTCCGCGGCCGCCTCAACATCACTCTGCGCGCGCTCGGCCGTCCCTGAGGCCCCGGGCGTGCGTGTCGTCCCCCGCGGCCCCGCCGCCCAGGCGCGAAGATCGAGCTGGTCCGCGCCGATCCACCCCGGGGAGCCGCCGATGCCCGATCCAGCGCCCGAACGCACCATGGCCCTGGGCCGCACCGCCGCCATGGCACCGCCCGACGCCGACCCCGGGCAGGTACGCACGCTGCTGTACCGGGAGGGCCTGCGCGAACGGGAGACCGACACCGTCCAGGAGGCCCGGCAGGCGATCACCGCCGATCCCGGACTCATGGCGTGGGTGTCGATGACCGACCCGAACCGCACCCAGCTCACCGAACTGGCCCGCACCTTCGGCCTGCCCTCCCTGGCGTTGGAGGACGCGATCGTGGCCCACCAGCGCCCCAAGGCCGAGATCTACCGGGAGGTGCTCTTCGTCGTCCTGCGCCCGGCCCGCTACGACGATGTGCACGAGAAGGTCGAGATCGGCGAGGTGCACCTGTTCGCCTCGGAGAACTTCGTCCTCACCATCCGCCACACCGACCAGATCGACTTCGAGCACGTACGCGAACGCCTGGAATCGGGCCCGCACCGGCTCGCACACGGCCCGCTCGCGGTGATGTACGCCGTCGTGGACGCGGTCGTGGACGCCTACGCCCCGGTCGTCTCCGGCCTGCAGGACGACATCGACGAGGTCGAGAACCAGGTCTTCGACGGCGACCCCGGGGCCTCCCGGCGCACCTACCGGCTGGCCCGCGAGGTCATCCTCCTCCAGCGGGCCGTGGATCCCCTCGACAGGGTGCTGCAGGACCTCATGGCACCCCTGGAACGCCCCGACCGGGTCGCCCCGGGCCTGCCCCGCGCCCACGGCTCCGACCACGGCCTGAACCGGCTGCACAACGACCTGCGCGACGTCGCCGACCACGAGACCGCCGTACGCGAGCACGTCGACGGGTTCCGCCAGCTGCTGCAGAACATCATGGCGGTCAACAACAACCTCATCGACCAGTCCCAGAACGAGGCGATGAAGAAGGTCTCCTCCTGGGGCGGCATCCTCGTCGTGCCGACCCTCATCGCCTCCTTCTACGGCATGAACATCGCCCCGCACGGGTTCATGCACTGGGTGTTCAGCTGGCCGACGGCCCTGGTCGCCATGGCCGCCTCCAGCGTCTGCCTGTACACGGTCTTCCGCCGCCGCGGCTGGCTCTGAGACCCGCCCCGGAGCCGTTCGCCCGGACGGGGGCGCACCCCCTCAGACCCGGGACAGCGCCTCGCGCACCGCTGCGGCGTCCTCCTCGGCCCGGGCCACCAGCTCCTCGGACCCCTGCAGCTGCCGGCCCCACGCACGGGCCGCCTCCTCCGCCCGGCTGCGCACGCGCACCATCTGGGTCTCGACCACGCTCGTGTCGGCCGTCCCCCGGTTGGTGTGGGCCACACCCAGGGCCACGGCGCCGCCCCCGGAGAGAAGGGCGAGGAGCCACAGGCCCGCGCCGTCCTGCGCCCCGGCCGCGGCCAGCACGCAGAACAGCGCCACCATGCCGCACAGCACCGCGAAGGTCAGCAGCGAGGCCCCGTCCCCGTCGTCCTTGGCGCGCTCCTGCAGGCGGTCCCGGGCCCGGCGCAGGTCACCGGCGTTCGGGCCGGCCGAGGTGAAGGCGACCCTGACCCCCGCGACCGACACGTTGCCCTCGTCCGGAACCGGCTCCCGCACCCGGTCGTGCAGCTCCCCTGCCCGGCGCAGCACACCCTCGGTCTGCAACGCCAGGGCGAACCCGCGCCGGTGGGCGGGCGCTTCCCCGGCGGCCACGTCCTCGGAGGCCAGGGCCGCGACCGTGCCCACGGGGTCGTCCCACCGGGCCGGCGGCGGGCCGCTGTCGCCGCTGAGCTCCACCACCTGGCGCAGCTCCACGGCCCGTGCCAGCAACGGCGCCTCCTCCGCGCTGCCCTCCTCCACGAGCAGGCGCAGGGTCTCGCGCACCATCTCCGCGCTCGGCCCGCCCGGTTCCACCGCACCCTCGGGCAGATCCTCGCTGCCCAGGGCCCCGAGCAGCTCCGTCCGCTCACGCAGTTCGCCCAGCGCCCGGGCCGCACGGGAACGCCGCTCCACAAGCGCCGATGCGCCCTTGGCGGCGGACCTGCCCCGCCGGTCGGCCTTCGAGGCGTCCACGAGCTCGGGCGCGGGCTGCTCCGCCTCCAGCTCCTTCCAGTGCGCCAGCGTCGACAGCCGCAGCGCGGTCCGGGCGTCCTCCCCGAACGCACCGTCGGCGGCCAACAGCCAGAGCGTGCGTTCGGACCGGGTGACCTCGTGGTCGGGCACCGGCAGGTGGGGGAGGAGCTCGCCGACCCGCGCCGCCCCCAGCGCCCGCGCCTCACCAGGGTCGGTCAGCACGGTCGCCAGCGCCGCGAACGTGCGCGAACGCAACGCGTCGCGCCGGTCGGCCTCGTCGAAACGCTCCCGGGCCCGCGCCGGGTCCCCCTCGAGCAGAGCCGTCAGCGCCTCGGAAGCAGGGGCCAACCAGTACCCGGGCACGTCCGGCAGTGCGGCCCCGGGCGCGGGCAGACCGTCGAGCAGCTGGAGGACCCGCTGCCGCACCCTGGCGGCGTCGGTGTACAGCGCCAGGTCCATACGCAGATCGCTCAGTTCCACGAACGCGTCGAGCGTGGCCGAGACCCTGTTCAGGCGCTCCTCGATGCTGCCGCGCAGGTGGGAGACCTCCGAACGCAGCTGCTTGCGCGCGTGGGCGGCGCTGGCGTGGGCCGCGGCGACGTCGTCCTGCAGCTCCCGGATCCGCCGGTTCTGCGTGTGGTCCATCCAGTGGTTCATGGGTGGGGGAGCTCCTTTCCTCACGTGCCGAGGGGGTCGGCACGCAGCGGGTGTGACGGCCGCCGGGCGCGCACGGTTCGCACCCGTCCCCACGGGCTGGCGCGGCACGCGTCACCGCCGCCCGGTAGGGTCCCACCTGGAGGGACCGGCCCGACAGACGGGCCCGTGCACGCAGACGACAGAACAGGATCTCGCATGGCCGCGCCGTTGGAGTCGGGTCAGGGAACCAGCGGGAGCGTCCGCGCCGCGCAACGCATGCTCCAGTTGCAGAACAGCCTGGTCGACCTGTTGCGGAAGAAGCCCTTCAGCCAGGTCACGTACAAGGAGATCACCGAGGGCGTCGAGCTCGACCGGTCCACCGTCTACCGGTACTACAACCACAAGAACCAGGTGCTGCAGGGCGCCGTCGAGGTACGCCTGACCGCCTTCGCCTCCCAGCTGGACCTGACCTTCGGCCGCATGGAGTCCATCGACGGGTACATGGGCCGCCTCGTCGACGCCTGGATCGCCCTGTGGCGCGAGTCCGGGAACCTGCTCGCCGCCGCCTCGGGCCTGGGCGCCGAGCCCGGCCCCGAGCGCGACTGGTGGCGCGAGTGCACCGGCCCCTGGACCGAGGCGGTGCGGGAGGCCGTCGAGGTGGCCCGGTTCGTCGAGGAGCTGCCCAAGGACGGTCGGCCCGCGCTCCCGCTCGCGGAGATGGTCGTCGGCCTGTGCCTGAGCACGCTCAACACCGAGATGACCGTCGAGCACACGGACGAACACCGCAGGATGGTCCGCGACCTCCTGCTCGACGCGGTCCTGCGCACCCTGGGTCGACACTGAGGCCGGGCCCCGGCGGCGGGGCCTCACCCCTGGCGGCGGGCCACACCCCCGAACGCGCCGACCACGGCGCCCAGGGCGAACATGGAGGCCTCGTCCTCGTCCAGGTGCACGATGCCGGCCGGGACCCGGACCCGGTAGGGCTTGTCCTCGGAGGCGCGGATCTCCAGGCCGTCGATGATCCTCTGCCCCTCCAGCATCAGCAGGGCCTCCTCGACCCTGCCCGTGCGGTCACCGCGTGACCAAATCGACGACATCTGCCAACCCTCACTCAGGTTCCTGGACGGGGGTGGACACCGGCCACCCGGACGAGACCGGGGACTCGCGCCACCTCCAGACATACCACCGCGGGCGTCGCCCCGCCCCGGCCCCTCCCGCGGAGCCCGTGGCCGGAAACGGTCACGGAAGACCGTCGAACGCGGTCATCTCCTCGCTGCGCCCGTCCACGGCCGAGACCTCGACGCCGCCCGAGGGCTGCTCGCCGGACGCGGGCCCCTCCACGGCCAGGGTGGTGTCCTCCTCCGAGCCGCTCACCTCTCCGCGCGCGGTGATCTCGGCGGCCTCGCGGGAGGCGGCGGCCAGGTAGTGCCAGGCGTCGTCGGTGTCCTGCCACCACGTGCCGGCGACGATCTGCCGGTTGAGGTTGCTGCAGTCCCAGCCGTTCTCGCGCTCCCCGGCCACGGTGGTGCGCGCCGACCCGTCGCCGCCCTCGGTGACCAGGACCGCGCGGGCGAGCCCGCTGCCGTCGCGGGTCCCGTAGCGCACGCAGGTCCAGCGCCCGGTGCCCTCGCCCCCGGGCAGCTCCTGCTCGGCGAACTCCCAGGCGGTGGCGGTGGAGATCTGGCCCTCGGGCGGTGCGCCGGAGCAGGCCAGGTCGGCCCAGAGATCGAACCCGTGCTCGGTGTCCAGGACCTCGTGCGGGCCCAGGCGGCGGATCTCTTCCGGGGGAGGCGGCATGTACCCCAGGTGGGCGGTTCCCGGTCCGCCCATGTCGACGGCGGTGTAGGGCTCACCGTGGGCGACCTCGGGTGCGCGCAGCTGCAGGACGGGGCCCGCCTCGCACTGCTCGGGGTCGGGCGCCGCGGCGGTCACGCCCTTCTCGTCGTGCTCCAGGTCGTTCCACCCCTGCCCGGGTTCGTCGAAGCGGGCGGTGGAGGCCTCCTCGACCCAGGGCGGCAGGAGGTAGCGAACCCCGTCGCCGTTCTCGGTCAGGCGCAGGGCCGGCCAGTTAGCGACGCCGTTCTCGGGTGCGTCGAACACACCCAGGCTCTCCTGGCCGTCCTCGTCCTCGACCCAACGGGCCAGGTACGGGGCGTCGTGCAGCAGCACCACGTCGCTGCCGTCCACCTGACCGGCGTAGAGCACCGACGGCTCGGAGGGCGCGGCCACCGAACCCTCCTGCACGGAGCGTTCGGCCCAGGCGTCCAGGGCCCGGCCGGTGAACCCCTCGTCCCCGGCCGCCTCGCCGCGTGCGTGCCAGGCCGTCAGGTCCAGGGTGAAGCGCTCGTCCCACACCGGGTCGGTCTCGGCGTGCGCGGTCTGCGGGAGGGCGGCCTCGGGCCCGCCGGTGTCGGTGACCGGGTCGGCGGCGGTCAGACCCGCGCCGAGCAGCAGGACGGCGCCCACCACACCCACGACGACGAAGTGGCGGCGTTGTACGAGCGCCCCGCGTCCGCTGACCCGCACCAGAGTCGGGTCGGGCAGGTGGGCGTCGGCGGGGGCCTGGGCGGCGCGCTCGACGGCCCTCTCGGAGGCGTCGGCGCCGGCCGAGGCGAGCACCTCCGCCGCGGCGCGCGGGTCCAGGCCCTCCACGTACAGGAGTGCGTAGGCGGCGCGTTCGGCGGGGCCGAGCCCGGACAACCCGTCCAGGTCCCGGCTCTCGGCGCCCAGGCCCGCGGCCGGGATCACGCTCAGGCCGGCCTCGCCGCGCGGGTGCCAGCGGCGCGGGTACAGGGAGCGGCGCAGTACACGGCGCCGGACCTTGGCGTACTCGTGCGGGCGCGGGTGGCGGCGTCCGCGCGGCAGGGCGCCGACCACGAGCAGGTGGGCGCGTTCCAGCAGGCCTGACGCGGGGCCGGAACCGGAGAGTGTGAGGTGCGAGAGCAGAACGAGGTTGCGGTAGGGGTTGCGCGGGGTCTCGTGGCCTGAGGGGGTCGGCATACGGGCTCCTCGGGGGTAACAGTGCCCCAGCGACACTAAGTGCATACACAGAGTGGTGTACGCGGAACGCCGATTTCGGTCCGATTGTGGCGTGAATGTCGGGTCGGCCCTGGTGGGGCGGGGTCGCGGGCGCGCCCGATACCATGCGGGGCCCACCCTCGAACGGACAAGGAACCCCACGCGTGAATCCCCCGATGCCCACCACGGCCAAGGCCGCACGGATCGTCCTCTTCGTCACGGCCGGCGTGCTCGGGGTCGTCCTGGTGGTCAACCTGTTGAACCTGGTGTTCCTGTTGAGTGCGCCCGACGGCGCCGAGGTCCTCGCCGGGGCCGGAACGACCCCCGTCCTGGCCGTGGCCGGGCTCGCCCTGGGTCTGGCCTCGACGGTGTGTTTCCTGCTGGGCGGGCTGCGCCTGGGCCGCGGTGGGTCGCGCTCGCACCTGGTGGTGCGGATCCTGGTCGGCCTGGGCGGCCTGCTCACCATCGCCAACGCCCTGGTGGTCGGCCAGCTCGCCTACATGGGCGTGATCAGCGCGATGGTCGCCCTCGGCCTGGTGCAGACCCGCAGCGCACGGGGCTGGTTCGAGGCCACCGGCGACTGAGTCCGGCGCGGTCCCGGGCCGGTGGTGGGTTGTCCCCGCGGCCTCGCGGGTGCATCCTGGCGACGCTCTCCGGACCGGCGGGGCTGGGTGGAGTGCGTGATCCGTCATCGAGTGAAGGAGGCCGACGCCGATGACCTCGCCGAGGCCGCCGCCCACCGCCCCCGACCCCGTCCTTCCCGGCCCTGTGGCCCCCGGGCCCCGGTCCGCCCCCAGCCGCGCCAACGAGCCCCGATCCTGACCTGCGAACCCGAACGGACCGGCCGACCGGGCCGCGGGCACCGCCGGGGCGGCCCCTGTGCCGCCCCGCCCGTGCCGAGCGGCCCGGGCCGGCACCGGCATCCGATCGGTACGGCCGTGCCGTGCCGTGAGGAGGAGAACGGATCACCTGGGATCTACATCGTAAAGGAGAGGCTCGCGTCCTGAGAGCTCCATCACACCGGTACCAAAAAGCACTCCCGACTCCCCACCCCGGTTCCGTAAGGTGGGAAGCACGCGCCCCACGTGCGGGCCGGTGCGGGGTACAGGACGGGTACCCCGGGCCGGAAGGCCGGCGCACACGGGGCCGTGGCGGGTACCGGGGACACCCCCGGTACCCGTCGCAAGCCCGTCAGCGGGTCTTCACGATCGCCGGCAGGATGCCGGCGATGATCATCATGACCATGCTGATGACCATGAGCACGAACGCGGCGGTTCCGAGCATCGTTGGGTGTCCTCACCTTCGCTTGTGACCGTCGCGACCGCCGCGGACGGCGGTCCGCGCCGGAGCCGCCCCCGAACGGGCGCGGCGTGTACCTCTACGCGCTCACCTTATCCCGACCCGTGCGCGTGCCCGCGGCGGGTACCCGCCGCGACCTGCGTGCTCACCCCCACGTCCGCAGATGCGCCCGTACCAGCCAGCGGTCCGCCCAGCCCGCGTCGGGTTCGTCGGGCACGTCGGCGCTCTCGACCAGCGCGGCAAGGCGTGTCTCCAGCTCCGCGGTGCGCTCCATCGCCTCCTCGAGCGTGCGCTCCCCGCGGCGCAGGCCCAGCAGCCACCCGCGGTCCGGCTCCGGCATGGGCAGGGTCATACGCCCCCGCTCCATCAGTTCCACGCCCTGGAGGCCCAGCCTGACCATGTGGTATGCGAACTTGGTGTCGAACCCGTGCTCGCGCACCAGCTCGGGCCGGTTGGTGTGCCCCCGCCCGTCCGTCAGGCGCCCGCGTTGGGCGCGCAGGTAACCCAGGAACCGGTGCCCGGCCCGGCGGGAGACGAAGCGCCCCGCCTCGGCCCGCAGCTCCCGGCCCAGGTCGGTGACGGTCACCAGCTCGGACTCGGGCGCGAACAGCGGCAGCAGCACCGTCGGGTTGCCGTCCAGAGCCAGGCGCGTCCACTTGCGCAGCGAGTACACCGTCAGGTCCAGGTCGCCCTCGCCCGAACGCACGTGCTCGGGGCGGCTGCGGTACACGTACTGCTCGAAGTGGCGTAGCCCCATCACGTACTCCGGGGGTTCCACGCACAGGCCCATCTCGTCCCGGTCCCCGCCGTCCAGGGCCAGCCCGTGCACCCGCGACCCCACCTGGCAGCGCAGCACGGTGCCCTTCTCGGCGATCCGGGCGAACTCCTCGCTCGTGTGCTTCAAGGGACCTCCCGCGCGTTGGGTGACGACGGCGGCAATCTACCCGCGTCCGGAGCGCCCGGCCGAACGCTTTTCCTGCCGTCCGGCCCTTGCCGGGACCGCCCCGCACGCCGTAGGACTGTTCACCGACTGCCACACAGGGCCCGACGACGGGTCCCGTCCCCGAAAGAAGAGACCGTGCCCCCTCGCAGCACCCGCCCCGAGATCGACACCACCGTCGCCCACAACGCCCGCATCTGGAACCACTGGCTCGGCGGCAAGGACAACTATCCGGTCGACCGCGAGCTCGGTGAGCAGATCCGCTCCTTCTTCCCCGAGATCGTCGACAACGCCCTCGCAGACCGTGCCTTCCTGGTGCGCACCGTCACCCACCTGGTCCGGGAGGAGGGCATCGACCAGTTCCTCGACATCGGGACCGGCCTGCCCACGCACAACAACACCCACGAGGTCGCCCAGGCGCTGGCCCCGCACGCGCGCGTGGTCTACGTCGACAACGACCCGCTCGTGCTGGCCCACGCCCGCGCTCTGCTGGTGGGTTCGGAGGAGGGCCGCACCGACTACGCCGACGCCGACATGACCGATCCCGACACGATCCTGGAGGCGGCCGCGCGCACGCTCGACCTGGAGCGTCCGGTGGGTCTGATGCTGCTGGGCGTGATCAACTTCGTCGGGGACGACGCCGTGGTGCGGGACGTGCTCGACCGTTTGTTGGGGGCGCTGGCGCCGGGCAGTTTCCTGGTCCTGGCGCACCCGACCGACGAGGTCGACCACGAGCGTGCCCACGAGGTCGCCCAGGCCTGGAACGAGCGCGGCACGCCCAAGTTGACGGTGCGCAGCGCCGAGCAGCTGCGCGGTTTCTGCGACGGTCTCGAACTGCTGGAGCCCGGCGTGGTCTCCTGCCCTCTGTGGCGCCCCGACGAGACCGAGGTCGGCAACGTGCGACCGGTCGCCGAGTACGGTGCGGTGGCCCGCAAACGCTGATCGGGCCCGGGAACGCCGAGAGCCCGCCGGGCGTGGCCTCCCGGCGGGCTCGGTGTCGTGCTTCGGGTCAGCGCGGACGCTGGTCGATGATGCGGCGGAACTTGCCGACGGAGCGCTCGATGCCCTCGGGGTCGACGACGTCGACGGTGACGCTCACGCCGACCTTGTCCTTGACGGTGGCCACGATCTCCTTGCTCAGGCTCACGCGGCGGTCCGCCGTGCAGTCGGGGGCGGCCTCCACGCGCACGGCCATGCGGTCCAGGCGCCCGTCGCGGGTCAGGACGAGCTGGAAGTGCGGGGCGAGCCCGTCCAGGCCGAGGATGACCTCCTCGATCTGGGTGGGGAAGACGTTGACACCGCGCAGGATGATCATGTCGTCGCTGCGGCCGGTGACCTTGTCCATGCGGCGCATGGGGCGGGCGGTGCCCGGGCGCAGCGTGGTGAGGTCGCGGGTGCGGTAGCGGATGATGGGCATGGCCTGCTTGGTGAGCGAGGTGAAGACGAGCTCGCCGTTGTCGCCGTCGGGCAGGACGTCGTGGCTGACGGGGTCGAGGACCTCGGGGTAGAAGTGGTCCTCCCAGATGTGGAGGCCGTCCTTGGTCTCGACGCACTCGTTGGCCACACCCGGACCCATGACCTCCGAGAGGCCGTAGATGTCGACCGCGTTGATGTCGAAGCGTTCCTCGATCTCGCGGCGCATCTGCTCGGTCCAGGGCTCGGCGCCGAAGATGCCGGTCTTGAGGGAGGTCGTGCGGGGGTCGATGCCCTGGCGCTCGAACTCGTCCATCAGGGTCAGCATGTAACTGGGCGTGACCATGATGATCTCGGGCCGGAAGTCCTGGATGAGTTGGACCTGCTTGGCGGTCTGGCCGCCGGAGGCGGGGATGACGGTGCAGCCCAGTTTCTCCGCGCCGTAGTGGGCGCCGAGCCCACCGGTGAAGAGCCCGTACCCGTAGGAGACGTGCACCTTGTGGCCGGGGCGGCCGCCGGCGGCGCGCACGGAGCGGGCGACGACGCCGGCCCAGGTGTCGATGTCCTCCTTGGTGTAGCCGACCACGGTGGGGCGGCCCGTGGTTCCGCTGGAGGCGTGGATGCGGCTGACCTGTTCCTGGGGGACCGCGAACATGCCGAAGGGGTAGGTGTCGCGCAGGTCGGCCTTGGTCGTGTGGGGGAAGAGGGCGAGGTCCTCCAGGGTCCTGAGGTCCTCGGGGCGCACGCCGGCCTCGTCGAACTTGCGCTTGTACAGCGGCACGTTCTCGTAGGCGTGCTTCAGGGTCCATTTCAGGCGGGTGAGCTGCGTGGCGCGCAGTTCGTCGACACTCATTCGTTCGGCCGGGTCGAGCGCCTGGGGGTCCGGCGCCTGCCCGAGACGCTGGGGAAGGGCAGCACCGGCCGACTGCGGGGTGGTGTCGTGGATTGCCATGGGCCTCTCCGGATACTGAGCGCGGTTGTTCCGCCAGGCCGGATGCCTGGGTGGGGTCGGCGGGATGGGCCGCGCGTCGGGTGGACGCGGTCCGTCTGCGGGGACGACCGACTTGCTTACTGACCGAACGTTCGGTTACTAATGCATTAATTCAGTCTCCGGCCAGCCGTGTCAAGGAGATGTGTCGATGAGTTCACAGACGATGGTGGCACGAACCACCACGATTAACATGGGAGGCCACACGTGAGCGAGGTCTACTTGGTCGACGGGGTTCGGACCCCCCAGGCCCGCTACGGCGGCGCCCTGTCCGCGGTCCGCCCCGACGACCTGGCCGCCACCGTCGTCGCCGAGGCGGTCCAGCGCGCCGGGGTGCCCGGTGACGCCGTGGACGAGGTCGTGCTCGGCGCCGCCAACCAGGCCGGCGAGGACAACCGCAACGTCGCCCGCATGGCCGCACTGCTGGCCGGGCTGGCCCCCACGGTGCCCGGGTACACCGTCAACCGCCTGTGCGCCAGCGGCCTGACCGCGGTCTCCTCCGGTGCCCAGGCGATCCGCGCGGGCGAGGCCGACGTGATCGTGGCCGGCGGTGTGGAGTCCATGACCCGCGCCCCCTGGGTCATGGCCAAGCCGGGCACCCCCTGGGCCAAGCCGGGCGAGGTCGCCGACACCTCTCTGGGCTGGCGTTTCACCAACCCGGAGTTCGCCCGCGCCGACGAGGAGGCGCCCGCCGACGCCGGCCCGGGCGACCTGCGCTACACCCTGTCGATGGGGGAGACCGCCGAGGAGGTCGCGCGCCTGGAGGGCCTGAGCCGCGAGGAGAGCGACGCCTTCGCGCTGCGCAGCCACGAGCGTGCGATCGCCGCCGCCGAGCAGGGCCGCTTCGACCGCGAGATCGTCCCGGTCACCGTGCACGGCCGCAAGGGGCAGACGCACGAGGTCACCGCGGACGAGGGTCCCCGCGCCGGGTCGACCATGGACAGCCTGGGCAAGCTCCGCCCGGTCTTCCGCCGCGACGGCATCGTCACCGCCGGCAACTCCTCCTCGCTGTCCGACGGTGCCTCCGCGCTCGTCCTGGCCAGTGCCGAGGCCGTGCGCAAGTACGGCCTGACCCCGCGCGCCCGTGTGGTCTCCTCGGCCTCCGCCGGCGTCGACCCGCAGGTCATGGGTCTGGGCCCGGTGCCGGCCACCCGCAAGGTCCTCGACCGCGCCGACTGGAAGCTCGACGAGGTCGGTTCCGTCGAGCTCAACGAGGCCTTCGCCGCCCAGTCCCTGGGTGTGATCCGGCAGCTCGGCCTGGATGAGGGGCGGGTCAACAACGACGGCGGCGCCATCGCCCTGGGCCACCCCCTGGGCAGCTCCGGCTCCCGCATCCTGGTCACCCTCCTCAACCGCATGGAGCGTGAGGAGACCCGTCGCGGCCTGGCCACCCTGTGCGTGGGTGTGGGTCAGGGCGCCGCACTGCTGGTGGAGCGCGTGTGAGTGAGAACTTCGAGACCCTGAACGTCGACCGGCGTGAGGACCGCGTGGTGGTGGAGCTGCACCGCCCCGAGGCCCGCAACGCCATCAACGGCCGCATGATCGAGGAACTGCACCACGTGTGCGCCGAGATCGAGGCCGATCCCAGGCCCCTGCTGCTGACCGGGCACGGGACCGTCTTCGCCGGCGGCGCCGACATCTCCGAGCTGCGCGCCCGCGGCCGTGAGGAGGCCCTGGCCGGGATCAACAGCCGCCTGTTCGAGCGGTTGCACCGCCTCCAGGCGCCCACCGTGGCAGCGGTGGACGGGTTCGCGTTGGGCGGGGGCGCCGAGCTGTCCTACGCCTGCGACATCCGTATCGCCACCCCGACGGCGGTCTTCGCCCAGCCCGAGCCGGGCCTGGGCATCATCGCGGGGGCCGGTGCGTGCTGGCGCCTGCGCGAGCTGGTGGGTGTCTCGGTGGCCAAACAGGTTCTGCTGGGCGGGTTCAGGCTCGACGCCGACGCGGCCCTGCGCCACGGCCTGGTCGCCGAGATCGTGCCCTCCGAGGAGCTGCGCGAGCGCGCCCACGGCCTGCTGGACCGTATGGCCAAGAGCTCGGCCCAGGCCCTGCGCCTGACCAAGATGGTCGTGGACGCGGAGGGCCCCCACCCGCTGGCCGACGACCTGACGCAGGCGGTGCTGTTCGAGAGCGCCGACAAACACGACCGGATGACCGGTTTCCTGGAGAGGAAGAAGCGTTGAGCAACACCGAGCAGGCCGTGCCCGCGTCCGTCGCTGTGATCGGCGGGGGCACCATGGGTGCCGGTATCGTCCAGCAGTTCCTCACCGCGGGCGCTTCCGTGGTGCTGGTGGAGGCCACCGAGGAGGCCGCCGCGGCCGGGCGCGAGCGTGTGGCGGCAGGGCTGGACAAGGCGCGTGAGCGCGGCAAGATCGAGGGCGAGCCCGGGGCCTACCTGGCGGCGCTGTCGACCGTGGACTCGGCGGAGAAGATCCCCGCGGGGACCGGGTTGGTCGTGGAGGCCGTGCCCGAGAAGCCCGAGCTCAAGATCGCCGTGCTCACCGCGGCCGAGGCGGCCGTGGACGAGGACACCGTCCTGGCCTCCAACACCAGTTCGCTGTCGGTGACCGAGCTGGCGGCGGCGTTGAAGCGTCCCGCGCGGTTCCTGGGCACGCACTTCTTCAACCCGGTTCCGGCGTCCAAGCTGGTGGAGATCGTGACCGCGCCCGAGACCGACCCGGCGGTGCTGGAGTCGGTGCGCGGCTGGGTCGGTGCGCTGGGCAAGGCCGAGATCGTGGTCCGCGACGCCCCCGGTTTCGCCACGAGCCGCCTCGGCGTGGCGCTGGGGTTGGAGGCGATCCGGATGGTGGAGGAGGAGGTCGCTTCCCCGGCCGACATCGACACCGCGATGGAGTTGGGTTACCGGCACCCGATGGGTCCGCTCAAGTTGACCGATCTGGTGGGGCTCGACGTGCGCCTGGCCATCGCCGAGCACCTGGCGGGTGAACTGGGGGACCGGTTCGCGCCGCCGGAGCTCTTGCGCCGTAAGGTCGCCGAGGGCAAGCTCGGCCGCAAGAGCGGCGCGGGTTTCCACGACTGGAACGAGGAGTGAGAGCGTGAGCGATCAGAAGGCGGCGGAGTTCGTCGAGGCCGACGGTCTGGCCACGGTGCGGCTCAACAGCCCGGCCCTGACCCGCGAGGTCAAGGAGGAGCTGCTGGGTGCACTGCGTCTGGCGGCCGAGTCCACCACCGCGCGTGCGGTGCTGTTGCTGGGTTCGGAGAAGGCCTTCTGCGTGGGTCAGGACCTGGCCGAGCACGCCAGGATCCTGGACGAGGAGCCCGAGCAGGCTCTGACGACGGTGCGCGAGCACTACAACCCCATCGTGCAGACCTTCGAGTCGATCCAGGTTCCGGTCGTGGTCGGTATCGGCGGTGCCTGTGTGGGTGCCGGGCTGGGTTTCGCGCTGGCCGGGGACGTGCGGGTGGCCGCGCGCCGGGCCAAGTTCGGCACCGCCTTCACCGGTATCGGCCTGGCCTCGGACTCGGGGCTGGCGGTGCGTTTGGTGCGTGCGTTGGGCAGTGCGCGTGCCATGGAGATGATGCTCCTGGGCACGACGATCGCCGCGGAGCGGGCGCACGAGCTGGGTCTGGTCACCGAGGTCGTGGACGACGACGCCTGGGAGCAGCGCGCCCGTGAGCTGGCCTCGGTGTTGGCCGCCGGGCCCACCAGCGCGTTCGTGGCGGCCAAGCGCGAGGTGCGTTCGGCCTCCGAGGGCGGCCGCGATCTGCCCGAGCTGTTGGAGGAGGAGGCCGATCTCCAGAACCAGCTGGGGGTGACCGGCGACCACGTCGGTGCGGTGAAGTCCTTCCTGAACAAGGAGAAGCCGGCCTTCTCCGGCAGCTGAGGGACGGGGCCGCCTGCGGGCGGCCCGTTCCTGCCGCGTTCGGATCCGGCCGCCCGGGGACTTGCATCGGGCGGCCGGATCCGGGGATACTAATTACTGACCGAACGTTCGGTTATCAATGGGGACGGAGAACCATGACAACCACGGCCCAGGAAGCGCCCCCCGGTGCCGACCAGGCTCGGCAGGCCGACTTCGACGCGAAGGTCGCCGCCAACCAGCGCATCGAACCCCGTGACTGGATGCCGGAGGGCTACCGCAAGACACTCGTGCGCCAGGTCGCCCAGCACGCGCACTCCGAGATCATCGGCATGCAGCCCGAGGGCGACTGGATCGCGTCCGCGCCGAGCCTGCGCCGCAAGGCCATCCTGCTCGCCAAGGTCCAGGACGAGGCGGGCCACGGCCTGTACCTCTACGCCGCCGCCGAGACCCTCGGCATCGACCGCGCCGAGCTGACCGAGCGTCTGATCGAGGGCCGCCAGAAGTACTCCTCGATCTTCAACTACCCCTCGCTGACCTACGCCGACGTCGGTGTCATCGGGTGGCTCGTGGACGGCGCCGCCATCTGCAACCAGGTGCCGCTGTGCCGCACCTCCTTCGGGCCCTACGCCCGCGCCATGGTGCGCATCTGCAAGGAGGAGTCCTTCCACCAGCGCCAGGGTTACGAGCTGCTGATGCGCATGATGGAGGGCACCGAGGGCCAGCGCGCGATGGTCCAGGACGCCGTGGACCGCTGGTGGTGGCCGTCGCTGATGATGTTCGGCCCGCCCGACGCCGACTCGCCCAACACCCAGCAGTCGCTGGAGTGGGGCATCAAGATCGACACCAACGACGCCCTGCGCCAGAAGTTCGTCGACATGACCGTGCCCCAGGCCGACAAGCTCGGTGTCACGCTGCCCGACAGCGAGCTGGCCTGGAACGAGCAGAGCGGCCAGTACGACTTCGGTGAGCCCGACTGGAACGAGTTCAAGCAGGTCGTCACCGGTTCGGGCCCCCGCAACGCCGAACGCGTGGCCCGCCGCCGCGCCGCACACGAGAAGGGCGCGTGGGTCCGCGAGGCCGCCACCGCCTACGCGAAGAAGCACCAGAACTCCCAGGAGGTGGCCGCATGAGCACCGAGAACAAGCCCGGTCCCGTCCGGCCCGAATGGCCGCTCTTCGAGGTCTTCGTCCGCGGCAAGCGGGGCCTGAACCACGTCCACGTGGGTTCCCTGCACGCCCCCGACGACGAGATGGCGCTGCACAACGCCCGCAACCTGTACACGCGCCGCAACGAGGGCGTCAGCATCTGGGTGGTGCTCGCGGAGCACATCACCGCCTCCAGCCCGGACGAGAAGGATCCCTTCTTCGAGCCGAGCGGTGACAAGGTCTACCGCCACCCCACCTTCTACCCCATCCCCGAGGACGTCCCCCACATCTAGGCGACGCGGCACCAGCGCCGCGGCCCGCCCGCACGGGCACGCACCCAGGGGACCGAAGAGGCACAGAGGAACGACATTGAGTGGTGACAACATCTTCACCGGACTGGCCGAGGAACACGACGGCGATGCCCGCTGGGCCTTCGGTACCGGTTTCACCGAGGCGCTCGCGGGTGTGGACACCACCCTCCCCGAGGGCGTGGACGGTGAGGAACTGGCGCGGTACTGCCAGATGCTCGGCGACGACGCCCTCGTCCAGGCCCAGCGCCTGAGCCAGTGGGTGACCGACGCACCCGAGCTGGAGGAGGAGGTGGCCCTGGCCAACATCGCGCTGGACCTGCTCGGCCAGGCCCGCCTGCTGCTGGCCCGGGCCGGACAGGCCGACGGCACCGGCCGGGACGAGGACGACTTCGCCTACCGGCGCGATGCCGCACAGTTCCGCAACGTGCGCCTGACCGCGGCGCCCCGGGGCGACTTCGCCCGCGCGATCACGACCCTGCTGGTGCTGTCCGGGTGGCGGCTGTCCCTGATGAGCCGGCTGCGCGAGAGCCGGGACCCGGTCCTGGCCGCGATCGCCGCCAAGGCCGTCAACGAGCTGGCCTACCACCGCGAGTACGCGGTCTCCTGGGCGCTGCGCCTGGGCGACGGCACCGAGTACTCCCACGAGCGCATGGCCGAGGCGGTCGCCCACGTGTGGCCCGCCACCGGCGAACTGTTCGCCACCCACCCCGTCGAGGCCCGTATGGCCGAGCTCGGCGTGGGCGTCGACCCGGCCACGGTCGCCGGCGAGGTCCACGACGTGCTCGCCCAGGTCCTGACCACCGCCACCCTCGGCGAGCCCGGGCCCTTCCCCGAACCGGCCGTGGCCGGGCGCAAGGGCGACCACGGTCCCGAGCTCGCCCCGCTGCTGGAGGAGATGCAGCAGGTGGCCCGAGAGCACCCGGAGGCGTCATGGTGACCACCCTGACCGACCGCGACCGTGCCCACAGGGCCGCCGCGGCGGTGACCGACCCCGAACTGCCCATGCTCACGCTCGAGGACCTGGGCATCCTCAGGGAGGTCCGGATCGAGGAGGACGGCACCGTCGCGGTGTGGATCACTCCCACCTACTCGGGGTGCCCCGCACTGGCCGAGATGCGGGTGGACGTCGACCGCGCGGTCCGGGCCGCCGGTTTCGCGCAGGTCGAGGTACGCACCGCGCTGTCGCCGGCCTGGAGCTCGGACTGGATCACCGACGAGGGGCGCCGCAAGCTCTCCGAACACGGCATTTCCCCGCCCGGCCAGGCCCCGGCCCGCACCAGCGGCCCCGTCCCGCTCACCCTTTCGCCCACCAGGACCGTCCCGCGCTGCCCGCTGTGCGGTGGCGCCGACACCGAGGAGCTGTCCCGGTTCGGTGCGACCTCGTGCAAGTCGTTGCACCGCTGCCGCAGCTGCCTCGAACCGTTCGAGCACGTCAAGGAGATCTGACAGTGTCCACAACCGTGACCGAAGCGCCCGCACGCAACCGGGCCGCGTTCCACCGGCTGCGCGTGGCCGACGTCGAGCGCCTGTGCGACGACGCCGTCGCTGTCACCTTCGACGTTCCCGACCACCTGGCCGACTTCTACGCGTTCGCGCCGGGCCAGTCCTTGACGCTGCGCCGTGAGGTCGAGGGGGTGGAGGAGCGCCGCAGTTACTCCATCTGCGCCCCCGTCGGCGAGGCTCCCCGGGTGGGTGTGCGCCTGGTCTCGGGCGGGCTGTTCTCCAGCTGGCTGGTCAAGGAGGTGCAGGCCGGCGACGAGATCGAGGTGGGTGCCCCGACCGGGCGGTTCAGCCCCGACCTGGGGCACGCGGGCCGGCACGTGCTGGTGGCCGCGGGGTCCGGCATCACCCCGATGCTGTCGATGGCGTCCTCGCTGCTGGCGCGTACCGACTCCACGGTGACGCTGCTGTACGGCAACCGCCGCAGCGCCTCGGTGATGTTCGCCGATGAGCTCGCCGACCTCAAGGACCGTTACGGCGCACGCCTGGAGCTGGTGCACGTGCTCTCCCGGGAGCCGCGCGAGTCGGAGCTGTTCACCGGGCGGCTCGACGCCGACAAGCTCGACCAGCTGCTCAGCACGGTCGTGGCGCCCGACGCCGTCGACCACTGGTGGCTGTGCGGTCCCTATGGGATGGTCACCGATGCCCAGCAGGTGTTGGCCGACCACGCTGTCGAGGGCGAGCGCATCCACCAGGAGCTGTTCTTCGTCGAGGGTGCGGAGCCGCCGCCCCAGGCCCGCCACGAGGAGCCCGAGGTCGAGGGCCCCTCCAGCGAGGTCACCGTGGTCCTGGACGGTCGTTCCAGCACCATGACGCTCCCGCAGGGGGTTCCGGTGCTCGACTCCGCCCAGCGTTACCGTCCCGACCTGCCCTTCGCCTGCAAGGGCGGGGTGTGCGGAACCTGCCGTGTCAGGGTCTGCGACGGCGAGGTGCAGATGCGCCGCAACTACGCCCTGACCCCGGCTGAGGTCGACGCCGGGTACGCGCTGGCCTGCCAGTCGCTGCCCACGACCGACGAGCTCACGGTCGACTTCGACTCCTGAGCCGAGCGCGGGGGACCCGCGGGTCCCCCGCCCGCCCCGGAGATCCAGCCCCGCTCGGGAGGGCGGGTTCGAGGAAGGAGAAGGGCCCCTGCCCGGTCGGGGAGCCCGACGCACGGATGAGCGCCACCCCAACCCCGCAGGGGGAGAACGAGACCGCCCGCCGCATGTTCGAGGCCGACCGCGCCTCCAAGAACCTGGGCATGCGCCTGGTCGAGGCCGGCCACGGAAGGGCGGTGGTGGAGATGGCCGTGGGCCCCCTCATGGTCAACGGCCACGGCATCGCACACGGCGGGTTCGTGTTCACGCTGGCCGACACCGCCTTCGCGTGTGCCTGCAACGTGGACGGGCGCGGGGTCACCGTGGCCTCGGGTGCCGACGTGACCTTCGTGGCCCCCGCGAAGGAGGGTGATCTGCTCGTGGCCACCGCCACCGAACGGGTGGTCCAGGGCCGCAGCGGGATCTACGACGTGACCGTGCGCCGGGGCGGGGACGTGGTCGCCGAGTTCCGCGGGCGCAGCCGGACGCTGGCCTCGCGGACCTGAGCCGGCGGGGAACCGGGCCATCCGGACAAAGGTGCCGATCCGGTTCGTTGCGCCGCGAAGTGGGAACGTCAGGGGTGTCCCGGGCGCCTTTTGCCCGTGCGGGCCGCGGGACACGACCCCCCTGGGGCGCGCCGCGGCGCCGGCGTGCCCTTCCTCCGTCTCCGAGGGACCGTGGTGATGACTGGACCCGGTGGCCCCGCCCCGCAGCGACCGGCCCCTCCGCCCGGGCTGGACCCCCTGACCGGGCAGGACCCCGTGCATCTGGGCGGCCACCGGCTCCTGGGGCGCATCAGCGACACCGGCAACGGCGTCGTCTACGGGGCGGTGGACGTCAACCGCCGGTGTGCGGCTTTGCGCACACTGCCCACCCGTGACCGTGTCACCCTCGACCGGCGTGTGGAGGCGCTGTGCCTGTCCGCGGCGGTGTGCGCCGCGCCGGTGCACACCGTCGATCTGTCCGGGCCCGTGCCCTGGATCGCCATGGAGTACGTGCCGGGCCGCGACCTCGACACCCACGTGCGTTCCTTCGGTCCCCTGGAGGGTGCGCACTTGACCGGCGCGGCCGCCGGTACCGCCGAGGCCCTCGGTGCGCTGCACACCGCGGGCACCGTGCACGGCGACCTCGCCCCCGACAGGGTGCTGCTCTCGCCCCGCGGTCCCCGTGTGGTCGGGGCGGGGCTGGCCGACGAGACCCTTGCCGCGGCCGGGGCCGCCGGGTGGAGTGCACCGGAGACAGCCCACGGGGGCGCTCCCGGACCGGGCGCGGACGTCTTCTCCTGGGCGTGCGCGGTGGTGCTCGCCGCCACCGGCCGCGGGCCCTTCGGCCGGGGAACCGTTCAGGAGATCCACGAACGGGCCCTGCACGGGCGCTTCGACCTGCGGGGTGTGCCGGAGTGGATGGCGCCGCTGGTGGCCAAGTCGCTGCACCCGGACCCGCGCGCCCGGCCGGGGGCCCACGCCCTGGCGAGGGCGTTGCTGCCGCGTGGTGCGACCTCGGCCCTGCCGGAGGCGTTGGGTGCGCTGCTGGCCGAGCACTGGAGGGGTTTCGACGCGGCCGGGCACGATCCGGTGCTGTGGTCGATGGCGCCCGAACGTGCCACGCGCCGGCGCCCGGGCCGCGGCATCCGGTGGGGGCGCACCGGGTCCTGACCCGGAACACGGGCCGTGGTGTGAACCTTCGTGTGCATCGGGGCATCGGAGTCGGGGAGTGGGGTGCGCCCTGCCGATCACATCCCCCGTCCCCCTGAAAGGCCCCGATGTCCACATCCCCTGACGCCGTGACCCTGCCGCCCGGACTCGCACCGCTCGAGGAGGGCGACCCGGAGCGGGTCGGCCCCTACAGGGTGGTGGGACGCATCGGCTCGGGCGGCATGGGTGCCGTCTTCGGGGCCCTGGACGGGCAGGGCGCGTGCGTGGCCGTCAAGACCGTGCACACCGCAGCCGCCGAGAAGCCCGCGTTCCGGGAGGCCTTCGCCCGTGAGGTCGAGATGCTGGGGCGAGCCGACGGCATCAGTACCGCCCGCCTGCACGCGGCCGATCCCGCGGCGCCGGTGCCGTGGTTGGCCTTCGACTACGTGCCCGGACGGGACCTGCGCGCGCACGTGCGGGCCTTCGGCCCGCTGGAGGGCGACATGCTGCGCACCTTCGCCCTGGGTGCGGCCGAGGGGTTGGCGGCTCTGCACGGCGCGGGTATCGCGCACCGCGACATCAAGCCGGGCAACGTCATCCTGTCCCCGGACGGGCCGAAGATCGTGGACTTCGGGATCGCCGTCGACATCGGTACCGAGCGTTCCGCCGACGCCTCGGCCACCTACGGCACCCCCGGCTGGTCGGCGCCCGAACGTTATTCCGGGGCGGCCGCGGACCCGGCGGCCGACGTGTTCGCCTGGGGCGGGTTGGTCACGCTGGCCGCCACGGGGCGTCAGCCGTTCGGGACCGGTGACGCGGGTGAGCTGGCGCGCCGGGTGCGCGAGGGCGAGCACGACGTCGAGGGTGTGCCCGAGGACCTGGTCGCTCTGGTCGAGGAGGCGCTGTCGGTGGACCCGGGCCGGCGCCCGACCTCCGAGGCGTTGGTGGGTGCCCTGCTGCCCGAGCCCGTGGACCCGCCCGGGGAGGTCCGGGGGGAGCGCCGTCCGGTCACCGCGGCCGACACGTTGCGCCGCATGCTCGGCGACTACTGGCGCGGTGTGGACGATGCCGGACACGACCCGGCCCGCTGGGCGGCGGCGTTGGGTACGGCCTCCGCGGTCGGCCTGGGTGCGGGGGCCGTGGGGTCGGGCGCAGCCACCGCCGGTGGAGGCGTTGCCGGGACCGGAACCGCGGGTGCTGCCGCGGCCGGCAGCGGCAGCACGGGTCTGGCCTCCGGGGGTGCGCTGAGCGCGGTCGCCACGTCCAAGATGGGCCTGGCCGGAGCGGGCCTGCTCACGGTGGCCGGGCTGGCCGCGGTGGGTGCGGTCTCCTACGACCAGCTCCGGGTCACACCGGGGGAGAGGATCGCCGCGGCCGCGGACGTGCTCGAGCAGGGTCAGGGGTTCACCGCGTCGGTGGAGCGTTCCTTCACCGAGGAGCACGCCGAAGAGGTCTCCGGCAGGACCGGTACGCCCGTGGACCAGGTGGTGGAGGACAGCCGGGTCGAGGAGGAGTACCTGTACTCGGCCGGCACCGACAGCTTTCTCGTGCGGGGCGAGGGGATGGGCGCCGGCACCACCGCGGTGGCCAACCACGAGGGTGAGCTGTACGTGTACGCCGAGCGCGAGGAGGCCTCCGTCCCGGAGGAGGCGGTCGAGGTCCGGGAGCTCGAACCCGGTTTCGGTGCTGATTCGGTCGCCGCGACCCTGGTCTCCGCTCCGCTGCGTGCGCTGGCCGAGGAGGACGCCGAGGCCGAGGAGGGGCAGGACCGTGTGTACACCGGGCCCGCCGTGCTGGGGTTCCTGGACGGCGGGGATCTCGTGGAGGAGCAGGTGGTCGCCCGGGTCGAGCTGGATGAGGAGGAGCGGCCCGTGTGGGCCGAATACACGGCGGACCGCCGGCAGGTCCGGGTCGAGTTCGAGGAGGTCGACTCCGGGGTGAGGCTGGAGGACCCGCAGATGTGGGCCGCCGGTGAGGAGGGGCCGGGTTGGAAGGCGGTGCACGCCCCGATCTGTGGATCGGTGGTCATGGGTGAGCCCTACGAGTCGGAGTGGGACGTCCGGGCCACCGGTTGGGACATGGACTGCGACGGTGCGATGGACGTGGCGGACGTGTTGGAGAACCCGGCCGAGAATTCGGACCGGACCGTGCACCTGTGGGGTTATTCCTCCGGAGGGTTCGATTGGGTGATCGACGAGTCCGTGGTCTGCTCCGATTCCAGGGATCTCCCGGCGGCGTTGGACAACCCCGAACTGCCCGGGATCATGTACGAGCCGTGCAGTCCGGTGACGGAGCTGACCCAGCCCGACCCGGAGGGCAGCCCCGCGGAGTACGAGGCCGAGGTCGACGACATCGCTGTGATCGACTTCCACGAGCGGGGCTGACCGGGGCCGCACGCAAAAAGGTCCGGGGGGCGCGACGGTGCCGCGCCCCCCGGACATAGCTGTGGCCCGCGTCCCCCAACGCGGGCCACAGCGGGCGCGGCCAGGGTGCACTGAGTGCGGTCTGGCCGCTGGGAAGGCGAATGCGGCGTCTCTGGGCGTGTCGGAAACCCCCATTACCGACACGCGCGCTCGCATTCGCGCATGGATTGTGGTGAGTGCTCCGAGGGTCCTGAAGGGTGCGGGGTTTTCGGTCTCGAGGCGCTTCACCTGGCTCAACGCCTCTTATGGCTGTGGTGTTCCCGTTGTCGGCCCCGATTTTTCGCCGGGGCCGGTAAAAACCCGGTGAGAGTCGGGCAACGGGAGGGTGCAAGGGGTCGGCGGAGCGTTGTGAGCGGGCCTTGGCAATCTGGCCGAAACCCTTGTCACGCGGGGTTTTCGGGGTCTGGGAGGTGGCAGGGGCGCGTGGGTGTTCCCCCGGGTGCCGGGCTCGTGGGTGTGTCGGGACACCCGCCAGGGAGGGCTAGCTCACGGGGCGGGGTGCGGGGGCGCGGTGGCGGTGCGTGCGGCCGGGCGGACGGGTGGCGGGGGAGCGGTGCGGGGGCGCCGGGTCGGGGTCGGGGGCGGTGGCGCGGCTGTGGCGGTGCAGGTGTTCCAGCACCTCGGGCAGGGCCTGGGAGAGGCGGACGGGTGCGCGGTCCTCGGCGGTGGTCTCGACGGGGTCGGTGGGGGTCATGGCGGTGCGGGCGCGGGCGCCCTGCCTCCTCGTCGGCTGCGGTCGGTCGGCGGTCGCGGCCGCGGTGACCGAGGGTGTGTCGTCCTTTACCTGGGATAGCACGCCCCGGTGACATTCTGCGGACACGGAGCGTGCCTGTGGACGAACACGGGCCTCGGGGGCGGGGAATGCACCGGTGGTCCCGGGTGTTCACACGTGATAGCTTCTGAGGAAGCTACTTCTATGGAAGCAAATACGGGAGCGGGCCATGCAGTTCGGAATCTTCTCGGTCAGTGACGTCACACCCGACCCCACGACCGGGCGCACCCCCACCGAGGCTGAGCGCATCAAGGCGATGGTGCGTATCGCCCTGAAGGCCGAGGAAGTGGGCCTGGATGTCTTCGCCACCGGGGAGCACCACAACCCGCCGTTCGTGGCGTCCTCGCCCACGACGATGCTGGGCTACATCGCCGCGCAGACCGAGCGCCTGCAGCTCTCGACCTCCACCACCCTCATCACCACCAACGACCCGGTCAAGATCGCCGAGGACTTCGCGATGCTCCAGCACTTGGCCGACGGCCGGGTGGACGTGATGATGGGGCGCGGCAACACCGGCCCGGTCTACCCCTGGTTCGGTTACGACATCCGCGAGGGCATCAACCTGGCCCTGGAGCACTACAACCTGCTGCACCGGCTCTGGCGCGAGGACGTCGTCGACTGGCAGGGCAAGTTCCGCACCCCGCTGCAGGGCTTCACCGCCACCCCGCGCCCGCTCGACGGCGTGCCGCCCTTCGTCTGGCACGGCTCGATCCGCAGCCCGGAGATCGCCGAGCAGGCCGCGTTCTACGGCGACGGGTTCTTCCACAACAACATCTTCTGGCCGGCCACCCACACGCGTAAGCTCATCTCGCTGTACCGGCGCCGGTACGAGTACTACGGCCACGGCAAGGCGGAGGAGGCCATCGTCGGTCTCGGCGGCCAGGTCTTCATGCGCAAGAATTCCCAGGACGCAGTCAAGGAGTTCCGTCCCTACTTCGACAACGCACCGGTCTACGGCGGCGGCCCCTCCCTGGAGGAGTTCACCCGCGAGACCCCGCTGACCGTCGGCAGTCCGCAGGAGGTCATCGACCGCACGCTCGGCTTCCGTGAGATGTTCGGCGACTACCAGCGCCAGCTCTTCCTCATGGACCACGCCGGCCTGCCGCTCAAGACCGTCCTGGAACAGCTCGACCTGCTCGGCGAGGAGGTCGTGCCCGTCCTGCGCAAGGAGTTCGCCGCCAAGAAGCCCGACCACGTTCCCGACGCACCCACCCACGCCTCGCTCCTGGCCGCGAAGAAGGCTGCAGGGGAAGGGGAACAGGAGGAGCAGGAATGAGCACACGCAGGATCGTCACCGTCAGCGCGGGGATGAGCACCCCGTCCTCGACCCGGATGCTGGCCGACCGGCTCACCGAGGCCACCGAGAAGGCGCTGTCCGAACGCGGCGAACAGGTGCAGACCCGCGTGGTGGAACTGCGCGACGTCGCACACGACATCATGAACGCCATGACCACCCGCGTGCCCACCGGCGAACTGCGGGGTGTGCTCGAGGACCTGGGCGAGGCCGACGGCATCATCGCCGTCACCCCGGTCTTCAACGCCTCCTACAGCGGGCTGTTCAAGTCCTTCTTCGACATCGTCGAACCCGACGACCTCGACGGCATGCCCGTGCTCATGGGCGCCACCGGGGGCAGCCCGCGCCACTCCCTGGTGCTCGAGCACGCCCTGCGGCCCATGTTCTCCTACACCCGCTCCACGGTCGTGCCCACCGGCGTCTACGCGGCCTCCGAGGACTGGGGCTCCGGTGAGAACGGCGGCCGTGAACTGGGCCAGCGCATCGACCGCGCCGGACGCCAGCTCGCGATGCTGGCCACCGAACGCGCACCGAAGGGCGCCGACCCCTTCGAGGAGCCCACGCCCTTCGCCGACCTCATGTCGGGGCTGGGAACCTGAGGGACGCCGGCCGAACGTGCCGGGCGCGCGCTGCTCCCCGCGCCCGGCACGCCCCGTTGTCGACCGCCCCGAACAGGGGTCTGTGAAAACCGAACGCTGTTCGTTAACGTTGCGCCATGGACGCCGCGCGCATCTACGCCAACACCCAGAGCCGCCTGTTCGACCTGGCCTCCGGCCTGACCGAGGAGCAGGCCGACGCCCCCGTCCCGGCCCTGCCCGACTGGACGGTCACCGAGACCTACGCCCATCTCGCCGGGATCTGTTCCGACGTGCTCAGCGGGGCCCTGACCCCGCCGGCCACCGACACCGTCACCGCACGCCAGGTCGCCGAACGCGCACACCTGGACGCCGAGGAGATCTGCCAGGAGTGGAAGGCCGAGACCCCCGCCTTCCTGGACCTGATCTCCACCCAGCAGCGCACCCGCTACCGCCTGCCCGTGGTCGACATCTGGCACCACGAGAACGACCTGCGCGGGGCACTGGACCTGGGGCCGCAGACCGAGGACACCGACCAGCTCGCCGACTTCACCATCGGCGGCCTCGCCAAGGGGTGGAGCCCCGAGCTGGCGTCGGTCCGCGTCGAGGCCACCGACACCGGCCGGACCTGGACGCTCGGCCAGGGCGAGGACCTCATCTGGCGCGCCCCGCTCTTCGAGCTCGCCCGGGCCGTGCTCGGCCGCCGGAGCCGAGGCCAGGTCGCCGCCATGGACTGGAGCGGGGACCCCGCGCCCGTCCTGGAACACCTGTCCGCCATGCCCTTCCCCGAACGCGACCTGGCGGTCTGAGCGCCGGCAGCAGCCTGCCCCGCGGCCCCGGCCGGCCGCGGGGCGCTGCGTTTTGCCGCGTCGGCAACAGACCTTGAGGCCCGAGCCGTGCACGGGCACCGTGGATCCCGCGCCGCCGCACACGGCAGGCGGGACACCGACGACGGGGGAGTGGGCTCGTGTCCGACGCAACGTATGACCGCAACTACTGGGAAGAGCGCTACTCCGGCCACGGATCGGACCACCGCGGGGGCCACGGGCACGGTGCGCTCGAGGCCAACCCGCACCTGGCCTCCGAGACCGCGCCTCTGGAACCCGGGAGCGCCCTGGACGCCGGTTGCGGCACCGGGACCGACGCGCTGTGGCTGGCCGGGCAGGGGTGGCAGGTCACCGCGGTCGACATCGCCGAGAACGCCCTGGAGACCGCGCGCGCCCGCGCACAGGAGCTCGGCGCACCCGTCGCCGGGCGTGTGCACTGGCAGTGTGAGGACCTCACCACCTGGCAACCGCCGGCCGGCGGGTACGCACTCGTCTACTCCCACTACGTGCACACCGACGCGCCCTACGCCGACCTGTACCGGCGCCTGGCCGCGGCCGTGGCACCGGGCGGGACCCTGCTCGTGGTCGGGCACCACCCCGACGGCCTGCACGGCGACGCGGCGCACGCCGGTCACCACGGCACGCAGTTGACCGCGCAGCAGGTCGCCGACCTGCTCGATGCGGGCGAGTGGACCGTGGAGACCGCCGACGCGCGCGTGCGCACCGCCACCGTCGGCGACGGGCGCGAGATCACCCTGCACGACGCCGTCCTGCGGGCCCGCAGGAACACCGGCCGGTAGGCGATCCGTACTGCGCGCCCGGGCGGCGTCAGTCGCGCCGGTCGGGCAGGTAGGGGATCCGGTCGATCGCACGCACCTCGCCCACCGTCGACCACTCGTTGCGGCCCAGGCGCGCGAGCGGGCGCAGGAGCTCCACGTCCGGGTGCCCGCCCGAGGTCAGCGCCGCCTCGTCCACGGCGGCGTTGACCACCCGGCCGAAAACCACCGTGGAGTTGCCCAGGCGCAGCGTCGAGTGCAGCGTGCACTCCAGCGCCGCGGGGGAGCCCGACACCCGCGGCGGGGCCACCAGGCTGCTGGCCTCGCGCTCCACACCCAGTTCGTCGAACTCGCTGGTGTGCGGGGGGTAGGGGGTGCCGCTGGCGTTGACCTGCTCCTGCAACCACTCGGGTGCCAGGTTCACCACGAACTCGCCGGTCTCCTCGGCGTTGACGAGGGAGTCCTTGCGGCGCACCGACGTGAACTGCACGATCGGCGGTTCGACGCAGGAGACGGTGAAGAAGGAGTGCGGGGCCAGGTTGTCGACACCGTCGGCGGAGGTCGTCGAGACCCAGGCGATCGGGCGGGGGACCACCACGGCCGTCATGAGCTTGTAGAAGTCGCGGCCGGAGAGGTCCTGCGGGGTCCATTCTGTACGCATCACGGTCCATTGTCCCGTGTGTGGCGGGGGTTCGGGGGCATACTCGCCGCATGGACCTTGTCACCGCCGACGACGTGCGTGCCGCGGCCACCCGGATCGACGGCCTGGTGGTGCGCACCCCTTTGACCGCGGGTCCCGGAACCGGCCCCGGTTTCTGTCTCAAACCCGAGAGCCTGCAGCCCACGGGCGCGTTCAAACTGCGCGGCGCCACCAACGCCGTCGCCCTGCTCGACGCGGACCGGCGTGAGCGCGGCGTGGTCACCCATTCCTCGGGCAATCACGGGCTGGCTCTGGCCACGGCGGCCCGCGCCCAGGGGGTGGCCTGCACGGTGGTCGTGCCCGAAGGTGCGCCGGAGGTGAAGGTCGAGCGCATCCGTGCCGCCGGGGCCCGGGTCGAACTGGTCCCGGTCGAGGAGCGCCTCACGCGCGCCCGGCAGCTCGAGCAGGAACAGGGCCTGCAACTGGTGCCGCCGTTCGACGACCCGGCGGTGATCGCGGGTCAGGGCACCGTCGGTCTGGAGATCCTCGAGCAGTCCCCGGAGGTGGAGACCGTGGTGGTGCCGGTCGGGGGCGGGGGTCTGGCCTCGGGTGTGGCGACCGCGGCGCGCACCGTGCACCCGGGCCGGGTGCGGGTCGTGGGGGTGGAGCCGGAGTTGGCGGGTGATGCCGCTGAGAGCCTGCGCCTGGGTCGCCGTGTGACCTGGCCGGCCGAGCGCACCGGGCGCACCATGGCCGACGGGGTGCGCACCGGGTTGTCGGACCTGACGTTCGCGCACCTGGAGGCCCGGCTGGAGGGCATCGTCACGGTCACCGAGGACGAGATCGCCCACGCGGTGACGGCGCTGGCCCGCGGGTCGCGTCTGGTGGCCGAACCCAGCGGGGCGCTGGCGGCCGCCGCGGTCCTGTCGGGCCGGGTCGCGGATGATCCGGAGCGGCCCGGGTCCACCGTCGCGGTCGTCTCCGGCGGCAACGTGGACCCGGCCCTGTTCGCCCGTTTGGTGGCCACCGGCTGAGGGCCGGGGGCACAGGTGCGTCAGTCGGTGGAGCGTTCCGAGTGGCCCAGGGGGCGGTCGGGGGCGACGCGGTCGCGGACCAGGCGTTTGATGTCGGCGGCGTCGGTGAAGGCGGCGTCGCTCTTGCGCGACCACACGACCTCACCGTCCACGCGCACCTCGAAGACGCCGCCGGCGCTCGGGACCAGCGCCACCTCGCCGAGTTCGGCCTCGAAGGTGGTCAGCAGCTCCTGGGCCATCCACGTGGCGCGGGGCAGCCACCGGCAGCGTGTGCAGTACTCGATCTCCAGCCTGGGGCTGTGGGGCTCTTGTGACACGGGTCCAGTATGCCGGTCGGCCTGTGGCGTTGCGGAAGCGGGGCCCGGGGCCGGTTCAGGGGTGGCTCGGCTCGCGCCCGTTGGCGGCCACGGCATCGGTGGGGGCGTGGGCGACCAGTTCCTCGGTCCCGCGCAGGTCTTCGGGGAACTCGGCGGTCTCGGCGGCCGGTTCGGCCTGTGGCCCCCGTGCCGGTGCGGTCCCGGCCGACGCAGCGGCTGCGCGGTCCTCGCGGCGGCGCATGGCCATGTCGGAGACGATGGCCAGGCCGAAGGCGATGACCAGCGCGGCGATGACCGCCAGCACGGTGAGCGCGGTGCCGATGGACGTGGGGTCGATCATGAGGGGCTCCGGGGGTCGGGTTCGCGCCTTCCCCACCAACCGTAATAGGTGTTAACTTTCAAACCCACTGTTCGCGGTAGTGAACTGCGTCATATCCCCGGCGGTGGGGCGCGGGCCGCGAACGCCGCGGGCCCCGCCCTTCGATGAGGACGGGGCCCGCGCAACGGGAAGGACGTGCTCAGAGGATCGAGCCCGGGCTGTAGGAAGCCGCCTCCGGGTGGGCGGCCACGACCTCCCCGACCCGCTCGACCACCGAGGCGACCTGGTCGGCGGCCGCGCCCGTGAACGTCAGACGGTCGGACAGCAGCGCGTCCAGCTCGGCCCGGTCCAGCGGGAAGCGCTCGTCCGCGGCCAGCCGGTCCAGCAGCTGGTTGTCGGCGCCCTCCTGGCGCATCGCCAGAGCCGAACCCACCGCGTGCTCCTTGATGACCTCGTGCGCGCTCTCGCGGCCCATGCCCGCACGCACCGCGGCCATCAGCATCTTCGTCGTGGCCAGGAACGGCAGGTAACGGTCGAGCTCGGCCGAGACCACCGCGGGGAAGGCCCCGAACTCGTCCAGCACGGTCAGCATCGTCTCGATCAGGCCGTCGAAGGCGAAGAAGGCGTCCGGGAGTGCGACCCGGCGCACCACCGAGCACGACACGTCGCCCTCGTTCCACTGGTCGCCGGCCAGCTCGCCCGTCATCGACGCGTACCCGCGCAGGATCACCGTCAGGCCGTTGACCCGCTCGCACGAGCGGGTGTTCATCTTGTGCGGCATCGCCGAGGAGCCCACCTGGCCCTCGACGAAGCCCTCGGTCACCAGTTCCTGTCCGGCCATCAACCGGATCGTCTTGGCCAGCGAGGAGGGGCCGCCGGCCAGCTGCACCAGCGCCGTGACCGCCTCGAAGTCCAGGGACCGCGGGTAGACCTGGCCCACGCTCGTGAACCGGTGCGCGAACCCCAGATGCCCGGCCACCTCCTGCTCCAGGGCGGCCAGCGCCTCGCGGTCGCCGCCGAGCAGGTCCAGCATGTCCTGTGCGGTGCCCACCGGGCCCTTGATGCCGCGCAGCGGGTACCGGGCGATGAGTTCGTCCAGGCGCCCGTAGGCCACCAGGACCTCGTCGGCGATCGAGGCGAAGCGCTTGCCGAGCGTGGTGGCCTGGGCCGCGACGTTGTGCGAACGCCCCGCCATCACCGTCTCGCCGTACTCCGCGGACAGCCGGCCCAGCCGCGCCAACAGCGCCACCGTGCGGTCCCGGGCCAACAGCAGGCTGTCGCGCACCTGCAGCTGCTCGACGTTCTCGGTCAGGTCGCGCGAGGTCATGCCCTTGTGCACGTGCTCGTGCCCGGCCAGGGCGTTGAACTCCTCGATGCGCGCCTTGACGTCGTGGCGGGTGACACGCTCGCGCTCGGCGATCGAGGCCAGGTCGACCTGTTCCAGGACCTTCTCGTAGTCCTCGACCACACCGTCGGGCACGTCCACACCCAGACGCTTCTGGGCCCGCAGCACGGCCAACCACAGCCGCCTCTCGGCGACCACCTTGTATTCGGGGGACCACAGCCGGGTCAGCTCAGGGGACGCGTACCGGGCGGCCAGGACATCGGGGATCAGCGGTTTCGCACTCACGTCGGGCCATCCTAGCGGGCCCCGGCCACCCGCCGACGCGCAGGTCGCACCGCACCGGCGGGGCATACCGGGGCGGGTGGGGCAGGCCCTACCCGAGAACGGTGGCGCGACCGATTCCCGGCGCCGCCCCCGCTCTCTAGCGTGGAACGCATGAACGAACGCACCGACACCGACGCCGCCCCGCGCGGGCGCCCCTACGCCCCGGACACGGTCCTGCGGGCCATGGTCCGCCCCCGGTTCCTGCTGACCGCCTGGCCCTGGCGCGCCCTGGCCTTCACCGCGGGCAGCATGGTCGTGCTCGGTGTGCTCGCCACGGTGGCCGGGCCCCTCTACCTGCCCTGGGCGCTCTCGCTCGGGCTGGTGCTGACCACACCCGACACCTTCTTCGGCGGCGCCGGCGTGGCCCTGGTCCTGAGCGGGCTCATCATGGGAGCGCTCTTCGGGCCGATGGTGGGCATGGTACTGGGCGCCGTCGACCGCTGGCGCCTGGGGCTCATCGACGACGACGTGCCCCCGAGCGGGCACCGGCCCGTCACCGAACCCGGCCCCGGGGTGTGGCTGCGTGTGCGCTACACCGAGGCCGCCACCTGGCGCGAGGTCGCCCACGTCGCCCTCTCCCCGGTCGTGCTCGTCCTGACCGCAGTCGTCGTGAGCAACCTGGTCATCCTGGCCGTGATCCTCGCCGCGTCCCCGCTGCTGCTCACCACACCGGGCGAGGCCGTCGCGCTCGGGCCGGTCACCCTGACCACGCCGCAGGAGGCGCTGCCCTACGCCCTGGCCGCACCGGTCGTGCTCGTGGCCGCCCTCTATGCCAACGCCCTGCTGGCCGGGGTGCACGGGCTCATCACCCGCGCGCTGGTCACCGGCCCTCCCCCCGAGGAACTGCGCGCCGAGCTCAGTGAGGTCACCGACTCCCGGGCCCGCCTCGTGGGCGCCTTCGAGTACGAGCGCCGCAGGATCGAACGCGACCTGCACGACGGCGCCCAGCAGAAGCTCGTCGCCATCCAGATGGACCTGGGGTTGGCCCGCCTCGACCTGCAGGAGGACAGTGAGGCCGACCGGCGGGTGGCCGCCGCCCACGCCCGCACCGGCGAACTCATCGACGACCTGCGCGAACTCGTACGCGGCATCCACCCGCGCGTGCTCGTGGACCGCGGTCTGCCCGCCGCCCTGGGCGAGTTGGCCGACCACAACCCCGCGCCCGTGGCCGTGCGCACCGACCTGCCCCACCGCCTGCCCGCCCACGTGGAGGCCACCGCCTACTTCGTGGCCGCCGAGGCCCTCACCAACGCCCACAAACACACCGAGGCCCGCAACGTGACCGTGCACGCCCGCGTCGACGGTCTTCGGCCCCGCCAACGCCTGACCCTGGAGGTCAGCGACGACGGCCCCGGTGGCGCCGACCCCCGCAGGGGCAGCGGGCTCACCGGCATGTCCGACCGGGTCGCCGTCATGGGCGGCACAATGGAGCTGTCCAGCCCTCCGGGCGGCCCGACCCGAGTACGAGTGGAGCTTCCGTGCCAGACCGACCCGACCCCGCAGACACCGTGACCGCGGTCCCGACCGTGCTCGCCGAGGACGGTGTGCTGTTGCGGGAGGGGCTCGTGGGGCTCCTGGAACGCTTCGGGTTCCCCGTCGCCGCCGCCGTCGGGGACGCCGGAGCCCTCGCCGAGGCCGTGGCCGAACACCGCCCGGCCCTGGTGGTCACCGACATCCGTATGCCGCCCGACCACACCGACGAGGGCCTGCGCGCCGCCGTGGAGCTGCGCCGTTCCCACCCCGGGCTCGCAGTCGTGGCCCTGAGCCAGTACGTGGAGCTCAGTTACGCCTCCGACCTGCTCGACTCCGGCGACGGGGCAGGGGTGGGTTACCTGCTCAAGCAGCGCGTGGGCGACGTGCGCGAGTTCGCGTCGGTGCTGCGCCGGGTCGTGGAGGGCGGCACCTTCGTCGACCCCGAGGTCGTGCGCCAACTCCTGCGCCGCAGCTCCGACCCGCTGGAGCGCCTGACCGAGCGTGAACGCGAGGTGCTGGCGCTCATGGCCGAGGGGCACTCCAACGGGGCCATCGCGCGCAGGCTCGTGGTCAGCGACGCCGCCGTCGGTAAGCACGTCGGCAACATCCTCGCCAAGCTCGACCTGCCGCCCGACGACAACATCCACCGCCGGGTGCAGGCGGTGCTGGCCTACCTGCGGGCCTCGGCCGACCGAGGGGCCGGGAGGTAGCGCCCGGTCACCGACGCGGTGACCGAGGGCAGGCCGGCGGGGGCGCCCGCGTACACGATGCGGCCGCCGTCCTCGCCCGCGCCCGGGCCGACGTCGATGACGTGGTCGGCGCGGGCGATCACCCGCAGGTCGTGCTCGACCACGACCACGGTGGCGCCGCCGTCCACGAGCTCGTCGCACAGGCCCAGGAACCGTTCGACGTCCTGCCCGTGCAGGCCGGCGGTCGGTTCGTCGAGCACCAGGCGCAGGTTCCCGGGGTCTCCTGCCGCGGCCAGGTGCCGTGCGAGCAGGAGCCGTTGGCGTTCACCGCCCGAGAGTGTGTCCAGGCCGCGGCCGATCGCCATGTGTCCGAGCCCGACGCGTTCCATCCACCGGAGCCGTCGCTGCGCGTCCGGGGCCTGGTCCAGGACGGCGGCGGCCTGTGCCGGGGGCATCGCCAGCACGTCGGCGATCGTGTGCCCGTGCAGGGTCGCGGTGAGCGCGGTCGGTGCGAACCGGGTTCCGCCGCAGGCCTCGCAGGTGGTGCGCACGTCGTCGAGGAAGGCCAGGTCGGTGACGATCACCCCCTTGCCGCCGCACTGCGGGCAGGCCCCGCGCCCGTTGGCGCTGAACCAGGAGAGGGCAAGCCCGCTCGCCCGGCCGAAGGCCCTGCGCAGCGGTTCGGCCACCCCGAGCACGGTCGCGGGGGTCGAGCGCACGCCCCCGTGCAGTGGGCCCTGGCCGACCACGTGGAATTCGGGGTGCCGGTGCGGCAGTTCCTCGGCGACCAGTGTGCTCTTGCCCGATCCGGCCACGCCCGAGACCGCGGTCAGCACCCCGAGGGGGACGTGCACGTCGACCCCGCGCAGGTTGTGCCGGCGCGCACCGGTGATGGCCACACTGCCGTGCGGGGTGCGCAGGTGCTGCCGGAACCGGATCGGGGTGTTCAGGGCCCGGGCGGTCGCCGTTCCGCTCCCGTCCAGCGCGGTGGGCGGGCCCTCGAAACAGACACGGCCGCCCTCGGCGCCGCTGCCCGGGCCCAGCTCCACGACGTGGTCGGCGCCCAGCACGAAGACGGGGTCGTGTTCGACCACGAGCACGGTGTTGTGTGCGTCGCGCAGCCCGGCCAACAGCCCCAGCAGACGGTGCACGTCGTGGGGGTGCAGCCCGGTGCTGGGTTCGTCCAGGACATAACAGGCGTCACTGAGGGCGCTGCCGAGGTGGCGCACGAGCCTGACCCGCTGCGCTTCGCCGCCCGACAGCGTGGACGAGCCCCGGGACAGGCTCAGGTGGCCCAATCCGACCGCCTCCAGGGCATCCAGGCGTTCCCGGAGCGCTCGTAGCAGCGGCGCCACCGAGGGGTCGTCCACCGCGGCGGCGACCTCGCGCAGGTCCCGCACGGGCAGCGCCGACCAGTCCGCGATCGAGCGGCCCCGGACGAGGCTCGCGCGTGCTGCGGCGTGCAGCCGGGTGCCCTCGCACTCCGGGCAGGTCCGGCGGGTCACGACACGCTCCAGCGCAAGGCGTTCCTCCCGGGTCAGGCGCGTGGGTGTGCGGCGCAGGTAGGAGTCGCGCAACCGGGGCAGTACCCCGTCGAAACGGCCGTGCCCGGGGTAGGCGGGCCCCGGTGAGGTGAGCGGCAGGTCCCGCGCGTGCAGGAGTGTGTCGAGCGCGTCCTCGGGCAGTTCGGCCAGGGGGACCCCGGGATCGACGATCCCCGAGTGGACCAGGCGCTTCCACCGGTAGGTGCCGGGCGCGAAGGCGGGAAAGTCCACCGCGCCCCCGTGCAGGCTCCGGGACCGGTCCAGCAGTCGCCCGAGGTCGATGTCGTCGACGGTGCCGAGCCCTTCGCACCCCGGGCACATGCCCGCGGGGTCGTTGAAGGAGTAGGCCGGGGAGAAACCTGCGCCGGGACGGCCGATCCGGGAGAACAGCAGACGCAGGAGCGGCGCGGTGTCGCTCGCCGTGCCCACCGTGGAGCGAGCGTTCCCGGTGAACCGGCGCTGGTCCACGGTCGTGGTGAAGACCAGGCCGTCGACGCGGTCCACGTCCGCCGCCGGGTGCTGGGGCAGGCGGTTGCGCACGAACGCGGGGAAGGCCCCGGTCACCAGCCGCTCGGCCTCCGCGGCGACCGTGTCGAAGGCCAGCGACGACTTGCCCGAACCCGAGACGCCAGTGAAGACCGTGAGCCGGTGTTTGGGCAGGCGCACCGAGACCTCCCGGAGGTTGTGCGTGCGCGCGCCCTCCACGGTGATCCACCGGCCGCGGTCGGCCCCCGAGCCCTGTGTCTGTGCCATACCTGCAGGCTAGGATCGGATGTGGCAGGTTTCCGGCCACAAAAAAGGGGGGTGGCGGTCGGTGTCCACACCCAGGGGGCGGGTGCTGCGGTTGCTGTCCCTGCTGCAGTCCGGGCGGCAGTGGCCCGCCGCCGAACTCGCCGACGCGCTCGGGGTTCCGCCTCGCACCCTGCGGCGCGACATCGGCCAGATCCGCGCCATGGGTTACCCCGTGCAGAGCGCCCGCGGGCCGGGCGGACACTACCGTCTCCTGGCCGGATCCACCCTGCCGCCCCTGATGCTGGAGGACGACGAAGCGGTCGCCGCCGTGCTCGGGCTGGGCCTGGCGGCCTCGGGCGGTACCGGTGTCGAGACCGAGGAACCCGCCGACCGTGCCCGCACCAAACTCCGCCGCATCCTGCCGCCCCGACTGCGCCGCACGGCCGACGCCGTCCGCGCCGCCGTCGAGTTCGGCCCCGCCGAGGAACCCGGCATCGACCGCCACCTCCTGGACACCGTCGTCACCGCGGTCGACGCCCACCGGTACCTGTCCTTCGACCACGACCCCGGGACCGGGCCCGCGCCGCGCACCGTCGAACCCGTGCGCCTGGTCCGGCTCCGCAGGCGCTGGTACCTGTACGCCTGGGACACCGGACGCGACGACTGGCGGGCCTTCCGCCTGGACCGCATGTCCGCCCCGCGCGTGAGCGGGGACCACTTCCTGGCGCGCCGGCCGCCCGCCGACGACCTCGCCCACCACCTGCAGGAGCGGTTCCACGGGCCCAGGAGCGTGCGTGTGGTGCTCACCCTGGACACCGGCATGCACGACGCGGCCGCGCGCCTGCACCGCATCGACGGCACCCTGGAGCCGCTCGGGGAGCACGGGTGCCGCTACACCGCCCACGTCGACTCCTTCGAGTGGCTCACCGCCGTGCTGGCCGCCTCCGACATCGGGTTCCGCGTCGAGGAACCGGCCGAGTTCGCCCGGCACCTGGAACACACCGCACGCCGACTGCTCGGCGCGAGCCGCCCCGACCCCGACGACCGCCCGGCAGGCCCCGTAGGCCCGGATCCGGGGAACTAATGTGGAGAGCGGCGCGGAACCCCGGAGGAGGAAGCCTGATGGAGCCCACCGCCGCCGCACCCGACAGCGTCACCTGGAAGGTCCACCTGGACCGCACGATGTGGATCGCCGGCGTCCGCGCCCTCATGCTCCAGGCGCTGCACCCGGTCGCGATGCGGGGCGTGTGGCAGCGCTCCGACTTCCGCGAGGACCCCACGGGCCGGCTCCTGCGCACCGCGCACTTCGTCGCCGTGACCACCTACGGCAGCCCTGACGAAGCCCGTGAACTGGGCGAACGCGTGCGCCGGGTGCACAGAGCCCTGACCTTCACCGACCCCGACACCGGCCGCACCCACCGCGTCGACCAGCACGACCTGCTCGTGTGGGTGCACTGCGCCGAGGTCTCCTCCTACCTGGAGACCACCGTGCGCGCCGGGCTGCGGCTCACCCCGGCCGAATGCGACCGCTACATCGACGAGCAGTCCCGCACCGCCGAACACGTGGGGCTGCACCGCGACGACGTGCCCCGCGACACCGCTTCCCTGCGGCGTTACCTGGCCAGGGTGCGCCCGCAGCTGCGTGTGACGCCCGAGGCCGGGCAGGCGGTGCGGTTCCTGCTCCGGCCCGACGTGCCCGAACACCTGGCCGCCCTCGCCCCGCTCCGGCCGCTGTGGTTCCCCTTCGGTGCGCTGAGCTACTACACCCTGCCCGCCTGGGCCCGCCACGCCTACCGGATCCTGCCCGAGGTGCCCGGCGCCCCGACCGCCACCACCGAGGGTCTGCGCCTGCTGCGCGCGGGTCTGCACCGCATCCCCGAGCACCACTACAACCGGATCTTCGACGAGGCAACCGTGCGCAGCGCCGACGAGGCCAAGAAGCGCCTGGTGGCCGCCGGGTACCGGATCGAGGAGGGCTTCCGCGTGCGGGGACGGCCCGGCGCCGTCCCCGCAGGTACTGGGGTTCGGCGCTAACGCCCCAGGACGCGGCGAAGGGCGCCCAGAACCAGCTCGGCCCGGTCCAGGCGGGCGTTGTGGCCCATGAGGCCGATGCGCCACACCGAAGCGGCGTAGGGCCCCACCCCGGCGCCGATCTCCAGGCCGTAGTCGCGCAGCAGCTGCTCGCGCACCTTGCCCGAGTCCACGTCCTCGGGCACACGCACCGACGTCAGCTGCGGCAGCCGGTGTCCCTCGGCGGCGAACAGATCCAGGCCCATCTCCTGCAGGCCTTCGCGCAGCCGGGCGCCGGCCGCCTCGTGCCGCGCGGCCACGGCCTCGGCGCCCTCGGACTCGATGCGCTCCAGCGCCGCGTCCAGGGAGGCGACCATCGAGGTCGGTGCGGTGTGGTGGTAGGCGCGGCCGCCCGGGCCGCCGCGTACGTAGGCCCCCAGCAGCCCGAGGTCGATGTACCAGACCGGCGGGGACTGCACCCGCCGCTCCCAGGCGCGCTCGGAGAAGGTGAAGGGCGCCAGGCCCGGCGGCACACCCAGGCACTTCTGGGTGCCGGAGTAGGCGATGTCCACCTTCCACTCGTCCAGTTCCATGGGCATGCCGCCCAGGGAGGTGACGCAGTCGGCGATCAGCAGGGTGTCGTCGGAGCGCTCGCGCAGGGCCCGGCCCAGGGCGCCGATGTCGCTGACCGCACCGGTGGACGTCTCGGCGTGCACCGCGGCCACCAGCGCGGGGGAGGGGTGGGCGTCCAGGACTCGCTGGACGTCCACCGGCCGGCCCCACTCGTGGTCGACACGGACCACCTCGGCGCCGTAGCGTCCGGCGACCTCGCACATGCGCTCGCCGAAGAGTCCGTTGACCGCGACGACCACCGTGTCACCCTTGCGCACGGTGTTGGCGAAGGCCGTCTCCATGCCGAGGGAGCCGGTGCCGGAGAGCGGGAGGGTGAGCGGGTTCTGGGTGCCCCACAGGGAACGCAGGCGATCGCAGACGCGTTCCAGCAGGGCGATGAACTGGGGATCCAGGTGGCCGAGCAGGGGTGCCGTCGAGCCCAGAGTCGCCTCCGGGTAGGGGTTGCTGGGCCCCGGCCCCAACAGGGTGCGTTCGGTGACTGACATGGGCACACCCTAGACAAGTCACTCCGGGTTCTGGTGCCAGGGGGCGCCACCGGCCGCGGACGGTGGTGCCGTCCCCTGGTCAGCGCACGTACGCCAGGAGTTGCTCCCCGGCCAGGGCCAGGCCGAGCGCGATCATGACCAGGCCGGACAGCAGCCCGACGGCGCGTGCCGCTCGGGGCCGTTCGGTCAGCACAGCGCCGACCCCGAAGGCGACGCCCGAATAGATCACCGCGCAGGTGAACACGTGCACCAGGCCCAGGGCGACCATCTGGGCACCCATCGCCCACGCGCCGCCGGGGTCGGTGAACTGGGGCAGGAGCGCCAGGAACAGCAGCAGGAGCTTCGGGTTGAGCATGCTGACGCCCGCCCCCTTGGCGAAGGTGCGCGCCCTGCCCGCGGGTGCGGCGGGCTCGCTCGTGTCCTGCGCCGGGGAACGCAGCAGGGACGTGGCGCCCAGCCAGAGCAGGTAGAGCGCCCCGATCAGCGTCAGCGCGGACATCGCCGTGTCCGAGGCGGCGATGAGGGAAGCGACCCCCGCGGCCACGGCGAAGGTCGCGGCCAGGTGCCCGGTGAGCATGCCCGCGACCGCCGGAAGGGCCCCGCCGGGGCGCACCGCCGAAGAGATGGCGTAGGCCCAGTCCGCCCCCGGTGTCAGGGCCAGGAGCGCCGAGACACCCCAGAACGCAGCCAGCAACGACCCCTCCACGCGTGCCCACCCCTCACGGTTCCACCACGGCTCATCTCGTCCGGAAACAAGATTATTGGAGAAGGCGCGAAATGTGTTTCGGGATCTCTTGCTGATTCCCTTCAATGGTGCAAGCATCTTCCGCATGGACGCCATCGACCGGAATATTCTTTCGATCCTCCAGGAGGACGGGCGGGCGACGATGACGGACGTGGCCTCACGCGTGGGGTTGAGCCTGTCCGCCTGCCACCGCCGTTTCCGCGACCTGGAGGCCGGCGGGGTGGTCCGCGGCTACCGGGCCGACCTCGACCTCGACCTGCTCGGGGTGCCCTTCGAGGCCCTGGTGTTCGTGACCCTGAACGCCGGGGACCGGGCGGCGGTCGTCGCCTTCGAGGAAGCGGTCGCCGAGGTCCCCGGCATCGTCCAGGCGCACCGTCTGTTCGGCGACCCCGACTACCAGATCTACGTCGCCACCGCCTCCAAGCAGCACTTCCAGGCCCTCTACGACGAGACCCTGCTCCAGCTCCCCGGTGTCCAGCGCCTGAGGTCGACCTTGATCATGAAGACGGTCGTGGAGCACCGCGCACCCCTGTGAACCGGCCGACGGCAGGACCGGGGCTCAGGCCTCGGGGATGGGGAACCCGAAGTCCTCCCGCGTGAGCGCCTCCGGGGCCGGTCCGCCGCGGGTCCCGGTGTCCAGGGCGTCGATGGCGGCCAGCTCCTCGGCGGTGAGCTCGAAGTCGAAGACGCCGAAGTTCTCCGCGATGCGCGAGGGCGTGACCGACTTGGGGATCACCTGCCGGTCCTGTTGCAGGTGCCAGCGCAGCATCACCTGGGCGGGGCTCTTACCGTGCGCGCGGGCGATGCCGTTGACGACCGGGTCCTCGAGCGTGGAGCCCGTGGCGCCGTCGCGGTAGAAGGTGATACCGCCGATGGGCGACCAGGCCTGGTTGAGGACGCCGTGTTCGGTATCGAGCGAGAGCAGGTCGGACTGTCGGAAGTAGGGGTGCACCTCGATCTGGTTCACCGCGGGAACGACGTCGGTGGCCCCGATGAGGTGCTCCAGGTGCTCGGGCATGAAGTTGCTGACGCCGATGGCCCGCACCTTGCCGTCGGCCAGGAGCCTCTCCAACGCCTTGTAGGCGGCGATGGTGCGGTCGAACTCGCCGGGCAGGGGCTGGTGGAGGATGAACAGGTCGATCCGGTCGATGCCGAGTTTGCCGGCGCTCTTGTCGAAGGCGTGCAGGGTCTCGTCGTAGCCGTAGTCGCTGATCCAGACTTTGGTCTCGACGAAGACCTCGGAACGGTCGAGGCCGGAGCCGCGGATCGCCTCGCCGACCTCCCGCTCGTTGCCGTAGGCGGCCGCGGTGTCGATGTGGCGGTAACCGGTCGAGAGCGCGCTCCGGACGGAGTCGACGGTCTGCTCGGGCGGTGTCTGGTAGACGCCGTAGCCGATGGCGGGGATCTCGACCCCGTTGTTCAGCGTGAAATGTGTGATCGCCATCGGGCCACGTTAGGCCCCGCGCCCCCGTGTGAGGCAGGTACTGGCAGTACCCGTGTCGCAGGTGCCGCCTCCGGGCCGCGGGCCCGGACCTGGGGCCCCGGCAGTCCCGGCCGGCGGAGGTAGCGTGGAAGGGGTGCACCCGAGCACCGCTGCGAACCGGGAGGTGCGCGCATGAAACGCCGGGTCCGCCAGTACAGCCTCGTCATGGGCGTGTGTGTCCTGCTCTTCGCCGCCTCGGCGCCCGTGTACTTCCTCTTCGGCACCGGATGGGCGGTGGCCATGTGCGTGGTCGCCTCCGTGCTGCCGCCCGTGGCGATGACCCTGGGCAACCTCGCCGACCCCGACGACCCCCGGGACCACGACGCCGTCTACGGGCCCAACGCCGAACCCCGAGACGAGGACCATCCCGAGGGCCCTGCACCCCGCTGAGCCGCGCCGCACGTGTGAGCGGACCGACCCCGCCTGCGCGTGGCGCACCGCAACGGCCGCGCATAGGATTCCCGGCGGACCACGCGGGCACCGGGGCGGTGTCCGAGGCGAGCGAGGGAGCAACGACGAGGTGACCACCACCGGTACCGGCGCCGGCCGGCCCAGCACTGCCGCACCCGAGTCCGCGCCGCGCATCCTGACGGTCGAGCACGACGACCCGCGTGTGGACGGGCTCCTGGCCGGGCTGCTGGAGGAGTACACCCAGCGCTACGGGGCCGACGGCGCCGCGTACGAGCTCTCCCGCTACCCCGTCACCGAGTTCGTCGCCCCCGACGGGCGCATGGTCCTGGTCGAACTCGACGGTGAGATCGTGGCCGGAGGGGCCGTGCGCCCCTACCGCGCCGACCGTTCCCAGGAACCGGGAACCGCCGAGCTCAAGCGCATCTGGACCTCGGACCGCCACCGCCGCAAGGGGCTGGCCCGCGCCGTCATGGGAGCGCTCGAACAGGCCGCCCGCGACCTCGGCTACACACGCGTGGTCCTGTTCACCGGCCCCTCGCAGCCCGAGGCCGTCGGGCTCTACGACCGCCTCGGTTACAGCCGGCTCGACCCCGCCACGGTCGACGACCTCCCATACCCCAAGGCCATCCCCTTCGCCGCCGAGCTCTGAGCGCCCTCGCGGGGGAGCGGGGATCAAAGCGGGCCGGGCCGGTGTTATGGCCGGTGGTATGTCCCGCGCACGGCCCCTGCGGCGGCCCGGGGCCTACGATGGGACACGGCCGCCACCAGCGGCACCGCCCCCGCACGAGCCCGCACACCCCACGAGGAGAGAGCCCACGTGAGCGACCAGCAGCGCCCCGGAGACCGAGCCGACGCCTTCGTGTTCACCCCCCGCAAGAACGGTCAGTCCCAGTCGGTCTCCGACGAGCTGGCCGCGTGGATGAGCACCGGGTGGGCCGACACCGAACTGCGCGACCTGGACCCCATCGAGCAGGCCCCGCACACCGCACGCCGCCGCGCCGCCCTCGGTGCCGCCTTCCCCGGGGAGCGCCTGGTCGTGCCGGCCGGACAGCTCGTCACCCGCTCCAACGACACCGAGTACCCCTTCCGTGCGGCCACCGACTACGCCTACCTCACCGGTGACACCGCCGACGGCGGCTGCCTGGTGCTGACCCCGAACGCCGACGGCGGGCACGACGCGGTCCTCTACCTGAAGCCGCGCTCGGACCGCGAGAACGGCGAGTTCTGGCTCGGTCAGTACGGCGAACTGTGGACCGGCCGCCGCAACAGCCTCCAGGAGGCCTCCGCCCTGTTCGCCGTGGCCACCGCCGACGTGCGCACCCTGCCCGAGGCCCTGCGCTCGGGAACCACGGCCCTGCGCGTGGTACGCGGCCACGACGCCGACGTGGACGCCCTCGTCGACGAGGTCCGCGGCGACACCGACAGCGAGGCCAAGGCCAAGTCCGCCCGCCTGGACACCGAACTCGGGGTGGCCCTGGCCGACCACCGCCTGGTCAAGGACGAGTGGGAGGTCGCCCAGCTCCAGCGCGCCGTCGACGCCACCGTGCGCGGCTTCGGCGACGTGGCCGCAGCCCTGCCGCAGGCCCGGGACACCTCCGAGCGGTTCGTGGAGGGCACGTTCTTCCTGCGCGCCCGCGTGGAGGGCAACGACGTCGGTTACGGCACCATCGCCGCCTCCGGTGCCAACGCCACGACCCTGCACTGGACCCGCAACGACGGCTCGGTCCGCGAGGGCGACCTGCTGCTGCTCGACGCCGGCGTGGAGACCACCACCCTCTACACGGCCGACGTCACCCGCACCATGCCGGTCTCGGGTACCTTCACCGACCTGCAGCGCAAGGTCTACGACCTGGTGTACGCGGCCCAGGAGGCCGGCATCGCCGCCGTCGCACCCGGGCGCCCCTTCGGCGACTTCCACAAGGCGGCCCAGCGTGTGCTCGCCGAGGGCCTGGTCGAGTGGGGGCTGCTGGAGGGCCCGGTCGAACGGATCCTGGAACTGGGCCTGCAGCGCCGCTACACCCTGCACGGCACCGGCCACATGCTCGGCCTGGACGTGCACGACTGCGCCGTGGCCCGACAGGAGGCCCACCTCTACGGCGAGCTGGAGCCCGGCATGGTCCTGACGGTCGAGCCGGGCCTGTACTTCCAGCCCGACGACCTCACCGTCCCCGAGGAGCTGCGCGGCATCGGCGTGCGCATCGAGGACGACGTGCTGGTCACCGAGGAGGGCCGCACGGTCATGTCGGCCGGGCTGCCGCGCTCCTCGGCCGAGGTCGAGGCCTGGCTGGCCGAGCGCCTGCCGCGCGCCTGATCCACCCTCCCGCGGCCGCGCCGCGGGCCCTTGCACCGTGTGGGCCGTCTCCCGTCGTGGAGGCGGCCCACACGTGTGTGCGGTCTCAGCCGGCGAGCAGGTGGGTGTAGGCGCCGCGGTGCTCGGGCCGCAACAGGCCGCCGAACATCAGCGCGGTCTGGGTGCGCACGTAGTCCTGCAGGTCGTGGCTGTGCTCGAAATACCAGTACTTCAGCGCCCACCCGTGGGCGAGCAGCAGCAGGTCGTAGGAGCACAGCTCCACGTCCACGTCCCTGAACAGGCCCTCGTCGATGGCCTCGCGCAGGCACGCACGCAGCGGGCGGCCGGTCTCGACCTCGGCGCTCTTGATCCGGGCGCGCCCCTCGGTGCTGAGCGTGCGGCTCTCGCGGTAGGTGAGCACGGCGGCGTGGCGGTGCTCGTCGATGATGGTGCAGTAGGCGGCGAACGCGGCGGCGGTGCGTTCGACCGGGTCCGGGCCGGCCTTGTCGATGGCCTCGGGCACCTGGGAGGCGAAGGCGTCGAGCACGCGCCAGATGACGGCGAGCAGGACCTCGTCCTTGCCGCCGAAGTAGCGGTAGATGAGGCCGACGCTGACCGAGGCCTCCTCGGCCAGGGCCTGCATCGAGACCCCGTGGAAACCGTCGCGTTCCATGAGGCGGGCCGCGGCGGTCAGGAGCTGGTGGCGGCGCTGTTCGGCCCGCGCCGAGCGCGCTGCCTCCGCCGGTGAACCGGTGTTCATGTCAGGTGAAGTTACGTTCACTCCCGTGCACTGTCAACGCGGCGGAGGTCTTGACACCCGAGTTATGTGAATCTAGGTTCATCACAAGTGAACGAATATTCACTTCTGCTGAGCCAAGATTCAGGGAGGCCGGACATGGAACCGTTCCAGGACGTCGACTACTCCGTCGAGGGCACCACCGCCGTCATCACCATCGACCGCCCCGACAGCCACAACGCCTTCCGGGGCCGCACCGTCGACGAACTCATCGCCTCCTTCCGCCGGGCCTGGGGCGATCCGACGGTGCGCGCGGTCATCCTCACCGGCGCCGGGAAGAAGGCCTTCTGCCCCGGCGGCGACGTCAAGCAGCGCGCCGAGACCGGCGACTACGGCCCCACCGACAGCGGGCTCTTCGAGATCGGCCGCCTGCACCGCATCATCCGCGACATCCCCAAGCCCGTCATCGCCGCCGTCAACGGGGTCGCGGTCGGCGGCGGCCACGTCCTGCACGTGCTGTGCGACCTGTCCATCGCCGCCGCGAGCGCCCGCTTCGGCCAGGCCGGGCCCAAGGTCGGATCCTTCGACGCCGGTTTCGGCACCGCCTACCTCGCCCGCGTCGTCGGCGAGAAGCGCGCCCGCCAGATGTGGTTCCTGTGCCACCTCTACGACGCCGAGACCGCCGAGCGCTGGGGCCTGGTCAACGCCGTCGTGCCCGACGAGGACCTCATGGCCACCGCCCGGCAGTGGGCCGAGGAGATCGGGCAGAAGAGCCCCACCGCGCTGCGCTTCCTCAAGCAGTCCTTCAACGCCGACACCGACCACCAGGCCGGCCTGAGCAGCCTGTCCATGTCGGCCCTGGACCTCTTCGGCTCCTCCGACGAGGGCAAGGAGGGCGCCCGCGCCTTCTCCGAGAAGCGCGCCCCCGACTTCTCCCAGTTCGTCTGAGCCGGGGCAGACCATGGACTTCGCACCCACACCCGCCCAGACCGGGGCCGCCGAGAAGGCCAAGGTCCTGGCCCGCACCCACGTCGCACCCGGGGCCGCCGACCGCGAGGCCGCCGGACGCGTCGAACCAGAACTGCTGAGCGCGATGGGATCGCACGGCCTCATCGCCCCCGAACTGCCCGCGCACCTGGGCGGAGACGGGGCCGACCGCATCACCGCCGGGCTCGTGACCGAGGAGATCGCAGCCGGGGACGTCTCCGCCGCCTACGTGCAGGTCGTGGGCTCCCTCGTCGGGCAGATCCTCGCCGAGCACGCACCGCCCGAACTCGCCCGAACCTGGGTGCGGCGGCTGTGCTCGGGCCAGGACCTCATCGGTATCGGCCTGACCGAGCCCCACGCCGGCTCCGATGCCGCCAACCTCCACCTCACGGCACGGCGCGAGGGCGACACCTACGTGCTCGACGGGGTGAAGTCGCTGTCCTTCTGCGGGCAGGCCTCGGCGGCCGTACTCATCGCCCGCACCGGCCCCGACCGGAGGCGGGGGCGCGACATCAGCGCCTTCCTCGTCCCGCTCGACCTGCCCGGCGTGACCCGCGAACCCTACTCCGACATGGGAACAAAGGCGGTGGGCCGGGGCGCCGTGCATCTGGACGGTGTGCGGGTGCCCGCCGACCACCGGTTGGGCCCCGAGGGCGAGGGGTTCTCCCACGTCCTGCAGGGTTTCGACTTCAGCCGCGCCCTCATCGGGCTCCAGTGCCTGGGTGCGGCCCGCAGCTCCCTCGAGGAGACCTGGGAGTACGTCGGGGAGCGCACCGCCTTCGACCGGCCCCTGAGCACGTTCCAGGGCGTGGCCTTCCCGCTGGCCGAGGCCGAGACCCGCCTGTCGGCCGCCCGACTGCTGTGCCTGCGCACCCTCTGGCTCAAGGACACCGGGCAGCCCCACACCTCCGAGGCCGCCATGTGCAAGTGGTGGGCCCCGGTGGTCGCCCACGAGATCGCCCAGCAGTGCCTGCTCCTGCACGGCCAGTACGGCTACCGCACCGAACGGCCCCTCGAGCAGCGCATGCGCGACGTCCTCGGGCTGCAGATCGGCGACGGTACCGCCCAGATCATGAAGCTCGTCATCGCCCGGCAGCGTCTGGGCCGCGAGCTGGCCCCCTGACCCCGACCCCGCCTTCGACCCCGGGCCCGATCTCCCGGGGCCATCCCGACCCCCGAACCGAGAGGCAAGCACCATGGGACGACTGCAGGACCAGGTCGCGTTCGTGACCGGCGCCGGACGCGGCATCGGACGCGCCGTGGCCGGCAAACTCGCCGCCGAGGGCGCCCACGTCGTGGCCACCGACGTCGACGAGGGCGCGGCCAAGCAGGCCGCGCAGGACCTGGGCGGGCGCGCCCTGGGCCTGGGCACCGACGTCACCGACCCCGACTCCGTCTCCGCCGCGCTCGCCCGGGCGCAGGAGGAGTTCGACGGGATCGACGTGCTCGTCAACAACGCCGGCTGGGACACCGCCGGCCCGTTCGTGGACTCCGACCCCGCCGACTGGGACCGCATCGTGCAGATCAACCTCTACGGGGTCCTGCACACCTGCCGCGCCGTGCTGCCCCACATGATCGGACGCGGCAGGGGAGCGGTGGTCAACATCGGCTCCGACGCCGGACGCGTGGGCTCCTCGGGCGAGGCCGTCTACTCCGCGGCCAAGGGAGGGGTCATCGCCTTCACCAAGGCCGCCGCACGCGAGGTCGCCCGCCACGGTGTCACCGTCAACTGCGTCAGCCCCGGGCCCACCGACACCGAGCTGTTCTCCTCCATCGGCGGTGAGGACCCCAAGCTGCGCACCGCCCTGACCAAGGCGATCCCCCTGCGCCGGCTGGGTGAGCCCACCGACCTGGCCAACGCGGTCGCCTTCCTCGCCTCCCCGGAGGCCTCCTTCGTCACCGGCCAGACCGTCAGCGTCAGCGGCGGACTCACGATGAGCTGAGGAAAGGGGCAGTGATGACCCTGAGGACCCACCTGACCCCCGAGCGCATCGCGGCACACACCGCTTCCGGCCACTGGCCCGGCCGGCTGATCACCGATGACCTGGACCTGGCCGCCGACCGGACCCCGGCCCGCACCGCCGTCGTCGACAGCCACCGCAGCACCGACCACGCCCGCCTGCGCGAGGAGGTCGACCTCTGCGCCTTCGCCCTCCTGGACCTGGGGGTGCGCCCCGGCGACGTGGTCTCCTTCCAACTGCCCAACCGCACCGAGTGGATCGTGCTGCACCTGGCCGCCACCCGTATCGGCGCGGTCAGCCACCCCGTGATCCCCGCCCACCGCGAACGCGAGGTCGGCTTCGCGCTGCGGCTGGCGCGCTCCAAGGTGCTCGTCGTGCCGCGTACCTTCCGCGGGTTCGACCACGTGGCCATGGTCGAGCGCATGCGCCCCGACCTGCCCGACCTCGAACACGTCGTGGTGGTGCCCGATGCCGGCGAACCCGCGCCCGAGGGCACCCGACCTTGGTCGGACCTGGTCGCCGACCGGGGGCGGGACCCCGCAACCCTGGCGGCCCTGCGCCCGGAACCGGACGACCTCACCCTGCTCATCTTCACCTCCGGCACCACCGGTGAGCCCAAGGGGGTCATGCACACCCACAACACGCTCGCGGCCGCGCTCGAGCCCCTGCCCGCCCGGCTCGGCCACGGCCCCGACAGCGTGCTGCACATGGCTTCCACGTTCGCGCACCTGACCGGGTTGCTCTACGGGGTGCGCCTGGCCCTGATGCTGGGGGCGACCGGCGTCTACCAGGAGGTGTGGGACCCGGCCCGGTTCGCCGACCTCGTGGAACGCCACCGCATCACCTCGACCTCGGCGGCCACCCCGTTCCTGCAGGACGTACTGTCCCTGCCGGATCTGGGCGGGCGCGACCTGTCGTCCCTGCGCACGTTCTGCTGCATGGGTGCGCCCATCCCGCGCGTGCTGCTGCGCCGGGCCCGCACCGAACTGCCCGGGGCCGCGGTCGTGGGCGGATGGGGCCAGACCGAGAACGCCCTGGTCACCCTGGGCAGCCCCGACGACCCCGAGCACAAGATCGTCGAGACCGACGGGCGGCCCTGGCCCGGTATGAGCGTGCGGGTGGTCGACGACGCGGGGACCCCGTTGCCGTCGGGGGAGGAGGGGCGGCTGCAGGTGCGCGGCCCGTTCCTGTTCGCGGGGTACGCCGAACGCCCCGACCTGACCGAGGCCTCCTACGAGGACGGCTGGTTCGACACCGGCGACCTGGCCTCGGTGGATGCCGACGGGTACGTGGGCATCCGCGGGCGCACCAAGGACGTCATCATCCGCGGCGGGGAGAACATCCCCGTGGTCTACGTGGAGAACGTGCTGTCCGAGCACCCCGCCATCGACACGGTCGCGGTCGTGGCGGTCTCCGACCCCCGGCTCCAGGAACGCGCCTGCGCCGTGGTGACGCTCCAGGAGGGCACGCGCGGGCTCACCCTCGAGGACCTGCGGGCCTTCCTCGCCGACCAGGGGGTGGCCAAGCCCTACTGGCCCGAACGGGTGGAAGTGGTCGAGTCCCTTCCGCGTACACCCAGCGGCAAGATCCAGAAGTTCCGGCTGCGCCAGGACCTGGAGAAGGGCGGGGCCGGCCCGGCGGACTGAACCGGTCCCCGCACACAGCGGTGCCCGCCGTCGGGGCGACGGCGGGCACCGGCAGGGCGCTCGACCTCGAGCGGGGTGAGAGGTCGTGCGCCGGTCAGCGGGAGATGTCGTCGGCGCCGCGCGCCGGACCGTGGTAGAAGGTGCGTTCGGGCTCGTCGTCGGGCACGGCCGGGTAGGAGGGCGCGTCGGCCGGGTCGGTCCCGCCGCGCGGCGGGATGCTCACGCCCTTGGCCTCGAGCACGCTCGTGGTGGCGCTGCGCAGGTCGGGCAGCATCCCGTAGAGGACCTCGCCCGGGCACTCGGTGGCGTTGAAGTCGCGGTGGCCCACGATCGCGTCCTGCGGGTTGAGCCCGTAGGCCTCGCACAGCCACGCCAGGGTCTCCACGAGGGCGTCGATCAGCTCGCTGGTGGGCTCGACGTCGGTGTAGGTGCCCTCGTTCTCGATGCCGATCGTGGTGTTGTTGTGGTTGGCCACGTGCGTGCCCACGCACTGTGTGCCCTCGCGGATGGCCGGCAGCGCACGGTCGCGGCCCTCCATGATGTGCCCGCCGCGGCTGATGGTGAGCTGCTGGCCGGTGTCGATCCACCCGTTGTCGTCCATGTGGAAGTTCTGGATGGACCTCGACAGCGCCAGGGCATGGCCCTCGGACAGGTCGTCGCTGTTGGGGGTGGCGGTGTGGTGCACCACGATCTGGGTCGGCGGCTCGGCCAGGATCTGCACGGGGCTGGACGGAGACCGGGCGTCCCAGTCGGCGCGGGTGTACAGCGACGGTTCGGCGATCCGGACCGGGGAGGCCTGTACGGGGGCGACGGTGAACGCTCCGCCGATCGCGACCGCGCCCGAGGTGAGGGCGGCGCCGCGCAACAGGGTTCTGCGGTCGGGTCCGGGGGTGGGGGAGTCTGGCATGGAGGTTTCCTTCTGCCGGCGTTGATGTGCCAGTAGTAAAAGAACATGCCCCGTCCGCGTTTGGCAAAGGGTGGCGGAGAAGAATGAGGGGCCGAATCCGGCCACAATGTAAACCCGGTGCCCCTCTGGAGTGCAAGGGTTTTCTGTAGTAAACGGAAGGCCTGTTCCCCGTGTCTCTGCACAATGGCCCGGAGTTCTTTTTGTATTAACGTCCATTGTGGATTCGGGTCATCCTGTGCGTACACAAAAAAGGAACATCGAACCTTTCGGTTCGATGTTCCGAATGTAATGCACCGTTAACGCTCACGCCACCGGTTCGGCCTCACGCTCTGGCTGCGAGACCGGGACCAGACGCCCGGTCCGGTGCAGCCACCAGTCCGCCAGCAGCGTCGTCAGGGGTGGGATCGAGGCCGCCAGCGTCACCAGCGTCGCCCACAGGCTCCACCGGAACTTCAGGGCCGCCGCCAGCGCCACGATCACGTAGACGATGAAAGCGCCGCCGTGCAGCGGACCGAAGATCTGCACCCCGATCTCGTTTCCGCTGCCGAGGTACTTCACCCCCATGCCGATGAGGAGCCCGGCCCAGGTGAAGGCCTCGAAAGCCGCGACCACACGAAAGATCAGGGCCGTCGTACGGGGTTTGATGTTCACGTTCTTCCTCGGGCTCTCCGGTCGGCCGGACACACGTCGGTCCCGGTGCAGACCGGGACCCCGGCCCAGGTTACGGCACCCGCCACAGCACACCCCGCCGGGTCCGGGTGAGGGCACCCTCACCCCGTCGAGTGCAGGTGCTCGGCGGCCACCGCGAGCACCGCCTCGGAGACCGCGTCCAGCGCCGGGGAGGAGACGTTCCACCGCTGCCAGTGCAACCGCACCCGCACCGGCCGCTCCGGCGCCAGATCCACCAACCGGCCCGCGGCCACGTGCTCGGCACACTGCTGCTCGGGCACCACACCCCACCCCAGGCCGAACACGATCGCCCGCGCGAAGTCCTCCGAGGCCGGAACGTAGTGGCGCGGCCCCTCCGCCTCACGCCCGGTGAGAGCGCGTACGAAACGGTCCTGGAGCTCGTCGCTGCGGTCGTAGTTGACCATCGGAGCCCGCACCAGCGCCTGCTCGCGACCGCCTTGCAGATGCTTGCGGGCGAAGTCCGGACTACAGGCCGCCCGGTAGTGCAGCGCCCCCAACGGCTCGGTCGAACACCCTTGCACCGTCGCCGGACGCGAGGTCACCGCACCCATCACCGTGCCCGCGCGCAACAGCTCCGCGGTGTGCTGCTCGTCCTCCCGGTGGACCTCGAAGGTCACGCCCGCCTCCTCCGGGACGGCAGCCAGCGCCTCGGTGAACCACGTGGCCAGACTGTCGGCGTTGACGGCCAACGGCACCCGCACTCGCCCGTGCTCGCGCCCCTCGGCCCGCAGCGCCCGCGCGGTGTCCTCGTCCAGCATCACCACCTGGCGGGCGTGCCGCAGCACCACGTCGCCCGCCGCGGTCGTGCCCACCGGTGTCGTGCGCCGCACCAGCACCGTGCCGGCCGAGCGCTCCATCGCCCGCACCCGCTGGGAGACCGCCGAGGTACTCACCCGCAGCCGGTGGGCCGCGCCCTCGAAGGACCCCTCGTCCACCAGGGCCGCCAAGGTGTGCAGATGCTCGAAACGGAACGGCATGTGAAGCTCCCCTTCACAGTCCTGAAAAAGATGAACCTCACTGTACAGCCGCGATGAACGCGCCCTAACGTTCCGCACATGACACCCCTGATCACCCTGCTCACCGGCCTGGGCACCGGGCTCGCCCTCATCGTCGCGATCGGCGCACAGAACGCCCACGTGCTGCGCGTGGGGATCCAGGCCTGCCCCGGAACCGTGCTCCCCGTCGTGGCCGTGTGCGCGCTCTCCGACGCCGTGCTCATCACCGCCGGGGTTCTGGGCGTCGGCGCCCTCGTCCAGGCCCTGCCCTCCCTGATGGAGGCGATCCGCCTGCTCGGCGCGGGGTTCCTCCTCGCCTACGGCCTCCTGGCGCTGCGCAGGGTCCTGCGCCCCGGAACCCTCACCGCCGCCGACGCCCCGGTCGGCCCCGCACGCGGGGGCGCCGTGGCCACCGCGCTGGTGCTCACCTGGCTCAACCCGCACGTGTACCTGGACACCGTGGTCCTGCTCGGCTCCCTGGCCAACCAGCAGGACGGCGACCTGCGCTGGTGGTGGGCGATCGGGGCCGTCACCGGGAGCTTCGTGTGGTTCGCCGCCCTCGGCGGAGCCGCCCGACTGCTGCGCCCCCTGTTCGCCCGGCCCGGCGCCTGGCGCGTGCTCGACCTGCTCGTGGCCGCCCTGATGCTCACCCTCGGTGTGACACTCGCCCTGGGAACGTGACCCCGCAGGGGTGCCCTCCGGCTGCCACCAGGCCCTACCGTGTCGGGCACCGACACGCACAGCGAACGGAGACACCGGCTTGAGCCCCGCCACCGACTCCCTGCGCGCAGCGCGCGACCTCCTCCTCGACCTGCGCACCGACCACGCCGCCGCCCTGGAACGCTTCGCCTGGCCCGACGTGGGCGAGAGCTTCAACTGGGCGCACGACTGGTTCGACCCCATGGCCCGCGGCAGCGAGCGGCCCGCTCTGGTCATCGTCGAACCGGACGGCAGCCGCGCCTCCCACACCTTCGACGAGATGGCCCGGCGCTCCGACCGCCTCGCCGTCTGGCTCTCGCGCCAGGGCGTGCGGCGCGGCGACGCGGTCCTCGTCATGCTCGGCAACCAGGTCGAACTCTGGGACACCATGCTCGCGGCGATCAAGCTCGGCGCGGTCCTGGTGCCCACCACCCCGGCGGTGGACCACGCCGGCCTGGTCGACCGCATCGAACGCAGCGGGGCCCGGCACGTGGTGTGCAACGCCGCCGACACCGCCAAGTTCGCCGACACCGGCGCAGAGCTGACCCGGATCGCCGTCGGCGGCGCCTCCGGATGGCTCGACCCCGCCGACGCCCAGGGCCTCGGGGACGTGCGCCCCGACCACCCCGGCAACGCCTCCGACGATCGCCTGCTGCTCTACTTCACCTCCGGTACCACCAGCCGCCCCAAGCTCGTCGAGCACACCCACGTCTCCTATCCCGTGGGCCACCTGAGCACCCTGTACTGGCTCGGCCTGCGACCGGGGGACGTGCATCTCAACGTCTCCTCGCCCGGCTGGGCCAAGCACGCGTGGTCCAACTTCTTCGCGCCCTGGCTGGCCGAGGCGACCGTGTTCCTGTACAACTACGACCGCTTCGACGCCGACGCTCTGCTCGGGCGCCTGGCCTCGGAGGGCGTGACCACCTTCTGCGCCCCGCCCACCGTGTGGCGCATGCTCATCAACGCCGACCTGTCCGGCGGCCCCGGAACCCTGCGCGAGGCGATCGGCGCCGGCGAACCCCTCAACCCGGAGGTCATCGCGCAGGTCGAGCGCCACTGGGGGCTGACGATCCGCGACGGGTACGGCCAGACGGAGATGACCGCGACCGTGGCCAACACCCCCGGGCAGGACGTGCGTCCCGGTTCCATGGGCCGCCCCCTGCCCGGCGTCCCTGTGGTGCTGGTCGACACCGCCACCGGCCGTCCCGTCGAACCCGGGGAGGGGGACGCGGAGGGCGAGATCTGCCTCGACCTGTCGCAGGTGCCCCTGACCCTCATGACCGGTTACCAGGGCGACCCCGAACGCGACGCCGAGGCGAAGCAGGACGGTTATTACCACACCGGGGACGTGGCCACCCTCGGCGCGGACGGGCAGATCACCTACGTGGGCCGCACCGACGACGTCTTCAAGTCCAGCGATTACAAGGTGAGCCCGTTCGAGGTCGAGAGCGTGCTCCTGGAACACCCCGCCGTCGCCGAGGCCGCCGTGGTGCCCGCACCCGACCCGGTGCGGCTGAGCGTGCCCAAGGCCTACCTCGCTCTCGCACCTGGGCACGAACCCACCCGCGAGACCGCCCGCGCGGTCTTCGCCCACTCCCGGCAGCATCTGGCGCCGTGGCAGCGGGTGCGGCGCGTGGAGTTCGCGGTGCTGCCCAAGACCGTCTCCGGCAAGATCCGCCGCGTGGAACTGCGCTCGCGCGAGGACGAGGGCACGGGCGCCGGCGGGGAGTGGCGCGAGGACCAGTTCCCGGAGTTGCGCACCGGGACCGCCTGAGAACCCTCAGCCCGGCCCCGGGGCGCTCCCGGGGCCGGGGCGGGGTCAGAACGTGCGCTGGTCGCGGCGGAGCGGATGGTCCTCGGGGATCTGCACGAGCACGATCTTCACGCCGTCCGGGTCGGCGATCCAGCCCTCCACCAGCCCCCAGAACTCCTGCTGGGGCTCGCGCAGCCCCTCGGCGCCGCGCTCGACCGCACGGCCGTACTCGGCGTGCACATCGCGCACCTGCACCCACAGCACCATGCCGGCGGGCACGGCGTCCTCGGCGTGGCCCGAGACCTCCAGGAACCCGTTGCCCAGGAAGAACACGGTTCCGGGTGACTCGGGGCGGCCGAACTCGCGGTGCACGGCCAGGCCCAGTACGTCGCGGTAGAAGGCGCGGCTGCGCTCGGGGTCGGTGGGGCGGATCAGTACGCGGCTGCTCAGGACATCCATGCCCCCGATCCTGCCGCCCGGTCCCGCCCGGGGGCCAGAGCGCCCCGGCGCCTCCGATCTGGGAACGCTCCCAGGTACCGGGTCCCCGAATGGTCACGGCTCGGTGAAGGATTGTCCTGGCTGTTGACGCAGTGACGCGTGAGTTCCAAAGTTGAGCGAAGCGGGATGAACGTGATCTGAAGCACATGACAGCGGATCGTCCGACGACCGGATCCACGCCCGGTCGCCCCGGCCCGCGTCTGGAGAGGACCCCCCAATGCGTGCACGGTATACCCAGGTGTCGGCCGCGGTCCTGGCCGCGGCCCTGCTCGCCTCAGGATGCGGCGGAGACGGCGGAGGGGACGGCACCGAGGTCGAGGTCTTCTCCTGGTGGACCGGCGGCGGCGAGGAGGCCGGGCTCGACGCCCTCATCGAACGCTTCGAGGAGGACCACCCCGACGTCGAGTTCGTCAACGCGGCCGTCGCCGGGGGATCGGGCACCAACGCCCAGGCCGTGCTCGAGGGCCGCCTGCAGAGCCAGGACCCGCCCGACTCCTTCCAGGGCCACGCCGGCGCCGAGCTGCAGGACTACATCGAGGCCGGCTACCTGCAGCCCCTCGACGACTTCTTCGACGAACAGGGCCTGCAGGAGGCCATGCCCGACCAGCTCACCGAACAGATCACCTACGAGGGCAGCGTCTACTCGGTCCCGGTCAACGTGCACCGCTCCAACGTCCTGTGGTCCAACCCCGGCGTGCTCGAGGAGGCGGGCATCGAGGAGAGCCCCGAGACCCTCGACGAACTGATCGACGCGCTGGAGACGGTCGAGCAGGAGACCGACGCCATCCCCATGGCCGTGGGTGCGCAGTGGACCGTCGACCACCTGCTCGAATCGGTCCTGCTCGGATCCCTGGGCACCGACGCCTACAACGAGCTCTGGGAACCCGGCGCGGACTGGGACACCCCCGAGGTCACCGAGGCTCTGGAGTCCTTCGAGCAGATCATGGAGTACACCCAGGAGGAATCGGCCGCCGAGGACTGGCAGGAGGCCTCCCGCCGTGTCTCCGAGGGCGAGGCCGCCTTCAACGTGATGGGTGACTGGGCCGCCGGTTACTTCGACGAGGTGGGCGCCACCGCCGGCGAGGACTACGACTGGGCGCCCTCCCCGGGCACCGACGGCACCTACATGTGGCTCTCCGACAGCTTCACCCTGCCCGAGGGCGCGCCCAACGAGGACGCCGCCCGCTCCTGGCTCGAACTGGTCTCCAGCGCCGAGGGCCAGGACCTGTTCAACCCGGTCAAGGGTTCCATCCCCGCCCGTGACGACACCGACCCGGCCGCCTACGAGGACAGCGCCTACCTGTCCGAGGCGCTCGCCGAGTGGCAGGACGAGCCCGAACTGGCCGGGTCGTTCTGGCACGGTGTCACCGTCGGCAACCGGTGGAAGAACGACGTGGACACCGCGGTCGGCCTCTACCTCGGCGACGGCGACCTGGGCACCCTCCAGGAGTCCCTGCACGAGGCCGCGCAAGCCGAATGAGCCGAGACAGCGCGCAGGCCGGGGCCGACACCGCCACCGAGCGGCGGCCCCGGCCGAGAACCCCCGGCCGGCTGCACCGCATGCGGGTCCGGTCCCGCACCTGGTTGCCCGGCCTGCTCTTGGTCTCCCCGTCGATCCTGCTGATCGGCGTCTTCGTCTACGGCATGATCGGCTGGAACACGAGCCTGGCCCTGAGTGACCAGCACGCCCCGGTCCAGGACGGCTCCTTCGTCGGCCTGACCAACTTCGTCGAACTCTGGCAGGAGTCGCGGTGGCCGGCCGCCGTCGGCAACGCCGTCGTCTTCACCGTCGTGTTCGTGGGAGGCGCCCTGCTCCTGGGCTGGTTCCTGGGGCTCATGCTCGACAAGGGGATCCGCGGCGAGGCGGCCTTCCGCACCCTGTTCCTGGCACCCATGGCGGTGTCCTTCATCGCCACCGGTGTGGTCTGGCGCTGGCTCATGAACCCCGCCCCCGCCGAACGTGCCACCGGGCTCAACGCCCTGTTCGTCCAGTTCGACCTGGAGTTCCTGGTCAACGACTGGTGGACCGCGCCGAACATGGGCATGGCGGCCATGGCCCTGCCCGCGATCTGGCAGCTGTCGGGTTACATCATGGCGCTGTTCCTGGCCGGGTTCCGCGGGGTCCCCGAGGAACTGCGCGAGGCCGCCCGCGTCGACGGCTGCTCCGAATGGGGTGTGTACCGGCACGTGGTCATGCCGCAGCTGCGCCCGGTCACGCTCAGCGCCGTCATCATCCTCGGCCACATGTCCCTCAAGGTCTTCGACCTCATCATCGCCATCGCCGGACAACAGATCGTCGCCGACGTGCCCGCCGTGTACATGTGGACGACCGTGTTCGAGGTCCGCGACCCGGCCAAGGGCGCCACCATCGCCAGTTACCTGCTCATCGCGGTGGCGGTCTTCGTCATCCCCTACCTGGTGTGGACCATCCGCAAGGAACGGAGTGAGGGCCGGTGAACCGCAGCGCGTCCGAACGTGTCACGGCCACGGTGAGCAGGGCCCCGGGCACGACACCGGTGGGGCAGGCGGTCAAGTTCACCGTTCTGTTCGTGCTGGCCGCCCTGTTCCTGCTGCCGATGTACGTCCTGCTGGTCACGGCGTTCAAGCCCTTCGACGAGGCCACGGCCGCACGCGCCTGGCTGTTGCCGCAGAGCTGGAGCCTGGAGGGGTGGGCGGCCGCGTGGGACGCCCTGGCGCCGGGGCTGTGGAACAGCGTGCAGATGGTCGTGCCCAGCGCGATCCTGTCGGCCGTGCTGGGGTCGATGAACGGGTTCGTGCTGGCCCGCTGGCGTTTTCCCGGGGCCGACACCGTCTTCACCCTGTTCCTGTTCGGGATGTTCATCCCCTACCAGGCGGTGATGATCCCGCTCCAGCAGACGATGGTCGAGGCCGGGCTCATGGGCGGGCTGTTCCCGCTGATCCTGGCGCACACCGTCTACGGGATCCCGATCTGCACCCTGATCTTCCGCAACTACTACGCGTCGATCCCGCACACCCTCATCGAGGCGGCGCGCGTGGACGGGGCGGGGCTGCTGCGCACCTACCGGTCGGTGATCCTGCCGGTCTCGGCGCCGGTCTTCGCGGTCACCCTCATCTGGCAGTTCACCTCGGCGTGGAACGACTTCCTGTTCGCGGTCTTCCTCACCGGGCCCAACACCTGGCCGGTCACCGTGCAGCTGAACAACGTGGCCGGATCGATGGTGGTGCCCTACAACCAGCAGATGGCCGCCGCGGTACTGGCGTCGCTGCCCACGCTGGTGATCTACCTGGTGCTGGGGCGGTACTTCATGCGCGGACTCATGGCCGGTGCGCTCAAGGGGTGAGGGCGGGCCCCGACGGCCCGGGGCCCGCGTGCTCAACCGCGCACCTGGTCGGCGAAGCGCGTGACGTAACGCTGCTGCCAGGGTGTCTCGACGGCGTTGTGGTCGTAGTTGTACCGGACGAAGGACACCGCCTCACGGGCCGGCATCCCGTCGAGGACGGCCAGGCAGGACAGGGAGGTGCCGGTGCGGCCGTGGCCGCCCTCGCAGGCGATCTCCACCCGCTCGGTCTCGGCGCGTTCCCAGGCCTCCCAGAAGGCCTCGGCCGCGGCCTTGCGGTCGGTGGGCAGGCCGAAGTCGGGCCAGTGCAGCCACCGGTTGGTCCAGGTGACGGTGGGGGGTTCGTGTCCCAGCAGGTACAGGGCGAAGTCCGGCCGGGGACCCTCAGGGAAGGTCTTGGCCAGGCCCCGTCCACGGAACAGACGACCCGAGGGCAGTTGGAGGACCCCCGGGGATCGGGGTTCCCAGGTCGTGCTCATCCGATTGCGTCCCCTTCTCGCGAGGCGGTCGATTCGATGAAGCCGGGGGAGTGGAACGGTACTCCTTCTCCCCCGGCCGCCCCAACTGGTGCGGGAACGCATCGGTCGAACGCACTCACCGGCGGACGAAACGCCTCAGGTGTAGTCCTCCGGGGTCGGCTCACCCAGGCCCGCGCGGGACCGGGCACGACGGCCCACACCCTCCACGGCACGCAGGGCGTCGCGAACATCCTGGTGCGTGGGTTCGAACGCGAGGTTGTGGATGGTCTCCGACGGGTCCATGGCCGCGCGCACGACCTCCTCCAGGACCGCCTCGTCGGCCTCGCCCAGTCCGGCCTCGGTCAGGGTCGTGGGCAGGCCCACCCGCGCGGTGAACTCCGCGAACTCGTCGATGTCGGAGGCCTCCTCGCCCTCCAGCAGCATCTGGGTGAGCGAACCGATGTTGACCTTCTCCCCGTGGGTGAGGTGGTGGGTCCGGTCCACCGCCGTGAGCCCGTCGTGGACCGCGTGCGCCGCGGCCAGACCGCCCGACTCGAACCCGAGACCGGACAGCAGGGTGGTCGCCTCCACGATCGCCTCGACGTCCGGGGTGACCAGGTCGCTGCGTACCGCCTCCAACGCCGGGAGCGAGGAGCTCCACAACAGGTCCCAGGAGAGCTCGGCCAGGGCAGTACCGGCGTGGGTCGGAAAGCCCCCGACCATGTTGTGGCTGTGTGCACGGCGCACCGCCCGCGCCTCGATCCAGGTCGCCAGCGCATCGCCCACACCGCCGGACAGGAAGCGGGCCGGGGCCTCGGCCACGTACTGGGTGTCCACGACCACCAGGGCCGGGTTGCGGTCGTAGAAGCGGTAGGACTCGAACGCGCCGGACTCGGTGTAGACCACCGACAGCGCCGAGGTCGGGGCGTCGGTCGAGGCCACCGTCGCCGCGCTCACCCACGGCACACCGGCGTTGTCGCCGGCGGCCTTGGCGGTGTCGATGGCCGCGCCGCCGCCCAGGCCGATGATCACGTCGTGTCCGCCCTCGTCGATCACCGAAGAGACCCGGTCGGCCTCGGCCCGGGTCGGGACACCGCCGAACCGCTCGAAGACCAGCGGGACCGCGGCCTCCTCGAAGGAGCCCGAGAGCACCGGTTCGGTGAGGTCGCGGACCACGCCGTCGGCCAGCACCAGGGGTTTGGAGCCGAACCCGACCACGAGCGGTCCCAGGCGGCCCAGCGCGCCGCGCCCCTGCACGTAACGGCCGGGCGAGGCGAACACACTCACGTGTGGGCTGTTGGAGTTCTCGGCCATGACAACTTCCCCCGTAGTGATCGGCGGCAAGAACCTTCCCCTACCGGGCTGGCCACGTGTGACCTCGTTAAACACGGTTTGGGTGGTACTGGTGTGTTTTTTGGTCTCTGGGGTGGAGCAGGGGGAGGGGCGCGGGGGCGGAGCGGCGGCGCGTGTGCGAAGGCCCGCCCGGGCGAACCGGACGGGCCTGGTGGCGGAGGCCCCGGACTCAGCCGGTGCCGAGGTAACCGTTGGGGTCGAGCACGTACTTCTTCGCCGCCCCGCGGTCGAACTCCTGGTAACCGCGCGCGGCGTCCTCCAGCGGGATCGCCACGGCGTTCACCGCGTCGGCGATGTGCACCTTCTCGTACAGGATCGCCATCATGAGCTCCCGGTGGTACTTCATCACCGGGCACTGGCCCGTGTAGAACGCGTGCGACTTCGCCCAGCCCAGACCGAAGCGGATGGAGAGCGAGCCCTCCTTGGCCGCGTCGTCGACCGCGCCCGGGTCGCCGGTCACGTACAGGCCCGGGATGCCGATGGCGCCGCCGGCCCTGGTGACGTCCATGGCGGTGTTGAGCACGCTCGCCGGGGCCTCGCGTCCGGCGTCCGAACCCGTGCCGTGCGCCTCGAACCCGACCGCGTCGACCGCGCAGTCGACCGCCGGGGTGCCCAGGAGCTGTTCGATGAGCTCGGCGGGGTTGCCCTGCGAGATGTCGATGGTCTCGCAGCCGAAACCGCGTGCCTGTGCCAGGCGCTCGGCGTTGAGGTCGCCCACGATCACCACCGCCGCACCCAGCAACTGGGCGGAGGCCGCCGCGGCCAGCCCCACGGGGCCGGCGCCGGCGATGTAGACCGTCGAACCCACACCCACCCCGGCGCTCACACACCCGTGGTAACCGGTCGGGAAGATGTCGGAGAGCATGGTCAGGTCCATGATCTTGTCCATCGCCCGGGCGCGGTCGGGGAAGACCAGCAGGTTCCAGTCGGCGTAGGGCACCAGGACGTACTGGGCCTGGCCGCCGACCCAGCCGCCCATGTCCACGTACCCGTACGCGGACCCGGGGCGGTCGGGGTTGACGTTGAGACAGATCTCGGTGCGGCGGGCCTTGCAGTTGCGACAGCGCCCGCAGGAGATGTTGAAGGGCACCGAGACCAGGTCGCCCTCCTTGACGAACTCCACCCCGGGCCCGGCCTCGACGACCTCACCGGTGATCTCGTGGCCCAGGACCAGCCCGGCCGGTGCGGTGGTGCGGCCGCGGACCATGTGCTGGTCGCTGCCGCAGATGTTGGTGGCCACGACCTTGACGATCGCGCCGTGGGGGACCTTGCGTCCCACGTTGGCCGGGTTGACCCCGGGGCCGTCCTTGAGCTCGAACTCCGGGTAGGCGATGTCGGTGACCTCGACCTCGCCGGGACCTTGGTAGATGACGCCTCTGTTGCCGCTCATGAGCGCTGCCCGCCTTCCTGCCCCGAGGGACATGGGGGGTGATGGTGGTCACACCATTTCCCGCCCCGGGTGTGGTTAATCCGGGGCGTAAGGGACTGATGTGTCCGGCCGGCGGGCCGTGCCGTGCACCCGGGTGTGTCCTGGCTCCAGGTGCTCCCGGTCGCCTGTCAGGGTCGGGTGCGTTCTGTGGCGGGGGAACCCGCGTGGCGAGGTGACGAGCCGGAGTTCCGCCGGCGGCCGGCCGGCCACACCCCCGGCTCGGCGGGTTGTCACCGCCCCGCTCCCCGTTGAGTCCGTGGCCGGTCTCGGCCACCTCGACAACTGCGGTCCTGCGGGGGCACGTCGCACGGGTGCCGTCCGACCGGACACGGCCGACCGCACGAGCACACCCGGCCACCCGGAAAGGTGGACCCACCATGCACACCGGTTCCAGGGACCCCGCCGACGCGCCCCGCGGCCTCTCCACCGCCTCCGCCGCCGTCGTGGCTCTCGCGCACACACCGGCCGCGTCGGTCGGGATATTCCTCTGGCTCATGGCGATGCACACGGGCCGGATCGAACCGATGCGCGAGCACGTGGTTCTCCTCCTACCCGTGGCGGGTGCGACCGTCCTGTTGTCGGGCAAGGCCCTGAAGGTGCGCGAGGACCCGGCCCCCTATTGGCACAGCGCTCTCGTCGCGTGCGCGACCGTGTTCGGCACCGCCATCGCCCTGGAGAACATCGAACGGTTCCCCGGCTGGGTGACGTTCCTCCTCTTCGTGCTCCCGGTCCCCTTGGTCTTCGCCGCGCTGACGATCGGGGCACACAACCCCATCGGCCGACTCAGGCTGCCGACCTCCTGGGCCGCCATGGCCGCGATGCTTCTCCTCGTCGACGGGGCGATGCGCTACCCGCAGGCGCAGGAGGAACAGCTCGATGCGACCACCGCCTTGATGTCCTACGATGCCGTCGCCGTCCTCGACGCACCCGGATGGACTCTCACCCACGCATACGACCGGTCGGTCTTCCCCGAACTCGTCTACCGCGACCCTCTCGGCCGCACGGTGCTGCTCGGCTCCACGCCCGGCCCCCTCACGGAGGAGGACGAACACGGCGAGTACCTGGCCGCCGACGTGCCCGACCCCGAGCACTGCACCCCTGGGCCGTGGGAGATGCTCCGCGTATTGCACTGCGAGGTCCGGGACGGGGTGCTCGTGGTCGAGATGGAGGGGGCGACCCCCGACCGCCTCATGGCCGACGACAACGACCGGTGGCCTTCGGGGTGGACAGAGGCGCGGATCGAAACCTCCGACGGGCGATACGTGCGCCTCCGGACGGCCGCACCGGCGGTCGACCTCGTCGACCTGGCCGGGTCGATCGAGGGGGCGAGGCCCACCGACCCGGAAGCGAACGTCGCCGAGGCATCGTGTCTCCTGCGCTGCCCCGTGTGGCGGAACTACCACCCGTGACCGTCGGTCGCGGCCCGGCAGAACATGGTCGACCGGGGCAGGACGGTCGACGACCACGCACAGCCGACCGCGGCCCAGGCCGGTCGGCCGGGCCCGGGGCGTGGTCACCGCAGTTCCTTCCCGAAACCCTCCAGCACGCTGTCGATCACCCGGACCAGGTGGGCCAGTTGTTCGCCCTGGGCCACGAGCAGCGGGCTGACCATGGGTGTGGTGCCACCACGGTCGTCGCCGCGCAGAGAGGGTCGGCTCGGGGTAAATGGCTCTTTGCCGCGTGTTGCTTGTACGGCCCTGCACTCAGCCTTGTGATGGTGAACGAGACCTCACAGGCCGTAGGGGAGAAACGATGATCGCCGAACACCAGATCCACACGGGCCACGACCACACGCACGGTCCGAACTGCGGGCATGTCGCCGTGCCCCATGGGGACCACACCGATTACGTTCACGACGGTCACGTCCACCGCAGCCACGACGACCACTACGACGAGTGTGAAACGACCGTGCACACCGCGCACGAGCAGCATGACCATGAGCACGGTCCAGGATGCGGCCACGTGGCCGTGCCCCATGGGGACCACACGGACTACGTCCACGACGGTCATCGGCACGCGAAACACGAGGCGCACTGGGACGAGCACTGAGTCCAGCCCTCGTGCCCTGAACCGAGCTGATCGAACGCGCTGCTGGGGCTGATACGAGGATCGTCGGGCCTTCGGTGGGCGACATGTGACGGCGGCGGGCCCTGTCGGGAAGGTTCCGACAGGGCCCGCCGCTCTGCTGTGGGCCGGCGCTACTTGCCGCTGAAGACGGGGAACGCGCTGTGTTCTCCGTAGTCGCGGAGGCGCTCCATGTTCCGGAGCACGTCCATGTCCGCCTCGGAGATTTGGAAGTCGACCTGGGCGTTGGTGCGCATGTGGTCGGGGTTGGCGGTCTTGGGCAGCGGCACGGTGCCCAGCTGCAGGGCGTAGCGGATGCTGAGCTGCGGCACGGTCACTGCGTACCGGTCGGCCATGGCCCGCACGTGCGGGTGCTCGAGGATCTGCCCGTGTGCGATGGGGGAGTAGGCCTGCACCAGGATGTCCTTGCCCTGGCAGTAGGAGATGAGCTCCTCGGGGGTGTTGGCCACGTGCGCCAGGATCTGGTTGACGTGGGGTGCGACGGTGCAGGTGGCGAGGGTGTTGTCGAGGTCGTGCTGCTCGAAGTTGGACACGCCGATGGAGCGGAGTTTGCCGGCTTGGTAGGCCTCTTCGAGGGCGCGCCATGCCTGGCGGTTGCCTTCGGCGTAGTCTCCGCCCCGGAAGTCGTCCCAGGGTTGGGGGCTGTGGATCAGCATGAGGTCGATGTGGTCCAGCCCCATGGTGGCGAGTGAGGCGTCGATGGCGGCGACTGCTTCGTCGTGGTCCTTGATCTCGGCTGCCAGCTTGGTGGACACGAACAGGTCGTCGCGGGCGATGTCGGCGGTGCGGATGCCTTCGCCCACGCCTCGTTCGTTGCCGTAGGCCTGCGCGGTGTCGATGTTGCGGTATCCGATCGCGACGGCGTCGGTGACCGCGCGGGCGGCCTTGTCGTCGTCGATGAACCAGGTGCCCAGGCCGAGTTTGGGTACGTGCACGCCGTTGGACAGGGTGTACGTCTCGTTCAGAACCATGGGTTCGTGCTCCTCTGCCTTGCTCGTTCGTGTTGCGTTTCGGCCCGTCACCGTCCCTGCACGGCCCCTGTTCGTGCAGGGGTCACCCGTTCGGTGGGATCAAGGAACAGGCCCGGGGGAGCGTGATCGCGTGAAGCGTCGCCCCTCGTCCTATCCCTGCTTCCGGGCCTGTCCCGACCCGTCGGTCACCTCGCCTTCCTCTCGGCTCGCCTCCTGGTGGGTGGCTGCCAGGGTGCCGAGCAGGGCGAACGCGTCCGCTGTGGGGCTGTCGGGCGGGGCGGTGTAGGCCACGATCCACAGGCGTTCCTCCCCGGCTGGCTCGAACACGTCGAAGTCCACTTCGACGAGGCCCACATCGGGGTGCCGGAAGGCCTTGGTGCCGCTGCGGTGGTCGTGCACGTTGTGTCGGGCCCAGTCCTGGGCGAACACGCTGCTGCGCGCCGAGAGCTCCCCGATCAGGGCGGTGAGCTGCTCGTCCAGGGGGTTTCGGCCGGCCTCCAGCCGCATCATGGCGGCGGCGGTGCGCCGGGCCAGGGGCCAGTCGACGAAGTACTCGCGGGCGCGCGGGTCCAGGAAGATGAACCGCGCCATGTTGGGCGCGCAGTGATCGGTGTCGAAGTGCGGCGCGTACAGGGCCCGGCCCATGGGGTTGGCAGCGACCAGGTCCTGGCGGGCGTTGTGGGCGATGGCCGGGGTGCTCATCGTGTCCAGGACACGCTGGACCGACGTGCGGACCCCGCCGGGCGGCGGTGTGTCTGCGGGGGCGCGTGTTCCGGAAGGCGCGCGGGCGAGGTCGAACAGGTGGGCGCGTTCGACCCCGTCGAGCTTCAGGGCGGCGGCGATCGCCTCCAGAACGCTGTCGGAGGCTCCGGCGATGTTGCCGCGTTCCAGGCGGGTGTAGTAGTCGATGCTGACCCCCGCCAGCATGGCGGCTTCTTCGCGCCGCAACCCGGGGACCCGGCGGTCGCCGCCGTAGGCGGGGATGCCGGCCTGTTCGGGTGTGATGCGGGCTCGCCTGCTGATGAGGAACTCCCGCACGGTCTTTCTGTCCATACCTCCACGCTAGGCAGCGCGGAAGTGTCGCGGCAGGCCCTGTCAGGTCCCCTCTGGCCTGCAAGGTGCTCATTGTCGTGGCGACGGCCCGAGAGCGGGGTACCCGACCGGGCGGTCCGGCTGACCGGACGTCGAGGTTCATGTCAGGTACCGGTCGAGGACGGTTCGCCGGCTGGGAACGGCGGACCCGCGCCGATACCGACGCGTGAAGGGTGAACCGGCGGGGGCGGGTGAGCGTCACAGCGCGCGTAGGTTCGTTCGTTGTGTTCGAAGGACGTTTATGCGTGCTCCCTCCCCCCTGCCCTCCGCCACCGGCCCGTCGGCGCGTTCGCGCTGGTGGGCGCTGCCCGCGGCCGCGGTGTGCCTGGCGCTGGTGGCCGGGTGTTCGTTGTTCCCCGACGGGGGCGGCGGGGACGAGCCCGACGGTGGGGGCGGGGACGAGCAGGGGGAGACGGCCGATCCGGTCACCACCCGCGCGGTCAACGGGTGGGTGCTGGACGAGGCGGAGGCCGAGGTCGAGCTGCACCGGGTCGACGACGAGCACATGGTCGCGACACTGGAGGTGACCAACCACGGTGACTACGGGCCGTTGTGGACCCACCTGGTGGACGACCACGGCACCCACCAGCCTGGGTACGAGGAGACGTTCCTGTGGGACTACTTCAGCGGCCTGTCGTGGTTGGACCCGGACGGTTCGCAGCTCCACAAGCCCTTCCACCTGCCCGACCGCAGTTGCCTGTGCTCGCACGAGGACGATGACGACGGTGCCCAGCGCGGCCACATCTCCGAGGGCGACACCTACAGCCTGTACACGGTGCTGGCCGCCCCGCCCGAGGGGGTCGAGGAGCTGACGCTCTACAGCCACTTCTCCCTGCCGTTCGTGGACGTGCCGGTGAACGAGGGCGCACCCGAAGGGCTCGACTACACGGCCCCGGCCGACGAACCCGAGGCCGAACCGGACACCGCCGAGCTGGAGACGGTCGTGGACTCGCCCGATGAGACGACCGTGGCCGGCCAAGAACAGACCGAGATGCACCTGGCCTCGGACGTGCTCTTCGACGTGGACGAGTCGGAGCTGACCGAGGAGGCCGAGCAGGTCCTGGAGCGGGCCGCCGAACAGATCGACACGGCCGACCCCGGCCAGGTGGCCCTGGACGGACACACCGATTCCAGCGGCGACGATTCCATCAACGACCCGCTCTCGCAGGACCGGGCCGAAAATGTGCAGGAGGCGTTGGAGGGCATGGTCTCGGTCGACGTGGACTTCACCGCCGACGGGCACGGGTCCTCCGACCCCATCGCCGACAACGACAGCGAGGACGGCAAGGCCCGCAACCGCCGTGTCACCGCGACCATGCCGGTGACCCTGCCCGCGCCCCAGGAGCAGGCAGAGGACGAGAGCGGCGGCGACGGAGACGGCGGCCAGGAGCAGGGCCGCCCGGTCGAGGACTTCGACCCGGTCGCCTCGCCCGAGGGCGACTTCGAGGTCACTCTGACCGAGCTGCGGCACGTCAGCCCGGGTGTGGCGCTGCTGGCCTACCGGGTCGACGCCGACGAGGGGGCCGAGGACGCCGTCGACCCCGAGTTCGCCTTCTCCTACGACCGGTGGCTGGAGATGCGCCACCGCGGGGTGTACGCCGTGTGGCTGACCGACCCCGGCAGTGAGCGGATCTCGTCCACGCTGCGGGTGCACCCGGTCGGCGGCGGGGGAGACCCGTGGTGTGCGTGTTCGCCGGCCTCGGGCGCCAACCTGGGCTCTGAGCGGATGGAGGCGGGGGAGAGCCGGGACTTCTTCGCGCTGATGCCCGTGCCGGGCGAGCAGGGGGCCGCGGTGGACGTGTCCATCGGCGAGCTCGAGGACTTCGAGGGTGTGGCCATCACACCCTGATCGCCGATACCGGGCCGCTGCCCGCCCCCATCAGGGCGGCAGCGGCCCGGCCCCGGGGAGTCAGTCGAGCACGGCCTCTGCTTCGACCTCGACCAGCACGTCGGGTTCGAAGAGGTAGTCCACGCCGATCGCGGAGAGCGGCGGCAGCGGCCGCGGGATCCCCAGCTCCTCGGTGACGCTCTCGATGCCTGCCATGAACTCGGTGTACTTCTCGGGCTCCCAGTCGGTCACGTAGAACCGCAGGCGCACGACGTCGGAGAAGTCCGCACCGGCACCGGCCAGGCCCCGCGCGGTGTTGCGCAGGGCGTGGGCGAGTTGGCCGGCGAGGTCGCCGGGGGAGAGGCGGTTGCCCTGCCCGTCCCGGGCGATCTGACCTGCGACGTGCACGTGCCGTGTTCCGGTGGCGACCGCGACGTGGTGGTAGGGCACCGGCTGGAACATGCCTTCGGGGGTGGAGAGCTGCACGGTCATGGGTTCCCTCTCTTCGGTGGGTGGTGTCCCATGACTACTCGGCGGACGAAGAGCACTTCAACGAGACTAGGTTTCATGGACGAAACCACCCTGCCCGAGGTCGGCCATTCACAGATCGCCGGTGAGCACCGGGAACTCCTGGACCAGGTGCTCGACAAATGGTCCCTGCTGGTGCTCGACAAACTGTGCGAGAGCCCGCGCCGCTTCAACGAACTGCGGCGGGTGATCCCCACCGTTTCGCAGAAATCCCTGACCGCCACACTGCGCCGGCTCGAGCGCAACGGCATGGTCGAGCGTGCGGTCATCAGCACCCGCCCGGTGGCCGTCGAATACCGCATCAGCACCCTGGGCAAGACACTCCAGGAACTCGTCGACGCGCTGTTCGGCTGGGCCACGGCCCATATGCCGGAGGTGAGCCGGGCGCGCGAGGCGTTCGACGGCGAGGGCCCGGCGACCAGTGCGGGGGAGCACTGATCGCCGGGGCCGGACGCATCAGCCGCGCGCGGTCGACCCGGGGAACGGGACCCCGCCGGGCCTGCGGTCGGCCCACGGGTGGGCCTGCTCCACCTGCCCCGCCAGGCGCAGCAACAGCCCCTCGCCGGCGGCGGGCGCCACGAACTGCACACCGAGCGGGAGCCCGGAAGCGGTGTGGTGCAGCGGCAACGAGATCGCCGGAACCCCGGTCAGGTTGGCCATCAGCGTGAACGGCGTCGCCGTCAGGTTGTTCATGACCTCCTTGGTGACCAGGTCGGTCGCGGTCACCACCCGCTCGGTGCGGGTACGCACCAGCAACCGCTCGGCCGAACGCAACCACGCCGGCGGGTCCAGGCGCCCCACGGTCACCGGCGGCCCCGCGATGGTGGGGGTCAGGAGCAGGTCGTAACGCGAGTGGAACTCCACCAGCGCCCGCACGTGGTTGTTCCACCGCTCGTTGCCGCGCACGTAGTCGGCGGCCGTGCGCGCCCGGCCCATCGCCGCGAGCATGAGCGTGTCGGGCTCGAAGGCGTCGTCCGAGCACCCCGTGTCCGCCTTGATCCCGTCCACGAGCGCGGCCATCGACCCGTACCAGAGCGTCACGAAGTCCTCGGTGAGCGCCCGCCCGTCGATGTCCGGTTCGGCCTCTTCCACATCGTGCCCGAGCCCCTCCAGCAGCGCGGCCGCGTCGCGCACGGCACGCACCGCCTCCGGGTGCACGCGCGTGCCCAAGGGGGAACGGTCGGTGAACCCGATCCGCAACCGGCCCGGGTCCCGGCCGACCTCCTCGGTGTAGGGGCGCTCGGGCGGGGCGATGGGGTAGGGGGAGACCGCCTCCGGACCGGCGACCGCATCGAGCAGCGCCGCGGTGTCGCGCACGGTGCGTGTGACGGCGCCGTTGACCGACGCCCCGTGCATGGGCTCGCCCCAGTTCGGGCCGAACGGAACCCGCCCGCGCCCCGGTTTGAGGCCCACCAGCCCGCAGCAGGCCGCCGGGATCCGGATCGACCCGCCGCCGTCGTTGGCGCTCGCCCCCGGCACCACACCGGCCGCCACGGCCGCCGCCGATCCGCCCGAGGACCCTCCCGGGGTGTGCGCGGTGTTCCACGGGTTGCGGGTGGGCCCGAACTCGCGCGGCTCCGTGACGGCCTTCGCCCCGAACTCGGGAACGTTGGTCTTGGCGAAGGGCACCAGCCCGGCCTCGAGCCAGCGCCGCACCACCTCCGAGTGCCGGGTGGCGGGCACCCGCCGCATCGCCCGGTTGCCTGCCGAGGTCGGGAACCCCGCGTAGTCCTGGAACAGGTCCTTGAGCAGGAACGGGACGCCCGCCAGCGGTCCGCTGCGCCCCTCCTTCACCAGCCGCCGCGCCTCGGCGTGCATGGACAGAACGGTCGTGTTGAGGTGCGGATCGACCTGCTCGGACCGGGTGATGGCGGCGGTCAGTACCTCGTCGGCGCTCACCTGCCCCTCCCGGATCAGCTCGGCCAAGCCCACGGCGTCGTGTTTCAGGTACTCGTCGACTCGCATACGCGGAACCTAACACCGAACTGGAACATGTTCTCGTTCTGGGGAGGGGTTCCTTCACCGCCCCGGGTACACCACCGCTTTCAGCGCCTCCGGGTCCCGGCGGCCCACGGTGAGCGCCTCCACCACCTGCGCCAACCCGAACCGGTGCGTGACCAGCGCGTCCAGGTCCACCGCGCCCGACGCCGCCAACCCGATCGCCGCCGGCCACGTGTTCGCGTACCGGAACGTGCCGGTCACCTCGATCTCGCGGTTCTGGACGTGGGAGACCGGCAGAGTCATCTCCTGCCCGCCCATGCCCACCAGGACCACACGCCCAGCGGGCTCCACCGCGAGGACCGCATCGGCCGCCGCCGGGGCCGCACCGGAGCACTCCACCAGCACGTGCGCGCGCACCCCGGACCCGGCCAAGGGGCCCTCACGCGCGTCCACCGTGTGTGTGGCCCCGAACCGTCGTGCCGCGGCCAGGCGCGGTCCGCTCACGTCCGACACCGTCACCTCGGCCGCCCCGAACGCCCGGGCGGTCTGCGCCACGACGAGCCCGATCGGCCCGGCCCCCGTGACCAGCACCCGGTCTCCCGGCCCCACCCGGGCCTTCCGGCACGCCCACACCCCCACCGACAACGGCTCCAGCAGGGCGGCCGCCTCGTCCGAGAGCACGTCCGGGACCGGGTGGGCGAAGTGCGCGTCGCAGGCCACGTACTCGCAGAAGGCGCCGTCCACCGGGGGCGTGGCCATGAAACGCATGCGCGGGCACAGGTTGTACCGCCCCAGGCGGCACTGCTCGCACACCCCGTCGGGCACACCCGGCTCCAGCGAGACCCGCTCGCCCGGCACACGGTCCTCCACGCCCGGCCCGCACGCCACGACGGTGCCCATAGCCTCGTGGCCCAGCACCAGGGGAGCACGGACCACGAACGGCCCGACGCGGCCGTGCTCGTAGTAGTGCGTGTCCGACCCGCACGTGCCCACCGCGCCCACACGCACCAGCACCTGGCCCGGCCCCGGCTCGGGGACGGGGCGTTCCTCCACGCGCACCTCGCCGGCCTGCCGCAGCACCGAGGCGCGCATCGTCGTGGTCGGGACACTCATGGGGATACCACCGTTCGTCACGGGGCCAGCGGAGGGCACTGTCCGGGCCGGTACCCCGCCGACCGCGCCCCCATGCCCGAACACACGGCCGCGAGCAGCCCGGCGCGGTGAACGGCGGTGTCCTAGGAACCCTGCCGCTGCGCGCTGTAGACCGCCAGATGGGTCCGGGCCACCTCCAGCAGGGGCGTGGGCACCCCGAGCTCACCGCCCCGCCGCACCAGGTCGCCGACGATGTGCTCGTCCTCCACCGGGTTGCCGTGCGTGAGGTCCCAGTACATCGAGGTCGTGGTCGGCGCACGCGTGCTACCCACGATCTTCTCGGTACGGGCCCGCGTCTCCTCGGCGATCGGGTACCCCGACGCCGCCGCGATCGCACACGACTCCGCGAGCACCGCCCTGGTGAAGGCCGCGCCGCCCGGCGCCCGGTTGATCTCCCCGATCGTCCCGCGCATCAGGCACGTGCACGCGCCCAGTGACGCCAGGAGCACCCACTTGTCCCACAGCTCCTGCACGGCCCGGTCGGTGGGCCGGCTGTCGAACCGGCCCGTGTCCAGCGCCTCGCGCACCTGCTCCGGCGCGACCACCGGGTCCGGCGCGACGGGGCCGTGGATCAGCTCGGCCAGCGGACCGATCTGCACGATCTCCCCGTTCTCACCGAGCCGGGTCATCACCATCGCGACGCCGCCGTAGACCCGCTCGGCGCCGAACCGGTCCACGAGCGTGTCGATGTGCGACATCCCGTTGAGGAACGGCAGCACCACGGTCTTGGGCCCAACCGCCGGAGCGAGGTCCTCCAGCGCCGGGTCGAACGCGTAGGACTTGACCGCCACGATGACCAGGTCGTAGTCGGGCCCCACCCGGTCGGCCGTGACGGTGTCGACGTGCACGGTCTCCTCGGCGCCGTCCGGGTCGCGCAGCACCAACCCGCGCTCGCGCAGGGCCTCCGCCCGCGCGGGGCGCACCAGGAAATCGACGTCTCGGCCGGCCTGTACCAGCCGGGCGCCGAAGTATCCGCCGACCGCTCCGGCACCCACGACAAGGATGCGCATGCCTCTTCCCTTCGGTTCGGTTACGGGATCTGAAGTATGGCGGGGGCGCTGCCTCCGGCCGGGAACCGGGTCCCTCTCCGACGGGTACGGCCCGGTACACGCAGGACACGGCTTTCGCCCCCGGACACCTGGACCCTCCCGGTTGCCCGTGGAGCTCGAACCTCGGCCACCCGTGCCCTAGCGTCGGCCTCCGCCGGATCGGTGCCCCAGGGCGCACGACCGGTCGGAACCAGGCGGGGGAGGGGCCGTGGCACCGCAGCAGCAGGCCGTGCAGGAGGCGCAGGAGACCGGCGCGACCACACACAAGGGGTCGCTCGTCGTCAGCTGGCTGACGTCGACCGACCACAAGGTGATCGGGTACATGTACCTGATCACCTCGTTCGCGTTCTTCCTGTTCGGAGGGGTGCTGGCGCTGCTCATGCGCCTGGAGTTGTTCGCGCCCGGCATGCAGATGCTCACGCACGAACAGTTCAACCAGTACTTCACCATGCACGGCACGATCATGCTGCTGCTGTTCGCGACCCCGCTCTTCATCGGGTTCAGCAACATCATCGTCCCGCTGCAGATCGGCGCGCCCGACGTGGCGTTCCCGCGCATGAACCTGTTCAGCTACTACCTGTTCCTGTTCGGCGGGCTCATCACCATCGGCGGGTTCCTGACCCCCGGCGGGGCGGCCAGTTTCGGTTGGTTCGCCTACACGCCCCTGTCGGACGCCGTGCGATCGCCGGGCCTGGGCGGCGACCTGTGGTTGCTCGGCCTGCTGGTCTCGGGGCTGGGCACGATCCTGGGCGGGGTCAACTTCATCACCACCGGGCTGTGCATGCGCGCGCCCGGCATGACGGTCTTCCGCATGCCGATCTTCACCTGGAACACCCTGCTGACCAGCGTGCTCGTGCTCATGGCCTTCCCCGTGCTCACCGCGGCGCTCATCGCCCTGGGCGCGGACCGCATGGTCGGAACGCAGGTCTTCAACCCCGAACACGGCGGTGCCATTCTGTGGCAGCACCTGTTCTGGTTCTTCGGCCACCCGGAGGTCTACATCATCGCGCTGCCGTTCTTCGGCATCGTCACGGAGATCATCCCGGTCTTCAGCCGCAAACCGATCTTCGGCTACAAGTCCCTGGTGGCGGCCACCATCGCCATCGCGGGGCTGTCCATGACCGTGTGGGCGCACCACATGTTCCCGACCGGCGCCGTACTGTTGCCGTTCTTCTCCTTCTTCTCGTTCCTCATCGCCGTGCCCACGGGCGTGAAGTTCTTCAACTGGATCGGCACGATGTGGCGCGGACAGATCACCTTCGAGACACCGATGCTGTTCACGCTGGGGTTCCTGGCCACGTTCCTGTTCGGCGGCCTGACCGGGGTGCTGCTCGCCTCTCCGCCGATCGACTTCCACGTCACCGACACCTACTTCGTGGTGGCGCACTTCCACTACGTCGTGTTCGGCACGGTGGTCTTCGCGATGTTCGCCGGGTTCTACTTCTGGTGGCCCAAGTTCACCGGACGCAAGCTCCACGAGGGCATCGGCAAGGCCCAGTTCTGGCTGCTGTTCCTGGGTTTCCACGGGACCTTCGCCGTGCAGCACTGGCTGGGCGCGGCCGGGTTCCCGCGCCGTTACGCCGATTACCTGCCGACCGACGGGTTCACCACGCTCAACCAGATCTCGTCGGTCTCCTCGCTGGTGCTGGGCGCGTCCACGCTCCTGTTCTTCTGGAACATCGTGTATACCGCCCGCCACGCGCCCAGGGTCGGCACGGACGACCCGTGGGGGTACGGAGCGTCGCTGGAGTGGGCGACCTCGTGTCCGCCGCCCCGGCACAACTTCGACGTCCTGCCGCGTATCCGTTCCGAGCGCCCGGCCTTCGATCTGCACCACCCCAACGCCGCGCCCAGCAGTGTGCACACCTGATGCGGCGGGCCGGCGCTCCGGGGGAGGAGGCCGGCCCGCACACGCTCAGCGCTCGGAGCCGGACCCGGAGCCGGACTCGGGCTCGGACCCTGACTCGGGCTCGGCACCGGACACGGCCCCGGACCCGGACTCGGACTCGGACTCGGACTCGGTAACGGTGTTCGCCACACGGCGCGAGGTCAGCCACGTGCGGCCCACCACGACCAGCACCAGCACCGCGATGACCGCGAGGATCCCGCTGGAGACCGGGCGGGTCACGAAGACCGCGAAGTCACCGCCGGAGATCAGCAGCGACTGGCGCAACGACGTCTCCAGGATCCCGCCGAGGATGAAGGCGAGCACGAGTGGCCCCACCTCGTATCCGAACTTGCGCAGCGCGTATCCCACCAGCCCGAAGACCAGCACCACGACCATGTCGAAGACACGGTTCTGCACGGTGTAGACGCCGATGAGCATGACCACCACCGCGACCGTCGACAGGATCGTGATGGGGATGCGCAGGACCTGCACGAACGCGCCGATGAGCGCGGTGTTGAACAGGAGCAACAGAACATTGCCCACGAACATCGACGCGATCACACCCCAGAACACCTCGGGGCGGTCGGTCATGAGCGTCGGCCCCGGGGTGATGCCCTGGATCAGCAGTGCCCCGTACAGCAGGGCCAGCACCACGTTCGGCGGGATCCCCAGCGTCAGCAGCGGCACGAACGCCGTCGTCGAACCCGCGTTGCTCGCCGCCTCCGGGCCGGCCACACCCTCGATCGCGCCCTTGCCGAACCGCGAGGGGTCCTTGGCGCGGCGCTTCTCCACCACGTAGGAGGACATCGACGAGACCACGCTGCCCCCGCCCGGCAGCAGCCCGAGCAGGCTGCCCAGCACGGTGCCGCGGGCCAGCGAGGGCGCGGCCTGCTTGAAGTCGCTGCGGGTCGGCCAGATGCGTCCGATCTTGTGCTTGATCTTCGTGCCGGTCGGGCTCTTGTCGATGTTGTAGAGCACCTCGCCCAGCCCGAACAGCCCCATCGCGATCGGGATGAAGTCGAGCCCGGCCAGCATGCTCGTGCTCTCGAAGGTGAACCTGGGTTCGCCCGAGATCGGGTCCAGCCCCACGGTCGCCAGCATGAGGCCGAGACCGGCCGCGATCAGGGCCCGCCCCACCGAGACGTTGCCCATCCACGCCACCAACAGGATCCCCGTCAGCGCGATGAGTGTGTACTCGGGAGGGCCGAAACTGAGCGCGACACCCGCGAGCATCGGGGCCAGCAGCACCAGCACCACGGTGGCGGTCATGCCGCCGGCGAAGGAGCCCACCGCGGCGATACCGAGCGCGGGCCCGGCCCTGCCCTGCTGGGCCATGGGGTAACCGTCGAAGGTGGTCACCACCGACGACGCCTCGCCGGGGATCCGCAGCAGCACCGAGGTGATGGTCCCGCCGTACACGGACCCGTAGTAGATGCCGGCCAGCAGGATGATCGCGGTGGCAGGCTCCAGCACGTAGGTCAGGGGGAGCAGCAGGGCGATCGTCGCCGTCGGGCCCAGCCCGGGCAGCACCCCGATGAGTGTTCCGATGAACACGCCCAGGGCCACGAAGACCAGGTTGCCCGGCTGCAGGGCCACCTGGATGCCCTGGACGACACTGTCGAGATGGTCCATCAGCCCGTCCCTTCCAGGAGTGCGATGAGGGGGTCGGAGGGCAGGGGCACGGCCAGGCCGTACACCAGGCCGACGGTCAGCGCGGCGGTCACCACGACGGCGGTGAGCAGCGTCGTCCACCAGCGCATCCCGGCCAGGGCGCGGAACCACAGCACCAGCAGCGCGAGCACCGGCAGCACCAGGCCCACCGCGGCGAACGCGGCGATGAACGCGGCCACGCTGACCAGCGCGGACACCAGGCGCCACGGATTGTTGCTGAAGGTCTCCGGGCGGGGTTCGTCGTTCTTCGGCGGGCGCAGGGTGAAGGAGGCGAGCAGGATCATCAGCCCCGACACCAGCGGCCAGAACCCGGGGCCGGGCTCGCGCAGCTCACCCAGGCCCAGGTCGATCGACCCGATGATCACCAGGGCGCCGAACACACCCCAGGCCAGGCGGTGCGGCCACGCGCGCTCCGAGGGCTGCGCGGGTGCGGTCCCGGCCTCCGTGCCCGCGGTCTCCGTGGGTGCATCGCTCATGAGTCGGCCTCCTCGATCAGCTCGAGGAAGCTGCCGTGCATGTTGTCCATGATCTGTCGGCTGTGGTCGGAGGAGGTGGGCCGGTCGTCGGCGACGTAGTCCTCGCCCAGCGTCTCGGCCAGTTGCGGGTCCTGCGTGCACCGGGCGGTGTGCTCCTCGAGCAGTTCCACCAGGTCGTCCGGGGTCTCGTCGGGCACCACCGGGAACCAGTAGGAGTCGGAGTCCGGAAGCCCGTCGTAGCCCAGTTCCTCGAACGTGGGCACGTCCGGGATGTGGTCCATGCGCTCGCTCGCGCCGGAGACCGACACCTCCAGGTCCGTGCCCCCGAGCTGGTCCATGACCTCCTTGGAACTCTCCGTGAAGACCGCGTCAACGTCCCCGGCCATGAGCGCGGTCACCGCGGGCGCCGAACCCTCGTAGGGCACCGCCCGAACCGGTGCGCCGCGCACGTCCCGGAGCAGATCCATCGCCTGGTGCGGCGCGCTGAGCGCGCCCGGGGTGGCCACCACCAGGGGTTCGTCGCGCTCCAGGAAGCCGGGGCCGACCTCCTCGTGCAGGTCCGGCGGGGTGATGAGCACCGACGGGGCCAACGACACCTCGTTCAGGGGGGTCACGTCGTCCTTGGTGTAACCCACCGACGGGACCCGCAGGGGAACCACGACGGGCCCGCTGGTGGTCACCATCGCCATGGTGTGCCCGTCGGGTTCGGCGCCCAGCAGGTCGTTGATGGCCACGGCCTGGCTGCCACCGGGTTTGTTCTCCACCACCACCTCGCGGTCCAGGTTGTCGCTCAGACACAGGGCGAGGGATCGGGCGATGGTGTCGGTGCCGCCGCCGGGGGCGAAACCGACGAGCATGGTGACGGGGCGTTCGGGATACTGGTCGGGATCGGGAGCGCTGCCGTCCCCGCCGCAGCCCGCGACCACCAGGGTCAGGGCCACGGCCAGGGCCGGGATCTTCGGTCGTTTCATCGGTGCGCCTCAGAAGGGAACGGGTCGGAAGCGAAGGCTCACCGGTGCTGCAGGCGGGCGCGCAGCTCGCGTTTGAGCACCTTGTGGCTGGGGCCGAGCGGCAGGTCGGCGACGACCTCCACCCGGCGGGGGTACTTGTGCGCGGCCAGGCGGGTGCGCGACCAGGACACGAGCTCGTCGGCGTCGACCTCGGCGCCGGCGGCCGGAACCACGACCGCGCACACCTCCTCGCCGAGCTCGTCGTCGGCCAGGCCGATCACCGCGACCTGGGCCAGGTCGGGGCGCCGGGCCAGGACCTCCTCGACCTCGCGGGGGTAGACGTTGTAGCCGCCGCGGATCACCAGGTCCTTCTTGCGGTCCACGACACTGACGTAACCGGACTCGTCCTTGATGCCGATGTCGCCGGTGCGGAACCAGCCGTCCTGCAGGGCCGCGGCGGTGGCCTCGGGGGAGTCGAGGTAGCCGGCGAAGACGTTGTGGCCGCGCACCACGATCTCGCCGCGGTCTCCGGTGCCGAGCAGGGTCACGGTGTCCTCGACGGCGGGGTCGGCGATCTCGACCTCCACGCCCCAGATGGCGTGGCCGACGGTTCCGGCGCGCGCCCCGAACTCGGGCTGGTTCGTGGCCGCGGTCGGTGAGGTCTCCGAGAGCCCGTAACCCTCGTAGACCACCGTGCCGAAGGCCTCCTCGAACCGGTGGAGCAGGGCCACCGGCAGTGCCGAGCCGCCGGAGATGCAGAACTTGGGCGAGGGCAGCGACGCGGGTCCGCTGTCGGCCGCGGCCTCGGCCAGGCGGCTGTACATCGTCGGCACACCCAGGAAGACCGTGACCCCCTCGGCGCGCATGAGGTCGATGGCGGCGTGCGGGTCGAAGCGGTCGTGCAGGACGAGGGTGCCGCCGAGCCGGAAGGTCGTGTTGAGCGCGACGGTCTGCCCGAAGGTGTGGAACAGCGGCAGGCACCCCAGCACGGTCTCCTCGCGCGTGAAGGGGTGGTTGTCGAAGGCGTTGACGGTGGCGCTCATGACCAGGTTCAGGTGGGTGAGCACCGCGCCCTTGGGCCGTCCCGTGGTGCCGCTGGTGTAGAGGACCACCGCCGGGTCCTCGGGCCTGCGTGAGACCGGCCGGTCCAGGGGCGGTTCACGGCGGGCGAGGGCGGCGACGGTGCCGGGCTCCTCCTCCGGGCCGATCGGGTGGACGGCCACGCCGGCCTGCTCACCGGCGGCGCGGGCGGTCTCCAGGAAGCGTTCCTGGCTCAGTAGCACCCGCGCCCCGCTGTCGCCGAGCAGGTGCGCGACCTCCTCGGCGGTGAGCATGGGCGCCAGGGGCAGGACCGTGGCGCCGACGGCGAGCGCGGCGTAGTAACAGCGCACGAACTCGACGTGGTTGCCGGCCACGAGCGCCACCCGGTCGCCCTCGCCGACACCGAGCCCGCGCAGGGCACCCGCGTGTTCCAGGACCTCGTTCCACAACCGGGCGTAGGTGTACCGGCGCTCGCCGCAGACCAGGGCGGTGCGTTCGGGGAACCGGTGGGCCGGTTCCGACAGAAGGGTGGTCAGGGAGAGTCTCATCGTCTTCCTGGGGGTGTGGACCGTGTGTTCGGTGCGCGTCGGCACAGAAACCTGACACTGTTAGGTTTTGAGTGAGTCTAGACACATCCGGAAACTCGTGACAAGTGATGACGAAGTCCCACTTGTGTCCCAGGGGTCCATCGGGCCCCACACGGCCCGCACTGCCCTACGCACAAGTGGGTAGGCAAGAGCGGCCGGAACGGCGATGTGGCCGAGAGGGCCGCGTCCCTAGCGTTGGTCACCCAACGGCAAGGCCACGAAGGGACGGACGCCGTGCTCACCGCAGACAGGCTCACCAAACGCCACGGCCCGCGCACCGCCGTCGACGGGCTCTCGTTCACCGTCGCCCCCGGCCGCGTGACGGGCTTCCTCGGACCCAACGGCGCAGGCAAGACCACGACCATGCGCATGTTCCTCGACCTGGTCCGGCCCACCTCCGGGCGTGCCCTGGTCGACGGCCGCCGCTACGGCGAGCTGGCCTGGCCCGCCCGCGAGGTCGGTGCCCTGCTGGAGGCCGGATCGGCCCACCCCGGCCGTACCGGGCGCGCCCACCTGCGAGCCAAGGCCCACGTCTGCGGCCTGCCCCGCATCCGCGTGGAGGAGGTCCTCGACGAGGTCGGCCTGACCGCGGCCGCCGGACGGCGCGTGGGCGGGTACTCGCTCGGCATGCGGCAACGGCTGGGCGTGGCCGACGCACTGCTCGCCGACCCCGGGGTACTGCTCTTCGACGAACCCGTCAACGGCCTCGACCTCGACGGCGTGCGCTGGATGCGCGAACTCACCCGGCGCCTGGCCGACCAGGGGCGCACCGTGCTCGTCTCCAGCCACCTCATGAGCGAGGTCGAACAGGTCGCCGACCACCTGCTCGTCGTCGGGCGCGGCCGCCTGGTCGCCGACGCCCCCGTGCAGGAGCTCATCGGCGCCTGGTCGCACGCCCACGTCGTGGTGCACAGCCCCCGCCCCGGACCGCTGCGGCAGTGCCTGGAACGGGCCGCGGGCACGGACGCGCGCGTACGCGTGGAAACGTCCGGCGACGGTGCCCTGCGTGTCTTCGGACTGTCCCCGGAACGTGTCGGCGACCTCGCCCACGAGGCCGGCACCCCCGTGCACGGCCTGTGGTCGCAACGCGCCTCGCTCGAGCAGGCCTACCTGGAACTGACCGAGAACTCCGTCGAGCACGAGGCTCGTACACCCGAGGAGGTGCACGCATGAGCACGCACACCGAGAACACGGCCGCTGCGCCGGTGCCGCGCCACCGCGCCCTGCGCCGGGAGATCGCGGCCGAATGGGTCCGTCTGTCGTCCCTGCGCTCCACCTGGTGGTGCGTGGCCGCCGCCGTGGCCGGGATGGCGCTCTTCGCCGGGCTCATGGGCTGGACCCAGCTCAGCGCCGCCCGCGACGACGCGCTCGCGAGCAGCGACGTGGAGTTCGCCCAGCTCACCTCGCAGGGCTACTTCTACCTGGTCCAGTTCAGCGTGCTCGTGCTGGCCGCACTGGCCTCGACCGGCGAGTTCGCGCACCGCAGCGCGGCGGCGACCCTGGCCTGGAACCCGGACCGCTCCGTGGTCCTGCTCGCCCGAGCCCTGGTCACCGCCGCCCTGGCCGCGGCCGCGTCGGTCGTTGCGGGGCTGACCGGGACCGGGGTGCTGGCCGCCCTGCTGTCCGGGCACGTGGCCTTCCCCCTCGGCGAGATCCTGGCCACCGTGTTCGGCGCGGGGCTGTGCATGGCGCTGTTCGCCGCGCTGTTCGTGGGGGTGGGCACCGTGCTGCGGGGGACCGCCGGCACCGTCATGGCCGGGTTCCTGCTGCTGCTCGGGCTCCCGCTGGTGATGCAGCTGTCCGGTGTCGATCTCGTCGACGACCTCGCCGCCCTCACCCCCGGGCTCGCGGGGATCGAGTTCTACGCAGCCGGCGACGTCGGCTTCTACAGCGCACCCTTCGACGGCCCGGTCAACGTCGCCGTGGTCGTCGGATGGACGGTGGCGGCCCTGCTGGCCGCCCGGTGCGAATTGGCGCTGCGCGACGTGTGAGACCCGTGGTGCGGGGCGGAGGAGCGGCCCCGCACCACGCTCACTCGACCGGCTCCAGTTCCGGGTGCTCACCGGAGGGGTCGTGCACCAGCGGGTCGTCGGCGCCGCGCAGGTAGGTGTCGAAGAAGGCCCGCAGGTACGCACGCTGGGCCGCGATCGAACCCTCCGGGTCCACGTGCCCGATGCCCCCCTTGCGGTTCTCCCACGACCGCCCGGACAGCCCGTGCTCGTCCTCCAACGCCGGCAGCGCCCACTGGTCGTCCGCGAACGAACGGTGCTCGCCCTCGGCCATGAACACCTCGTGGAACGGGCCGGACGAGGCCGCCCGGAACAGCCGCAGGTCCTCGTGGTGCCCGCTGTGGTGCGGCAGGTCGGCCCCCGAGGTCCCCGCGCCCATGTAGGCGAAGGGGCGGTCCACCCCGTGTGTGGTCGAGCGCGCCCACTCCTCGTCGCCCACGTGGTAGGCCACGCTCCCGTCCAGGTTGACCCCGGCGGCGATGCGTTCGTCGTCCACCATGATCTCGCCGGCGGTCAGGCCGCCGGCCGAGTGCCCGAACATGCCCACCGTGCTCGTGTCGGCCGCCTCGTCCAGCGGCCCCGGCAGGAGCGTTCCCTCCTCCAGAGCGTCGAGGACGAAGAGGGTGTCCTGGGTGCGCACCGAGATCGCCTCCCGGTAGGTCGGGGTCTCCCGTTCCGGGTAGGCCTGGCGCAGGACCCGGCCGTCGGGCATGTCGACCGCGGTGGACTCGTACGGGTGGTCCATGGCGACGACCAGGTACCCGTGGGAGGCCAGTTCCTCCGGGTCGGCGGTGCTGTTGAACCGCGATTCGCCGAACCCGGGGGAGAAGAGCAGGACGGGCAGGCCCGAGGCGCCCTCGGCCACCGGCGCGTCGGCCAGGGCGTTGGCGGTCGACCCCTCCGTGTCGATCGCCCCGCGCGGGACCCCCGATCCGTACAGGCCCGAGACCAGCGCGTCGGCCATGCCCGGCGTCAGGTACGGCGCCGGCTCGGCCCCGGACCCGGCTTCGGCCGGATACCACAGGCTCGCCATGAGCTCGCGCTCCTCGGCGCTCTCCACCCACGGGTGGCCCCGGGACGGGTCGGTCAGGTGCACGTCGGAGCGCCCCACGGTGTACGGTCCGGTGGGCCCGGGCGGGCTCAGGGCCACGCTCTCCCCGGTCGTGGCGGCCGAGTGCAGGGCCGGGACACAGAAGGAGGCCGCCAGGACCAGGGCGGCGGCGGAATGGGCGCACAGGCGGGCCGGGGCCCGGCGGCGGTCACGGGTGCGGTCGCGGAAGGTGTTCTTGTCGGCCATGCCCGTATCGTGCGACGCCCGCACCTCCGCGCACATCGCCCGGGCGGCCGCGACCGCCTCGTCACAAATGGGTAGACGAGGGGCGGACCGGGGTCAGTACCGGTGGGCCAACCCCGCCTCGTACGCCAGCACGGCCGCCTGTACCCGGTTCTCCAGGTCCAACCGGGTCAGGATCGAGCGCACGTGCACCTTGGCAGTACCGGGTGCGATGTGGAGCCTGCGGGCGACCTGGTCGTTGGAACAGCCCTCGCCGAGCAGCGCCAGCACGTCGCGCTCGCGCCCGCTCAGGGTTTCCACCTTCTCCCGGGCCGCCGCGGCGCGTGTCAGCCGTCCGCCGTCGAGCTCGTGGCTCACCCGCCGGGCCACCTCCGGCGACAGGTACGCACCGCCGGCCACCACCGCGCGCAGGCCCGCGACCAGCTGGTGCGGGTCGCCCGACTTGAGCACGAAACCGGCCGCGCCGCCCGACAGCGCCCGGGCGATGTAGGTGTCCTCGGAGAAGGTCGTGAGCACGACCACCGCGGTCCCCGGGTGCTCGGCGGTGATGGTCTCGGTCGCGGCGAGCCCGTCGGTCCCTGGCATCTGCACGTCGATCAGCGCCACGTCCGGGGCCAGTTCGGCGACCAGGGCCACGGCCTCCCGGCCGTCGGCCGCCTCTCCCACCACCTCGAACCCGGGCACGGACGTGAGGATGGCCCGGATCCCGGCGCGCATCATGGCCTCGTCGTCGGCCACCAGCACCCGGATCGCCGTCTCGCCGTTGGTCTCGTCCACCGGCCCAGACTAACGGGGTCACTGCCGGCGCTCGATCTCCTCCTTGTCGGCGAGCACCCCGTCGGAGAAACACAGCCGGTACACCGGGGGCAGCCCGCTCTCGTTCTCGACCAGGTAGAAGCGGCACTCGTCGGATCCCTCCGGTGCCGGGGGCGGGTCCTCCACCGAACCCGCCGGGTACTCGAAGCGCGGCAGCACGGCCTCGACGCGGTCGACGGGGTCGCCGAGCGAGAGCCGGTCGTAGTCCTGCGGGGGCAGCACCGAGTTGGCGCTCACCCACGACAGGGTTGAGAAGGCCAGCCCGAGCACGAGCGCGCCCAGCCCCACCGGCACCACGAGGGCGGTGACCAGGCTCCGCCATGCCTGCGAGCCGGCCCGGGAGCGCAGCCGGTCGGTCTCCGAACTCGGCGGTGCGTGGGCGGTTGCCGTGGGATCGTCGGCCTCCGCGGGTGTGCCGGTCCCCGGGATCCGTGCCCGCACCACGAACCCCTCCCGCTCCGGGCCGGCCTCCAGGTGTCCGCCGGCCTCCTCCACCGAGGCACGCAGCACGGCCAGGCCTCCCTCCCCGTCGGTACGGCCGGGCAGGGAAGGGGCCGCCCCCGGGCCGGTGTCGGACACGGTCACGCGCACCGCGCCCTCCTCCCGCACCACGTGCACGGACACCTGTGAACCGGGCGTGTACTTCGCCGCGTTGGTGAGCGCCTCCCGCACCACCCGGTGGACCGTGCCGCCCGCCCACGAGTCCGGGTCCGGCCCCGGGCCCTCACGGAGGAGCCGTACCGCAAGACCGGCCTCCGCGGCCTGCTCCACCAGCGCCGCCACGCTCTCCCCGGGGCCCTCAGCGGGGTCCTCGCGCAGGACCCCGATCACCTCGCGCAGGCGCAGGTTGGCCTCGTGCGCCGCCGACCGCAGCTCCGCGGCGGCGGCAGAGCGTTCCGGGTCGTCGCCGGAGGCCATCTCCAACGCCGCCGCACGCACCGCGATCAGCGACAGGTCGTGGCCCAGGGAGTCGTGCATGCGCGAGGCGATCTGTGCACGTTCGCGCAACCGGGAACGGTCGGCCTCGGCCGCGCGGGTGCGTTCCATCCGCGCCGCTACTTCCCAGCCCCCGCGGGTGAGCTCCAGGCGCCGGCGCCTGTACCGGGCGAACAACCACGGGGCCACCACCGCCAACACCAGCGCCAGTGCCCCGCCGGACCAGTCCACCAAGGACGACAGGAACGCCCGGGTCTCCAGGCCCGACCACACCGCCGATCCGAGATTCGCCGCGAACGTGGTGCCCGCCGCCAGCACCGACGACGCCACCACCGGCCCGGGGCGATCCGAACGCGACCCGTACCGGAACGCCATGACCGCCTGCCAGAGCAGAGGCACCATCGGGAAGGTCGTGGAGAACAGCGCCAGCCCGGTCGAGACCGCCTGCGCGGTGGCGTAGGCGGTGACCAGGACCAGCGCGGCGGCCGGGGCGCGGCGGGAGAGCGCGACCGCGACCGCGGAGACCACCAGCGCCACCGCCGACTCGGGCACGGCAGCCCGGCCGGGGTCGTCCCAGAGCTCGGCCACGGCGGCCCCGGCCAGGACCGCCCACAGGAGGAGGTCGGCGGCGGGGGCCGCCCATCGCCGGCGACGGTGCCGCGGTGCGTCCATGGGCCCAGGTTACGGGGCCGCCGCCGACGGGACCGGGGCGCGTGGGAAGGGCCGGGCAGCGGTCGCTACGATGCGCGCATGCCCCGTGGAACATCCCCCGCCGCCGTTGCCTGTGCCCTGACGCTGCTCGTGAGCTCCTGCTCCCTGTTGGAGGACGAACCCGAGGGGCCCGAGTACGCCCCGACCGCGATCAGCCCCGACGAGCTCGTGCACTGTGAGGACGAGGGGGACTGCGGTGAAGCGGGCGCGGTGCGCTGGTCGGTGCCGTTGGAGGACGATTACCACGTGCACCTCCCCCACCATCAGGACCCTGCCGTGCTCACGCCGGTGCAGGATGCGGTCGTCACCTCCTTCGCCCGGCCCCGCGCGGTCGTGCACGAGGGCACCGTGCACCTGCACGAACGCGACCGGTTCTCCGCCTTCGACGCCGGGACCGGCGAGGTCTTGCGGTCAGGCGAGCAGGCCGACCCCGGACAGAACAAGAGCGTCGACGAGCTCTTCCTCGAAGGGGACCGGCTCGTGCTGCACGCGATCGAACCCCGGGACTGGAACGGGCTCTTCTACACGGCCGAGGCCACCCCCGAGGGCGCGCTCGAGTGGCAGGCGATCGAGCCCCCTGAGGGCGAGTTCGACGCCGCCAGTGCGCACACGTACGGCGAGGGACTCCTCGTCCTCCAGGGCGACCAGCCGCCCGGCGAACACGGGGCGCCGCACCCGTACCACCTCGTGGACGCCTCCACCGGAGAAGCCGAGTGGAGCGCCGACCTGCCCGGGCGGACGGTCGACAGGGGCGTGGTCGGGGACACCTTGTACGTCAGTGCATCGGGTGACGCCGAGGAGGACGACCCCGACCTGCTGTTCGAGGTGGACCTGGCCGACGGGGACGTCGGCGACCCGGTCGAGCTCGCTGAGCACCAGCGCGGTGGCCGGCTCGTCGCCACCAGCGAGGACCGGGTCGTCCTGCAGCCCAACTGCGACCCGAAGGACGACGAGGACCCGTGCACCCGGCCCGTCACGGGCATGGACACCGGCGACGGCGACGTGGTCTGGGAACACCCCGAGCCCAGCACCGTCCGCGAGGTCGTCGAAGAGGACGAGGGTGTCCTCCTGCTGGTCGAGGACGCCGACGGCTACTGGTGGGTCGACCCGGAGGGCGGGGAGGTCGTGCGCGCGGCAGGCGGAGGGGAGGCCCGCCTCGCGGCACTCGCGGCGACCGTGTCGATGCCCTGGCACGAGGAAGGGGCGACCGGGGAGGAGAACGACGACCCGTTCACGGCAGCCGCGGAGATCAACGTCCCCGGACACGAGCCGATCACCGTGGACCACGCGTCCGGGATCGCACACGTGACCGACTACGCCACCGACGACGGGGCGGCCGTCTCCCTCTTCACGGGGTGCGCACCCGACGGGCTGGAGCCGGAGGAGGCCGCGGCGCCCGCTGACGGCAATCCCTGCTCCTCACCCCGCCTGTTCGCCGTCGACCTGGGAATCTAGGCGGACCTCGGCGCCGCACCAGGCGTCCTCGCACCGCAGGTACTGGGCCTCGGTGAGGTACCCGCCGTTGAACCGCGACCCCCCGTCGCCCCACACGATGTGGGGCCGGTCGCCGTCGTCCAGGGCGAGCCCGGTGAGCCTCGGATCCAACTCGTAGCCTGTGAGCGGGGTCTCCACGGCCTCGGTGCACCCGCGGTCCAGGCACGACACGAGGAGCATGCGCTCGTCGTCGAGGTCGGGGGTCAGCAGCTGGGGGCGCTCCTGAGAGTCCAGGTCGAACCCGGGGACCGGCCGCACCCAACCCGGGCCGGTCACAGTCTCCTCCGTGTACTCGGTGCACGCGGCGTCCTGGCAGTCCAGAACCCGCACCGATCCGTCACCGGCCTCGCGCAGCATGACCGCCGACGTGCCGTCCGACCGCTCGATGGCCCGGGCACCCACCAGGGTCCGGAGCTCGTCCTCGTACTCGTGGTCGAACGTGTCCGCGGCCAGCTCGGTGACCTCCATGTCCGAGCAGGCGGTGTCGGGGCAGTGGAGTGCGTGGACGGCACCGAAGGCGGCGTCGGTGACCAGCAGGAGGAAACCCTCGCCCACCGGTTCCAGGTCGAGGTGGTGGCCGTTGGCGAGGAAGGCGTTGGTCGAGAGGTCCTCGGGCAGGTCGAGGGCGACCGGGTCCTCGCAGTCCGTGTCCGCGCACACGTGCGCGCGCAGCCCAGCGGTGTCGCCCTCCTCCGCGAAGGCGATGTCCTCCTCGTCGTAGTCGTAGGACCTCACGTGGGAGACCACGACCAGTTCCCCGCCCACGGGTGCGGCCACGGCGTCGACGTCGTGGTGGGAGCCGGCGAAGGGGCGAACCTGGGGTCCGAGCTCGCAGTCGCCGGGCTCTTCGCACACGTGCAGGTAGAGGCCGGATTCCTCGTGCGGGGCGTACTGGGCGCTCTCGTATTCCTCGTCCTCGTGCAGGACTTCCACCCACTCGGGGTATACGTAGGCCTCGCCCACCTGGGTCAGGGGCCCGAAACCGAAGTGGCCCGGGGTTTCCTCGACGAGCTCGCAGCGGGGATCGCACACCAGTTGATTGGCCTGGCGACCGTTGAAGGAGACCACAGCGCGGTCGTCCTCCACCCACATCTCGACCCGTTCTCCGTCCAGGCTGCTTGCGTCGAGGGGAGCGCCGGTGAGCTCCGGTGAGCTGAAGGGGTCGGCGGCGACCACGACGGGGGTCACCAGGGGCGGAACGATCAACGCCGCCGCGACGACCACCACCGTCACCGCGCGCGGCCGCACGCCCGCGGGCCGGGCGGCGGGGATGTGCCCGTCGACCCGTTCCAGGTCCATGTAGACGGGGGTGGGAACTTCGGACTGGTCGTCCGGAGGGAAGAACCGGCCGTGGAAGGCGACCGGCGCGCTCAGCAGCAACAGCACCATCGGGGTGATGGGCAGGGACAGCAACGCCTGCGCCGCCGAGATCGCTTGGTCGCCCTCCACCAACGGGGTCCACTCGGTGAGGGCGTGCTCCAGGCCGGTCCCGGACATGTACAGCAGCCCGAAGCCGACCACGACCATCCCCAGGTGCAGGCGCCGCCGCTGACGGCCCAGGACCCATGCGCGCGCGAACGCCCGCCACGGGTTGTGGCCCTCGACCAGGGCGACGGGCAGCGTGACCATCAGCGGGGGCCACACCACGAGCAGGACGGGAACGAGCAGGACACTCACCAACATTGGCTCCCACTCGGCCGACAGCGCCCACAGCGCCGCGGCCGCCGCTGCCACCAGCAGCACGGCCGCAGCCAGCACCCATGTCAGGCCGGTCCAGTACCGCCGCAGCGCCTGCCGCCATGCGTCGCGCACCCGGATCCGGCGGCCGAGCAGCGCAGTGGCGGCGATCAGCACCCCGGAACCCGCCGCGACTGGGCTGACTGCCAGGGTCAGCAGCAGGAGCACACCCGCCCCCGCCAGTGTCCCCGGGGTGATCGGGTCGACGAAGGACTCGCGCGCCCCGTTCACGACCACCGAGTCGCTCGCCAGCCAGAGCTCCCAGGGCAGGGCGAGCAGGGTCAGGGGAACCATGGGCAGGCACGCGGCCACCATGATCGGGACCAGGGCCCGGGGGTAGGTGCGCAGGAGAGCCCCGATCAGTCCCCACCATTTTTCGTGGGTGTCGAGGCCGTGCGTGGGCCCGGCGGGTTCTTCGGGGGCCGGGTCCTGGCCGGGCTCGTTCACCGTGGTCCTTCCGTGTCGGGGGATGCGCGCCGAAGACTACTGGTCTGCCCGCATTCGAGCGCGGTCGGGATCGGCTGGGTGGAGTGGGTCTCTGCCGAACTCGCACCGGTGGTCCCAGCGGCTGGATCTCGCCGCCGAGGTGCGCACCGTCGGCCTCCGCCAACAGGGGCCGATACTTTCCAGACGCGCTGTCGGTTCCTTTCTGCACACGGTTGAGCCGATGGCGACGGGTGGGGCGGTGGGTGTGGGCAACGGCTGTATCCGGACGCGATTCGAGGCGGGGGAGGGTGTGGTGTCCGGGCCGTGGTGTCCGGCCCGTGAGTAGGTGACGGGTTTGGGGTGTTCTGTGGTGTTGCCTCGAGGGTGGTGGTTCGTCGGGGTCGGGATCGTAGCCCGGCCGGGCCTTCCCGCAACCCACTTCGGCGCCACCCCCGGCCCTTTCTCTGAGTGGTGATGGTGGCGGCGTTGTGCGTGGTTGGTCGGGGCGCCTGGGGGTGTGCGTTCCGGCCCTGTTCGCCGGGCTGACCCGACCCACCTCGACGAACCCCTTTCACCCCCGAGGCCCCCGCCCGCAGCCAAGAGAACGGTGGTCACTGCTATCCCCCCTTGGGTGTTTCATTGCGACCAACGCTTCCGGCGTGGGCATGGTGGCTCGCTCCTGCGGAAGCACAAGCCGCCCCGTGCACTCCCGGCCGAGCATTGAGTCTCAGGGGTGGCACGTGTGCGGGTGGCCTCCTGGGCCCCGCGCGCTCCCGGCAGGGCATTGAGTGTCGGGGGTGGCACGTGTGCGGGTGGCCTCCCGGGCCCCGCGCGCTCCCGGCAGGGCATTGAGTCTCGGGGGTGGCACGTGTGCGGGCGGGCCCGGGCGGACCTGTTCTGGGCGGTCCACCCCTGGTTACTGGTGGCGCTGGTGTGCCCGGTGGGGCAGGTATCCGGCTCTGTGTCGTTGGTAGTGCTCAATTAGGCACTGACAACGTTTTCAGGTGCTCGAAAGAGCACTGTCAACCGCTGGGAGCGGCCGCTCGGGCCAGGAGCAGGCTCACGTGCGATCGGGTCCGGTGGGGACAGAGTGCGGGCCGCCGCCGTGGGTGGGTATGTGTTGGGCCTTCGATGGAGATGCTCCGGAAGCGGTGCCCGGCACCTGGTGCCCGGTGCGTGGTGGGCGGTGGGCGGTGGGCCTCGGCGGTGCCGGTTGCGGCAGTGGCCGTCCCGGCGTGCACCGCTGGAGCCGGGCCTGGAGATTCTCTGACGGCCAGAGCGGGGCTCGGCAGGGGGATCGGGCCTGGGGTGGGCGGCCTGTGGAAGAGGCCTGCCGGTCTAGCCGGTGCCGGTGCCGGTGCCGGTGTCGGTGGCGCCGGTGTCGGTGGTGCCGGTGGTGTCGGTGCCTTCGGCACCCGAGCCGTCGTTGGCGTCTTCGGGACCGCCGGTGTGGTTGTTGTTCGAGCGGCGGTACTTGGCGCGGTTGTGCGTGGAGCACAGGGGCTGGAGGTTGGTGGCCTTGGTTTCGCCGCCGTGGGAGAACTCGGTGATGTGGTCGGCCTCGCACTGCGAGACCGGCACATCGCACCCACCGGACCAGGCGCAGGTGGTGTGCCCGGCAAAAGCGGCAGTGCGCAGGTAGCCCGGCGCCAGGCGGTGGGCGCGGCCCAGGTCCAGGGGCAGG
>NZ_JADBGI010000014.1 GCF_014892575.1 Nocardiopsis coralli | reverse complement strand
AGAACACCCCCCCAGAACACCCCCCCCAGAACACCCCCCACCCCAGAAACCTCGATCACTCAGCCACCTAAGCCCCCTTCGACGATGTCGCCCCGCCTAACAAGGGCTCGACGGGGCGGGGTCGACCGGGTCCCGGGCGTATTGGGTCAGGCTCGGGGGCGTCGGAGGTCGCCCAGGAGAGAGGCCCACTCGCTCGTGGGGAAGATGAGGTGTCCCTGTTCGCGGTTCTGTGTGTCGCGAAGGGCGACGGCGGTGGGGGTTTCCTCGAACGCAGAACAGAAACGGCCCGGCGGTGCTGCGAACACCCCGGGCCCGGACACGTCGGAGCTCTCGGGTGGCCCGCCTGACCGTGAACCTCACCGGTGAAAGGGGTGGGCGTGGCGCGGTCCCAGAGGCCCCGGATGAGGGGACGGGATGTACGCTTCCCCTGCCTCCGGGGCCCGGAAGGCTTCCGAGGCCCCTCCGACCCCGACTGCCCCCGCACCGGAAAGCCGCGCATGACTGAAGAAACCCCGTCCGAGAAGAGCACCGGCCCGGCCGGCGAGGCCGACCCCACCGGCCTGCCCTACCTCCACATGGTGCTGGTCGGTGTCCTCTTCCTCCTGCTCATGCTGGTCAGGTTCGAGGACCCGCTGCCCGAGCTGCGCACACCCCTGATGGCCGTGCTCGGTGTCGCGCTCGCCGTGAGCGCCTTCCTCCTGGGCAGCAGGACCCTGAAGAAGGACTGACCAGCCCCTCACGAGCGGTCTGCGGCCGGGTCCGTGGCCCCCGGGTCCGATCCCGAGGGATCCGGTTCCGACAGNTCGGTGTCGCGCTCGCCGTGAGCGCCTTCCTCCTGGGCAGCAGGACCCTGAAGAAGGACTGACCAGCCCCTCACGAGCGGTCTGCGGCCGGGTCCGTGGCCCCCGGGTCCGATCCCGAGGGATCCGGTTCCGACAGGTCCGGCCCCGACGTGTCCGGCCCCGACGTGTCCGGCCCCGACGTGTCCGGCCCCGACGGCGACACGTACGCCCCCACGATGCGGGCGATGACCGTGGTCAGGAACAGCGTCCCCGCCACCGCCTCGCCGGTGGCCAGCGACCGCGCCCACGGCGTCAACGGCACCATGTCCCCGTATCCGAGCGTCACCAGTGTCACGAACGACAGGTACGTCAGGTCCTGCCAGCCCACCGACTGGTGCGGCGCGAGGGAGTTCTCGAACGCACCGGGTGTGAGGGTCTCGATGATCCCGAACAGCGCCGCGAACACCCCGCCCAACAGCAGGTACGCGCAGATCGCCGCCATGATCAGCTGTGGCCCGTGCGGCTGCCGGTGCTGTTTCCCGTACCTGAACACGAACGCCAACAGCTGCAGGATCAGATAACTCTGGAACAGCACGATGGCGGCGAAGAGCCCGAGGCGCACCATGGGCTGGTCCGGGGTGAGCGCCGACCAGAACCCGAAGAACAGGAACACCACCGACAGCACGGCCACCGGCAGCAGGCGCCGGCCGCGCGGCCGGACCACACGCACACCCAGCAGCACCACCACCGGGTACAGCAGCGTGTAGAGCAGCTCGCCCGCCTGCCCGTGCAGGGTCAGCGGATACGCGAAGTGCAGCAGCACCGCGGCCGCCAAGAACTCGGCCAAGGACCGTGACAGCCCCGGTCCACCACGCATTCCCGCCCCCTCCGGCTCCGTCGGCCGGGGATCCCGCAACGCCACCGGCCGCCGCGAGGCTAGATCGGCGGGGACAGGAAACGTGTGAGGCGCGGGCGTGAGTTGCGCTTTTGCTCCCTCGACGCCCTCACGGCCCCTCCCTCAGCGACTGCCGTGTGCGAGCTTCTCGCCCGGCCGCGGTTCCGCCCCGCACAACCACCGCATCACCCCGTGCAGCAGCAGGCTCGCGCCCGGCATGAACCGGCTCCCGTGGTGGTACACCGGGTCCATCGTGGTCACCGCGATCACCCCGGCCGTGCTCGCCCGGTCCACGGCCAGCAGCGCCCCGGCCGGCCACTCGGGCCCGGTCTCGCGGTGGTGGGCCAGGACCTCGGTGTGGTCGGGCACCTCCATGACGCCGTGGAAGTGCCACCGCTGCGCCCGCGGAACCAGGTGGCGCTGCAGCTCCTCCCCGGTCTCCAGCACGTCGATGCCCGGGTCCTCGCCGGTGCGCCACCACCAGAAGTTCGTTCCGGTGCGGGTCAGCTCCACTCCGGGCACCGCGTCCAGGGCGTTCTCCCCGGACACGAACACGGTGCCGCCCCGGCGCGCGACATCCACGCAGCTCTCGGCGGCCCGTGTCCACAGGCCGGGGTGCAACCGGTCGGCCACGAACAGCCGGTCGGCGCCCTCCAGGGTGTCCTCGCCCAGCACCAGGTCGCGCACGTGCACCGGCCGCACCCGCAGCCCCGCTTCGGCGAGGTCGTCGAGGGTCGCCAGTTGGTAGAACGCGCCGTCGTGCAGGAAGACGGGGAGCCCGCTCGTGTCCATCGCAACCCCCGTCACGTCCATCCCTCCGTGCCCCACCGCAACAGCTGCGGCAGCAGGCGCTCGGCGGTGTTGCCCTCCGAGCGGTAGGTCCACAGGTCGTTGCCGCCGTGCAGCAGTACCCGGCCGCCCCCGGTCCGCAGCTCCACGTCCACGGGCATGTACTGGATCCGGTTGATGATCGTGGCGCCCTCGGGCAGGTCCGGGTACCCGCCGCGGCCGTAGAAACCGGACACCCCCCTGCGCGAGGACAGGTCCCGCGGGTCCACGCCCTCCCACACCGGGTGCGCGTGCACGCCGAGCACCACGAGGTCGGCCTGCGCGGTGCTCTCCGCCCGGCGCCACCGGGGTGCACCGGTGAAGACCTGCCGCAGCAGGTGCCCGCCGATCACGAGCGTGCCGCCGCGGGCGAGGAAGGCGTCGAGCACCTCCCGCCGGCTCTCCAGGAACACCTGGTCGGCGTGCATCCCGATGAGCAACAGGCGGCAGGCGGGCTCGAGCGCGTCGATGTCGTACACGTCCAGGGGCTCGACACCCTCGGCCGTGAACGCGGGCGGACCCGCGGTGAGCAGCGTGATCATGATCCGTAGTGCGGCGCGACCAGGACGCGCTCGCCCCTCCCTTCGGGAACGGTGTGCGTGCTGACCGGCAGCGCGAACAGTTCGGTGAGCGCCGGCCCGGTGATGAGCTCGGCCGCCGAACCGGTCTCCACCCGGTCGGTGTGCATGAGCACGGCGCGGTCGGCGAGCCAGGCCGCGTGGTCGGGGTGGTGGGTGTTCATCAGCACCGCGTACCCCTCGTCGGCCAGCTCGCGGGAGACCCGCAGCAGCGCACCCTGGTTCCGTACGTCCAGCGCCGAGGCCGGTTCGTCCAACATCAGCGTGCGGTGGCCCGAGCACAGGGCACGCGCCACGAGAACGAGCTGGCGCTGCCCTCCGGAGAGCTCGGTGAAGGGGCGTTCGGCCAGCTCCAGCGTGCCGACGCGGCGCAGCGCCGACCGGGCCGCGCGCACGTCGGACGCGCGCGGGCGAGAGAACGTACCGATGGAACGCGCCCGCCCCATGAGCACCATGTCCAACACCGAGAACGCGAACGTGGACGGGGACGCCTGCGGCACGTGCGCGACGTGTTCCTCCCGCACCACGAAGCCCTCCTTCGGGGCCAGCAGTCCCGACAGGCACCGCATGAGTGTCGTCTTGCCGCGCCCGTTCGGGCCCATCACGCAGGTCACCGCGCCCGGCGGGACGGTCAGGGTCAGACCGCGGAACAGCCAGTCCCCGCCGGGGTGGTGGAACCCGATCCCGTGTGCCTCAATCACCGTTCCACACCCTTCTCCGGTTCGTGTGCAGCAGCAGGAAGAACACCGGCGCACCGATGAGCGCGGTCAGGGCGCCCAGGGGGACCTCCCCGGCGGTGACCGTGCGCGCCAACGTGTCGATGACCAGCAGGTAGACCCCGCCGAGCAGGGCGGAGGCCGGAACCAGGACCCGGTGGTCGGGTCCCACGATCAGGCGGGTCAGGTGTGGGATCACCAGGCCGATCCAGCCGATGACCCCCGACACCGACACCGCGCCGGCCACCATGAGCGCGGTCGCGCCCAGCACCACCCAGCGCAGGGCGGCGACCGGAACGCCGAGTCCGCGCCCCTCCTCGTCGCTGAGTGTGAGCACGTTGAGCCGCCACCTCAGCGGGACCACGACGAGCATCCCGATCAGGGTGGTCACGGCGACCACGGTCGCGGTCGGCCACGTGGAGGTGGCGAGCGACCCCATGAGCCAGAAGACGATGCCGGGCAGGGTGTCGTAGGGGTCGGCCAGGTAGGTCACGACCGAGACCAGCGCGGAGAAGAACGCGCCGATGATGACCCCGGCCAGCACCACGGTGAGCGCCCCGCCGCCCTCGCGCCGGGACAGCGCCCACACCAGGGCCAGGACCGCGAGGCCGCCGGCGAGCGCCGCGGAGACCAAGGCCACCGCCGACCATCCCATGGCGATCGCGAGCACCCCGCCGAACGAGGCGCCGTGCGAGACGCCGAGGATCTGCGGGTTGACCAGGGGGTTGCGGAACGCCGCCTGCATCGCGGCCCCGCACACCGCCAGGGACGCGCCGATGAGCAGCGCCGAGGCCACGCGCGGGCCGCGCACCATGACCACGACCCGTTCGTCGGAGTCGGTCCAGGTCTGCGGCACGAGGTCGGTGAGCAGGTGCACCCGGGAGGCCAGGATGCGCACGACGTCGGCGGGGTCGAGGGCGTAGCGGCCCACGGCGAGGCACACGACGGTGGCCGCGGCGGTGAGCACGACCAGGCCGGCCATGATGAGGGCGTTGCGCCGGTGACCGGGGAGGGTGGAGTCGTCGATCGGGGTGCGCGTGTACGGGGCCTGCTCCGGGGCCTGCGCGTCCGGGGCCGTGTCCTGGGGATCCGCCTCGCGCGTCACCGCCTCCGAGGCCCGCCCCTCCGGCCGCTGCGCGCGGTCGGCCTCACCGGTCGAAGACATCGTAACCGGCCGATGCGGAGTTCTCGTCGGTGCGCAGGATCTCGTCCATCTGCGCGTCCGTGGGGGTCTCGCCGTACAGGAACTCGTAGGTGTCGACGATCTCCGGGCGCAGCGGGCCCAGGTCGGCATCGTCGTGCACCACCTGTGCGAGCCAGTGCCACATCAGGTGCGACTCCTGGTTGGGCGGGTCCCAGCGGTAGCCGCCGAGCGGGATCCGGTACACGGCGTCGTCCTGGACCGCGGTGACGTCCTCCCACATGGGGTCGGAGTAGAGGTCGTCGGGCACGGCCGTGTCGAAGTGGCTGAGGAGCACGATGTCGGGGTCCCACTCCAGGATCTGCTCCATGCCGACGTCGACGGTGCCGTTGAGCTCGGCGGCGGCGTTCTCGGCGCCCACCATGTCGATGAAGAAGTCGTGGTAGGTGCCGGTGCCGTTGGCCGCGTAGGTGTCACCGGCCTGGTTGAGGTAGAGGACGCTGGGGGTGTCCTCGGTGTTGGCGACGGCGGCCTCGACGGTCTCGCGGTGCTCGTGCTGGGTGGCGATGATCTGCTCGGCGCGTTCCTCCTGGCCGAGGATGACCCCGAAGATCTCGATCCACTCCTCGAGGTCCTCCTGGGTTCCGTAGTCGAGACCGAGCACCGGGATGCCGGCGTCCTCCAGGGGGCTGGTGAGCTGCTCGCCCTGGTCGCCCCACTGGATCACCAGGTCGGGGTCGAGCTCGAGGGTGCTCTCGACGTTGGGCACGAAGTCGGTGTCGGAGATGTCGGAGGCGATCTCCTCTGCCTCGGGGTAGTACTCGCCGAGGATCCCCTCGGACAGTGCCTGCTGGGAGGACGGGTTCATGCCTACGAGGTGGTCGGTGCCCCCGTCGACGGCCACGAGCAGGGAGGCGGCCGGCATGGGGATGGTGACCACGCGCTCGACGGGGCCGTCGAGCTCCAGGGTCTCTCCGCGCTGGTCGGTGACGGTGATGGTGTCCCCGGAGGTGTTCTCCTCGGCCGGCGTGACCGTGGAACAGCCGGCGACGAGGGCGAGTGCGGAGGCCGCGGCGAGGGGTGCGGACACACGTGTGCCCGGGCGGCCTCCGGGGGATCCGAGAAGTCGGGTGGAGGTCTTCATGATTAGGTGAGGCTAACCTAAAGAATTCCTCCGTGGAAGGCATGTGATCCCCTCGGGGGGCCGGGTCGGCCTGCAGGTCACGGCCTCGGAAACGCCTGGTGCGCCGGGCTTCGCCGCCTCTGCGCCGCGGTCGGGGCCGACCGCCCACCGGCTGCGAAAGTGTCCTGTCACACACGAAGACCCGGGGGCGGAACCGTCGTCCACCCCCGGGCCCCGGGTCGCGTTCCCCGTCAGGCAGCAGGTGCCCGAACGGGCTCCCGCGAGAGGGCGGCGTTGACCGCGGCGACCGCGCTGGTGATGGAGACCTCGCCCAAAAGCCCCGGCGCCGCCACGGAGTCCCCGGCCAGGTACACACCCCCGCCGCGGTCCACCGCCGGCCGGTCGCGCCACGTGGTCCCGGGCAGGTCCAGAGCGCCGGAACGGCCCCGCGCCTCCTGCTCCCGGCGCCAGGTCACCCGGTCGCCCCAGCCCGGGAGCGCGGTGTCGAGGAACCCCTCCAGACGCTCGACCACCTCCGCGCGCCGTTCCCCGGGGCGGACCGGCATCTGCGCCTGCACCAGCTCCTCGCCCCGGGGCGCCAGCGTCGGGTCGATGCAGGTGTAGCGCTCGACGAAACCGCCCCCGTCGAGATCGAAGACGACCGACGGTTCCCGACCGGTGCTGCGCAGGCCCAGGTCGAGCAGGAACGTGTGCCCGCTCTCCCAGGTCAGCGACTCGTCACCGAGCAGGGAGCGTGCGGAGGCCAGCGAGGTCGCCACGACCACCGGGGTTCCGGGCGGGCCCACGGGCAGCTCCGTCACACGCGCACCGGTCTCGATGCGCACCCCCATGGCCCGGGCCCGCCGCGCCATGTGCTCGACCAGGTTGGTCCACCCGCCGAGCACGTAGAACACCGGCGGCGGACCCGGTGTCGTCGCGCGCTGGAACCGGTCCCACACGAAGGCCGCGGACAATCGCCCCGGGTCGTGGTCCATGAGGGCGACCCCGCCGGCCTTGCCCAGCGTCTGCGCCGTAGCGGCACCGAACTTCCCGGTGGCCCAGGAAGCGAAGTCCTCGTCGACCGGGGCGCGCAGACCGCGCCGCGCCGCCGCCCACAGCATCCCGGCCGGCGGGACGGCGAGCCGGCCCCCGTACACCGCCCGGGCCCCGGCCAACGCCGCGGCCGGCATGCGCCGCACGGGAGGCAACAGCCCGCGCTCCTCCAACCAGCGCATCGGCCGGCCGGCGTAGAGCACGTGCGGGCCCTCGTTGGCGACGTGGGGCGGGGAGCTCGACCTGGCCCGGCCGCCCAGGGTCTCGTGGGATTCGTACAGAGTCACGTTCGCGCCGCGTTCGGCGGCGGCGACGGCCGCGGTGAGTCCTGCGAGGCCGCCGCCCACGATGTTGATGTCCATACGGGGGAGACGGGGCCGGGGGAGTGATCCGTGACATCGGCCCGGAACGCATCACTCGGGCACGGGCACCCGGGTGAGCTTGTCCGGGTTGGAGACCATGAGGATCCGGCGGACGCGTCCGTCCTCGATCTCCAACGTGACCAGCATCAACGCGCGCCCGGCTGCGTGCATGACCACGGCTGGGGTGCCGCCGGAGTCCGTGGGGTCGAGACCGAACGGGGTGTCGGCGGGCAGCCCCGCGGACTCCAGGAACCGGTCCGCCCGGCCGCCGATCGCGGTGAGGAAACGTGCGACCTTGTCCGGACCGTGCAGCGCGTGCAGGGGCGCCTTCGTGCGGCCGCCGCTGTCGGCGACGAACACGGCGTCCTCGGTCAGCAGTTCCGTGAGCCCGTCCAGGTCGCCCTCGAGGGACGCGGTCAGGAACCGGTCGGTGATGCGCCGGTGCTCGGCCCGGTCCGGCGTGAACCGCGGGCTCTGCTCGCGCACGTGGTCGCGTGCGCGCCGCGCGAGCTGGCGGGTGGTGGCTTCGCTGCGCCCGACGATCTCGGCGACCTCCGCGAACGGGAACGCGAACGCCTCACGCAGCACGAACACCGCCCGTTCCAGGGGGCTCAGCGTCTGGAGCACCACGAGCAGTGCGAACCCCACGGAGTCGGCGGTCTCCGCCCGTTGTTCCGCGTCGGCCTCGGGCGCCGCGGGCTCGGGGAGCCATTCGCCGACGTAGGACTCCCGGCGGGCACGGGCGCTGCGGGCGCGGTCGAGCGCCAGGCGGGACGCGGTCGTCACGAGGTAGGCGCGGGGGTCGTCGACGGCGGTGTGGTCGACGGTGTCCCAGCGCAGCCAGGTGTCCTGGACCACGTCCTCGGCCTCGGAGCGGTCGCCCAGGACCCGGTACGCGACCCCCGTCAGCAGGGGGCGGTGTGCTTCGAAGGTCTGCGTCGTCATGCCGGTACCCCGTCCAACCCCTCTGTCCCGGTCAGCCGCCGAGCTTCTCGCGCCACGCCCGTCGGCCGGATGCCCGGCGCTCGGTACGTACCCGGACCGGACGTTCCTGAGTGACATGCTGCCCCCTCACGTCCCCGCGGACCAGCCCGGGCCGGTGTCGCGGTCAGTCGGCTCCGGCCGGTCCCCCGATGTGATCGCGCCAGGGGCCGGAGGCCACCAACCACTGCGGGACGAGGCGCACGGGGAACGGCACCTCCGTCTCGAAGACGCCCTCGCCGTGGATCTGGGTCACGTCGTGGTATTGGCCGTCCACGAGGCGCATCTCCGCGATGCCGGTCGATCCCGGGTGTGGGTTGATGACCCAGTACGCAGGGATGCCGAACGCCGCGTACTCGGCCCGCTTGGTATGGCCGTCGCGCAAGGCGCTCTCGGGCGAGAGGATCTCCACCGCGAGCAGTGGCGGGGTCGTGAAATAGCCTTCGTCCGGAAGCCCTTGGTCGAAGACCGCCACGTCCGGGATGCGGAACGCCGTCGGGGAGAGGATGATCCCCGTCCCGGCCAGGACGTCGTACGTATCGGGTACCGATCTGCCCAGGAGGTAGGTGAGCCGGGAACGCACGATCGTGTGTCCCGCCTCCTGAAGAGGGGACACGTCGAGCCCCCCGTCGACCAGCTCGTACCGGCGGCCGTCGTCCGGCGTGCGTGCCAGGTCGTCCACGGTCAACGCCCCCGCCCCATCGCGGTGATCAGTCACGTCCATGCGGACCAGTATCGAGCGCCGTTCCCTGGTTACCGGCCGGTTTCACAGGCCGTACTGCCACCGGTGCACACTGGAACCCGCTGCCGGGACGACGGGGGAGAGACGGGCTTGTACCGACTGCGTGAGTGGACACCGGACGACGCCGACCGGCTCCTGGACGCCTTCACCGACCCCGAGCTCGTCCGCCAGGAACCCCGCGTCCCCGAGTCACCGGGCCAGGCGCTGGAGTGGATCGCCCACCGAGCCGAACTCGTGCGCGAACGCGACGTGCACGGCTTCGCCGTCGTCGGCCCCGCCGGGGATGCCCCGCTCGGGCACGTCCAGGTCGCGGTGACCAGTTCCCGTCACGGCTGGGGCTGGGTGTCCTACTGGACCCACCACGCCGCACGCGGGCGCGGGGTCGCAACCGCGGGCGCTCTCCTGATCAGCGAATTCGCCTTCAGTCGCCTGGGCCTGTTCCGCCTGGAGCTGGGCCACCGCCTCGACAACCCCGGCTCGTGCGTTGCCGCACGGCGCGCGGGTTTCCGGCCCGAAGGCATCGAGCGCGCCAAGCTCCGCTACGGCGACCACCGGTACGACACCGGTGCGCACGCACGCCTGGCCGACGACCCCGTCCAGGGTGTGCCGGACGGTCCGTGCCGAACGGGTTGAGGGCCCCGGGCACGAGAACGGGGCGCGGCCCCGGCCCGCGCCCCGTGTCGCTCCCGCACAGATCCTGCTCGCAAGCAGGACGAAGTCTCTAGTCGTCGACGGAGATGCCGTTGGTGTCGTTGACGTCGACCACGTTGCAGCCCTCCATGCTGAAGCCGGAGAAGCTGATGACGTCGGCGCACACCGGGACGGTGATGTTCTGGACGTCGGCGTTGTTGTCGGCGGACGCGGGGCCGGCCATGGCGCCCAGGGCGAGGCCGGTGGCGAGAACGAAGCCGGAGGCGGTGATGATGCGCTTCATGATGGTGTCCTTTTCGGTTGCAGGATGAGTTACGGGGTCCTACGGGGCACTCGGCCCCGAGGTCTGTGCGGCTCGGGTCCTAGTCGTCGACCGAGATGCCGTCGGTGTCGTTGATGTCCACGACGTTGCAGCCCTCGGCGCTCACGCCGGACGCCTTGAGGACGTCCACGCACACCGGGATGGTGATGTTCTGGACGTCGGCGTTGTTGTCGGCCGCGGCGGTGCCGGAGAAGGCACCGAAGGCGAGGCCGGTGGCCAGGACGAAGCCGGAAACCTTGGCGATACGGGACATGCTTCTTGCCTTTCGGAAGTTCAAAACAGGGTGGCTGTAGCCGCCGGAAATAACTTAGCGTAGTTGGCCGCCTGCTTGGAGTACTTTCCCGGAAGAACGCCGAGTTTCCTCGGCCATTTCTCGGCTCTGCGCCCGGTATGGCGGACATGTCGAGGCGTAACGGCGCCTCCGTGTTACACAAACGAAAGAATGTCCTGAGGGCGCCCGGAACGAATGCATCGGAAACGGACGCCGCACGTGTTCCGGGCATGAAAAAGGGCCCCTCCGCCGTGCGGAAGGGCCCGAAGGGCGTCGGGTCACCAGCCCTGCTGGCCGTAACCCGGGTACTGCTGTCCGTAACCCGGCTGCTGCCCGTAACCGGGGTACTGGTTCGGGTCGTACCCGGGGTACTGCGGCGCGTACTGCTGCCCGTACCCCTGCTGCTGGTAACCGGCGTAGGGGTCGTACTGCTGCTGCGCGCCGGTCGGGTACTGCGGGTAGGCGGGCTGCTGGCCCGAGGCGTCCTGCGGCGCCTGCTGCTGGGCCTGCTGCTCCTGACCGGACCCGGACGTGTTGTCGGGCCGGAAGAGGAACAGGCGCGAGGCGTCGCCCTGCTTCTCACTGGGGGAGACGATGTCCAGCCTCCAGCCGGCCTCCTCGATCCCCTCCAGGATGCGGGTCAGACCGGGACGCAGTTTGCTCCCCGCCTCGTCGTAGGCGTTGGCGTCGAGCTCGACGACGAACATCCGGCGCTTCTGCTGCGCCGCGACCTTGGCGTGCTCGACGACCGTACTGTCCCGCACGACCTGTGTGACGCTCATAGAAAACTACCCATCTGCTCTGGTGAGGAGCGCGACGTCCCCGTCGGGCCGAACGCCCGGCCGCCGCCTCCAGCGGGGGTGAGGGCGCCGGGCTCCACCCATGATGCCCCCGGTCGGGCCGTCTGGCCACAGATGGTCCGGAAACGCCCTGGATGGAACCGGGTGCCCACAGCGGCTAGTTCGAGCCGTCGGCCTGCTCGCGGACGGCCTCGTCGACCGGCGTCGCACCGTTCACCAGGTTGAGGACCTTGCCGGCCGTCCCCGGCTCGTGCAGGAGCGCCACGACCACGGAGGCCACGTCCTCACGGGACACCGAGTCGCGGGCCACGCCCTCGCCCAGGTCGACCACACCGGTGCCCGGCTCGTCGGTCAGGCGGCCCGGACGCAGGATCGTCCAGTCCAGCTCCAGGTTGCGCTCGCGCAGGTCGGCGTCGGCGGCGCGCTTGGCCTCGACATAGGCGGCCCAGACCGGCTCGGTGCCCTCCGGGACCGGGTCGTCGACACCGATCGCGGAGATCTGCACGAAACGGCGCGCCCCGGCGAGGGAGGCGGCGTCGGCGCACAGCACCGCGGCCTTGTGGTCCACGGTCTCCTTGCGCGCGGCCCCGCTGCCCGGGCCCGCACCGGCCGCGAACACGACGGCGTCGGCGTTCATGAGCTTCTCGGACAGCTCGGTGACGGTTGCCTTCTCCAGGTCGATGAGGGCGGCCTCCGCACCGGCCTCCTCGACGTCGGCGGCATGGTCGGGGTTGCGGATGAGGGCGACGGGCTGGTCCCCGCGGTCGGCCAACTGCTTGGCCAGACGCAGGGCGATCTTGCCGTGTCCCCCGGCGATGACGATACGCATGGGGGCAGCGTATTGCCTGTGGACGGCGGACGGGACGCCCCGCCCCGCCCGCCGCCCATCGGACGACCGCGTACCGATCAGTCCACGGTCCAGGTGTCCCCGCTCGACAGCAGCGACGCCAGCTCGCCGTCCCCGCGCTCGGCACGCGCGTCGGTGATCTGCTCGTTCACCAGCTCGTCGTAGACCGGGCGCCGCACCTTGCGGAACACACCCACCGGGACGTGCTCGAAGGCCGGCAGGTCCAGCCGCGACAGCGCGAACGCGTACCCCGGGTCGTCCCGGTGCGCGTCGTGGGTGATCACCCGGTCGCGGTTGTCGTCGGTGACCTCGTCGACCTCCAGGCCGCCGAAGCCGCCCGCGAACACACCGCGGTCCTCACCGAGCATGAGGGGTTCGCCGTGCTCCATGCGCAGCAGCCGGGTGTCGCGCGCAGCCGGGTCCTTGAGCGGCTCGAACGCGTCGTCGTTGAAGATCGGGCAGTTCTGGTAGATCTCCACGAACGAGGCGCCCGGGTGGTCGGCGGCCTCCCGCAGCACCGACGTCAGGTGCTTGCGGTCCGAGTCGACCGTGCGGGCCACGAACGAGGCCTCCGCGCCCAACGCCAGCGACACCGGGTTGAACGGGGCGTCCAGCGAACCCACGGGGGAGGACTTGGTGACCTTGCCCGCCTCCGACGTGGGCGAGTACTGGCCCTTGGTCAGCCCGTAGATGCGGTTGTTGAACAGCAGCACGTTGATGTTGACGTTGCGGCGCAGCGCGTGGATGAGGTGGTTGCCGCCGATCGACAGCCCGTCGCCGTCACCGGTGACCACCCACACCGACAGGTCCGGTCGGCTGGTCGCCAGCCCCGTCGCGATCGCGGGCGCGCGCCCGTGGATCGAGTGCACGCCGTAGGTGCTCAGGTAGTAGGGGAAGCGCGAGGAGCACCCGATGCCCGAGACCATGACGATGTTCTCGCGCGGCACCCCCAGCTGCGGCAGGAAGGACTGGAACGCCGCCAGGACCGCGTAGTCCCCGCACCCGGGGCACCAGCGCACGTCCTGGTCGGACTTGAAGTCCTTCATCTTGTACTGGGTGTCCGTGGAGGGGACGAGCTTCAGCCCGGCCAGGCTGCCCTCGCCGCTCCCGTTCAGGTTCTCACTGCTCACGCTCGACGACCTCCCGCAGCACGTCCGCCAGTTCCTCCGCCTTGAAGGGCAGGCCGCGGACCTTGTTGTAACCGATGACATCGACCAGGAACCGGGACCGCAGCAGCATCGAGAGCTGGCCCAGGTTGATCTCGGGGACCACCACCCGGTCGTAGCTCTTGAGCACCTCGCCCAGGTTCTCCGGGAACGGGTTGAGGTGGCGCAGGTGGGCCTGGGCCACCTTCAGCCCGGCACGCCGCGCGCGCCGCACACCCGCCGTGATGGCCCCGTAGGTGCCGCCCCAGCCGAGCACGAGCACGTTCGCCTCGCCCGAGGGGTCGTCGACCTCCAGGGGTGCGATGCTGCGGGCGATCGCGTCGACCTTGCCCTGGCGCGTGCGCACCATGAGGTCGTGGTTGGCGGGGGTGTAGGAGATGTCGCCGGTCTCGGAGTGCTTCTCGATACCGCCGAGCCGGTGTTCCAGCCCCGCGGTGCCCGGGACCGCCCACGGGCGGGCCAGGGTCTCGGTGTCGCGCTTGTAGGGCAGGAAGTTGCCGTCCTCGCCGTTGGGCTCGGTCGCGAAACCGGGCTCGATGACGGGCAGCTCGTTCACGTCCGGCAGCCGCCAGGGCTCGGAGCCGTTGGCCAGGTACCCGTCGGAGAGCAGCACCACCGGCGTGCGGTAGGTCACCGCGATCCGGGTGGCCTCCACGGCGGCGTCGAAGCAGTCGGCGGGCGACTGCGGCGCCACCACGGGGACGGGTGACTCGCCGTTGCGGCCGAACATCGCCATGAGCAGGTCGGTCTGCTCGGTCTTGGTGGGCATACCGGTGCTCGGGCCGGCACGCTGCACGTCGACGATCAGCAGCGGCAGCTCGGTCATCACCGCCAGGCCCACGGTCTCCTGCTTGAGCACCATGCCGGGGCCGGACGTGGTCGTCACACCCAGGGACCCGCCGAAGGACGCGCCCAGGGCCGCGCCCACGCCGGCGATCTCGTCCTCGGCCTGGAACGTGCGCACGCCGAACCGCTTGTGCTTGGACAGCTCGTGCAGGACGTCCGAGGCCGGGGTGATCGGGTAGGAGCCCAGGAACAACGGCAGCCCGGACTGCGTCGATCCGGCGATGAGCCCGTAGGCGGTCGCCAGGTTCCCGGTGATGTTGCGGTAGGTGCCCGAGGGCAGCCGCGCGGGCTTGATCTCGTAGGAGACCGCGAAGTCCTCGGTGGTCTCACCGAAGTTCCAGCCGGCCTGGAACGCCTTGAGGTTGGCGTCGAGGATGTCGGGCTTGCCGGCGAACTTCGACTTCAGGAACGAGGTCGTGCCCTCGGTCGGCCGGTTGTACATCCACGACAGCAGCCCCAGCGCGAACATGTTCTTCGCGCGCTGGGCGTCCTTCTTCGAGATGTCGCAGGAGGACAGGGCCTCCACGGTCATCGACGTCAGCGGTACGGCGCTCACGTGGAACGCGTCGAGGGTCCCGTCCGTGGTCGGGTCCGCCTCGTAACCCACCTTGGCCAGGCTGCGCCGCGTGAACTCGTCGGTGTTGACGATCACGGTGGCGCCCCTCGGCACGTCGCCGATGTTGGCCTTGAGGGCGGCGGGGTTCATCGCGACCAGCACGTCCGGGGCGTCACCCGGCGTCATGATGTCGTGGTCGGCGAAGTGCAACTGGAAGCTGGACACCCCGGGGAGGGTGCCCGCAGGGGCGCGGATCTCCGCCGGGAAGTTCGGCAGTGTCGACAGGTCGTTGCCGAACGATGCGGTCTCCTGGGTGAACCGGTCCCCGGTCAACTGCATACCGTCGCCGGAGTCACCCGCGAAGCGGATGATGACACGGTCCAACTGTTCGATCTGTTTGGCCACTGAGATCGACGACCTCCTTGGTGAGCCGCCGGTCGTGACGGGCGGCGGCGCTCGGGTGTCAGTCCCCGGCCGGCCGCTCCGTCGCGGGCCGGGAGTGGTGGTCGGGGACGAGGGGACAGCGTTCGTGGCCCCCGCACCCACCGGGTGCGCCAACCCGGTCAAGCGCGGTGTGGCGGGTTCTCCCGCCTCGGCCGGGTCGTGAAGGGGCCAGCCTTCAACGACACAGCCGTGTGTGCACCGGAGCGACGTCTCGCGCCGGTCGCCTGGTGCTCACAGTGATGAGGGCCACGGTCGCACTATAGGCGTTGACCCGCCGCTCATGGCGGGCCGGGTGGCCATTGTCACAGGCCGCGGCTCCGGGGCATGGGGCCGGGTCCGGTGAGCGGCGGAATGAGGATGTGACCGACTCCTGGTCACATGGGGAACGCAAGGTGCCGACCCGCACGTTTGTCACCATGTACGCGATAGACCGGCCGCGGTGCCATGAGCGACAGGGAGGGGACGCCGTGCACGTCAACGTGGTCCGTGCGGTGGGCCTGTTCGTCGGCGCCGGCGTGTTCGTCGTGGCCGTCGGGTGGCTCGCCGCGGGCACACAGGGCCTGCAGTTCGCGGGGGCCCTGGTGGTGTGCGCGGGTGTCCTCGTCTACCTGTTCGGGGAGTCCCTCGCCCTGCGTGCGATGCGGGCCCACCCCGTCGGGGAGATCGAACGCCCGGAGCTGTACCGGATCGTGCGGGAACTGGCCACGGCCGCCCGCCAACCCATGCCCAGGCTGTACCTGTCACCGATCAGGTCGCCCAACGCCTTCGCCACCGGGGGCAGCCCCCGCCGTGCGGCCCTGTGCTGCACGACCGGGCTCCTGCGATCCCTCGACGAGCGGCAGCTGCGCGGGGTCATCGCACACGAACTCGCGCACATCCGCGCCCATGACACCCTCATCAGCTCTGTGGCCGCCACCCTCACGGCGACGATCACGGCGCTGACGGCGGTGGCGCTGCTGCTGCCGCTGGGGGAGTCGGAGGAGACCGACGTTCCCAACCTCCTCAGCGGACTCATGATGGTGGTACTGGCGCCGCTCGCCGCGGTGATCGTGTACTTCGGTGTGGGCCGTCAGCGCGAGTTCAGGGCCGACGAGAGGGCCGCGGAGCTCACCGGGGACCCCGAGGGCCTCGCCGACGCCCTGCTGCGCCTGGAGAAGGACTCGCGCGACTTCCCGCTGCCCCAGGGCCGGGTCCTGTTGGCGGCGGCGCACCTGATGACCACCAACCCGTTCCCGGACGGGCTGGGGCGCCTGTTCGCCGCCCACCCGCCGGTGCACGAGCGGGTGGCACGCCTGCGGGCGCTGCGGGGCAAGTGGGACCTGGGCCACTGACCCGCACACACGGACGGGCCCGCGGATCGGGGTGATCCGCGGGCCCGACTGCTGTACCGGGGCCGACCGGCCTAGCGGTAGTTCACGAACTGCAGCGCCAGGTCGAAGTCCTTCTCCTTGACCAGGTTCTGCACGGTCTGCAGGTCGTCCTTCTTCTTGGAGCTCACCCGCAGCTCGTCGCCCTGCACCTGCGCCTTGACGCCCTTGGGGCCCTCGTCGCGGATGTACTTCGAGATCTTCTTGGCGTCATCGGTGGAGATGCCCTCCTTGAGCCCGATCTGGAGCCGGTACTCCTTGCCGGAGGGCTTGGGCTCGTCGGGAAGGTCCAGGATCTTCAGGGACAGCTTCCGCTTGATCAGCTTCTCCTTGAGCACCTCGAGCGCTGCGTTGGCGCGCTCCTCCGAGCTGCTGCGGATCTCCAGGCCGGTCTCGCCCTGGCGGCTGACGGTGCTCCCGGTCCCGCGGAAGTCGAACCGCTGGGACAGCTCCTTGGCCGCCTGGTTCACGGCGTTGTCGACCTCCTGGTGGTCGATCTTGGACACGACGTCGAAACTGGATTCGGCGGCCACGCTCGCTACACCCCGCTCGCTCTCTCATCAGGTCGCGGACGCACGTGTGCGCCCGCGCGTTCGGTTCGGGGCGGGCCGTCCGGCCCGCACACACGGCACCCGAGCTTAGCCCCCACCCCCTCCGGGGTGCCCGCCGCGGCCGCCCGCGGACGCGCGACAGCTTTCCGATTTCACCCTCGGGCCGATGATCCGCTATTGTCGTTCATGCGCCGCGACGGACTCCGTCGCCGCAGCCCAGGCGGGTTGCCCGAGTGGCCAATGGGAGCGGACTGTAAATCCGTCGGCTTAGCCTTCCAAGGTTCGAATCCTTGACCCGCCACACTGGGAGAAGGCCCCGGTGGACAGTGGAGACACTGACCACCGGGGCCTTCGTCGTGTCCGGGTCCCTGCGCGCGCTCGGCGTCCGACCCGCCCCGCCTCTCTTGCGATCGGGTGCCATGTGTCACGCCTGCCCCTGGGCGGTTGTCGCCGGCCCCTCGAGCCGCCTCTGTTCCGTCGCGGTCACGCGCCGTGAAGGAATACGGACGGTAGCGGTGTCGACACGCATGAGTCTCGCGCCGGTAACGGGGCGGCGCCGATACGGGTGCCCGTGCGCGCCGATGTCCGGATCCGCGGCCTTTCGCACGGACGCGGGAATTGACCCCCGATAAATGCATTCGGGTGCCGATCGAAAAGGGCGACAACGGCGAAACGCGCAAACTGCCTTCCGGGTTTCGGCGTTGACAAAAAACGGGGGCCGTTCAATGATTGCTCCAGTCCACCGCGACACAGGTGCAAGAGCGCCTGAGTCTTTTTCTGTCGGAACCCGTTCCCATTATCGGGGGATTCATGATCAAGAAGACGGCCGCTGCTGGCCTGGTCGCCGGTGCCGCGTTGGGCGCGCTCCTCATGGGAGCCCCGGCTCACGCCTCGCACGGAGGCGACCAGCAGTTCAACCAGAACCTGCAGCTCGTTCCCGTCCAGTCCTGCAACCTGGACGCAAGTGTCGGCCTGGTCGCCGTCACCGTGCCGGTCCTGTCGCCGCAGACCACCGGCGACTGCGTGAACGGCCCCGTCGGTACCAACATCAGCTAGTTACCGGCAACAAAGCCACAGAAGAACTCATCACATACTTTTGAAAGGTCATCAAATGCTGCGTAAGTTCGGCGTTGCCGGTCTCGTCGCTGGAGCCGCTCTCGGTGCTGTCCTGGCCGCCACCCCCGCGTCCGCGTCGCACGGGGGCGACCAGCAGTACAACCAGAACCTGCAGGCCGTGCCGGTTCAGTCCTGCAACCTCGACGCCGCCGTCGGCCTGGTCGCCGCGAACGTGCCGATCCTGTCGCCCGACACCACCGGCGACTGCACCAACGGCCCCGTGAGCAGCAACATCGACTAGGAGCCGGGTAACAGGCCCGCGCCCTCGCGAGCGCGGCCGCTCCACCCGCCGGTGCACACCGTCCCCGGAACGGCACCGGCAGTCGCTCCCGCACTGGTCGACGCAGCCGGCCGGGCACGGCGCACCCGTGTCCGGTCCGGCGCCGGGGAGGCGGACCACCTCCCCGGAGCGTCGGCGCAACACCCCGAACGACCTTTTCCGGGGACCCGGTGTCCAGGCCGAAGCTGCCGGAACCGCGGTCCCCGTCCACACACTTTCCAGATCAGGAGAGAACTCCATGCTGCGCAAGATCACTGCCGCCGGTGCCATCGCCGGTGTCGCCCTCGGTGCCATGCTCGCCGCCACCCCCGCCTCCGCCCACGCCGGCGGCTCGCACGGTGGCGACCAGCAGTACAACCAGAACCTGCAGGCCGTCCCGGTCCAGCTCTGCAACACCGACCTGGCCGTGGGCCTGCTGGCCGGCGTCAACGCGCCGATCCTGTCGCCCGACACCACCGGCGACTGCACCAACGGCCCCGAGTCCGTGAACATCGACTAGGAGATCCTGCATGCTGCGCAAGATCACCGCGGCCGGCGCGATCGCCGGTATCGCCCTCGGGGCGATGCTGGCCGCCGCCCCCGCGTCCGCGTCGCACGGCGGGGACCAGCAGTTCAACCAGAACCTGCAGCTCGTCCCGGTCCAGCTCTGCAACACCGAGCTGGCGGTCGGCCTGGTCGGTGCGAACGTGCCGGTGCTGTCGCCGCAGACGACGGGTGACTGCGTCAACGGTCCGGTCCACGGCAACGTCGACTAGGACCTGACCGAGGGCGCCGCCCTCACCTTCCGGGGTTCGACCCCGGCGTGACCCTCAAGAGCAGTTGGGAGGCCCTCCGGCGTGTGCCGGGGGGCCTTCGTGCTGCTCGTGGGCATGATGGGCGCAATCACGCGAGGGAGGCGGCGATGAAGCGCACGATTGCTCCGGTACTGCTGGTCGTTCTGGCTCTGAGCGCCTGCACGGACCAGGACGACGGCTCGCTCGACCCCGGCGGGTGGCAGCCGGGCGAGGGCCCCGCCCCCAGCCCGACGGAGGAGGAGACCGAGCAGGGCACGGTGGTCCTCAACCGCTACCAGGACGAGGCGGGCTACCCGGACGAGCGCCCCGAGACCTACGTCGCGACCGAGTTCACGAGCTTCACGGACATGTCGTGGGACGAGTGGTCGGACGAGATCGCGCGGGGCAGCGGGAACATGGCCGGGACCTGGTGCCTGAACCTCGACTGCGACGAGGAGCCCTACGAGGTCGACGTCGAGCTGCACGACCCCGTCGAGGTGGACGGGGTCTCCTACTTCTCCACCTACGAGGTCACCGACACGGGGGACATGCCCGAGGACATCCGCCAGGGCATGGAGGCCGCGGACGCGGGGCGCCTGACCGTCCCGGAGGAGGGCGGCGCCGGCGAGGAGGAGCCCGAACCCTCCCCCGACGAGGAGAACCCCGACGAGGACCAGGACGACGATCCGGACGACGACAACAGCCCGGACGACGAGGACGACAACGACGACGGCGACGACAACGACGACAACTGACCCCCGTCCGGACCGCCCGGCGTGACCTTGGCCTCGTTCACCGGATCCGGAAACCGCCAATCTTCCAAAAAACACAAAACACCTGCTCAGCGGCGGTGGCCGGGGCTCCCAGCCCGCCCCCGGACCGGCCGAAACGGGCGTGGCGAGTGCGCGGGGTCTCTAGTCTGCTGAAGGTGGGCATCAACCAGTGGACGGACAACCCCGCCGACGACGCACCGGGCCCCGGCAGCACGCCGGCGCCCCGACACGGCCGTGCGGCGCTGCTGCGCCTGGCCGCGTGGTTCGAGGAGGCCGGGCCGGAGCGCGCCGACGCGCTCGCCTCGGGCGTGTACGCGCTCGATCCCGCCCGCCAACTGCACGGACGTGTGGACGGTACGGTCGCCGCGACCACCAGCTGGTGGCAGGCCGACCCCGACCTCTCCACCGTCGTGGAACGCCCCGGCAACCGCCGCCCCGAACCGGCCCGCGACCACCGCGCCCAGCAGGCCCGCCTGCGTGACGCCGCCGAGTCCTCCGCGCACTGGCGCCGCACCGGGGCGGAGCAGATCCGTTCCCTGCTGACCGAACCCACCGGCCGGAACGCACAGCTCGACCTCACGGGCGCGGGCATGGAGGTCCTCACCGAACTCCTGACGGCTGCGCTGGCCGGCGGTGACGCGTCCGGGCGGGCGACCCACGCGGGCGACCTGGAGTTCGGTCTGCGCCTGCACGTGCTGCCGTCCCCGGGCACGTCCGTGACGGTCTCCGGCGAGGGCGGCGACCTGGCCCTTCAGGATCTGCGCCTGTACGCGACCCCTTACGGACAGACCGACCCCGGAACGCTGCCGGGGCCCGAGCCGACCGAAACCCCCGTCGGTGGGGCCGATGACGGCGGGGTTGAGGAAAAGCCGGGCGAACCCGCCGGGGCAGACGAACCCGGTGAGGCGGAGGACCGGGAACCCGCGCCCGACCCGGCTCCCGACCCGGCGACCACCGGCAGCCCCTCCGACGAGGATCCGTCCGCCCCTGTCGAGGATCCCCCGGTCACCGGTAGCCTCCCCGGACCGGACCCGGACGGCGAGACCACCGGTCCCATCGAGATCTCCACACACCGGCCCCGCGGCCAGGAACGGGGATGACGAGCATGGACCCCTACATCGAGGACTCCGCCCTCATCGGCGAGCGCCAGGCCGCCGCGCGCGCCCTGATGGCCCGACCCCTGCTCACCGACCGCTCCGACCCCGCCGACCTGGCCCTCGTGCGCGCCCACGCCGAGTGGTTGATCCAGCGTTTCCAGCGGGTGCTCGGGTACCGGCTCACCGTCGCCGACGACCACGCCCGCCTGCACAAACGCGGGGCCGGGGCGCGCCTTCCCGAACCGTTCCGCCGGGCCGGAGGTGCCCGGTTCACGCCGCGCACGCACACCCACCTCGCGCTCCTCCTCGCCGTCCTGGTCGAGCCGCACGGCGACACGACCGTGCAGGACCTCGCCGGCTCCGTGCGCGAGGCCGCCCGCGAGGCCGGTGTGGACGCCGACCCCGCGCGCGGGGCGGGTGAACGCCGTGCCTTCGGGGCCGCCCTGCGCCACCTGGTGGGGCTCGGCGCGGTCTCCGAAGTCTCCGGGGCCGTCGCCGACCACGTGGCCGACCCTTCCGCCGAGGTGGTCCTGCGTCCGCACACCATGGCGGTCCGCTCCGTGGCGGCGCACCTGCCGCGCCCGGGCGAGGACCCCGCGACCTTCCTGGCCGAGGCCGACGAGAGCGACCCCGACGGCGACCAGGCCGGCGAGACCGCACTGCGCCGCATGCTCGCCGAGGACGCCGCCGTGTTCCGCGAGGACCTCACCGACCGCCAGCGCGACCGCCTCGCCGCCCACCAGTGGAGGGCCGCCGCCGCGCTGCGCAACCTCCTGGGGTGCGAGACCGAGATCCGCGCCGAGGGTGTGGCACTGGTCATGCCGGACGAGGCCTCCGGTGCCCCCGGGTTCCCCGCGCAGGACCCCGTGGCACGTGTGGCGCTCGACCTCGTGGTGCACCTGTCCGGCCGCTGCTCGCCGGGCCGGCCCGCCACCTCGGTCCCCGTTCCGGAACGGGAACTGCAGGCCGCCCTGGGGTCGTTGACCGGGGCCGGGACACCGCAACGCACCGAGTGGGAGCGCACGGCCGGCCCGGAGGTCCCCGACCCCGACCGCATGCCCGTCCTCGTGACCGACCTGCTGCGCCGTTGGGGGCTCCTGCGCGGCGGGCCGGGGGAGCGGCGCCTGACCGCCGCGGCCGCCCGCTACGGGGCCGAGACGGACACGCGGGTCCCCCTGATCCAGGACAATGACGAAGACGGTGGCGAACGAGAAGGTGAGCGCGACCAGTGGTGACCCAGGAGACCAGTGAGGCCCCGGCGGCGGCTCCGGTCGACCCGACCCGAGGGACCCCGCGTTACCGCCTCGAACGAGCGGGCATCCGCAACGTCTGGCAGTACGACGACCACGTCCTGGACTTCGCCGAGGGGCGTCTTCTGCTGCGCGGCCGCAACGGCGCCGGCAAGTCCAAGGCGCTGGAGATGCTGCTGCCGTTCCTGCTGGACGGTGACCCGCGGCGCCTGGACACCACCGGCACGAACCGCACGAGCCTGCGCTGGCTCATGGCCGACGACCCCCGCGCCCGCGCCCCCGAGGACGGCGACGGCGGCCCCGACCTGCTCGGCGACGCCCCCGAGGAGCAGGACGAGGGAGCCTCCGACGAGGACGGCGGTACGACGGGCGACGCCGTCGAGGAGGCCGGGCCCCTCACCCGCCTGGGTTACCTGTGGGTCGAGTTCACGACCGAACGCGGCGACCGCGGCCTGGACGGCGCCGAGACCGCCGAGCCGCACACCTCCGGCCCCGGCGAACCCGGTCGCGAGGGCGCACCGCCCACCCACCTGACGCTCGGCGCGGCCGTGACCGCCGTGGGGGAGTCCGACCCGCGCTGCGTCTTCTTCGTCACCGACCGCCGCGTCGGCCACGACCTGGAGCTGGTCGTGGACGGCCGTCCGAAACCCGTGGACCGCCTGCGGTCCGAACTCGGCGCCGACAACTGCTTCACCAGCGCGATCGCCTACCGCAACCGGGTCATGCGCGACCTGTTCGGCATCGACGACCCCATCCGGTACCGCAACCTCATCCACCTGCTCTACCGGCTCCGCCGCCCCACCATCGGTGACCGCCTGGAGGCCGGCGAGCTCGTCGGCGTGCTCTCCGAGGCCCTGCCGCCCATGGACGAGACCGTCCTGGACGAGGTCGCCCGCAACATCGCCGACCTCGAACAGGCCCGCGAGGAGAAGGCGGCGCTCACCGAGACCCGCGAGGCGGTCGAGGCCTTCCTCGCCGACTACCACGGTTACCTCGTCACCGCCCTGCGCGAGCGCGCCGCCGGGGTCCGCGAACAGTTGGAGGCCTGCACCCGCCGTTCCGAGGAGGCCGAGCGGCTGCGCGGCGAACTCGACGGCCTCGTCACCGCCGAGAGCCAGGTCGCCGAGGAACGCGACCAGGCCCGCCGCACCCGCGACACCGCCCGCGCCGACGACACGACCCTGGCCGGCGCCGGTGGAGGAGGGGCCGCCTCCGACGAGCAGCGCCGCGCCTACGACGCCGCCGTCAACGCCTACATCCGTGCCGCCGAGGCCGCCTGGGCCGCCGCCGAGCACGCCGAGACCACCGAACGCCACAGCGTGGAACGCCTCGTGGAGGACTCCGGGAACGTCGGCCGCGCCCTGGAATCGTTGTCCCGCACCCACGCCGAGGCCGTCCGCGCCTCCGGGGCCGCGGGGCTGGACACCGACGCACTCGGCCGGGTCCCCGAACCCGCCACCGCCTCCCTCGCCCCCCGCGAGAGCACCACCCGCGTCGACCTCCAGGGCCTGGAACAGGCGGTCGAGCGTGCGCCCGTCGACTGCCTCGACACCGACACGATGCGCGAGCACCTGGGCACCCTCCACGACCACCTCACCGGAACCATGTCCGCCGCGGTCCGCCGCGCCGAACAGGCCGACCACCTCACCGCCCTCACCTCCGAGGAAGCCGCCACCGACCGCCGGGTCCTGGCCCTGACCAGCGAGGCCGAGGCCGCCGAGGCCTCCGTCGAACACGCACACGCCCGCGAGCAGAACGCGGTCAAGGCCCTGCGCGAGGAGAGCGCCGCCTACGCCGACGGGGTGCGCGCCTGGACCGCCCGCCTGCGCGACCACAGCCACGCCCACGCCCTGGGGGAGGCCATCCACGAACTGGAGGCCTCCGTCGAACTCCCCTTGTCGGACGCGCTGCGGGTCCTGGAACCCGAGGTCCCCGAGACCGTCGCACGCCTGGCCCACGACACCGTCGACCCCCTCCTCGAGGAACTGCGCTCGCGCCGCGACGTCGCCGTCGGCGAGGAGGGTCGCCTGTCCGACGAACTGGCCGAGCTTGCCGACCGCCGCGCGGGGGAGTCCGACCCCGCCCCGGCCCGCCCCGGCTGGGCCACCGCGCCCCGACCCGACGGCGAGGGCCTGCCCTTCCACCTGGCCGTGGACTTCGCCGACGGCCTCAGCACCCGCGAACAGGCAGGTCTCGAGGCCGCGCTGGAGGCCGGAGGGCTGCTCACCGCCTGGCTGCGCGCCGACGGCCACCTGTACGACCCCTCCACCCGCGACCTCGTCCTCAGCCCCGCCCGCCAGGCCAAGGGGCGCACCCTCCTCGACGTGCTCGTGCCCGTGCCCGCCCCCGGCCACGGTGTCAGCGCCGACGCCGTGCGGGGACTGCTCGCGTCGGTGTCCCTGCAGGCCGCGGGCCAGGGCGCGGAGGACACCGAGGCCAAGCACCGCCGCGAGGCCTCCGTCGCCACCGTCAGTTCCGTGTCCCTGACCGGGACCTGGCGCCTGGGTGTGCTCAGCGGCGCCCACTTCAAGAGCGAGCCGGAGTACATCGGCGAGGCCGCCCGCAAGCGCGGCCGCGACCGGGTGCGCGCCAACACCGACCGCCGCATGGCCATCGCCGAGGCGCTGCTCTCCGAGGCCGGCGAACGGCGCTGGGCGGTCGAGCGTTCCTACGCCGAACTCCTGCGCGTCTCCCGCGACCTCCCCGACTCCAGCGAACTCGTGCGCGCCTGGACCACCCTCGACGTGGCCCGCGCCGACGTCGCCGCCGCCCGCCGCACCCACGACGCCGCCCGCGACGCCGAGGAGGAGGCCCGCGCCGAGCTCCTCGCCACCCGCGAACGCCTGCGCACCGGCGCCGCCGAACACGGCCTGCCCACCGGCCGTGCCGAGATCGACAGCACCCTGCGCGCCCTCGACCACCTGCGGGTCCTGCTCACCTCGGCCCTGCGGTCCCTGGACGTGCTCGCCCGGGACCTCGCCGGGCACGACCGCCACGTCTCCGCCTGGCGCCGCGCCCGCGATGCCCGGGTGGTGGCCGAGGACGCCCGCGGCAACGCCATCGACGACATGATCACCGTGCGCCGCCAGGTCGAGCTCGGCGACCGCGCCCGCTCGGTCGCCGGGGAACAGCTCGACGCGGCCCGCTCCCAGGTGCAGGGCCGCGCCGAGGAGGCCGAACGCCGCCTCCCGGAACTGGAGCGCGACGCCCAGCGCGCCCGCGACTCCCGGGTCGAGGCCGAGGCCCGACTGGACATCGCCGGACGCGAGCTCAACGAACAGATCGGCCGCGCCCTGGCCGCCGGGGACACGCTCGCCGCCTCCCTGGCTGCGGCGGGGGAGGGACGGGCCGAGGTCCCCGACACCGTCCTGCTGGGCGCCGCCGGCCTCGACCGCCTCGCCGCCGAGGACTCCCCGCTCGCCGCCTACCTGCAGCCGCGGGAGGAGGCCGACAGCGGGGCGGAGGCCACCGCCGCCCCGCGTGCCCGCCTGGAGCTCCTGGAGAACCTCACCGCCCTGTTGGAGGAGGACCTCGCCGCCCAGGAGGACGCCCCCGAGGTCGACGACAGCGCCGTGCTCAACAGCCGCGAGAGCCTCCACGAGCGCCTCACCACGGCCGCGTGGGCCCACTCGCGCACCGAGCTCACCGAACCCCGCGGACTCAAGCGCATCACCGTGCACGACGAGGACGGCGACCACGACGTCACCGCCTACGCCGAGCGCCTCTCGGCCGCCTTCGAACGTTCGGAGGAGACCGTCGCCGTGGCCGAGGAGGAGGCCTTCGAACGCCACCTGCTCGGGGAGCTCGCCGGCCACCTGGCCCGCCAGATCGACGAGGCGCGCGCCCTCATCGGCACCATGAACGACGTGCTCAAGGACGTCACCACCTCCGCCGGGCTCGGGGTCCGTCTCGACTGGCGCCTGGCCCCCGACGCCGGCGCCGACATCGAAGCGGTCGTGCCGCTGCTGGCCACCCCGCCGGAGGAGCGCACCCGCGTGCAGACGACCCGCCTGCGCGACGCCCTGCGCCGGTGCATCGAGGCGATCCGCCGCCTGGACCCGACCGCGACCGGCGGGGCCCAGCTGCGCGCGGCCCTGGACTACCGTTCCTGGTTCGCCTTCACGGTCTACGTCACCGACGGCAGCGGGGACGAGCGCCGCCTGGGCCACCGCACCGCCCTGAGCCAGGGCGAGCAGCGCGTGGTGGCCTACCTGGTGCTGTTCGCCGCGGCCGCCGCCCACTTCGACGCCCTGGCGGCGCGGGCACCCTGGGCGCCGAGGCTGATCCTGCTGGACGACGCCTTCGCCAAGGTCGACGAACCCACACACGGGCGCCTGCTCGGGCTCCTGGTCGAGCTGGACCTGGACTTCGTTCTCACGTCCGAACGGGTTTGGGGCTGCTTCCCGAGCGTGCCCAGCCTCAACATCTACGAGTGCCTGCGCGACCCGAACGTGCCCGGGATCGCGACCCTGCACTTCACGTGGGACGGGAGCCGCCGCAGACTCGTCGGGGTCTGACCCGTGCCGGGGGAGCTGCCGGTCGGCGCGTGAATCACCTCACCCGTCCGGTGCGCGTGCCCCCGTGCGTCGCGGGTGGACGGCGACGGGTTCCCTGACACCACGCACTCTTCGTCCACCACTGTCCTAGTCTGCTGGTGCGAAGCGACAACGGAGCTGGGGTGGCGCAGGTGGCTCGGAAGCCCGAGACGTTCGACCGGGACGGACAGGACGGCGACGGGACCCCGCCGGTCGAGGACCCCACCGTGGAGGTGCTGCTGTCGGCGCTGGAGCGGTCGGGGCTGTCCCGCCGCACACGCGACTGGGTACGGGCGGCGCTGTGGGGCGACGAAGCCGTCTCCGCGGTCCTCGACGGCCGCGAGATGCCCGAGCCCGCACCTGGATCCGGGGCTCGGCAACAGGGCGGGGCCCCGCCCTCGCAGCTGACCGGGATCCGTGTCCAGGGCTTCCGCGGGATCGGCCGTCCCGCGGAGCTCACCTTCCCCACCGGCCCCGGCCTCCACGTGATCGTGGGGCGCAACGGATCGGGCAAGTCCAGCTTCGCCGAGGCGGCCGAAGCGGCGCTGACCGGGCGCAACCCGCGCTGGGACGCGATGCCGACCGGGTGGCGCGACGGATGGCGCAACCTGCACTTCGACGACCGCACCGAGGCCAGCGTCGACATCCACTTCGCCGGCGACAGCGCACCCACCCGCATCACCCGCCGGTGGACCGGCGAGAGCGTGCGGTCGGCCCGAGGGGAGGTCGTGCGCCCCGACGGCGAGGTCTCCCGCCTGCGCTCCCTCGACTGGGGCGAGGACCTGGTGCGCTACCGTCCCTTCCTCTCCTACGACGAACTGGGGCGCACGGTCACCGGCCGCGCCGCCGAGCTCTACGACACCCTCACCGCGCTCCTGGGCCTGACCGACCTCGCCGAGGCCGAACGCCGCCTCGCCCGGGTCTGCGACGGGCTCGCCAAGCGCCGCGACCGGCCCTCCCGCGACCTCCGGGTACTCCTGGAGGCCCTGCGCACCTCCGACGACCCCCGCGCCGAGCGGGCCGTGTCCCTGCTCACCGCCCCGCAGTTCGACCTCGCCGAACTGCGCCGTATCGCCGCCGACGACGGCCCGGCGGACCCGGCCCAGCACGTGGTCCTGCGCCGGCTGCGCCGCCTCAGCGTCCCCGAACGGGTCGTGATCGCCGACGTGGTCAACGAACTGCGCGGGGCCTCCATGGAGCTGGCCATGGCCGCCGGCACCAAGGGCGACCACGCGTACGGCGTCGTCCACCTGCTCGAACAGGCCCTGGAACACCACGAACGCCACCCCACCGAGACCACCTGCCCCACGTGCTCGGCGAGCGGGGCCCTCGGCCCGGACTGGGTGCGCAAGGCCAAGGCCCAGGTGCGGGCCCTGCGCCCCCAGGCCGCCACCGCCGAGGCCGCACACGAGCGGGCCTCGGCCGCCCGCGACCAGGCCCGGTTCCTGCTCTCGCCGATGCCGTCCTGGCTGCCGGCCGACAGCGAGCTCGGCCAGGTGTGGGCGTTGTGGGAGTCCGGCAACACCATCACCGACCTCGCCGAGCTCGCCGAGCACATCGAGGCGGTCGGACGGCAACTGCGCACCGCCGCGATCAGTGCGCGCCGCGACGCGGGGGAACGACTGGAGGACCCCACCGGGGGCTGGGCCGAGCTCGCCGAACGCCTCTCCGAGTGGCTGGAGGACGCCGAGGACGCCATCGGGGCGAGGGAGACCCTGGGTCCGGCGGAGGAGGCCCTCGAGTGGCTGTCCGAGCGCGCACGCGAGTTGCGCGCCGAACGCCTCGGCCCGGTCGCCGCCCAGGCCGAACAGGTCTGGTACCGCCTGCGGCAGGAACGCCACATCGACCTGCAGGGCATGCGCCTCATCGGCCGCGGGGTCCGGCGCCGGGTCGAGGTCGACGTCGCGGTGGACGGGGTCGAGGACCAGACGAGCGCGCCCGGGCTGCTGAGCCAGGGCGAGTTCCAGGCGCTGGCGCTGTCGATCTGCCTGCCGCGCGCCCTGGTGGAGGGCAACCCGTTCGGGTTCCTCGTGCTGGACGACCCCGTGCAGGCGATGGACACCGAGACGGTGGAAGGGCTGGCCTCGGTCCTGGCGGACGCGGGCCGGTACCGGCAGCTGATCGTCTTCACCCACGACACCCGGCTGCCGGACGCCATGCAGAGGCTGGGGCTGCCCGCCTCGATCCGCACCATCAACCGGGACGCCATGTCCAACGTGTGGCTCGACGAGGGGCGCTGAGGGGCCGTGAGCCGTCCCGGGCGCGCGGCCTGGGTCACATTCGGGGCTTTTCAGGTGCCCCGCGGGCGGCCTCAGGAGACCCCGAAAACCGCTATGATCAGGGCTTTCATGCCTCCCGGGGCGGTCGCGGCACAGGATCTCCCCGGGGTGGGCGCCAACCGATTTGGCAGACCACCCCCTGAGACCTGTATAGTTCTAATCAGCGCAAGGGGGCAACGCCCCCGGGGCGGACGAGAGGAAGCCCCATTCAGCGCGCCCCTTTAGCTCAGTCGGCAGAGCGTCTCCATGGTAAGGAGAAGGTCTACGGTTCGATTCCGTAAAGGGGCTCCACCACTTGATGAGGTCCGATCCACTCAGGTGGGTGGTCGGCGCAAGCCGTCGACCGATCCGGGGAGGGTCCGAATCCAGGTCCCGAACCCCGTGAGATCGGGGCGGGGTAGCTCAGTCGGTAGAGCAAGCGGCTCATAATCGCTGTGTCGTCGGTTCAAGTCCGGCCCCCGCTACGAACCTGCCGACCCCTGGAACTGCCGAAGAACACCAGGGGTCTTCGCGGGTGCTCTGCAGTGTTCCACTGCGTGTTAGTCATGTTTCCAGCGAGAAAGGCACTCCGAAGTGGCTGCCACCGACGTGAGGCCGAAGATCACCCTGGCCTGCCAGGAGTGCAAGCACCGTAACTACATCACGCGCAAGAACCGTCGGAACACCCCCGACCGGCTCTCGATCAGCAAGTTCTGCCCGAACTGCCGCAAGCACAACGAGCACCGCGAGACCCGCTAGGTCGTGCGAGTGCCGCGTGTGAAGCGCGGTCGGGAGGCGGGTCCGCACACCACGGACTTCGCCTAGACTTCCAGCCCGGTGAGCGAGACGCTCACCGGGCTGTTTCGTGCGTGCCGGGCGTTGGCACCGACCCAGGAGAGGGAGACCGTGGCGATCAACCCTGACCACCTCGGCCGGGAGTACCCCGCACCCGAGGCCTACGAGGTCACCCGGGGCAAGATCCGGGAGTTCGCCGAGGCGATCAACGACCCCAACCCCGCCTACGTCGACCGGGAGTCGGCGCGCACGCTGGGGTACGCCGACGTGGTCGCCCCGCCGACCTTCCCGGTGATCCTCGGCATGGCCGGCTCAGCGCAGGCCGTCGCCGACCCCGACCTGGGCGTGGACTTCTCCCGCGTGGTCCACGGCGACCAGCGGTTCCATTACTCGCGCCCCCTGCTCGCCGGGGACGTGCTCTCCAGCGTCACGCGCATCACCGGCATCAAGACCCTGGGCGGCAACGACCTGCTGACCCTGGAGACCGAGGCCTCGGACCGGAGCGGCGAGCACGTGGTCACCGCCACGATGATGCTCGTCGTGCGCGGAGCATGAACCGGCCGTACCACCGTCCCCAGCGATTCGTGAGGAAGACCAGCGTGAGCAGGCTGCGCCACGCCGACGTCGAGGTCGGCACCGAGATCCCTGAACAGACCTTCCCGGTCCGCCGCCTGGACCTCGTCCGCTACGCGGGCGCCTCGGGGGACTTCAACCCCATCCACTGGAACGAGCGCTTCGCCAAGTCCGTCGGCCTGCCCGACGTGATCGCGCACGGCATGTTCACCATGGCCGAGGCCGCGCGGGTGCTCACCGACTGGACCGGGGACCCGGGCTGCCTCATCGACTACTCGGTGCGGTTCTCGGCCCCGGTGGTCGTTCCGGACGACGACGAGGGCGCCGAGATCACGGTGGACGGCAAGGTCAAGTCCAAGAACGACGACGGGACCGTGAACGTGCTCCTGACCGCCCGCTCCGGCGGCGCGAAGGTCCTCGTGCAGTCCAAGGCCCTGGTCCGGCTCGCGTCCTGACAGTTTCGACAGAGGTGGTTGAGGTGTCCACGTTCGACGACCGGCCCGTGCTGGCCGACTACACCACGCTCGGCCTGGGCGGGCCCGCCAAGACCTTCCTGCGGGCCGGCACGACCGAGGAGCTCGTCGCCGCCGTGCGTGCGGCCGACGAGGCCGGTGAGCCCGTGTTGATCCTCGGCGGGGGCAGCAACCTCGTCGTGGCCGACTCCGGGTTCCCCGGCACTGTGGTCCACGCGGACACCCGGGGTGTTGAGTTCGAGGAGGCCGGAACCGACCCGGAGACCGGCGAGCCGGTGGTGCTGCTGCGCGCCCAGGCCGGGGTCGAGTGGGACCCGCTGGTCGAGCAGGTCGTCGCCGAGGGCCTCAGCGGTCTGGAGTTCCTGAGCGGGATCCCCGGGCGGGTGGGTTCCACGCCGATCCAGAACGTGGGCGCCTACGGCCAGGACGTGAGCCAGACCGTGCGCGAGGTGCTGGTGCACGACCGGCGTACGGGCGAGCTGCGCACCATGACCAACGCCGAGTGCGGCTTCACCTACCGCGACAGCGTCTTCAAGGGCGATCCCCGGTACCTGGTGTGCGAGGTCGTCTTCGCGCTGCACCGTTCCGAGCTGAGCCGTCCGGTCGCCTACGCCGAGGTCGCCCGCACCATGGGCGTGGACGCCGGTGAGCGGGTGCCGCTGGAGCGCGCCCGCGAGACCGTCCTGGGCCTGCGGCGCGGCAAGGGCATGGTCGTCGAGGCGGGCGACCCCGACACCCGCAGCGCCGGTTCGTTCTTCACCAACCCCGTGGTGTCGGAGGAGATCTTCGAGGCTGTGCGCGATCGTGCCGCCGAGCGCCTGGGTCCGGACGTGCCGGTCCCGGGGCACCCGGACGGCCACGGCGGTATCAAGCTCTCCGCCGCCTGGCTCATCGACAAGGCCGGGTTCGCCAAGGGGTACGGCGACGGTCCCGCCCGCATCTCCGGCAAGCACACTCTGGCCCTGACCAACCCCGGCGGGGCCTCCACCGAGGACCTGCTCGCCCTGGCGCGCGAGGTGCGGGCCGGGGTCGAGGCGGCCTTCGGGGTCCGCCTGGTGAACGAACCCGTCATGGTGGGTGTCTCGCTCTAGCGGCGGCACCTGACGCGACGGACACCACAACCTTTCCACGCCGCACCCAATTCTCGAGTTGGGTGCGGCGAACTTTTTTATTCGACCCTCTTGCCGAGACAATTCGATGTGGCCATGAATTGCCCTTTCCCGCGGTATTGCCATAAAGTGGCGAGCACCGAAGGGGAGTAGACCTCAATCCGCGTGATCGACACACCGGCCTGCTGAAGCAAGGAGAGCGGCCCGGTCGCGCGAGCCCTCGCCCGGCGAGGCAGGGCGGACGAGACCTTCGGCCCGGCGCATGTACGGCGCCCGGGTCGAAGAGGCGTCCGCGCCGTCTCTCGCCCCGCCGTGAATCGATCGAGGGGAAGAATGACAGCGTTCATGACCGGGCTCGTGGTGAGTACCATCGCCATTTTTGTCGCAGAAATGGGCGACAAGACACAATTGGTCGCGATGTCCCTCGCCACGCGTTATCGAGTTCTCACGGTGCTCCTCGGGATCACCGCCGCGACCGCCGTGGTGCATCTGGGGAGCGTCTTCATCGCCGAGGTCCTGGGGGCGGCGATCCCCACCGATTGGCTCACCTTCGCTGCCGGCCTCGCGTTCCTGTGCTTCGGCGCCTGGACCCTGCGCGGCGACGAGATGAACGACAAGGACGAGGAACGCGCCGCCTCCCGCCGCATCCGATCGGGGTTCATGACGGTCGCCCTCGTCTTCTTCGTCGCCGAGCTCGGAGACAAGACCATGCTCGCCACCATCACCGTTGGCACGCAGCACCACTGGTTCCCGGTGTGGATCGGTTCCACCATCGGCATGGTCGCCGCCGACGCGATCGCCATCGCCATCGGGGCGGCCCTCGGCAAGAAGCTGCCGGAGAAGGCGATCCGCATCGGCGCCGCCGTGCTCTTCTTCGTCGCCGGTGCCGTCATGCTCGCCCAGGGCGCCTTCGCCCTGCTCTGACCCGGCCGGAGCTCAGCCCGGTTCCGTGGCGAGCCAGCCGTCCACACCGGCCAGCAGGTCCTTCTTGAGCCAGTCCGGCGCCCCCGACCCCCGGATCGACATCCGCGCGAGCTCGGCCAGCTCCGCGTCGGTGAACCCGAAGACCGAACGCACGATCTCGTACTGCTCCACCAGGCGCGGCCCGAACAGCAGGGGGTCGTCCGTGCCCAGCGCGATCGGCGCGCCCGCGTCGTAGAGGCGCCGCAGCGGCAGCTGTTCGAGCTCGTCGACCACACCCAGGCCCACGTTCGAGGTCGGGCAGACCTCGAGTGTGACCTCCTGGGTGGCGATGCGCTCCAACAGGTACGGGTCCTCGACCGCGCGCACCCCGTGCCCCACGCGGTCCGCGCCGAGCTCGTCGAGGCACTCGCGCACGCTGCGGGGGCCGCCCAACTCCCCGCCGTGCGGGGCAGAGATCAGGCCGGCGCGCTTGGCGATGCGGAAGGCCCCCTCGAACTCGCGGGCCCGCCCCCGGCGCTCGTCGTTGTTGAGGCCGAAGGCGACCACGCCCCGCCCCGCGTACTGGCGGGCCAGGCGGGCCAGGACCTTCGCGTCCAGGGGGTGCTTGGTGCGGTTGGCGGCCACCATCAGGCCGATGTGCACGCCGGTGTCCCGGTGGGCGGCCGCGGCGGCGTCGAGCATCAGCTCCAGCGTGGCGGTCAGCCCGTCGAACAGGGACGCGTAGCCGCCCGGGTCGACCTGGATCTCGAGCCATCCGGAACCGGCGGCACGTTCGTCCTCGGCGGCCTCGCGCAGCAGCCGGTGGAGGTCCTCGGGGGTGCGCAGCGCCGACCGCGCGATGTCGTACAGGCGCTGGAAGCGGAACCAACCCCGCTCGTCCGTGGCGCGCAGTTTCGGCGGCCACTGTTCGGCCAGCGAGTGCGGCAGGTGCACGCCGTTCTTGTCGGCGAGCTCGACCAGCGTCTCGTGGCGCATCGAACCGGTGAAGTGCAGGTGCAGGTGTGCTTTGGGCAGCCGCTCCAATCGGCGGGCGGTGGTCGGTGTCTCCATGCACCAAGCCTGCCGTATGTGGGAGGCCCGAGGGGACCGAAAACGACGAACGCGCCCCGGCGGAACCGGGACGCGTCCGTGTGTGTGCCGGGGCTCGGGCCCCTGAGCGGGACTACTTCGCCTCGGCGAGCAGCTTCTGGATCCGGCTCACGCCTTCGGTGAGGTCCTCGTCACTGAGGGCGTAGGACAGGCGCAGGTACCCGGGGGTACCGAAGGCCTCGCCCGGAACGACCGCCACCTCGGCCTCCTCGAGGATGAGCTCGGCCAGTTCGGTGGAGGTCTGCGGGGTACGGCTGCGCACGCTCTTGCCGAGCACGCCCTTGACCGACGGGTAGGCGTAGAACGCACCCTGCGGCTCGGGGCAGACGACACCGTCGATCTCGTTGAGCATCTGCACGATGGTGCGGCGACGGCGGTCGAAGGACTCCCGCATCTTCTCGACGGCGGTGAGGTCCCCGGCCACTGCGGCGATCGCGGCGGCCTGCGAGACGTTGGCCACGTTGGACGTGGCGTGCGACTGCAGGTTGCTCGCGGCCTTGATGACGTCCTTGGGGCCGATGATCCAGCCCACGCGCCAACCGGTCATGGCGTAGGTCTTGGCCACGCCGTTGACCACGAGGGTGCGGTCGGCGATCTGCGGTACCTCGACGGGCAGCGAGGAGAACTCGGTGTCGCCGTAGACCAGGTGCTCGTAGATCTCGTCGGTGAGCACCCACAGGCCGTGCTGGTCGGCCCACTCGCCGATGGCGCGGACCTGCTCGCGCGGGTAGACCGCGCCGGTCGGGTTGTTGGGGGAGACGAAGACCAGGACCTTGGTCTTGTCGGTGCGCGCCGCCTCGAGCTGCTCCACCGAGGCCATGTAGCCGGTGCTCTCGTCGGTGGTGACGAAGACGGGGGTGCCGCCCGCGAGCTTGATGGACTCGGGGTAGGTGGTCCAGTACGGGGCCACGACGATGACCTCGTCGCCCGGGTCCACGATCGCGGCGAAGGCCTCGTAGATGGCCTGCTTGCCGCCGTTGGTGACGAGGATCTGCGCGGGGTCGACCTCGTACCCGGAGTCGCGGAGGGTCTTCTCGGCGATCGCCTTCTTCAGCTCGGGCTGCCCGCCGGCGGGGGAGTACCGGTGGTTCTTCGGCTGACGGGCGGCCTCGACAGCGGCCTCGACGATGTAGTCGGGGGTCGGGAAGTCCGGCTCCCCGGCGCCGAAGCCGATGACGGGGCGGCCCTCGGCCTTCATCGCCTTGGCCTTGGCGTCGACGGCCAGGGTCGCCGATTCGGAGATGGCGCTGATACGTGCGGAGATACGCGGTCGTTCAGTCATGCCCTCCAGTTTGTCATGTGCACGGAGAGCCCGGTCGGGCGGGAAGGGCTCGTGACCGGGGCCGGAGTGCTCCACGTGCGTGCCCGCGGGCGCAGGCGGTTTGGCCTCAGGCAGACACAGGGCATACACTCGACCCCGTCGGAAGGTCCCGGCGCTGTGTGGCACACGTAACGGTGTGCGACCCCCGTCAGGACCAGCTATGGTGGGGCGCAGTTTCCCTCCCAAGGGCAGTGGCTCAATTGGCAGAGCACCGGTCTCCAAAACCGGCGGTTGGGGGTTCGAGTCCCTCCTGCCCTGCAAGTACTCGCGCGGTCGGGCGGCGTCTACTGGCGCCGTTCGGCCGGCCGGGACGAACTCACCGGGATTTTCAGCGGCCCGCGACCCTAAGGACCCTCAGGTGACTCAGACTGACGCCGACGCCAAGCCCGACGAGGAGCGGCCGCGTCGCACTGGTCCGGTGACCTTCACCAAGCAGGTCGTCGGCGAGCTGCGCAAGGTCCGCTGGCCCACGCGCCGCGAACTGGTCACCTACACCATCGTCGTCATGGTCTTCGTGGTGATGGTCCTGGCCTACGTCTCTCTCCTGGACTTCGCCTTCGGTGAAGCCATCACGTGGCTCTACGGCACCTTCGGCGCCGGCGCCGCCTCCGCCTGACCCGGAGCACCCGCTCCGACGATTCGCCGCATCTCACACGAGCGTGCTGGTCCCGTGCTGCCCGCGGAGACCTTAAGCTGTCAGGACTGGGTTACGAGGCGCGCTTGGCGTGCGTCGGCCCGCACAGCGATCCGACGAGAGAAAGAGCAGCCGTGTCCGAGTCCCCACTGACCTCTGACGACTTCCCCGAAGAGGAGCCGGATCAGTCGTCGGCGGAAGAGACCGGCCAGGCGGGCGAGCCGACGGAGGACGCGGTCGAGTCGACCGAGGCCGACAGCCCGGAACTGAGCGGTGCCGCCGAGGACATCGAGACCGAGGCCGAGGAGAACGCGGAGCCCGAGCTCCCGCGCCTCGACCCTGTCGAGGAGTTCAAGACCGAACTCATGCTTCTCCCCGGCGACTGGTACGTCGTGCACACCTACGCGGGCTACGAGAAGCGGGTCAAGGCCAACGTCGAGAGCCGCACCCAGTCCCTGAACATGGAAGAGTTCATCTTCGGTGTCGAGGTGCCCGAGCACGAGGTCACCGAGGTCAAGAGCGGTAAGCGCCAGCAGGTCACCGAGAAGGTTCTGCCCGGTTACGTGCTCGTCCGCATGGACCTCACCGACGAGTCCTGGTCGGCCATCCGCAACACCCCGGGCGTGACCGGGTTCGTGGGCCTGTCCAACAAGCCCGCCCCGCTCAGCCTGACCGAGGTCGCCAAGCTCCTGGCCCCCGAGCCGGAGGAGGAGCCGGAGCAGGCCCAGCAGGCCGGCGCCCCGGCCGCTGCCGGCGGTGGCGGCGGCGAGGCCCGTGCCGACGTGGCCTACGAGGTCGGCGAGTCCGTCACCGTCATGGAGGGGCCGTTCGCGACCCTTCCGGCGACGGTCAGCGAGATCAACGCCGACACCCAGAAGCTCAAGGTCCTGGTGTCGATCTTCGGCCGCGAGACGCCGGTCGAGCTCTCGTTCAACCAGGTCTCCAAGATCTGATCCCGTCCGGCGTCTCGCCGGACCCGACCCGGGCCACTCCCCGGGCGGCATAGACTGGGTGGGTCCATCCTCGGATGGGCCCACCGGCGTGTGCCCGTACTGTCGGCCGCGCCAGGCCCGCCCGGTCCCGGTGGGCCGAGGCCCGAGACCCCGTCTCCGGGCCGACCACCCCTTCGGCGCGCGGCGCCCCGCGGCTCCCGGCCGCCCGGTGCCGTCGAGGGGACGGGACCGACACACACCGCACATCAGGCAAAGGACCCGATATGCCTCCGAAGAAGAAGAAACTGGCAGCACTCGTCAAGGTGCAGCTCCCCGCCGGTCAGGCCACGCCGGCCCCGCCCGTCGGTACCGCTCTCGGTCCGCACGGCGTCAACATCATGGACTTCTGCAAGCAGTACAACGCTGCCACGGAAGCCCAGCGCGGGAACGTCATCCCCGTAGAGATCTCCATCTACGAGGACCGCTCCTTCAGCTTCGTCACCAAGACGCCGCCGGCGCCCAAGCTGATCCTGAAGGCCGCGGGTGTCGACAAGGCCGCGACCGACCCCGGGCGTACCACGGCCGCCACGATCACCGCCGACCAGGTGCGTGAGATCGCGCAGACCAAGCTGCCCGACCTCAACACCGACGACATCGAGGCCGCCGCCAAGATCGTCGAGGGCACCGCCCGCTCCATGGGCATCGTGATCAAGTAACTCCCCCTCGGGTGGCTCCGGTGCATCTCCACCGGGGCGACGGACGCACCGCGTCCGAACCGACCGTGGCAGGGCCAGGCGCTGGCCCGGTGACCACACGTCCGCATAGGAGACAAGCGTGAAGCGCAGCAAGAACCACCGCAAAGCCAGCGAGCTGGTGGACCGTGACCGGCTCTACAGCCCCGCCGAGGCCGTGAAGCTGGCCAAGGACACCAACGCAGCCAAGTTCGACCCGACCGTCGAGGTCGCCCTGCGCCTGGGTGTCGACCCGCGCAAGGCGGACCAGATGGTCCGTGGCACCGTGAACCTGCCGCACGGCACCGGTAAGACCGCTCGGGTCCTGGTCTTCGCGACCGGTGAGCGTGCCGAGCAGGCTCGCGCCGCTGGCGCCGACTACGTCGGCGACGACGACCTCGTCCAGGAGGTCCAGAACGGCTTCCTCGACTTCGACGCCGTCGTGGCCACCCCGGACCTCATGGGCAAGGTCGGCCGCCTGGGCCGCGTGCTCGGTCCGCGTGGCCTGATGCCGAACCCGAAGACCGGCACCGTCACGCCCGACGTGACCAAGGCCGTCACCGACATCAAGGGCGGCAAGATCGAGTTCCGCGTGGACCGTCACGGGAACCTGCACTTCATCATCGGCAAGGGCTCCTTCGACGACGCCAAGCTGGTGGAGAACTACCAGGCCGCGATGGACGAGGTGAACCGCCTCAAGCCGTCCGCCGCCAAGGGCCGCTACATCAAGAAGGGCTCCCTCACCACGACGATGGGTCCCTCCATCCCGCTCGAGTTCTGAGACTCCCGGGATCCGCGGCCCTGAGGCCGCAGCTGTGACGCAGAGGGCCCCGGTCGCTTCCGTTCGGAAGAGGCCGGGGCCCTCTCGTATGTGGCACGCGCGACCCTGTGACCGTGCCGGGGCCGTGCGATGCACCCCCGGGAGTGGGGTACCGTTGGATATTGCCGAAGACCGCTGGTCGTCGCCCTCAGGGGCGGCCTAAGGACCCGTCGAAGATGGGCGCCCGCGCAGGTGTCACTCAGAGCTTTCCCGTCCGGGGTGCCCACGTGTACCCGAGAAGGACGAGGTCGTGCCCCGTGCGCCTGGCGCTCGGGGCTTTTTCTCGTGCTGACGCCGATCGCGACGAGTCCGTGGGAGACAGCTGGTGTCGGCAGCTCCGCCGTCGGGCGGGGTGACGACAATGTTGGAAGGAGTCCCATGGCGAGGCCGGACAAGGCAGCCGCGGTCGCCGAGCTCGCGGACGAGTTCCGTGAGGCCAACGGCACCGTGCTGACCGAATACCGGGGGCTCTCCGTGGCGGCGCTCAACGAGCTCCGCCGTGGCCTCGGTCAGAACGCGCGATTCCGCATCGTGAAGAACACCCTGACCAAGATCGCGATCAAGGACGCGGGCATCGACGAAGAGGTCTCCGACCTCCTCGAGGGCCCCGTCGCGGTCGCTTTCGTCCACGGCGACGTGGTCGAGACGGCCAAGGGTCTGCGTGACTTCTCGAAGCAGAACTCCGCCCTGGTGATCAAGGGCGGCGTCATCGACGGCAAGACGATGGACGCCGCGCAGGTCACCAAGCTGGCCGACCTGGAGTCCCGCGAGGTGCTTCTCTCGAAGATGGCCGGTGCGCTCAAGGCCAAGCAGGGCCAGGCCGCCGCCGTCTTCCAGGCTCTTCCCCTCAAGGCCGCGCGTCTCGCGAAGGCCCTCGAGGAGAAGAAGACCGAGGAAGCCGCCTAGAACCCCCTGAACCACGGCGGGCGGCCGCCCGCCGAAGGCTCGCACGCAGCGCCCGATCGGTGCGCGTGTCCTGTAGAGAAAGAGAGATCGCACCATGGCGAAGCTCAGCAACGAGGACCTGCTTGCTGCGTTCGAGGAGATGACCCTCCTCGAGCTCTCCGAGTTCGTGAAGCTCTTCGAGGAGAAGTTCGACGTCGAGGCCGCCGCTCCGGCCGCCGCTGTCGTCGCCGCCCCCGCCGGCGGTGCCGGCGACGCCGCCGCCGAGGAGGAGAAGGACGAGTTCGACGTCGTCCTCGAGTCCGCCGGCGACAAGAAGATCCAGGTCATCAAGGAGGTCCGCGGCCTCACGAGCCTGGGTCTCAAGGAGGCCAAGGACCTCGTCGACAACGCTCCGAAGCCGCTCCTCGAGGGCGTCAACAAGGAGAACGCGGACAAGGCCAAGGAGGCCCTCGAGGGCGCCGGCGCCACCGTCACCCTCAAGTAGTATCCCGCGGGCCGCACAGGCCCGCAGGTCTGCTCTCACGCGGCCGTCCTTCCTTTCCCGGAGGGGCGGCCGCGTTCGTGTGCGCACAGGCGGCTCAGCGGCGCAGAGGAGCCTTCGCGTTCGAGGGTCGCCCGTCCCCGCCCGATCCGGGCCGTGCAGCACCTCTGCGGGGCCTTGCGTCCCCTATGTCGCGAACGCCGCCGTGTCCGTGGCCGTGCGGTGGTTCGGATGTGCCAAGCTTGGTCGGGTCGGTCCGCCAGAGGCGGTGGGGAGCGCATGTGCGAACTGTCCCTTGGACGCGATAATCTCCCGTCCCGGGATTCTTGACGGGGTCCGGGCGGAGTGTTTACCCGTTGCACACAGGGGAACCCTTCGGGATGTCCGTTGGCTCACCAGATCCCCCAGGGGCCAGGGGCAGGCGCGCTCGTCCACCCACGGGGAACACGACGGGAGAGCACCCTCGGGCAGGGTGTTCGGGGTTGACGGATCGCCCTCGCCGGGCGATCCTGCCGGTGTCGTGAGTGGTGCTGTGGACCGTGAGTGGACAGCGGTGTGGTGTTCGGCTACACTGCTCTTTTGCGCTGCCCTTTGGTGATCCCTGTGTTGGTGAACGTTTGCCGCCATCCGTAGTAGAAACCGGAACTCGGTAGGCCGTTCCCACTCGATGCGACCGTCTCGACCTCGTGACGGTCCTTCTCGTGACGGATCGTCTGGCGTGCGCGCTTCAACCGCCACAAGCCTTCGGAAGGACCCCTGTTGGCAGCCTCGCGCAACGCCTCCGCTAACGCCCTTGGTCCGCACCGCGTTTCCTTCGCCCGCATCCCGGAACCACTCGAGGTCCCGAACCTTCTCGCCCTTCAGACCGAGTCCTTCGACTGGCTCCTGGGCAACGAGAAGTGGCAGGCCCGGCTGGAGGCGGCCCGGAACGCCGGTCGTAAGGACGTTACGGAGCAGTCCGGTCTCGAAGAGATCTTCGAGGAGATCAGTCCGATCGAGGACTTCTCGGGCACGATGTCGCTGTCGTTCCGCGACCATCGGTTCGAGCCGCCCAAGTACTCCGAAGAGGAGTGCAAGGACAAGGACATGACCTTCTCCGCCCCGATGTTCGTCACGGCGGAGTTCATCAACAACGACACCGGTGAGATCAAGAGCCAGACGGTGTTCATGGGCGACTTCCCGCTCATGACCCAAAAGGGCACCTTCATCATCAACGGCACCGAGCGCGTCGTCGTGTCCCAGCTGGTTCGCTCCCCGGGCGTGTACTTCGACACGTCGGTCGACAAGACCTCGGACAAGGACCTGTTCGGCTGCAAGGTCATCCCGTCCCGCGGTGCATGGCTTGAGTTCGAGGTCGACAAGCGCGACTTCGTGGGTGTGCGCATCGACCGCAAGCGCAAGCAGGGCGTCACCGTCCTGCTCAAGGCGCTGGGTTGGACCACCGACCAGATCCTCGAGCGGTTCGGCCAGTACGAGTCCATCCGCAACACGCTGGAGAAGGACCCGACCGCCGGCACCGACGACGCGCTGCTGGACATCTACCGCAAGCTGCGTCCCGGCGAGCCGCCGACGAAGGAATCGGCGCAGACGCTTCTGGAGAACCTCTACTTCAACCCGAAGCGTTACGACCTCGCCAAGGTCGGCCGGTACAAGATCAACAAGAAGCTCGGCCTCGACACCGACTACACGCAGGGCACGCTGACCGAGGACGACATCGTCAACACGATCGACTACCTCGTCCGCCTGCACGCCGGTGAGACCGAGAAGGAGACGCCTCTCGGTGAGCGGATCATCGAGACCGACGACATCGACCACTTCGGCAACCGCCGTCTGCGCACCGTCGGCGAGCTCATCCAGAACCAGGTCCGCCTGGGTCTGGCCCGCATGGAGCGTGTGGTCCGCGAGCGGATGACGACCCAGGACGTCGAGGCGATCACGCCGCAGACCCTGATCAACATCCGTCCGGTCGTGGCCTCCATCAAGGAGTTCTTCGGCACCTCGCAGCTGTCCCAGTTCATGGACCAGACCAACCCGCTCGCGGGCATGACCCACAAGCGCCGCCTGTCGGCGCTGGGCCCGGGCGGTCTGTCCCGTGAGCGCGCCGGCTTCGAGGTCCGTGACGTGCACCCCTCGCACTACGGACGCATGTGCCCGATCGAGACCCCTGAGGGTCCCAACATCGGTCTGATCGGTTCGCTGGCCGCCTACGGCCGGGTGAACTCCTTCGGGTTCGTCGAGACCCCGTACCGCAAGGTCGTCGACGGTCGCATCACCGACCAGGTCGACTACCTCACCGCGGACGAGGAGGACCGCTTCGTCATCGCGCAGGCGAACACGCCGATGAACGACGACGGCACCTTCGCCGAGGCCGGCATCCTCGTGCGCCGCCGCGGCGGTGAGTTCGAGGCCGTCAGCACCGACGAGGTCGACTACATGGACGTGTCGCCGCGCCAGATGGTGTCGGTCGCCACCGCCATGATCCCGTTCCTCGAGCACGACGACGCCAACCGTGCGCTCATGGGTTCCAACATGCAGCGCCAGGCCGTGCCGCTGCTGCGCGCCGAGTCCCCGTTCGTCGGTACCGGCATGGAGTACCGTGCCGCCACCGACGCCGGCGAGGTCGTGCTCGCGGAGAAGGCCGGTGTGGTCGAGGACGTCACCGCCGACTACGTCACCGTGATGGCCGACGACGGCACGCGCAAGACGTACCGCATGGGCAAGTTCCAGCGCTCCAACCAGGGCACCTGCTTCAACCAGCGCCCGATCGTCCACGAGGGCGCCCGGGTCGAGGAGCGCGAGGTCCTGGCCGACGGTCCGTCCACGGACCACGGCGAGATGTCGCTGGGCAAGAACCTCCTCGTGGCCTACATGTCGTGGGAGGGCCACAACTACGAGGACGCCATCATCCTCTCCCAGCGCCTGGTGCAGGACGACGTCCTCTCCTCGATCCACATCGAGGAGCACGAGGTCGACGCCCGTGACACCAAGCTGGGCCCGGAGGAGATCACGCGCGAGATCCCCAACGTCAGCGAGGAGGTCCTGGCCGACCTCGACGACCGGGGCATCATCCGTATCGGCGCCGAGGTCGTCGACGGCGACATCCTCGTCGGCAAGGTCACGCCCAAGGGCGAGACCGAGCTGACCCCCGAGGAGCGCCTGCTGCGCGCGATCTTCGGTGAGAAGGCCCGCGAGGTCCGCGACACCTCCCTGAAGGTGCCGCACGGCGAGACCGGCAAGGTCATCGGTGTGCGCGTGTTCAGCCGCGAGGACGGCGACGAGCTCGCCCCCGGCGTGAACGAGATGGTCCGCGTCTACGTGGCCCAGAAGCGCAAGATCACCGACGGCGACAAGCTCGCCGGCCGCCACGGCAACAAGGGCGTCATCGCCAAGATCCTCCCGCAGGAGGACATGCCGTTCCTGGAGGACGGCACCCCGATCGACATCATCCTCAACCCGCTGGGTGTGCCCGGCCGCATGAACGTCGGCCAGGTGCTGGAGGTCCATCTGGGGTGGTTGGCCAAGAACGGGTGGAACGTCCAAGGGTTGGACGAGGACTGGAAGAAGTCACTGGACGAGATCGGGGCCTCGCACGCCGAGCCCGACTCCCGCGTGGCCACCCCGGTCTTCGACGGCCTGCGCGGCGACGAGCTGAGCGGCATCATCCAGTCGGTCAACCCGAACCAGGACGGCAACCACCTCATCAACGAGGACGGCAAGGCCCTGCTGTTCGACGGCCGCACCGGTGAGCCCTTCGCCGAGCCGATCTCCGTCGGTTACAAGTACATCCTGAAGCTCCACCACCTGGTGGACGACAAGATCCACGCCCGCTCCACCGGGCCGTACTCGATGATCACCCAGCAGCCGCTGGGCGGTAAGGCTCAGTTCGGTGGCCAGCGCTTCGGTGAGATGGAGGTCTGGGCCCTGGAGGCCTACGGCGCCGCCTACGCGCTCCAGGAGCTCCTGACCATCAAGTCCGACGACGTCGTGGGTCGCGTCAAGGTCTACGAGGCCATCGTCAAGGGCGAGAACATCCCTGAGCCGGGCATCCCTGAGTCCTTCAAGGTGCTCATCAAGGAGATGCAGTCGCTCTGTCTGAACGTGGAGGTGCTGTCCAGTGACGGTATGTCCATCGAGATGCGGGACAGTGACGAGGACGTCTTCCGCGCGGCGGAAGAACTGGGAATCGACCTGGGTCGGCGCGAGCCGAGCAGCGTCGAAGAGGTCTAACTTCCGCATTCTTCGAGAGCAGAGGACGAATTAAGTGCTCGACGTCAACTTCTTCGACGAGCTGCGCATCGGTCTCGCGACGGCCGACGACATCCGCCAGTGGTCGCACGGCGAGGTCAAGAAGCCCGAAACCATCAACTACCGCACCCTCAAGCCCGAGAAGGACGGCCTCTTCTGCGAGAAGATCTTCGGTCCGACCCGGGACTGGGAGTGCTACTGCGGCAAATACAAGCGCGTCCGCTTCAAGGGCATCATCTGTGAGCGCTGCGGCGTCGAGGTGACCCGTGCCAAGGTGCGCCGTGAGCGGATGGGCCACATCGAGCTCGCCGCCCCGGTCACGCACATCTGGTACTTCAAGGGCGTGCCGTCGCGTCTGGGCTACCTGCTCGACCTGGCGCCCAAGGACCTCGAGAAGATCATCTACTTCGCGGCCTACATGGTCACGTGGGTGGACACCGAGGGCCGTGAGCGCGACCTGCAGTCCCTCGAGGCCCGGGTGGCTGTCGAGAAGCAGCACCTGGAGCAGAGCCGCGACTCCACGATCGAGGAGCGCCACCGCAAGCTCGAGGCCGACCTGGCCGAGCTCGAGGAGCAGGGCGCCAAGGGCGACGCGCGCCGCAAGGTGCGCGAGGGTGCCGAGCGTGAGATGCGCCAGCTGCGCGACCGTGCGCAGCGGGGCATCGACCGCCTCGACGAGGTCTGGAACCGGTTCAAGAACCTCAAGGTCCAGGACCTCGAGGGCGACGAGATGCTCTACCGCGAGATGCGGGACCGCTTCGGGAAGTACTTCCGCGGCGGCATGGGCGCTCAGGCCATCCAGGACCGCCTGTCCAACTTCGAGCTGGACGCCGAGGCCGAGAAGCTCCGGGAGACCATCCGCACCGGCAAGGGCCAGAAGAAGGCCCGCGCCCTCAAGCGGCTCAAGGTCGTCTCGGCGTTCCTCAACACCACCAACAGCCCCATGGGCATGGTGCTGGACTGCATCCCGGTGATCCCGCCGGACCTGCGTCCGATGGTGCAGCTGGACGGTGGCCGCTTCGCGACCTCCGACCTCAACGACCTGTACCGCCGCGTCATCAACCGGAACAACCGCCTCAAGCGGCTCCTGGACCTGGGCGCGCCCGAGATCATCGTCAACAACGAGAAGCGGATGCTGCAGGAGGCCGTCGACGCGCTGTTCGACAACGGCCGCCGCGGCCGCCCGGTCACCGGGCCCGGCAACCGTCCGCTCAAGTCGCTGTCCGACATGCTCAAGGGCAAGCAGGGCCGTTTCCGCCAGAACCTGCTGGGCAAGCGCGTCGACTACTCCGGCCGTTCGGTCATCGTCGTCGGCCCCCAGCTGAAGCTGCACCAGTGCGGTCTGCCCAAGCAGATGGCCCTGGAGCTGTTCAAGCCGTTCGTGATGAAGCGCCTGGTCGACCTGAACCACGCGCAGAACATCAAGAGCGCCAAGCGGATGGTGGAGCGGTCCCGTCCGGTCGTGTGGGACGTCCTCGAAGAGGTCATCACAGAGCACCCGGTGATGCTCAACCGTGCGCCCACGCTGCACCGCCTGGGCATCCAGGCCTTCGAGCCGCAGCTGGTCGAGGGCAAGGCCATCCAGATCCACCCGCTCGTGTGCACCGCGTTCAACGCGGACTTCGACGGTGACCAGATGGCCGTGCACCTGCCGCTGTCCGCCGAGGCCCAGGCCGAGGCGCGGCTGCTGATGCTGGCCACCAACAACATCCTCAAGCCGTCCGACGGCAAGCCCGTGACCATGCCCACGCAGGACATGGTCATCGGCCTCTACTACCTGACGACGCAGCTCGAGGGTGCCAAGGGCGAGGGCCGCGCGTTCCTGTCGCCGGCCGAGGCCCTGATGGCCTACGACCTGGGTGACCTGGACGTCCAGGCCCGGATCCACCTGCGCATCGCCGACGGTGCTCCGGCCCCCAAGGGCTGGGAGCCGCCGGAGGGCTGGGAGCCCGGGGAGCCCTACCTGCTGGAGACGACGCTCGGCCGGTACCTCTTCAACGAGACCACGCCGATGGACTACCCGTACGTCAACTTCCAGGTCGGCAAGAAGCAGATCTCGACGCTGGTCAACGACCTCGCCGAGAACTACGCCAAGGTCCAGGTCGCCACGACCCTGGACGCCCTGAAGGACGCTGGTTACCGCTGGGCCACCCGGTCCGGCCTGACCATCGGTATCGAGGACGTCGTCGCGCCTCCGCGCAAGGCCGAGATCCTCGAGGGCTACGAGCGCAAGGCCGACAAGATCCAGCGCGAGTTCGACCGCGGTCTCATCACCGACGACGAGCGGCGCCAGGAGCTCACCGAGGTCTGGACCCAGGCCACCGGTGAGGTCGCCAAGAACATGGAGGAGAACTTCCCCACCGACAACCCGGTGTGGATGATGGTTCAGTCCGGTGCTCGCGGTAACCCGATGCAGGTCCGCCAGATCGCCGGTATCCGTGGTCTGGTCTCCAACACCAAGGGTGAGACGATCCCGCGTCCGATCAAGTCCTCCTACCGCGAGGGCCTGTCGGTGCTGGAGTACTTCATCTCCACCCACGGTCAGCGCAAGGGTCTGGCCGACACCGCGCTGCGTACCGCCGACTCGGGTTACCTGACCCGTCGTCTGGTGGACGTCGCCCAGGACGTCATCGTCCGCGAGGTCGACTGCGGCACGGACCGTTCGCTCTGGCACGAGGTCGGCGAGAAGAACGCCGCCGGCCAGGTCGTGCGCAAGCACAACGTCGAGAACACCGGTTTCGGCCGGACGATCTCCGACGAGGTGCGCGACGCCGACGGCAACATCGTGCTGCCGGCCATGTCCGACACGTCCGAGCAGAACATCGACAAGCTGGTCGAGGCCGGGATCACCCGCGTCCGCATCCGCTCGTCGCTGACCTGCGAGGCCAAGATCGGCGTGTGCTCCACCTGCTACGGCCGCTCCATGGCGACCGGTAAGCCGGTGGACGTCGGTGAGGCGATCGGCATCATCGCGGCCCAGTCCATCGGTGAGCCCGGTACCCAGCTGACGATGCGGACCTTCCACATGGGTGGTTCGGCCGGTCAGGACATCACCCACGGTCTGCCCCGTGTCCAGGAGCTCTTCGAGGCCCGCATCCCCAAGGGTGTGGCCCCGATCTCCGAGATGGAGGGCCGGATCCGGATCGACGACACCGAGAAGAGCCGCAAGGTCGTCGTCATCCCCGACGACGGCACGGACGAGATCGCCTACCCGGTCCCGATGCGTGCTCAGCTCCTGTTGAGCGACGGCGACCACGTCAAGGTCGGCCAGCAGCTCATCCAGGGTGCGATCAACCCGCACGAGGTTCTTCGCATCCAGGGCCCGCGCGCGGTGCAGCAGCACCTCGTGTCCGAGGTCCAGGAGGTCTACAAGTCGCAGGGTGTGTCCATCCACGACAAGCACATCGAGATCATCGTCCGCCAGATGCTCAAGCGTGTGAACATCCTGGAGTCGGGCGACACCGAGCTGCTGCCGGGTGAGATGGTCGAGCGGCCCAAGTTCGAGCGGATCAACCGCCGTGTGGTCTCCGAGGGCGGCCAGCCCGCCTCCGGTCGTCCGGTCCTGCTGGGTATCACCAAGGCCTCGCTGGCCACGGAGTCCTGGCTGTCGGCGGCCTCCTTCCAGGAGACGACCCGCGTGCTCACCGAGAACGCGATCCACGGGAAGAGCGACCCGCTGCTCGGCCTGAAGGAGAACGTCATCATCGGTAAGCTCATCCCGGCCGGTACCGGCATTCCGCAGTACCGCAACGTCCGGGTGGAGCCCACCGAGGAGGCCAAGGCCTCGATGTACTCCGTCTCGGGTTACGAGGAGCCGAGTGAATACACCTTCGGGCAGGGCTCGGGAGAGGCCGTGCCGCTGGAGGAGTACGACTTCGGTCCGTACAACCGTTAAGCGCGGTTTGCTGTACTGACGGCGGCGGCCACCCACCCCTCGCAGGGGTGGGGACCGCCGCCGTTCGTCGTTGTTGGTCCACACGTGACGGTGTGGACGGGAGAGGGCGCTTCGGCGCTGTCGGAAGGCAGGCATCAGTGACCGAACACGGGGGTGGACGGGGCCCCGACCGGGACAACGCGGATTCGTGGTTCCGGCCGAGTCAGAACCGTCACCGCACGCAGTCGGAGTATCAGGACCCGTTGGACGAGCAACAGGAGGAAGCGGACCGGGGCACGGTCTTCCCGGACAGTGGAGGGTACGCCGGGCTGGGCTCGGCGCGTCCGGAGATGGTCGAGCCCTACCCCGAGGCGCTGGGCGGGTTCGGTCCCGCCGAGCCGCAGCCGCCGATGCCGTGGGAGGACCGCGGCGACCGCGCCGGCGGGTACCCGAACGTGGCGGCGAGCGCGGACGTCCCGGCACCCCCCGGCGAGGAGGGGCCGGGGGAGTGGCCCTCGTCCGGTCCGTCCGGTCAGGGGACCGCGGCCGAGGCGTGGAGCCCCGAGAGCGACGCGGGGGCGACCGTGCCCTCGGAGAGCGGTGGGTTCCCCGGCCCGGACGAGCGTCCGGGCTTCGAGCCGTGGGCGCCCGTGCCCGGTGGCGATCCGTTCGGCGGGCCCGCTGCCGGCGATGCCCGTCCCCCGGCGGGGGAGGCACCCATGTGGGGCGGCCCCGGGACGGACCCGGTCAGCGGCGAGGCGTCCTCCGCGGGGCGCGAGCCGTGGTCGCCGTCGGCCGAGCCGTCCTCGTGGAACACCCCCGAGTCGGACCCGTTGGACGCCGGTGCGCCGGCGGCCGGTGCCGAGCCCTGGACGCCTGGTGGGGGAGCCCCGACGTGGGGCGGCCCCGGCACCGATCCGGTCAGCGGCGATGTCCCGGTGTCGGACCGGGAGCCCTCTTCGTGGAGCCCGTCCGAACCGGGCGAGCCGTGGACCCCCTCGGGTGAGGCCCCGTCCTGGGGCACCCCGGGCCCCGATGACCCGTCGAGCCCGTCGGGCGACGCCCCCTGGGGCGCACCCGTACCCGCCGAGCCGGCCGCGTGGTCGCCGTCGGAAGACGCCGCGGCCTGGAGCCCTTCGGAACCGGACGAGCCCTGGTCCCCGTCGGGGGAGCCGTCTTCGTGGAGTCCCTCGGGGGCCGGTGAGCCCTGGAGCCCGTCGAACGAGTCCTCCTCCTGGAGTCCCTCGGGGGCCGGTGAGCCCTGGAACCCGTCGAACGAGTCCTCCTCCTGGAGCCCTTCGGAGCCGGGCGAGCCCTGGTCCCCGTCGAGTGACTCTTCCTGGAGCCCCGCGGGTGAGACCCCGTCGTGGGACACCCCGTCGACCGGCGAGCCCTGGAGCCCCTCCGGCGGCGAGCCCTGGACCCCCTCGGCCGAGCCTTCCTCCTGGAACCCCTCGGACCCGGGGGACACGTGGTCGCCCTCGGGCGACCCCTCGTCGTGGAGCCCCTCCGACCCCGGAGAACCCTGGACACCCTCGAGCGAGCCCGCCCCGTGGAACACCCCCGGGTCCGACCCGCTCGGCACGGGAACACCCACCCCCGGCGCCGGCGGGCACTGGAACCCGGGTGACGACGCCCCGTCCTGGGGCGGCTCCGCCGGTGACGACCCGCTGGGGACCTCGGCCGCCGGTGGCCCGTCGACCTGGGACACCCCCGGCTCCGACCCCCTCGACCCGGGTGCACCCGCGCCCGGTGAGGCGTGGACCCCGTCCGGAGACACCCCGTCGTGGGGTTCCCCGGACCCCGATCCGCTGGGTTCCGGCGGTGGTTGGAACGCCGCGGACCCGCTCGGCGACCGTCCCGTCTCCGGCGACGGTTACGACGACGAGCTCTCCGGCTCAGCGGGTCCGCTCTCGTGGACCCCGCAGGACCGTGAGCCGTCCGAGTACGGCTGGGGTTCCGGCCCCGGCGACGCCTGGACCGGCGACGGGTACCACGACGAGCTCTCCGGGCCCCGGCCGACGGAGCCGGAGCAGACCGGCGGGCTCGGGACCGGCAGCGGGAACACGTGGGCCTTCGACCGCAACGACCCGCGTCTGCCCGACGCGGTCCGTGAGGCCGAGCAGCGCCGCCGCGACGACACCGGCGGCGGGGTGCGCCACGACGACTGGGGCACGTACGACCAGGGCGGCCCCGACGCCGGGCCGTCCCAGGACGACCCGCTGGCCGCCCTCGCCGACCTGCAGGCGCGGTCCGGCGGTGACGAGGGATCGTCCGCCCCTGCGCCAGACGGCGGTGCGACGCAGATGTTCGACCCGCCCCGGTTCGACGACGACCAGGGCGCCTCGACCCAGATGTTCTCCCCGCTGGCCCCGGACGGTCCGGGTGAGGACGACGGCCGTCCGCCCGCGGGCGTGCCCTCCGACCTGGGATCGGTGCCCTCCTACGGGCGCCGCCGCGCGGAGGAGGGTTACGACGACGGGTACGACGGCGACGGTTACGACGACGAGTACGACGAATACGACGAGTACGACGACCGTCCCGCGGATGAGGGGTACGACGACGGTTTCACCCCGGCCGACTACGGGATGCCGGACAAGCCGCGCCGTTCCCGCCGTCGCATGAACATCCAGGAGGACTTCCCGGAGTTCGACGACCGCACCCTGGGCAACGACGCCGGCGACGGTTACCCCGGTTACGACGGCGTGGACTTCCTCGCCGACACCGAGCCGGGCGCCAACCAGACCCTCTGGCTGGGTGTGGCCTCGCTGGTGCCGTTCGTCGGTCTGGTCACCGCGCTCCTGGCGCTGTTGGTCACCGGTCCCAAGGCCAAGAGGGAGATCCGTGACTCCCGGGGTGAGCTCGACGGCCTCGGGCTCATCACCACCGGTACGGTCTTCGCGGTCGTCGGCATCGTGATCAGTGTGATCTCGCTGCTGCTCGTGATCTTCTAGCCGGCCCGGCCGACCGAGGGCCCGTGCCCGGACACCGCGTCCGGACACGGGCCCTCGTACTGTCGTGGGGTGCGGAAAGCCGGGTGTGCGGGGGACGGGGCACGGTGCCGGGGCCGTGAGCCAACTCATGGGGCGGCGCATCGCGCAGGTCACACCCGCAGGTCTCGAAATCGGGGGGCGAAGCATTCCGGGAACCGCGTAGACTTGGGGGAGACCCACGGCTACGCGAGGATCGGCTTTCGCCGGTTCTCGCCATGTCGCACACCGTTTTGACCGCTCAGTCGGCAGGCGGTAGCCTGTGTGATTGTGCCCGTGAGTCGACGGGTTACACGTGTGTGTGCGGCGCCCGGCCCCAGTCGCTGGGGCGGATCCACTGATCAGGGCGCGCTTCGCATGTGCACCCCCTCCCTTTACGGCCTTACGGCCGGGTGTGCCCGCCCGCCGCCGCTGTGCGTCGGGACGAAAGCGACACGCCCGACAGCGGGGGTCGGAGGGTTTTCGGGAAGTTCAGCAGGTCAATAGCGATATCGGCTACGAGAACCGGCGTAGGTCACGAGGAAGACGGAGACGCGGTGCCCACCATCCAGCAGCTGGTCCGTAAGGGCCGACAGGACAAGGTCGCAAAGAACAAGACCCCGGCGCTGAAGGGGAGTCCGCAGCGTCGTGGTGTGTGCACGCGTGTTTACACCACTACGCCCAAGAAGCCGAACTCCGCCCTGCGCAAGGTCGCCCGTGTGAAGCTGAGCAGCGGCATCGAGGTGACGGCCTACATCCCCGGCATCGGCCACAACCTCCAGGAGCACAGCATCGTGCTGGTCCGCGGTGGTCGTGTGAAGGACCTGCCGGGTGTCCGCTACCGAATCGTCCGCGGTTCGCTCGACACCCAGGGTGTCCGCAACCGCAAGCAGGCGCGTAGCCGCTACGGCGCCAAGAAGGAGAAGTAAGCATGCCGCGCAAGGGCCCGGCGCCGAAGCGCCAGCTCATCACCGACCCGGTCTACGGCTCGCCGCTCGTCACCGCACTGATCAACAAGGTGCTGCTCGACGGCAAGCGTTCCCAGGCCCAGGGCATTGTCTACGACGCGCTCGAGGGCGCCCGTGAGAAGACCGGTCAGGACCCGCTCGTCGTTCTGAAGCGTGGTCTCGACAACGTCAAGCCCGCGCTCGAGGTCCGCAGCCGCCGTGTTGGTGGCGCGACCTACCAGGTGCCGGTCGAGGTCCGCGCCTCCCGGTCCACCACTCTGGCCCTGCGTTGGCTGGTCACCTTCTCGCGCAAGCGCCGTGAGAAGACCATGACCGAGCGTCTGATGAACGAGCTGGTCGACGCCAGCAACGGTCTCGGCGCGGCCGTCAAGAAGCGTGAGGACACGCACAAGATGGCCGAGTCGAACCGGGCTTTCGCTCACTACCGCTGGTAACGCGGACGAGATCGACCGAGGGACGACGAGCCTTATGGCTAAGACTGTGCTTGACCTGGCCACGGTGCGAAACATCGGCATCATGGCCCACATCGACGCGGGTAAAACCACGACGACTGAGCGGATCCTCTACTACACCGGTGTGACCCACAAGGTGGGTGAGGTCCACGATGGCGCCGCCACGATGGACTGGATGAAGGAGGAGCAGTCGAGGGGTATCACCATTACCTCGGCCGCCACCACCACCCACTGGGACGACCACACCATCAACATCATCGACACGCCCGGCCACGTCGACTTCACGGTCGAGGTCGAGCGGTCGCTGCGCGTTCTCGACGGTGCTGTCGCGGTTTTCGACGCCAAGGAGGGCGTTGAGCCCCAGTCGGAGCAGGTCTGGCGTCAGGCCGACCGCTACGGCGTCCCGCGGATCTGCTTCGTCAACAAGATGGACAAGATCGGCGCCGAGTTCCAGCGCTGCGTCGACATGTTCCGTGAGCGCCTCGGCGCGAACGCCATGCCGATCCAGCTCAACATCGGCGCGGAGAGCGACTTCAAGGGCGTCATCGACCTTGTGCGCATGAAGGCCTACGTCTGGAACGACGAGGCCAAGCTCGGCGAGATGTACGACACGATCGAGATCCCCGAGAGCCACATCGACGCCGCCCGCGAGGCCCGCGAGTCCTTCATCGAGACGCTGGCCGAGGCCGACGACGAGATCATGGAGCTCTACCTGGAGGGCACCGAGCCCACCATCGAGCAGCTCGTCCCGGCCATCCGCCGCGCCACGATCGCCGGCAGCGCCGTTCCGGTCCTGTGCGGCACCGCGTTCAAGAACAAGGGCGTGCAGCCCCTGCTCGACGCGGTCACCGCCTACCTCCCCTCTCCTCTCGAGGTCGAGTCCATCGAGGGCCACGACCCCAAGGACGAGAGCGAGGAGACCAAGCTCGTCCGCAAGCCCAGCGTCGACGAGCCGATGTCCGCCCTGATCTTCAAGATCATGAGCGACCCGCACCTCGGCAAGCTGACGTACGTGCGCATCTACTCCGGTGTTCTGACCACCGGCAGCCAGGTGCTCAACAGCGTCAAGGGCCGCAAGGAGCGCATCGGCAAGATCTACCGCATGCACTCCAACAAGCGTGAGGAGATCCCTGAGGCCGGCGCCGGCGACATCGTCGCCGTCATGGGCCTCAAGGACACCACCACGGGCGAGACGCTCTGCGAGCAGGGCTCGCCGATCGTCCTGGAGTCCATGTCCTTCCCCGCTCCGGTCATCCAGGTGGCCATCGAGCCGAAGACCAAGAGCGACCAGGAGAAGCTGGGCATCGCGATCCAGCGCCTGGCCGACGAGGACCCCTCCTTCCAGGTGGCCACGGACGAAGAGACCGGCCAGACCGTGATCTCCGGCATGGGCGAGCTGCACCTCGAGGTGCTGGTCAACCGCATGCGCGACGAGTTCAAGGTCGAGGCGAACATCGGTAAGCCCCAGGTGGCCTACCGTGAGACCATTCGCAAGAAGGTCGAAGGCCACGTCTACACCCACAAGAAGCAGACGGGTGGTTCGGGTCAGTTCGCCAAGGTCAAGATCGACCTCGAGCCGCTGATGAGCGAGGACGGCACCGCCGACGGCTACGAGTTCGTCGACGCCGTCACGGGTGGCCGCGTTCCGCGCGAGTACATCCCGTCGGTCGACGCCGGTGCCCAGGAGGCCGCCGAGCTGGGCGTGCTCGCGCACTACCCGCTGGTCGGAATCAAGGTCACCCTGCAGGACGGCCAGTACCACGAGGTCGACTCCTCCGAGATGGCCTTCAAGACCGCCGGTTCGATGGCCTTCAAGGAGGCCGTCCAGCTGGCAAAGCCGACTCTTCTGGAGCCGGTCATGGCTGTCGAGGTCACCACCCCCGAGGAGTACATGGGTGACGTGATCGGCGACCTGAACTCCCGCCGTGGACAGGTTCAGTCCATGGAGGAGCGTTCCGGGACCCGCCTGGTCAAGGCCCTGGTGCCCCTCTCCGAAATGTTCGGCTATGTGGGTGACCTGCGCAGCCGTACGCAGGGTCGAGCCAACTACTCGATGGTGTTCGACTCCTACGCGGAGGTTCCGTCCACCGTCGCCCAAGAAATTGTGGCGAAGGTCCGCGGCGAGTAGTTCGCGGACACGTAACCAGTCCGGTCCCGCCCACACGCGGGCGGGATCGGGTCAGATAGCTCTGTACGTCTAGGAGACATCCAGTGGCGAAGGCAAAATTCGACCGGACTAAGCCGCACGTCAACATCGGCACCATCGGTCACATCGACCACGGCAAGACCACGCTGACCGCGGCGATCACCAAGGTCCTGCACGACGCGTACCCGGAGCTGAACCCGTTCACTCCGTTCGAGGACATCGACAACGCTCCCGAGGAGCGCGAGCGCGGCATCACCATTTCCGTCGCTCACGTCGAGTACCAGACGACCGAGCGCCACTACGCTCACGTCGACTGCCCCGGCCACGCCGACTACGTGAAGAACATGATCACGGGTGCGGCGCAGATGGACGGCGCCATCCTGGTCGTGGCCGCCACCGACGGCCCGATGCCGCAGACCAAGGAGCACGTGCTCCTGGCCCGCCAGGTCGGCGTGCCGGCGATCGTCGTCGCCCTGAACAAGGCCGACATGGTCGACGACGAGGAGATCTTCGACCTCGTCGAGCTCGAGGTCCGTGAGCTCCTCACCGAGTACGAGTTCCCCGGCGACGACGTCCCGGTGACCAAGGTCTCCGCCCTCAAGGCCCTCGAGGGCGAGGAGGAGTGGAAGAACGCCGTCCTGGAGCTCATGGGCACCGTGGACAGCTTCATCCCCGAGCCGGAGCGCGACACCGAGAAGCCCTTCCTCATGCCGATCGAGGACGTCTTCTCGATCACCGGTCGCGGCACCGTCGTCACCGGCCGCATCGAGCGCGGCATCATCAACGTCAACGAGACCGTTGACATCGTCGGCATCAAGGAAGAGAAGCAGACCACCACCGTCACCGGTGTTGAGATGTTCCGCAAGCTTCTCGACCAGGGCCAGGCCGGTGACAACGTCGGTCTGCTCCTGCGTGGCACCAAGCGCGAGGACGTCGAGCGCGGCCAGGTCATCATCAAGCCCGGCACCACCACGCCGCACACCGAGTTCGAGGGCCAGGTCGTCATCCTGTCCAAGGACGAGGGTGGCCGCCACACGCCGTTCTTCAACAACTACCGCCCGCAGTTCTACTTCCGCACCACCGACGTCACCGGCGTCGTGACGCTGCCGGAGGGCACCGAGATGGTCATGCCCGGTGACAACACCGCCATGTCCGTCGTGCTGATCCAGCCGGTCGCGATGGAAGAGGGCCTCAAGTTCGCCATCCGCGAGGGTGGCCGGACCGTGGGCGCCGGTCGCGTCACCAAGATCATCAAGTAGTACCGAGCCGGGGACACGTTCCCCTCGCGGGAGCCACCGCCCCGGCAGGTGGGCGGGCCGTGCGCACACGGCCCGCCCCACCACACCAAAGACGTCATCGGGCTCTGTGACGGTGGCGCACCGCAGGGGGAAGCCCTGTTGCGGTTTCTCAAGGGAATAGAGGCTCACGGCCACAAGCGGCGGACCCCCGCCCGGCCTGGGTTTCTGTGACCGGAATGCACACCGTTACGGACACTGAAGCGAAGGACGAACAGGCCACATGGCGGGACAGAAGATCCGCATTCGGCTAAAGGCCTATGACCACGAGGTCATCGACAGCTCGGCGAAGAAGATCGTCGAGACCGTGACGCGAACTGGCGCACAGGTCGCGGGCCCGGTGCCGCTGCCGACGGAGAAGAACGTTTACTGCGTCATCCGATCGCCGCACAAGTACAAGGACTCGCGCGAGCACTTCGAGATGCGCACCCACAAGCGGTTGATCGACATCATCGACCCCACGCCGAAGACGGTGGACTCGCTGATGCGTCTCGACCTGCCGGCGGGCGTTGACATCGAGATCAAGCTGTAAGGACGCACAGACATGGCCACCAAGCAGATCAAGGGAGTTCTGGGCGAAAAGCTCGGCATGACCCAGGTCTTCGACGACGAGGGCAAGATTGTGCCCGTCACCGTCCTGAAGGCCGGTCCGTGCGTCGTGAGCCGCATCCGGACTCCGGACACCGATGGCTACTCCGCCATCCAGCTCGGCTACGGGCAGATCAACCCGCGCAAGGTCAACAAGCCCCTGGGCGACTACCTTCGCGCACACGAGCTGACCCCTCGCCGCCACTACGTCGAGGTCCGTACGACCGACGCCTCCGAGTACCAGCTCGGCCAGGAAGTGGACGCCTCCTCCTTCGAGGACGGCCAGGCGGTCGACGTGACCGGTAAGACCAAGGGCAAGGGCTTCGCCGGTGTGATGAAGCGGCACGGTTTCCGCGGCCTCTCCGCCACGCACGGCACCCAGCGCAAGCACCGTTCCCCGGGCGCCATCGGCGGTTGCGCCACGCCCGGCCGCGTGTTCAAGGGCATGCGGATGGCCGGTCGCATGGGCAACGTCCGCAAGACCGTCCAGAACCTGACCGTTCACTCCGTCGAGGCGGAGAAGGGGCTCATCCTGGTCAAGGGTGCCGTCCCCGGTCCCAACGGCGGTCTGGTGCTGGTCCGCACCGCTGTGAAGGGGGACAAGTAAGCCATGGCCCAGATCGAGGTCAAGAGCCCCGAGGGCAAGGCCGCCGGTAGCGTCGAGCTTCCGGAGAGCGTCTTCGCCCAGCAGGTCAGCATTCCGCTGATCCACCAGGTCGTGAACGCCCAGCTGGCCGCCGGCCGCCAGGGCACCCACGCCACCAAGACCCGCGGCGACGTCCGCGGCGGTGGCAAGAAGCCGTACCGGCAGAAGGGGACCGGTCGTGCCCGCCAGGGTTCGATCCGCGCTCCGCAGTACGCCGGTGGTGGCACGGTCCACGGCCCCCAGCCCCGCGACTACGGTCAGCGCACCCCGAAGAAGATGAAGGCCGCCGCCCTGCGCGGTGCCCTGTCGGACCGGGCCCGCCACGGCCGTATCCACGTCGTCAGCGACTTCGTCGCGGCCGACGCAGAGAACAAGCTCACGCAGACGGCTCTGAAGGCGCTGCGCCAGGTCACCGAGTCCGACAAGGTCCTCGTCGTCCTGGCCCGCGAGGACGAGCACAACCGGCGTGCCCTGCGCAACCTCGAAGAGGTGCACATCCTCGACGCGGACCAGGTGAACACCTACGACGTCCTCTACTCGGACGACGTGGTCTTCACCGAAGCGGGCTACACCGAGTTCCTGGCCCACGCGGCCGGTGCCTCCAAGGCCGCTGAGTCCGAGGAGGACGCCAAGTGAGGATCGCCGACCACCGGGACATCATCGTCGAACCGGTGATCTCCGAGAAGAGCTACGGGCTCATGGACGAGAACAAGTACACGTTCATCGTTCGCCCGGACGCCAACAAGACCCAGATCAAGATCGCGATCGAGAAGATCTTCGACGTGAAGGTCTCGAACGTGAACACGATCAACCGCAAGGGCAAGCGCAAGCGCACGCGCTTCGGTTACGGCAAGCGTCCCGACACCAAGAGGGCGATCGTCAGCCTCGCAGAGGGCGACCGGATCGACATCTTCGGTGTCTGAGACCCAGCCGGGTCTGACCGCTACACACCAAGCAAGACGTAAAGGAATGCGCGAAGAAGATGGGCATTCGTAAGCACAAGCCGACGACGCCGGGTCGTCGCGGTTCCAGCGTGAGCGACTTCGTCGAGATCACGCGCTCGGAGCCCGAGAAGTCCCTGGTGCGTCCGCTGCACAGCAAGGGCGGCCGCAACGGCCACGGCCGTATCACCGCCCGCCACCAGGGTGGCGGTCACAAGCGCGCCTACCGCGTGATCGACTTCCGTCGCCACGACAAGGACGGTGTGCCGGCCAAGGTCGCGCACATCGAGTACGACCCGAACCGCACCGCGCGTATCGCGCTGCTGCACTACGTTGACGGCGAGAAGCGCTACATCCTGGCGCCCGCCGGCCTCAAGCAGGGCGACAAGGTCGAGAACGGCGCACAGTCCGACATCAAGCCCGGGAACTGCCTCCCGCTGCGCAACATCCCCACGGGTACGTTCGTGCACGCGGTCGAGCTGAAGCCGGGTGGCGGGGGCAAGCTGGGTCGCTCCGCCGGATCGCAGATCCAGCTCCTCGCCAAGGAGGGCAAGTACGCCACGCTGCGTATGCCCTCCGGTGAGATGCGCATGGTGGAGATCACCTGCCGTGCGACCGTTGGCCAGGTCGGCAACGCCGAGCAGTCCAACATCAACTGGGGTAAGGCCGGCCGCAACCGGTGGAAGGGCAAGCGCCCGACCGTCCGCGGTGTCGTGATGAACCCCATCGACCACCCGCACGGTGGTGGTGAGGGCAAGTCCTCCGGTGGTCGCCACCCGGTCAGCCCCTGGGGCGTCAAGGAAGGCCGGACCCGTAACACCAACAAGGCCAGCCAGAAGCTCATTGTGCGGCGTCGGCGTAGCGGCAAGAAGAAGCGGTAAGGAGCACGTCTGATGCCACGTAGCCTGAAGAAGGGTCCTTTCGTCGACGAGCACCTCATCAAGAAGGTTGAGGCTCAGAACGAGAAGGGCAGCAAGAACGTCATCAAGACGTGGTCCCGGCGGTCGATGATCGTGCCGGACATGCTCGGTCACACGATCGCTGTCCACGACGGCCGCAAGCACGTCCCGGTCTTCGTGTCGGAGTCGATGGTCGGCCACAAGCTCGGTGAGTTCGCTCCCACGCGTACTTTCCGGAGCCACGTCAAGGAAGACCGCCGTAGCCGCCGTTAGCGGTTGCTGCAGCAGATAAGAACCACTTTCTCCACGGTGTGTGGAGATGAATTTCCGTGAGCGAGGGAAAAGCGATGGGAACGAGGGCTCAGGCACGGTTCGTCCGTGTTACGCCCCGGAAGGCCCGCCGGGTGGTGGACCTTATTCGCGGGTTGCCCGCTGACGAGGCACAGGCGGTGCTCCGGTTCGCTCCCCAGTCGGCGAGCGACCCTGTAGGCAAGGTGCTGGCCAGTGCCATCGCCAACGCCGAGCACAACGACAAGCTGGACCGGGAGACGCTGGTGGTCGAGGGCGCTTGGGTGGACGAAGGTCCGACCCTGAAGCGCATCCGACCGCGAGGTTTCGGCCGGGCTTTCCGAGTCACCAAGCGCACGAGCCACATCTCCGTGGTCGTCGCAGAGAACTCGGGCGCCTCGTCCAAGACGAAGGAAAGGACCCGATAGTGGGGCAGAAGATCAACCCGCACGGGTTCCGCCTCGGGATCACGACCGACTTCAAGAGCCGCTGGTATGCGGACAAGGCCTACAAGGACTACGTCAAGGAAGACGTTGCGATCCGACGGATGCTGACCCGCGGCATGGAGCGCGCGGGCATCTCCAAGGTCGAGATCGAGCGCACCCGTGACCGCGTCCGCGTCGACGTCTACACGGCCCGGCCGGGCATCGTCATCGGCCGCCGCGGCGTCGAGGCCGACCGCATCCGCACGGACCTGGAGAAGCTGACCGGCAAGCAGGTCCAGCTGAACGTCTTCGAGGTGAAGAACCCCGAGACCGACGCCCAGCTCGTCGCTCAGGGCGTCGCCGAGCAGCTGAGCAGCCGCGTGGCCTTCCGCCGCGCGATGCGCAAGGCCATGCAGAGCGCCGTCAAGAGCGGGGCCAAGGGCATCCGTATCCAGTGCGGTGGCCGTCTGGGCGGGGCCGAGATGTCCCGTTCGGAGTTCTACCGCGAGGGCCGCGTGCCGCTGCACACGCTGCGCGCCGACATCGACTACGGCTTCTTCGAGGCCCGTACGACGTTCGGTCGCATCGGCGTGAAGGTGTGGATCTACAAGGGCGACGCCCCTGTGACCCGCGCCGAGCGCGAGGCCAAGCAGGCCGCCGAGCGCACCGCCGGCGGCGGCCAGCGCCGTGAGCGTCCGCAGCGCCGTCGCCGTGGCGGCGGCCAGAACAACGAGTCGAAGGCCCCGGCCGAGACCGCGAAGAGCGAGGGGAGCTGACCAGTGCTTATTCCTCGTAAGGTCAAGTACCGCAAGCAGCACAAGCCCGACCTTCGCGGCAAGGCCAAGGGCGGTACCACCGTCAGCTTCGGTGAGTACGGCATCCAGGCGCTGGAGGCGGCTTACGTCACCAACCGCCAGATCGAGTCGGCTCGTATCGCCATGACCCGGCACATCAAGCGTGGCGGCAAGGTGTGGATCAACATCTTCCCGGACCGCCCGATCACGAAGAAGCCCGCCGAGGTCCGTATGGGCTCCGGTAAGGGCTCTCCCGAGTGGTGGGTCGCGCCGGTCAAGCCGGGCCGTGTGATGTTCGAGCTGTCGGGTGGCGTGCCCGAGCCGGTGGCCAAGGAGGCCCTGCGGCGTGCGATGCACAAGCTCCCGATGAAGTGCAAGATCGTTAAGCGGGAGGTGTGGGAGTAATGGCGAAGACCGTCACTGCCACCGAGCTGCGCGAGCAGTCCCAGGAGGACCTGGTCGTCAAGCTCAAGGAAGCCAAGGAAGAGCTCTTCAACCTCCGCTTCCAGGCCGCGACCGGCCAGCTCGACAACCACAGCCGCCTGCGCACCGTCAAGCGCGAGATCGCGCGGATCTACACGATCCTCCGCGAGCACGAGCTCGGCATCATGCCGCTGTCTGGCGAGTCGGCTGAGGACACGAAGGAAGCAGCCGAATGACTGAGAACCAGACCCAGACTGCGACGCGCAACTACCGCAAGACCGCCGAGGGCTACGTCGTCAGCGACAAGATGGACAAGACCGTCGTCGTTGAGGTCGAGGACCGCGTCAAGCACTCCCTGTACGGCAAGGTCATCCGCCGGACGACCAAGTACAAGGCGCATGACGAGGCGAACTCCTGTGGCGTCGGTGACCGGGTTCTCCTGATGGAGACCCGGCCGCTCTCCGCGACGAAGCGTTGGCGCATCGTGGAGATCCTGGAGAAGGCTAAGTAACCCCAGCCTTCCGGCGGCCGACACCTCGGTGTCGGCCGCCGGGCCGAGGGGTGAGACCACCTAGCCGTGCGGCAGTGGACCGCACGCACCACATCAGGAGCAGACGTGATTCAGCAGGAGTCGCGACTCAAGGTCGCCGACAACACGGGTGCCAAGGAGATCCTCACCATCCGTGTTCTCGGTGGCTCGGGTCGGCGCTATGCCGGGGTCGGCGACACCGTCGTCGCAACGGTGAAGGACGCCCTGCCGGCTGCGGGGATCAAGAAGGGCGACGTCGTCAAGGCCGTTATCGTGCGCACCGCCAAGGAGCGCCGCCGGCCCGACGGCTCCTACATCCGCTTCGATGAGAACGCTGCCGTGCTCATCAAGGACGGTGGGGACCCGCGAGGCACCCGCATCTTCGGCCCGGTCGGCCGCGAGCTGCGTGACAAGAAGTACATGCGCATCATTTCGCTGGCGCCGGAGGTGCTCTGAGCGATGAAGATCAAATCTGGCGACGAGGTCATCGTCCTCGCCGGCAAGGACAAGGGTGCCACCGGCAAGGTCGTCAAGGCCATGCCCCGTGAGGACCGTGTCGTTGTCGAGGGCGTCAACCTCGTCAAGAAGCACCGGAAGGCCAACCCGGCCGGCGGCCAGCAGAGCGAGGTCGTCACCAAGGAGGCCCCGATCCACGTGAGCAACGTTGCGCTCGCGGAGGACGGCAAGGCCACCCGGGTCGGCTACCGCTTCGACGAGGAGGGCGACGAGGTCCGCAAGGTCCGCGTCTCCCGCCGCACCGGTAAGGACATCTGATGACGGTTACCAACGACATCACGGCCCCGCCGATGCCGCGCCTCAAGGAGAAGTACCGCAACGAGATCGTGCCCGCCCTCAAGGAGGAGCACGACATCGCCAACGTCATGCAGATCCCCGGTCTCACGAAGATCGTGGTGAACATGGGCGTCGGCGAGGCAGCTCGTGACGCGAAGCTGATCCAGGGTGCGGTGGCGGACCTCACGGCCATCACCGGCCAGAAGCCCAAGATCAACCGAGCCAAGAAGTCCATCGCGCAGTTCAAGCTGCGCGAGGGGATGCCGATCGGCGCCAGCGTGACGCTGCGCGGCGACCGGATGTGGGAGTTCACGGACCGCCTGCTCTCCCTCGCCCTTCCCCGTATCCGTGACTTCCGTGGTCTGTCCCCGAAGCAGTTCGACGGGAACGGGAACTACACCTTCGGACTGACCGAGCAGGTCATGTTCCACGAGGTGAACCCGGACAAGATCGACCGGCAGCGTGGGATGGACATCACTGTCGTCACGACGGCCGTCAACGACGAGCAGGGCCGTAGCCTGCTGAAGCGGCTCGGTTTCCCGTTCAAGGAAGCCTGAGGGGTAGGACATGGCTAAGAAGTCCCTGATCGCCAAGCAGCAGCGGAAGCCGAAGTTCGGCGTTCGCGCGTATACTCGGTGCTCGCGGTGCGGCCGCTCGCGTGCCGTGTTCCGGAAGTTCGGCCTGTGCCGTATCTGCTTCCGCGACATGGCTCACCGCGGCGAGCTGCCCGGCATCGCCAAGTCGAGCTGGTAGTTCTCGGCGGGGCCGACCTGGCGCTCATGTCCCCCTCCGGGCGAGCGCACGGGTCGGCCCCCGCCGGGGCTCCCGTCGTCTCGGCGGCGACCCCGAGTGATCCGGCCTTCCCCCTGTGGTGGGCCGGAAAGTCAACGAAGAACAATGAGACAGGGCACGGTAGTCCCGTGAGGGACGGCGGTGCCCACGACCACGCCGTAGGTCCGAAGGTGGCCCCGCGCCGGCACGTCCGGCACGGGAAAGGGTTTTGGGAAAGGCCCGCACACGGAAACCGCGGTGAGGAAGGGCCAGTCGGCCATGACGATGACCGACCCGATCGCAGACATGCTGACGCGTCTGCGTAACGCGAACTCGGCTTTCCACGACACCGTCGCGATGCCGTATTCGAAGATCAAGGCGCACATCGCCGAGATCCTCCAGCAGGAGGGCTTCATCCAGGGATGGCGCACCGAGGACGCCCAGGTGGGCAAGACCCTCGTGCTGGACCTGAAGTACGGCCCCACCCGTGAGCGTTCGATCGCGGGGATCCGCCGCGTCTCCAAGCCGGGCCTGCGGGTCTACGCCAAGAAGGAGAACCTGCCGCGGGTGCTCGGTGGTCTTGGCGTCGCGATCATTTCGACGTCCGGTGGCCTGATGACGGACAAGCAGGCCAAGAAGAACGGCGTTGGCGGCGAAGTCCTCGCCTACGTCTGGTAATAGGGAGAGATTGAAGCATGTCGCGTATCGGTCGACTGCCGATCTCGGCCCCTAAGGGCGTCGAAGTCACGATTAACGGGCAAGACGTCACTGTCAAGGGGCCGAAGGGCGAACTGAACCACACCATCACCGAGCCGATCACCGTCTCTCGCGACGAGGACGGCGTGATCACGGTGGTGCGTCCCGACGACAAGCCGGAGAACCGCTCGCTGCACGGTCTGACCCGTGCGCTGCTGGCCAACCTGATCAAGGGTGTCTCCGACGGCTACCAGAAGACGCTGGAGATCCACGGTGTGGGTTACCGCGTCCAGGCCCGCGGCGCGAACCTCGAGTTCTCCCTGGGCTACAGCCACCCGGTCGTGGTGGAGCCGCCGGAGGGCATCACCTTCCGCGTGGAGAAGCCGACGCTGTTCCACGTCGAGGGCATCGACAAGCAGCTCGTGGGCCAGGTCGCCGCGAACATCCGCGGTCTGCGCAAGCCTGACCCCTACAAGGCCAAGGGTGTGCGGTACCAGGGTGAGCACATCCGCCGCAAGGCCGGAAAGGCTGGTAAGTAGGCATGGGCATCACCGTCAGCCGCAAGCGCACCGCCAAGCCCACGACCGCGCGTCTGCGCCGTCACAACCGGGGCCGCAAGAAGATCGTCGGGACCCCCGAGCGTCCGCGCTTGGCCGTGTTCCGCTCCTCGAAGCACATCGTCGTCCAGGTCATCGACGACACCAAGGGCCACACCCTGGCCCACGCCTCCACCGTCGAGGCCGACCTCCGTGCGACCGAGGGCACCAAGACCGACAAGTCCGTCAAGGTGGGTGAGCTCGTCGCGCAGCGCGCCAAGGACGCCGGCGTCACCCAGGTCGTCTTCGACCGCGGCGGCAACCGGTACGCCGGTCGCATCGCCGCGCTCGCCGAGGCGGCGCGTGAAGGCGGACTGGAGTTCTGATCCGATGACAACGGACAAGATCAATCACGAGAAGAGGAACCACTGATGGCTGCAGCACCGCGGCGCGGCGCCGGTGGCGAGCGGCGGGATCGCCGTGACGATCGCCGCGGCGGCGCCGCAGACAAGGGTGTCTCCTACATCGAGAAGGTCGTGACCATCAACCGGGTCGCGAAGGTCGTCAAGGGCGGCCGTCGCTTCTCCTTCACCGCCCTGGTCGTCGTCGGTGACGGCAACGGCATGGTCGGTGTCGGTTATGGCAAGGCCAAGGAGGTCCCCTCCGCCATTGCCAAGGGCGTCGAGGAGGCGAAGAAGAACTTCTTCCGCGTTCCCCGCGTCCAGGGCACCATCACTCACAAGATCACGGGCGAAGAGGCCGCCGGCATCGTCATGCTGCGTCCGGCCGCCCCGGGTACCGGTGTTATCGCCGGTGGTCCGGTCCGCGCCGTGCTGGAGTGCGCCGGGGTCCACGACGTCCTGAGCAAGTCGCTCGGGTCCTCGAACCCGCTGAACATCGTGCACGCCACCGTTGCCGCTCTCAAGGGGCTCAGCCAGCCCGAGGAGATCGCTGCACGCCGTGGCCTGCCGATCGAGGACGTCGCTCCGGCCGCCATGCTGCGCGCCCGCGCCGAGGCGAAGGCAGGTGCCTGACATGGCCGACCTGAAGATCACGCAGACCCGTTCCCTGATCGGTGGCAAGGAGAAGCAGGCCGCTGCTCTCCAGACCCTCGGTCTGGGCCGGATCGGCAAGTCCACCGTCCGTGAGGACCGCCCCGAGGTGCGTGGGCAGATCACCATCGTTTCGCACCTCGTCAGTGTCGAGGAGGTCGCGAAGTGAGCGACTACAGCCCCGACGAGCTGCTCAAGCTGCACCACCTGCGGCCGGCCCCCGGCGCCAACAAGGCCAAGACCCGCAAGGGCCGTGGCGAGGCGTCCAAGGGCAAGACCGCGGGTCGCGGCACCAAGGGCACCAAGGCTCGTAGCACCGTTCCCGTCGGTTTCGAGGGCGGCCAGATGCCGCTCATCCGCCGGGTCCCCAAGCTCAAGGGCTTCAGCAACGCCCGGTTCAAGACGACCTACCAGGTCGTGAACCTGGACAAGATCGGGGAGCTGTTCCCCCAGGGTGGCCAGGTCGGCATCGACGACCTGGTGGCCAAGGGCGCCGTTCGCAAGAACGAGCCGGTCAAGGTCCTGGGCGAGGGTGAGATCAACGTCGCCGTCCAGGTGAGCGCCACGGCGTTCTCCGGTTCGGCGAAGGAGAAGATCGCCGCCGCCGGTGGGTCGACCACCGAGGTCTAGGGATCTTCCCGGACATGCATCACGTGGGGCGTCCGCACGGCGGGTCAGTACGACCGGCCGGCGGGCGCCCCGCGGTGTTGCAGCCCCGGGACGTGAGCGGCGATCGTTATGGCTCACGAACTGATATGGATGCGTGATGGCTGTTACAGTGCCATCTGTTTACGCTTCCCGCTTGACGTAATGTGAAAACTTCCGAGCACAGGGCGACCAGCCCGTGCTGAGGCTCTACGACGATCAGGATCGGCCGCGATGTCTGGAACCCGTTCCGCCGCCGAAACCGCGCAGGAGGAGACGTGCTAGGTGCGTTCGTTCGTGCATTCCGCACGCCCGACCTGCGCAACAAGCTGCTGTTCACACTGTTCATCCTGACGCTGTTCCGGCTCGGCTCGGTCATCCCCGCCCCGGGGATCGACTCCGCGGCCATCCGGGAGCAGATGGAGGCGGTCACGGCCGCCGACCAGACCGGTGTGTACACGCTCATCAACCTGTTCAGCGGCGGCGCCCTGCTGCAACTGGCGGTGTTCGCACTCGGGGTCATGCCGTACATCACCGCGAGCATCATCATCAACCTGCTCACCGTGGTGATCCCCCACCTGGAACGCCTCAAGAAGGAGGGGCAGTCCGGGCAGGCCAAGATCACGCAGTACACGCGCTATCTGACGCTGATGCTGGCGGTCCTGCAGGCCACGAGCATCGTGGCGATGGCCCGCACGGGTGCTCTGTTCCAGAACCAGATCCCGTCGACGGTCTACATGCCGAACCAGGACATCCTCACCCTGGTGACGATCGTCTTCACGATGACCGCGGGTACCGCGATCATCATGTGGTTCGGTGAGCTCATCACCGAGCGCGGTGTCGGCAACGGTATGTCGCTGCTGATCTTCACGCAGGTCATCGCGATGTTCCCCTCCTCGATCATGGGTCTGTACGAGGAGCGGTCCGTCTGGATCTTCACCATCATCTGCATCGCCGGCCTGGCGCTCATCACGGCCGTGGTCTTCATGGAGCAGGCCCAGCGCCGCATCCCGGTGCAGTACGCCAAGCGGATGGTCGGCCGCCGCATGTACGGCGGGAGCTCGACCTACATCCCGCTGAAGGTCAACCAGGCGGGCATCATCCCCGTGATCTTCGCCTCTTCGCTGCTCTATCTGCCGCAGCTGATCGTCGGGCTCATGGGCCAGGACTCGACCCACCCGGTGGCGCAGTTCTTCCAGACCTACTTCCTCACGGGCACTCACCCCGTCTACATGGCGACCTTCTTCGTCATGATCGTGGGCTTCGCCTTCTTCTACGTCGCGATCACGTTCAACCCCACTGAAGTCGCCGACAACATGAAGAAGTACGGTGGTTTCATCCCGGGTATCCGACCTGGGCGTCCGACGGCCGAGTACCTCGACTACGTGCTCACGCGCCTGACGACCCCCGGATCCCTGTACCTGGGTGTGATCGCTCTTCTCCCGATGGTCGCGCTCGGAGCCACCGGCGCCGACATGAACTTCCCCTTCGGCGGGACGAGCATCCTGATCATGGTCGGAGTCGGGCTGGACACGGTGAAGCAGATCGAGAGTCACCTCCAGCAGAGGAACTACGAAGGTTTTCTGCGATAAATGCGCGCTGTATTGGTGGGTCCGCCTGGGGCCGGTAAAGGTACCCAGGCCCAGATCCTCGCGACCGAGCTGTCGATCCCGAAGGTGTCCACCGGTGACATCTTCCGGGCCAACGTCAGTGGCGGCACGGAGCTTGGCAAGAAGGCCAAGGAGTACATGGACCGCGGGGACCTGGTCCCCGACGAGGTCACCAACGCCATGGTCAAGGACCGTCTGGCACAGGACGACGCGGCGGAGGGCTTCCTGCTCGACGGGTTCCCGCGCAACGTCCCCCAGGCCGAGACCCTGAAGACCATGCTCGCCGACCTCGACTCGAAGCTGGACGTGGTCCTGGAGCTGCGGGTCGACGAGGAAGAGGTGGTCAACCGCCTCTCGGGGCGCCGCTCCTGCCCGGAGTGCGGGCGCGTCTACCACGTCGAGTACGACGCCCCGCAGGCTGCCGGCCGTTGCGACGACGACAGCGCGGAGCTGTACCAGCGCGACGACGACCGCGAGGAGACCATCCGGCACCGCCTGAAGGTCTACCGCGACCAGACCGCCCCGCTGGTGGAGTTCTACGAGGCCGAGGGTCTGCTCGCCACCATCGCCGCGACCGGACCGGTCGCGGAGGTGTCCGAGCGCGCCATGGCGGCCATCCGGGAGAAGGCCTCTTCCTGATGATCCGCAGAACTGATCCGGTGCAGATCAAGACCCCGGAGCAGATCGAGCTGATGAGGGCGGCGGGCCGCATCGTGGCCCGCGCCCTCGACGCGGTCCGGGACGCGGTGCGCCCCGGCGTCTCGACGCTCGAGCTCGACGCCGTCGCGGAGAAGGTCATCCGGGACGCCGACGCGGTGCCCTCGTTCAAGGGCTACCACGGCTTCCCCGGTTCGATCTGCGCCTCCGTGAACGAGGAGGTCGTGCACGGCATCCCCAGTGCGGAACGTGTGCTCTCCGACGGCGACATCGTCTCCGTCGACTGCGGTGCGATCCTCGACGGCTGGCACGGCGACTCCGCCGTCACCATCGTCGCCGGGACCCCGCGCGACGAGGACCTGCGCATGATGGCCGTGTGCGAGGAGTCGATGTGGCAGGGCATCGCCCAGATGAAGCCGGGCGGCCGCCTGGGCGACATCAGCCACGCGATCGGCACCTACATCGCCAAGCACGGCGGTTACGGCAACGTGCGCGAGTACGGCGGGCACGGCATCGGCACCGAGATGCACATGGACCCGCACGTGCTCAACTACGGACGCAAGGGCAAGGGCGTCAAGCTCGTCGAAGGCATGTGCCTGGCGATCGAGCCCATGACGACCATGCGCCGGCACGACGTGGTCACCCTCGACGACGAGTGGACCGTGGTCACCCGCGACGGCGGCCGGGCGGCGCACTTCGAGCACTCGGTGGCCATCACCGCCGACGGGCCGATGGTTCTGACGGCCCGCGAGGACAACCGGGATAAGATCGTGGACATGGGATTCGTCCAGCCGAGCTGGTGACGGCCCGGTTCCGGTCCGAAGCACGGGGGCCGGGGAGCCCGGAACGCCGCCGGCCCTTCCTTGCGAGGTGCGTGCAGTGTCCGACCAGGCTCCGTCGATGCGGGTCCCCGATTCCGAACGCGATCGTGTCGCCCAGCTGCTCCAGGAGCACTTCGCCCAGGGGCGGCTGGACCACGAGGAGTTCACCGAACGCCTCGCCGCCACCTACAAGGCACGGACCGAGGGCGAGCTCGCCCGGGTCACCCAGGACCTCCCCGAACGCGACCTCGCCGAGCTGCGGGGCGCGGACCAGCGGTCCGAGGAGACCGCGGTCCCGCCGCTGACGTGGCGCGACCCGGCCATCGTCATCCCGTGGGCGCTGTGGGGCGGGGTCAACGTGCTCTGCCTCGTCATCTGGTTGATCCTCGTGCTCACCACCGACCACTCCTATCCCTGGTTCCTGTGGGTGATGTTCCCCTGGGGCATCCTCATGGGGCTGGTGACGGCCGGGGTGCTGTGGGGTCAGCGCCGCGGCGAGGAGCCCGATCCCGGGCGGGGCTGACCCTCTCCCGACCGGGGAAGAAAACCGCGGGTCCCGGCGTTGCCAGGATCGTTCGCGATTCAGGGAACGTACGGGGAACCCCGGCGGGGGTGAGGTAACCGTCGTGCAGGCCGCGAGGCCCGGTGGCGGGAGTACTTGCCCCGCGGGGGTAGACTGACACTGCCCATACGCGGGCTGTTGGGTCAGTCTGCCTTCTCTTGCCGCGTCCACACGACGCACGCTCTGCAGTTGGCCCGAACTTCCAGTGAGTTCTGGCGTCGGTGACGGTTGTGACCAGTCGTCGCCGGGGCCGTAGTGTCATGCCAGGTCCACTGGGGTCGCGTCGGGTTGTCCTGATCAACCAATCGATGAGCGAGGCGTAGAAGGACATGGCCAAGAAAGACGGCGCCATCGAGATCGAGGGCTCCGTTGTCGAGTCCCTACCCAACGCTATGTTCAAGGTAGAGCTCGACAACGGGCACCAGGTCCTTGCCCACATCAGCGGCAAGATGCGGATGAACTACATCCGTATTCTCCCCGACGACCGCGTCGTCGTGGAGCTGAGCCCGTACGACCTCACGCGCGGGCGCATCGTTTACCGCTACAAGTAGCCGGCTCAGGGGGCCGCAGGGCCCACAGGGCGGCATGAGTTCGGAGTCACCATGAAGGTCAAGCCGAGCGTGAAGAAGATCTGCGCGAAGTGCCGCGTGATCCGCCGTAACGGCCGGATCATGGTCATCTGCTCGGACCCGCGCCACAAGCAGCGCCAGGGCTAAGTACCCGGCGGGCTTGACGCGGATTCACGTACCGCGAGAACCCGGCCCGGGGGAGGTCTTCCCCGGGAGGTTGTGAAACAACAGAAACCCGTTCCGATTCCCGTTCGACCGCTGTGGCGGTCCGGGAACCACCCCCGGTCGGAGGCCGGGGCCTCGTCGATTGGGCGACGAGAGGGTGGGACGGGTGCAGACCTCCGCACAAGCATGGATGGAGTATCGCCCACATGGCACGTATTGCCGGCGTGGACCTCCCCCGCGACAAGCGGGTGGAGATCGCTCTCACGTACGTCTACGGTGTCGGCCGCACGCGCGCGATCGAGACCCTGAAGAACACCGGTGTTGACGGCAACACCCGCATCTACGACCTCGCCGAGGAAGACCTCGTCAAGCTCCGCGAGTGGATCGAGAACACCTACCAGGTCGAGGGTGACCTCCGCCGCGAGGTGCAGGCCGACATCCGCCGCAAGATGGAGATCGGCAGCTTCCAGGGCTACCGTCACCGTCGCGGCCTGCCGGTCCGCGGCCAGCGCACGCAGACCAACGCGCGTACCCGCAAGGGCAAGAAGAAGACCGTGGCCGGCAAGAAGAAGGCCGGCAAGAAGTAGTCCGTTCGGACCGTCCACCGAGTCCGAGAACTGTCAACGGACCGATGATCTCTGGGAGTTTCGCCAATGCCGCCTAAGGGCCGTCAGGGTGCCGCGCGCAAGGTGCGCCGCAAGGAAAAGAAGAACATTGTCCACGGGCACGCTCACATCAAGAGCACGTTCAACAACACGGTCGTGACCATCACCGACCCGAACGGTGCCGTGATCTCGTGGGCCAGCTCCGGTCAGGTCGGCTTCAAGGGTTCGCGTAAGTCGACCCCCTACGCCGCTCAGATGGCCGCCGAGTCCGCCGCGCGCCGTGCCCAGGAGCACGGCGTCCGCAAGGTGGACGTGTTCGTCAAGGGCCCGGGGTCGGGCCGGGAGACCGCCATCCGTTCGCTGCAGGCGACCGGCCTGGAGGTCGGCTCCATTCAGGACGTCACCCCGGTTCCGCACAACGGCTGCCGTCCGCCCAAGCGCCGCCGGGTCTGATCCCGTTCCGGCGCCCGCGATCCTGCCCCGCGGGCGCCGTGCCGCGCTTGTTGGCCGCGCTCCTCTGACAGGGGCGCGAGCCGGGTAGGAATCCGGTCAACGGGCACCCGTCCGGTGGTGCCCGTCAGGTGGTCGTCAAATAGCGGGCGGCCATGTGGAAGGGAAGACACGGACCATGTTGATCGCACAGCGTCCCACGCTCACCGAGGAAGTCGCCTCGGACCTGCGCTCGAAGTTCGTCATCGAGCCGCTGGAGCCGGGCTTCGGCTACACCATCGGCAACTCGCTCCGGCGTACGTTGCTGTCCTCCATCCCCGGCGCGGCTGTCACGAGCATCCGCATCGAGGGCGTCGAGCACGAGTTCACCACCGTGCCCGGCGTGAAGGAGGACGTCACCGAGATGATCCTCAACCTCAAGGGCCTGGTCGTCAGCTCCGAGCACGACGAGCCCGTGCTGATGTACCTGCGCAAGCAGGGCCCCGGTGTGGTGACTGCCGCGGACATCGCTCCGCCGGCCGGTGTCGAGGTGCACAACCCCGACCTGCACATCGCCACGCTGAACGGCAAGGGCAAGCTCGAGATGGAGCTGACGGTCGAGCGCGGCCGCGGTTACGTCTCGGCGACGCAGAACAAGCAGCAGGGTCAGGAGATCGGGCGCATCCCGATCGACTCGATCTACTCGCCGGTGCTGCGTGTGACGTACAAGGTCGAGGCCACCCGTGTCGAGCAGCGCACCGACTTCGACCGCCTGATCGTCGACATCGAGACCAAGCCGGCCATCCGTCCCCGTGACGCCGTGGCCAGCGCGGGCAAGACCCTGGTCGAGCTGTTCGGTCTGGCGCGCGAGCTCAACGTCGACGCCGAGGGCATCGACATGGGCCCGTCGCCGACGGACGCCGCTCTGGCGGCCGACCTGGCGCTGCCGATCGAGGACCTCAACCTCACGGTCCGGTCCTACAACTGCCTCAAGCGTGAGGGCATCCACAGCGTCGGTGAGCTGGTTGCCCGCTCCGAGCAGGACCTGTTGGACATCCGCAACTTCGGTGCCAAGTCCATCGACGAGGTCAAGCAGAAGCTCGTCGACATGGGCCTGTCCCTGAAGGACTCCCCTCCCGGATTCGACCCCAGCTCCGCGGCCGATTCCTACGGCTCCGAGGACGACGAGGGCGAGTCCTTCGTCGAGACGGAGCAGTACTAGACCTTCGTCGCCCCAAGGTCCCCGGCCGAGTGCGGCCGTGGACCGCATCACTAGGAGAACGACACCATGCCCACGCCTACGAAGGGCGCCCGTCTGGGTTCCGGGCCCGCTCACGAGCGGCACATGCTGGCGAACCTCGCCGCGTCGCTGTTCACCCACGGCCGTATCCGCACCACGGAGACCAAGGCCAAGCGCCTGCGTCCCTACGCGGAGAAGCTGATCAGCCTCGCCAAGCGCGGTGACCTGCACGCCCGCCGCCAGGTGCTCGCCAAGATCACCGACAAGGCCGTCGTGCACGAGCTGTTCACGGAGATCGGTCCGCGCTTCGAGAACCGCCCCGGTGGTTACACGCGCATCACCAAGATCGGTCCGCGCAAGGGCGACAACGCCCCGATGGCCGTGATCGAGCTGGTCGAGGCCATGGCCGCCCCGGCTGCCCCGGCCGCTCCGGCCGAGCCCGCCGCCGAGGAGAAGGCGGAGGAGGCCCCCGCGGCCGAGGAGACCGCCGCCGAGGAGACCACCGAGGCCAAGGCCGAGGACTCCGAGAGCAAGTAGTGGTCAGGCCGTGCCCGGGCCTGCCCGGACACGGACCGCACACCGAGTGCCCGATCCCCGCGGGGGTCGGGCACTCGTCGTATCCGGGACTGGAGTCGTGCGATGGACGTGAACGAGATGACGGTCGGGGGCCCCGAGCTGGTGCGGGTGCGCTTCGACATCGCCTACGACGGCACCGACTTCTCCGGGTGGGCGAGGCAGCCGACGCAGCGGACCGTCCAGGGTGAGCTGGAGGACGCGCTCGCCAAGGTGCTGCGCCTGCCGTCGGTCTCGCTGACCTGTGCGGGGCGCACGGACTCGGGTGTGCACGCGCGCGGGCAGGTCGCCCAGGCCGACGTGCCGCTGGAGACGTGGGAGAACGAGGGCGAGCGGGTGCTGCGCCGGCTCGCGGGGGTGCTGCCCAAGGACGTGCGGGTGAGCGACGCGCGGGTGGCGCCGCCCGGGTTCGACGCGCGCTTCTCGCCGCTGTTCCGGCGCTACCTGTACCGGGTGAGCGACGCGCCCTACGGGGTTGACCCGCTGTGGCGGCGCGACGTGCTGTGGCACCGGCACCCGCTCGACGTGGAGCGGATGAACGCCGCCGCGGAGCATCTGCGGGGCGAGCACGACTTCGCGGCGTACTGCAAGAAACGGGACGGGGCGACGACGATCCGGGAGCTGCTGCACCTGTCGTGGGAGCGTGTGGACCGGCATCTGGTGCACGGGACCATCCAGGCCGACGCGTTCTGCCACAACATGGTGCGCGCGCTCGTGGGTGCGCTGCTCGCGGTCGGGGACGGCCGTCGCGGGGTCGAGTGGCCGGGGGAGGTTCTGCGGGCCGGTGTGCGCGATTCGTCGGTGCACGTGGTGGGTCCGCAGGGCCTGAGCCTGGAGGAGGTGCGCTACCCCGCGGACGAGGAGCTGGAGTCGCGGGCGTCGGCGACCCGGCGTGTGCGGGAGCTGCCGTAGGGCCCGGGGACGCTTCGACGGCGCATGAACACGTGCGCTCCGTACCGGCCCCGGGAAAAGGGCTTGGAGTGTGTCCGGGCGCGGGGTCATGCTGACCGGATGGAACTTCCGGACCTCGTACGACAACGCGCCACGCGGCTCGGTGCGGCCGGGACGGCCTGGCTGAACGGCCTCGAGGACCTCGTGGCCGAACTCGAGCAGCGCTGGGCGATCACGGTGGGACCGCCTCTGTCCGGCGGATCGGCGGCCTACGTGGCACGGGCGAGGGACGCCGAGGGCCGGGACGCCGTGCTCAAGATCGATCCCCCGGACCCTGAGCTGGGCACCTTCGACCGGGTGCACGTTCTCCGGACGGCCGGCGGTCGCGGCTACGTGCGCCTGCTCGCCGATGACGCGGAGCACCGCGCCCTGCTGCTCGAAGGACTGGGCGGCCCCCTGAGCCGGGCCGGCCTGTCACCCGAGCGGCAGATGGGGGTGCTCTGCGACGTGCTCGCCCAGGCGTGGCAGGTGCCCCGTCCGTCCGCCGCCACCCGGGAGCAGGCGCAGCGGAAGGCGGTGGAACTGGGTGCGCTGGTGTCCTCGCTCTGGGAGAAGCAGGATCGGCCGTGCCCCGAGCGTGTCGTGGACCTCGCCCTGGACTTCGCGGAACAGCGCCGGGCCGGTACCGCTCTCGAGGGGGCCGTCGTGGTGCACGGCGACCCGCACCCCGACAACGCGTTGCGGGTGCCGGTGCCCCGCGCCGGTGCACGGTCGGGCTACGTTCTGGTCGACCCCGACGGTTTCCTCGCGGACCCCGCCTACGACCTCGGGGTGGTGCTCCGGGGATGGTGCACCGAGCTTCTGTCGGGAAGCCCCGCCGACGCGGTCGTGAGGGCCCGCGGGTACTGCCGGCTGCTGGCGTCGCGTTCCGGCCTCGACGCGACCGCGATCTGGCAGTGGGGCTTCGTCGAGCGGGTGTCCAGCGGGCTGTACTTGCTGGAGCTCGGCGCCGGTGAGCTGGGTCGGCAGTACCTGGACTCCGCCGAACGCCTCGCCTCGGCGGAGCGTGCCTGAGGACGCCTGCGCTCCGTCCCGGGCGCTCGCTCGTGCCCGGGACGGAGCGGGGTCGTGTGCGCTAGGAGCGCTCCTCGGAGATGGACGTGTGGAGCTCCTCCAGGAACCCGTCGCTGACGCTGCGCAGCTCCTCCGCGTCCTCGGTCCCGTCCTCCGCCTCGGCGCCGTCGGTGCCGAGCGAGAACAGCACGTACCGGCCCCACGTGGCGCTGTTGCCGAACCCGCCGGCGTGGCCGAGTCCCTCGGCGGGGGTGCCCTCGTCACCGGCCAGACCGGCGAACCACTGCGCGGCGACCAGGTCCTGCTCGTCCAGCGCTGTGCCGGCCTGCTCCTCGGACGGCATCGCGGCGACACCGATGGTCACCGCGCGCCCGTCGTCCTCGTTCAGGTACGAGGCGCGCACCAGCTGCCGGCAGTCGTTGCCGCCCAGCACCTCGCCGTACTCCCCGTGGGCCCCGTCGGCGCACTCCTCGGTGTCGTCGACGGCGACCCGGTCGAAGTCGCCGTCGTAGTCGTCGGTGCCCAAGGACACGGACTCGGGGAAGAGCGCCTCGGGGTCGAGCGGGTCCGGGTCGTCGTCCTCGTGCCCGACGGTCGCCGCCTGAGCGTCACTGCCCGGGACCGACCCGCTCGAGGCGATGAAGTACGCACCGCCCGAGGCGGCGATGAGCAGGACCACGAAACCGGAGATCAGCAGGGCCTTGCGCTTGCGGGCGCCGGAGTCGTAGCGGTCGTGGCCCTCGTCCGCGTAGTCGTCGTACCCGTCGTAGTCGTCCATGCTCTGGACGTCGAACTGGGCCGTGTCGGCACCTGCGTCCTCGGGGACCTCGTCCCGGAAGAGCGGGCGGTTGTCCCCGCGTCCGGACGGCGGGACCGCGGAGAGGCTCTGGGTGGAGCCCACGGCCTCGGGCGGGAATATCGGTTCTTCGGGGGGCCTGTCACCCGGCCCGTGTGGCCCCTGGGGACCGTGCGGACCCTGCGGCGGACCTCCGGGGCCGCCCGGCCCCTGGGGTCCCCCGTGGGGCATGGGCGGCTGCCCGCCGGTCGGGCCGCCGGGGACGCCGGGCGGCGGTCCCTGTGGGCCACCCGGTCCCATGGGTGCGCCGGGCGGAACGGGCGGTCCGGCGGGGTATCCGGGCCCCTGGGGCCCGCCGGGGCCCATCGGCTGGTGCGGCCCGCTCGGGGCGCCGTGCGGCATGGGGGGCTGCGGTCCACTGGGGCCCGCGGGCGCACCCGGCCCGCCGGGGCCGGGGGGACCCTGCGGGGGACCGGGAGGCATGGGCTGCTGCCCGCCGCTCGGGGCCATGGGGGGACGTCCCTGCGGCGGTCCGGGGTGCGGCGGCTGCTGGGGCCCGCTCGGTGGGTGCGGGCCGGGGCCGCCCTGGGGTCCGCCGGGACCCATGGGGCCGTTGGGGCCCTGTGGTCCCTGGGGGCCTCCAGGACCCATGGGCCGGTGCGGGCCGCTCGGGGCGCCCCGGGGCGGCATCGGCGGCTGCTGGGGGCCGCTCGGGGCGTACGGGCCTTCCGGGCCGTTGGGCGCACCCGGGGGCACGGGGGTGTCGTGCCCGTCCGGTGTCGGAGCGTGGGGGCCGTGCGGTGTGTGCGGGCCGCTGGGGCCGTCGTGGCCCTCGGGGCCCGTGGGGCCGTTGGGATTCATGGGTTGGTGGGATCCGCTCGGGGTGTGGGGATTGCCGGGGCCATTGTGTCCCCCGGAGGGCATGGGGCCGTAGGGGCCTCCGGATGCGTCCGCAGGACCGACCGGGGCGTCGTGGCCCACGGGTCCGGCGGGTCCGGCGGGTCCGCCGGGGTGTGCGGGGTTTCGAGGGCCCGAGGGGCCACCGGGGGTACCTGCGGGGCCGGCCGACCGGTGTGCTTCGCCAGGGTCCGCGGGCCCAGCGGTGCCGCCGGGCGCGCTCGCGGGTGCCTGTGGAGCCCCCGGTGCGCTTCCCCACGGGGCCTGCGGGCCGCTGGATGCCCCGGGATGAGGCGGGGGTTCCGCGCCCCATGGGGTCTGCGGGCCGCTCGGAGCGGCGTTCTGTCCGCCCGTCCGCCCGTCGTCGTACGTGCCGGGAACACCTGGGCCTCCGGCGTGGGGGTCGCTGTGCCCGTGCTCGGTCTCGCCCGCGGCCGGACCGCCGAAGGAGGCGTCCTCGGACCTGCTCGACGGGGGCTGGGGGCCGCTGGGCGGCTGCGGGCCGGTCCCCACGTGCGGCTCATGGCCGAGGGGGGAGCGGGGCGCGCTGTGCGCGTCACCACCGGTCGCGGGTGCTCCGGCCCACGGTTCCCGGGGGCCGGCCGACCGGTGGTGATCACCGGGGGCTGCGGGGCCGGGCGCGCTCACGGGTGTCTGCGGCGCCCCCGGTGCGCTTCCCCACGGGGCCTGTGGTCCGCTCGGCGCTCCGGGGCGCCCGTCGTCGTGTGTGCCCGTGTCCGGTCCGCCGAACGTGGCGCCTTCGGCGCTGCTCCACGGGGTCTGAGCCCCGGTCCCGGGGGCACCCGGAACACCCGGACCCCCTGCGTGGGCGTCGCCGAGCGTGCTCGCGGGCGGTTCACCGAATGTGGCTCCTCCGCCATCCTGAGGCGGGGGTTCGGCACCCCAAGGGGCCTGTGGTCCGCCCGGAGCTCCGGGAAGCCCCGGAGCCTGGGTGCCGGCGTCGCCCTGCTCGCCGTCGATCCCGTCTGCGGCCGGTCCGCCGAACGTGGCGCCTCCGGCGCTGCTCCAGGGTGTCGGCGATCCTCCGGCCCCCGACGCGTCACCCGCGTACGCCCCGGGCTCGGGCGAATACGGGTTCGGGCCCGTCGGGTCGCTCCCGGTACCGTCCCAGGGTTCCTGCGGGCCGCTGGGTCCGCGGGCGTCGGGGGACAGGCTCTCCGGTGCATCGGCCCACGGGGGCCGCGGTGCGCCGTAGGTCTCCGGGCCGGGCAAGGGGTCATCGCCCGCGCCGGCGCCACTGTGACCGGACTCTCCACGGCCGAAGGCGTCCGGGGTCCCGAAACCCCACGCACCGGGCCCGTCGGCCGTGCGACCCTGGTGAGGGTCCCCGTCCGGGGTCCCCGCCGGTGCCTCGGGTTCTGAGCCCAGCAGGTCCCGGCCGTCACCGTCGTCCTGTCCGTCCGGACCGTTTCGCGGCGATTGCGGATGCGTACTGATGAGAGTCTCCGAAGTCTCCGAGGGTGGGACGGAAAGCGCCCGTGCGGTCCGACCGCAGGCGAGGGGCGCGATCGTGACGGGTGTCTCCGAAGGGATGTCAGCGCCCGTCGTACGGGGCGGAGACCGGCCTTTCGGTGCAAGGGTAACCAACGCACGGGCGGGGACAGGACGAAGCACTTCTGACGACAGGCATAATAAAAGGCGGAGAGGTCACGGACGTGGCTCCGAGTCCGTACCATGGTGTGCGGACGTGGTCCTGCCTGGGACACCTGGATCCGCTTTGACCGGCATCCGGGTAGCCGGGTAGGATGTTCCGTCGTTGTGCGTTGAGTTGCCGTGGGCCCCAGACATTGCGTCACAGGGAGCCGATCCACGCACCACCGTCTGCGCACTCATTACCGGGTCGTCCTGAAAATGGCATGGGACATCCGGCCCAGTGACGGCCCCGCAACCGCGGGGAGTTCCCGGCCCCGCGCCCGCGGGGGTGTTCCGTAAACGAGTCCACCATCCCTCCAGGGATGGGGCAGCCGACTGAAGAGCGAAGGCAAACGATCGTGCGCACATACAGCCCCAAAACTAGCGATGTCCAGCGTCAGTGGCACGTTGTCGACGCTACCGATCTCGTGCTCGGGCGTATGGCCAGCCAGGTTGCCACGCTGCTTCGGGGCAAGCACAAGCCCTACTACGCGCCCCACATCGACACCGGCGACTTCGTGATCGTCGTGAACGCCGACAAGGTCGCGCTGTCCGGTAAGAAGCTGGAGCAGAAGCGCGCGTACCGGCACTCCGGTTACCCCGGCGGTATGCGTTCGGTCTCCTACGCCGAGCTGCTGGAGAAGAACCCGGAGCGCGCCATCGAGAAGGCCGTCAAGGGCATGCTCCCCAACGGTTCCCTCGGGCGCCAGATGGCCAAGAAGCTCAAGGTGTACTCCGGTCCGGAGCACCCGCACCAGGCCCAGCAGCCGGTTCCGTTCGAGATCGGCAAGATCCAGCAGTCCGCCTAGGCGTTCGCGAGACTTTTACAGGAAGTACGAGGAGAACCGTGGTCGAGCCCACCGGCATCGAAGACGTCGAGCAGGAGTACGTCGAGAACCCGGAGGAATTCCCCTCCGAGTTCACCAGCGAGTCCGACGAGACCGTCGCCGCTTACGTCCCCACCGCGTCCGGCCCCAGCGCCGGCACCGGCCGTCGCAAGAAGGCGGTCGCCCGCGTCCGCATCGCGCCCGGCACGGGTGAGGTCAAGGTCAACGGCAAGACGCTCGAGGACTACTTCCCGGACAAGGTCCACCAGCAGACCATCAAGGAGCCGCTGGTCTCCCTCGGGTTCGACGGCGCCTACGACGTCTTCGCCAACCTGAACGGTGGCGGCCCGAGCGGTCAGGCCGGGGCCATGCGCCACGGCGTCGCCCGTGCGCTGTCCTCCCTGGACCCGGAGAACAACCGCCCGACCCTCAAGAAGGCCGGCTTCCTCACCCGCGACGACCGCGAGGTCGAGCGGAAGAAGGCCGGTCTCAAGAAGGCGCGCAAGGCTCCCCAGTTCTCCAAGCGCTGATGCTCTTTCGCCGGTTCCGTCCCGGCTGAGCTGTTGCCCGTACGTCGTCCCCGCTCACGGGGACGGCGTGCGGGTTTTTGCTGTATCCGGTGGCGTGTTTCGTGCCACCCCGAACTCTCCGGCGCCGACTAGGAGGCGCCGATCTCGAAAGGGGCTGACGCTGTGGCTCGGCTGTTCGGAACCGATGGTGTACGCGGTGTCGCGGGCCAGGACCTGACCGCTGCCCTCGCGCTGGACCTGTCCGTCGCGGCGGCGCGCGTTCTCACGGAGCGCCGCGAGGATCGACGACCCGTGGCGGTCGTGGGCCGTGACCCGCGCGCCTCCGGTGAGTTCCTCGAGGCCGCCGTCGTGGCCGGGCTCGCCAGCACCGGGGTCGACGTGGTGCGGGCGGGTGTCCTGCCGACGCCGGCCGTGGCGCACCTGACCGGTGAGCTCGGCGCCGACTTCGGCGTCATGCTCTCGGCCAGCCACAACCCCGCGCGCGACAACGGGATCAAGTTCTTCGCGGAGGGCGGCCAGAAGCTCGCCGACGCGCTCGAGGACGAGATCGAGGGCATGCTCGGCGTGCCCTCCAACCCGGCCGTGGGCGAGGACGTGGGCCGCGTCAGCGACGCCACCGACGGGGCCGAGCGCTACGTCGAGCACGTGGTGGGCTCCCTCAAGAACCGCCTCGACGGGATCAAGGTCGTCGTGGACTGCGCGCACGGCGCCTCCGCCACGGTCGCCCCCGAGGCGCTGCGCCGGGCGGGGGCCGAGGTCGTCACGATCGGCGACGCCCCCGACGGCCACAACATCAACCAGGGCTACGGCTCCACCCACCTGGACGCGCTCCAGGAGGCGGTGCGCCTGCACGGGGCCGACGCCGGCATCGCCAACGACGGTGACGCCGACCGCTGCCTGGCCGTGGACGCCGAGGGCCGGGTCGTGGACGGCGACCAGATCCTGGCGATCCTCGCGACCGAGCTCAAGGAAGCCGGCGAGCTGGCCGAGGACACCCTCGTGGTCACGGTCATGTCGAACCTGGGCCTGAAGCTGGCCATGCAGCGCGAGGGCATCACCGTGGCCGAGACGGCCGTCGGCGACCGCTACGTGCTCGAGGAGATGAAACGCGGCGGCTTCGGGCTCGGCGGTGAACAGTCCGGCCACGTGATCCTGCTGGACCACGCCACCACCGGCGACGGTGTGCTGACCGGCCTGCACCTGATGGCCGCCGTCGCACGCCGCGGCCAGGGGCTGGCGGAGCTGGCGAAGGTCATGACGCGTCTGCCGCAGGTGCTGGTCAACGTCCCGGACGTGGACCGCACCCGGGTGAACGACTCCGAGCGCCTGTGGGAGGCCGTGCGCGAGATCGAGGCCGAGCTGGGTGAGACCGGCAGGGTCCTGCTCCGCCCGAGCGGCACCGAGCCGAAGGTCCGTGTGATGGTCGAGGCCCCCGAGGAGGGGCAGGCCCGGGCCGCGGCGGACAAGCTCGCCGAGGTGGTGCGCACCGAACTGTCCTGACACGGGACACCGCAGGGACTGTGGAACGCGGCCGCACGGCTCCGGGGAGGGGCCGTGCGGCCGCGTCGTGTGCGGCCCCGGGGAGGGGCCGCGAGGTCGGGGGAAGGACAGGGGCATGGTCGCGGACACGTGGTTCGGTCAGGCGCTGACGGTCGGCGTCGACATCGGGGGCAGCAAGGTCTCGGCGGGTGTGGTCACGCCCCAGGGGCGGATCCTGGCGCGGGTGCGCACCGAGACCCCGCACCGCAGCAAGAGCCCCGAGGTGGTGGAGGAGACCGTCGCCGGGGTGGTCGAGGAGTTCCGGTCGGCGCACCCGGTGCGTGCGGTCGGTGTGGGCGCCGCCGGTTTCGTGGACGAGCACCGTGCCACGGTCCTGTTCGCGCCCCACCTGTCGTGGCGGGGTGAACCGCTGAAGGACGCGCTGACGGTGCGTCTCGGGTTGCCGGTGGTCGTGGAGAACGACGCGAACGCCGCCGCGTGGGCCGAGGCGGGCGTGGGCGCGGCCCAGGGCTCCGACGACGTCGTGGTGGTCAACCTGGGGACCGGTATCGGCGGGGCGGTCGTGCTCGGCGGAGCGCTGCACCGGGGGCGCTACGGGATGGCCGGGGAGTTCGGGCACATGACGGTGGTGCCGGGCGGCCACCGGTGCGAGTGCGGCAACCGCGGGTGCTGGGAGCAGTACGCGAGCGGGAACGCCCTGGCACGGGAGGCCCGTTCGCTGGTCGCGGCGGAGTCGCCGGTGGCCGGGGCGCTCACCGAGGCGGTCGGCGGTGATCCGGCGCTGATCTCCGGTGCGCTCGTGGGCGAGCTGGCGGCCAAGGGCGACCGGGCGTGCGTGGAGCTGATGGAGGACGCGGGGGAGTGGCTCGGCAGCGGCCTGGCCGATCTCGCCGCCGCCTTCGACCCGGAGGTCTTCGTCATCGGGGGCGGGGTGTCGGAGAACGGTGACCTGTTGCTGGGGCCCGCGCGCACGGCGTTCGAGCGCCGGCTCACGGGTCGCGGGTACCGGCCCGCCGCCCGGGTCGTGCCGGCCGCGCTCGGCAACGAGGCGGGCATCGTCGGAGCCGCTGACCTCGCGCGTGAAGGGCTGCCCCGCTGGCGCCAGGGCCGCCGCCAGCGCCGGCTGAGTTCCTACCGCCGCCGCTGACCCGGCCGCGCGGCCAGGGACGTCACGTCGAGGTCGATGGGGAAGGGCTGCTGGAGCTGCAGCCGCTTGCGGGCGACGGTGACCGGGACGTAACGGGGTTCCTTCGTCCCGTCGAGCTCGTAGACGTGGATGGCGGCATTGCCGTCCTCGTACTCCACACGCCAGAAGTGGGGGATCCCCGCTTGCGCGTATTTCATGGGTTTGGTCGTGCGGTCGCGGTCCTTGGATTCCTCGGAGACGATCTCGATGGCGATGAGGACCTCTTCGGGCAGGACATGGGTGTCAGCGTGCCACTCTTCCTCCCCGTCCGGGTCGTACCGGTAGACCACGAGGTCGGGTTCCGGGCGCTGTTGCTTGCCCAGCTTCACGGACAGTTCGTTGATGATGTCGACGTCGTCGGGCAGGAAATCGTACAGCTCTGCCTGGAGGCAGAACATGACCTTGCCGTGGAACTTCGTGTGTGGAGAGAGCAAGACGAGGGATCCATCGATGAGTTCCACTCGGGGGGCACCGGGTGGGAGGCGGTCGAGGTCATCTGCGGTCCAGCCGCCGGGCGGGGGCATGAACCAGTCGGGCAGCGGCTCTGCAGTCATCGAATCCTCCCGGGTCGACTCCTGCATCCACTCTAATGCGGTCGTTGTGGCCATGGCAGGAGCGTAGTGAGGGCCGTTGAGGTTACCGGCGGGTATGGATCGGGGTGGAAAATTCGAGGGCGTCATCCCTGGTCAGCGAGGGCTACTCACGATTAACCGAACCCTGTTCTAGTGCGTGGGTCACATGCTCTGTAGAGTGCGTGGCATGGATCTCAACGGAATCTCCGCCCTCGTATCGGGCGGCGCGAGTGGCCTGGGTGAGGCCACCGCCAAGGAACTCGCCTCCGCCGGTGCGACCGTCGTCGTCGCCGACCTCAACGCCGAGCGCGGCGAGGCCGTCGCCAAGGAGATCGGCGGCGTCTTCGTCAGCACGGACGTCTCCCAGGAGGACCAGGTCAAGGCCGCGGTCCAGGCCGCCGTCGACACCGGCAAGCCGTTCCGCGTGGCCGTCTCCTGCGCCGGCATCGGCTGGGCCACCCGCACCGTCGACCGGAACGGCAACCCCCACGACCTGGACAGCTACCAGAAGGTCATCCAGGTCAACCTGATCGGCACCTTCAACGTGCTGCGCCTCTCGGCCGCCGAGATCGCCAAGACCGAGCCCCTCAACGAGGACGGCGAGCGCGGCTCCATCCTCAACACCGCCTCCCTCGCGGGCATCGAGGGCCAGATCGGCCAGATCGCCTACTCCTCCTCCAAGGGCGGCGTGATCGGCATGACCCTGCCGGCCGCGCGCGACCTGGCCGCCATCGGCGTCACGGTCAACACCATCGCCCCCGGCATCCTCGAGACCCCCATCTACGGCGACGGCCCGGGCTCGGAGGAGTTCAAGCAGCGCCTCGCCGCCCCGGTGCCCTTCCCCAAGCGCCTGGGTTCGGCCGAGGAGTTCGGCAAGCTCGCCCGCACCCTGGTCGAGGTCAGTTACGTCAACGGTGAGGTCGTCCGCATCGACGGCGCCCTCCGTATGCCCCCGAAGTAGGAGGAACCCGTGTCGGACGAGGTTCTCTACACCACCGAGGACGGCGTCGCCGTCATCACCATCAACCGCCCCAAGGCCAAGAACGCGGTCAACGCCGCCGTGGCCGCCCAGGTCGCCGAGGCCCTCGACGACCTGGACTCGCGCAGCGACCTCACCGTCGGCATCATCACCGGCGCCGGCGGGACCTTCTGCGCGGGCATGGACCTCAAGGCCTTCATGAAGGGCGAGGTTCCGGTCGTGGAGGGGCGCGGGTTCGGCGGGTTCGCCGAGGCGCCCCCGAAGAAGCCGCTGATCGCAGCGGTCGAGGGTTACGCCCTGGCCGGCGGGTTCGAGGCGGTGCTCGCCTGCGACCTGGTCGTGGCCGCCGACGACGCCAAGTTCGGCATCCCGGAGGTCAAGCGCGGCCTGGTGGCCGGCGGTGGCGGCCTGCTGCGCCTGCAGCACCGCATCCCCCGCAACCTGGCCACGGAGTTCGCCCTCACCGGCGACTTCGTCGGCGCCCAGCGCCTGGCCGACCTGGGCCTGGTCAACCGGGTCACCGGCAACGGCGGCGCGCTCGAGGGCGCCAAGGAGCTCGCCCGGTCCATCGGCGCCAACGGCCCCCTCGCCGTGCGGGTGTCGAAGCAGATCATGGCGTCCTCCGACGACTGGTCCACGTCCGAGATGTGGGACCAGCAGAACGAGCTGGCGGGCCCCGTCTTCGTCAGCCACGACGCGATGGAGGGTGCCGCGGCCTTCGCCGAGAAGCGCACCCCGAACTGGAAGGGCGAGTAGCCCGACCGGAAGCGTGCACGAGGGACGGTCGACGGTGGTCGGCCGTCCCTCGCCGTGTGTCTGAAGCGTGCACTCGGGTGGAGATCGTGCCGGTCTCCACCGGTGAGTACTCCGAAACGTCCTCATGCGACTACCCTGCGTGTGTAGCCTGTCGGGTGGGCCGTCCCCGTCCGCGGCCGCCCCCGAACCACCCCCGTCGCAGGAGAGGACCCCCTGGTGCTCACCCACCCGGACGACCACCCCCGCTCCACCGCGGTCGGACCGGCCACCGGGGTACGCCCCGCCCGTCCCGCACGCGCGCTCACCGTGCTCGCCGTCGCCGACACCGAGGCGCGCGTCCGCCTGTCCGCCGCGATGCTCGGCGCCGTCCCGGGGGAGGGCCACACCGTCGGCCTCGCGGTGCTGAACGGGCCCCACGCGCCCGCCCCGGCGCGTCTGCGCGCCGCTTTGCGCTCCACCCCGCAGGCCGACCGCCACGTCCCGGTGCTCACCCGGTCCCGCCTGCGCAGTCTCGTGCGCAAGCGCCGGCCCGACGCGGTCCTGCTCAACTGCTCCGCCGACCGGGTCGCCGAGCTGGCACCGCTGCTGGAGACCGGAACCGGGGGACGCCGCCCGGCACTGGTCTCGGCGCTGGCACCTCTGTCGTCGGAGGTCACCGAGGCCGAACTGCGAGCCCGGGCCCGCACCGACCTCCTCGTCGTGCACAGCCACCGGGAGCTCGCCGCCTGCGCCGACCTGGCCGCACGCACCGGGGTCCACGTCGGCACCGCCTTGGCCACACTCCCGTATCTGCCGCGCACCCGCCGGTCCTTCCCGCTGGTGCCCCGCCAGGCCGTCGTGCCCGCGCCCAACCGGATCGTGTTCGCCGCCCAGGCCGGGGTGCCCGCGGCGCGCGCCGACCGGGAACGTGTTCTGACGGCCCTCTCGGAGCTCGCACGGGCCCGCCCGGACCTCGAGGTCGTGGTGGCCCTGGACGACGCGGAGGCGGGCGAGGAGGGCGTCCCGGAGGCCCATCCCTACCCGCGGCTGTGGCGCGCGCTCGTGGAGAACGGCAGGGCCGGCGCCGACGACCTCGTGTTCCGTTCCGGGGTCCCGGCCTCGCGCCTGGCACGCCCGCGCGGGTTCGTGACGGTCAGCTCCCCGACGGTGCTCGAGGCGGTCGCCCGAGAGGTGCCGGTGGTGCTGCTGTCCGACTTCGGGGTGGGTGAGGACCTGCGCAACACGGCGTTCGAGGGAAGCGGGGCCCTGGGAACGCTCGCCGACGTGCGCGCCGCCCGCTTCCGTGCGCCGAGCCCGTACTGGGCCGTGCGCACCTACTTCCATCCCGGCACCGACGACGACTGGGCCGAGCGCTTCGACGCGCTGATCGACCGCGCCCGCGGCGGGCAGCTGGGGCCGGTCGGTGCGGTGGAGGGCGGTGGCCGGGCACACGGGGCGCGCACCTGGGCACGGAACCTGCGCACCGCCCTCACCGCGTGCGGGCGCCTGCGCGCGGCCCTGCACCGGGCGCCGGGGGCCTGAGCGCGGTGCTCCGCCGCGACCCGGGCCCCGCCGCGACCCGGTCCCGGCGGCCCAGGCGCAGGGGCAGGGGCTCAGCCCTCTCCGCCGGCCTGCTCGACCCCCGGGGAGCCCAACAGCATGGTGTCGGCCTGGTTCTCCTGCCCGGAGGCCTCCAACAGGTGGGGCTCCAGCACGGCTCCGAGCGACTCCGAGAACGCGTAGCTGAGGTGGTTCGCGTCGTAGTAGACGAGCTGGTTGCCGATGACGCCCTGGCACTCGCCGCCCTGGCACAGGTACCCGGTCAGGTCGATGAAGCTCGTGTTGTCGGGGACCTCGGCCAGGTGGTGGAAGGGTGCGGTCTCGGCCATGGAGTCGCGCTGGTCGGCCACGCACTCGGACGCGCCCTCCCGGTCGACGCACTCGGGCACGTCGAAGTCGAAGCGCGGGGTGTCGCGGACGGCGATCATGTCGATGCCCATCGCGTCCAGCTGGTACCAGCGCTGCAGGAACCCGTCGGGGACGTGCTCTTCCTTGTCCTCACGCGGGTCGGTCAGGCTCGCCAGGCCGAAGACCGCGTCGACGTCACGTGTCTCCAGCTCGGTCATGACCTCCTGGTTCCACGTGGTGCAGTTGGTGTACTCCTCACCGCCGCGGTACTGGATCTCGGTGCTGAACTGGCAGGCGTTGCGGGTCATCATGACCATGTTCCAGCCCTGCCGCTCGACGACGGCCTCCAGCGCGTTGAACCAGTGCCGGGCGTGGGAGCTGCCCACCAGCGCGATGGTGAAGTCGGCGTCGGGGTCGCCGAACTCGCACAGCACCATCTCGTCGTCGGCGGCCACCGCGTTGCAGTCGCTGGTCTCCTCGATGGTGTCCTCGGCGACCGTGGAGGTGTCGGGGTAGACGGGCAGCACCGGGAGGTCGGTGGCCAGCTCCTGGTCGAGGTGGACGGCGGCGCCGGGGTAGTTCATCGGGTTGGAGCTCAGCTCCAGGCGCTCGGTGCGGTCGCGGTCGATCTCCTGGCTCCACAGCGAGCTCGCCACCAGGACGGGAACGACGAAGAGCACACCCGCGGCCAGCGACCAGATCGGCGCCTTGTACCGGGTGGTGACGCGGGTGATGCCGCCGTCGATGACCCAGGTGGTGGCCAGGGCGGCGAGGAAGGAGACCCCCAGGACCATGAACCCGCCGGACAGCGACGGGCGCACCCGGTCGGTGACCTCCAGGTAGAAGACCAGCACGGGCCAGTGCCACAGGAACAGGGGGAAGGCGTGCCCGCCCAGCCAGGTCAGCGGGCGCGCGCTCAGCAGGCGGTTGGCGGACAGGCGTCCGTTCTCGGCCTCACCCGCGCCCGCGAGGATGATCAGGGCCGCGGCGGTGGTCGGCCACAGCGACGCGTAACCGGGGTAGGGCAGGGTGTCGCTGATGACAAAACCGCAGGCCACGAGCGCGATCAGGCCCAGCCAGCCGGCGGCCCAGCGCAGGGCTCCGGGTAGGGCGAAGCGTGTCACCACGAGAGCGAGCAGGCCGCCCAGGGCAAGCTCCCAGAGCCGGGCGCCGCTGTCGAAGTAGGCCCACACCGGCTCGTTGGAGGTGATCCACAGCGAGTACCCGAACGAGCCCGCCGCGACCAGCGCCACCGCGCTCAAGGCCGCCGTGCGCACCCGGATCCCCAGCCACACCCCGACCAGGGAGACCGCGGTGATGAACAGCGGCCACACCAGGTAGAACTGCCCCTGGATCGCCAGTGACCAGAAGTGCTGCACCGGGCTGGCCGCGGAGTTCTCGGCCATGTAGTCCACGGCGCCGAAGGCCAGGTGCCAGTTGCCGTAGTACAGCGCGGAGGCCTGAACGTCGCCGATGATCTCGGTCCACTGCGAGCGCGGCATGAACAGGTAGGTGCCGGCCAGGACCGCGCCGAGCACGACCGCACCGGCCGGGAAGAGCCGCTTGGCGACCTTGCTCCAGTACGCCCCGAACTTGATCCGGTCGCCGCGCTCCAGGGTGCGTACGAGCGACCCGGTGACGAGGAAACCGGTGAGCAGCAGAAAGACGTCGACGCCCCCGGAGACCGTGCCGAACCAGATGTGGTAAACGGCGATCAACAGGGCGGCGACGGCCCGAAGCCCCTCGATGTCGGGGCGGTGGCGTCCCTTGGACCGCGTCTTCACCGGTGAGGAGAGGACGTCGGTCACGGGGCGCTGGGCAGGAGCGGACACGGATCACTCCAGGCTCGGAAGGCAAGAGAACGTGGGTGCGCCACGCGGGCGGCGCTGTGCGCAGAGGCCGAGAGAGGTCGTCGGCGTCCATGAGGGGCCCGCCGGTTCAGTATTGGGGTAGGGCCCGAGTGCTCCGAGAGCGGGGGCGCCCTTGTTGCCAACTCGAGATTCAATCTCTGTGGTCACGTAGCCCCCGCGGGCACCGGGTGAGAGGTGGGTCACCCACTGCGGTGGGGGCGGCCGCTCCGCGGCGGCGCTGGGCGCCTCCGGGGTGCTCTCACTCAGAGGTCACCCGAAGCTTCTGCGCTGGTCACTGTACCGTTCCGTCCTGGTCATGCGGTCGTCAACGTTCCGGTCACGTTTTCGGCACGTTCCGCCCGATCCGTCACCCTCGGGCGTCACCTCCACGTCATCAGAGCGGGTCCCGCGGAACCGGCCGCGCCCGACCACGTGTCGGCGGCCGGCCCCGACATCCTCCAGAGACCGCGCCACTACCCTCGACCCGCAGCACGGAGGTCACCCCTTGAGCACGTTCACGCTCGCGGAGGTTCGCGAGCAGACCTACAAACCCCGGGACTCGTGGTGGACCGTGTGGCTCGTGGATCCCCTGGCCTCGCGCCTGGTGGTCCTCACCGCCAATCGCACCTCCATCACACCGAACCAGCTCACGTTCGCCGCCCTGTTCCTGGGTCTGTCGTCGGCGGTGTGCTTCTTCCTCGGTGACTGGTACTGGCTGGTCACCGGTGCGCTGCTGTTCCACCTGAGCTTCGTGCTCGACTGCATGGACGGCAAGGTCGCCCGCCTCAAGGGCAACGGTTCGGTCTTCGGCAGCTGGCTCGACTACGTCTTCGACCGGATCAGGGTCCTGGTCTGCGCCATCGCGCTCATGGGTGGCCAGTTCCTGCAGACCGAGAACCCGGTCTTCCTGTGGTTCCTGCTGGGCATCGTCTTCACGGACATGTTCCGGTACCTGAACTCGCCGCAGATGGCGAAGGTGCGCTCGGCCATGCGCCGCCACATCGCCCAGGCCATCCGCGAGGTCGAGGAGACCACCGAGGGTGACACCAGCGGGGTGCGCCGGGCCGCGGGGAGCTTCGGCCGCGACGACAACGGCGCCGACCACCTGGGCGACGACGACGCGAGTGTGTCCATCGGCGGTTCCGAGCGGGTCAACGCCCCGGCCGCGGACACGCACTACGCGGAGCCCGGCCAGGTCGACCGGCCCACCGCCGCCAGCAAGGCCAAGGCGATCCAGAGCACCGCGCTGCAGAAGGGGTTCGACCGGCGTTTCCCCTGGTACCGGCGGATGCGGGACACCCTGCGCGCCAACCGGATCCGGCCCCACCTGTTCAGCGGCATCGAGTACCAGATGGGTGTCTTCGTCGTCGCGCCGCTGGTGGGCGTCTTCTCGCTGACGGGCATGCTCGTGACCATCGCGGCCTCGGCGGTGTTCATGTTCGCCTTCGAGCTGCTCATCATCTACAAGCTGTGGCTGTCCACCCGCGAGTTCTCCCGCGTCACGCGCGACATCAACACCGCGCTGGCCGCCCTGGACGAGCGCAGGGAGCAGGAACAGCAGGAGGCCGCGGTCTCCTGACCCCGGCCCGGAACGTGTGAACGGGGGCGCCGCGTACGCGCAGCGCCCCCGCTCTCGTGGATCCGGGCCCTACCTGGCCGAGGTGTCGTCGGGTGCCGTGGTGTCCCCGGCCCCGGAGCTCTCGCCATCGGAGTCGGCGGCGGTGCCGCGGTCGGGGACGAACCGGCTCAGCCCCCAGTACAGGACCAGCGCGCTGACCAGGCCCACGACCCAGCCGAACTCGGCCAGCGGCGCCAGCACGGGGATCAGCCCCTCGGTCGGGAACGGGCCCTCACCCGCGGGGGAGTTCGAGCCGCCCACGGCCAGGAGCGCGCCGACACCGAACGCGGTCATCGCACGCCAGTTCCAGCCGCCCGAGTACCAGTAGCGCGAGCCGCGGGTGTACAGGGAAGGCAGGTCGATGCGCGTGCGGCGCAGCAGCCAGTAGTCGGCGAGCAGGATGCCCGCGACCGCGCCGAGCAGGCCGCCGACCGTGCCCAGCCACGTGAAGATGTAGACGCTCTCGTCCTCGATGAGCTTCCACGGCATGATGAGCACGCCCAGGACCGCCGTGAGCAGGGCGCCCGTGCGGAAGCTGATCCACTGCGGCTTGAGGTTGGCCAGGTCGTAGGCGGGTCCGACCAGGTTGGCCGCGATGTTGGTGGAGACCGTCGCGAGCAGTACCACGAAGACCGCGAAGAGCAGGCCGATGCCGCTGTCCATGCGGTCGACGACGTCGATGGGGTTCCACAGCGCCTCGCCGTAGACAGCGGCGGTCCCGGCGGTGACCATGACCGCCAGCAGGGAGAACGCCGTCATGGTCGTGGGCAGGCCCAGGGACTGGCCGAGCACCTGCGCGCGCTGGGAGGCGGCGAAGCGGGTGAAGTCGCTGATGTTGAGGGTCAGGGTCGCCCAGTACCCGATCACGCCCATGAGGGAGGGGAAGAAGAGCGCCCAGAACGAGGGGCCCCAGTCGAGCTCGCCCTCGGTGGCCAGCATCGGGCCCAGCCCGCCGGCCTCGGCCGCCATCCACACCAGGAGCGCGACACCGCCGACGACCATGAGCGGGGCCGCCCACACCTGGACACGGCGCACACCCTCCATGCCCCAGAGGATGATGGCGACCTGCGCCAGCCAGAAGACACCGAAGGACAGCCACAGGGTCCACGGGTTCCCGCCGAACTGGGCCGCACCCAGCCATCCGTCACCGAGCAGGCGCCCGACGAGCACGTACACACCCTGGCCGCCGACCCAGGTCTGGATGCCGAACCACCCGCACGCGACCGCGCCGCGCAGCAGGGCGGGCAGGTTGGCGCCGCGCAGCCCGAAGGAGACGCGCGCGAAGACGGGGAAGGGGATGCCGTACTTGGCGCCGGCGTGGCCCGTCAGGACCATCGGCAGCAGCACGATCAGGTTTCCGAGCACCACCGCGAGCATCGCCTGGCGCCAGTCCATGCCGGCCGCGATGAGGCCGCTGGCCAGGGTCCAGGCCGGGATACTGACGGAGAGGCTGACCCAGAGGGCGCTGAAGCTGCCGGTTCCCCAGGTGCGCCGCGCCATCGGGACGGGGGTGAGGTCGGTGTTGGTGAAGGGGCCGTCCGGGGGGTTCTGGCCTTCGGGGAGGGAGACCCGTCCGTCGGGGTGAGTGATCTGCTGGAGGGCCGAGGGCGCGGGTTGCGGTGACGGTGGAGCGTGAGTCACAGGACACCTGTCTTCGGTGGTGCTGGCGGGGAGCGTGTGGACGCGACAGTGGGCCCACTGCGACAACCTGGTCCGGACGGTGAAAAATCCGGAAGCGACGCAGGCCGTCGATCATCTTCGCACGTCGTCGGGGATGGAATGGGCGTTCGTCGGTGCGCTCCACCGCTCGGGTGCGGCACGTGGCCGGGGTCGGCCCGGTGTGCGTCCCGCTCACGCGCGGCATGTGGGATCGCACACCAGGGCACTCGGACGGCGCGGGGCCATGGCGCGCGTCACGCTTCGGGTGGTCGGGGCGGCGGCCCGGGGTTCACGCGGGCGCGGGTGCGGTGTGCGCGGGCGCGCTCAGTCGGGGAGGTTGCGGACCACGCCGCCGTCCTGCAGCTGACTGCGGTCGTCGTCGGAGGTGTCGGGGGCCGCGAGCACGAAGGCGACGAGGGCGGCCAGACCCAGGCCGAGCACCAGGAGCCCGGCGCAGCCGATGCTGATCCACACCCACGGTGCGGCCTGGGGGCCGCGCGGGGTACCCGGGACGCCGCCCTCGAGCGACGCGGGTCTGTCGGCGGACGGTTCCTGTGAGGACTGCTCGCTCATGCGGCCCGGCTCCCTGTCGACGGGGGCGCCGTTCACGGTTCCGGCGCCCCGTGACAGGCCGCATACCCAGGAGCTCCACCCCGTACGCGCCAGTCGCAGGCTTCCGGCCTGCGGGGCGCGTGCTGCCGATCTCACCGTGACCCGTGGGGCCGGGATCTTGCTACCAGAGCCGGGTTCAGCGCCGATATCGGCTCCAGTAGCAAGATCCCCGCCAGTCTGCCCGTCGCAGGCGGGATCCTAGGGTGGAGCCATGGCACGGCTCCTCATCGTTCACCACACCGTCTCGCCCGCCACGCAGGAGATGTTCGACGCGGTCGTCGAGGGCGCCCGCACCGACGACATCGAGGGCGTGGAGGTGCACACCCGCGCCGCGCTGGCGGCGGGGCCGGCCGACCTCCTCGCCGCCGACGCCGTCCTCCTCGGCACCCCCGCCAACATCGGGTACATGTCCGGCGCCCTCAAGGACTTCTTCGACCGCACCTACTACCAGGCGCAGAACGACACCCGGGGCCTGCCGTACGCGCTCTTCGTGCACGGCGGCAACGACACGTCCGGCGCGGTGCGGGCCGTGGAGTCCATCGCCAAGGGCATGGGCTGGGAACGCCACCGCCCGCCGGTCACCGTGACCGGCGCCCCCGACGCCGAGGCCCGCGAGGCCTGCTGGGAACTGGGTGCCGTCACCGCGCTCGCAGCGCTCGAACACCCCGGGTCCTGAACCACCCAGACGGGACCTCGCCACCGATTGTTGGCACGATCTGGTGAAACAGCCCACGCCGCCCGACGCTGCGCTCTACTGTGGCGGCATGCTCAGCGACGCGCAGCCGCTCCGGATCGGCACCCGAACCTCTCCCATGGCGATGGCCCAGGCCCGGCTCGTCCGCGACCATCTCGCCAGGACGACCGAAATCCCGACCGAGATCGTCGGTGTGGAGACCGCCGGGGACCGGTGGTACGGCGACCTGTCGGAGCTCGGCGGCAAGGGCGCTTTCCTCCGCGAGGTCGACCGCCGCCTCCTCGCCGGGGAGATCGACATCGCCGTGCACTCGGTCAAGGACGTCCCCGGCGACGAGGCCGAACCCGAGGGCACCGAGTTCACCGCCTACCTGCGCCGCCAGGAGTCCCTCGACGCTCTCGTGCTCCGCAAGGGATCGCGTTACCGCACGCTGAGCGAACTGCCGCCCGGCACCCGCGTGGGCACCTCGGCCGTGCGCCGCCGCGGCCAGATCCTCAAGCACCGCCCCGACCTGCACGTCGTGCGCATCCGCGGCAACGTCAACCAGCGCCTGGACCGGATGGACGGGGAGAACACCTGCGAGGGCCTGGTCCTCAACGCCGGCGGCCTCGCCCGCGCCGAACTCGGCGACCGCATCAGCCAGGTCATCCCCCGCGAGCTCCTGTGCCCGGCCGTCGGAGCAGGTGTCGTCGGGGCCCGGCTGCGTTCGGAGGACACCGAGCTGGCCGCGCTCGTCCGGGGCCTCGACGACCCCGACACCCGCCTGGCCGTGACCGCCGAACGCGCCATGCTGCAACGGCTCCAGGGCGACTGCGGCTCACCCGTGGCCGGCCACTGCACGGTCGAGGAGGACGGGTCGCTCTCCCTCATCGGGATGGTCTTCTCGGACTGTGGCGGCACGTTCCTGCACGAGCAGGGCCACCGTCCCGCGACCGAGGCATGGGACCTGGGCGAAGGGGTCGCCGAGGCGCTGCTCAATCAGGGCGCACGCCCGCTGCTGACCCCGGACCGCCGGGCCCGGGAGGAACGCGCCGCGATGGAACGCCGCGCCCGCGCTCAGTACCCGCGCCACGCACCCTGGTGATAGCCGATGATGCGCGGGTGCATCATCGTGGACGCCTGCGCGTCGACCTCCTCGTCCCTGCGGTCCATGGGGAAGACCTGGGCGGCGGCCAGCAGCTCCTCGTCCAGGAACTCCAGGTCCGGGGTGTCCTCGGGCAGGGTCAGGTCCGGTTCGCCTTCCGGTGAGGCCAGGTAGAACCCCCAGTTGCCGAAGGTGGGCACGTCGACGTTGTACGGGACCGACTCGATCTCGGCCTCCGCCAAGGAGTGGCCCACGCTCCAGTACGCGTCGGGGGCGAAGAACGGTGAACCGGCCTGCACGACCAGGCGGGCCTCCTCGGCCATGCTCTCGCGCACCAGCGCGTAGAACTCGACCGTGTACAGCTTCGAGGTGCCCACGTCGGTGCCGTCGGGCAGGTCGGCGACGACCACGTCGAACTGCCCGGCGCCCTCGCGCAGCCACTGGAACGCGTCGGCGTTGACGACCTCCACCCGCGGGTCCTCGAAGGAGTCCTCGTTGAGGTCGCGGATCACGGGTTCGCTGGTGGCCAGGTCGACCATGGCGGGGTCCAGGTCGACGACGGTGACGCTGTCCACGTCGTCGTACTCGAGGATCTCGCGCACCGCCAGGCCGTCGCCCCCGCCGAGCACGAGCACGTCCTCGCGGGGCCCGTCCATCGCCGGGTGGATGAGCGACTCGTGGTACCGGTACTCGTCGAGCGTGGAGAACTGCAGGTTCCCGTTGAGGAACAGGCGCACGTCCTGGCCGTCGACCGAGCGTGTCAGCACGATCTCCTGGTACTCGGAGCGTTCGGCGTGCACGATCGGGTCGCGGTACATGGCCTGGCGGGCGTCGATCTCGAACTGCTCCGAGTACAGGTAGGCCGCCCCCAGCGCCGCCACGATCACGGCCAGCCCCGTACCCAGGCCGACGTAGGCGCGCCGGGTCAGGTCGTGGCGGAACAGCCACAGCACCACGGCCACGCCCACGACCGCGTTGAGCAGGCCCACCGCGATCACACCCTTGGGCAGACCGAGGATCGGCAGGAGCAGGAACGGGAACGCCAGACCGCCGATGAGCCCGCCCACGTAGTCGGCGGCGAACAGGTCCGCGACCGCCGACGAGGCCTCCTGCTTGCGGATGCGCTGGATCAGCGTCATCAGCAGCGGGATCTCCATACCGATGAGCACGCCGATGACGAAGGCCAGCAGCACCAGCGCGGGCTGGTAGGCGGAGAACCAGGCGAAGGCCCCGTACAGGATCAGCACCGACAGACCGCCGATGAGGGAGAGCAGGCCCTCGATGACGGCGAACGACAGCGCCGGGCGGTGCTGGAACCGCTTGGACAGCAGCGAACCCACACCCATGGCGAACACCATCACCGACAGGACCACGGAGGCCTGGGTGATGGTGTCGCCCAGCAGGTAACTGCCGATCGCGACGAGGGCGAGCTCGTACACCAGGCCGCAGGCGGCGCAGATGAAGACCGCCAACATCACGAAGAACCGTGCCGCACGCGGACGAATCGGAAGTCTGGTGCGTGCGCCGGTCTGGGTCTCGCTCACGTCGGTGCTTTCTCGGGGCGGGGTGTGTGGGGCCTCAGGAGATGGCCGCGGCCACGACCAGGGCGATGGACAGGTGGGCGGTGGCGCTCACCCAGGTCGCGGGGTGGAACTCGGCGCTGGCGATGACGGCCCTCACGCTGGTCGGGGTGATCAGGTCGATGATCAGGAACGACGCGGCCATCACGGCGAGGCCGATGATCCCGAACAGGGACGCGGACAGCAGGCCGGCGCCCAGGCCGAGCTCGGAGAAGCTGGACAGGATCGCCGACACGACGACCACGGCGGCGCCCAGGGTGTTGGCCGAGACCAGCAGCACCGCGTTGGGGTTGCGTTCCTCCCAGATGAGCTTGTGCAGCTTGCCGGGGGTGAGCAGGTCGGTGACCAGGTAGCCGAGCAGCATGATGACCGTCCCGACCGCACCGTAACCGAGCGCGTACAGGGAACTGGTGAGGATCTCGTTCATGAAATTGGTCCAAGTGAGGGATCGGCAGTGTCGGGAAGCATGTGCTTCCCGACACGGCAGACTACTTGCCCGAGCCGCTGCCCCCGCCGCGGGTGTTGCTCCCGGTCCCGCCGCTGTCGTTGGAGCTGCTGCCCCCGCCGCCTCCTCCGCCGAAGAAGAAGAATCCGCCGCCGCCGCTGTTGTTGCTGTTGTTCTCGCAGTCGTCCGGGGTCGGGGACGCCGCCGAGTTCGAGCTGCTGGTGCTCGAGGAAGAGCTGTCGTTGCGGCGCTCGCAGTCCTCGTCGGAGTTGCTGCTGCAGGCCGTGAGAAGCAGGGTCAGGGCCAGAACGCCCCCGCACAGGGCGGAGGAGGTCGTCTTGGTCGAGCGGGGTGCCGTGGCCCCGCGCAGGGTGTCAGCCATGATGGGCTTCCTCGTGGATCTCAGGGGGTCAGTGTCGCGGCGGTCGTCACCAGTTCGCCGCTCTGCGGGTAGACGTGCCAGGTGGTCCACCGCACCGGTCCGCCGGTGTCGGGGGACAGGTGCAGCGCGGTCACCGCGAGCGGGTCCCCCGGGAAGGTGACCAGGAGTCCGCCGGGTGCGTCGGCCACCTCGCGGTGCAGGTCCTCCACCCGGCGGGACAGGTCGGTGTGGGAGAGCGTGTGCACGGTCGACGAGAAGAGGTAGCGGCCCGCCGCCGTCGCGGTCGGCTCGCCCTGTTCGGGGAGTCCGCCCTCGACACCGGGCAGGCACGCGACCGTCTCCACCAGCTCGCCGCCCGACGACCGCACGACGGCCTGGTGGGAGGCGCCCAGGACCCGCAGTTCGACCACCGTGCCGCGCACCCGGCAGGTGCGTGTGGCAAGCGGTTCGACCACCGGGTGGTCCAGGGTCCACACCAGGTCGTCGGCCTGGGTGTCGACGAAGGGCACGCTGATGCTCGTGTGCACGGTCGGTTCAGCTCCCGGGGTAGATCGTGAAGGTGCCGGGCATGATCTTCGCCCCGGTGCTGGCCTCCCAGCTGCCGTGGTCGAAGCGTTCGAAGGCCAGCAGGCTGCCGTCCTCGGCCTCGTAGTCGACGTAGTCGAGGCCGCCCTCGGGCTTGAGGCCGGTGGTGCCTTCGGAGCGGTAGGAGCCCGAGCCCTTCTCCTGGAGCTCGTACTTGGTGCCCTCGACCTCCATGACCTTGCCCTGGGGGACGAGGTCCAGGTCGGGGCGGGCGCTCCACAGGGAGAGCTGCAGGTCGGGGTCCTCCTCGACGGAGAGCCAGCGGCGGCCGCCGTCGACCTCCAGGAAGTGCTCGGCCCACACGTAGCCGCCCTCGGACAGGCGCAGGGACCCGCGGATCCAGGTGCGCTCGTTGCCCCAGTCGATCATGTCGCCGGCCTTGATGCCGCGGGGGTCGCCCTCGGTCTCGGTGGCGTTGGCGAACGGGTCGGCGGGGGCAGCTGGCTGGGCGGGTGCCTGCTTCTGCTGTGCCTTCGCGCGCTGGTTGTACAGCATGATCCCCACGACGATGGCGACGACGAGCAGGATGACTAGCAGCACGAATTCGACGGTCAAGGTTCCTCGTTTCGTGGTCTGACGCGTTGAGCGCGGGGGCGACCAGGGGGCAGGGGATCGCTGGAATCGGGCCGCGTGCGCGGCATTCCTCCTGTTGGGTCGGACGTCGGGGAAGCGTCCTCGGTTTCGTTCGTGACCCGATCGGGACAGAAAAAACCGTCCGCGAGGGAACTTCCCACGGACGGTGACCGTTGGATTCGGCCTCGTCACCCCCGGTGGGGGTCCCCTGTCTCCGCGGGCAGGCTCTCGTCGCCTCCCCAACGGCTCCAGGATCCCGGATACAGGCGTGCGCCGGCCACACCCGCGTGCTCGAGGGCGAGCAGGTCGTGGCAAGCGGTCACACCGGAGCCACAGTAGGCGGTCACGGTCGCGGCCGTGTCGGCGCCCAGGGCGGAGAAGCGTTCCCGCAGCGCCTCGGGGGAGGCCAGGAACCCGTCGCCGTCCAGGTTGCCCTGCCAGGCCGCGCTCCGTGCGCCGGGAACGTGGCCGGGACGGGCGTCGACGGGTGCGGGCTGCTCACCGGTGAAGCGGCCGTACACACGTGCGTCGATGAGCAGGTGCTCGGGGGAGCCGGTGCGGGCCCGCACGTCCTCGGTCCCGGCGACGCGGTCGGAGGGCCACGGCACGGGGGTGCGCTGGGCGGGCCCGGGGGTGACCTCGCCGGTCTCGAGCGGGCCGTCCCAGGCCTGGATGCCGCCGTCGAGGAACGCGGCCGGGGTGCCGAGCACACGCAGCATCCACACCAGGCGCGCGGCGACCGATCCGCCGGCGTCGTCGTAGACCACCACCGCGGAGTCGTCGCCGATGCCGAGGCGCCCCAGGGCGGCGGCGAGGTCCTCGGGGGAGGGCAGCGGGTGGCGCCCGCCCTCGGCGCTCGCCGGAGCGGCCAGGTCGGTGTCGACGTCGGCGAAGACCGCGCCCGGGATGTGCCCGGCCAGGTGGGCCTCGCGTCCGGAGCGGCCGTCCAGGTACCAGCGGGAGTCGACGAGGACCACACGGTCGCGGTCGGTGCGCAGCCGGTCGGCCGACACGGCCACCGGCAGGTTCTGGGGTTGGCTCATGCGGCCAGCCTAGATCGTGGACCGGGGGTTCCCGGTAGCTCCACTGCCCCGGGGATCTTGCTACTGGAGCCACTTTCGGCGCTGAAGTCGGCTCTGGTAGCAAGATCCCCGCGAAAAGCTCGGGGTCAGGAGCGGTCCGCGCGGTGCACGGTGAGGATCCACCACAGGCCCAGGGCCGGCAGGACCAGCGGGATGAACAGGTACCCGCTGCCGAAGTTCGACCACACGGTGTCGTCGGGGAACCCCGCGCTCCAGAACACCGTCAACGCGCCGACGACGAGCACACCCGCCATCTCGACGGCCACGCACACCAGCGCGACCATCCGGGAGGTGCGTCCCGCGCGCGCCAGGCCCACGGCCGCCACGAAGTACAGGGCGCCCGCGAAGACCGACAGCCCGTAGGCCAGCGGGGCCTCGTCGAAGCGGGTGAGGAGCTGGTAGGTGCCGCGTGCGGTCGCCGCCAGCGCGAAGACCGCGTACACGGCCACGAGCAGGCGGCCGGGGCCCGAGCGCAGGGTGGCGTCGGTCGTGGCGGTCTCAGACAACGGGGCTCCAGAGCTGCTCGATGCGGACCAGCAGCACGGGCAGGACGAAGCACGCGAAGGAGATCACGGCCGGGCCCCACTTGCTGCGTTCCATGAAGCCCCACACCGCGCAGGCCGGCGGCAGGAGCGCGATGGTGGCCAGGTAGGAGACGAACATCGGGAAGTCGTCGGGGCGCTCCCCGCCGACCATCGCGGCGATGGTGGCGCCGACCTGGCCGAGCACGAGCAGCCACAGCACACCCATGCCGATCAGGTGGGGGACGAGCATGGGGCGGTCCCGGAAGAACGAGATCAGACACCAGACGGCCACGCCCAGCGACACCATCTGGATCGTCATGGTGAGCCAGTCGACCACGCCGCCTCCACTCCGAGAACCCGGCGTCCGCCCAAGTCAGCGGTCCGCCCCTGTCAACGACACAGAGTAGTACTTCGCTGCCACCGCCTCGTACCGGGGTGCGGCGGGCGGAGTGTGCGGGCGCGGTCGGTTCCGGGGGCGTCGGGGAGACGGAGGCGGGGTCAGTGGCGCCAGGTGAACACGTCCGCCTCGGCCGAGACCAGGTGTGCGTCGGCCTCGCCGAACTGGGCGACCTGCACACCCACCCAGTGTCCGACCGCGAGCGCGCCCTTCCAGTGGTAGGTGAACCGGCCGTGCCCGACGGCGTGCACCAGGCCCAGGGCCGGGCGTTCGCGGTGCATCCGGAACCCGCCGCGGCCGTCCGACTCGAACTCGGCCGCCCGCAGCTGCACCTCGGTCCCGGGGGTGGCGCCGCGCAGGACCACGCCCACGGACAGGTCGTAGAGCACGCCGGCCAGGGCCTCGGGGCTGGTCCCGGCCAGCGCGGCGACGGAGACCGTGCCGTCGTCGCGGCGGTCGAACTCGAGTTCGTGCCACTCGCGGGGGCGGAGCTGGAGCTCGCTGGACCTGACAAAACCGTGGTGTCCGGGCATGGTCTCTTCCTCGTGGCCGGGCCTGTGCACCGCCAGCATGAACGCCCCGCTGTGGCGCCGCAATCACCCACGGTGTGTGTGGCGGGGGTGGAGGCCGGGGGAGGGTGCGGCACGATGGGGGCCGATCGAACCGGAGGTGGACCCGTGCTCTACGCGCACACTGTCGACGTCGTCCGCGAGGCCGAGGGCGCCCTCATGGCGCGCCTGCCCGAGGGGGTGCTCATGCGGCGGGCCGCCACCGGACTGGCCACGGAGTGCATCCGCCTGTTGCCCGCGGTGTACGGGGCGCGGGTCGTGCTCATGGTCGGCAGCGGCGACAACGGTGGCGACGCCCTGTACGCCGGGGCCGCACTCGCCCGGCGCGGTGTCGCGGTCCGGGCCCTGACGGCGGGTTCGCGGGTTCACCAGGAGGGCGCCGCCGCGTTGCGTGCGGCCGGCGGGCGGGTGCGGGCCTTCGCCGGTTCCGACGCCGACGACTCGGACCTGTTCGGCGCCGACCTGATCGTGGACGGGCTCGTCGGCATCGGTGGACGCGGCGGCCTGCGCGAACCCCACGCCGGGCTCGCGGCGCAGGCGGCCAACGCGCCCGCCCCCGTGGTCGCGGTCGACCTGCCGAGCGGGATCGACGCCGACACGGGGGAGGTGGCCGGGTACGCGGTGCGCGCCGACGTCACCGTCACCTTCGGCACCCACAAGCCCGGGCTCTTCGTGGACCCCGGTGCCGACCGGGCCGGGGCGGTGCGGCTGGTCGACATCGGGATCGGTCCGGAACTGCCGGGCGCCTCCGTGCTCCGTCCACAGCCTGTGGACATCGCCGGGCTTCTGCCGACCCCCGGTGCGGAGGCCGACAAGTACCGCCGCGGGGTGCTCGCGGTCCGCGCGGGATCGGACCGGTTCCGGGGTGCGGCCGTGCTCGCCGTCGGCGGGGCGCTGCGCACGGGCGTGGGCATGGTCCGCTACGGGGGCCCGGAACGTGTGGTGGACCAGGTCCTGGCCCGCTGGCCGGAGACCGTCGCCGCCGTGCTGGACCCCCGACAGAGCACCGACCTGGAACCCGGGCGTGTGGCCGCCGTCGTCGTGGGGCCCGGGCGCGGGACCGACCCGGGCGACGCCGACGAACTCGACGCCGTGCTCGACAGCGACGTTCCGGTACTCGTGGACGCCGACGGGCTCACCCTGATGTCCGGGGAGACCGGGCGCGACCTCGCCGACCGGGTCCGGGAACGCTCCGCACCGACACTGCTGACCCCGCACGCGGGCGAACTCGCGCGCCTGCTGGGCGACGTCACGCGGGAGGACGTCGAGGTCCGCCGCCTCGAGCACGCCCGCCGCGCCGCCCGTTCCTTCGGGTGCGCGGTCCTGCTCAAGGGGTCGACCACGGTCATCGCCCACCCCGACGGGCCGTCCGTGGTCAACCCGACCGGAACCCCGCTGTTGGCCAGCGCCGGGACCGGGGACGTGCTGTCCGGGGCGGTCGGTGCGCTGCTCGCGAGCGGCGTTCCGGTGGTGGAGGCTGCCCTGTGCGGCGCCTACCTGCACGGGCGTGCGGCGGAGCTGGTGCACGGCGGGGCCCCGGTCAGCGCCTCGGACCTGCTGCACGGGCTGCCGCTCGCGCTCGCCGAGGTGCGCGCGGACGGGTGACCAGGTCTGGCCCGGGCGTGTGGCACCGGACGAGGGCGGTGGTCAGAGCCCGCGGGCGGCGTCGATCCCGCGCTGGACGATGTCGGTGATGAAGTAGTCCCCGGGGTCCCGCTCGTCGCGCAGCCGGTGCACGAGCGAGTCGTCCACCCACAGGTACTCGGTGTGCTTGTCCCGTTCCAGCCGGGGGTCCTGGAGGTCGCCCTCGACCCGCACCAGGTAGTCGACCTCGTGGCGCGTGACCCCGTCGCCCGGGTCCCAGTCGAGCACGAACAGCTCGGCCACGACCTCGCTCAGGCGCCACCCGGTCTCCTCGGAGACCTCCCGGGCCAGGCCCTCGAGCATGGACTCCCCGCGCTCCACGTGCCCGCCGACGATGTCCCAGCAGTTCGGGAAGACCTTGCGGTCGGGGGAGCGGCGCTGCGCGAACACCCGCCCCCGGGGATCGGCGATCACCGCGCCCGCCACGTACGTTCGGCCGTCGGAGGTGTCGGGGAAGGTGATCCCCGGCGCGACCGTGATGCCGTCCATCCTGCTCCTCACTGCTGTTGGCCCGGTGCCCGTGGCCCGGGGTGTGCCAGCCGGGCCGTGTGGGCCCCGACCAGCCTAGGAGAGCCGGGCCGGTGGCGCGCGGGCGCACGCGGGGTTCTCCGACCCGTGTCCGTGCTGCGGGACGGCCTCAGGTCTGCGTGTGCCGTTCGCCGGCGCCGGGCAGCCGCAGGGTGAGGAGTTTGGCGCGCGGGGCCATCGCCCCGGCCAGGTCGAGCACGGCCTCGGTGCGGCTGTGGTCCTCGTCGAGCACGGAGAAGAGGTTGACGCCGAGGTAGTAGGTGATCGCGGCGTTGGCGACCTCGTGGGCCGGGAGCATGCGGCCGAGCGCCGACCCGCCCAGGACCCGGTTCCAGTGGCGTTCGATGAAGGCGATCCAGGGTTCGGCGCGGGTCCGGATCTCCGGCCGCAGTTCGGGTTGGGTGACGGCGGCGGCCACGAGCTCGGAGAACTCCGTGATGTACCCGCGTTCCAGGTCGGTGCGGTAGATGCGGGTGGCCGCCTCGACGAGCTCCTCGAGCGTGCGGGCCTGCCCCGCGATCTCGTCGTACATGCGCATGCGCTCGTCGCTGGAGCGGTCGAGCGCTGCCAGGAGCAGCTGGTCGACGCCGCCGAAGTGGTAGAAGACCAGCGCCGAGTTGGCCCCGGCGCGGGCCGCGATCGCGCGTGCCGATGCGCCGGACCTGCCCTCCTCGCGCAGGACCTCGCCCGCGGCGGTGACGAGGCGGTCCCTGGTCTCGGCGCTGGTCCTGCGGTTGCCGCCGCTCCTGGCCATGGTCCTCCCCTTGAACTCCTCTGCGGGTCCGTGCATCATACGGTTTAATCACGTGATTAAAACGGATGATGAAGAGTCGACCGTGAAGGACTGAGGCGACGGGCGGCCGAAACGGCGCCCGGGACGAGGAGCCCCCATGAGCCCGACCGAGCCGGGAGCGGCCGGTGAACGCGGTGCGCGGCTGCTCCTCGCGGCCCTGGTCACGGCCCTGTTCGTGTTCCTCCTCTGGCTGCGGGTGACCGGTTTCGGGGCGCTGGACCAGACCGCCCTGTTCTACGTCGGGCTCCCCGCGCTGCTGGCCGTGCTCGTGGTGCTTTTCGCGCGTCCGCGCAGCGCCGTCGGCATCGCCCTGGCCGTCCTGACCGTCGCGCTCCTGCTCGCCGGGCCGCTCCTGGGCGAGGGCATGGTCTGCCTCGTCATCGCCGCGCCGCTCCTGTACGGGGTCACCGCGCTGGTGGCCTGGTTCCTGGTCCGCGTGACCGGCAGCGGCGACGACCGTTCCTCCCACGTGTTGGTCGTCCTGCCACTGTTGGTCCTGCTCACGGCGGAGGGCATCGGCGGGTTCTCCCTGCTGCCGCGGGAAGGGCGGGGCGAGGGCGGACGTGTGGTCGCCGCCGGGCCCGAGCACGTGGCCGCCGCCCTGGCCGAGCCGCCCGAGTACGACGAGCCCGAGGCCCTGTTCCTGCGGTCCGTGCCCTTCCCCACCCCGGTCGAGGCCGCCGGCGAGGGGCTGGAACCCGGCGACACCAGGCACGTCACCTTCACCGACCGCCGTGTCCTGCGCCCCTGCGCCGAACCCGAACCCCGCCACATGGAGCTCGAGGTCGCGGAGAGCCACACCCACGCCTACGGCGGACGTGTCGTGTTCACCGTCACCGACGACACCGCCTTCGACCGCTGGATGCGCATGCACGGCGCGGAGGTCGTCTGGGAACGTTCGGCCACCGGAGGTACCCGCCTCGACTGGACCCTCGAGTACGAGCGCACGTTCGAGCCGTCCTGGTACTTCGGCCCGGTGCAGGCCTACGCCGCCGACCGGGCCGCGGCCTACCTCGCCGACACCTTCGCCGAGGCCGCGCTCGGGCGGGCCGCCCTCGAACAGGCACAGGGGGAACGGTGACCGGCGTGGACACCGCGGAGCTGCCGGCGCTGGTGGTCCGCGGCGCCGCCCTGTTCCTCCCGCTCCTGCCGTTGACCGCCCTGTGCCTGCTGCGCCCGCCCGGGCGCAGGGAGACCGCGGCGATGATCGTGGCGACCGCGTGGTCGCTGCTCGCGCTCGTCCCGCTCAACCTCGTGGCCGTGCGCGTCGGTTGGTGGAGCTTCCACGCGGAGGGTGCCGTGTGGCAGGGGATCCCCGTCGACCTTCTGCTCGCGTGGGCGGTGCTGTGGGGAGCGCTGCCGGCCCTCGCGCTGCGGTACCTGCCCGTTCCGCTGCTCGTCGTGGTGCTGGTCTGGTTCGACACGCTCTTCATGCCCCTGGCCGAACCCGTCGTCGTGCTCGGGCCGTGGTGGGTGCTCGGCGAGCTGGCCGGGACCGCCGTCGGGCTGATCCCCGCGCTGATGCTGGCGCACTGGACCCTGCGCGGGACGCTCGTGCACGCGCGTATGTGGGCGCAGGCGTTCCTGGCCCTGGGGTTCATGGTGGTCCTGCCCGTCGCGGTGGCCGTGCCCGAGGTGGCCGGCCTCCCCGCCCCGGCGCTGTCGGTCGCGATGCAGGTCCTGTTGGTCGTGTCCCTGCCCGGGTTGGCCGCCGCCCGGGAGTTCGCGGCGGTCGGGAACGGAACCCCGTTGCCGTACGACCCGCCCGCGCGGCTCGTCACCGGTGGGCCGTACGCCTACGTGCGCAACCCGATGCAGGTGACCATGGTCTGCGTGTACCTCGTGCTCGGGGTGCTCCACCCGGTGCTGTGGATCGGTGCGGTGGTCGCCCTGGCCTACGGGGCCGGTTTGGCCGCGTGGCACGAGGGCGCGCAGTTGCGTGCGGCCTTCGGTGAGAGGTGGGAGCACTACCGCAGCGGCGTGCGCCCGTGGGTGCCCCGGTGGCGCCCGTGGCCCGGCCGTGCCGGAGGCACGTTGTACGTGGCGGCGGACTGTTCCGTGTGCCGCGAGGTCCGCACGTGGGTGGAGACGCGCCGCCCGGTGCGGCTGCGGTTGCGCCCGGCCGCCGACCACCCGGAGGTGCTGTACCGGCTCACCTACGAGGACGCCCTCGGGAACCGGTGGAGCGGGGTCGCCGCCCTCGCCCGGGCCCTGGAGCACCTGAACCTGGCCTGGGCCCTCGCCGGGTGGGCGCTGTCGCTGCCCCTGGTGCGGCACGGGGTGCAGCTGTGCGCAGACGCCTTCGGTGGTGGTCCCCGGCCCGCGCGCCAAGAGCCGGGTCGCCCCACCACAGGAGGGGCCTTTCCACGGGGGTCGTAGAGCGGCGCCATGGGAGCAACCCCTGGGGCCAGGCCTGCTCAGCCACTCGAAGGGCTGCGCCCCTCGAGCACCTCGAGTTCGTGGCAGGCGCTCCCCTCATCCACAGGGGTCAGGTCGCCCAACTACAGGAGGAGAGTCCCCGCAGGCAGGGTAGAGCGGGGCCTCTTGACCGACCCCTGGGGCCAGGCCTGCTCAGCCACACGAGGGGCTCCGCCCCTCGAGTACCCGAGTTCCTGGCAGGCGCTCCCCTCATCCACAGGGGTCAGGTCGCTCAGCCACGATCCACGCGCGGTGCGCGTGTCCCCGCCGGAGGCCCCCTCTCGCGCGTGCCGCGCGGTGGTCTCCGCAACCGCCCTTACGCCTTATTTGGACGCACGGAGCCCCTCGACCAACCGAGCACCGTAGGCGTGAACGCATACCCGTACCGGGGGAAGGCCCCTCCCCACAGGGGTCGTAGAGCGGTGCCAAGGGAGCAACCCCAGGACCCCATCTGGGTGGTGCACGTGTTCTGGGGCGGGGGTTCAGGCGTTCCCGTTGGGTTGCGCTCGCGCCCGACGCGCAACGTTCCAGGGGGCTGCGCTCGAGCCCGACGCGGAACGTTGCTCGGGCTTCGCTCGCGCCTGGCGTGGAGCGTTGTTGGGGCGGCGCGTGCTTCGGCGCGCTCTTTGCTGCAGGAACCCCTCGCGTTTCAGGCGGACCCAGGGAAACCTTTCGTACGCGGCGCCCCGCGCTTTTTGTGCCTGGCGGGCCCAACGACGGCGTGTCTGGGGGCGCCGCGCCCTTTGCGCCTGGCGGCACCCAAGGACGCCCCGTGTCATGCGCGAGCGCTGGCGAGTGCGTGACACGGGGCGGGTGTCGGCCTGGGCCCATCTGGGTGGTGCACGTGTTCTGGGGTGGGGCTTCAGGCGTGTCCGTTCCGCCTCGGGCACTCGCCGGCGCTCGCACCCGAGGTGGAACGTTCCTGGGGTGGCGGTCGCGCTCGAGGCGGAGCGTTGCTGGGGTGGCGGTCCGGTCTGAGGGCGCCGCGCCTTCTGCGCCTGGTCCCCAAGGATGGCGCGTCTGAGGAGGTTGCGCCGTTTGTGCCTGGCGGCACCCAAGGACGCCCCGTGTCATGCGCGAGCGCTGGCGAGTGCGTGACACGGGGCGGGTGTCGGCCTGGGCCCATCTGGGGGGTGCACGTGTTCTGGGGTGGGGCTGCAGGCGTGTCCGTTCCGCCTCGGGCACTCGCCGGCGCTCGCACCCGAGGTGGAACGTTCCTGGGGTGGCGGTCGCGCTCGAGGCGGAGCGTTGCTGGGGTGGCGGTCCGGTCTGAGGGCGCCGCGCCTTCTGCGCCTGGTCCCCAAGGATGGCGCGTCTGAGGAGGTTGCGCCTTTTGTGCCTGGCGGCACCCAAGGACGCCCCGTGTCATGCGCGAGCGCTGGCCAGTGCGTGACACGGGGCGGGTACCGGGCTCGTCCCATGTTGGGCGTGCACGTGTTCTGGGGTTGGGGTTCAGGCGTGTCCGTTCCGCCTCGGGCACTCGCCGGCGCTCGCACCCGAGGTGGAACGTTCCTGGGGTGGCGGTCGCGCTCGAGGCGGAGCGTTGCTGGGGTGGCGGTCCGGTCTGAGGGCGCCGCGCCTTCTGCGCCTGGTCCCCAAGGATGGCGCGTCTGAGGAGGGTGCGCCTTTTGTGCCTGGCGGCACCCAAGGACGCCCCGTGTCATGCGCGAGCGCTGGCCAGTGCGTGACACGGGGCGGGTACCGGGCTCGTCCCATGTTGGGCGTGCACGTGTTCTGGGGTTGGGGTTCAGGCGTGTCCGTTCCGCCTCGGGCACTCGCCGGCGCTCGCACCCGAGGCGGAACGTTCCTTGGGTGGGGCTGGCACCCGAGGCGGAACGTTCCTTGGGTGGGGCTGGCACCCGAGGCGGAACGTTCCTTGGGTGGGGCTGGCACCCGAGGCGGAACGTTCCTTGGGTGGGGCTGGCACCCGAGGCGGAACGTTCCTTGGGTGGGGCTGGCACCCGAGGCGGAACGTTCCTTGGGTGGGGCTGGCACCCGAGGCGGAACGTTCCTTGGGTGGGGCTGGCACCCGAGGCGGAACGTTCCTTGGGTGGGGCTGGCACCCGAGGCGGAACGTTCCTTGGGTGGGGCTGGCACCCGAGGCGGAACGTTCCTTGGGTGGGGCTGGCACCCGAGGCGGAACGTTCCTTGGGTGGGGCTGGCACCCGAGGCGGAACGTTCCTTGGGTGGGGCTGGCACCCGAGGCGGAACGTTCCTTGGGTGGGGCTGGCACCCGAGGCGGAACGTTCCTTGGGTGGGGCTGGCACCCGAGGCGGAACGTTCCTTGGGTGGGGCTGGCACCCGAGGCGGAACGTTCCTTGGGTGGGGCTGGCACCCGAGGCGGAACGTTCCTTGGGTGGGGCTGGCACCCGAGGCGGAACGTTCCTTGGGTGGGGCTGGCACCCGAGGCGGAACGTTCCTTGGGTGGGGCTGGCACCCGAGGCGGAACGTTCCTTGGGTGGGGCTGGCACCCGAGGCGGAACGTTCCTTGGGTGGGGCTGGCACCCGAGGCGGAACGTTCCTTGGGTGGGGCTGGCACCCGAGGCGGAACGTTCCTTGGGTGGGGCTGGCACCCGAGGCGGAACGTTCCTGGGGTTGCGCATGCGTTTTGGGGAGGGCGGGGGTCTGGGGCTATCTCGGTGGTGCACGTGTTCTGGGGTGGGGGTTCAGACGTTCCCGTTCCACCTCGGGCACTCGCTAGCGCTCGCGCCCGAGGTGGAACGTTGCTGGGGTTGCGCTCGTGCCCGGCGCGGAGCGTTCCAGGTGCGATGCCTCGCGGACCGTCCTCGGGTGGCGCCCGGCCCGGGGTCCGCCGCTATGCTCGGGCGGGCCGCCCGGGGCCGGAACGCCCCGGAACGAGCGGCAGCGTCGTATTCGCCCCCCGGTACGAGGACCCACATGGAAGACCAGGCGATGCTGACCCGCGACCTCGTGTTGCGGGTCTGCGCCGGCCCGAGCGAGCTCGACCCCGCGTGGATCCGCGCCGACGGCAAGGTCACGACCCCCTTCCTGGTGCCCCGCGACCGCAACCTCGTGCAAGCGGTCATCGACGCCGGACGCGCCATGGGCGTCGACCGGCTCCTGGTCTGCCGCACCCGGTCGCAGTACTCCTACGAACCGGTCACGCAGATCCCCCTCGACCCCGACGTGCTCATCGACCTCGTGCGCGGGTGGGGACGCGAACCGACCGACTTCCTCGTGTGCGTGGAGGACTTCTCCGCCGCCGTGCTGGTCACTTCCACCGAGCTCACCGTGGCCGCCGGGCCCGCCGACTTCGTACGCGAACTCGTGGGCGCCGACATCCCGCAGGCCCGGCGCCGCTTCGGGAACCGGGCCCGTGCCGAGGGCGGCCCCGAACTCCAGCGCGCCGCGCAGACCTACCAGTGCCTGCCCGCGGGCGCCAAGCACGCCCGAACCCCACGGGGCCCCGGGCCGGACCTGGCCGAACGCATCGCCCGCGGTGTCTCCGGGATCCGCCGGAACTCACCCGGGACCGCACGCGCCGGCCGGGCCCTGCGCGGCGCGTGGAGCTGGCTCATGGTGGCCGCGCTCCTCGTCGTCCCGTGGTTCCTCCCCGGGCTCGGCGTCGTCCTGCCCGCGCTGCTGACCGTCTACGTCCTGCTGCTCCAGCTCGCCTGGCTCTCGCGTTCGCGCACCGTCTCCTTCGCCACCCTGCTCCGCTTCACCGCCGTCGGGTTCGTGCTCGTGTGGCCCCTCGCCCTCGCGGAGGGGGCCCTGGCCGGTGCGCTCGGCGCCGACCCGGCCGGGGTGTACGCGCACACCTACATCGCCGTCACCGTCGAGGAACTCGGCAAGCTCGCCCCGCTCCTGCTCGTGTTCGTACTCGCACGCCGCAGGGCCCGCCGCATGTCCGCCGTCGACCACCTGCTGCTCGCGGCGGCCACCGGGGCCGGGCTCCAGCTCGCCGAACGACTCTTCGTGCAGATCCCGCCCGGGGTCGACGGGCCCGCAACCACGGGCGGGATCCTTCTGCCCGGCAGCGCGCTCGCCGTCGGCCCGGAGGAGGCCCTCACCGTCTTCGCCGGCCATGCCGTCACCGCTGGCCTCGTCGGCGGCGCGCTCGGCCTGGCGGTCGTCGGACGCCGCGGTTGGCTGTGGAGCCTGCCGGTCCTCGCGGCCGCTGTGTCCTACCTCGACCACCTGGCCTTCAACGCCCAGATGTCCGGCGCGGCCCTGCACCCGGCGACCGAGGCGGTGCACACCCTGGTCGGTGGCGGATCGCTCACCGTCCTCTTCCTGTTCCTGGTGCTCGTGTGCGCCGTGGCCGCCGACCACCGGCTCATCGCGACCGCCGCGGAGTCCACACCGCCCCTGCCCGGACAGCCGCCCCTGGCCCCGCTGCGCCGCTGGACCCGCGGGCGTTCGGTCGCCTGGCGGGTCCGGGTCCCGGCCGACATCGCACCCGCGTTCCGCCGCATGGCCCTGTGGTGGGTGGAGCTGCCCACCGTGCTCGCCACGACCGTGTCGACGATCGTGCACGAGTTCACCGTCGCGCTCATCGCCCTGCGCCGCGGGCCCGCCGCGTACTGCGACACCCTGCGGCTCCTGCGGTGGCGGCGCGCCAACGCGATGGGGGAGGCCCGTTCCCGCGGCCGCGCCTGGCGCCACTACCCCTCGGAGGACGAACTCACCCGCGACGCACGCGACATCGCGCGCCGCATCGGGCTGGCCGCGACCGGGGGGATCACCGGGGGCGCGGCCCTCACCCTCGCGCTCGTTGTTCCGCTCACGGGCCCGTCGACGGGGGCCGACCCCGGCGCGGGCGGTGCCTACGCCCTCAGCGCGTTCACACACCTGCAGCAGTGGCTCGCGGGGCTCGGAACCGCCGACCTCGCGTGGACGGCGGTGGCTCTGACCGCGGTGGTGAGCCTTCTCACCATCGGCAACGGAGTGCCGCACGCACACCCTCGTGCGGGCTCTTTCCTGCGCACGCCGACCGCCAACACAGGTGCCGTTCTCGGCATGCTCGCCCCCGGTCAGGTGGGGTACGCGGCACCCAGTCTCCTCGGGCTCGTGTTGCCCCGCAGCGTCGATCGACTTCTGTACCGCTGACGCCCGTCCTGGTGCCTGGTTTCCGACTTTTCATGAACTCTTCGCACGAGAAGTCTGGACTCAGGCACGCACTGTCACCTTCAATGGATGAGGCTTTGCCCGCTAGAGACAGGAGAGTGACCATCAAACGGCCGGACGTTGCCCCCGAGTATTCGACCGCTGTCCAGACCGCGCGGGACTACTACAACAGCTCCGACGCGGACACCTTCTACTACGAGATCTGGGGCGGGACCGACATCCACGTCGGTCTCTACCGCGGGGTGGAGGGACTCACCGACACCGACGACATCTCCGAGGCCAGCGCGAGATCCGTCGAGCGCATGGCTTCCTACATCGGCCCCGACAGCTCCACCAAGGTCCTCGACGTGGGATCCGGGTACGGAGGCTCGGCCCGTCACCTCGCCAAGAAGTACGGCTGCAAGGTGACCTGCCTCAACCTCAGTGAGGTCGAGAACGAGCGCAACCGCCAGACCAACCGCGACGAAGGGCTCGACCACCTCATCGACGTGGTGGACGGCTCCTTCCAGGAGCTCCCGTTCAAGGACGACAGCTTCGACGTGGTCTGGTCCCAGGACGCCTTCTCCCACAGCGCCGACAGGGACGGCGTCGTGAGGGAGGTCGCCCGGGTGCTGGTGCCCGGGGGCCGGTTCATCTTCACCGACCTCATGGCCGACGACGACACCCCCGTGGAGACCCTCGGGCCGATCCTGGAGCGTCTGCACCTGACGTCCATGGGCACGCTCGGCTTCTACCGGAAGTCCACAGCCGACGCGGGCTTCAAGGACCTCGGGTTCGACGACCTCAGCCCCCAGCTGCCCATCCACTACGGGCGCGTCCTGGCGGAGACCGAGCGCCGCGACAGCGAGCTCGACGGGAAGATCAGCCCCGAGTACCTGAAGAAGATGAAGGCCGGACTGCGCGAGTGGGTGAAGCGTGGAGAGGCCGGCGACCTCGTCTGGGGCATCCACCGCTACCAGCTGTGACCCTTCCCCCTCCGTCTCCGTGAGACGCGGGCGCACCGTCGTGTGCCGCGAGCCCCGCGCCGGAGACGACACACCCCAACTGTGGGCACGACCTGACCGGTAGACACGTGTGACCGGTGTCGGCCCACGAAGGGGCGGGCCCATCCCTTGGGCCCGCCCTTTCCTTGTGCGGCGCCGGTTGTGCGGCGCGGCTTGTACAACGCCGCTTGTATAGCGCTGCTCGTGCGGCGCGGCTTGTACGACGGGGCTTGTACGGCGCTGCTCGTACGGCGCCGCTCGTGTGAGGCAGTTCCTGTTGCGCCGCTCGTACGGCGCCGATCATGTGACGCCGCTCGTACACGGGAAGCCCGATCGCGCGCGTGGTCCTCGTGTGTGAGGACCGTCGTGTACGCGCGGACCCGCTCGTGCGTGGTGGACTCGTGTGCGGGGCCTTCTCGCGTGTGGCCCCGCCCGGCTCACACCCCGGTGACCCCGTGCGGCGGCTCGAAGGCCCGCACCGGGGGCAGCGCGTCGTCAGGGTCGGCGAACCGCTCCAGCCGCACCCGCGTCAGCTGGCCCGTGCACCCCTGGCTCAGCCCCGAGGTCCCCACGTCCTCCGTGAGCACGTTCGGGTTGCCGTGCGCGCAGTCGACGTCCGGCGACGAGGGGTCGTACCAGGTTCCGGTCGACAGCTGCACGACGCCCGGGCTGACCGCATCGCTCACCACGACCCCGGCCAGGCAGGAACCCACCGCGCTGCTGAGGCGCACCACGTCGCCGTCGACCACGCCGTGCCCGGCCGCGTCGTCGGGGTGCAGGCGCAGCGGACCGCGGTCCCGCACCTTCTGCGACCGGCTGTGCGCGCCCATGTCCTGCTGGCTGTGCAGGCGCCCGCTCGGCTGGTTGGCCACCATGACCAGCGGGAACTCGCCCGTGCGGTCGCCCACCGACGGGCCCGCGAACCACACGGGGTGGCCCGGGCAGTCCTCGTCGCCGAAGGAGTCGATGGTCGAGGAGAACAGTTCGATGCGTCCGCTCGGGGTGCGCAGCGCGTTGCGGTCCGGGTCCGCGCGGAACTCGCCCATCAGCGCCTCGTCCTCCACGCGTGCGGGCATCTCCACCCGGCCCTCGTTCCAGAAGGTCTCGAACGGCGGGACCTCGATGTCCTTGCGCGCCACCATCGAACGCCACTGCTCGTAGATGTGCCGCAGCCACTGGGAGCTCGTGCGGCCCTCGGTGAAGCGCTCCCCGGCGCCCAGGCGTTCGGCGAGGGCGGCGAAGGTGTCGTACTCGTCCCGGGCCTGCCCGTGCGGCGCCACCGCCCGCGGCATCGTGCGCACGCTCAGGTCGCCCCGGCTCGCCGCGATGTCGTCGCGCTCCAGGGTCGTGGTCGCCGGGATGACGATGTCGGCGTGGCGGGCGGTCGCCGTCCAGTGCGTCTCGTTGACCACGACGGTCTCCGCACGCCCGAACGCCTTGGTCAGGCGCTTGAGGTCCTGGTGGTGGTGGAAGGGGTTGCCGCCCGCCCAGTACACCAACCGCAGGTCCGGGTAACGGCGGTCCTCACCGTCGAACCGGTACGCGCCTCCGGGGTGGAGCAGGGCGTCGGCGATGCGCGTGACCGGGATGAACTCCGAGACCGCGTTGTCGCCCTGAGGAAGGCGGGGCAGGCCCAGGGGCGTGGACCCGCCGCCGTAGTTGCCGATCGAGCCGTACCCGCAGGCGAACCCGGTCCCCGGCAGCCCCACCTGTCCCAGGCAGCACGCCAGCGCCAGCCCGGCCCACAGCGGCTGCTCGCCGTAGCGGGCGCGCTGGACCGACCAGCCCACGTTCACCAGTGTGCGCTTCTCCGCCATCCGCCGGGCCAGCTCGCGGATCTCGGCGGCCGGAACACCGCTCACCCGCTCGGCCCACTCCGGGGTGCGGGCCATCCCGGGCCGGTTGCCCTGTTCGTCGCGGCCGCCCAACACGTAGGAACGCACCACGTCGGCGCCCTCGGTGTAGCGGTCCAGGAACTCGGTGTCGGCGAGGTCCTCGGTGAACAGCACGTGCATGAGGCCGAGCATCACTGCGGTGTCGGTGCCCGGACGTACCGGGACCCACTCGGCCTTGACGTCGTCGGGCATGTCGTCGCGCAGCGGGGACAGCGACACGTACTGGACCCCCGCGTCGGAGGCGGCGCGCATCGACGGTCCCGCCGTCTGCGCGGCACGCCCGCCCGACGTGTTCCACGTGTTCGACACCCGCAGGCCGCCGAAGGAGACCAGCAGCTCGGTGTGCTCGCGGATCTGCGTCCACGACGGGGCCCGGTGCAGCATCCGGTTGGCGATCGGGGTGCCCAGGATCCGTGGGAAGAGCACCTCGATGGCGCCGTGGCTGTAGGTCGTACGCGAACGTGTGTAACCGCCGATGGAGTTCAGGAAGCGGTGCACCAGGCTCTGCGCGTGGTGCAGGCGGCCGGCGCTGCCCCAGCCGTAGGAACCCCCGTAGATCGCCCGGTTCCCGTGCTCGGTGCGCACCCGGTCGAGCTCGCGCGCGAGGAGGTCCAGGACGGTCTCCCACTCGACCTCGACGTAGTCGTCCTCGGGGTCGCCGCGGCGCGGGTCGGGGCCGGGGCCGTGGTCCAGCCACCGGCGGCGCACGGTCGGCCGCGCGACCCGGGTGGTGTGGTGCTGCGCCGCGGGCACGTTCTGCATGATCGGGGAGTGGGCGGGGTCCTCCTGGTTCGGGCGCACGCCCACCACCCGGCCCCCGTCCACGACCACCTGGTAACTGCCCCAGTGCGCGCTGGTCGGGTGTGACGTCGCGGCCATGACCCTGCTCCCCTCGAAGACGTCCCGCGGGCCCGATACAGGCCCCGGAGCTCACTCTACGCACCGGCCGGTGCCACCATGGGGCAGGCGTCCCCGGTCCGGGACGAAGACGAACACGCTGTTACGGAGTGGTGGCGGAACATGGCTGAACTCAGGTCGCGCCGGTCGGTCCTCGCGGTCCCCGGGTCGAACCCCCGGTTCATCGAGAAGGCGCGCGGGCTCGACGTCGACGCCTTCTTCCTCGACCTGGAGGACGCCGTCGCGCCCGCCGAGAAGGCCCCCGCCCGCGACACGGTCGTCACCGCGCTGAACGAGGGCGGCTGGGGCGGCAAGATCCGCTCCGTGCGTGTCAACGACATCTCCACCGAGTGGTGCTACCGCGACGTCATCACCGTCGTCGAGGGCGCCGGCGCGAACGTGGACACCCTCGTCCTGCCGAAGATCACCGCCGCCCGCGACGTGCAGTGGCTCGACACCCTCCTCACCCAGATCGAACGCGCCGAGGGCCTGCCGGTCGGGCGCATCGGGATCGAGGCGCAGATCGAGGACGCACGCGGGCTCGTGGACGCCGACGCGATCGCCGGCGCCTCCCCGCGTGTGGAGACGCTCGTGTACGGGCCCGCGGACTTCATGGCCTCCATCAACATGAAGTCCCTGGTCGTGGGCGAGCAGCCGCCCGGTTACGACGTCGGTGACGCTTACCACTACGTGCTCATGCGCATCCTCATGGCGGCCCGCGCGCACGACGTGCAGGCCATCGACGGGCCGTACCTGCAGATCAAGGACGTGGACGCGTTCCGCCGCTCGGCCGGGCGCACCGCGGCGCTGGGCTTCGACGGCAAGTGGGTGCTGCACCCGCTGCAGGTCGAGGCGGCCAACGAGGTGTACGCGCCCAGCCAGGCCGACTACGACCACGCCGAGCTGATCCTGGACGCGTACGAGCACGCCACCACCGTGGACCGCCGGGGCGCGGTGATGCTGGGCGACGAGATGCTCGACGAGGCGTCCCGGAAGATGGCGCTCGTCGTCGCCGGCAAGGGCCGCGCCGCCGGCATGGAGCGCACGGAGAAGTTCGACCCCGGAGCCTGAGCGCGGCGTGCCCCGGGGCGAGCTGCGGTGCTGGTCCCGGCTTCCTGACCTCCACTCGGATCTCGGCGAGCTCTTACCGGCCTCTCACCCGGATACGGCAGCATGGCGCCATGGAACCCACGCCCACCGTGCTCGTAGCCGACGACGACCGTGCCATCCGGGACTCCCTGGAGCGTGCACTCCAACTCGAGGGCTACCGGGTACGGACGGCGGAGGACGGGGTGCGCACGCTCGCGGAGGTGCACGCCGAACCCGTCGACCTGCTCGTGCTCGACGTCATGATGCCGGGCGTGGACGGGCTCGGCGTGGCCGGCGTGCTGCGGGCGGAGAACGACCGCACACCCATCCTCATGCTCACCGCGCGCGTGGAGACCCCCGACCGGGTCGCCGGGCTCGACGCGGGAGCCGACGACTACCTCGCCAAACCGTTCGAGCTCGAGGAACTCCTCGCCCGGCTGCGGGCCCTGCTCCGGCGGGCCACCCCCGCCACCGAGGCGGGCGAGGACGGGCCGCTGGCCGTGCGCGGGCTGCGCATTGACCCGCGTGCCCGCCGCGTGTGGCGCGACGAACGTGAGGTCGAGCTGTCCAAGACCGAGTTCGACCTGCTGGAACTGCTCGTGCGCAACGCCGGCATCGTGCTCGACCACGCCACCATCTACGACCGGATCTGGGGTTACGACTTCGGCCCGGAGTCGAAGAACCTCGCCGTCTACATCAGTTACCTGCGCCGCAAGCTGGAGGACGACGGGCCGCCGCTCATCCAGACCGTGCGCGGTGTCGGGTACACGATCCGACCCGAGGGGTGAGCCCCGTGACCGCTCCGGACACCCGGTACCCCGATCACCACCGGCAGGGTGTGCTGCTGAACCCGCGCGGCTGGCGCCTGGGCACGCGCTTCGCCGTGCTGTTCGCGCTGGTCTCCGCCGTCACCATCGCGCTGGTGGGGTCGCTGGCCTACACCACGGCGGCGACGCTGATCCGCACCGACGTGCAGAACGAGTTCGAGCGCACCGTCGGGGAGGTCTCCGACGCGGTCGTGGACCGGTACGAGCGCGACGGGGGGCTCGGGCGTTCCGGGGCCCTCATCGTGCCGGGCGGCCACTCGCAGGTGCAGTACCTGGGGCCCGACGGGAGCCGGACCGTGGCCGTCGCCGACCAGGCCACGACGGAGATCCTCCAGTTCCCGCCCGCCCAGTCGGACATGAAGGTCGCCGGCGCCCAGGAACCCGGCGAGGTCGACATCCGCGAGGCCGAGGCCGACGACCAGCGCCTGCGCCTGGCGACGGTCTCCCTCGGGGACGGCACCGGCGCCGTGCAGCTCGTGCAGCGGATCTCGCCGACCGAGAGCATCATCGACCGCCTGGCCACCCAGATCCTGTGGGTGGGGTTGTTCGTGGCCCTGTGCGCGGCCGCGGTGGGCTGGTTGGTCGGCCACCGGATGACGGACCGGCTCGTGCGCCTGACCGACGCGGCCGAGTACGTGAGCTCCACCGGGCGCCTGGACCCGGTCGCGCCCGGCAGCGGCGGGGGAGAGACCCGCAACGGCATCGGCGGGCACGACGAGGTCAGTCGCCTCGGTGACGCCTTCAACGCGATGCTCGCGCGCCTGACCCGGTCGAAGGAGGAGCAGCGGCGCCTGGTGCAGGACGCCTCGCACGAGCTGCGCACGCCCCTGACCAGCCTGCACACCAACGTCCAGGTGCTCGGGAACGCCGACCGCCTGAGCCCGCCCGCGCGCGACCGGCTCATCGACGACCTCCAGGGGGAGACCCGCGAGCTGACCGGGCTGGTCAACGAGCTCGTCGGCCTGGCGACCGGCGACCACGAGGACGAGGACATGGTGTCCGTCCCGCTCCGGCAGGTGGCCGACCGGGTGGCCAAGCGGACCAGCCGGCGCACCGGGCGCGACATCGTCGTGGACGCCGACGACAGCGTCGTGTGGGGCAGGCCCGGCTCGCTGGAACGGGCGCTGGCCAACCCCGTGGAGAACTCCGCGAAGTTCGACCCCGACGGCGCCTACCCGATCGAGATCCGGGTGCGCGAGGGCGTGGTCGAGGTGCTGGACCGCGGACCCGGCGTGGACCCGGAGGAGCTCGGGCGGGTGTTCGAGCGCTTCTACCGGGCGACGGAGGCCCGCGGGCTGCCCGGTTCCGGCCTCGGGCTGTCGATGGTGAGCGAGATCGCCCGTGCACACGGGGGAGACGTGTTCGCCCGCAACCGCGAGGGCGGCGGATCGGTCATAGGCTTCTGGCTGCCGCTTTCGACCCCGCCCGAGTAGCCGTCACGAGCGTGCCCCCTCGGTGCTGAGAAGCACGACGGTGGAGCCGCCGTCCAGGCCCAGCGCCTCCCTGCGCCCGGGCCGGGACAGGGCCGCACGCACCCCGGCCAGTGACGCGGCTCCGCAGGGGCCCGCCCCGGCGCCCAGTTCCGCCAGGTCGTTTTCGGCGCGCGAGGCCTGGTCGTCGCTGACGGCGACCGCCGCGTCGCAGCCGTCGCGCAGCAGCGGCCACGCCAGCTCGGAGACCTCCGCGCAGTGGAGCCCGGCCATCGTCGTCCCGGCCGTGGCCACCGTGGTGGAACGGCCCGCCCGGAGACTGGCCAGCGCGCAGGGTGCGGCGACGGGTTCCACGCTCAGCACCGCTGGGGCGACCGACCACGCCGGGTCGCGGTAGTGCGCCAACGCGGCCTGGGCCAGTGAACCCACGCCGACCGGGACGGTCACGAGGTCGGCGGCCGGCCACTCGCGAGCGTCCAGGGCCTCGTCGATCTCCGCGAACAGGGTGCCGTAGCCCTCCACGATCCAGGACGGAACACGCTCGTACCCGGGCCACGCGGTGTCCTGCACCAGGGCGCGCCCGTCGGGGTCCTGCCGTGCGTGGTCGGCGGCTCGTCCCACGGCGTGCTCGTAACCGCCGTCCACCCGCACGACCCGGGCGCCCTCTCCTTCGATCGCGGCGGCCGCCGTGGCCGTCATCCCCTCGGGCACGAACACCGTGGCGTGGCAGGAGAGCAGTCCCGCCATCCGTGCCACGGCCCGCCCGTGGTTGCCCTCGGTCGCCGTCACCAGGTCCAGCGGGCCGGCGGCGCGGAGCGAAGCCAGGTCCGTGCCTGTGGCACCGCGCTCGCCGAGCACGCGGGCGCACGCCCACGAGGCGCCGAGGATCTTGAAGGCGGGTAGACCCAACCGGTCGGACTCGTCCTTGACCAGGACCCGGCCCACACCCAGCTCCGCGGCCAGGGCGGGGAGGTCGTGCAGGGGTGTGGGCGCGTACCCCGGGAGCCCGGCGTGGAAGGCGCGGGCCCCGGTCGACCCGTCGTGGTCGGACGGCCTGCGCCAGGAGCGCGCCGGAGGGTTCGTGTACCAGTCGTCGGTGCTGTCACCCCGAGCGTTCCGGGGGTCGTTGCGGTGTGGATCATCCATGACGCCACCTTCGTCGACGGAGAACGTCCACGTCCATCGGTGGTTCTCGTGCCATACCGTGCAGGAAAACCGCATGATTTCCCGGAAACAGAGCTCGAGGCGGGCAGGGAGGAGGGACGACGTGTTCGACGCCAGAAGGCTCCTGGTCCTGCGCGAGCTGGCGGCACGCGGCACCGTCACCGCGGTGGCGGGGGCGCTGAACTACAGCCCGTCCGCTGTCTCACGCCAGCTGGCGGTGCTGGAGGAGGAGATGGGAACCGCTCTGTTGGAGGCGAGCGGGCGGCGGGTTAGACTGACGCCTGCCGGTGAGGCCCTCGTGCGCCGGGCCGGGCCGATCCTGGAACAGATGGAACGCGCCGAGTCCGAGGTCTCGGTGCTGGCGTCGGAGTCCCAGGAACTCAGCGGCCGCCTCCGGGTCGCGGCGTTCCAGACGGTGCTGCTGGACGTGATCCCCATGGCCCTGGAGCGGCTGGCACACCTGCATCCGCGGTTGCGGGTGGAGACGGGCCGGCTCGAGCCGGAGGATGCGCTGCCCGCCCTGTCGGCCCACGAGTACGACCTCGTGCTGGAGGAGGAGTACCCCTCCCGTCCCGGTCCCCGGCGAGCAGGGGTCACGCTCCGACAGGTGATGACCGACGAGATGGTCCTGGCCGTCCCCAAGTCCTGGACCCGGGTTCCCCTCCGCGAGCTGGCGGAACATCCCTGGGTGATGGAACCCGCCGGGTCGGCGGCCCGTGACTGGGCCACACAGATCTGCCGGGAAGCCGGGTTCGAGCCTGAGGTGCGCCATGTCTCCGACGACATGCTCGTGCAACTGAGCCTGGTCCGACGCGGGCACGCTGCCGCGTTCGTGCCGGAGACCGTCGTCCCGCACGCCCCCTCGGGTGTCGCGGTGGAGCACCTGCCGGGGCGCCCACGACGCACCGTGTTCTCCGTGGTGCGTGCGGGCGGAAGCACGCACCCGGCCTGCACCGCCTTCCACGAGGCCTTCGAGCACGCGGTCGATCGATTGCACCGCTGACAGGAGCCGCACGGACCCCGCACATGCGGAGGGACCCGGGGTGTGGCGAAACCCGGGCCCCTCCGACGGCCGAACGAGGACTGGTACCCCGTCAGTCCTCCTCGGCCTCCTGTTCGACGCTGGCGGCGCTCTGCTCGCCGAGCGTCACTTGGACCTCTTCCTCGTCACCGTTGCCCCCGCGCAGGACCCCGAGGGTCACCTCTTCGCCGGGCTGGCGCGAACGGATCTCCGCGATGAGCTGGTCGGGCGAGTTCACCTCGTGCTCGTCCACGGACGCGACCACGTCGCCGGGCTCCAGGCCGGCCTCGTCGGCGGCGCCACCGTCCGCGACCTCGACGATCTGCGCCCCGCCGGAGAGGTTGCCGGAGATGGTCGCCTCGATCGCGGGGTAGCTGGCGCTGCCCTCCTCGACGAGCTGCTCGGCGATGGGTTGCACCTGGTTGATCGGGATCGCGAACCCGAGCCCGACCGAACCGCTCTCCTGCGAGACGCCGGCGATCGCGGTGTTGACGCCGACGACCTCGCCGGCCATGTTCACCAGCGGCCCCCCGGAGTTGCCGGGGTTGATGGCGGCGTCGGTCTGGATCGCGTTGATCACCGTCGACGTCTGCATCTCCTCACCCTCGGACGCACCCGTGTTGACGGGGCGGTCGAGGGCGCTGACCACGCCGGTGGTCACCGTTCCGGACAGTCCGAGCGGCGAACCGATCGCGACGACCTCGCCGCCGACCCCGACCTGGTCGGAGTCGCCGAGCTGCGCGGGGGTGAGCCCGCTCTGCCCCTCGGCCTGGATCACCGCGATGTCGGAGACCGGGTCGGCCCCCAGCACCTCGGCCCGGGCGCCGGAACCGTCGTTGAACAGCACCTCGAGCTGCCCGTCCTCGGCGGCCTGCACCACGTGGGAGTTGGTGAGGATCTGCCCGTCGGACGAGATGATGACGCCGCTGCCCCCGCCGCCGGCGGCCTGGATGGAGACCACGCTCGGCAGGACCTCCTCGGCGACGTCGCCGACCTCTCCCTCGGTGGCGGTGCCGCCGCTCTCCCCCTCGAGCGAGCTCACGGGCGATCCGGGCCCGCCCGGGAACAGGAACGCCGTCGCCAGCGCCACGACCGGACCGACGATCAGGCTGGTGATGAGCGCGGTGATCGCGGCGACCGTGATGATGCGTCCGGTGCGCCTGCGCGGTTCCTGCTGCGGGACGGGACCGTGCGGGTAGCCCTCCGGTCCGTAGGGCGGCACACCCCCGGGCGGCTGCCCGGGACCCCCGTGGCCGCCCATCCCGAAGGACGCGGTGTCACCCGGGCCGCCCCCCGGCCCACCCGGTCCGCCGGGCTGTCCCCCGTGCGGCGTCTGCTGACCCGGGTACGGGTACGCGCCGCCAGGGTGCCCCCCGGCCGCCGCGTACGCCCCCGTGTACCCGCCGCCGTACGCGGCGTGCGCGTCCTCGGGCCTGCTGAACGCGCCGGAGTCACCGGACGCGGACGGCGCCCGCCACCCGGTCGCTCCGCCGAACGGGCCGCCTGCCCCCGCATGGGGCCCGTTCGGGTCGGAGTGCGGCGCGAAACCGGGGCGCTCCTCGCCCCCGGGGCCGGACGCCCATCCGGGCGGCCGCTGCCACGGGGAGGGCTCCCCCGGCGTGGTGGGGGTCCCGGGCGGGACGGGCGCACCGGGACCCTCGCCACCACCTGGTGCAGCGGCGCCGCCGGGCGGGGTGCCCGGGGCGGAGCCGCTCACCTCTCCTTCGGACTCGTTCTCGAAGAGCTCGTCCTCGAAGGAGCGCGGTGCCTCACCGGAGCCGCCCCCGCGGACCCCGGTCGCACCGCCGTCCTCAGGGAGCGGTGGTTCCGCGCCCTGCCCGCCGTCGGCGGGGTGTTCGGACTGTTCGGTCTGTTCGGCACGCTGTGCGTCTTCGCCGACCGGTCCGGCTCCGTCGCGGGGGTCCTGTTCGTTCTCCCCGACGGGCTCGGACGGACGCTGCTCGGGGCCCTCGTCCCCGGCCGCCTCGCCGGGCTCGTTGCCCCCGTGGGGTTCGTTGGGACTCAAACTCATCCTCCGACTGGCCGGACGGTGTCTACTGGTGGTCGTCCATGTCGAGAACCATCATGCTCCGGGCGGGTTAGAACCGGGTGAGAGGCCGATACAGCGGGGTTTCGAGTCCGGTCGGCCTCAGGATCTGTCCCCGGTCGGCCGGCCCCGTCGCCCCCCAGTGACGATGCGGCGCCCCTGCGAACAACCCGCCGTAATGTCCGGAAACGATACCGTGCAGTCGCTGCTCACACACGGTGAAAGGCCCCACCTTGATCAATATCGTGCTCGCCGATGACGAACACCTCGTGCGGGGTGCCATCGCCGCCCTGCTGGGGCTGGAGGAGGACCTGGAGGTGGTCGCGGAGGTCGGCCGCGGCGACCTGGTCGTGGACGCGGTGCGTGAGCACGGCGCCCAGGTCGCCGTGCTCGACATCGAGATGCCGGGCGCCACGGGGTTGGAGGTGGCCGCGCAGTTGCGCACCGCCGTCCCCGGTTGCGGCGTCGTGGTGCTGACCAGTTTCGGACGGCCCGGATATCTGCGCCGGGCCCTCGCCGCGGGCGCGCGCGGGTTCCTCGCCAAGGACGCCCCCGTGGAGCAGTTGGCGGGTGCGATCCGCAAGGTCCACGAGGGCGGGCGCTACATCGACACCGAGCTCGCGGCCGCGGCGATGGCGGGAGGGGAGAGCCCTCTGACCGACCGCGAGACGGAGGTGCTGCGCGCGGCCTCCGACGGCGCCTCGGTCTCGCAGATCGCCGCGCGCCTGCATCTGTCGGACGGAACGGTCCGCAACTACTTGTCCAACGCGATCGGCAAGACGCAGGCGGACAACCGGATGGCGGCGATCCGTACGGCCCAGGACATGGGCTGGCTCTGACCGGGTGCCACGGGGAGACGGTGGGCACATCCGCGCCGTGCCCCCGCCCACCGGCACCGGCGCCGCGAGGGCAACAGATCCTATGATCGGATCAGAATCTGCGGAGGTCGGTCCGGCCCCCGTCTCCCACCGGCCCCAGGAAGAAGGTTCCCGCGTGGCGTCGACCCCCTCGCCCCCGGCCCGCCCCACCGGTCCTTCCGAGGACCCCGCGCAGTTCGCGCAGCGCGGTTTCGTCCTGCTCGTGCTCGCGGGCGCGCTCTGGGGAACCGGCGGCCCCGCTGCGGCCGTGCTCCAGAGCGACCACGGCCTGACGAGCATGTCCGCGGCCGTCTACCGCCTGCTCATCGCCGGTGTGGCCATCACGCTCGTCCTGCTCCTCATGGGACGGCTCCGCCGCATGGTGTGGTCGCGCCCGCTCGTGGGGCGCCTGGCCCTCAACGGTGTGCTGCACGCGCTCTTCCAGCTGCTCTACTTCGGGTCCCTGGCGCTGATCCCGGTCGGGCTCGCCACCCTGGTCAAGATCGGCAGCGTCCCGGTCTTCATCACCGCCGGGGTCTGCATCCTGGCCCGCCGCCGCCCCACGGTCGCGCTCATGATCCCGGTGGTCCTGGCGGTCGTGGGCCTGGCGCTGCTGGCCGGGTTCCCGAGCACCGACGCCCCGCCCGCACAGTTGGCGGCCGGACTGGCGTGCGCACTCGGCGCGGGCGTGGCCTTCTCCGTGATGGGACTGGCCAACCGGCGCCCGGTCGAGGGCCTGGACGCGCTCACCAACGCGGGCCTGGGCATGCTGCTGGGCAGTCTGCTGCTCCTGCCGGCCGGGCTCGCGTTCGGCATGGCCGTCCCGGTGGAGGCCCAGGCGCTCGGGCTTCTGCTCTTCCTCGGGCTGGTCCCGACGGTCGTGGCCTACCTCGCCTACTTCATGGGGCTGCGGACCGCCTCCGACACCGGGGTCGCCGTCGGCACGATCGCCGAACCCCTCACCGCGGCGCTGCTGTCGGCCGCGCTCCTGGGCGAGCAGATGACGGCGCTGGGCCTGGTGGGCGCGGTGATCCTGGTGGCGTCGATGGGCGCGGAACCGGTGATCCGCCGCGTGGAGCTCCGCCGGGCCCGCAGCCCGCGCTGAGCCGGTCTCGCGGCGCCCGTACCGTGCCGCGGCGCCACCTCGCCTAGAGGAACCGCAGCACCAGCATCGCCGTGTCGTCCACGCTGCCACCGGGGGCGTAGTACTCGAGCTCCCGGTCGATCCGGCTGATGACCGCCTGAGCGCTCAGCCCTTGCGCGTGCCCGAAGATGTCCAGCAGCCCTTCCTCACCGAGCATGTCGGTGTTGTTGCGCCGCTCGGTGACACCGTCGGTGACCGCCAGCACGAGCTCGCCCGGCCGCACCATGTAGGTCTCGGTGCTCCACCCGACGTCGTCGAAGGCCCCCAACAGCGGCTGCGAGCTCCCGAACGTGGACGCCTCACCCTTCTGGTCCAACCGCAACGGCAACGGGTGCCCGGCCGAGACCATGCGCACCCGCATGCCGCCCTCGTCGTCGTAGTTGGGCGTCATCTCGCCGTACAGCATGGTCAGGAACCGGGTGGAGGTGCTCTCCTCCAGGATCGCCAGGTTCAGCCGGGCCATGATGTCGGCCGGCGCCAGGCCCTCCTTGGCCAGGGCGCGCAGGGTGTGCCGGGCCAGACCGGTGATGGCGGCCGCCTCGGGGCCGGTGCCGCACACGTCGCCGATGGCGAAGCACCACCGGCCCTCCTCGGCCTTGAACACGTCGTAGAAGTCGCCGCCGACCACGTTCTTCTCGTCGGCGGGCCGGTAGTACACGGCGTGGTCGACGCCGGGGATCACCGGTTCCTTCTCCTTGGCGGGCAGCAGGCTCCGCTGGAGCGCCGAGCTCATCGCCGCCTGGCGTTCGTGCAGGCGGGCGTTCTCCATCGCGGTGGCCACACGGCGGCTGAGGTCGTCGGCGACGTCGACGTCCTCGCGGGTGAACTCGTCCTTGTCGTCCTTGCCGATGGTCATCCGGCCCAGCGGACGCCCGTGCGCCACCAGCGGAACGCTGATCGCCGGGCCGCGCGCCAGCTCGCGCACGGCCTGCTTGTCCAGGCCCTCGGCGGACAGCTCGGCGGGGCTCCACAGCGCCTGCGGCACCCGCTGTTCGCGCGGGGGCAGGGTCGTCAGCAGCGAGTGGAGCACGTCGTTGAGGTTCTCGTCACCGTGCACCACGTGGGTGAGGTGGGAGATGCCCAGGTCGTTGGTGCTGTGGATCGCGCACCAGCGGCCCAGCCGGGACGTGATGAGCTGCGCGGCCAGGGCACCGGTCATGCGCTCGTCCAGCGTTCCGGCGAGCAGGTCGCTGGCCTCGGCCAGGAAGCTCAGCGACGCACGCCGGGCCAGCTCCACCTCGGCCAGGCGAGAGCGCTCCATCGGCAGCGCTATGAGGTCGGCGCCCTCCTGCAGGCGCTTGGCGGCGGCGGCCCCGAAGTGCCGGGTGCGTGTGGAGGCGACCCCGAGCAGGCCGGTGACACGGCCGTCCACGATGAGCGGGGCGGTCACCAGCGAGCGCATCCCCGCGCGGGCCAGGGCGCCCCGGTTGGCACGGGCGATCATGAGGTCGTCGTTGATGACGGCGCCCGGTTCCGGTGCGGCGGAGGGGAAGGCCTCCTCGGTACGGATCCGTATGGGCCGCCACGGGGCGCCGCCCGAGGTCAGTCCGATGGCCGAGCGCACCTCCCACATGGTCTCGTCGGAGGTCGCCAGTGCGATGTACGCGGCGTCCCCGCCCAGGGCGCTCGTGGCGTACTCGACGGTGCGTTCCAGCAGTTGGGGCAGGCTCAGCCGCGACCCGAGCGCAGAGTCCAGCGCCGACCACGCGGTGGGCCTCGCGGGACGGTTGTTGCCCTTGCGCACCTGGGGCGACCGGAGCGACGGGTGTTCGCCGGGCTGGTCCTCGATGCGGAACCACACGGCCTTGTCGCTGCGCCCGTAACTCACACCCCAGCTGGAGGCGATCGCCGAGGCCAGGGCCAGGCCCAGGCCGCCGACCCGCTCCTCGCCGTCCGAGGGAGAGGTGTCCACCGCCAGCGGCCCGGCCTGGGGGACGGGGCGCTCGGGGGCGGAGTCGGTGACCATGATCTCGGTGGAGCCCTCCCCGCGGCGCACCGTCACCTCGAGGGACGAACGCGCGTGGATGACCGCGTTGGTGACGAGCTCGCTGACCAGCAGGATCACGTCGTCGAACGGGTCGGGCACACCCCAGCTGAGGAGTGTGTCGTGAACGAACTCGCGGGCGGCCGCAGCGGTCTCCGGAGCAGCGGGGAACTCTCGTCGAGCGACCTTCAACGCGTCGTGTGGTGGCAAGCCGTCAGTGTCCTTCATAGCCGGGCCCGGGACAGGGGTGTCATTGCCACGATACGCGGAGGTGATCGGCGCGTGTGGGCCGTCCCCGGACCTCACGTGCGGACGAGTCTTCGCAACCGGCCTGTGACGCTTGTCGCGGCCGGTTAGTGTAAGTCGACACATCCGTTTCTTTCGGGTGGTACTTCGCGCCGGTAGCGTGACGAGGTGTCACCGAGGGTACGCGGGGGCACGTGCGCGCCCTCCACCTGTCCGCGGTCCGGGTCTCCCCCCTGCCGCGGCGCGGGTGCGGGGCCGTCCGTCCGGGCCAGAAGGGACGGGTGACAGGCAGGTTGAGGAGGGGTCCGATGCCCGAGGCGGTCAAGGAACTGGCCGACGAACAGCTCGACGAGATTCTGCAGGCTCTGTACCGGATGCGCGACGGCGACTTCAGTGTGCGCCTGCGCAAACGGGGCAGCGGCACGATCCGGGAGATCGCCTCCGTCTTCAACGAGGTGGTCGACCACAGCGAACAGCTCAACAGCGAGCTGCAGCGTGTGGGCGAGGTCGTGCGCGAGGAGGGCCGTCTCGGCGAGCGGATCGCGGTCAACCCGGCGCGGGGTGCGTGGGCCGAGAGCTCCCGCGCCATCAACGACCTGCTGGACGAGGTCTCCGAGCCGGTCAGCAACGTCGCGGACGTCCTGGTCTCGGTCGCCGCCGGTGACCTGAGCCGCCGGGCCTCCCGCGACGGCCGCCGCGGCGAACTCAAGGGCGACCTGCTGCGCCTGGCCAACACGGTCAACCAGATGGCCGACCAGATGAGCGGCTTCACCGGCGAGGTCACGCGTGTGGCCCGCGAGGTGGGCACCGAGGGCAAGCTCGGCGGTACCGCCCGCGTCGACGGCGTCTCCGGTGCCTGGCGCGAGGTCACCGAGGCCGTCAACCAGATGTCGAGCCGCCTGACCGACCAGGTCCGCAACATCTCCCAGGTGACGACGGCGGTCGCCCGCGGTGATCTGAGCAAGAAGATCACCATCGACGTGCAGGGCGAGATGCTGGAGCTGAAGGACACCGTCAACACGATGGTCGACCAGCTCTCCACGTTCGGTGACGAGGTGACCCGGGTGGCCCGCGAGGTGGGCACCGAGGGCAAGCTCGGCGGCCGGGCGAACGTGCGCGGGGTCCAGGGCATCTGGAAGGACCTCACCGAGAACGTCAACTCGATGGCGGACAACCTCACCAACCAGGTGCGCGACATCTCCCAGGTCACCACGGCGGTGGCCCGGGGCGAGCTCACCCAGAAGGTGCAGGTCGACGTGCAGGGCGAGATGCTCGCCCTCAAGAACACCGTGAACACCATGGTCGACCAGCTCGACTCCTTCGCCGACGAGGTCACGCGCGTGGCCCGCGAGGTCGGTTCCGAGGGCAAGCTGGGCGGCCGCGCCAACGTCAAGGGCGTGTCGGGCATCTGGAAGGACCTGACCGACAACGTCAACTCGATGGCCAACAGCCTCACCTACCAGGTCCGCAACATCTCGCAGGTGACGACGGCGGTCGCCGAGGGTGACCTCAGCAAGAAGATCACCGTGGACGCCCAGGGCGAGATGCTCGACCTGAAGGACACCATCAACAAGATGGTCGACCAGCTGGACTCCTTCGCCAGCGAGGTCACCAGGGTCGCCCGCGAGGTCGGTACCGAGGGGCAGCTGGGCGGCCAGGCGCACGTGCGCGACGTCTCCGGGGTCTGGAAGGACCTCACCGAGAACGTGAACTCCATGGCGAACAACCTCACCTACCAGGTGCGGCAGATCTCCATGGTGACGCGGGCGGTGGCCGCCGGCGACCTGACCAAGAAGGTCACCGTCAACGCCAAGGGCGAGATCCTGGAGCTCAAGGACACCATCAACGTCATGGTGGACCAGCTCTCCGCGTTCGCCGACGAGGTCACGCGCGTGGCCCGCGAGGTGGGCACCGAGGGCAAGCTGGGCGGCCGCGCCGACGTACGCGGCGTGCTCGGCATCTGGAAGGACCTGACCGACAACGTCAACTCGATGTCGCACAATCTGACCACCCAGATGCGCAACATCTCCGAGGTCACCACCGCGGTCGCGGGCGGCGACCTCACCAAGAAGATCGATGTCAACGCGCAGGGCGAGATCCTCGAGCTCAAGACCACCGTCAACACGATGGTCGACCAGCTGTCGGCCTTCGCCACCGAGGTCACCCGCGTGGCCTACGAGGTCGGAAACCAGGGACAGTTGGGCGGCCAGGCCAAGGTCGAGGGGGTCTCCGGCACCTGGAAGCAGCTCACCGACAGCGTGAACGGCCTGGCGGGCAACCTCACCACCCAGGTCCGTGCGATCGCCGCCGTGGCCAACGCAGTGGCCAAGGGCGACCTGACCCAGAACATCATGGTCGACGCCCGCGGTGAGATGGAGCAGCTCAAGGACAACATCAACCTGATGGTGTCCAACCTGCGCGAGACCACCGAGACCCAGCGCGACGCCGACTGGCTCAAGTCCAACCTCAACCGCATCTCCGGGCACCTGCAGGGCCACCGCGACCTCAACGAGCTCTCGCGCCTCATCATGGAGGAGGTCACGCCGCTGCTGGAGGCCCAGCACGGCGCCTTCTACCTGCCCGCGGACATGGACAACCAGAAGACCTTCCGGTTCTACGCCGGCTACGGCTTCGAGCCCTCCGACGAACGCCGCACCCTCAAGCGGGGCGTGGGGCTGGCCGGGCAGGCCGTCGAGCAGCGCACCGAGCTGCAGATCCACAACCTGCCCGAGGGCTACGTCGACGTGCACTCGGGCATGGGCGGGGCACAGCCGAAGTACCTGTTCATCCTCCCGATCGTCTCCGAGGAACGAACCCTGGGCGTGCTGGAGTTCGCCGCCTACGACGAGTTCAAGGAGATCCACAAGAGCTTCCTGCGCCAGCTCGGCTCCCTGGTGGCGACCACGATCAACACGATCCTGGCCAACAGCCGCACGGAGATGCTGCTGGAGCAGTCGCAGCAGATGGCCAACCAGCTGCGCGAGCGCTCCAACGAGCTCCAGCGCCAGCAGGAGGAGCTGCGCGGCAAGAACGCCGAGCTCCGGCAGAAGGCCACCCAGCTCGCCAACCAGAACCGCGCGATCGAACTGCAGAACCAGCAGATCCAGCGCTCCAGGAACGCCCTGGAGGAGCGCGCCCACCAGCTCCAGGTCTCCTCCAAGTACAAGTCGGAGTTCCTGGCGAACATGTCGCACGAGCTGCGCACGCCGCTCAACAGCCTGCTGATCCTGGCCCGGCTCCTGGCCGACAACGGCGAGGAGAACCTGTCGGCCAAGCAGGTCGAGTTCGCACAGACCATCCACAAGGCCGGCAGCGACCTGCTGCTGCTCATCGACGAGATCCTGGACCTGTCCAAGGTCGAGGCGGGCCGCGCCGAGGTGCAGCCCACCGAGGTCTCCATCAGCCAGCTCGTCGACTACGTGGAGGCCACCTTCCGGCCGTTCAGCGGCGACCAGGGCCTGGCCTTCAGCGTGGACGTCTCGCCCGACATCCCCGACTCCCTGTGGACCGACGAGCAGCGGCTCCAGCAGATCCTCCGCAACCTGCTGTCCAACGCCGTGAAGTTCACCCCGCAGGGCGAGGTCCGGCTGCTCATCGAACCCGCCTGGGCGCTCGAGGACGCCGACCTCGACATGTTCGTCGAGAACGAGGAGGTCATCGCCTTCACCGTCGCCGACACCGGCATCGGGATCGCCGAGGACAAGCTCCAGGTGATCTTCGAGGCCTTCCACCAGGGCGACGGCGGCACCTCCCGCAGGTTCGGCGGCACCGGCCTGGGGCTGTCCATCAGCCGGAACTTCGCCCGCCTGCTGGGCGGTGAGATCCGCGTGCAGAGCGTCGCCAACCAGGGGTCGACCTTCACGCTGCTGCTCCCGGTCCACCTGCCCGAGGACGCCGGTGACCCGGACGAGCGCCCCGTCATCACCCCGCCGGCCGCGATCGAGCCGGTCCCGCACCCCTCGCCGGAGTACGGCCCGGCGGTCGCCCCCGAGGTCGGCCCCGCGCCGGCCCAGGAGGAGCCCGCGGCCGCCACGACCCCGGCGATGCCGGACGAGGAGTTCGACGACGCCATCCGCGCCCTCACCGACCTGGGCGAGGACGAGCCCCTGCCGACCGTCCCGGTGCTCAAGACCGCCGAGACGTCCGCCGCGGCCGAGGGCGGCGAGGAGGCCGAGGAACCGGTCGCCACGGTGGAGGCCCGCACCGACCCCGAACGCCGGGCGGTGCTCAGCGGACAGCGGGTCCTCATCGTCGACGACGACGTGCGCAACGTCTTCGCCCTGACCAGTGCCCTCGAGGCTCAGGGCCTGGAGGTCCTCTACGCCGACAACGGGCACGAGGGCATCTCGCGCCTGGAGGCCAACGAGGACATCTCCCTCGTCCTGATGGACGTGATGATGCCCGAGCTGGACGGCAACGCCACCACCAGGGCGATCCGGGACATGCCCCAGTTCGCGGACCTGCCGATCATCTCCCTGACGGCCAAGGCCATGCAGGGCGACCGGGAGCGTAGTCTGGCCGCCGGTGCGACCGACTACGTGACCAAACCGGTCGACCTCGACCACTTGCTGGACGTCATGCGACGCTGGCTCACGGCCGACCCCGCCGAGACACGTGCGGGTGCGGCCGCCGACGACGCGGCGCTCGCGAGCGGGGCCGGGGACACGCAGGACCCCGGACCCGGGCAGAATGGCGGGACGAACGAGACCGGACCCGACGACACCAGGGACGACACCGAGACCCACGGGGACGGGTGAGCCCGACCGCAGCCGCGGAGCCCCAAGAAGACCTGGAGTAACGAGCAGTGACCCAGAAGGCCAACATCCTCCTCGTCGACGACCGCGACGAGAACCTGATCGCGCTGGAGGCGGCCCTCACCTCCCTCGACCAGAACCTGGTCCGGGCCAATTCCGGTGAGGAGGCGCTCAAGCACCTTCTGGGCACCGACTTCGCCGTCATCCTGCTGGACGTCATCATGCCCGGCATGGACGGGTTCGAGACCGCCTCGCACATCAAGCAGCGCGAGAAGACCAAGGACGTGCCGATCATCTTCCTGACCGCCCAGGAGATCGACCGGCACCAGGTCTTCCGGGGTTACGCGTCCCGGGCGGTCGACTTCCTGCTCAAGCCCTTCGACCCGTGGGTGCTGCGGTCCAAGGTCGAGGTCTTCGTGGAGCTGCACCAGCTCAAGGCGCAGATGCGCGAGCAGGCCCGCACCCTGCAGCGGGACCTCGGCCAGGAGACCGGGGAGCCGGGCAAGGTGCTGGCCGAGCAGCTCGCGCAGCGCACCGGCCAGGTGCAGGCCGACCTCGACGCGATCCGCGAGCGGGTGCAGGACACCTACGGCGACAAGGACCGGGCGCTCGTGGAGGAGATCCATCGCCTCGACCGCTCCGTCAACCGTCTCGGCACCCTCGTGGAGACCCTCCACGGGCCCGAGTAGTCCGTGCCCGCTCCGGGCCTCCGCTCCTCTCCGGCCGGTGGGGCCCGGGACGACCTCTACGGCTCGACCGGCGGGCGGGGCGGCATCGCCAGGCCGATGTGCTCACCGATCTCCTCGATGAGCCCCAGGTCCGCCAGGCGGAAACTGCCCCGGTTGCTGCGCCGGATCAGCGTCAGCGCGCCGCGCACGCCACGGCTCCCGCGCAGGGGCACCGACAGCAGCGAACCCGCGCCGATGAGCCCGAGCAGGGGAGCGCCGGCGTCGTCGTGGCCCAGCACCGCGCCGTCCTCGATGAGCGGGTGCAGCAGCGACTCGCCCTCGGCCAGTACCCGGCCGGGCACGTCGGAGTCCTCCGGGACCGCCCGTTCCACGCTCGCGCGCAGTTCCTCCGGTGCGTCGGCGGGCCCGGCCACGGCGGCACGGCGGGCGGGCGCGGGGTCGGCCCGGTCGAGCACGTCGAGCACGACCCAGTCGGCGTAGGAGTCGGCGAGCAGCTCCGCGGCCTCGCCCAGCGCCGGTCCGGAACGCCGCAGCAGAAGCCGCGTCATCCGGGTCAGCACGTCCAGGCGGCGGGCGGCCAGGACGACGACCTGGTCCTCGACCTCGGGCTCCAGGGGAGCGGGGCCCTCGTCCTCGCCCCCGTGCACCGTCGGCGACAGCGCCACCAGCACGAGCGGGTGCGGTTCGGTCGGCAGCTCCAGCCGGGTGAGGGACAGGTGCACGTCCTCGGCCCACCCGCGCTGCGCCATCCGCGAGTCCAGGGAGGCGGGACCGTCCCCGCGCAGCACCGACGCGAGCCACGACCGCAGCGCCGCGCGGTTGCGCAGGTCCACGAAGTGCGTGAAGGGTTTTCCGGTCAGGTAGCCGGGGGCGCCGCCGAGCTGGTCGGCGCCGGCGTTGTTGATGCGCCGGATGTGGCCGTCCTGGTCGAGCAGGACCACGGGCACGGTCAGTTCGGAGAAGACCGCCCGCAACAGGGCCCGCTCGTCGCTGCCGCCCTCGCGCCGCTGCTGACCGGAACGCCCCGACAGGGCCTCGGCCAGCTCGGAACCGGCGTCGCCGAGCAACCGTTCGGCGTACTCCAGCTCGGCCAGCGCGGCCTCGGCGGTGCCCCTGGCGTCGTCGGGGTACATCGTGTGGGCCGAACGCAGCGCACCGACCCGTTCTCCCAGGGCGGTGATCTCGCGCTGCAGCCCGGCCAGGTTCTCCGACACGTCAGGTCTCCCGGTCCTCGTCGGGGGCGGAGCACCAGCACCCGCGGGAGCGGACACCGACACCTACATGCGTCTATCGACCGTAAGGGATGTGAGGGCAGGTGGACGCCTGCGGTTACGGTTGATGCGTGGCCGGAACCCGGAGGCCCCGCTTTCCGTCCCACGACTGAACACCGTTCTTGGAGGGCCGGATGTGGTTCGAACGCCTGGCCCGGGAGTTCAGGGAACTGGGGCATTCCGAGAGCACCACGGTCGAGCGCGCACTGGACCAGATCAGCCGGAGCACGGCCGCCAACGTGCCGGGGTGCTCGGCCGCCCTCGTCGTGGTCTGGCGCGAGGTGACCGGGCCCGACGGTTCGGTGCGGCACGTGGTCGCCGACTACGGGGCCTCTCACCCGGACCTGGCGATCGCCCTGGAGCAGCAGTACACGAGCGACCAGGGCCCGGCCGTCGAGGCGGTTCGAAGGGTCCGTCCCGTGCACGTGCGCGATCTTCTGCGCGAGCAGCACCGCTGGCCCCGGTACACGAGCACGGCGATCCAGTGCGGTGACCGCTCCTCCCTCACCCAGCCCAGCCCGATGCCCGGGGGAGAGCGTGTGCTGACCTTCGGCATGCACTCCGGCCGCGCCGACGCCTTCGACGAGGAGAACCTCAACCCGCTGGCGGCCCTGCTCGCCGAGCACGCCGCGGCCGCCCTGCACGCCGTCGACCGGCAGGCCGACGCCGCTCGCGAGTCCGCGCACATGCGGCGCGCGATGTCGGCGCGGACCGTCATCGATCAGGCCAAGGGCATCATCATGCACGCGCGCGGGTGCGGCCCCGACGACGCGTTCGCCTCCCTGCGCGAGGTGGCCCAGCGGAACCGGAAGAAGGTCGTCGAGGTCGCCCGCGACCTGGTGGCCGAGAACGCGACCGTTCGTAGGCGTTAGGTGAGCTGAGTCCGCAGCGTGATCCCGGGGCGTGATGATGGGGGCAGGGCCTGTTTGGTGGGCGCCTTCCGTCGCGAGCGGCGCAGCCGGTGGTGCTATCGCAAAGCCGAAGAAGGAGTCGGCGGCCACGCCGTCGACTGATGAGAACGCAGCGAGAGTGCCGCTGGGGCGTCGCGCAGCAGGTAACTGGGTGTCCGCCAAGCAGGCCCTACGGGGGCCGTCTTCTCGACAAGGAGAACCGAGCGTGACGTCAGACATCTCGATCCGCCACGAGGGTGACATCGCCGTGGTCGTTCCTGTCGGGGAGATGGACGCGGTGGCCTCACCGGCGCTCGCCGACGTCATCGACGGGCTCCTGGGGGAGCAGCCGGTGAAGGGGGTCGTCGTCGACCTCGCCAAGGTGAGCTTCTGCGACTCCCGCTGCATCGGGGTCCTCGTGGCCGCCTACCGGCAGGCGCGCGACCTCGGCGTGGGCCTGCGCACCGCCGAACCCCAGCAACAGGTCCACCGGCTCTTCGTCATCTCCGGTATCGACCAGATCATCCCCGTGGAGGGGTCCGTGGACGAGGCGGTGACCCTGCTCAGGGCGTGAGCCGCTCGGCCGCGCGGGCCGGCGGGTCCTCGGCGCGGTCGAGGAAGTGCAGACGTACGAGCGTGCCGTCGGCGTCCCCGCAGATCTCCACGTAGTCGCAGGTCTGCCGGGTGATCCACAGCCCGTACCCGCGGGGCCGCACCCCGTCGGCCGGACGGTAGCCGGCCAGCGGGTCGGTGAGCAGCCCGGCCTCGTCGAAGACCTCGCACACCCACCTGTCGTGGGAGCGCCACAGCGCGACCCCGCCCTTGCCCGCACCGTGTTCCAGCACGTTGGCGGCGAGTTCGTTGACCGCCACCACGAGCCCGTCGACCTGGGCCGCGGGCAGCCGCAGGGCCGCGCCCAGGTCCGTGAGGTCGCGGCGCAGGCGCGGCAGGGACTGCCCGATCTCCGCGCGGTGCACCGCGCCGGCGACCGGGAGGGGTTCGGGCACGGCCGGGCGCTGCGAGTGCGCGGCCGGGCCGAGGTAGGCGTGGTTGGCCGCGGCCCCGTGTTCCCCGATCAGGACGGGGTGGGTGGCGTGCACGGCCGCCAGGGTCCCCGGGTCCAGCGTGCGGGTGTCGTGCACGCACAGCAGGTCCAGGGCGGTGTCCTCCAGTGCGGTGGCCAGGACCGCCTCCAGGCGCTGCCACTCCTGCGCGGCCGGGGCCGGGCCCCGCACGGGCGGGGGTTCGGCCACGACGGTCACCCGTGAGGGCGCGTGCGTGAGCGCCGTGCGGTGCAGGGCGGCCAGCATCCGGCCGGGGGCGTCGTAGAGGGTCTCCCGGTCCATGACCTGGACGCTCCGGGCCACCACGGGCGGCAGGGAGTCGAGCAGGAGCGCGGAACGGTGCGGCGCGACCGCGAGCACGGCGGGCCGGCCCGAGGCGACGGCGGCGCGCAACCGTCCGCCGGCCACCGAGCGGAACCGTTGATCGCGGGCGAACAACAGGGCCTGGTGCGTGAAGGTCATGGTCGTGGCTTCGTCTCCGGCGTCCGGGCACCCCGGTCCGGGCACCCGTGTCCCGGATGTACCCCGAAAGGGCCGTCCCTCCCGTGCCTCGGCGCGGGAGGGCGGACCTTGTCGGTGGAGCGAGCCGTCCATGTCAGTGGAGCGAGCCGGAAAGGGCCAGGTCGTCGGAGTCGTCGTCCTCGTCCGCGGTGTTCGAGTCCGAGGGGCGGGCGCGCTCGTAGGCGAGCTCCGTCTCGATGGCGATGCGCGACCAAGGGAAACGGGAACGGGCGCGGTCGACCGCGGCGATCCCGTAGGCGGTGCTCATGGTGGGGGTGTTGAGCACGGTCCGCACCGCGCGCACGACCTCCTCCGGGCGGCCGAACCGCATGAGGACCCCGCTGGTGCGGTGCAGCACCGCCTCGGGCACGGCGCCGGTCGCGGTCGCCACGACGGGCAGACCGCACGCCATGGCCTCCAGGACCCCGCCGCCGTAGGGGTCGTAGGAGGCCGCGGAGACGTAGAGGTCGGCCGAACGCAGCAGGCGCGGCACCTCCTTGCGCTCCACCGGGCCGGTCAGGTGAACCCGGTCGTCGACCCCGAGCTCCTTGGCGAGGATCTCGAGCCGGCGGGCGTCGGAGTCCAGGGCGACGTCGCGGTCCTCGGCGTTGGAGACCAGCAGCAGTTCGGTCTCGGGCATGTGCGCCACGGCCTCCACGAGCCGCTCGGCGCCCCCGGCCTCGTGCAGCGCGGTGACCGACACGAGCCGGGTGCGCTCCTCGCGGCGGGTGTTCCAGGGTTCGGTGGCCGCACCGCCCTCGACCGTGAAGTGGTCGGGGTCCACACCGAAGGGCACGACGCTCACGTGGTGGCGGGGCACCCGCAGGCGTGCGAGCTCGCCCTGCTGGTCGGTGGAGCCCACGATGACGTGGTCGGCGCGCGAGGCCAGGACCGCCTCCATGCGCACCCGCTCGGGCTGTTCGGGCAGCCCGGCGCGCTGCTCGCTCGCGTTGAGGGAGTGGAAGGTCTGCACGAGCGGGATACCGCTCTGGTCCCGGTCGCTGTGTGCCTGGGCGTGCAGCGCGGCCAGGCCGCTGGTCCACCCGACGGCGTGCAGGACGTCCGGGGTGTCCTCGTCCAGGGCCCCGGCAAGTGCGGTGCCGAACTCTCCGGTGTGCTGGGCCTGCTCGTCGGCCTGCAGGACACGGGAGGGTCCGGCGTCCAGGTAGGTGACCGAGACACCGCGCGCCATGCGGGTGCGCCCGGTGGGCTGGTCGGGGTCGCTGCGGCGGGCGTAGACGGTGACCCGGTGGCCGCGCTTGGCCAGCTGCCGCGAGAGTGCGCACGCGTGCAGGCTGGCCGGGCACGCCGGCTCACCCCGGTGGGCGGGCAGGGGGTTGGCGTGTTCGGCGATCAGGGCGATCTTCACTGGAATGACTCCTTGGACACGATCGGGGTCGGTGTCCTGCATCGGTTGCCGCCCGGGGATCCCGGAGCGGGGAGACGGGATCCGCGTGGCGAGTGGGCTGTCGGCGTGCCGGACGCGTGCGTGTCCGGGGCTCGGCCGACGGTCACGGGGAAGGCGAACACGGTGCCGCCCGGCCGTGCATGCGCACGTGCGGGGGCGGGAGCGTGTGCACGGGACCGGAACGTGCGCAGGCAGGGCACACGTGCGGTTCCGCTGAGGAGAGAGAAGGAGGAGGGAAGGGCAGACGCATGCGAGATCACACCAGACGACCGTCGAGAGAGAGGAGGCCCGCGGGGCACGCGCGCGGTGGCGCGGCCGGGGACCGGTCGTGTGTGTCTGCGTCTTAGACACCCAACGCATGCCATTCTGCCATGGCTCCCCGAGGGGGACAACGTGACGCTGTGCGCCCGTTCGCCCCGAACCCCTCTTCGGGGCTGTCCGTAACCCGGTCCGGGCCGGTCGGGGCGCGTACGCGGGCGCAGGGGCGGAGGTCCCCTGCCGGGATGCGCTGCGCACCGTTACTGTCGGATCGGGCGTGCGGCGTTCGGCCGGTCTCCCGCCGTTGCATTTCCGGGCGCGGAATGCCGGGCGGGAACTGCGTATCCGGGTGTTTTCCGCCATGATGTACGCGGATTTTGACCGACTCCGGCGGTAGCTCGGTACGGTTGCAGAATCCAGACGTTGAACGGGACTCGACCAATGGTCCGGCGCCACGTGCCGGGCAACCGGCCACGGCCGACGAAACGGAGGAAGGGCGTATGGGTGTCGCTGGTGGGGAAGTCATTGTCACCGCCCTCACGCACCGGGGCGCGGTCCGCCCTGCCAACGAGGACGCCATCGTCATGGGCGCTCTCACCGTCGCCGGCGCGAACATGACCGCGCCGGTCCGCTGCGTCCTCCCCGTCGGTGAACCCGTGATCCTCGCGGTGGCCGACGGCATCGGGGGCCAGGCGGCCGGGGAGATAGCGTCCGAGCACGCCGTGCACCGCATGGCCGAGGTGGGGGCCCGCTTGGAGGGCCCGGACCACATCGCCCAGATCCTCGGCAACATCGACGAGGAGATCAAGGACCACGCCAAGCAGCACACCGAGTTCTCCGGGATGGGGACCACGGTCGCGGGCGTGCTCCTCAACGGCGACGGCAACTTCTGGTTCAACGTCGGCGACTCCCGCACCTACCGCATCGAGGGCGGGCGGCTGCGCCAGCTGAGCGAGGACGACTCCCCGGCTCTGCCCCCGTCCGAGGACGGCCGTCCCGTCACCACGAACTTCATCACCCAGTCCCTGGGCGGCAGCTCCGGCGGCACGATGGTCCCCCACGTGGGCCGGGACGAGGCCCCTGACCCCAGCACCTGGCTGATGTGCAGCGACGGCCTCTCCGACCTGGTCTCCACCGAGGAGATGGAACGCATGATGGCCGAGGCCGGCAGCGACGAGGCCGCCGTGCACGCGCTGTGGCAGGCCGCCATGGAGGGCGGCGGCAAGGACAACATCAGCATCATGCTCGCGCGCCGCGTCTGAGCCCCCGCGGACACGCACCGCGCGCACCCAGCACACATGACAGGGCCCGGCCCCCGCGGAGGGGAACCGGGCCCTGTGCTGTGTCCGTGTCCTCAGGGGACGTGTGCGCCTACTGGGTGCTCTTGCGCATGCGCACGGCGATCAGGATCACCGCGGCCAGGACCACGACCGCGGCGACGACGATGACCGCGACGGTCGTGCCGGAGATCCCGCCCTCGTCGGCGGCCTCCTCGGCACCGGTCTCCTCCGCGGCGTCGTCCGCGTTCTCCTCGGCCGCTTCCTCCTCGGCGGCGTCGTCCTCCTGGGCGTCCTCGTCCTCCTCGGGCGCGGCCGCGGCCACGGCCTCCTCGGAGACGGAGAAGGTCAGGGTCTCCTGGATCGGGTGGCCGTCGGAGGAGACGATCCGGTACCCGATCGTGTAGTCGCCGGCCTCGTCGAGCGGTTCGAGCTCGGTGGTGACGTCGGCACCGTCGAACTCGAGCCCGCCGGTCTCGTAGGTGGTCTCCTCGTCCGGCCCGGTCACGGCGATCGCGTTGCCGTCGCCGGTCTCCAGGGGGTTGTTGTTGAAGGTCAGCACGACCTCCTCGGGCACGGTGTCCAGGCTCTCGCCGTCCTCGGGCGAGGACGAGATGAGCACGTCGTGCGCCAGCGCCGGGGCCGGGGCGAGGACGAGTGCGGCCGCGGTGAACGGGGCAAGGGCCAGGGCGGCCGCGCGGGCCGTGGTGTTCGGGGTGGTCATCTTCCTTCTCTCAGGGTCGTCTCACGTCCGGAGCGCGTCGGTGCGCTCCGGTTCGGCACGGAAAGCGGCCGAACCGGGAGGCCCGCGTGGTCCGTGCGTGGAGAGGTCGACCGTTGAGAGAGCTGGGACGTCCCGGTGGAGGGGACGGACGGCGGCCCGGTGCACGACCGGGACACGGGCGCGCAGGCCCTGTGGGAGCCACCGTGAGAGCAGGGACGCCAGGGCCCACAGCGCGGCCTCGCCGTGCGCGAGCAGTGCGGCGGCCAGGAGCGCGGCCCACAGGTGTGCGAACAGCATCCCGGGGGCGAACCCGAGGACGTGCGTGAGCAGGCCGTGGCCGCTGTGGTCGGCGCCGGCGTCGAGGAGTTTGTGTGCGGCGCCGCCCGAGCCCTGCAGGATCAGGTGGATGCCGACCTGGGCGGCGGCCATGACCGCGAAGATGTCGCCCATCCCGCGCATCCTGCGGGTGAAGAACAGCAGGACGGGGAAGAGGAACGCGGTCGCGGCGAAGAACCCGGCGGACGAGGCCGGTTCGGGCGCCCAGAGGTTGTGCCCGCCGTAGGCCAGCCCGGTGGACGCACCGGCCAGGAAGGCGGTGCGCAGCGCGTGGAGCGTGCCATGAGCGGGTCGCACGGGATCGAACCTAGGCAAAGCCCTGTACGCCCGCAAGGGCCGTCCTCACAGGGACGGTCCCCTCGCGGGGACAGAGCGGGGGCCGCCGGACGGCCTCGTGTCCGGCGGCCCGTGCCGTCGTCTCAGCTGGCCGGGGCGAGTTCGAGCCGCATGTAGCGGCGTTCCTCGGGGGTGGTGCCACCCCAGACGCCGTGCGCCTCTCCGGCTCGCAGGGCCCACCGCAGGCACTCTTGGCGAACAGTACAACTGCGGCAGACGGCGACGGCCTGTTCTGTGTCGGCCTGCCCGATGCCGGTGCTGCTGACGGGAAAGAAGATCTCGGGGTCGTAGGAGCGGCAGTTGCCCTGCAGGACCCAGTCCTCGCTCTCGTGGTACAGGCGGTTCACGGGCGCCTCCGATCCGTCGTGCTGATCCTGGCCCGTGCGGGGGACCCACGGCGGGCGCAGAGAAGAGTTGTGGCCGCCGGACGGGTCTCGGGGCCGTCCGTGCGACGCGACCAAGTGTAGTACTACATGAGGTCGTACTACACGGAGTCTGCTCGAAAGTCGGAGCGAGGGCAAGGACCTTCGGTGCTGGTCCCGGTGGTTTCGGGGGATCCGGGAGGCATGGGGGCGCCCCCGGGCGAGGGGCACGGGCGGAGGGTGGAACCCCTGTGTGACGGGGGATTTTGCGTGCGGAACCCCTGCGCCGTTACCGGCGTGTGATGTACGCTGCAAGCGTTGGGCCCGTTATGTCTCGAGGTTTCCACCGAATTGATGTGACTTAACGCACGCTTAATCTGCCGCCATGAAGCTCTATGTTTGACCGTGGCGGTTGTCGTCGCGGCGTGACACTCGGTGCCGTCCGCGGGGCGAACGCCCCCTCGTGAGAGAGTCCGGAGCCCCTGGTGAGTGGGGGATGAGCTGCGCCGTTGACCCTCCGTCGCGGTGGCCCCGGTGCACCGAGGGTGAACCCGAAGAGCTACCAAATAGGCTAGTCCTCCCCAGTTTTGAACCGCCCAAACATGTAGGCGCTTGCGGTCTGAAACTCTCTTGAGGATCGTTCGCTAAGTTCGATCGACGTGCCACATCAACGAACTGACCTCCATGCACGCGACCGGACCGACAACGGGGCCACAGGCTCTGAGGCCACACAGGCCGCGGGCCTGGGAGGTGTGCAACTGTCGCACCCGTCCCCGGAGGACGGGCCGCACATGTGGCGGCTGGCGGGTGAGACGGGGATGGACGTGAATTCCCCGTACTCCTACACGCTCTGGTGCCGCGACTTCGCCCGTTCCAGTGTCGTCGCCCGCGACGACGACGGCCGGGTGGCCGCCTACGTCACCGGTTTCGTGCGCCCCGACAGCCCGGACACGTATTTCCTCTGGCAGGTCGCCGTCGACTCCGCGTACCGCGGACAGCGGCTGGCCCGCCGGATGCTCGACTTCATCGGCGACGCGATCGCCGATCAGGGCCTGCGCTACCTCGAGGCGACCGTGACGCCGGACAACACGGCTTCACGGGCGCTCTTCGGCTCCTTCGCAAGGGACCGCGGCGCCGAGGCCGTGTGGAGCCCCCTCTTCGGGACCGAACACTTCCCGCAGGACGGAACCCCGCACGAGCCCGAGGACCTCGTCCGTATCGGACCCCTCGGGGCCCGTCCGAGTCAAGAAGCGTGACTGACCATCCGCACCGGATCGACCGATCCTGAACCGCCCCGTCGTCCAAGCCATGAGCCCACGAACTTGGGGAAAGGAACCAAGGAACACACGATGGAGACCTTCCAGCGCCTCGAGTCCGAAGTCCGCGGATACTGCCGGAGCTGGCCTGTCGTTTTCGACAAGGCCCTCGGAAGCCACGTCTACGACGAGAGCGGCAAGCCCTACCTCGACTTCTTCGCCGGGGCCGGCTCCCTCAACTACGGGCACAACAACCCGGAGCTGAAGAGCCACCTCATCGACTATCTGACCGACGACAGGATCGTGCACAGCCTGGACGCGTACAGCTCGTCCAAACGCGAGTTCCTGAAAACCTTCGAGGAGATCATCCTCAAACCCAGGGGGCTGGACTACAAGGTCCAGTTCCCCGGCCCCGCGGGCAACAACGCCGTCGAGGCTGCCCTGAAGCTGGCCCGCAAGATCACGGGCCGCCAGACGATCATCAACTTCACCAACGGCTTCCACGGCATGACCCTGGGCGCCCTCGCGGTGACCGGTAACTCGATGAAGCGCGGCGGTGCGGGCGTTCCGCTCGACCACGTCGCCACGATGCCCTTCGACAACTACCTCGACGGGCAGACCCCCGACTTCCTCTGGCTCCGCACCCTCCTCGAGGACAGCGGCTCGGGCCTGGACGCCCCCGCCGCCGTGATCGTCGAGACCGTGCAGGGCGAGGGCGGCATCAACGCGGCCAGCGCCGAGTGGCTGCGGGGGCTCGCCGACCTCTGCAAGGAGTACGGCATCCTCCTGATCGCCGACGACATCCAGATGGGCTGCGGCCGTACCGGCAACTTCTTCTCCTTCGAAGAGGCCGGCATCGTGCCCGACATCGTCACGCTGTCCAAGTCCATCAGCGGTTACGGCCTGCCGATGGCGCTCACGCTGTTCAAGCGCGAGCACGACGTGTGGGGCCCGGGCGAGCACAACGGCACCTTCCGCGGCTTCAACCCCGCGATGGTGACCGGTACCGAGAGCCTGCGCCGTTACTGGAGCGACGACTCCTTCTCCGAGGCCGTCAAGGCCAAGGGCGAACTCGTCGCGGCGCGTCTGCAGGAGATCGCCGCCGAGCACCCCGAGACCGGCGCGCACGTGCGCGGCCGCGGCCTGGCCCGCGGTCTGGCCTTCGAGCAGACCGAGCTGGCCAACGAGGTCTCCGCGGAGGCCTTCGAGCGCGGCCTGCTGCTCGAGACCTCCGGCCCGGAGGACGAGGTCCTCAAGCTGCTCCCGCCGCTGACCGCGACCGAGGCCGAGCTCACGCAGGGCCTCGACATCATCGCCGACGCGACCCGCGCCGCGGTCAAGCAGAGCAAGGCCGCCTAGAGCGCGCAACGGGGCTTCTGAGCCTCTGCCGGCCGTACCCCGGCCGGCGTGGGGGCCACGGGAATTTTTCCCACGTGGCCCCCACTTTCTACTGACGGAACGGGGTCGGTCGGAGGATCCTGGTCGCAGGGACCGCCGACCGGCCCCGCACCGTGTCGACCACCACGCACGAGGCGCAGCAGCGCGATTGAGGAGTCAGCAGTGATCGTTCGCAACATGGACGAGGTCAACGACACCGACGCCGACATCAAGACGGAGAACTGGCGCAGCCGTCGGATCGTCCTCGCCAAGGACAAGGTCGGCTTCTCCTTCCACGAGACCGTCCTGTACGCGGGCACCGAGTCGACCTTCTGGTACGCGAACCACATCGAGCTCGTGCACTGCATCGAGGGTGAGGCCGAGCTGACCAACGAGGAGACCGGGGAGAAGCACATCATCACCCCGGGCACCCTCTACCTGCTCAACGGTCACGAGCAGCACACCGTCCGCCCCAAGACCGACTTCCGTGTCCTGTGCGTGTTCAACCCGCCGGTGACCGGCCGCGAGGTCCACGACGAGAACGGCGTCTACCCGCTGGTCGTCGAGGACGACGCGGAGAACGCCCCCGCCTAGTCGGGAACGCCCCCGCCTAGTCGGGAACGTCCCCGACCTGTCGGGGACGCCGCGCCCGTCGGGGCGCAAAGCTCCGGGAGCGGGGCCGAGGAAACCCTCGGCCCCGCTCTTGTTGTTTCCAGGTCGTTTCTTCGTCCTACCAATTGCAGTAAGCGTGATCTTCGTGTGACCGCTCCTTTGCCGAAAATCATGATTCCGCGTTCGAGAATGGACCGAATGGGGAAATACTTCCCTGGGTGGCAAGAGGGGGGACGCAGGGTCACAATGCACAGGTAACCAGCCCTGGCCAGCAGAATGATCCTGTCGCCCGATAGTGGGAACCGCATAACCAGTGCATAACGGAGCAAATGTCTGTCGTTACCGGGGTCCGGGGCCGGGGGAGGGACACCCCGTACCAGCGCCGCCGAGCCCTGCCCCGACGACGGCGTACGTCGACCGGCACCACGCCGCGGTTCGCCCACACCAGGCGTCCCACCATCCGAATGTGCGGCGCCGCCGTCCCGTTCTGCCAGGGCGGTGGCACCGCTCCCGCGAGTGATTCTGAGGAGCAGTCGTGAAGAAGAAGGTACGTGCGAGAAGCCGTGGGGCCTGGGGACGCCGGGATGCTTTCCGTCTGGGCGGGGTCGGCCTGGCCACCGCGGCGCTCGCTCCCACCCTCGTGTCGTGTTCCAGGGCCGACGAAGGTGCTTCCTTGGACGACCTGCGCGAGCAGGGGTTCGTCCGGGTGGGCCTTGCCAACGAGATCCCGTTCGGCTTCGTCGACGACTCCGGTGACCCCGCGGGGCAGTCGCCCGCCGTCGCCCAGGCCGTGTTCGAGGAGCTGGGCATCCCCGAGATCGTCGCCACCGCCACCAGCTGGGACGGCCTGATCCCGGGGCTGCAGAACAACCAGTTCGACATCCTCGCCGCCGGTGTGTTCATCACTCCGGAGCGCTGCGAGGAGGTCGCCTTCAGTGAGCCGACGGCGACCTCCCCGGAGGCCTTCCTCGTCGAGAAGGGCAACCCGACCGGCATCCAGACCTTCGAGGACATCGCCGCCGACTCGGACGTCCGTCTGGCCGTCCTCAACGCCTCGGTCGAGCAGACCTACGCCGAGTACTTCGGTGTGTCCGAGGACCAGATGGAGCTCATCCCCGACCAGACGACCGGCTTCGAGTACCTGGAGGCCGGCCGTGTGGACGCGGTCTCCATGCTGGCGGTCTCCCACAACTACCTGCTCCAGGAGCGCGGGCAGGAGGACGACTTCGACGTCACCGAGCCCTTCTTCCCCGTCATGGACGGGTTCGAGGAGAAGGGCTGGGGCGGCCTGTGCGTCCGCCAGGGCGACACGGAGCTGCTCGAGGAGATCAACCGCGTGGTCGCCGAGTTCACCGAGAGCGGCCGCCTGCTCGAGCTCGGCGAGGAATGGGGCTTCACCGAGGACGACCTGCCCGACGGCACCAGCACCGAAGAGCTGTGCTCGGGTGAGGGCGGCTGATCCGGTTTGGAATTCCTCGAACAACAACTACCGCGCTACGTCGACGGTGCCTGGATCACACTCCAGCTCACCGTCGGCGGGGCCGCGCTCGCGTTCGTCTTAGCGATGGTCGTGGGCGTCCTGGGGACCACGCGCTTCTGGTGGGCCAGGGCCATCACCACGGTCTACGTGGAGACCTTCCGCGGGATCGCCGCGCTGGTCGTGATGTTCTGGTTCGTCTTCGCGTTCCCGGACCTCACCGGCTTCGAGCTGGACCCGATCTTCGCCGCGATCCTCGCGCTGGGGCTCAACGTGGGCGCCTACGGTGCCGAGGTCGTGCGAGCGGCCATCAACGCCGTGCCCAAGGCCCAGGTGGAGGCCACCGTCGCGCTGAACTTTTCGTGGTTCCAGCGCGTGCGCCTGGTCGTGCTGCCCCAGGCCTGGGCGCAGATGCTGCCCACGTTCGGCAACCTGATCATCGAGCTCATGAAGGCCACCGCGGTCGTCTACCTCGTCGGGATCGTCGACCTCACCTCGGTCGCGCAGCAGATCCGCTCGGCCACCGGTGAGACCTTCCTGGCGTTCGGCGTCGCCTTCGTCCTCTACTACCTGCTGGCACAGGTGCTGATCTTCGGTATGAGACTGCTCGAACGCCGCGCCAACCAGAAGCTGGGGCGTGCCCCTGCCGGGGGCGGGCTCCTGTCGCTGCTGCGGCCGCCGACGGTCGGGACCCAGGTGGGGGTGGCGAAGTAGATGTGGGATTTCGAGTTCACCTTCGAGGCCATGCCCGACCTGCTCAACGGGCTCCTCACCACCGTCCAGCTCACGCTCATCGGCTACTCCATCGCGCTGACGCTGGGGCTGCTCGTGGCGATCGTGCGCCGGGTGCCGATCATCGGCGGGGTCCTGCACTTCGTCATGGAGTTCATCCGGACCACACCCCTGATCATCCAGGTGGTGTTCGTGTTCCTGCTGACGCCCGCCAACATCTCGGCCTTCACGGTCGGTGTGGTGGTCCTGGGCGTGCACTACGCGGCCTACACCGCCGAGGTCTACCGCTCCGGCATCGAGGGCGTGGCCAAGGGCCAGTGGGAGGCCGCACGGGCGCTGAGCCTGCCCACGAGCCGCACCTGGGGCGCCATCGTGCTCCCGCAGGCCATCCGCAAGGTCATCCCGGCCCTGGGCAACTACCTGATCTCGATGTTCAAGGACACACCGCTGCTCTTCGCCATCGGTGTGACGGAACTGCTCACCCAGGCCCAGCGGGTCGGGAGCGAGAGCTTCCGGGTCGTGGAGGCCTACACCCTGGTGGGCCTCCTGTTCCTGGTCGTGAGCATCCCCTCCGCGATCATCATCCGTCGACTGGAGAAGCGTTATGTCGCCGTCTGATACCCCTGACAACGACCTGCACCAGGGTGTCGCGGGCGAGGACCTGATCGTGTTCGACCAGGTGGTCAAGCGCTTCGGTGACCTCACCGTCCTGGACCACCTGGACTTCCGTGTCGCCCCCGGTGAGCGGGTCACCCTCATCGGGCCCAGCGGTTCCGGCAAGACCACGATCCTGCGCCTGCTCATGACCCTGGAGAAGGTCACCGAGGGCATGGTCTGGGTCGGCGGCGAGCCGTTCAGCCACATGCCCCGGGGTTCCGGTTTCGCGCCGGCGAGCGAGAGCTACCTGCGGGCCCGCCGCAAGCGCCTCGGGATGGTCTTCCAGCAGTTCAACCTGTTCCCGAACATGACGGTGCGCAAGAACGTCACCGAGGCCCCCGTGCACGTCCTCGGCACCCCCAGGGACGAGGCCAACGCCCGCGCCGAGGAGCTGCTGGAGCTGGTCGGCCTGGGCGACAAGGTCGACGCGCACCCCACCCAGCTCTCGGGCGGCCAGCAGCAGCGTGTGGCCATCGCCCGGTCCCTGGCGATGCAGCCGGAGATCCTGCTCCTCGACGAGGTCACTTCGGCTCTGGACCCCGAGCTCGTGGCCGGTGTCCTGGACGTCCTGCGCGAGGTCGCCGAGACCACCGACATCACCATGCTGTGCGTGACGCACGAGATGAGCTTCGCACGTGACGTCTCGCACCGGGTGCTGATGTTCGACAAGGGCCGGATCGCCGAGGAGGGCCACCCGGACCAGATCTTCAACGATCCCCAGCACGAGCGGACCCAGGCCTTCCTGAAGTCCGTCCTGGAGAACGGCTGAGGTCCCGGGCCCCGGCCCGCCCCGTCCTCACGGCCTCCGCGCACCGCGCGGTGGCCGTTCCGTGTCCGGGGGCTTTCCCCGCTCTTTTCCTCCCGCCCCGGTCCATTGCATTCCGTTGTGCTCGCTCTTTTCTGATCTGTGGTTTCTGTTCGCTTCTGCGGGTGGATGGGGCCAGTTCTTCGCGAAGCGACATGCGGTGGTGATTAAGCAGCGTTTAGTCGCTGCATAGGCAGAATGGGGGTTCTGAGACAGGGGGGACACTTGTGACCACGGTCCGAAGATGGGGGCTCCCGGCGTGGACCGCCCTCGCCATCGCACTCGTCGCGCTGTCGGTGGGACTGCACGCCGAACTGCGTGCGCACGTGTTCGGTGACGGTCTCCCGTTCTATCTCGGTTCTTGGGGCGCGCTGCTGATCGGCGGGGTCCTGATCTGGGCCCTGGCGCGGGCGCTGGGCGATCGGCGTGCCCTGGACGCGCAGGTCGTGCGCGCGTTCGTGGGGCACCCGCTCCGCTCCGAGACGGTGTTCCTCCTGGCCCTGCTGGCGGCGTTCCTGCTGTCGATGGTCGTGCTGACTCTGGTCTTCGACGTCTTCGAGACCGAGATCGGCGCCGACCTGGCGATGTCGGTCTCGCTCGTGTGCCGGGTGCTGTTCCTGTTCACGCTGCCCGTGCTGATCCTGGACCGCTCCGGGGTGACCACCGACGGCCGCGGAGCACAGATGCCCAGCATCGCCCTCAGGGTGCGCGAACCGTGGCGGTGGAGCGGTCTGCTGCCCGTCGTGGTGTCCCTGGGGCTCATGACGGTGCTGTTCGTGCCCTACACCGGATACCCGCCGCCGAGCATCGCCCTGATCGGGTTCCTCGCGGCGTTCACCGTCATCTCCCTCTGTGAGGAGATCTTCTTCCGGGCCATGCTCCAGACGCGCCTGGAGCATTTCATGGGGCGCTGGGGCGGGATCGTGTCGACCTCCGTGGCCTTCGCCCTCACCTATGCGCTCGTGCAGACTTTCGACGCGGTCTCCCAGCTGCCCGGGGACGACCTGGTCCACGACATCGGCCTGGCCATGCTGACCTACTCGGCGGCCGGGCTGTTCTACGGGTACCTGTGGGCGTGCTTCCGCAACCTCTGGCTCAACGTGTTCATGCGGGTCGGTGTGTTCATGGTCCTGGTGCCGCCGGACCTGACCTTCGGCATCGTCGACGCGCTGTGACGGCCGGCCTCTTCGGCTTGCATTTTCTTTCCGCCTGCTTTTCACGGCGTTGGAGGCGGACCCTCGTAGTCTGATTTGCCCGGTTCGTCAGCTTATGTGTCGAACTGGGGAGTCATGAGTGCAGAGGTTGCTTTCCGGTCGCCTTCTTCTCATACGGGCGTCACCGGAACGTTCCGCAACGGGGGGAGTCTGGCCACGGTGAGCACGGAATCGATCCCCGCACCCCGGACCGTCACCGACACACTGCCCTCCGACCGGTTCATGGACCGGGAGGAAGGGTGGCTGCGGTTCAACCAGAGGGTTCTCGAACTCGCCGAGGACGAGGACATCCCCCTCCTGGAACGCACCCGCTTCCTGGCGATCTTCTCCAGCAACCTCGACGAGTTCTTCATGGTCCGCGTCGCAGGGCTCAAGCGCCGCGAGGCCACCGGGCTCTCCGTCGCCTCCGCCAGCGGCCACCACCCGCGCGACCTCCTCGAACGCATCTCCGGGGTCACGCACGAGCTCATGCTCCGGCACGCGGCCTGCTTCGTGCGCTCGGTCGGCCCGGCCCTGGCCGAGGTCGGCATCCGCATCCTGCGCTGGAACGAGCTCGACCAGCCCGAACGCGATTTCCTGCACGGGTACTTCCACCGGTCCGTCTACCCGCTGGTCACCCCGTTCGCGGTCGACTCCGCGCACCCGTTCCCCTACATCTCCGGGCGCTCGCTCAACCTCGCCGTCACCGTTCGCGACCCGCGCGACGAACGGCGCATGTTCGCCCGCGTGAAGGTGCCCAGCGCCCTGCCGCGCTTCATCGAGCTCGACACCGCGGGCGGCGGCCGGTTCGTGCCGGTCGAGGACGTCATCGCCGCACACCTGCCGCAGCTGTTCGAGGGCATGCAGATCGTCGAGCACCACGCCTTCCGCGTCACCCGCAACGCCGACCTCGAGGTCGACGAGGACGAGACCGACGACCTCGTGCACTCCCTGGAGAACGAGCTCCTGCGCCGCCGGTTCGGCCCGCTCGTGCGCCTGGAGGTCGAGCAGGACATCAGCGACGAGGTCCTGGGCATCCTCACCGCCGAGCTCGGCGCCGAGGAGGAGGAGATCCACCGCGTCCCGGGACCGCTCAACCTGGCCGGGCTCGCGCAGATCGCCGACCTCGACCGGCCCGAACTGCGCTACCCGCCGATGGTCCCGGTCGAACCGCAGGCCCTGACCTCCGGGAACCTGTTCGCCGCGATCCGCGCACGCGAGGTCCTCGTGCACCACCCCTACGAGTCCTTCGCCACCAGCACCGAACGGTTCCTGGCGCTGGCCGCCACCGCCCCGGACGTCGTCGCGGTCAAACAGACGCTCTACCGCACCAGCGGCGACTCGCCCGTCGTCGAGTCGCTCATCGACGCCGCCCGCGCCGGCAAGGAGGTCGTGGTGCTCGTCGAGGTCAAGGCGCGCTTCGACGAACAGAACAACATCGAGTGGGCCCGCAAGCTCGAGGGCGCCGGGTGCCACGTCGTCTACGGCGTCGTCGGACTCAAGACCCACTGCAAGCTCTCCATGGTCATCCGCAAGGACGACGACGGGGTCCTGCGCCGCTACTGCCACGTCGGCACCGGCAACTACAACCCGGCGACCGCACGCATCTACGAGGACCTCGGGCTGTTCAGCGCCGCGTCCGAGGTCGGGCAGGACGTCAGCGACCTCTTCAACAGCCTCACCGGGTTCTCCCGAAAAAGGCACTACCGCCGGCTGATGGTCGCTCCCGCCGCCCTGCGCGAGGGCCTCATGCAGCGCATCGGCGGGGAGATCGAGCACGCCCTTGCCGGACGGCCCGCGCGCATCCGCATCAAGGTGAACTCGCTCGTCGACGAGGAGATCATCGACGCGCTCTACCGCGCCTCGCAGGCCGGCGTCGACGTCGACCTGTGGGTGCGCGGCAGCTGCGTGCTCAGGGCCGGGGTGCCGGGGCTGTCCGACCGGATCAGGGTGCGCAGCATCCTCGGGAGGTTCCTGGAGCACTCCCGGGTGTTCGTCTTCGAGGGCGGCGGTGACCCCGAGGTGTGGATCGGCAGCGCCGACCTCATGCCGCGCAACCTCGACCGGCGTGTGGAGGCGCTCATCCGGGTCTCCGACGGTGAACAGCGGCGGCGGCTCATCGGGCTCATGGACTTCGCGATGGACGACGGCACGACCTCGTGGCACCTGGAGCCCGACGGTTCCTGGACCCGGCACACACGCGACGACCAGGGCCGGCGCCTGGTCGACCTGCAGGACGCCCTGCGCGGGGACCGCCGGTTCCGGGTGGTGGAGCACGCGTGAAGGACGAGCACAGCACCCCCGACGGCATCCGCGTGACCAGTGCCTTCCCGCCGCGCGAGACCGCGGTGGGCGGGTACCTCGAACCGATCCGCGCCGGCGGGGCCGTCCTGTGGCGCGAGGCTCCCGGCGGCGGGCGCGAGGTCGTGTTGGTGCGCCGCCCCGACCGCGGCGACTGGACGCTGCCCAAGGGCAAGCTCAAGGGCGGCGAGCACATCATCACGGGCTCCGTGCGCGAGGTCGCCGAGGAGACCGGTGTGACCCCGGTCCTGGGCCGCCGCCTGCCGCCGCAGCGCTACCTCAAGGACGGTTGGCCCAAGCAGGTCGAGTGGTGGGCCGCGACCCCCGCCGACCCCCGCGCGGAGCTCGACCGCAGACCCGACGACGAGATCGACCTGGTCGAGTGGGTGCCCCTGGAGGAGGCCCGCACGCGCATCACCTACGACCACGACGTCCGTGTGCTCGACAACTTCCGCGCCGGCCCGGCCCGCACGTTCCCGGTGGTGCTCGTGCGCCACATGTCGGCCGGGGACAAACGCGGGTGGAGCGGCAACGACCTCCTGCGCCCCCTCGACGAACAGGGCCGCGCCGACGCCCTCGCCCTGCCGCGGCTGCTGTCCCCCTACGGGAGGCCGGACGCGGTCTCCTCGGCCGCCGCGCGCTGCACGGAGTCGCTGCTGCCCTACACGGTCGAGTGCGACGCTCCCATGTACACCGAGCGCGCCCTGACCGTGCGGCCGACGGGGCGGTCCTACGACATCGGCGAGGCCCGCGCCGCCTTCGCCGCGCTGCTCGACCGGTGCGAACCCGTGGTCGTGTGCACCCACGGCGAACTCGTGCCCCATCTCATGGCCGAGGCCCTGGAACGCCTGGGCGCGCCCGTCACCCAGCAGCTGGGCCTGCGCAAGGGCTCGCTGTGGGTGCTGCACGTGTCCGCGGACGGCGGCGCACTCGCCGGAGCCGAACGCCACACCGTCCGGCCGTGAGGCAGGATGGGCTCATGGCCACGCACAAGGTTTCCCGCACCATCGACGTCGACGCCCCCGCCTCGGTGGTCTTCGACATCATCGCCCGCCCCGCCCGCCACTCCGAGATCGACGGGTCCGGCTCCGTGGGCGGCCCGACCTTCGGCCCCGAACGCCTGGCGCCCGGTGTCCGGTTCGGGGTGGACATGCGTATGTACGGCGTCCCGTACCGGATGAGCAACGAGGTCGTGGAGTTCGAGGAGGGGCGGCGCCTGGTCTGGAAGACCACGGGCCCGCAGCGCTGGGGTTACGAGCTCGGCGAGCTCCCGGACGGCGGCACCCGGGTCCGGGAGACCTTCGACTACTCCCGCGGCCCGTCGTTCTTCTACGTGCTGACCGGGTTCCCCCGCAAGAACGCTGAGGCGATCGAGCAGACCCTGCTGCGCCTGCGCGAGGTCGCCGAGGCCGAGAACCGGGTCTGACGGGGCACACCTCTTCCGGAAAGTTCCGGTCACACGCAGATCTCCGAGATGTCCTACAGTTCGGCGAGGGCCCGCGCCCCGCGGCTCCCCCCTGAGCCGTGAGCGCCGCGGTCGGGCCCGCCCGTCTGTCGACTCAGGGAGCAGTGGTGGGAACAACCTTCGGTGACGTGTGGCAAGAGGTCCTCACGGTCCAACCCGAGCCGGAGCGGTGGATCGTCGTCGGCGCCGCGGTGGTGGCGCTGCTGGCGGTCGTGCTCGGCCCGACCTGGCGTGTGGGCCGCAACGTCGTCACCATCGCGCACGAGGGCGGGCACGCGCTCGTGGCCCTGCTGAGCGGCCGCCAGCTCACCGGGATCCGCTTGCACTCCGACACCTCGGGGGTGACGGTCTCCCGCGGCAAGCCGACCGGCCCGGGCATGATCCTGACGGTGTTCGCCGGGTACGTCGCGCCCTCCGTGGTGGGCCTGCTCGGCATCCTCATGCTCATGGCCGACCGGATCACGGCGCTGCTGTGGCTGAGCATCGTGCTGTTGGCGCTGATGCTGGTGATGATCCGCAACGTCTACGGCGTGGTGTCGATCGTCGCGACGGGTGCGGTGGTCTTCGGCGTGAGCTGGTACACCGAACCGGAGGTGCAGGCGGCGTTCGCCTACGTCTTCATCTGGTTCCTGCTCTTCGCCGGCGTGCGCCCGGTCTTCGAGCTGCAGTCGCAGCGCATGCGCCAGCCCTCGCCCCATTCCGACGCGGACCAGCTGGCCCGGCTCACGGGTATGCCGGGCACGCTGTGGGTGGTCGTCTTCGCCCTGGTCAACATCGGTGTGACCGGTCTGGGCGTGTGGCTGTTGCTGCTCCAGTAGCGGTGCCGGGCGGCCGGTGGGGTACCGGGCCGGCCGTCCGTCCTGTGCCGGCGGGGCCCTACTGGGAGTTGGGGGCCGTGAGCGCCTCGGTCACGGTGCCGAAGACCGGGATGCGGGTGTCCAGCGAGGTCACGCGCAGCGTCTGCATCACCCGGTGGACGGGCGCGGCCACGGCCAGGAGCGCCTGCTGCTCCTTGGCGGTCTTGTGCGCCCGGATGAGGACCCGCAGGCCGCTGGAGTCGATGAACCGCAGCTCCGTGCAGTCGAGCACGACCCGGCCGTGCGGCTGGGTCGTCAGAGCTTCGGTGACCGCCTCCTGGAAGCGGTTCTCGGTGGCCATGTCGATCTCCCCGTTCAGCGCCAGGACACGCCCGGCCGAATGCAGGGTGGAGGAGATGGTCAGGTCGGGCATTGCGACTCCGGCGAGTTCGGGACGTGCCCGATGGGTCGACGCGGCCGGGAGAACACCGTTCCAGGTGTTCGTGTCGGCCACTGCTTTCGGAGTGTTACCGGGAAGGCCAAGCTGTCGGTTCATCTGGTTCCTCGCGTGGTGCCCCGGGCCGGGGTCGGGGACGGAACGCTGTCGTCTCCTGGTCTGTCTGGGAAAGCACGGCTGCTCGTCGAACGATCGATCTCCGGCGGAAGTTCCGCCGGGGTCCGGGCGGGCGGTCGGTCCGCGGTGTGCGCGGGGCCGGTCGGCTCGCTGCCTCTTTCAGAACCCAGAACCCTCCCGTGGGGGCGGGCATTCCCCTTCCACGGCCAGATGGAGGTTCCGAACGGACGGCGGGGGCCGTTCCGTGCGGGATCCGGGGATGGTGGGTCATCGGCCGCTCTCGGATGGTACTGGGTACCTTGCTTGTCGCCAAGAGGGCCGTCCAGCCCCGGACTGTACCACAGCCCTGTGGCCGTTTCGTGACGTGAGTGACGCATGGTCGTGCTCGCGCGTTTCTCCGTGCCCTACTCGGTGTGACGTCGTTCATGCCCGTGTCGTGTCGGCGATCGGAACGGAACCCTCGGCGGCCTCCTCCTCGCGCCCCTGCAGCGCCCACACACACGCCGACAGCGTCAGCGGGACCGCCACCGTCAACGCGATCGCCGGGATGGCCACACCCGAGTCGTTGGCCGCGAACCCCACCAGGGCACACACGAGCGAACCCGTGAGCCCCGCCCGGAGCATCGGCGCGTCCTCGTAGGCCCGCTGCAGTGCGCCTATACGCCAGTTCGTGGGCCGCCGGAGCACCAGGAACAGGAAGACCAGCGCACACCCGGCCAGCAGGGTCAGCTGCCAGTTGCCGAGCGTGCCCAGCATCGAGGTGAGCTTGCGGGTGAGCACCGTGACCGCGTCCCCGTCCGCCACCTGCGCCGCGAACGCCCCGAAGTGGCTGCGCTCGTTCACCGGACGCAGGAGGTCCCACCAGGCCAGCAGGGCGATCGAACCCAGCGCGAGCGCCACCGCGCCGGCCACCCGCGGCACGGTGATGCGCGCCCCGGCGATCATCATGACCGTGACCGCCACACCCGGGACGAGCGCGATCACCCCTCCGAAGTCGGTGCCCAGCCCCGGCCAGCCGATGACGGCCACCGAGGTGGCCCCCACGGCCAGGCCGACCCACACAGCGAGCGTGCGCATGCCTCTGCGGATCAGCTCGTGCGCGATCCCGGCGACCGCCATGAGCATCCCGGTCGCGAAGGCCGCGAAGGCGATGTTGCCGATCCCGTAGAACCGTCCCGCGACGATCGGGGAGTACCCCACCGGCGAGTTCATCTGCAGGTTCGCGCCCAGGCAGATGTCGATCAGCAGCACCGCGGCGGTCGACCCGGCCACCACCGTCATCGGGCCGAGGACGCTGTGCCGCCACGGCCCCAGCAGCGCCGCGCCCACCACGAGCGCGTCCGCCGCCAGTACACACACCAGCAGCGCCGCCAGGGGTGTCGCCGAGGCCCACCACGGGACCAGGTTGGCCAGGTAACTCGCCACCGGGAACGCCGCGGCCGCAAGCGCCACGACCCGGGTCACCGACAGCACCAGCGCGCGTTTGCCGCGCTCGCCGGGGCGCCGGCCCGAGAACCGGCTGAGCGCGAAGGCGGCCGCGGCGTAGGTGAGCAGCTGGAACGCGACCAGCCCGGTGAAGAACCCGGGGACGGCGGCGCCCACGACCACGGCCGCGGTGTTGAAGTCCTCGAGCTCCCCGACCGCGCCCCCCGTGGTGTCGGGGCGTTCGGTCGTGTGCCAGGCGCGCCCGCTGGTCGGCGCGGTCTGCTGCAGGCCGAGCTCGGCCAGGGCCGAGGGCGTGGTGTCGGTCAGCACCACCAGCCCGGGGCGGCGCGTGGACTCCGAGGCCAGGTATCCGGCGTCGCCGTTCAGGCCCTCGGCGGTGGTCTCGGCGCTCATGCCGACGGTGAGCTCGGACGGTCCGGTGTCCATGGACACCCCGACCACGTTCAGGGCCGAGCCCTCGGGCAGCACGTCCAGGAGCGCGCGCATCCGGTCGTCGACGACCCGCAGCGCTTCCTCGCGGTCGCGCTCGGGTACCTCGTCGCGATCGGGTTCGGCGGGCTCGGCGCCCTCGGAGACGGCGGAGGCCCGGGCGGGGTCCGGGTGGAGGCTGGTGAGCTCGGCCAGTTCCACCGCGGCCAGGGAGACCCCGTCGAGGCGGTCGGCGGTCAGGTCGGCCGGGTCGGACAGGTAGTGGTCGACGTGTCCCCGGCCGTCGGCCGCGCCCAGGGCGGCGCCCGGGCCCACCGCCAGGGTCGTGCCGCCGGCCTCGCGCACGCTCTGCCCCAGGAGGCCGACGGGGGCGGCGAACTCCGAGTCCCGGTTGTCGGCCATGAACGTGTCGAAGCCGGGCACGAACGCGCCGGACCCGCTGCTCCGCGGGGTGGGCGCCGGCTCGCACACGGTGAACTCAGCGCGTTTGGCGACCGCGCGCTGCCCGGCCGAGACGGTCAGCCACCCGTCGGTGGGGCAGGTCCGGGAGGTCGCGCTGCGGATGGAGACGTTGCCGATGGAGGCCTCGCCCGCCATCTCCCACAGGTGCGGGGTGGTGTCGGGGGAGACGTCGGACCACAGCAGACCCGGGACCCCCACGATCACCACCGGACCCTCGCGGGTGGCGGTGGCGTCGGGGTCCGGGGCCGGCTCGGACGGCGCCGCTGCCGCCGGGGCCGCGCCCAGGAGCAGCAGCGCCGACAACAGCAGCAGGAGGGGGCGCACGGCCCGCGGGCCGACCGTCCCCGCCGTGGTCCGTCGCCCCTCCGACATGGCCCTGACCCCCTCGTGCGCGGCGTTTTCAGCGGCTCACGATAGTGATCGGGCCCCCTCGTACGGGGGAAAGCGGCGTTTTCGGGGCCGGGCCGATCAGACCGGGTCGATTCAGGCCCCGTCGATGCCCCATTCCTTCAGGACCCGGGAGGTGTCGGGCTGAGGCGTGGCCCGCGTGACCTGCCCGGGCGTGCGGTCGAACCGGGGCGCGGGGCCGGGGACGATCCTGCCGTCCTCCCCGCGGGTGAGGCTGCCGCGGGCCGCCACGTGCGGGTGGTCGGGGGCCTCGCCGGGGGAGAGGACCGGCATCACACAGGCGTCGGTGCCGTCGAAGACCTCCGCCCACTCGTCGCGGGTGCGCGTGCGCAGGACCTCGGCGAACCGGGCGCGCAGGGCCGGCCAGGACTCGCGGTCCCACTGGCCGGGCAGGTCCTCGCCGGCGAGCCCGGTGCCCTCAAGGAACGCGGCGTAGAACTGCGGCTCGATGCAGCCCACCGACACGTGGCGGCCGTCGGCGCACTCGTAGACGTCGTACCAGGGGGCGCCGGTGTCGAGGTAGTTCGTACCGCGCTCGTCGCTCCAGCCGCCCCGGTGGCGGTCCTCGAGCATCATCGAGAGCAGGAGCGAACTGCCGTCGACCATGGCGGCGTCCACGACCTGCCCGCGCCCGGAGGTCTGACGTTCCACGAGGGCGCTGAGCACGCCGGTGACCACGAACATGGTCCCGCCCGCGAAGTCGCCCAGCAGGTTGATCGGGGGCACCGGGGCCTCGCCGGCGCGGCCGATCGAGTGGAGGGCGCCGTTGAGGGACACGTAGTTCATGTCGTGGCCGGCGGTGTGGGCGAGCGGGCCGTCCTGACCCCAGCCGGTCACACGTGCGTAGACCAGGCGCGGGTTGAGTTCGAGGGCGTCCTCGGGGCCCAGTCCGCGGCGTTCCATGACCCCGGGCCGGAACCCCTCGAGGAGGACGTCGGCGCGGGAGACGAGGTCGCGGGCGAGTTCCATGCCCTCCTCGGACTTGAGGTCGGCGGCCATGACGGTGCGCCCCTCGCTCATGTGGGGTCCGGGCGCGCCGTCGTTCATGGCGTCGGCGGCCGCGGGGCGGTCGAGGCGGATGACGCTCGCACCCAGGTCGGCCAGGAGCATCCCGGCCATGGGTGCGGGGCCGATCCCGGTGAACTCGACGACGCGGATTCCGTGCAGGGGGCCCGTGCCCATTGGCGCTCTCCTTGAGTAGAACGAGATTCGGTTTCATTGTGCCGGGTGGGAGTGGCCCGCGTCACGCCGACCCCTCGTCGGGGCCGACGCGGGTGGGCCCTCCGTGGTGGGGGAGCGGGCCCCGGACCTGCCCGAAGGGGTGAACGGGGCGAAGCGCACATCCCGTTCCCGGGTTTCGGCCAAGTCCGCAATCTGTTTCGGTGGGGGTGTTAATGTGCAGCAGCAGTGGGGCCTCCACCCGCGCCCGACACTGTCTGACACCCCAGTCCCTCGGAAGGGCACCTCCCGTCATGTCCGGAACCCGTACCCCCAGGCGCCGCCGCGCCAACGCGAGCCGCGAACGCCGCCTCAAACCCGCGATCCTCATCGCCGGAGGCGCCGCCCTGGCCCTGGTCGCCGTGGGCGGCGGGACCGCCTACGCCATGGACGACGGCGTCACCCTCGACAACGACGGTGACCAGCAGTCCGTGCGCACCCTCGGCGGCGGCACCGTCCAGGACGTGCTTGACGCCGCCGACGTCACCCTCGACGATGACGACGCCGTCGCGCCCTCGCTCGACACCGAGGTCGCCTCCGGTGACCACGTGGTCGTGCGGTCCCCGCGCGACCTGACCGTCGAGCTCGACGGCCGCGAGGTCTCCGGCGGCGTGCACGCGGCCACCCTGGAGGAGGGTCTGCCGCAGCTCGGCCTCGACCTCGAGGGCGTCGACATGTCGGAGGACCCCGACACCGAGATCCCCGAGGACGGCCTGGAGGTGACCGCCGAGCAGGCGCCGCGGATGGTCGTCATGTACGACACCGTGCGCACCGAGACCCGGACCACGGGGGAGACCGTCCAGGACGTGCTCGACGCCGCGGACGTGGAGGTGGGCGAGCACGACATCGTCCGCCCCGGGCTCGACGAACCCGTGACCCCCGAGACCTCCGTCTCCATCACGCCCGTGCTGGACGAGCCGGTCGTCGAGGAGGTCCCGATCGAGGCCGAGGAGGAAGAGGAGGAGGACCCCGACCTACCCGAGGGTGAGCGCGAGGTCGTGACCGAGGCCGAGGACGGCGTCAAGGAGGTCACCACCGCGACGATCCTCCACCACGGCCAGGAGCGCGAGTACGAGCTCGACGAGGAGGTCGTCACCGAACCCGTCGACGGCCTCGTCAAGGTCGGCACCCAGGAGCAAGAGGAAGAGGGTTCCGAGCCCGAGGGCGGCGGCGACGCGGCCGACCTCAACTGGGCCGGGCTCGCCGACTGCGAGTCCGGCGGGGACCCGAACGCCGTGAACTCCGCGGGCGGTTACTACGGGCTCTACCAGTTCAGCGAGGACACCTGGCAGTCCGTGGGCGGCACCGGCCTGCCCTCCGACGCCAGCCCGGACGAGCAGACCCAGCGCGCCCAGCAGCTCTACAACGACGTCGGCGGCGACTGGCAGAGCCAGTGGCCGACCTGCGGGGTCCACCTCCACGAGTGACCCCCGGTGCCGGGCCCCGGCACCCTTCGGTCCATGGCGCAGGGCCTGCCTCCGGTGGGCCCTGCGTTCGTGTGTGCACGCGGAGCACGACCTGTCTCCGGTCGGTTCTCGCGCGTGCGACGGGTGCACGCGCGTGTGCGCGTGGGGCCAGTACCGCGCTCGGGGGACGGGGAGCCGTGCGCTCCGGGTCCGGTCCTGCGGGGATGGCAAGATGTGGGGGTGACACAGACACCCGAACCCGACCCCGCCGACCGCTCCCGCCTGCTCACGCCCGCCGACGTGCGCAAGCTCGCCGAACGGTTCGGTGTCCGGCCCACCAAGACCCTGGGCCAGAACTTCGTGATCGACCACGGCACCGTCCGCCGCATCGTCCGCGTGGCCGGCGTCACCGACGAGGACGTGGTCGTCGAGGTCGGGCCCGGGCTCGGATCCCTCACCCTCGCCCTCCTCCCGCACGTGCGCCACGTGACCGCGATCGAGGTCGACCCCGCCCTGGCCGAGGCGCTCCCGGGCACCGTCGCCGACCACGCCCCGGACCTCGCCGACCGGCTCACCGTGGTCCCGGCCGACGCCATGCGCGTGAAGGAGCTCCCCGGGCCGGAACCCACCGCCCTGGTGGCGAACCTGCCCTACAACGTGTCCGTCCCGGTCCTGCTCCACCTGCTCGAGCTCCTGCCCGGCATCCGGCGTGTGCTCGTCATGGTGCAGTCCGAGGTCGCCGACCGCATCACCGCCGAGCCCGGCGGCCGCATCTACGGGGTGCCCTCGGCCAAGATCGCCTGGTACGCCGACGCCCGGCGTGCCGGCGCCGTGGGACGCAACGTCTTCTGGCCCGCCCCCAACGTCGACTCCGGCCTGGTGGAACTGGTCCGCCGTCCCGCGCCCACGACCTCCGCCACCCGCGAGGAGGTCTTCGCGGTCGTCGACGCCGCCTTCGCCCAGCGCCGCAAGACCCTGCGCGCCGCCCTGGCCGGGTGGGCCGGGTCCGCGCCCGCCGCCGAGGAGGCCCTGCGCGGCGCCGGCGTCGACCCGCGGGCGCGCGGCGAGTCGTTGACCGTCGAACAGTTCGCGGCCATCGCCGAGCACCGCCCCTCCTGAACGCAGGGCCCGTCCCGCCGGCCCCGCACACACGCCGACGGCCGCCGAGCGCCGCTCCTCTTCGATGCGCTCGACGGCCGTCCGTGCCCCTCATCGGGACGTCCTGGCCGGGCCCGGGGATCGGGGTCCGGAACAGGATCCGCTCACGGACCCCGCGTCAGCCCTCCTGCGACGGCCCCGGCTCCCGGTCCGTGCCCCCGGTCTCCTCGGCCGGGGCCCTGCGCGACAGCCGCCGGGCCACCGCGGCCAGCGCCAACCCCACCGCGAGCGCGGGGAGTACCCACCACACCGGGAACGACCAGTCGCCGGTCCCGCGCAGGACGAAGGCGACCGCCAGGCCCACGAACAGCAGGCCGGCGACCATCGACCCCCAGTCAGTTCCCCGAGCGGCCATGCTCCACCTCCACGTGCCCGACGTAGGAGTCGGTCCTCAGATTGATCACCGGCGGTCCGGCCTCTTCTCCACCTTCACCGTCGCTGCCGGCGTCGGCGTCCTCACCCTCGGCCGGGTCGCGCTCGGCGTCCTCGCCGTCCCGCTCCTCACCGTCCTCCTCGACCGGTTCGTACACGCGGTGGAAGTCCACATCGGCACCGGAGGGCCCGGCGTCCGTCCCTTCCTCCTGGATCCCGCCGAGCCCCACCCACGAGGTCAGCTCCACCCGCGCGTGCTCGGGCAGGTGCAGCTGGGTGTGGCCGTTGACCGACACCTGCACGTCGACCTCCTCGCCCGGCTCCAGGTCGTGCAGCATCCGCAGGTCCATGACCCCGCTGCCCAACGTCACCCGGTGATCGCCCTCCTCCAGCTCGGCGACGGTGCGCGGCTCCCAGGTGGCCGAACCGATCCGCGTCAGGTCGGCCACCGAGGCGGTCGCGGCCAGCAGACTCAGCACGATCCCCAGGAACCACAGCCCGGACGGGTTGCCCCACCAGGTGCCCACGATCGCCAGGAGCCCCACGAACGCGAGAGCCCCCGCGACGAAGAACACCCCCGTGTCGGGCCCGATGAGCAGCCGTGCGGTGTCCCCGCTCCAGAGCTCCGAACCCCACCCGAAGAAGAGCATCGGCGCGAGCACGACGGTCGCGACCAGCACCCACCACACGCTCGAGGCCAGTGGGAACCCCTTCGGGCACTGCGCCTCTTCGGCACCGCCCGTGTGGTCGTCGTCCTCCGGGTCGTCCTCGTCGTCCTCCTCGTGGTCGGGCTCCACGCCCTGCGAGGAACGTTCCGAGACCACCGCCAGGTCGACCGGCCCGGGAGAGGCCGACGCCCACGGCTGGGCCGGGTTGTAATAGGAGGGGGTCGGCTCCGGAACGGGCACCGCCGGCGCCGGCTCCGTACGCCGCATCTCACCGCGCAACCCCAGGAAGGTCGACCGCAGGTCCACCCCCCGGTTGCGCGCCGACAGCAGCCCGATGATGAGCGGGGTCGCCAGGACCATCGTCCCCCAGCCGAACCCGCCGACCAGGCTCATCGCCGTCGCCAACGCAAGACCCAGCGCCAACAGCTTCAGCACCACCGCGGACGGGAACGCCCTGTTCAGCATCTGCTCCAGCGTCGAGGGACCGCCCCCGGTGTCGCGCATGAGCATCCACGCGGCGACGTAGAGCAGCACCCCCGTCGCGCCCGCGAACGCGGTCAGCACGAACGCGGCACGCCACACCACCGGGTCCACACCCGTGTACGCGCCCAGGCCCGAGCACACACCCGTGAGCACACGGTCCTCGCCCTTGCGCAGCTCCGGCGCGGGCCCGGGGGCCGGACCGGTCGCGCCCGGCGGCTCCCCGCCCTCGGGCACCCCGGACCTCGGAGCGTCAGCCATCTCGTCCTTCTCTCCAGCGGCGGCACCGTCGTTCCTGCGGAGGTACCGGAACCATCGTCGCCCAGCAGCTTCCCCGCACGCATCGGGGACGACCCTGACCCCACCCCTGACCTGCCCCACGAGCCGGCCAGGGCCGTGCCCCGATGACCGGCGGGGCCCGCACCGTGCATTCTTGGGTTGACGGCCCCGCGCACGGGCGGGGCGCGCCGGACCAACGACGACGACGGAAGCGGTGATCGGGCGGTGGCACAGGCGCCCACCCACACCCCGCGGTACACCCGCGCGGTGGACGGCAGACTCCTGGCCGGTGTGGCCTCCGGCATGGCCCGCCACCTGCGGGTCGACCCGGTCGTGGTGCGGCTGGCGTTCATGGCGCTGTCCATCGGCGGGGTCGGGGTCCCGATCTACCTCGCGCTGTACTTCTTCGTGCCCGAGGAGGAGGCCCCCGCAGAAGAGGAGGGCCCCGACCACCAGCGCAAGGGCCGTGAGGTCTCCCAGCTCATCGCCTACACCGCCCTCGCCCTGGGTCTTGGGCTGCTGTTCCTGCTGTTCGGGGGCGTGTTCGACCCGCTCCTGTGGTTCATGGTCTTCGGGACGCTGGGGGCCGTCATCCTGTGGCAGCAGGCCAACCCCGCCCAGCGCGACGAGTGGATGAGCACGAACGTCGTCCCGGTCGGACGCAAGGCCCTCATGCGCGCGGGCGCCGGTGTGCTGCTCATCGTCGTGGGAGTCATCGGGTTCCTCGTCTTCCAGGAGCAGCTCCAGAACGCCCGCGCGGGCCTGACCTTCGCGTTCACCATCATCGCGGGGATCGCCCTGGTCGCCGCCCCCTGGATCATCGGTCTGGTGCGCGAACGCGACGAGGAACGCCGCGAACGCATCCGCAACGCCGAACGCGCCGAACTCGCCGCCCACATCCACGACTCCGTCCTGCACACCCTCACCCTGATCCAGCGCCGCGCCGACGACCCCCGCGAGGTCCAGCGCCTGGCCCGTGTGCAGGAACGTGCGCTGCGCAGCTGGCTCTACCAACGCCCCGCCGACGCCGAGACCACCGTGCGCCCCGGTCTCGAACGGGTCGCCGCCGAGGTCGAGGAGGAACACGGCGTTCCGATCGAGGTCGTGTGCGTGGGCGACTGCGACATCGACGACGGGCTCAGCGCGGTGCTCCGTGCCGCCCGCGAGGCCATGGTCAACGCGTCCAAGTACGCGGGCGCCGACACCATCTCGGTCTTCGGGGAGGTCGAGGAGGAGGAAGTGCTCGTGTTCGTGCGCGACTGCGGTGTCGGGTTCGACCTGGAGCAGATGCCCGAGGACCGCATGGGCGTGCGCGGCTCGATCCTCGGCCGGATGGAACGCCACGGCGGCTCCGCGCGCGTGCGCACCGAACCCGGCGAGGGCACGGAGGTGCAGCTCCGCATGCCCCGCATCCCGAACCTGTGAGACCACGACCGGCGAACCCCGGAGCCGTGAACCCCGCGGAACCGGGTCGCGACCGGAACCGGACAGTCGGAGCCGAGGCCGGGACGCCTGTGGGTAGGGTCCACAGTGTGGACGACGACAAGACCAGCCCCAGCCCCAGCTTCAGTGAAGGCGGCGCGGTGCCCCGCGTCGTCATCGTGGACGACCACCGCCTCTTCCGCAGCGGCGTGCGCGGCGAACTCGGCGACGCCGTCGAGGTCGTCGGGGAGGCCGGCGACGTCGACGGCGCCGTACACGTCATCGCGGAGAAGCAGCCCGACCTCGTGCTCCTGGACGTGCACCTGCCCGGGGGCGGCGGCGTCGAGGTGCTGCGGCGGGTCCTGGCGCGGCAGCCGCAGGTGAGGTTCCTGGCCCTGTCGGTCTCCGACGCGGCCGAGGACGTCATCGGGATCGTGCGCGGCGGCGCCCGGGGTTACGTCACCAAGACCATCTCCGGCCGTGAACTCGCCGACGCGATCGTGCGGGTGGCCGACGGCGACGCGGTCTTCTCGCCCCGCCTGGCCGGGTTCGTGCTCGACGCGTTCTCCGCGACCGACGCCCCGCCCGTCGACCCCGAGCTGGACCGCCTCACCCAGCGCGAACGCGAGGTCCTGCGGCACATCGCGCGCGGGTACGCGTACAAGGAGGTCGGCAAGGAGCTGTTCATCTCCGTCAAGACGGTGGAGACCCACGTGTCCTCGGTGCTGCGCAAGCTCCAGCTGTCCAACCGGCACGAACTCAGCCGCTGGGCGACCGCGCGCCGCCTGGTCTGACCGGACCATCCGCCGCGCAGACGTAGCGCCCGCCCCCGTCGAGGGAGGCGGGCGCAGTTGTGTCCGGGCGGGCCCGGGGGAGGGCCCGGGCCTCAGGGCAGGGCGTCAGCGCAGGGCGTCGAGCATCAGCCGCAGGAACTCGGCGTCGGCCACCGACGTGATCACCCGCACCGGTCTGCGCTCGTCCGCGCTGGGCACCGGGCGCCGGTCGGCCACGGTCATGCCGCGCGTCAGCGTTCCGGCCGTCTCCACCCGCAGCGGCGCCTCGAAGGAACCGGTGATCAGCCGCGGGTCGACCAGCACGGCGGCGGCCAGCGGGTCGTGCATCGCACACTGGCGCACACCGTAGATACCGGCGTAGAACCCCGCGTAGAAGTCCAGGAACCCCGACGTGCGCTGCGCCTTCTCACCGGACACCAGCGCCAGCTCCGCCAGCCACTCCGGCGTGGCGACCGTCTCCATGGTCACGTCCAGCGCGACCAGGTCCAGGTCGAAACCGGCGCCGAACACCGTCTCGGCCGCCTCCGGGTCGTTGACGATGTTGGCCTCGCCGTGCGGACCGACGTTGCCGGGGGCGCTCACCGCACCGCCCATGACCACGAGCTTGCGCACCAACTGCGGCAGCTTCGGCTCCATCCCCACGGCCACGGCCAGGTTCGTGAGCGGCCCCACCGCGAGCACGTCCAGCTCGCCCGGGTTCTCCCGCGCCAACCGGACCAGCAGCTCGGGCGCCGACTCCGCCACCGGCTTGCGCGCCGGCTCGGGCAGTTCCACGTCGCCGAGCCCGTTCGCGCCGTGCACGTGCGGGGCCAGGCGCGGCTCCTGCACGAGCGGGCGCGCGCATCCCACGGCCACCGGGACGTCGGGGCGCCCGTACAGCTCCAGGAGCCGTAGGGCGTTGTCGGCCGTGACCTCGACGGCGTTGTTGCCGAAGACCGCACCGACCCCGGCGATCTCCACGTCCGGCCGGGCGGCCAGGTAGGCGAGAGCGACCGCGTCGTCGATCCCCGGGTCGCAGTCGACGAAGACGCGCATGGTCAAGGAACCCCCAGAAGGTACTGCTGCGGCCCCGCGTCGGGACCTGGACCGAACCAGCTTAGGAGTTGGGCCGGACCCGTCGTGCCCAGGGGCTGCACGGGCCGGAGGGCACCCTGGTCGGGGCCGGTGCCCGCGCTCCGTCCCGCTCCGGCCGACGGCGTACCGGACCGGACCGTCCCCGGTCGCCCGTAACCTGGATGGCGTGTCGTCCCAAGAGCAGCTTCTCGAAGGTCTGAACGGTCCCCAGCGCGACGCCGTCACGCACAGTGGCAGTCCACTCCTGATCGTGGCCGGCGCCGGCTCGGGCAAGACCCGTGTCCTCACCCACCGCATCGCCCACCTCATGGCCGAACGCGGTGTGCGCCCCGGTGAGATCCTCGCGATCACGTTCACCAACAAGGCGGCGGCCGAGATGAAGGAGCGCATCCAGGCCCTCCTCGGCGCCCGTGCCGCCAACACCATGTGGACGATGACCTTCCACGCCGCGTGCGTGCGCATCCTGCGGCGCGAGGGCCACCGCCTGGGATACCCGAGCAGCTTCACGATCTACGACTCGAACGACTCCCAGCGGCTCATGCAGCTTGTCTGCAAGGAGCTCGACCTGGACCCGAAGCACTACCCGCCCCGGTCGTTCTCCGCGCAGGTCTCCAACCTCAAGAACGAGCTCGTCGACTACGACACCTTCGCCGGGCAGGCGCAGAACGAGCAGGAGAAGAAGCTCGCCGAGGCCTACCGCCTCTACCAGACCCGCCTGCACGAGGCCGGGGCCGTCGACTTCGACGACCTCATCATGGTCACCGTCAACCTGCTCCAGATGTTCCCGGACGTCGCAGAGCACTACCGGCGCCGGTTCCGCCACGTGCTCGTCGACGAGTACCAGGACACCAACCACGCCCAGTACGCGCTCGTGCGCGAACTCGTCGGCACCGACGAGGACCCGGGCAACGCAACCGTCCCGCCCTCGGAACTGTGTGTGGTGGGTGACGCGGACCAGTCGATCTACGCGTTCCGCGGGGCGACGATCCGCAACATCCTGGAGTTCGAGCGCGACTTCCCGAACGCGCGCACGATCCTCCTGGAGCAGAACTACCGCTCCACCCAGACGATCCTGACCGCCGCCAACGCCGTCATCGACCGCAACGAGGGACGGCCGGCGAAGAACCTGTGGTCGGAACAGGGCGAGGGCAGCGCGCTCGTCGGGTACGTGGCCGACAACGAGCACGACGAGGCCGGCCACGTCGCCGGTGAGATCGACCGGCTCACCGACGAGGAGGGCGTGCTGCCCTCCCAGGTCGCGGTCTTCTACCGCACCAACGCACAGTCCCGGGTCTTCGAGGACGTCTTCATCCGCACCGGGCTGCCGTACAAGATCGTCGGCGGCGTGCGCTTCTACGAGCGCAAGGAGATCCGCGACGTCCTCGCCTACCTGCGCGTGCTCGCCAACCCCGAGGACACCGTCAGCCTGCGGCGCATCCTCAACGTGCCCAAGCGCGGCATCGGCGCCCGCGCCGAGGAGGCCGTCGAGCTCTTCGCCGCCCGGGAACGCATCTCCTTCGCCAGGGCCCTGCGCCGCGTCGACGAGATCCCCGGCATCGCCAAGCGCTCCGCCAACGCCGTGCGCGACTTCGTGGCGCTGCTCGACGAGCTCGCCGCGCTGGTGCCCGACAACAGCCCCGCGGACATCGTCGAGGCGGTCCTGAGCAAGACCGGGTACCTGTCGGAGCTCGCCGGTTCCAAGGACATCCAGGACGAGACCCGGGTGGAGAACCTCGAGGAGTTCGTCGACGTCGCCCGCGAGTTCGAGACCACCTTCGCCTCGCTCGTCGAACAGGAACCGCCCGAGGAGGCGGACGGCGAGCCCGTCACCGACCCGGGCGACCCCACCCTCGTGGACTTCCTCGAACGTGTGGCCCTGGTCGCCGACACCGACCAGATCCCGGACGAGGACGACGAGGGCGGCGTGGTCACCCTGATGACCCTGCACGCCGCGAAGGGGCTGGAGTTCCCCGTCGTGTTCCTGACCGGGCTCGAGGACGGGGTGTTCCCGCACAACCGCACCCTCGGCGACAAACAGCAGCTCGAGGAGGAGCGCCGCCTGGCCTACGTCGGGCTCACCCGCGCGCAGAAGAAGCTGTACATCAGCCGGGCCGCGGTGCGCAGCGCCTGGGGCACCCCGTCGTACAACCCGGCGTCGCGGTTCCTCGACGAGATCCCCTCCGACCTCGTGGAGTGGAAGCGCGAGGAGTCCACCCTGGCCCCGCCGCCCAGCCGCGGCCTCGGCGGCGGGTTCGGTTCCTCCGGCTTCGGCGGCGGGTCCCGCGGCGGGCGCCCCAAGCAGTCCGCGCCGGCCGCGCCCACGTTGAGCGTCGGCGACCTGGTCAACCACGACTCCTTCGGGATGGGCCGTGTAGAGCTCGTCGAGGGCGGCGGGGACAAGACCAAGGCCCGCATCGACTTCGGGGCCGACATCGGGGAGAAGGACCTCATGGTCAAGTACGCCCCGATCCAGAAGCTCTGACCCCGGGCGGGCCGGTCGCCCCGGCCCGCCTGCGCGGGTGCCCCGGATCAGACCGAGGCCACAGCCCTCCGTAGGCCTCACCCACAGCGTGGCCCGAGGCGGGACGTGCCGGCCGAGGCTCGACCGCCGTGTCGGCCGAACGCCCCGTCGGTGTCGGCCCCCCGGAGGACCTCGGCGCGCGGGCCCGGACCGGGCTCGCCCTTCGGGCGAACCCGGTCACCGCTGCACGCGGTCCCCGCAGCCCGGTTGCTGCTGGCCCAGTGGTCCCGGCCCCCGGTGGCCTGTGGCGCTCAGCCCTTGCGGAACCCGTCGCGGTACAGGTCCCGCAACAGCGCGATCTCGGCGCCGTGGTGGAAGATCTCCCGGTTCAGGTGGAGCACCAACGTCGACATCGGGTACTCCGCCCACGGGCCCTCCGCCTCACCGACGGGCTCCGCCATGGACGCGTCGTCGAGCGTGGCCAGGCCGTTCCGCCACTCCGCGTGGTAGCGGCGCAGGGACTCCAACCCCTCGGCGGCGGTCAACGGCCACTGCGCGGTCCCGATGGTCAGCGAGCCGTCCCCGAAGTGCGAGCTCGCCCGCATACCGAGGACGAGCACCGAGAGGTGCGCCATGCGCCACGCGATGGTCGTGAACGGCGGCGGTTCCGGCGGCGGGAACGACCAGTCGATCATCCCCGTCCCGTCCTCCTGCGGACGGATGCTCCAACACCCCTCCACGGGTTCCCACAGGTACTCCTCGTCGGTGAGCCCCTCCAACCGCGGCATCAGCATCCGGTCCCAGTAGAAGTCGAGCTGGAAGAGAAGGTCATCGGTCCAGGTCATGGCGGGCTCCGTCCCTCGTGTGCTTGCCGGTACCTCGATCCTGCACCGGCATGCCCGACAAGGCTGTGACGGTCTTTGCGTGAACCGTGTCGTGTCATGCTGCTCGCGTGAACGAGTCGGAACCGGGCGGTCCGGAGATCCAGGCACACCAGGTCGTGCCCCTGGTCGAACGGCAGCACGCCCTCATCGAGAACCTGCGCGTGCGCGATCCGCAGGTGACCACCGCGCGCCAGTTGGCCGAGCGCCTCGGGGTGAGCACCAGGACCGTCGAGCGCGACATCGCCCGGCTCCGCGACGCCGGCGTTCCGCTCGCTGTCACCACGGGGCCCGGCGGCGGGTACCGGCTGGCCGCACGTGGCACGGTCCCGGCTGCGGTCTTCACCGCGGGGGAGGTCTCGGCGCTGCTCGCCGCCCTCGTGGCCGTGGGCCCCTTCACCTCCGCGACCGCACGTTCGGCCTTCGCCAAACTGGTCGACCTGCTCGCCGAGGACCGCGGGGCCCCGCACACCCGCTGAGCGTTCCCGGCGTTCGGGGGTCACCGCCCGTCGGACGTCCCCGAACTCTCCACCAGGTGCTCCCCGAGCCCGGTGCGCGTGTACAGGACGTGCCGTCCGGTGCGGTGGCGGCTCACCAGACCGGCCCGCCGCAGGGCGGTGAGGCCCTCCGAGACCGAGGCCTTCGACCTGCCTGTGCGCCGGACGAGATCGCCCTGGCCCGCGGGGGTCTCCAGCTCGGCGAGCAGTCGTGCGCGTGTACGCCCGAGCACCCCGGTCAGCGCCTCGGGTACCGGGGCCGAACGCCCTTCCCAGAGCGTGCCGAGACCGCGCGCCGGATACCGCACCGTGGGCGGGGCCAGGGGAGAGAGGATGTGCCACACACCCGGGTACTCGAACGCCGTCGGGGTCAGCACCAGCCCCCGCCCGTCCAGGTCACGTCTGCCGTCGGCGGTACGGCTCGGGACGTGCAGGGTCACGTCCTTCCACCGGATGCCCGGGTCCAGGTCACCGAACGCGTGGCCCACCCCGCCCTCGGCCAGACGCCGTGCACGGTGGAGCACCTCGCTCTCCAGGAGCGTCAGCACCTGCGGCCAGTAGGGGGCGACCGCCGTCTCCCAGTACGCGGTGAGCTCGTCCGACAGCCGCCGGAGGCAGTCCACGGGGTCGTCGCGCAACCGGTCGACCTCCGGCCCTTGCGCAGTCGGAACCATGTCGAGGGATGTCCGCACGAACTCGGGCGTCTGGGCGCGCAGCCCCTCCAGCTCCCGTTCCAGATCGGGCATCGACCGGGCGGGGACCGGGCACACGAGCGCGGGCATGCGCCGAGCGCCCGGCGGGACGAGCTCGGCGAGCAGCGGCCACTCGGGGTCCCTGCCGCTCACACGCGGGGCGACCTGCGCGGCCCACCGTCGATGCACGGGTGAGGGGGACGGGCGGCTGAGCTGCATGCGCGCAGCCACCGTTTCCCACAGTGGGGAGATCGCGAACCGGGTCCGGGCGATCTCTTCGGTGGTGAAGGTCAGCTCGAGCATCACGCCTCCGGTTCGGCCATGTCCGAACCCATGGTGGCGGACCCCGTCTCGGGCCGAGCATCCCGGGTATGACCACGCTCTCCGATGACACTGCGCGCGGGCCGTTCTCGTCCGCGCCGTTCCGCCGCTTCTTCGCGGCCCGCACCATGGCCGACCTGGGTACCGAGGTCGGCGCGCTCGCCCTGCCGCTGCTGGCGGTGCTCACCCTGGACGCCGGGCCCGGGCAGGTGGGGCTCCTCGGCGCCCTGAGCACGGCCGCGTACCTGGTCGTCGGCCTGCCCGCCGGGGCGTGGACCGACCGCGTCCGGCGACGGCCCGTGATCGTGCTCAGCCAGTTCCTGCACGGGGTGGTGCTGCTGTCGATCCCGCTCGCGTGGGCCGCCGGCGTGCTGACACTCGCGCAGCTGTACGTGTGCGCGTTCCTGGGCGGGGTGGCCGCGCTCTTCTCCCGCACCGCCCAACAGGGGTTCCTGCCTGCCGTCGTCGGCCGGGAGCGACTGATGCCGGCGAACACGGCGCTCGCGGGGATGGGGTCCGCGGCGGTGGTCGCGGGACGGGGTGTCGGGGGTTACCTCGTGCAGACCCTGGGCGCACCGCACGCGGTCCTGCTCAACGGGGTGGTGCAGTGCGCCTCTGCCGCGGTGACCACGGGTGTGCGGGTGAGTGAACCGGATCCGGAACGCCGATCGCGGTCGATGTCCGCGGAGATCGCCGAGGGTGTGCGCCACGTGTTCGGTCACTCGCTCCTGCGGCCGATCGCCTTCTCCACGTTGATCCTGAACCTGGGCCTGAGCCCGCTCCTGGTGTTGGCCCCGGTGCTGATCGTGGGTGACCTGGGCCTTCCGGAGAGCCGGGTGGGGCTGTTCTTCATGGTCGGTGCCGCCGGGGCAGTGGCGGGTTCGCTCGTCGCCGGGGCGCTGGCCGCGGGCATCGGGACGGGGCGGGCACTGATCGTTGCCACCGTGCTCGCAGGGGCGACCGCGTTCGCGGTGCCGTTCCTGAGCGAGTCCGCCTTCTGGCCGGTGTGCGCCGTCTGGGCGCTCTCCCAGGGCGGGGTCGGCCTGCTCAACGTGGTCCAGACGACCTTGCGCCAGAGGCTCACCCCCGACGCCCTGCTCGGGCGTATGACCGCAACCATGCGCCTGTTGATGACCGGGGCCCTGACCCTGGGCTCGCTCGCGGCGGGTGTGCTCGCGGAGGCCGCGGACGTGCGTACCGCTCTCGCGGTCGGGGCGGCCGTGATGGCTCTGGCGTGGATGCCGTTGGCGTTCTCCCCGTTCCGTCGGCGGGACCCGGAAGTGCGGTGAGCCACGGACGGGTCTCCCCGAACCCGTCACGAGCACTCCGGTACAGGGGTAGAGTGGAGACGACCGAGCGAAACGAACGCGGATCTCGCGGGCGTGCCGGT